>NZ_AP042397.1:915000-1504690 GCF_055380895.1 Thermovibrio ruber | reverse complement strand
AGAAGGGAAATACTCAGTTTCAATTACAATGAGTTATGGAATAGTTCTAACTTTTGCCGTAACAGAAAGGGATATCGTCCTAATCGACGTAGGAAGCCACGATACCCACTAAGTTCAGGTAGACAAACGGGAACATCAATCATATAATTGCCTCTGCGAAAAACCCTTTAAAAGGAGGCGATGCTTAATGGCAACAGTTTACGTAAGAGACGGAGAGCCGTTTGAGAAAGCGTTAAAGAGGTTTAAGAAGCTCTGCGAAAAAGAAGGAATCCTTACAGAGATTAAGAGAAGGGAATACTACGAGAAGCCTTCTGAGAAGAGGAAGAGGAAGGCAATGGCTGCAAGGAAGAGGCTCATAAAGGCCCTCAAGAAACGTGGTCTCCTTCCACCAAAGGGTAAGAAGAAAAAGAAATAAGGAGTAGGTATGAGCTTAAAAGAGCGCCTAAAGGCCGACATGAAAGAGGCCATGAAGGCCAAAGATAAG
Organism: Thermovibrio ruber; assembly: GCF_055380895.1. Classification (NCBI taxonomy): domain Bacteria; kingdom Pseudomonadati; phylum Aquificota; class Aquificia; order Desulfurobacteriales; family Desulfurobacteriaceae; genus Thermovibrio; species Thermovibrio ruber. The sequence goes on along the minus strand of NZ_AP042397.1, from coordinate 1,504,206 downwards.
GTTAGACTCTCAACAATCAGGATGATTAACTCACTGATTAAGAACGCCGAGATTGAGAAGAGGGGAGAGCTAACCGACGAGGAGATTATCCAGCTCTTGATGAAGTACGCAAAGCAGAGGAAAGAGTCTATTGAGATGTACGAGAAGGGAGGAAGGCAGGACCTCGTAGAGAAGGAGAAGGCCGAGCTTGCAATCGTTGAGTCTTACCTTCCTGAGCAGATGAGTGAAGAGGAGATAAGGGAGATAGTTAAGAAAGCCATTGAGGAAGTCGGAGCTGAATCTGTTAAAGACATGGGAAAGGTTATGAAGATCGTTATGCCTAAGGTTAAAGGCAAGGCAGACGGCTCACTGGTCAATAAAATTGTTAAGGAGCTCCTTTCATAAGGAATTTGTTATAATGTTTATCAGATTCTGGTGCCTCGCTTCTTTGGGTGATTGGAGGGGGGTCTTCATACTACGTTCAAAGGAGCGGGGCGCCTCCTAATGGAAAAGACGTTCAACTCCTTAGAGTTCTTCAAACTCCTTAAGAAAACCTCAAACCTTGCAAAGAGTGAACCCGGTAGAGAAGCAGTTCTACTTTTAAGGCCAAAATTAAAGAGGGAAGAGGTTGAGAGGGAGCTCTCCCTAACCGACACCTTTTCCAAGCTCCTCTCAGAGAGAAACCTACCACTTGAGAGCTTTCCAGACATTACTCCCGTTTTAGAGAAGTTGGAAGTAGAAGGAGCTGTCCTCAGCCCTGAGGAACTTCTATCTGTTCTTAAAGTCCTAAACCAGTCCTCCATCTTAAAGAGGTTCTTCAGCAACCTTGACGAGAGGTTTGAGAGGATAGGATTCTTCTCAGAGAGGCTGAAAGAGGTTAAAGAGCTCCGCCAGAAGCTCAACGAGTCAATTGACGAGAGCGGAGAGGTTTTAGACTCTGCATCTCCAAGCCTAAGGTCCATAAGGCGCTCACTGAAACAGGTATCTGACAGGATAAAGGAGAGACTCTACTCAATAGTAAACAGGAACGAGGACTTATGTCCGGACAGAATTGTAACGGAGAGGGACGGAAGGTACGTTATCCTTGCAAAGCCCCAGTTCCTAAAGAGGTTTAAGGGAATAGTCCACGACCGTTCATCCTCAGGCCAAACGCTCTACGTTGAGCCTCTATCTGTAGTTGAGGAGAACAACAGACTGAGGGAGCTCCGCTCAAGGGAGAAGGAGGAAATAAGGAGGATTCTTAGGGAGCTCTCTGTCTTAGCAGCCGAACACAGAGAGGAGATAAAAGAGAGCTTTAAAGCCCTGATTGAGGTAGACAGACGCTACGCAGTTTCTTATATGAGCCTCAAACTGAAAGGAACCCTTCCCGAAATTAAAAGCTCCTTAAACATTAAAGGGGCAAGGCATCCTCTTTTAGTTCTTTCAGGAAAAGAGGCTGTTCCCGTTGACATAAGACTTGAAAGTGGACTTGTAATAACAGGCCCCAATACCGGAGGGAAAACAGTAACACTTAAAACGGCAGGGCTGCTCACCCTAATGGCACAGACGGGATTCCTAATTCCTGCAGAGGAGGGAAGTTCAATAAGGCTCTTTAAAAAGTGGTTTGCAGACATAGGGGACGAGCAGAGCATAGAGCAGTCCCTCTCTACTTTTAGCGGCCACATAAAGAACGTTGCAGAGATTTTAAAGGAAGCAGACTCAAACTCCTTAGTTCTATTAGATGAGCTCGGAGCGGGAACAGATCCAGTAGAGGGTTCAACGTTAGCCGTTGCAATACTCAAGTACCTAAAGGAGAGGGGAGCAAAGGTTGTAGCTACAACCCACTTTACACCCGTAAAGCTCTTTGCTTACAAGGACGACTACTACGAGGTAGCCTCAGTCCTCTTTGACGAGAAAACACTGAAACCTCTCTACAAGCTTGCCTACGGAATTGTCGGAAGGAGCTACGCCCTCGTAATTGCAGAGAGGTTCGGCGTTCCAAGGGAGGTTATAGAGACTGCAAAGAGCTTAATGAAGGCCGAAGACAAGTTGGCAGATGACATACTGGAGGCCTTAGAGAAGGAGTATAGAAAGCTTGAAAGTGAAAGGAAGAGAGTTGAGGAGCTTAAAAAGAAGCTTGAGGAGAGGGAGAGGGAGCTCTACAAGAGGGAGAGAAAACTGAAAGAGGAGTTTTCACAGAAACTAAAGAGCTATATAGAAGAGCTTGAGAGGAGAACTGAGGAAGCCCTTAAGGAGAAGGAGGCAGAGAGGGCAAAGCAGAAGGTAAAAAAGGTCATTGTTAGCGTCAAGAACAGGGCAAAGTTAGAGGAAGAGATAAAACCAAAGAGGGAGCCTAAAGTAGGGGACACAGTAAGGATTCTAAAGAGCGGAAGGAAGGGAACGGTAGTTGAGGTAAACAGGGAAAAGGAAACAGTTAAGGTTCAGGTTGGAGCCCTAAAGGTTGACGTTAAGCTCTCACAGGTTGAGGTTGTTGAGGGAGCTCCCAAAAAAGAAGAGACGGTAAGCGTAAACGTTAAAAAACCTTCCCGTTTCTTCCCCGTTCTAAAGGTCTTAGGAATGAGGGGAGAGGAAGCCTTAAGGGCTGTAGAGAAGTTCTTAGACGAGGCAAACTTAGTCGGAGTAAAAGAGGTTAAAATCGTCCACGGCTACGGAGAGGGGATACTAAAGAGGCTCATAAGGGAATACCTGAAAGAGTCTCCATACGTAAAGTCCTTCAGGTCTGGAAAGCCTGAAGAGGGAGGAGACGGAGTAACCGTAGTGGAGCTCCGCTAAGCCTTAAAAACTCAATTCTTTATACTTTTTTCCTACAACTCCCACTGGAGGGAAAATGGAAAAGAGCGTATTTGAAAAGACAGAAGAGTTCGTAATGAAAACCTATAACAGGTTTCCCATCTCGTTTGTAAGGGGAGAGGGTTGCTGGCTCTACGACAGTGAAGGGAAGAAGTATTTAGACATGCTGGCTGGAATTGCCGTTTGTAATTTAGGCCATTGCCACCCGAGGGTTTCAGAGGCGATATGTGAACAGGCAAAAACGCTAATTCACACCTCTAACCTGTTCCACATAGAGCCTCAGGCTGAGCTTGCCGAGCTAATCTGTAAGAACTCTTTCGGAGAAAAGGTCTTCTTCTGCAACTCAGGGGCAGAGGCAAACGAGGGAGCTCTCAAACTTGCAAGGAGATACGGAACGGAGAAGGACCCTGAAAAGTACGAGATAGTCGCATTCAAACAGTCGTTCCATGGAAGGACAATGGCAGCGGTTACGGTTACGGGACAGGGTAAGTATAGCGAGGGATTCGGCCCTATGATTCCGGGAGTAAAGTTTGCCGAGTTTAACAACGTAGACTCAGTTAGGGAAGTTGTATCTGAGAGAACCGCTGGAATAATAGTTGAGCCCGTACAGGGAGAAGGAGGAGTTATCCCTGCAGAGAAAGAGTTTTTAAAGGAGCTCCGAAAGTTAGCAGACCAGTTTGACGCCATTTTGATATTTGACGAGGTTCAGACCGGAATCGGAAGGACTGGGGAGCTCTTTGCTTACAAACACTACGGCGTTGAGCCAGACGTTATGACCCTTGCGAAAGCCCTTGGAAACGGAGTTCCCATAGGGGCAATAGTTGCTAAGGGAAAAGCTGCAGAGGTTTTAAAGCCCGGTCTTCACGCTTCAACCTTCGGAGGGAACTTCCTATCAACGAGGGCTGGAGTTGAGGTTATGAAAACTGTAACAGAGCCGGGATTTATGGAAAGCGTAAGGGAAAAAGGAGAATACCTGAAGAAAAGGCTTGAGGAGTTAGTTTCAGAGTTTCCACAGATTCTTGAGAGAGTAAGGGGACTTGGAATGATGCTTGGAGTTGTCTGCAAAGTCCCTTGTGGAGATATAGTTGCATCGGCACTGAAGAAGGGACTTATTATTAATTGCACGGCAGGAAACGTTCTGCGGTTCGTTCCGCCTCTCATCATAGAGAGGGAAGAGATAGACTACGGATTTGAAATCCTGAAAGAGGTTTTAAGGGAAAATGCAGATAAGTGAAGTAAACACCTCTTTGGTTTTTAAGTCTAAAAAGGTTAGTCAGGAACTGATAACAGACGCCCTTCTCTTTTTCGCTGAAAGGTTAAAGAAGCTCCAAGTTCAGTTAGACGGAATATTTCCAGGAGACCCGGGAGCTCTCCCCTTTGCCATGCTCCTCTCAAACGCCCTTTCAGTCTCAATAAAGAGTGAGAACTTCCTAAAGAGGAAGTCAAAGGTTTTAGTCGTTTTCTCTGCCGTTCCCTTTGAGGGAGTAACTGAAAGGTTCATCTCTGAGAAGATAAAGATTATTAGGGAGCAGTTTCCCTTTTCACCGTCACTTGTTGTTCTATCAAACAAGGAGCTCTCCATCGTTGACTTCCAGCTCCTAAAGGCTCCTGTAGAGAAAATCTTTTCCTACCAGTTCATTAGGGAAGTCAGGAAGAACTATTTCTGGCCTCTAAAAGGTGAGGTAAGCCACATAACTGAGAACCTGTGGGAACTCTCAAAAAAAGAGACAAGGAACTTTTTAAGGGCAAAGAGGATAAGAGACGCCGCAAGGAGGTATTTAAGGGAAGAGGAGCTAATTGAACTAAAGCTTTCAGACTCTGACGTTGACCTTTCCATCTGGGAAAGGTTTGAGAAAGGGAAACTGACACAGCCGGAGTTGGAAGAAAAAACCCTTAAGAGAGAAAAAATAAAGGTTGAGAAGCTCTTTCAGGTTAAAGACAGAGTTCTCTCGTCTGCTGCAACTTCTGTCCTTGAGTATATAGCTCAGGAGTTGGAGTTCCACTTTCCGACACACCTTGCCTACTCAAACCTTGAAGTGGTTGAAAAAGAAGGGATAGTAATCGTACCAAGGGTTTCAGAGGAGTTAAACGGCGCAGACATAAGGATTGAGTTTATCGTCAGGTCTAAAAACGTTAAGAGCGCAATTGAAAAAGTTATCTCCGTAATAAGGGATTCCTTCAAAGAACTGACAAAGGACATCTTCAGAGAGAAGATAATCGCACCCTTAGTTGACAGAGTTTACGACGTAGAGCTGGGAAAGGGAAGCGTTTACCTCAGCTGGTTTTTAGATAGGGAAATGGCAGAGGAGCTCCTCAAGAAAGTCAACAAACGGTGGCTGATGACAAGGCTCCTTTACAGAAAGCGCTTCAAGACGGAGATAAAGGAACTCTTAAAACTCCTTGAAAACTTTGAGTTTACAACGGAGAACTACGAGTTTGTTAAGAGCTCCCTCTCCGCCCTCTGGAAAAAAAACCCGAACATCTTAAAGGCAAAGGCAGAAGATTTAAAAGAGACAATCACAAAAAACGACCTGTGGCCGCTTATAGGAGCTCTCTTAACAGGGGAGAGTTTCCCTCAAGAACTCTCCACGTTTATCCTTAGCCTCGGAAACTATGAAAACGTCCACCACCTTCTTGCAGAGATAGACACCTACTACACCCCTGTCAGAACAAAGAGAATTTTCAGACCCAACTGGGAGAGGGTCATAAGAGAGAAGCAGAAGTTCTTTTTAAAGTCTGAACCCCTAAACCCCAAGTCACCGGTAACTTACGTTTTACAGACAGAAGACGGGAAGTTTTTAGGGGAGCTCCCCACCACCATCTCCCACTACTTGGCAGCAAAGGAAAGGCAGGGGAGGAAACTCTTATGCAGGGAGCTCTACTTTGAGCCGGACGTCTTCAACGAAAACGCCTACTGGGTTGAGGTGAGATGCCTCTAAACGTTAGCTTTCTCTCAATCTCAGCAGGGGAAGTAAAGATTACCGTTGACGTGGAGCTCTACTGTGAAAGGGGAGAGAGGATAGCCCTCGTAGGAGAGAGCGGAAGCGGGAAGTCACTAACCGGGTTATCTGTTTTAAGGCTTCTTCCCGAGAACTTAAAAGTAAACGGAAAAGTAGAAGTTGACGGAACGGACGTTCTAAGGTTAAAAGGGGAGGAGCTCCGCCGCTTCAGGTGGGAGAAGGTGGCCATGGTCTTTCAGGATCCTTCGTCGTCCCTAAATCCGCTGATGAAAGTTGAAGACCAAGTAGCAGAAGCTCTAATATTTCACGGATTTAAAGGAAGTAAGAGCGAGTTAAGAGATAGAATCCTTGAGCTTTTTAAAATGGTTCAGATACCGGAAGCCGAAAAGCGGCTAAACGCTTACCCTCACCACCTATCCGGAGGGTTGAAACAGAGGGTTGCGATAGCCATGGCACTTGCCTGTAACCCAAATTACTTAATAGCAGACGAACCAACAACGGCTTTAGACGTAACTGTTCAGAAGAGAATACTTGAGCTTCTCGTTGAGCTTTCATCAAACAGAAAAATGGGCACCGTTCTTATAACACACGACATGGGAGTAGTTGAGGAGTTTGCAGAAAGGGTTTTTGTGGTGTATTCCGGCTTTACAGTTGAGTCGGGGGAAAAGGAAGAAATCTTCAGAAAACCACTCCATCCCTACACAGAGGGTTTAATAGCCTCATCTCCAAAGCTAACAGGAAAACCGAAGAGGAAACTCCCGGCTATTCCGGGAAACGTTCCGGAACCGTCTGAAAGACCAAAGGGCTGTCCGTTCCACCCAAGGTGCAAGAAAGTTAAAGAGATATGCAGGAGAGAGGTTCCCCCAACCGTAGAGGTTGAGGGAAGAAAGGTAAAATGTTTTTTTCCCAACTACTGAGAGAAGAACTCCTCTATCTGTCTTCTTGCAGCCTTTTCAGCTTCCTTAAGGTATTCAACTGTGGTATGGGGCTGAACTTCCGGGTAACTCTCAAGGTTTGTGTGAATTAAAAAGCTATGGTGAACCCAGTTATCTTCGTCTCCAAACAGATACCAGCCGGGAGATGCCAGAGGATTTTCAAAGTCTGAATCCTTTGAGAGTCTCACAAAGGAGCTGTAGCCTACCCTTTCGGCGAGAGCTCTGTTTGAAACGAAAGGAACGACAGTATCACAACAGGCGTTTTGAACAAGGGTTGAATCGGTGTTCTGAGTTCCAAGGTAAACAGGGTCTGCAGGATCAAGAATTAGCTGGAAAATCCCAAGGAGAACTGCATACCCGTTTGTGTTCTTCTCAACACCCGTTGATTTTAAAAGACCCTCTATAAGCTCGTTCTTAGCTGCATCAATAATTGAGACGTAGTTTCCGCCGCCGACGTTTAGAACAACCTTGCTCGGAGCTCCAAAATGGGCGTAAATTGAGCCCGTTATAGCTCCCATAGAAACGCCGACAAAGTTAACTGTTTGAACTCTGTCAGGTTCTCCGTCTCGGTTAATGTCATAAACGCCGCTCTTAAGTAGGAGTTCAAGAAGTCTCAGGTTGAAAACAGACTGGTAGATGTTAAGCCTATCCGCCCCAACGTTTCCCGTTAAGTAACACTTACCCTCTCCACACTCAAATTGGTCGTTCTCTGTAAGCTTTGTGTAAGCTCCGTGGTAGGGAAGGTCTATCGCTACAACCGGGTAGGTAACGTCAGACAGAAGGTTTTCAGCCCTCGTCCTGTCACTTCCGAGGCCGTGTTGAAAGATGTAAACAGTTCCCGTGTAGTTTGATCCGTTTCCTATATAGACGGGAATAAACTTAACGTAGTCTTTTAAGTCAAAGGACTGGCTGTTCTCTATTAAAGTGAAAAGTTCTTTCAATTTCCTTACGTTAAACGCAGGAAAGAGGTTGTTAGCCCTTAAACTCTCCAATAATTGCGGGTTCTTAAGGATGAGGTTTAAAACGCCGTAGAGGGGAGATTTTGTCGGGTCTTCAGAGTCAAAAGTCCTGTAGTCGGCCTCAATCTGAGAGTAGGGAAGACCTGTTATGTTAAGTGTATCCGCCTCTCCCTCTGCAACGGCTTTAATCTGAGATAGGTCTGAAACAGAAAGAGTCTTATCTGCCGTTGAGAAGGTGAAAGACTCAAGAACTGTCTTTCTATTGAAAGTAATTCCCATTACCTGTGAAAGGACTGGAAAAATTTCGTTGTACAGATACTGGTATTTCTCCCTCAAAGTTTCAAGCTGAGTGTCTGAAAGGGGCGTTTTTCCTTCAAGCTCGTTGTAAACCTGAGGCGGAAGAACTGAGTTCCCGTTTTTATCCTTTATCCCGTCTAAAAGGACAAACAGGTATCTGTGGCCGGCCTCAAGGGGTTTAACGGGGTAGAACTTTAGGTATTTTCCATCCTGCGCAGCGTAGAGCCTGCCGTTCTGAACTAATAGGGAAAAGAGCTCCGCCCTCTCTTTTTCTGTTTGAGCTTCTTGGAGCTGTGATAGAACCGTTAAGTCAAAAAGGAAAAATCTACCGGTTAAAGAAGCTCTATCTAAAGGATCGTCTGAAGAGAGTGGAATAAAAATCGGCGTGTTGGGGCTTAAACCGGTAATGTGAAGTTCGTTAACAGCCTCAAACAGGAGTTTCTCCACAGGGTCTGAAACAGACGACGTATCAAGGGTTACATAAGCCTCTCCTCTACTTTGAGACACCCAGAGAATATCGTTTGGAAACGGTATTCCAAGTGGTTGATTGGCACTCTTTGAAAACGGGTCAAACACCAGGCAACTCCTCTCAACGCTGTTGTTAACCTGTGGGGTAACGCCCTCGGAGCTCTGCAAACTCCCACCGCAGGAAGAGACTATTAAAGCAGCAGCCAAACAGCTGACTAACTTTTTCATTATAACCCCCTAAAACCTGTAACTTACGGTTATTCCGTAACCCCACAAGTGACCGTCTGCAGACATTGAAACCCTACCGGGATTTCCAGAAACACCGGAATAGCTGTTATTAAGGTTCTCACTCTCTCCTCCAACCTCCCTCTTGTACTCGGCAACGATGTACTGAAGAACGGTATCAACAGTCAACCTTCCGAAGTGAAGTCCGGCTCCCACCGAGTAGGTCTTCTTGTCGGCGTCAGGCCAGAGCATGTCAAAGGTGTGGTCTGGAATGGGAGAAGGGTCGTAGAAGTATCCACCTCTTAAAGTTAAGAACTCGTTCCACTTATACTCAACGCCTAACCTTAACTGTCTTGTATCCTTCCAGTCTCTTGGAAAATCTTCTTCGGTCTTGCCAAGGAGAGGTCTTTTAAACTTAACTGTGTAGCCGTGTATCTGACTCCAGTTAGTCCAAACAACATCTGCAGTTAAGGTAAGCCTCTTGTTGGGTTTATACTTAACGCCAAACTGTAGCTGATCCGGATGGTCTATACTGGTTGAAGCATCTACCTTATCAACCCCTTTAACTTCAACCGTTCCTTCAAAATCCGTATTCGTTTTAGAGCGGTAGGTTAAACCCAAGGAAAGGTTATCGTAGAGCTTGTAAAGAATACCGGCGTTAAAGGAGATGTTAAAGTCGTCGTGGAGGTCCCCTTTAATAACTCTACCGTTAAGAGAAGGAATTGAAGGTGCATAAATTCTCCTCTGAGTTCCTGCATCTGAACGGCCAAAAGAGATTCCCAAACCTACAGAGAGTTTATCCGTAAGTTTTATAGCTATAGTAGGAGTTACGACTCCCCTAACGTAATAGGATTCAAAGCCGTTGTAGGCAGCAGAATTCTTTGAAGTGTCATCCTCCCACTTTATGTGGAGACCGTAGGGGATGTAAGCTGCAATTCCGAAGTAAACGTTATTCCACAGGTGTGTAGCAAAACCGAAGTGGGGAACAACAAGGTTGTCCGAAGAATCCGAAAAGGAGATACCGTAAGGTTCAACCTTATTTCCGTCTCCGTCTATAGCCCTGTAGTTGTGAACTTTTATCTTCGGATTTAGAGCTTCAAATCCAATAGAAACTGTAGGGCGGTCTATTTGGGTCAAGCCTGCAGGGTTGTAGTAAACAGCAAAAGGGTCGTCTGCATAGGCTGAGAAAGCTCCTCCGAGGGCAGTAGCCTTTGAACCGATACCGAAGGTATCAACGTTTCCGGCATCCGAAACGGCAGGAAAAGAGAAAACAAGAATCGGCAAAAGGGAAAGGAATTTCCTCATGCCCCTGCTCCTCCTTTAGAGTATAGCAGGAATCTTATCAAAGAGGAGGAGCAGGTAAGAAGGCTACTTTACAATTTTTATACCAGGTTTCTCTTCCTTCTTTTGGTCTTCTTCTTTTAAACCTCTCTCAAACTCCTTCTTAGCCTGAAAGAAGGCCTTGAAGAGGTTGAGAATCTTATCCCAACCGAAGATAACTCCTATAACTATAAGGAGAATTAGAATTTTAAGTATCAAATTTAACTCCGTATTCCGTTTCTTGAAAGAATACCAAAAGGGGCAGACCGCCCCAAGAATTAACCTCAGCCAAATGGTGAACAGAAGTTGGCAACGTCAATCACTTCAACGTCTTCAGAGCCACAGTAGGGACACTTAATCTCCATAAGCTGAAGAGGAGAGTAGATTGTCTCCTCAAACTCGGCACCGCACTTTTTACACTCAAACACATAAATTTGCATAACACCTCCGGACTACTCAAAATTTAGTATCTCTTAATTTAGGGAGAATTTAAGAAAATGAAAACCATTAAAGTTTTAGAATCGTCTCAGTTTGATGGGAAATCTGGAAAGGCCGTTTTAGCCGTAAACGGCGAGGTTGAGGAACTCCCTTTAACAGAAGTCTCAGAGGAGGAACTCCCTTTTCCGTACCAACTCTTAAACCCTCTTCAAACAGCCTTTTATAGGTTCTACGAAGGAGGAAATGCCCTCGTTTCGTCTTCGACAAGCTCGGGGAAAACCCTTATTTCCTACCTATTCTATTTGAAGAATAGTAGCGGGAAGTTCATATACACCGCTCCAACCCGTTCACTTATCTGGGAAAAGTTTAGAGAGTTCAGAGTTATCTTCAGCCAGGTAGGAATCCGAACGGGAGACCTGATTGAGGAGCTCTCAGAGATTACCCAGCCGGCGGTTGTATGCACCTACGAGAGCTTACTCTCTGCAGCAAGGAACAGGGCAAAGTGGTTTGAAGAGGCAGGAGCTTTAGTGATAGACGAGATTCACATAATCAGAGAGCCTTCTCGGGGAGCAGCAGTTGAAGAGATTGTAAGCTACGCTTTAGAGGAGGGAATCCCTCTCATTGCCCTTTCTGCAACCGTTCCAGGAGCCCCGGAGCTTGCAAAGTGGATGGAGGCGGAGCTCCTCTTGGAGTCTGAGTGGCGGCCTGTTCCCTTAGAGAGGAAAGTTCTGAACATGAGGAAGTTTTTAAACAGGGTAAAGCTGCCGAAAGGAACGGCTGAAGAGAAAGTAGTTGCAACGGTTGAAGGGCTCAAGTTAAAGGGGAAAACCTTAGTCTTCATCCCGAGGAAAGACCTCGGATGGCAAGCTCTCCAGGTTGAAAACGGCATCTACAAAAAGCGGGTTTTAAACGAAACACTTCCCTTTATACCGGAAGAAGGAGAAAAAGGAACTGTAGCATTCCACAACGCAGACGTTCCTCAGGAAGAGAGGGAGATAATTGAAAGAGAGTTTAAAGAGGGTGACCTTGAGAGGCTCTATGCCACCCAGACCCTCGCCTATGGAGTTAACCTACCTGCAGACAACGTTGTAATATTCGTAAGGGGAAGCTTTGACAGGTTAACCTTGAGGTATTGTTTCTTCCCGGATCCATTAACGATTCTCCAGATGGAGGGAAGGGCAGGAAGGTTTGGCCTTTCTGAGAAGGGCTACTCCTACGTTGTTGTCACAGGGGCAAAGGAGAAGGCCGTTGAGGAAGCTCTAAAAGAAGAGATGGAAATGCCATTTACAACTGCCCTCTCCTCTGGGATTGAGAGGGAGGGAAAGGCGTGTCAGAACAGGAGGAAATCCTTCTTGAGCCTTATGCTCTTAGGCCCTCTCGTTAGGTATGGAAGCGACTGGAAAAGTGCACTGAGTAAGATGTTTAGCCTGAAGAAAAACCCTCTTCTTCTGAAGGAGGTTGAGGAGATTCTGGAAGAACTGCAAGAAATGGGATTTTTAGAAGGGAACAAGCCCACCTACCTTACGAAACTCTTAGTCTCATCTTTTATTTCACCCTACTGCTACAGGGAATTTCAGGAAAGGTTAACGGCTTCTAAAGAGCTCATTCAGGAAAAGCCGACAGTTGGATACACTTTCGTTTTAAGGCCTTTTATAAGGAAAGAGTTTAACCCTAAAAGCGTTGAAGTATTTGCAGGAGAAGGATTTTTAAGGGAATCTGAGAAGATAATTAGGCTGATTGAGGAGAGAACTGGGCTTGAGAGGAACGACAACTACGAGGTTTTAACCTTTTACGCCACCGGCGGCTTCTTCCCGTTCAAGAACATTGCAAGGCCACCGGGAGAGCTCTCAACTCTACCGCCGGAAAGCTCCCTCTTAGGCCAGCTCCTCTGTAAACTTAACGTCTTTGAGTTTGAAACAGTTCACCGAGCTATTATGATGGTAAGGAGCGGGATTCCCTTTAATTTCTCACTACTGGGAAGTGTGAAAGGTCTTGGCTATATGAGGGGAAACGCCCTCGCAAGGGCAGGGGAACTCCTTAAATACCACTCAGAAATTCCGCTAATTAACGGCCTGAAAGAGGGAAAAGAGGAAGTTTTAGAGGCACTTAGGGAATCCCTCTCCTACAGGTATGAAACAGTTCAACAGGTTGAAAGAGAAGCAACGGCAATTGTTAACACAGTTAAGAGGATTAAATTTCCTCTGGGAGACGAAAAGCTACTCAAGTTCCTCTCCTCTCTCTTTGTGGGAAGGAGAGAAGCGATAAAACTCACAAAAGAGAGAGCTCTGGAGGTGCTCTTTGAGAACGTCACAGGGAAAGAGGAAACTTAAAGTAAATATTGACGGGAAGCCCGTTGAGTTTGAAGTTGGGAAACAGGTAGAAGGGACCTCCACAACGGGGTTACTACGCCTAATAGAGTATCGTTTCCTGTTCCCCGAAAGGTCTATAAAATACGTTGAAAGAAAGGGAGAAAAGCTACACCCTTCAAAAGTTGACGAAGTAAAGAACCTTGAAGAGCTTAACATCGTAACCGAGCCTGCCCAGAACATGGTAAGAAAACAGATAGAGCTTGCACTTGTAGCCTTAGAGGGGATGAAAAACGCCATAGACCAGATAGTTTCTGACTGGCACACAAAACCCGAAATTGCAAAAGTGATGCTCAACAACCTGCTTGACTCCTTAGACTGGACTGTAAAACTGGTAGATTCTGGCTCAAATATACTCCCGATATACGACGGAATAGACGAAGAGATTGCAAAACTTGAAGACGCCATTTTTAAGCTCGACGATCTGATGTATGAAGGAAAAGAAGACGAAGCCCTTAAAGTCCTCCAAACGGAAGTAAAGTCGGCAGTTGAGAAGTGGTCGGAGTTTTTAAGGGGGCTTGTCCAGTTTGTTAAGTCGGCCCCAAAGGAGACCCACTAATGGCAGCTACCTGCCTTTTAGCCTTCGTTTTAGGCCTGTTTATAGGCAGCTTCCTAAATGTCTGCATATACAGAATTCCTAAAGGGGAGTCTGTCGTTTGGCCTCCTTCCCACTGTCCCAAGTGTGGAGAGAGGATAAAACCTTACGATAACGTTCCCGTTATCAGCTATCTGATACTAAAGGGAAGGTGTAGAAACTGCGGAGAGGGGATAAGCCTACAGTATCCTCTAGTGGAACTCCTCACAGGCCTTTTGACTGCTGCAACCGTATGTAGGTTCGGAGTAAGTTTCTCATCCCTCTATTACCTACTCCTTACCTACTACCTGATAGTCATCTCGTTCATTGACCTTAAAACTATGGAAGTTCCCGTTAGGCTCAGCTACGGAGCTCTTCTCTCCGGCCTGCTGTTTTCTTTCTTCGTTCCAGACCACTCCTTCAAGAAGGCAGTTTTCGGAGCTTCTTTCGGAGCCGGAGTTATCCTCTTCATAATTGAAACCTACTACGTCTTCACGGGAAAGGAGGGAATGGGATACGGAGACGCAAACATAATGGCGGTTGTAGGGGCTTTTTTAGGTTGGGAGAAAGTCCTCGTTACGCTCTTCCTCGCATCGTTGATTGGAGCTACTGTTGGGATTGCTCTGATTCTTACCAAAAGAGGAAGAAAGGAAAGGCCAATTCCGTTTGGGCCGTTTCTTTCAATTGGAGCCCTCCTGTCCCTTTACTTCGGAGATACCCTGATAAAATGGTATTTAGGAGAGATAGGAGTATGATGACTTTCACAAAGAGGGTAGAACAGTTCCTTACAAAAGTTTCAGACCTCTTCCTTCTGTTAATAACGTTTACCCTTTTAACAATTTCAATCATTCTGTTTATTGAGTTTCTACTCCTCTCTCCAAAAATGATTCACATTGAAGAGATAGTACTTACAGGCCACGTGAAAGACGCAACAGAGAGCCTTAAAGAGCTGATATCCCCTCTCCTTATGTTTGTTATTGTAGTTGAATTGGTAATCATGCTGATAAAACATCAGCCAAGAATCGTATTTGACGTTCTCTTAATAGCAATAGCAAGGGAAATTATCATAACCGGTCACGACTTTAAAAGTGTTTTATTGGGAACAATTTCCCTACTCATTCTATTCTTCATAAGGAAATTCTTAACTCTTAAGAGCATTCCACCGGGAACTGCAATTATTATTGACCCATACATAACAATTGAATCCTTAAACGAGATGTTAGACGTCCACATTCCTTTTGAGGAAGACAAATACTTGATTGATTTAATAGAGAGAATCGCAAAAGATAGAGGAATAGTCCTTAAAAAGCGAAAAACAATAGACATCGCAAACGTTAAAATTGAGATACTTGACGTAGACGAAAAAGGAAAACCGATACTCATAAGGGTAATAAAGACGGCATGATAAGGTTAGGCGTAGACCTTTCACTACCTGAAGGAAGCGTTTCAGTAGAAGTTGGCGAAGAAATAGTATCAACAGTAAGCTGGAATAGGCCTAAACTCCACGCTGAAGTTGTATACAGAGAGGTAGAAAGAGCTCTTTTCTTATCAGGGGTAAGTAGGAAAGAGGTCAATCAGTTGGTTGTGACGTCTGGACCCGGCTCTTTTACGGGAGTGAGGCTCTCAGTTTCCGTCGGAAAAGCCTTTAAAGAGTGCGGAGTAGAAGTCCTGTCTGCAACAACCCTTAAAGCCTTAAAATACGGCTACGAAAAGCTCGGGTTTACGCCTATTCCTGTAATCCCTGCAAGGAGGGGGAAAGTTTACTCAGAGGTAAACGGAAAAGCTCTTGATTTAGAGCCGTCAGAACTTTTCTCAAAACTCAAATTTGTTGAAAACCCGTTAATCGTCTTTAAGGGAGAGCTCCCTCCGGAGCTAACCAAGCTTCCTAACATTCAGGAGAGAGCTCCACTCTCAACAAAACTCCTTCTAATTCCTGAAAGTGAGCTTTCCCCTCTAACATTCCACTACGTAAGAGACCACGATGCAAAACCTCAGTGTAGAAAACTTTAAAGGGGAAGACCTATCGGATATACTTAAATTAGAAAGGGAGCTTTTTAAAGAACCCTACTCTGAGGAGACGCTGAGGAAAGAGTTGAAACTACCCTTTTCAGTCGGCCTTACTGCAAAACTTAACGGAAAACTCGTCGGCTATTGTCTCGGCTGGTTAATAGGGGAATCCTGTGAAGTTCACAGAATAGGGGTAAAGAAGGAGTTCCAAGGAAAGGGTATAGGAGGGAAACTTCTTAAAGAACTTATTAAACTTTCAAAAGAAAGAGGAGTCAAACAGGTAATTCTTGAAGTGAACGAGAAAAACCACAGGGCAATTTCACTTTATAAACGCTTTGGCTTCGTAAAAATTTCTGAAAGGAAAAACTACTACAAAAGCGACAGCGCTTTAATACTGAAACTCAATCTTTAGGAGGAGAAGATGCTAAGGAACGAAAACCTCAAGGCCCTTGCAAGGGAGAAGTTTCACCACTTTAAAACCCTTGAGGAAAAACACCAGGAGCTTGACGACATAATTGACAAAATGGAGAAGAAAGCAGTCCTCACTCCTCAGGAAGAACTTGAACTTGAGAAGATGAAGAAGGAAAGGCTCCGCCTTAGAGATGAAATGATGCTCCTCATGAAGAAGGCACAGGAGGAAGCTGAAAATGAGGAGTGATGTTTTAAGGGAGTTTGAAAAGCTTCCTGCAAGGGCCCTGATGATGGCAACGGGGCTCCAGAGAAAAGATATTGAAAAACCCCTAATTGGAATAATCTCAAGCTGGACAGATTTGGTTCCTGGCCACGCAGACATGTTCTCTTTAGAGAGGTTCATAGAGAGGGGAGTCGCAGCTGCAGGAGGAACTCCCTTCATCGTAAGGGTTCCGGCCATCTGCGACGGTATAGCAATGGGACACGAGGGAATGAGGTTCTCACTTCCCTTAAGGGAGCTGATAGCTGACGCTGTTGAAGACGTTGTCAATGCCCACCAGCTTGACGGAATCGTTCTTCTAACTGCCTGCGACAAGATAACACCCGGAATGCTTATGGGAGCCGCAAGGGTTAACATTCCTGCAATCGTTGTAACTGCTGGCCCAATGCTTGCAGGAAGGAGGGGAAAGGAGAGGTTAGACCTCGTAACCCACACATTTGAGGCAATAGGAAGGTATAAAGCAGGAGAGATAACTTTAGAGGAACTCTTAGAGCTTGAAGGAGCTGCCTGTCCGTCATCTGGAGCCTGTCAGGGAATGTTTACGGCAAACACTATGGCCTGTTTAACTGAAGCCCTTGGAATGTCCCTTCCCTACTGTGGAACTTCTCCTGCTCCCCTTGCAGAGAAGAAAAGGATTGCAGAGGCTTCTGGGGAGAAGATAGTTGAGCTGGTCAAGAAGGGAGTTAAGGCAAGGGATATCCTCACTCCTGCAGCCTTCAGGAATGCCATAAGGGTTGACCTTGCCCTCGGAGGTTCAACGAACACAGTTCTCCACCTTCCTGCAATCGCCCACGAGGCCGGGGTTCCCTTTGAGATTAAGCTCTTTGACCAGCTCAGTAGGGAAACTCCAAAGATCTGCTCAATGAGACCCGGCGGAAAGTACCTTATGGAAGACCTCCACTACGCTGGAGGAATTCCAGGAGTCATGAACAGGCTCTTTGAGAAAATTGAGAGTAACCCGACAGTGTTAGGAACAGACATTAAGGAAATTGCAGCTGCTGCAAGGATTTGGGACGACGACGTAATAAGACCGATAGATAACCCCTACAGCCCGGAAGGGGGAATTGCAATCCTCTACGGAAACCTTGCACCGGACGGAGCCGTAATAAAGCAGGGAGCCGTTTCAGATAAGATGAAGGTCTTTACGGGAACTGCCAGAGTGTTTGACTGCGAAGAGGACGCAATGAAGGCCGTTATGGACGGTAAGATAAAGGCCGGAGACGTAATCGTCATTAGGTACGAAGGGCCTAAAGGCGGCCCTGGAATGAGGGAGATGCTTGCTGTTACTGCAGCAGTTATGGGAATGGGGCTTGGAGAGTCTGTAGCACTAATAACAGATGGAAGGTTCTCTGGAGGGACCCACGGCCCCTGCATCGGCCACATCTCCCCAGAGGCTGCAGAAGGAGGACCAATCGGAGTTGTTAGAGACGGAGACAAGATTCACATAAACGTCCCCGAGAGGAAGTTAGAGATTCTAATAAGCGATGAGGAGCTCCAAAAGAGGCTCTCAGAGTTCAAGCCGAAGCAGAAGGAGATTAAGTCTAAATTCCTCAGGAAGTATGCAAAGCTCGTAACGTCTGCCGCCAAAGGTGCCATTCAGGACGTTTAGGGGAGGTGGAGCTCCCCTCTTTTTTTGAGTTTAGATTATGAATGACAAGATAAATCGGAGAAGAAATCGTGAAGTTTGTAGTATTTGGTGCAGGTGGAGTTGGAAGCTTTTACGGAGGAATGCTGGCAAGGTGCAGCCACGAGGTCGTCTTTATTGCACGGGGAGAACACCTTAAAGCAATGAAGGAGAAAGGTTTAACCGTAAAGAGCTTTAAACACGGAGAGTTTACAGTTAAAGAGAGCGAAAAAGTTAAGTTTACAGACAAACCGGAAGAGGCAGGAAAGGCCGATGTTGTTTTAGTCTGCGTCAAGTCGTACGACACAGAAAAGGTAGCCCCCCAGATAAAGCCGATGTTAAAGGAAAATACCGTCGTTATCTCAGTCCAAAACGGGATTGAAAACGAGGAAATACTGGCCAAATACTTGGGAGAAAAGCACGTTTTAGGGGCAACGGCATTTATAGGGAGCTACGTCTCTGAGCCTGGAACGGTAGTTCACGAAGCAGCGGGACTTTTGGAGATAGGGGAGCTCTCCGGAAAACCTTCAGCGAGGGTAGAGAGAGTAGTTGAGGAGATGAAGAAGTGTGGGATTGAGGCAAGGGCTTCAAGGGACATAAGGTATACGCTCTGGAAAAAGCTGGTCTGGAACGTCGCATTTAACCCCTACTCTGTAGTAACAAAGGCTACAGTTGGGGAGATGCTGGAGCTCCCTGAAACCTACGAAATCCTTAAAAAGCTGATGGAGGAGTGTTACGCCATTGCAGAAGCCCACGGAGTAAAGCTAAAGCCAAAGGTAATGGAAAACTACCTCCAGTCTTCCCCAGACCTTAAGAACTACAAGACAAGTATGCTTTTAGACTTTGAAAGAGGGAAACCGATAGAGCTTGAGGGAATAACAGGAGCTCTCATAAGGAAAGCAGAGGAAAAGGGAGTAGAAGTCCCGTACAACAGATGTGTTTACGGAACTGTAAAACTGCTCCTTAAAAAGAGGAATCAGGAGAAAAACTCTTCGTAGAGTTTTAAGTGCTCCCTAACTGAGTTTTCAACCCTAAACACTTTTGCCCTCCCCCTTGCCATTAAGGTCTTCTAATTCTTACTCTCCTTACTATATTCTTCGCCCTCTTCTTTAACCTTGAGAACATTTCAGTTGCAGGGAGTTTTGGATTTTTAACGGTATTTTCAGCTGTAAACCTCGCAAACTTCAAACTCTACAGGTTTACGATTTCACTTACAGCTTTCCTCCTGTGCATCGTATCGGCAGCGGTTCTCGCAGGCTATAACTTCAAAACAAATCCGGTAGAAGTTTCTGTGGAGGGGAAACGTGGAAGCAGTGCTCTTTAGTTCCAAAACCTGTAACGTCTGTAGAGCTCTTAAACCTAAACTTAAAGAGTTAATGGAACGCTATAGAATTTCTCTCAAGGAATTAGTTATAGAGGAAAATAGAGCAGAAGCCGCTCAAAGAATAGTCTTTTCTGCCCCTACGCTTCTTCTTTTAGAAAACGACAGGGAACTGAAACGATGGAGCAGGGTATTTTCTGTCTCCGAAGTTGAAGAGTTCCTCGTTAGAATTCTTTAAGGCTTTTCCTCTATTTTAACTTTCTTGATTCTCCTTTTGTCAACGCTTTCAACGGTTATTGTATGGTTGGGGAGCTCCACCACCTCCCCCTCTTTGGGGAAACGCCCCAGCTTAGAGAGGATCAACCCTGCAATGCTTACGTAGTCGGAGCTCTCAGGTAGCGGCTTCTTTAAAACTCTGTTGAGCTCCTCAATTTCGGCAGATGCGTCTGCAACCACTCCGTTTTTCGTCTTTACAACCTTTAGGGTATCCCTGTTAAACTCGTCCTCTATTCTCCCAACAATCTCTTCCAAAATATCCTCAATCGTAACTATACCAAGGGTTGAGCCAAACTCATCTACAACTATTCCAAGCTGCTCTTTGTTCCTCTTAAACTCCTTTAAAGCGTTGAAGATGGTCATATACTCGGGAAGAACAATAACGGGACGCATCACCTCTCTAACCTTTAAGTTTGGGTCGTCAACTGAAATGAGGTCTGAAACCAAAACGTAGCCCACAATGTTATCTATCCTTCCCTCAAAAACGGGAAGCTTAGAAAAACCGCTTTTCTCCATTAGCTCAACAGCCTCAAGTACAGAAGCGTTATCGCTTACGGCAATCACTTGGGAAAGGGAAGTATATATGTCGCCAACGCTCTTCTCCCTCAAGTGGAGGACGTTTTTCAGGATATCCCTTTCAGTCTCCTCAACCTCAAACCTTGAGCCACTCTCTAATAGGAGTTTCAGCTCCTCCTTTGTTACAAAAGGGCTCTTCTCACTTTCAGCCTTTAAGAGGTAAGCTATTAACTTTGAAAATCCCATAACAACGAAGGAGATCGGTTTAAAGAGGATGTAAAAGAAGTAAATTGGGTAAACTATCTTGAAGGCAACAACATGGGAATACTTCTGAAAGAGGCTCTTAGGAATAAGCTCCCCAAAGGTCAACGTCATAGGGGTAAAACAGAGAACTGTAACGAGCTCAGGGTACTTTCCTAAAGACGGAATGGCATGAACAATGTTTCCCATTACGTAGGTCGTGAAAATCGTAGATCCAGTAACGGTTGAAAGGTTCGTTCCTATGAGAGTAGTGGTGAGTAGCTTTTCAGGTTCTTTGAGGAGTTTCTCAAGGAGTGCCGCCCTCTTGTCCCCTTCTTTTAACCTCTTCTGAAGTTCAAGCTTTGGAAGGGAAACTATGGCTATTTCGCTACCTGAGAAAAAACCTTCAAAGAGAACGCAGAGGAAAATCAACAGAACAGGCCAGAGCTCCATTACTCAGTCCTCTCAACAATAACAGACTCGATTCTGTTTCCTTCTTTCTTCTCAACTGTAAACCTGTACCCTTGATACTCTACAGTGTCTCCCTCCTCTGGAATCCTCCTAAGCAGAGCCATTATGAGGCCAGAAACGGTATCAACCTCCCTCAAAACTTCATCGTCTGATAGGCAGAGGAGTTCCTTTAACTCCTCAACAGGGGTTTCGCCTGAAACCCTAAACGTCTTCTCCGAGATTTTTTCAAACTCCTCACAAGTCTCCTTTTCGTCTGGGAGCTCCCCAACTATCTCCCTTAAAACATCGTCTAAAGTAACGATCCCTGCAGTGTTACCGTATTCATCAACGACAACAGCCATATGTCTACGGGTCTTCTGCATCTGGTCGAGGAGCTCGTCCAACGTTAAGAACTCTGTAACGAAGAAAGGTTTATCGGCAAAATCCTTTAACGGTCTTTCTAGATCTTCCTTCTTCAAAATCAAAGGAATAATTCTTCTGGTATAAAGGATTCCGGTAACCTGATCCAAAGAGTCTTTGTAGAGGGGAATTCTGGAAAACTTTACCTCTTTCAAAACTTTTAAAGCATCCTTAACCTTCATATCCTCAGGTAGGGCAAATATCCTGTGTTTGGGAACCATTACGTCCCTAACGTCCATTTCCCCCAAATCAAGGGTTCTATCTATCAATTCCACCTCTTCCTTCTCAATAGTCCCCTCCTTTGCTCCCTCTGAGACTAAGACCATAAAGTCTTCGTCAGTCAAAACTCTTGGTTTTCTGAAGAGCTCTACCCCAAAAGGTTTAAGGACTAAAGAGGCAAAGCCAACTAGAAGCCTCCTCAAGGGAGCAATTACCACACTAACGAACTTAATAAAGGGGAAGATAAAAAAGGCGTAGCGTTCACTGAACTTTATTGCAAGGGTCTTTGGAGTTACCTCCCCAAAGATAAGGAGAGTTATAACTGTAACAGGAACTGCAAGGGCTGCGCCTTTCTCTCCAAAGAGCTTTACAAAGAGAACTGCAGAAGTTGAAGCTATAGCAACGTTTACCATTTCATTTCCAATTAAAATCGTTGCTATCAGCTCTGCAGGTCTGTGGAGAAACTGAAAAATCTCCTCTGCCCTCTTGTTCCCCTCCTTCGCCAACCTCTCAAGACGGAGGTAGTTTAAAGAAAAAAAAGCAGTTTCAGAGGCGGAGAAGAGCCCAGAGAGGAAAATGAGGAAGAGAAGTAAGATAAAGTAGTAAGTTAAACTCTCAGACTCCATCGTTAACTCTTACTTTCAATCATCTTATTAATTATAAGGTTCTGAATAGCCGTAATAACGTTGTTCGTAAACCAGTAGAGAACAAGCCCTGCAGGGAAACTTGCAAAAAGGAAAGTAAAGATGACTGAAACTCCTATGAAGATGTAGCGCTGCTGCTTATTGGACGTGGGGGTAAGAAACTGTTGAAATATCATAGATAAACCCATAAGTATAGGCAAGATGTAGGTAGGATCAGGATTTGAAAGGTCTGGAATCCATAGAAAAGACGCCCCCTTTAGCTCAACTGCATTTAGGAATATCTCGTAAAGGACGAAGAAAACGGGAATTTGGAGAAGCATAGGCAGACAACCGGATGCAGGGTTAACTCCCATCTCCTTGTAGAGTTTCATAGTTTCTTCCTGAAGTTTCTGAGGATCGTTTCCATACTTCTTCTTAATCTCCTCAAGCTTTGGAGCTAACTCCTGCATTTTCTTCATAGAAACGAAGCTCTTGTGGGTAAGGGGGTGGAGGATAATCCTAACAATTATGGTAAAAACAATTATTAGAAGCCCCCAATCGGGTATAAACTTGTGGAGAAAGAGGAAGAACTTAAGAACAGGCTTTGCAGCAAAGCCAAATATCCCAAAGTCAATGGCCGATTCCATTCCGAGGGATTCAAGCCTGCTAAGTTCCTTCGGTCCTCCGTAGAAAACGGCCTTGGAAACCAAGTTCCTCACAACTGTATGATTTGGAGGAAGTGCCTCTACAACAGTAGAGAACCCTTTTTCCTTAACTGCCATTAAAAAGTACTTGTCTTCCTCGCCTGCCCAGAGGACGTTGTTAAAGGCCAGGTATCCAGGAATGTCTTTTGGTTCAAGCCTTACAACCTTATCCTTAGTCTCAAGAACCGGACCTATATGCCCCATACGGGAGGTGTGGGCCTCGTTAACTTTAATGTCAGGACCAACTATGGTTTCTAACTTTGCCCCATTTAAAGAGGCTGAAACGTCTATCCTGTAAGAATCTGGGTAAAACTTAAAAGTCTTTATAAACTCTCTTCCGTCTTTAAGCTTTCCTCTAAGAACAAGTTTTTCAGGTTTCCCTTTAACCTCTACTGTGAACTTATCGGGGATTAGCTCAAGGTTTGCAAGCTCACTGCTCAAAGCCTTATCGTCGGATACCGTCATTAAGGGATAAATCCCTAAAGATTTAGAGGCCGAGGAGACGAGCTGGGCTTTGTACTTCTTTACAAACAGGTTAACTAACTTTCCGTTTACCGTGGAGATTTCCGCAGTGTAGAGTGGAGTCTCTACCTTTACTAACTTTCCAACAGGCTTTGACGGGGGAATGTCTATTTTCTGATTAACCGTTTCTTTAACTGTATTTAACCCCTTCTTCTCTTTCTCGTGGTGACCAAAGAAAAACTGAAAACCTATAAAGACCAGAGCAGCAAGGATTATCGCCTGGAGTATTGAAGGTTTCTGCTGGTTTCCTTGAGCCATCTTTCTCTCCTTATGGGTAGTCTACTCCCCCCTTTGAAAAGGGGTTGCACCTTAGGATTCTCCAGGTGGACTTTAAGAGACCCTTTAAAACTCCGTACTTTTCAATCGCCATTATAGTGTAGCTGGAACAGGTTGGGTAATACCTACAGGAGCCTGGAGTAATAGGAGATATAAAGTTCTGATAGAACTTTACTAAAGATAGAACAAAACTCTTTAACAACTTTTATTCCCCTTCTTTTAAGATACCGGCTCTCCTTGCAAGGTAAAGGAAATCCTTCTCAACTTCCTGGTACTTTTTTCCTAAGATTCCTTTCCTTGCTATAAAGACCAGGTCTACCGGTTTGAGTTTATGTTTGTTGAGCCTAAAAACTTCCCTCATTAAGCGCTTAGCCCTGTTCCTGTCAACGGCCCTCTTTGAGATCTTCTTAGAGGCTATAAAACCTGCCCTCGGATATCCAAGGTCGTTTGGACAGAAATAAAAAGCCACGGTAGAACCACCGAGGCTCTTCCCGTGGGCAAACACTCTTTCAAACTCCCTCTGCTTCTTTAACCTCTCGTGGGGACGGAACTTAAAATTTACTTTCTCTTCCACTCGTCACTTACCGTAAGCTTCCAGCGACCCTTCTTCCTGCGCCTCCTGAGGATCTCGCGACCGCTCTTGCTCTTCATACGGGCTCTGAATCCGTGAACTCTCTTACCGTGAATCCTGCTCGGTTGGTACGTCCTCTTTGTTGACAACTTTCACCTCCGAAAGAGGGGGAAATTTGATAAGGGAATTATAGGCAAGTGAGTCTATTTGTCAAAGAGAGAAAGAATTTTGGGGAAAGTTTTTTCAGGGTTCTCCTTGTAGTTGGAGATGAGGGAAAAGACTTCCTCCTCATAAATCCCCATCTCCTTCAGGAGCTCCTTTCTCCTTAAAATGTGGTAGCCTAAAAACTGGAGTAGATTTCTGGGCTTTTCCTTAAACCTGGCGCTCTCAAAGTCAATTACTCTTACTCTCTCTCCGTTAAAGAGAAGGTGCTTCTCCCCTTTAATCTCTGAGTGCTCAACCCTGCACAGGTCAAGGAGATAACAGCTCTCTAAAGCTGAAATGAGAACTCTTTTGCCGTAAACTTTAAGGGCAACGGAAAAGGGAGCTCCCTCTATCCACTCCATAACGATAAAGTCAGAAGTGCAGATGTAAGGCTTAGGAGCAGGATTTCTATTGCCTAAACACGACTGAAGGTGTTTAAGAACAGAGTACTCTTTTTCTGCTACTCCCTCTTTTCCCGCATCAGACCTTGGAACCTTAACGGCAACGGGCTTTCCCGAGAGTTCCCCTTTAAAAACCACTCCCCTGTAGCCCTTAGAAACAAAAGAGAGATTTCTAACTCCGTAAGAGGTTAACAGGCTGAACCGCCTCTTTCCAAGTTCAGTATTACAGCGGGGATAGTCAAGAAGGTTAAACAGCTGAGAACTCGGGGATTCCATGCTCCCTCTTTAGGCACTCCCTAATGAGAGCTCTCTCCGTCAGTCTGTATACCTTAACGTTCCAGTAGAACGTGTAGGGCTCCAACTTCCTCTTAGCCTCTTCTCTACACTCCTTTACCTTCGGAGAGTGCATTTCAACGATCTCGTAAAACCGATCCTCTATCTCTTGAAGTGCCCTTTCAACTTCAAGTAGGTTCGGGTAGTTCCTGAGAGAAAGGATTTTTTCAGCAATGGAGAGGTCCTTTACCTGGAGCTCTATAAGGATAGACTTAACTATCTTGTAAAGCTTTTCCAACCTGTTGTAGGGAAGGGTTTCCTTTAGAAAGCTCCTCCTCGCCTCGTCGGCCTCTTTCCTACACTCCCGGAAAAACCACTGCTTAACGATTTCCCTTATATCCCTGAAGGTAAAACGCTCAGGAACGTTCTCCTCTGAAAGCGCCATAAGGACGTAGTGGGGCTCAATTCCCAGGTTATACCACTCCCTTATAACGGCAATGTCGTCCTGCCCTCTGTAGAAAAAGTTCTCATACCTATCCCTGATGCAGTCAAGAACCTCTTGGGCATACTCGTCTAAACTCTTGATCTCATCCATTCTATAAACTCCAGGTAGAAAGACCGGACTTCCTGTTTCAGGTTCTCTATTCTATCATCGGGAAGGAGGGGAACTCCAAAAAGCCTTGTATTTGTTTCTACCTTACGGAGTTCTCTGTAGAGCTCCTCTCCCCCGCTGAAACGGGGTTCTTCTTCTGCCAAGGCTTTCAGTGAGGAAAGGGTATTCCTCAGCCACCTCTTTGAGTAGAGCTGGTAGATGTAGGAAATAAATTCAAGGTCAACAATTCCCCCTCTGCCATACTTGAGAGGTTCCTTCCTTGAAAGCTCCCTTTCCAACCTCTCCCTCATAGAAACACTACCTTCAAGGGTTTCAGAGTCAAAGGGCTTTCCAAATAGGAACTCCATAACGGCACTCTCAACCTCGTCTTTTAGAGCTCCGAAGAGGAAACGGAAACGGGTAAAGGCCAGCCTCTCCCAGAGCCTTGCATTTTCAGTCAGATACTTCGTGAAGTAATCAGAAGTAAAAACAAGCTCTCCTTTCTCTCCAAAGGGCCTTAACCTCGTATCAACTTCGTAACCAAGGTTTTCTAACCTCTTTATAAGTTCAACAGCCCTGTCTGCGTCTTTACCCTCACTTGAAGGGGCTATAAAGAGAAGGTCTAAGTCTGAACCAACGTTCATCTCCCTACTGCCGTGCTTTCCTAAAGATGAGAGAGAAAAGGAGGGGGAGAGCTCTCTATAAACGTCCTCAAGGACCCCGTCGCAAACTGAGGTTATCTCTGAAAGGAAGTCCTCAACCTCAGACCTTCCTAAGCGGTATCTGAGAAGGGCTACAACTTCAAGAAGGTTCTTAACGAAACGAAGACTTTTAAGTTCCCCCCTAAGATCTCTGTAGAGGGAAATGTCAACCCCTCTCTCTATCAGTTCTGGACGGAAGATGTGCTCTAAGAGCTCCGGGGTCTCTCTGAAACGCCTCATGAAAAACTCTTTCGTTGAAAGGAGGTAAATTAACAGTTTTACGATGTTCTCGTGGGAGATGTAGGAGAAGAAAAAGAGCTTACCCTCTTCCGTTTCAATAAAGCTGACGAGGTTTTTGAGGGCTGTTAATGGAGAAGGAGCAGTAAGCAGAAGCCTTAAAAACCGGTCTCCGAAGGCGTCAAGTCTACTCCTTTCCTCAGGCAGAAGACTCCTCGTTGAAAGGAGAACATCTATAAACCGTTTAACCTCTTCAGGCTGTTCAAACCCCATTTTCCTCAGCTGGTCAATCCCGTAAGAGGAGAGAGCTCTCCTATCTCCGGTAGGGAAGAACCTGTTAAAGTGGCGGTTAACCCTACTCATTACTTCCCTTAACTTTTCAAGGAACTCCTCTCTGCTTTTAAAGCCCATCTTCTTCGCAAGCTCAAGGGCTTCCTCGCTTTCAGGGTGAAACGTCTGGGTCTGCCTAAAATCGGTTATCTGGAGCATGTGCTCACAGCGCCTTAAGAAAATGTATGAGTCCTGGAGCTCCCTAAACTCCTCCTCCGTAAGGAATCCCCATCTGAAAAGTCGCCTGAGCGCAACAAGGGTATTTCTTGAGCGTATCTGAGGAAACTTACCGCCGTAGATGAGTTGAAAGGCTTGAACGATAAACTCAACTTCCCTTATTCCACCAAGCCCTAACTTCAGGTCTATCTTCTCTCCCTTCTTTCTAACCTTCGCTTTTATCATCTCCTTAAGCTTTAAGACCTCTTCAATGAGGGAGATGTCTATGTATTTCTTGTAAACGAAAGCCCTTGCAAGTTTAAAGAACTCAATACCCGTTTCTACAATGTCTCCAACGGAGGGTCGGGCCTTCAGAAGGGCGAACCTTTCCCTCGGTCTTGCAACAGCTGTGTAATACTGCTCAAGGGCTTCAATGTCGTTTACCAGAGGCCCCATAGTTCCGTTAGGCCTTAAACGGGTATCAACGGGACAGCAGATACCTTCAGAGGTCTTCTCGGTTAGGAGCTCCGTTATCTCCTTTGCCAGAAGGGTGAAGAAGTCGTGGTTGTGGAGCTCCCCCAAACTCCCCCCAGAGGTTTTACCGTAACGGGTGCCGTAAACGTAGATGAGGTCTATGTCAGAAGCGTAGTTGAGCTCAAAACCTCCGGCCTTTCCCATATCAACGACAACGAACGTTGAAGTGGGCTCACCGTAGCGTTTAACCAGCTGGGAGTAGGCAAACTGGTAGGCAGCTCTTATACAGGCGTCGTGAACAAGAGTAACGTCCCTTACGAGTTCCTGAAAAGGTGCAAGGCCTAAAAGGTCTCTAAGAACAATTCTTGCCATGTAAAAGTGTTTAAAGACGCGGAGCTCCTCCATAAAGGACTTTTTACTCTCAGAGGAAAAAGAGAAGGAGAAGTCTTCAGGGTTCAGCCTTTCCCTGTAAACCTGCTGAAGGCTGGGAAGAAGTTCTGTGTGCCTTATAAGGAAGTCTGAGAGGAATCGGGAAGCAGAGAAGAGCTCAACAAGATGGTAGAGGAAATCCCTCTCAAGCTCTGCAGGGAGCTCCCCCTTCAAAGCGCCGTAGAGCTTTTCAAGGTAGATGAGAGCTCTCTTAGGGTTTGGTAACCTCTCTTCGTTTTCTTTAACGTAGGAGAGGAGCTCCCTCCACTCTCCAGAAAACTCAGAACTTAACTTGTCAAATAGGTATTTCACTATGCCTTCCTCAGCCTCCCTGTAACTTTGTAGAAGTAGAAGATAAGAACAAAGAATAGGGCAGAAGCGAACGTAAGAACAAAGATAAGGTGGGCATTTTCAGGCTCAGGAGTGAGGAGTATGAGCTTTCTCGTAACAACGATAAAGCCTATCTCAAGGAGGGATAGGACGTAGTGAATCCTCTTCTGGTAGAACATTGCCAGTATGAAATCAATAACGATTAGAACAAAGAGGGCATCTGTTAAAAAATCCCTCATCTGGGTAAACGTTAAGAAGAAAGAATCCCCTTTCACTATCAGAAAAAGGTCGTTTATAAGGCTCAGGAGACAAAAGAAGAGGTAAACTGTAAGGGTAAGTATGAAAACAAACCTCATAAGCTGAACTACTTTCTGGAGGAGCTTATAACTCCTCGTTCCTATCAGCTCCATCTTATCGGGAGTTTCCAATTTCACCTTACCCTCCTCTTGAATGCCCCGGGAATTCCCATCTCCTCCCTATACTTGGCAACTGTTCTCCTTGCAACCTTAAAACCTCTCTTTTCTAATAAAGCAGCAATTTTACTGTCGCTGTAAGGTTTCTTCTTATCCTCACTCTCAACTATTTCTCTTATAGCCCTCTTTATCTGCTCTTGAAGTGATGACGAAACCTGTCTACTGAGGAAGAAGCTAACAGGGTAAACTCCAAAAGGAGTCTCTACCATTTTATCCTTTAAAGCCCTGCTTACGGTTGACTCGTGGATAGAGAGGGAAGATGCGATGTCTGAAAGGGTAACGGGCTTTAAGGTCTTTCCATCTTTTAAGAACTCTTTCTGCCTCTCAAAGAGCTCTCTCAAAACCCTCTCTAAAGTTTCCCTTCTCTGGTCAACGGCCTTTTTAAGGTAGAGAGCTCTCTGATACTTCTCGTAGATAAACTTTTTCAACTCCTCTCTGGAAGCGTGTTTCAGGTAGTAGCTGTTTATCCGAAACTTAAACCAAGAAGGCTGGAGAACTTCTATCTTCAACTCCCCTTCTCTATCAAGCCAAACTCTCACGTCGGGCTTTACGAAGGTGTTAAACTCCCCACCCTCTCCGGGACGGGTATCGCACCGCCTTAAGTATGAGAGGAGCTCCTCAAGCTCCTCATCTGTCAAGCCGGCCTTAGCCTTAAAAGTTGACGGAGACGATATGAACTCTAAAAAGAGAAGCGAATCAATCAGTTTTGGGGGAGCTCCCATCTCCTCAAGCTGTACCTGAAGGAGCTCTTTTAGCGAGTAGGAACCGCAGCCAACGGGAGTGAGTTTTTTAAAGAGCTCCCTAACCTTTCTAACCTTTTCAACAGGAACACCAAAATGAGAAGCTATCTCCTCTTCGGAAAGAAGGAGAAATCCTCTACCGTCAAGGTTTTCAAGTATATACAGGGCAACTTCTCTGTCTAAACCTTCAAACTCCACCAGAATCTGTTTCTTCAGCTTATCGTAAACACTCTCTTTAGACGGGTAGGTGCTACTCTCTTCCTCTTCTGGAACAAAGACGTTTCCTCCCTCAAAGATGAAGTCAAAGTTCTCTGATGGCTCTGCTTTCAAATCGGAAGGCTCCTCTCCCTCCGGCTCTATGAGGGGGTTGGTCTCTACCTCGTTCTTCAGGAACTCCTCCAACGAGACGAGGGGAAGCTGAAGGAGGTGGAGGCTCAGAACAACCGACGACGTAAGTTTTAACTGCTGAGTTAGAATAAGGTTAAACTCAAACTGCTGCTTCAAAACTCTCCCCGTAGTAAAATTCTCCTGCTATGAGAAGAATATATGTTTTACCGCTACTTTTTGTTTTAACGCTCTTTTCTTTTGCCTGTGGCGTCGTCAGAACCTCTCCCTTTGGGGAGAGGTCCCTAATTCTCATTCCGACATCAGAGGAAGTTGCACTAGGTAGAGAGGCAGCGAAGCAGGTTGAAAGCCACTCGAAACTGTGTAAAGACCCTGTAGTAAACAGCTACGTTAACTGGGTTGGTCAGAAGATTGCTGCAGTCTCCGGAAGATACGACATAACATACCACTACAAAGTAATAGAGAGCCCGGAGCTTAACGCTTTTTCACTGCCGGGTGGTTGGGTTTACATATACACAGGCCTTCTGAAACACTTAAAGAACGAGGCCGACTTGGCCTTTGTCTTAGGCCACGAAACAGGCCACATAGTAGGGAGACACGCCATCAGAAGGCTTCAAGTAATCTACGGTATCAACTTCCTCTTATCCCTTACCTTAGGAGAAAAAGAGCTATCTCAAGCGGAAGTTCAGGTGTTAAAAGTCCTATACCAGATAGTCCTTGCCGGATACAGCAGACAAGAGGAGATGGAAGCAGACGAGATGGGAGCCTACTTTACGGGAAAAGCAGGCTGGAACCCCGTTGCCTCAATTGAGACACTGGAGATATTAGACAGTCTGATGAAGTTTAAACCTTCAGGGGTAACGGAGCTCTTCATGGACCACCCTACAAACAAGAAAAGGATAGAGAACCTTAACCGTTGGATAAGAACGTTTCCAAAGAGCTGGCTTACAAACCCCTTTAACGAGGAAAGGTATAGGGAGAAAGTCCTCAGGAGGCTTAATGGAGATCCTGAAAGAGGGAAAGAGGGTAATAGAGGAGGAAGCAAAAGCCCTTCAGAGACTCTCAGAGCTGCTTGATGAAAACTTCGTTAAGGCGGTGGAGCTCCTCTCCAAAACAAAGGGCAGAGTAGTTCTTACAGGAGTAGGGAAGTCTGGACTTATCTGTAAGAAAATCGCCGCAACCCTTTCAAGCACAGGAACTCCGGCTTTTTTCCTCCATCCTACAGACGCAGCCCACGGAGACCTCGGAATGGTAAAGGGAGAGGATACGGTAATAGCCGTTTCAAACAGCGGAGAGACACAGGAGCTCCTCTCCATAATCCCCACAATAAAGAGCTTTGGAATACCGGTAATCGCAATAACTAGCAAACCAAAATCTTCTCTTGCAAGGCTTTCAGATGTTGTATTAAACCTTCACGTTGAAAGAGAAGCCTGCCCACTGAACCTTGCTCCAACAACCTCAACAACTGCCACGTTAGCCCTTGGAGATGCCATTGCAGCTGCACTTATGAAGTTAAAAGGCTTTACAGAAAAGGACTTTAAGAGATTTCATCCCGGCGGGAAGTTGGGTATAAGACTTTCTAAAGTGAAAGAGTTAATGAGAAAGGGTGAAGAAATACCGAAGGTAAGCCCCAACTCTTCCGTAAAGGACGTTATTTACGAGATCTCGTCAAAAAAATTAGGAGCAACCCTCGTTATTGATGAAAAGGGTAAACTAAAGGGAATAATAACCGATGGAGACCTAAGAAGGGCCTTTGAAAGGGGATTTGACCTTGAGTCTAAAGCAAAGGAAATTATGACGAAAAATCCCAAAGTTATTGACGGTAATCTGTTTGCAGAGGAAGCATTAAAAATTATGGAAGAGAACAAAATAACCGTTCTACCAATAGTCAACAAAAAAGGAGAAGTAGAAGGTATTATCCATCTGCACGATATTTTGGGCAGAAGAATTCTGTAAGAAAATTAAATCTTCTGAACAAATTTCAGTTTTTGATAAAATGTTCAAAATAAACAGTATTTTTGGAGGATAAAATGGCAAGAGGAAGAAAAGCAGGAAAGAGGGCAAACAGGATCGTTCGTCTCTCAATACCTAAAAGACTCTACTTTATACTGTTAGGTGTTGCAGGAAACAACGAACAGAAGCTCAACAGACTCATAAGACTCATTATTGAGGAGAAGTTAGAGAACTCCACAGTTGCAGAGTTAACCCAGCTCCTTGAACCGACAAAGAGAAAAGAGGAAGAAGAAGAAAATATTGAGCAGTAGTTAAAAGGCTATTCCGAGGGATTCAAGAAGGGCCCTTCCTTTGTGGAGGGTCTCCTTAAACTCCCTCTCAGGGACAGAGTCCCAGACAATTCCCGCTCCTACCTGTAAAGTTCCAAGGTTTCCTTTAAAAAGCAGCGTTCTGATAACAATGTTAAAGTCCATATTTCCATTAAAAGCCATATAACCAACCGAACCTGTGTAGAGAGCTCTCCTCGTCGGCTCAAGCTCTGCAATAATCTCCATAGTCCTTACTTTTGGAGCTCCCGTAATCGTTCCGCCGGGAAAGAGAGCTCTCAAAACGTCAACGTTCCTTACCCTTTCCATCAAAACTCCCCTAACGTTTGAGACGATATGGATTACGTGGGAATACCTCTCAGGAACCATAAGTTCATCAACCTCAACAGTTCCGTAGCGACATATCCTTCCGAGGTCGTTCCTCTCAAGATCAACAAGCATCACGTGTTCAGCTCTCTCTTTTTCAGATAAGAAGAGTTCTCTCTCTAAACTCAAGTCCTCCTCTTTCGTCCTTCCTCTCCTTCTCGTTCCGGCTATGGGACGGGTTTCAACGACATTTCCCTCAACTTTAACGAGCCTCTCGGGAGAGCAAGAAACGGCAGTAAACTCCCCGAGCTGAAAGAAGAAAGAAAAGGGAGAAGGGTTTAAAAGCCTGAGGCGTCTGTAGAGCTCCACAAAACTTCCCTTAAAGAGAACGTCTATCCTCTGAGAGAAGTTAACCTGAAACGAGTCTCCCGAAGCTATGTATTCCTTTATTCTCTCAACGGCGTAGGTAAAGTAATCCCTTTCCATGTTCGTCCTATAGAAAACTGAAGAATAGTTTTTTGGCCTATACTCCGGCAGTTTGTCAAGGTTTAAATTCCCTTCAAGGGAAACTAAAAAGAGCTCCCTCTTTAGGTTGTCAAAAATCAGAGTCTGTTTAGGCAGGAAGAAGTGAACGTCAGCCATTTTAAGATCGTCAACCCAAGGGGACGGAACGTTCTCTATAAACCTATTTGAATCGTATGAAACGTAGCCGTAAATTCCAAAGGGCAGATTCTCAAATCTGTATTTTTCGGCATACTTTGAGTAAAAGAGGTAGAGCTCCTCAAAAACTAACGGGTTATCCCTTAGAACAATATCATCTTCAACCCCTATACAGATAACTGAAAACCTACCGGTTTTCCCGTTAACGTTGGCAGAGTCAAGGAAGAGCTTAACGGGATGACCATATTCAGAAAGGGAGAGGAAAACCGACAACGGGTCTCTGTAGGGCAAACGCTCAATCCTCAAGGGTTATCCCTCCTCTACTGAGAGTGAGACTCAATATAGGAGCTGAAGTTCCTTTGTGCTATTATTCCCATTTACACGAAGTAGGAGGAGCGTAATGAAACTTTCCGGTGCAGAGATTCTCCTCAGAGCCCTAGAGCTTGAAGGAGTTGAGAAGATATTTGGATACCCCGGCGGAGCAGTTTTAGACATCTACGACAGGCTCCCCTTCTCCCCGCTGAAACACTACCTAACCCGACACGAACAGGGAGCAGCCCACGCAGCAGACGGCTACGCAAGGGTAACGGGAAAGGTTGGAGTCTGCTTTGCAACTTCAGGCCCCGGAGCAACAAACCTCGTAACTGGGCTTGCAACGGCGCAGATAGACTCAGTTCCCGTAGTTGCCTTTACAGGAAATGTCCCAACTTACATGATAGGAAACGACGCGTTCCAGGAAGTTGACACAGTTGGAATAACGAGGCCAATAACGAAACACAACTTCCTCGTGAAAGACGTAAAAGACCTTGTAGATACGGTTAAAAAGGCGTTTCACATAGCAAAAACTGGAAGGCCTGGAGTGGTTTTAGTTGATCTTCCAAAGGACGTTACGAGAGAGCTCGCAGACTTCTTTGAAGAAGAGTATAAAACCCCCGTTCAGATAAGGAGTTATAAGCCGGTTTTAAAGGGACATCCGGGACAGATAAAGAGGGCTGCAAAGGCCATAGCTTCAGCAGAAAGGCCTGTCCTCTACATTGGAGGCGGAGTCGTCTCCTCCGGCGCTTCAGAGTTAGTTGTAAAGATGGCCGAAGTTGCAAACATCCCTATGGTTGCAACCCTTATGGGGCTCACTGCCGTTCCCGGAAACCATCCGTTCTTCCTCGGAATGTTAGGAATGCACGGAACCTACGCAGCAAACATGGCAGTTCAGGAGAGCGACCTCTTAATTGCCGTCGGAGCAAGGTTTGACGACAGGGTAACTGGGAAACTTTCTGAGTTTGCCCCAAACGCCAAAGTAATCCACATAGACGTTGACAGCGCAGAGATAGGAAAGAACAGGCCTGTTGACATTCCAATAGTTGGAGACGCAAAGCTCGTAATGGAGGAGCTCCTTCCAGAAGTTGAGAAGCAGGTAGCAAAGAACAGGGAGTTCTACGCTGCAAGGGAAAGGTGGATACTGAAAGTTAAAAGCTGGGCTGAAAGGTATCCTCTCTGGTATGAACCCAGCGACAGGGTCATCAAGCCCCAGTTCGTTATCCAGAAGATATGGGAAGCAACAAAGGGAGAGGCCATAATTACGACTGACGTAGGGCAGCACCAGATGTGGGTCGCCCAGTATTACAAGTTCAAGTTCCCGAGGCAGCTCGTAACCTCCGGCGGGCTGGGAACTATGGGTTTCGGCGTTCCAGCCGCGATAGGAGCAAAGGTCGGAAGGCCAGACAAAACGGTATTCTGCGTCTCCGGAGACGGCTCATTCCAGATGAACATGCAGGAGATCGTTACAGCCGTCCACTACAACATTCCGATAAAGGTTGCAATCATAAACAACGGCTTCCTTGGAATGGTTCGCCAGTGGCAGGGAATCTTCTACCAGAAGAACTACTCACAAGTTCACTTAGACGTTCAGCCGGACTTTGTGAAGTTAGTTGAGGCTATGGGAGGAGTAGGACTGAGGGCAACGAAACCTGCAGAGGTTGAAGCCGTTCTCAAAGAGGCAATGGCCATAAACGATAGGCCTGTTGTAATAGACTTTATCGTTGACAGGGAAGAGGACGTCTTCCCGATGGTTCCGCCCGGGGGAGCTCTCCACGAGATGATACTCCCAAGCTACGGAAAGAAGGCAGAGAAGAAAGCCGTTTAAGAGGTAGAGATGGATAGAGGCGAGTACAGGAAGCACGTAATAAGCGTTTTAGTAGAGAACCAGCCAGGAGCTCTGGCAAGGATAATAGAGCTCTTCAGCTCAAGGGGTTACAACATAGAGAGTCTAAACGTTGGACATACTGAAGACCCTACAATCTCCCGTATAACGATGGTAGCAAGGGGAGACGAGCACACAATTGAGCAGATAGTTAAGCAGCTCAGAAGAATAATTGACGTTTTCAAGGTAAGGGACTTAACCGACAAGAAGAAGCTTGACAGGGAGCTCCTCATTGTCCGGGTAAACGTTGAAAACTCTGAGAAGAAAGACGAGGTTCTGAGGCTGGTTAACATCTTCGGAGCTCAAGTCGTTGACGTCTCTAAAGACACATACACAGTTGAGCTAACCGGAGACGAAGACCAGATTGACGCCTTTTTAGAGCTCATAAAACCCATAGGAATAAGGGAGATGGCAAGAACTGGAAGGGTTGCAATGGTGAGAGCTCTCCAGGGAGAGACATTTGGAGAACAGAAAGAATAATTGAGATGAGATAGGAGGTCGCCATGGCAAAGGTTTACTACGATTCAGATGCAAGCCTTGACTACTTAAAGGGCAAAACTGTAGCAATCCTCGGTTATGGAAGCCAGGGACACGCCCACGCATTAAACTTGAGGGACAGCGGAATTGAGGTAGTTATCGGCCTAAGGTCGGGCAGGTCTGCCGAGAAGGCAAAGGCAGACGGATTTGAGGTTCTGACCCCTGAAGAAGCTGCAAAGAAGGGAGACGTAATAATGTTCCTCCTTCCAGATCCCGTTCAGAAGAAAGTTTATGAAGAGGCAGTAAAACCGAACCTTGAACCCGGAAAGGCTTTAGCCTTTGCCCACGGGTTCAACATCCACTTCAACCAGATAGTCCCTCCTGAAGACGTTGACGTCTGCATGGTAGCTCCAAAAGGACCCGGCCATTTAGTTCGCTGGACTTACCTGGAGGGAGCAGGAGTTCCAGCCCTTGTTGCGGTTCACCAAGACGCAACTGGAAAGGCCTTTGACATCGCCCTTGCCTACGCTAAAGGAATCGGAGCGACAAGGGCAGGAGTTATAGAGACAACGTTCAAAGAGGAGACAGAGACCGACCTCTTTGGAGAGCAGGCAGTTCTCTGCGGTGGAACGGCAGCCCTTATAAAGGCAGGGTTTGAGACCCTCGTAGAGGCCGGTTACCAGCCAGAGGTTGCATACTTTGAGTGTCTCCACGAGCTAAAGCTCATCGTTGACCTCATCTACCAGCACGGACTTGCAGGAATGAGATACTCAATTTCAGACACCGCCGAATACGGAGACTACACGAGAGGCCCAAGGGTAATTGACGAAAGGGTTAAGGAAAACATGAAGAAAATTCTGAAAGAAATTCAGACTGGGGAGTTTGCAAGAGAGTTTGTCCTTGAGGCTCAAGCTAACTACCCGGTTCTCAACGCCCACAGAAAGATGGAAGCTGAACATCCAATTGAGAAGGTAGGTAAGAAACTAAGGGAGATGATGCCGTTCCTTAAACAGCAGAAGAAAGAACTGAAGTAAACTCCGGAGGGGGCTATCCCCTCCTTTTAAACTCCCTACCGTAAACTTCTTCAGCCTTTCTCTTAAAATCCTCCGATAGAACAGAAAGGCCTTTTTTGTCAAGTATTTCGGCTATCTCCTCATAAAGAGATGCAGCTTCA
The DNA here is from genome assembly GCF_055380895.1 of Thermovibrio ruber. Lineage (NCBI taxonomy): Bacteria > Pseudomonadati > Aquificota > Aquificia > Desulfurobacteriales > Desulfurobacteriaceae > Thermovibrio > Thermovibrio ruber. The sequence continues at coordinate 1,467,657 of NZ_AP042397.1, read as the reverse complement.
AGGAACTTACCCTGTTTTATAAAGCAGTCTGCAACGGCCTTTCTAAGAAAAGTATTAGCCGGTTGAGAGGGGAGAAGGGGTAGAACGGTTTCAAGGAGCTCCTCACACCTTCCCCCTTTAAAGAGTTCTGCAGTCAGTTTTTCAAGGTCTTTTGGTGAAGTCCCCTTCCTTCTTTTTAAGCCTATAAATACGAGTATCAGAAAAAGACCAATTCCACTTAAGATTAAGAAAGGAGAAGAACTTTTATTTAAAAATTTCCTACTCTTTTCTTTCGCCTGATTTTTTACTTCTTTATTTTTATTATTTGAGAAATAGACATGCCTCTTTCCAAGCTCCGTTCTATTTTTTTCTTTCTTTTCTTCAACAGTTACATTGCTTTTATTAATCCTTGACTCTTTTTTCTTTTTCTCTTTACTCAAATCACTATTTATCAAAGTCTCCGTTTTTTTAAGCTCCTCTTGAGCTTTTTTCATCACCTGATAGTCCGATTTCCCAACAGTAAGGCCTTCTTTTTTAGGTTCACTATTATTTACTTTTCCCCTTTCTGAAGCTTTCTCTCTAACTTCGTGTGATAAAGAACCTTTAATATTGGTAGTAGAATTCTTTTGAGGAGCAGAAATTTTAGGTTTGAGAACAGCTTGCTTGTTAACAAAGAAAACACCTTCCGGAGAAAACTTAATTTTAGTTATGTAGTAATCACTAACTTTTCCCTTTAGCTTCTCTTTTACAAACTTTTGAGCTTCTGAAAAAGATTTAAAAAAACCTAATCTTACTTTATACCTTCCGTTGCGATAAGAAATTCTAGCGTATGGCAAATCTTTTACTTTCTCTAAAACCTGACGTGCCTTCGAAATATCCTTAAAAGAGGCAACTTGAACTGTAAAAAAGACCTTTCCCGCTTCAGGTTCAACTCCAAAAGCGTTCAAACTAAAAATTAGAAATAGAACAGCTAAAAATCTCTCCATCACTCTCCAACTTTCTTTTTCAAACTCTTAACCTCAAGCTCCAAATCGTGAATAATCGTAAGCATCTGCTTCAGAGTCTCCATAACTGGGTCTGGCAGTTGGCCGTGTTCAAGGTCAACCTTTGTTGGTTTTATACCGTCTCTCTTAACCACTTTACCCGGTATTCCAACGACTGTAGAGTTTGGAGGAACGTCCCTTATAACAACTGAGTTCGCCCCTATTTTACAGTTATCACCAACTCTTACAGGTCCCAAAACTTTCGCTCCAGCACCTATTACAACATTATTTCCTATTGTAGGGTGACGCTTTCCCTTCTTAGTGCTCGTTCCTCCTAAAGTAACTTGGTGATAGATGGTTACGTCGTTTCCAATTTCCGCCGTTTCCCCTATTACAACTCCCATGCCGTGGTCTATGAAGAAACGGCGTCCAATCTTTGCCCCCGGGTGGATCTCTATTCCCGTAAGCCAGCGAGAGATGTGTGAAACCAAACGGGCGAAGGTCTTGAGTTTATGGTTCCAGAGCCAGTGGGCAACTCTGTGAAACCAGATAGCATGAAGGCCTGGATAACAGAGTAGAACCTCTACAACGCTTCTTGCTGCAGGGTCTCTCTCAAATACTGTCTGAATGTCTTCCCTTAACCGTTTCAGCATCTGGACAAACTCCTGTGCTAAAATTGAGTCGCTGGAGATAGGAGGTGTCAATGTCTGAAGCTTGCGAAAAAAAGTATAAAAAATATGAAGAATTCGCAAAGCTTTTTGAAATACTATCTAATCCAATAAGAATAGGAATAGTTGTTTCACTTGCAGAAGGGCCAAAAAAACCAAAAGAGATAAGACAAGAGCTGGGAGTTCCACAACCTTTACTATCACAACACGCAACCATTTTAAGAGAGATGGGAATAATAGAGAAAGTTGACAGGTTCAACGTAAAATCTCCCTGTAAACTTAAGGATAGATCTATTATAAAAATTCTCAAGGCTGCAGGCGTTCCAATTAACGAATCTTCAACATACTTAGAGCAAGAAGAGCAAGAATAACTGAAATAACCCAGAAACGAACGGTAATCTTAGGCTCTTCCCACCCCATCTTCTCAAAGTGGTGATGGAGCGGAGCCATTCTAAAGATTCTTTTTCCCTCTCCGTACTTCCTCTTTGTATACTTGAAGTAATAACGCTGAATAATCACCGAAACGGTCTCTAAAACGAAAATTCCTCCGGCAATTGCAAGAATGAACTCCTGCTTCGTTAAAACGGCAACGGTTCCAAGGAGAGCTCCCAGCGACAGCGACCCAACGTCTCCCATAAAGACTTCTGCAGGATAAGCGTTAAACCACAGAAACGCAAGGGACGCCCCTATGAGGGCTGAACAGACAATCGCAAGCTCTCCTGCCCCGGGAACGTAAGGAAGGTGAAGGTAGGTGGCAAGCTTTACGTTCCCAGCAACGTAAGAAAAAACGGTAAAGACCAAGGAAGTAGTTATAACAGGCCCAATAGCAAGGCCGTCCAAACCGTCTGTTATGTTCACGGCGTTTGAGGCCCCAACGATGACAAAAACTGCCCACGGGATAAAGAACCAACCGAGGTCAAAGTGGATGTTTTTAAAGACGGGAAAGTAGAGCTCCGTTGAAAAACCGGAGTAGTAAAGGTAGAGAGCAACAACCGTAGCAACGGCAAGTTGAGATAGGAACTTCGCCTTTTCAGAAATTCCTTCAGGTTTCTTTAACTTTGCCTTAACGTAGTCGTCAACAAAGCCTATAACCCCAAAGCCTATAACTACAAAAATAACTAACCAGACAAATCTGTTAAAGAGATTGTTCCACAGTAAAACCGAAAAGAGGAGGGCTGTTATTATGAGGAGCCCTCCCATCGTGGGAACTTGCTTCTTCTTGTGGGTTTCAGGTAAATACTCTTTAATGGTCTGTTTAAACTGTAAATCCTTAAGCTTTCTCTCAAAGTAGGGGTAGAGTAAAAAGCCTACAAACATAGCAGTAAGTGCTGCGTATATGCTTCTAAAAGTTATGTACTTAAAAAGGGTTATTCCTAAAGTTTTGTAGAAGACCAGGTAGAGCATCTCACCTCTCTAACTTTACGTCAAAGTAGTCCCTCAAACCGTCTCCAAGTAGGTTAAAAGCAATAATAACCAGTGAAATTGCCACTCCCGGGATTAGAACCCAAGGATGGGCAGAGAGAACGTGAACGTTACTGGCCTCCGAGAGCATGTTTCCCCAAGAAGGAAACGGTTCCTGAACTCCGAGACCAATAAGGCTAAGGGCTGCCTCCCCTAAGATGTAACCAGGAATACTCAGTGTAGCAGCAATTATAACGTAGGAGTAGGTAGAAGGTATAACGTGCTTCAAGATAACGTAGAGGTGATTCCCCCCTAAAACCCTTGCCGCCTTAACGTAGTCAAGCTCTCTAATAGAGAGAACCATTCCTCTTATAACCCTTGAAAGGCCAGCCCAACCGATGAGTGAGAGGATGGCAACGATAACTATGAAAACTAAAACGCTTGGCATGTCAACGGGGAACATTGACCTTAAGGCCAACATTAAGTAGAAGGCTGGAAAGGCCATCAGTATCTCAATAAGTCTCATTATGAGAGTATCTACAGCTCCCCCAAAGTAGCCAGCGACTCCACCGATTAAAAGCCCCAAAGTAAAAGAGATGGCGACTCCGACTAATCCAACGGTCAGCGAAATCCTCGTTCCGTAAACAAGCCTTGAAAATATATCCCTACCGAGCCTGTCTGTTCCAAAAATAAAGATGTGGCCACCTTTAGAAACGCCAAAGAGGTGAACGTTGGTCTTTATGAAACCAAAAAGGTAGTGAGGGTATCCTTTAACGAAGAACTTAACGGGGTATCTCTTTGAGTAGTCAACAGTGTAGAGCTTGTTAACGGGATCAATTAACTTATGGCCGTAAACGAAAGGCCTCAGGTGAAAGTTTCCCTTTTCGTCAAAGAAGTGTATGGGAGTAGGGGGCTGATAGGGATGGTGGCGGAACTGAACATCATAAGGGTATGGGGCTATAAAGTCGGCAAATAGTGCAACGAGGTAGAGGAAGAGGAGAAAAACGAGGGAGTAGGCGGCGAGGGAGCTCTTCCTGTAAAGGGAAGTTAGAAAAAGGAGGAATCTAATTACCAACCCTACCCTCCACTTCCCTTTCTCTAACCCTCGGGTCGTTGAGGGCTAAGAGAACATCTGCAATCAGGTTTCCAAGGACAAGCATTATTCCACCGATGTAAAGAGATCCCATAACTACAAACAAGTCTTGAGACATAACGGCATCAAACATAAGCCTTCCCATCCCCGGCCAGGCCGTAACTATCTCAATAAGGGCAGCTCCCGAAAGAAGGTTGGCTATGTCAAAACCTATAAGTGTAAAGAAAGGGTTAAGTGCGTTCCTAAAGGCGTGTTTAAGGACTACCCATCTGTATGGAAGCCCCTTTGCTATGGCTACTTTCACGTAGTCTTTATTGAGCTCGTCTAAAACGGTTGACCTTACGAGGCGCAAGAGTCCTGCAATACTTCCAATAACCAAAACGGTAAGAGGAATCGCCATGTGCCACAACCTGTCAAGAATCTTCCCAAAGAAAGAAAGAGTCTCATAGTTCTGTGAAACAACTCCTCCAATCGGGAAGAGCCCCGTCTTTGCCGCAAGATACATGAGGATGAAAGCGAGGAAAAAGTTGGGAACTGAAATTCCAAAGAGAGAGAAGAGAACAATAAGCCTATCAAGGAGTTTTCCTCTGTAAACGGCTGCAACAATCCCTAAAGGAACAGCAATGAGCCACGAGAGGAGAAAGGAGGTAACGGTTAACTCTAAGGTGTTTAAAAGCCTTTCTTTTATAAGGTCTAAAACGGGTTTATGGTAGGCAAAGGAGTAACCAAGGTTAAAGGTTAAGGCGTTCTTTAACCAGTGGAGATATTGAACAAAAATGTTCTGGTCTAAACCGTAAAGTCTGCGTAGCTCTTCTATCGTCTCCTTTGAGATCGAAGGATTCAGCTCAAGCTGTGTCAAGTAGTCCCCGGGAGCAAGTTTAATGACAACAAAGGAGACGAAAGTCATTCCAATAACTATTGGAACCATCTGAAGCAGACGCTTCAGAACATACTTAAACATACTAACTTCTCAGGTATTCCGTAATTACCTGATTACCGCACTGAAAGATTCTCTTTATCTTGAATTTTTTAACGGCTTCAAGGGTTTTAAAGCCCTCTCCAGAAGTAAGGGAAGGGACGTCGTCTCCTCCAACGACAACCGGAAGGTGAATGAGCCTTATCTCGTCAACCAAGTCATTCTTTATGAGCTCCCAGTTAACAGAGCTCCCCCCCTCAACCATCAGTTTATCTATTCCCATCTCCTTGAGTTTCTTGAGGAGCTCCACAAAATCAACCTTTTCTCTCCCAGCAACGACAACCTCAGCTCCTCTCTCTCTGAATGCCTTTACTCTCTCGGCGGGAGCTCTCTCTGAAACTGCAATGACAGTTGGAGCAACATCAGTGTTTAAAACGTTTGAATCTAAAGGGATGTCTCCGGTTGAAGTTGGAATAACTCTAACTGGATTCTCACCCTCAACGTAACGAACTGTAAGGTTCGGGTTATCTATCCGAACGGTATTTGCCCCAACCATTATCCCGTCACACTCTGCCCTTATCTGGTGGAGGTATCTGTTTGCCTCCTCGTCCATCAGTTTCATTATCTCCTTACTTGAAACCCCTTTAGCAAGGGTAAGCTTACCGTCTATGGTAACCTCTGAAACTATTAAAACGTAAGGTTTTTCCATTCTAAACCTCATATTCTTTTCCGTATCGTTTATAGAGGTAGTAAAGCCTGTGGAAAAGAGAAAGGAGAGACATAACAGCTATAAACTCAACAGCGTAAGTAAGAATTCTGTGGTCAAAAGGATAGAGAATAGAAGCGGCAAAGAGAACTATAAACGTCTCCGGCCTTCCGAAAAATCCCGTATTCTCGAGGGGATCTTTGATTTTCCCCGTATCCCTCTGCTGATATCCGATCTCAGCGTAGGCTACAGGTTTTATAAAAGTGTGAAGCATAGTTGAAACTACGGCAAGAAGGGCAACCCAAGGGTTTGCATACTTTAGAGCAACAGCCCCTAAAACGAAACCATCTACCCACTTATCGGCAATCCAGTCAAATACAGCACCGAACTTTGTAGCATTTCTGTTGTTAACGGCAACGTACCCATCACACAGGTCAAGAACTCCAGAGATAAACAGGAGAAATGCTCCAATAACGGGATGGCCGGAAAAGTAGAGAACGGCCGAAAGCGTTCCAAAAATAACGGCCATAAGGGTAATCATGTTCGGTGAAACGTTAGCTTTTGCAAGAACCCAACCAAAGGGTGAGTATAGCTTCTTTAAGGTATCCCTTTTACTGGTTATGTTCATTACGGTCTCCCAATACTTTCATACGTGCAGAACTGTTTCATAATGGAAGGCTCCCACAGATTCCTTCCGTCAACGACAACTTTGCCTTTAAGTTTATCAAAATCAACACCCTTAAACTCAGACCATTCTGTAACAAGAATCAAGGCGTCAGCACCTTTAAGAGCGTCATACTTGTTTTCAACAAACTTTAACCTGTCTCCAAACCTCTCAATCTCTCTACCAAAAACCCTTTTTGCGTTCTCTGTTGCAACGGGATCGTAGGCCTTTACGGTTGCTCCAAGTTCCAAGAGTTTCCTGACAATCGGAATTGACGGGGCTTCCCTCATGTCGTCCGTTTCAGGCTTAAAGGCAAGTCCCCAAACTGCAACGGTTTTACCCTTTAGGTCTGGAATGTGATTTAAAAGCTTCTCAACTGGTCTTAACTTCTGTCTCTCGTTTACCTCTATCACAGACTCCAAGAGCTTAGGCTCTTCTCCGGCCTGTTTTCCCGTGTGTATAAGGGCTTTAACGTCTTTAGGAAAACAGCTCCCTCCAAATCCGCAGCCTGCCCTCAAGAAGTAGGGGCTTATCCTGTGGTCAAGCCCCATTCCACGGGCAACTACCGTAACATCAGCTCCGAACTTCTCACAGATGTTTGCCACTTCGTTTATGAAGGAGATTTTTGTAGCCAAGAAAGCGTTTGAGGCGTATTTAATCATCTCTGCCGTAGGAAGATCTGTTATTAGGATCGCCGGTTGGAGCTTTTCGTAGAGGGAGGCAACCATACCGGCAACGTCCCTGTTGTCAGCTCCAACAACTACCCTGTCGGGGTGCATAAAGTCCTCTACTGCCTTCCCTTCCCTTAAAAACTCCGGGTTTGAGACAACTTCAAAGCACTCTTCCGGATTTTCAATTCCCTTATCCCTTAAAAGGTTTCCAATAAACTCCTTTGCCCATCTACCTGTTCCAACGGGAACTGTTGACTTATTGACTATTACTTTAAAGTCTCCGGGGTTTATGTATTCGGCTATGCTCCTGTAAGCACTCTCAACGTAGGAGAGGTCTGCAGAGCCGTCCTCCTTAGAGGGCGTTCCAACTGCAATGAAGATGAAATCTGAGTTCTTAACGGCGTGTTCGTAGTCTGTTGTAAATTCAATGTTCCCGTCGGCTAAGGCCTTCTCCAAAATTCTGTCCAAGCCCGGTTCGTATATGGGAACTTCTCCCTTTTTGAGCCTCTCTATCTTCTCTCTGTCTACGTCAAGGCCGATTACCTTGTGGCCTAAATAGGCAAAACAGGCTCCGGAAACAAGCCCAACGTATCCCGTTCCAATTACAGCTATCCTTTTTGACATTGTGCCTCCTTAAGAGCTAAACCGTAAAGTAGTCCAAGTTCACTTACAGTCAAATAGTCTTTTTCAAAGACTTCACAGAAAACCTTAAAGAAAGAAAGCCCCGGAACGATAACATCTGCCCTATTTTCCTCAAGACCCTTTACTCTCTTCCTCTCGTTAACTGTAAGCTCCGTAAGTCTTTTATACCATTTCTCTATAATTTCCCGTGAAATCCTAAAACCGTGAACAACTTCAGGCTTGTAAACCTCCATTTCTTTTTCCATTGCAACCACAGAGGTTATCGTTCCTCCAACGGCGTAAACCTCAAATGGAGACTTAACATATGATTTAACTTTAAGGAGCTCTCCCCTTACAAACCCTTCAAGTGCAGAGAGCTCCTCCCTTTTTGGCGGGTCAGACTTTAGAAATCTCTCTGCTAAGAAAACAACTCCAAACTTTAAACTCTCAAGGTATTCAATTTTCTCTTTAGTTCCGTAAACTACCTCTGTGCTTCCCCCTCCGAGGTCAACTGTCATGGCAAAACCTTCAGGTTTAAAGGCGGAAACGTTTGCCCAGAAAACAAGCTCCGCTTCTTCCCTGTCTGAGAGAACTGTAAGCTCTATTCCAAGCTCCTTTACCTTCTCTAAGAACTCATCAGCGTTTTCAGCAAGCCTTGCAGCTTCCGTCGTTACTGCAACGACTTTCTCAACTCCGTATTTATCAATAAGCTCCTTAAACTCCTTTAAAACCCTCAAAGTCCTCTCAATACTCCCTTGAGAGAGTCTCTTTGTTTTCCTTACGCCTTCCCCTAACTTAGTAACCCTACCAACCTTTAAAACCTGTTTGACACTTCCATTCTCAACGTCAGAAATCAGAAGTCTTGTTGAGTTAGTTCCTATGTCAATGGTAGCTATCCGCAAGCTTCCCTCCCAGCTATAATTGGATAGAAATTCTACCAACCGGAGAAAAGGTGTTTACTGGACTCGTTGAAGAGGTAGGAGAGGTAAAGGAGATAAAGAGGAGTTCAAAGGGAGCTCTCCTAACTGTAAAGTGCAGAACAGTTTTAGAGGGAACGAAAGTTGGAGACAGTATTTCAGTAAACGGCGTGTGTCTCACAGTTACAGAAATTTCAGGAGAAAGCCTCTCCTTCTTCGTTTCAAATGAGACTCTAAAGAGGAGTAATTTGGGAGAGCTCCGCCAAAAACAGTTCGCAAACTTGGAGAGAGCTCTAAGAGTTGGAGACCGTTTGGGGGGACACATCGTTCAGGGACACGTCGACACTGTTACAAAGGTAACTGGAATAAAGAGGGAAGGAGAGAGCTTTATCTTCTCCTTTAAGCTCCCCAAGGAGTATTCTCACCTAATAGTTGAAAAAGGTTCAATAGCAATAGATGGAATCAGCCTTACCGTTGCAAGGTTAAATCCAGACTCTTTTTCAGTAGCCGTTATTCCCCATACTTATGAGAACACAAACCTAAGGTGGAAAAAACCAGGAAACACGGTCAACCTTGAATTTGATTTGATAGGAAAGTACGTAGAGAGAATGTTAAGGAGCGCCCCAGGAAGGGACGCCGGGAAGATTACTCCTCAACTTCTACTGTAACCTCTTCGCTGTGCCAGAGGCCGTGAAGGTTACAGTAAGCGTGGGCTGTAAGGGTCGTAGTTTTCTCAAGCTTAACCTTGAAGACAACCTCAGAAGCAGCCCTTTCAGGCTCAAGGTCAGCCCTTCCTGCCAAGAAGTCTCCAGCCCACAAGGAGATGTGTGAAATCCAGTGCTCCTTAGTGTTTGGGTGAGGGATGTCCTTACCGACAACTACCCTTACCTCAAACCACTCTCCCTTCTTAACTTTTGCTGGAGCTTCAACTACAGGTGTGTGCTTCCTCTTTCCTACCGGTTCTGGTCCGTGAACTTTCATCGTTCCTCCTCCTATTAAAGTTTTTATCTGAGCATTCCTTGAACTATCACGTCTACAGCTTCGTCTTCGGTTAATCCCCTTGCCATAAGGGTTTCAAGCTGCTTCTTATCTATGCTACCGATTGCAGCTTCGTGGGTAACCTTTGCAGTCTCGTCATTAACAACAACTACCGGAACGGCCTTAACGGTTACATCCTTACCCCTTATTACCTCAGAACAATCTATGTGTCCCCTACACCTTGGAGCGTTTCCGTAGGTCTCTCCAACAAAAGTGGCCTTCGTCTCGTCAACTGCGATGATACGGCTCTTTGAGATGCCCCTTGATTCCTCACCGTTTAGGTGGATAACATCCTCTACGTAAATCTCGTCGTCCTTCTTCCCTATCATCTTCGTTTCAAAAATGGCAACTCCCTTTTTGTCAACGTGAGCCTTAAGAACAATTCTAACCTTACCTGCCCTTCCTCTGGTCTGTTTAAAGACAGATCTGAAGTAGGCGTTTTCGCCTATGTAAGCGTCTGTTTCTGTTTCAAGCTCAACGAAGGTCTCCTCACCGTTGTAGTGAAGGTCTAAAAATTCAAAACGGGCGTTCTTTTCAATCCTAACTTTCAGCTTGTTCTTATGTTTTAGTTTAATACCCTCAGCCATTGCACCGTAGACCTGAAACTTTACGTCTGCTCCTTCCCCTACAACTATCTCACCTTCAGTTGTCTGAACTTCCGTCGTCTCTGCAGCGCCAAAACAGAGAGTTACAGGCTCTTCAAGCTTCGTTCCAGGCTCAATGTAGACCTTTGTCTTAACTCCCGTAGGAGTTTCAACTACCTCAGACCTTACACCTGGAGCCGGATAGCGGACGATAACCTTGTTCCTGTCAACCAGCAGGTTAAACCTGTTCTTGTCAAACAGGTCTTTCGGAAGGCCTATCTGAACGAACTTCTTTGCAACAGTATCCAAAACATTCTTTGTAGCCATTACTCACCTCCAACGAGCTCAGGGTTACGAACTTCACACTTGACGCACATCGTCTTGAACTTCTGACCGACCTCTTTAGGATTACCGGTTTGAACAACCTTACCGTCGCACATGAGAGTCGCCCTGTCGGCAATTTCAGCTATCTCTTCCCTGTGGGTAATCATGATAACTGTCGTTCCCCTTTCTCTCATCGTCTTTATCATGTTGGCAATGTCTTCCATTGATGCAAAGTCTATTCCGGAATCGGGCTCGTCTAAGACAGCAAGCTTCGGCCTCATTGCAAGGATTGACGCAAGTTCAACCCTTTTCCTCTCACCACCAGAGAGGGTGTCATCAACGAACCTGTTAAGGTAGGAACAGTCTAAACCTACCAAGTTTAAACACTCAACGACGTCTAAGTCCGGGTTGTTCCTACCTGAAATCTTTAAGTACTCCTCAACAGTTATTCCCTCAAAACGGGCAGGCTCTTGCCAGGCAAGGGTAACTCCAAGTTTTGCCCTTTCTGTTATTTCAAGCCCGTTCAAGAGCTTATCCTTAAAGATAATCTCTCCAGAGTCTGGAGACTTGAGGTCGTTTATTCCCATTATTAAACTTGCAAGTGTAGACTTTCCTGCACCATTTGGACCAAGGACAGCGTGAATTTCCCCCTCACTTACTACTAAGTTAACTCCCCTTAGAATAGGCCTTTCGTCTATGGTAAGCTTAACGTCGTTAACTGTTAAAAGTGGAGTCATAACATCCTCCTACGCCGTTTATTTGAATCTTAATTCTCATTTCAAAGGTTGTCAAGGTTTTTCCCAATCTTAATGAGAATTCTTATCAATAAATTGACTTGACTTAGAACATCCTTAAATTTCTGAAACAAGAAAATAATAGGAGAAGAGCTTGAAACTGATAATCGTTGGAGCTGGAGAGGTAGGAAGAGAGCTGATAAAGAGGCTTCAGAAGGAGTGGAGGTTGGTCGTAATAGACCAAGACGAGGAGAAACTCCAAAAGGTAGTGGAGCTCCTCAACTCCGAATCCCTCAACAGAGTTGTTCTCCTTCAGGGAGACGGAACAAGTAAACTGCTTCTGAAGAAAGCGGGAATAGAAGAAGCTACTGCCTTTACGGCCTGCACAGGAGACGACGAGGTTAACCTTGAAGCCTGCAGATTAGCAAAAGAGTTCGGCGTTCCGACGATATACGCGGTTTCAAACAGCACGGAGAACGACGAAAAGTATGAAAAAGCCGGAATTAACTACGTAAATAAAGCAATAGCAACGGCTTCACTACTTGAAAGGCAGATTGAGTCGGGAGTAGTAACTCCAACTAACATAGGACTCGGACAGGGAGAGATAGTTGAGGTTTCCATTATGCCTACCTCTATCTTGGCAGGTTATCCGGTTGGAAAGTTCACCTCCCGCCGGTGGAGAATCGTTGCCATTTTTAGAGGGGACAAGCTGATACTTCCAAGGCCTAAAACAGTAATAAAACCCGGAGATAGAATTCTTATAGTGGGAGACCCTAAGATTCTCAAGTATATAACTGGTCTTATAAAGTCTGGAGAACCTCAGTTTCCTCTCCAGTTCGGAACAGAAGAAGTAATTTTCCTACCGGAACTTTCAGAAAAGGTATTAAAGGATGCCAAGTTCTTTTACCAGAATACAAAACTCTCAAAGGTTTCCTTTTATACCTGTAAAGATACAAAAGGCTTATTAACCCACTCTTTTGAAGAAATAAAGAAGTCTGAAGAAATAAAGAAAGAGGACATTAAAGTAAAGAGGCTTAAAAACTGCGAGAAGGAATTTCTACAGGAAATAGAAGACGAGAACTTTGGCTTAATCGTTATGCCGGACAAATATAAAGAGTTTCCACTTTTTCTCGGAATGAAAACGTTACCCATCATAGTAGGAGAAGAAACCCTATCTCCCGTAGCAGTAGCCAGAGGAACTACTCCAGTTGAAAAGATATTGGTTCCAGTTTCAGGCTCTTTCAGTAGCATAAGAGCCCTTGAGGTAGGAATAGAACTCTCCCTGATGCTCGGAGCTCAACTTACTACCCTCTACGTATCTCCATTTGAGAACAGCAACAAAGTAGAGACATTAAGAGAAAAGACAACAAAGCTTTCTACTATGTATAAAGTCCCCATTGAGTTCAAAGTAAGGGTAGGAAACCCTGTGAGGGAGTTTGCAGACGAAAGTAAGGACTACAACTTGGCTGTAATAGGGGCAAGGAATGGAAGGAAGACGAACTGGTTTAATCCCTATCCCCCTTATCACATGCTCCACAGGGCAAAGTGCACTTCAATACTTATATGCGTAGGTGAGTAGATGAAAGGCTCTCTTCTGTCAATAATCCTTATCTCAATAGGAATTCTTTTTGTTCCGTTCTTTAGCAGACTCCTTAAAATTCCGGTATCGGTTGGAGAGATACTCTACGGAATCGTTATAGGAAAGTCGTGTCTCAACCTCATTGAGCCTTCCCAGTGGCTTGAATTCTTATCAAGCTTTGGTTTTCTCCTTCTAATGTTCATAGCCGGTCTTGAGGTGAAGATTAAGGAAATTGCTCAACTTTCTCTAAAGAGTAAGGCCATCTATCCCTTAATTCCCCTAATGGTTATACTCCTTACACTGTTTTTAGGAGGAAAACTCTCATTCCATCCGCTTGTCTCCATAGCCCTTGGAGTTATATCTGTTGGAATCGTCGTTACAGTTTTAAGGGAAAAGAATCTCCTCTCCACAAACTACGGAAAGACTGTTTTCTTAGTTGGAATAGTGGGAGAAGTTATCAGTATTGCCGCTCTAACCCTCTTTACGCTCTACAGTGAGTTTGGTTTCAGCCTCTCTTTCTGGAAGGGAATACTTGAGCTCTTTATATACCTCTTAGTAGCAAGAGTTTTGCTGGTATTCCTTAAAAGCTTTGTCTGGTGGTATCCCAATCGGTTTAAGTTCTTTTTTGAGAAGAACCCTTCAGAAATCGGAGTAAGGATAAGTCTTGCAGTTATGTTCGTTCTCTCTGTTGCAGCCTCACTTATAAACGTTGAACCCATAATTGGGGCGTTCCTTGCAGGAGTGATATTTGCCACAGTTTTTGAGGATACGGAAAACATAGAGGAGAAGTTATCAGGAATCAGTTTCGGATTTTTAATCCCGATATTCTTCATAAGTGTGGGAATTAACTTCCAAATGCCCCACGCCTCACTACACTTAGTTGAACTTCTAACGGTAATGGTTACATTAAGCTTTATCTCTAAGCTGATACCTTCCCTACTGCTAAAGCTTGAAGGGTTTACTTTGAGGGAGTCTCTCGCTGCCGGATTTCTACTCTCCGCTCCCCTTACTCTCGTCATCGTTACTGCAGAGCTGGGAGTGAAACTAAAAGTGATAGACCACCATACTGAGAGCTCCCTCATCCTGTTGGCAATAGTTACAGGGATCCTTGCCCCAACTCTATTTAACGTTATCTATGGAAAGAGAGATGAGAGTAGTAATACTTGACGGCTACGTTGACGAACCTACGTGTCTTGGAGTTCCTCCTTACGTTTCAACTTACGTAAGGTACGTTGCAGGAGCTTTAGTCTTATCAGGAATCCCGGAGGAGAGTATAAACTACGTTGCGGTAGACGACTACAGGAAAAAAGAGGAGAAGAGGGAGCTCCTAAAAGACGCAGACGTCATCTTCCTCATAACAGGAATGACAGTTCCGGGAAGGTATTTAGGGGGAGCGCCTATAACGAAGAGGGAGATTGAGGAAGTTGGAAAACTTCCTGCTTACAAGGTAGTTGGAGGCCCAGTAAAGTTCGGGTTTACCCTAAAAGGGGGAAGCTGGGCAGAGAAGCTTGACTTTTCAGGCTACGACTTAATCTGCTTAGGTGATGTTGAGCTTGCAGCCTACCACATCGGAAGGACTCTCGTTGAGGGAGTGGAGCTCCCAACCGGAACCTTTACCCTAAAGAGAACTGCAAAAGAGGTTGACAGGTTTGCCCCTTTAGGAGCCTTTATCGTTAAAGAGCACTTCTACTACCCTTACGTTATCTGTGAAATTGAGACCTTTAGAGGCTGCGAGAGGAGGCATCACTGTTCCTACTGCACAGAAGGACTCTACGGAAGGCCAGATGAGAGGGAGCCTGAGAAGATAGTTGAAGAGGTGAGGGCTCTCTACAGGGAAGGAGTTAGGTATTTTAGAGTCGGAAGACAGCCGAACATACTGGGATACAAGGCAGTAAAGATGGAAGGAGAGTTTCCGAAACCAAACCCTGAGGTAATCTGCAACCTATTCAGGGAAATTAAGGAAGTTGGAGACATAAAGACTCTTCACATAGACAACGTAAACGCAGGAACGATTGCAGCTCATACGGAGGAGTCAAAGGAAGCCCTAAGGTGCATAGCCACATACGACACAGAGGGAGACATTGCCCCCTTCGGGCTTGAAAGCGCAGACCCGGAGGTAATAAGAAAGAACTACTTGAAGGTTGACCCTGAAGGAGTTAAAACCGCTATAAGAGTGGTAAACGAAGTAGGAGCTTTTAAGGAGAGGGAGAAAGGCCTCTACAAGCTCCTTCCGGGAATAAACTTCTTGGTCGGCCTTCCAGGAGAGACAAAGGAAACTTTTAAGAAGAACGTTGAGTTCCTAAAGTCCATCTTAGACGAAGGACTTTTAGTAAGGAGGGTAAACATCAGGCAGGTTATGGTCTTTGAGGAGACTCCAATTGCTGAAATGGTTAAGAGGCCAAAGACCAAATATAGGAAGGAGTTTAAGAAGTTTAAGGAGTGGGTGAGGGAGAACTTTGACCTTCCGATGATGAAGAGGGTCTTTCCCGTTGGAACTGTAATTAAGGAAGTCCTCTTAGAGGCCTACGACGGAGCCCACACGTTGGGAAGACAGATAGGAACCTACCCAATTTTGGTCAGGATTCCTGAAAGGTTGGAGCTCTTTAGAACTGTTGACGTTGTAGTTGTAGGCCACAGGGAGAGGTCTGTAATAGGAATTCCCGTTCCTATAAAGGTTAATGAAATTTCTCATAAACTCCTTTCTTACCTTCCGGGAATCTCTAAGAACTTAGCGTCAGAGATTGTTCTCAAAAGACCCTTTAAGGATAAAGAAGAGCTCCTCTCACTCTTTCCGCAGCTTGAGATGTTTGCAGAGGAGATAGAGGTGTAGGAGGGGAACTCCCCCTACCCTTCAAGTAGCTTAGCTGCCTCTTTGGCAGTTTTTCCTTCGTGAACTATTGCAGCAATTGCCCTTACAATCTTCTCAGGGTTATCGTGCTGGAACGCGTTCCTACCTATTGAAACCCCCTTAGCTCCAGCCTTCATAGCCCCTTCAACCATTTCAAGAATCTCTACGTCGTTACTCATCTTCGGACCGCCGGCTATCACAACAGGAATGGGGCAGCCTTCCGTAACCTTCCTAAACGTTTCAGGGTCTCCGGTGTAAGCAACCTTAACGATGTCCGCTCCGAGCTCTGCAGCGACCCTTGCACAGTGGGCAACGACTTCAGGGTCAAAGGGATTCTCTATGTGCTCTCCCCTTGCGTACATCATCGCAATTAAAGGCATTCCCCACTCAAGGCACTTCTCTGAAACCTTTCCAAAGTCCTCAAGCATCTTATCTTCGTTCATGTCTCCAAGGTTAACGTGAATAGAAACTCCATCTGCTCCGAGCTTAATCGCCTCTTCAACAGTGCAGACAAGAACCTTAGAGTTTGGTTTGGGAGAGAGATTAGTGCTCGCAGATAGGTGAACTATAAGGCCGACGTCCTTTCCCCTTTTCCTGTGGCCGTGTCTAACAAGCCCTTTATGGATGATTACAGCGTTTGCTCCGCCGTTTGCAACTTTATCAATAGATTTCCTAATGTTTATGATACCGGGAATAGGTCCCATTGAAACGCCGTGATCCATCGGAATAATAACGGTGTTTCCAGTCTCCCTGTTAATAATCCTCTCCATCCTAATAGCTTTTCCTATTTTCATAACGGAAACCTCCGAAAATATTTTCAGGATTTAAGAAATATTCGTGTGGGATTTTACGATATTTTTAAGTGGACTACGCCCTTCCCTCCCCAAAGGGAGGGAAGTAACCTTCGTAGGAGAAGAGGAACTTTTCTATAAAATCACAGAGAACGTGACCTAAAGTTATGTGAACTTCCTGAATCCTTGGCGTTGAAAAGCTCTTAACGATTAAAGGATGGTCAACTAACCCTGCTAACTTACCCCCGTCCCTACCTAAGAAACCTACTGTTAAAACTCCCATTTCCTTTGCCTTCTCAACTGCCCTTACAACGTTTTCTGAGTTCCCGCTGGTGCTTATCCCTATCAGAACGTCTCCTTCTCTCCCGAGTGCCTCAACCTGCCTCTCAAAGATTCTATCAAAAGAGTAGTCGTTTGCAACGGCAGTTAGGATTGAGGTATCGGTAGTAAGGGCAATTGCAGGGAGAGCTCTCCTCTCCATACCAAACCTGCCTACAAGTTCAGCAGCTATGTGCTGACAGTCGGCTGCAGAACCCCCGTTTCCACAGAGGAGTATCTTGTTCCCCTCTTTAACTCTCTCTGCAATCTCCTTGAAGACGGTAAATATCCTTTCACTGTTCTCCTCTATAAATTCCCTCTTTAGATCTGCACTCTCTAAGAAGCTGTAGTAGATAAGCTCCCTCATGCGTTCATCGCCTTAAGGAAGTCTTCGTTTGTCTTATACTTCCTGAGCTTCTCCAAGAGAAACTCCATAGCCTCAACAGGAGACATTGAAGTTAGAAGCCTCCTCAGTATCCAGATCCTGTTGAGCTCCCACTCTGGAAGGAGTAGTTCCTCCTTTCTCGTTCCAGACTTGTGGATGTTTATAGCAGGGAAGATCCTCCTCTCAACTAAGGACCTATCCAAAACAATCTCCATGTTACCGGTCCCCTTAAACTCCTCAAAAATAACGTCATCCATACGGCTTCCAGTCTCAACGAGGGCAGTCGCAAGTATTGTAAGACTTCCACCCTCTTCTATGTTCCTTGCAGCTCCAAAGAACCTCTTAGGCTTGTGGAAGGCGTGGGCGTCAATTCCTCCAGAGAGGATCTTTCCGCTTGGAGGAGTAAGGGTGTTGTAGGCCCTTGCAAGCCTCGTTAGAGAGTCTAAGAGGATAACAACGTCTTTTTTGTGCTCAACGAGCCTCTTCGCCTTCTCAATAACTATCTCTGCAACCTGGGCGTGCCTCTCTGGCGGCTCGTCAAAGGTTGAGGAGATAACCTCGTCGGCCAGTGTGTTCCTCTTCATGTCTGTAACTTCTTCCGGCCTTTCATCTATCAAGAGGATAATTAGATAGGTATCTGGATAGTTTGTTTTTATCGCGTTTGCAATTTTCTGGAGAAGAACTGTTTTACCAGCCCTTGGAGGAGCAACGATAAGACCCCTCTGTCCCTTTCCAACAGGAGTGATGAGGTCAACAACGCGAGTAGATAGCTCTGACGGATCGTGCTCAAGCCTGAACCTCTCCATAGGATGGAGGGGGGTTAACTGGTCAAACTGGGGCCTACTCTTTGCAACCTCAGGAGGTTCCCAGTTTATCGCGTGAACCTTCAAGAGAGCGTAGTACTTTTCCCCCTCTTTAGGTGGCCTTACCTCCCCAGCTATTGTATCTCCAGTTCTTAAGCCAAATTTCCTTATCTGAGAGGGAGAAACGTAAATGTCGTTAGAACTCGGCAGATAGTTGTTCTCCGGAGAACGTAAGAACCCAAATCCGTCGGGAAGAACCTCAAGAACGCCAACCCTAAAGTTGGATCCCCTTCTCTCTGCGTCCTTCTCTAAAATCTTCTTTATCAGCTCCTGCTTCTTTACAGATTTCACCTCAAGTCCTAAAGATTTGGCAATCTTCCTCAGGTCAAAAATGCTCATTTTTTGAAGTTGTTCTAAAGAAAGACCCTCAGCTACATTTTCAGCCATGAACGGCTCCCTCCAAGTAATTTGTTAATATGAAATCTCCTCTCCTTCCCTTCCTCTTCCTGCAACCTTTGAAACCCAAATACTAAGCTCGTAAAGAGCTAAAAGGGGAAGCGCCATCATTACCTGGGAAAAGGCATCAGGAGGCGTAAGAAGTGCTGCTACTATAAATATAACAAGAACGGCAAACTTTCTGTTCCTCTCTAACATCCTGTAATTTATTATTCCGAGTTTTGAAAGCAACCAAACAACGACGGGGAGTAAAAAGACGAAACCAAAGGCAAGTATCATTTGAATAACAAAGGAAACGTAACTACCGATCGTTATCTGCGGTGTAAGTAAATCCCCCATAAAACCTAACAGGAATCTTAAACCAAAAGGAAGGATAACAAAGTAAGCAAAAGAAGCCCCTGAAAAGAAGAAAAGAATAGAAAAGAACATAAACGGGAGAATAAACTTCTTTTCGTGCTCGTAGAGCCCCGGCTCTATGAACTTCCAAACCTGATACAGAACGTATGGAAGGGCTATAAGTATTCCGGCAAAGAACGAGATTTTAAGGGCAGTGAAGAAAGCTTCGGGAGGAGAGAGGAATATGAGTTTACCCTGAAGGTTGGGGGGAAGTGGCCTTTCTAAGAATAGAAGTATTTTCTTCTTAAAAGGCCAAGCAATCAAGAAACCAACAATTATGGCAATAAACGACTTAAAGAGCCTCTGTCGGAGCTCCTCTATATGTTCGGTAACGGGGAACTCCTCTTCAGGGGTCTGATAATTCTTTTCCGGCATTGTTTACTCTTTTTCCTATTCCTTAACTTTTATTTTCTCTACCTTCTCCTCTTCCTTTTTGACCTCAGACTTTGCTACGTTCTCCGTTTTCTTTTCCTCTTTTGACTCCTTCTTCTCCTCTTCCTCGTCAATTATTCCGGCAGAGGCCTTCCTAAACTCGTTTATGGCCTTACCGGTAGAGCGGGCAAGCTCTGGAAGTTTCTTGGGGCCGAATATGAGGAGAGCAATTACTAAAATAATTATAAGCTCTTGAGTTCCGAGACCAAACATCTTTCCTCCGAAAATTTAGGATTTGGTAGCCTCTTTGAGACTTGAAAGGAGTTCTTTTAACTCTGAGAGGTTCCAAGACTCAATCCTCTTTACGAGAGCACTTCCTACAACAAACCCATCTGGACTATTATACATCCGCCTTATGTGTTCCGGTTTAGATATTCCGAAACCAACAACAGTCCTCTTACCTGTTACCCTTTTTACCCTTTCAATATCCTTCTCTATCTCGCTGTAGGCAAGCTTTTCCCTCTCCCCGGTAATTCCTGTAACGGAGACGTAGTAGATAAATTCCCCCGTAGCCTCTCCTATCAGCTTGAGCCTCTCGTCTGTGCTGGTGGGAGCTGCAAGGAAGACGGGAGAGAGCTTTAAAGACTTAACCTTTCTTGAAAAGTCCATTCCCTCTTCTGGGGGAAGGTCTGGAACAATGAAGCCATCTGCCCCTGCAGACTTTGCGTCCCTTATAAACTTCTCCTCCCCATATACAAAAATCGGGTTGTAGTATCCCATCAAAATAACAGGTTTGTCCGTAAACTGTCTCAGCTTTGAAACGAGCTCTAAAACTTTATAGGTATTTGCTCCTGAAAAAAGAGCTCTCTCGTGGGCTTTCTGAATCGTAGGACCGTCGGCCAAAGGGTCAGAGAAGGGCATTCCGACTTCAACCATGTCGGCGTATTCAAGGATCAGTTTAAAGACGTCTAAAGACTTCTCACAGTTAGGGTCGCAGGCAGTGGCGTAGACTATCAGGGGTTTCTCTCCCCTCTTTTCAAGTTCCTCAAAGGTTCTTCTTATCCTTTCCATACCTTCTCCATAGGTAGTAGCATAGGAGAGTTCCAAAGATTAAAAGCAAGGAGGCCAACTTATGGCTAATAATAATTGAAATAGCCTTCTCTATCAAGTTACCCAAAAAAAGGTAGGAAACAGCCCAGAGGAGAGCCCCAATGCCGTTGTAGAGCGTAAACTTTAAGTAATTAGGCTCAAAGGCACCTATTACAACCGGTAGGGTCGGCCTTACAACGGGAAGGAACCTTCCGAAAACGAGGGAGAAGTCCCCCTTCTCCTCAACAAACCTCTTAACCTTCAAAAAGTCTTCCTCCGAAACTCCAAACCTTGATAGAACCTTAGCCAAGTAGTGCTCTCCAAAGTAGTAGCCCATAAAGTATGAAAGCTGATAGCCTAAAAAAGTCCCCAAGGAAACGCAGATAACAAAAGAGAAAGGAGATACAATTCCCTTGGCTACTAAAACAGAGGAGAGTATTAAAACCTTCTCTGCCGGAAGGATTAAACCCAAAAGGAAAGCAGTTTCAAGGAAAGACCAGGCAAAGAGAACAAAACAGGTAAAGTTTGGATGCTCCTCAATAAAGTGAACACTTGAGGTTACAAAGTGGTAGAGGTTAGAGAGCTCCACTTGACACCTTAAGACCTCTAAATTAAACTTCTCAATCGCACAACGGTCAATTATATCAGGAGGTTAAGGTAATGAAAAAGGGAATTCACCCGGAATACAGGGAAACGAGGGTAATTTGTGCCTGTGGAAACACCTGGGTAACAAGGTCAACCAAGTTCCCCGAGATAAGAGTAGAGGTCTGCAACGCCTGCCATCCGTTCTTTACAGGAACCCAGAAGCAAAAAGTTGTAAGGGGTAGGGTAGAGAAGTTCATGGCTAAGTACCAAGGTAAGTACTAAGATGGCAGTGGAGCTCCTCTCAACAACAAAAGACTACCTTAAAGTGATTGCAACGGCGGCCAGGGTTTGCTACTCCGGTCTGCCAGTTGAGGAGCTCCTCTCCCGCTACTCAGAAGAAGATGACAGGGCCCTCATTGAGAGGGTTGTCAGAATGGGGCACCTCTCAGTAGTTGAACACGCTGTCTTTACCTTTAGGGTAGACAAGTCCTTTAAAGAGGAACTCTTTAAAATCCTAATGGAAAAACCCTTTATAAGGGTAAGTGAAAGAGAAAATTCGTTCATAGTTTCATTGAACCTGAGGACTGCGGCAGAGCTCCTTTCAGAGATGCCCCACCTTAAGTTTACAAAGGCGATAGAACCCTTTATTCCAGATTTCGTCAAACCGAAAGGTTAACCGAGATTCCCTCTCCCTTTAAAAGTTCCCTTTTAAAATTCTCTATATCCTCTTTTTTAACCCTTCCTACGAGAAGCGGATTTAAACCAACTGCTTTAAGCCTCTCCTTCAGTTCTGCCTCGTCTAACCTCTTTAGAATCTCTTCACTTGCCCAGTACTCAACAGAAACGTTCTTCCCAAGAAGCTTAAAGAGAGCTCTAAACTCCCCGAGTCCAGTTTCAACCTCAACGAAAGCGGTAGAAACGCCTTCCTTCTCGGCCTTGTAGAAAACTTTTCCCTTGAAGCCATCGTCTATGTAAACGGGAACCTCAAGAACTCCGAGCAGTGAGTAAAGGGAGTAAAGCCCAATTAGTTGGTTAATGAGAGTCTTTAACTCCTCAGCAGAAGGCAGTTTAACTCCTCTATTCTCAAGTTCTGAACGAACTTCAGGCTTTGTCAGCAGGAGAAGTGACAGGAGAAGGTATGGAGAGTAAACCCTTTCAGACGATAAAAAGAGCTTAAACCCCGGCAAGAGCTCCGGATACTCTCTCTCAACTATTGGAAGGAGAGCACTTAAAACATCTTTACTTGGAAACTTTAAGACCTTTGCAAGTAGAGTAGAGAGTTCCCCCTTTAAAACCTCAGAGAGCTTCTTCCCTACCGGATGGACAATTGAGAGCTCTATACTCTCTCCAACCCCCTTTAACCTTAAGAGAACCTCCTCTCCCGGAGTAAATTCCCTGTCAACTTCAAGCCTTGCGGTAAACTCAGAGTTCCCGAGCTTAAACCTTCCTCTTCTTTTCCCCTCGTACCCTAAGAAAACAGCCCTTAAGAGGGTCTCAAACTCTGTAGTGGCCTTTCCTTTTTGCTCTCCTCCGGCTATCTGGGAGAGGAGCTTTTTCATCTCGTAGTAGGAAAAGTTCTCAAGCTTAAGGGGAAGGTCTCTGTGAATCCCCTCTATGGGGATTATTCCCTCTACCCTCCTTATTTCCACAATCCACCTACTTAAAAAGGTCTGTTGAAAGGTAGCGCTCTCCAGTATCGGGAAGGACTGTTACAACTCTTTCTTTAATACCCGTTTCCTTGGCAACCCTTAATGCTACAGCGACGTTTGCACCGGAAGAGATTCCGCAGAGAACACCAAAATCTCTTGCTAAGAGTCTTGAGTAATGCTTTGCTTCCTCGTAGTTAACTTTCTCAACCCTGTCTATCAGTGAAGTGTCTAAAACCTTCGGAACAAACCCTGCCCCTATTCCTTGAATCTTGTGGGAACAGCCACTCTCCCCCAAAAGGACGGCACACCCCTCAGGCTCAACGGCTACGCAGAGACACCTGGGATTCTCCTCCTTAAACCTCTTTGAAATCCCAGTAAACGTTCCTCCCGTCCCGATGCCTGCAACGAAGAGGTTCGGGAGAGTTCCCATCTCCTCAAGTATCTCCCTTGAAGTGGTCTCGTAGTGGACTTTAGGGTTTACAGGGTTCTCAAACTGCCTTGCAGGGAAGAACCTATCGGGCTCGCTCTCAACTAGCTCTCTAACCTTCTCAACCGCCCCCTTCACGCCCTCTGATGCTGGAGTTAAGAGGAGCTCCGTCCCGTAAGCCCTCAAAATCCTCTTCCTCTCATCACTCATGTTCTCAGGCATGGCTATCAGGCACCTGTAACCCTTTGCTGCACAAACAAGTGCAAGGCCAATACCTGTATTTCCGCTGGTTGCCTCAACTACCGTCTTTTCGGGAGTGAGCTCTCCGCTTCTCTCTCCCTCCTCAATAATTGCAAAGGCAACCCTGTCCTTTATAGAACCTCCAGGGTTAAACATCTCAAGCTTTAAAAAGAGCTCCACTCCTTCAATCTCAACTCTTAAGAGGGGAGTGTTTCCAATTGAGCTAAGGATACTTCGCAACAACATCTTCATCTGAAAGCTCCTTTAAGATTAATACCCTCTTTTTCCTCTTCTCAGCCTCCCCTATAACTTTACCAAAGAGACTCTCCTTGAAAACAAAGAAGCCGCTAACGTGTTTTGCCGCCTTCCTAAAGAAAAATTCCGTTAAGCCAAACTCCTCCTTCAGCCAAAGGTATTTCCTCTCAGGAAGTCCCCTTAAAATTTCGTCCCTATACAGAAACCTGATGATGTTCTCCTCAAGGAACTCCCTCAAAAACCTGAGTTTTGAATCCCTCGTTAAGTTCCTTTTAACTGCTGTGTAGAGGTCGTCTGAAGAGGTTAAGTAGTCTGCAACTATCTTTATTATCTCGTTTATCCTGTCTGGAACAACGGAAACGATTCCCCTGTAGGTAATTTTCCTGTGCTTAAACTCAGTTAGGATTTCCCTGGTTGAGCCTTTTAACCGTTGAGAGGAGTCAACAATCCCGCCAACCACGATTAGAGTGTTCTCATCAACTTCCTCGTGGTCAAACTCCTCTTCACCGTTTGGGTCTAAAACTATTACCTGAGAATAAACCGAGATGTCCTCCCTTACGAGAAATGGAACCCTTGGAGAGAAGAAATCCTCAATGAACTTTTTGGCTTCTGAAGTGGCGCTAAAAACAAAGAAGTTTTCGGGAGTAAAGAAGTCCTTAACAACTCCGTAAGCTATCTCAAGCTGAACCATAAGCGATTTCCTTTCTGGCGGAAGGAGCTCTCTAAAAAGAGAAAGGTCAACGGCAAAGTCGGGATATTTCAGCTCAATACCTGAAAAGTCAACAGAGCCCGGTCTTCTAACGACTGCCCCATCGGCCTCAACCTCACCGTTAAAGGCAAGGAGCTCCACCCCGCAACACTCAGTTAGAACCTTCCCCGGTTTTATCGGCTCATCAAAGGCTGAAGAGGGAAAAACGCCGTACTCCCCTTTTACCAGCTTGTAGGAAATCCTGTTAAAGAAGTCTCCCCTTCCCGGGTTAAAGAGGAGTTTCGGCCTTTCTATTCCTTCACACTTTAACTTCTCTGCAACGAAACACTTGGGGCTCTTAAACTTCATAACTCTCCGATTTGATAGAATTTGCTAAGCCTTAGCAGGAGTTTTCCTTAGAGAGTATACTACCCAAAGATTCCCTTTTAGACTACAAAGAGAAGTTTGTAAAACAGAGTAAAGATTTGAAGGAGGAAAAATTGAATAAAGGAATAGCTGAAGTTCCAGGAGTAAAGTGTGGAACTGCTTTTGCAGGTATAAAGAGAACAGAGAAGAGGATAAACAGGCCAGACCTCTTAGTTGTAGTAACCGAAGAGCCCTGCGAGTTTGCTGCAGTCTTTACAAGAAACGACGTTAAAGCTGCTCCAATAAAGGTAAGCATGGAGGTTAAAGGGAAAGTCTCAGGAATAGTTGCAAACAGTGGAAATGCAAACGCCTGCACAGGAGAAAGGGGTATAGCCGACGCTTTAGAGATGGCAAAGCTAACCTCCCAGCTCACCGGAAAGGGAAAGTTCTTAGTGGCCTCAACGGGAGTTATAGGAGAGCCTATGCCTATGGAAAAGGTAAGAAAGGGGATAGCAGAGGCAGTTAAGAACCTTGGAAGTGCTAAAGGAGAAGAGCCTGCAAAAGCGATAATGACGACGGACACTTTCCCAAAGCTCTCCTTCAGAGAGGGAGAAGGATTTGTAGTTGGGGGAATAGCGAAGGGAGCAGGAATGATAGATCCAGCAATGGCTACGATGCTCTCTTTCGTTGCAACAGATGCAAAGGTTCCAAAGGAGCTCCTAGAGAGAGCTCTAAAAGAGGCGGTAGAGGTTTCCTTTAACGCAATAACCGTTGACGGAGATATGAGCACCAACGACTGCGTATTTCTGCTCTCTACCGGTAAGAGCTCTGTTGAGATAACCGAAGAGAACTACTGGGAGTTTAAGGGCGTTCTAACGGAAGTTCTAAAAGAGCTTGCATACCAAATAGTTAAAGACGGAGAAGGAGCGACAAAGGTAGCAAGAATTGTTGTAGAGAAGGCAATGAGTAAGGAGCAGGCAATAGCAGTTTCAAGGAAAATCGCTCTATCTCCGCTTGTAAAGACAGCCATTTTCGGCTGCGATCCCAACTGGGGAAGGATCGCAGCCGCAGCTGGAGCGGCAATGGTCGGAGTTGAAGAGGAGAAAATGGAGATATACATCGGAAACTACCTTCTCTTTAAAGGTAAAAGAGTGGACTACAGAGAAGATGAAGTGGCTAACTACATGAAGGAGAGCGAGGAAATCTTCATAAGAGTCGTTCTAAATCAGGGAGAGAGCTCTTTTGAATACCTAACCTGCGATCTAACCTACGACTACGTGAGGATAAATGCAGAGTACAGAACCTAAACTCTTACTAGTTGATGCTGGGAACACGAGAGTAAAGGGAGCTCTCTACAGTGGCAGAAAGATAGAACCGGTTTTCTCAGTGAAAACGGAAGAGTTTGAGAAAAGGGCTGAGGAACTCTTAACAAAATATAACTTTAGCGATTTAGCCGTAGCCTCCGTCGTTCCGAAAGTCTCAGGAAAGATTAAGGATATCTTCCCAGGAGCTCTCTTCGTCTCGGAAGTTAAAAAACTTCCCTTTAAACACTCTTACAGGGAAAAACCGGGAGAAGATAGGATAGCAAACATCTGCGGCGGTCTTAATTACTCAGAGAGCTTTATAGTTGTAAGCTGCGGAACTGCAACGGTTATTGACGTAGTAGTAGATAGAGAGTTTATTGGGGGATACATACTTCCGGGTATCCAAACGATGGCAGAGTGCCTCTCTGTAAAGGGAGCTCTACTTCCGAATGTCAATCTAACCGAACTCTCAGAAAAAGTTGGGAGTTCAACGGTTGACTGTATAGTTTCGGGAATTACCGTCTCAACAGTTGGAGCAGTGGAGAGGGTAAAGAACCGGTTTAAGTTGCCTCTCCTTATAACCGGAGGATTCGGAGAGTTAATCTCTAAATTAACCGAAGGAAGATTCATCAGAACACTAACTTTTGAGGGACTTCTTAAACTGTGGAAGGCTAAAAAGGGGGAGCTCCCCCCTTAAAGAACCTATTTACCGAAGATCTCCTTAGCAGCAGCTTTAAGTGCAGCGTCGTTGTTTTTAACAGCAGCCATCATCGGGTTTGTTGACTTCTTAGCAGCTTCAACTAAAGCTTTAGAGTTTTTAAACTTAGCCTTTAACTGTTCTTTAGAAGGGGCTAATGAACCGTTGTGACATCCAGCACACTGGGTCTGCCAAACTCCGGCTGAAGCGGAAGCTACCATGAGAGTTACAACTGCGAGAGCTCCGAAAACTCTCCTCATTCTCTACCTCCTTAGTAAAGTTTCATTGATATCAAACTATTTTGATTTAGAGCTGTTGGCAACAATTAGAAAATTTTAATCATATTTGCTTCTCCTTCAGAGGAGAAACTCTAAGAACCCCTTTATCTCTCCAGACGAAGTTAAGAGCATTTGTAGGACAGGCATTAACGCACTCAGCACAGTTCCAGCAGTAGATAGATTGGCTTTCACCGACGCTCGGTTTAATTCCCATAGGACACCTTGTATCACACACCTTACAGCCAACACATCTGCTGGCATCATAGTGAATAACAAGCTGTCTCTTTTTGGCAATTAAGGCGAGAGTAGCCCCAAGTGGGCAGAAGTAACGGCAGAACATCCTTCTTGTAGGAAGGTTCATAAGGAGAACCAAAACAACAATTAAAATCTCAACTGTTATATGTTTGTAGAAAACGTAGAACATCGTCTCCCTACCTACTAACCCCGGAGGAGACCACCAAACGAAAAGAGGGTAGCCGATAATCATCGTTAAGAGGAGCTCTGTAACGAGGGTAAACCAGAGAAGCCTTTTTGGAAGCTTTATCAGGTCTGGCCTGTACTCCAGTTTCGTTCCCCATTTAGGAATAAGACCCAAAATTTTGTCGGTAAGGAGGGAAAGAAACTCAATAGGGCACATCCAACTACAGAAAACCCTTCCCATGAGAAAAGCAAGTGTTACAGGGACTACCATTCCGACCAAAGAGGGCATGTAGAAGGCTTTAGCAGTTAGAATTGATTCTATTCCTTCAAGAGGAGAAACTACCCAGAGGTTTCCAACTCCAAGGGACTGAAACCAACCTTGAATGAAGTTAATATCCCAGTAATAGTTTGTAAAAGGGTTCCCAACAACCGTAATGAAGCAGGCAGTTAAGAAAAGGTAACGCCAGAAAGTTATTCTTTTCCAGAAACTTTTTTTCAAACCTTTACCTGCCAACTTACCACCTCTTTAGGATTTCTTGATGTCCTCAAGCTTAATTTCTTTAATTTTCTTCCACTTAATCGGCATTATTGTTATGGCTTTTTTACCTTTATTTTCATACCAGGTATCTGCAATACAAGAGTAAGCACAGATACCGCAACCGGTGCAATACTCTTCAACTATGTAAGGTCTAAAGTCGTGGTCAATCTTTATCGCAACTCCAGAAAAGGGACAGACCGAGAAGCAGGTCTTACACATAAGCCCCGTTTTATCCTGCTGCCAGGTAACGCAGATCTGCCTATTTATTACTGCAACTCCCATTCTAACGTCTTCTTTAGCACAAGGAACTAAAGAACCAGTAGGGCAGACGTAAACACACTTCATACAGAGGTAGCAGGGCTTTTCCATAACGTTTATGTAGGGAGTACCTGAAAACACTCCACCTTCTTTAACGTCAAAATACTTTATACAGTGGTAAGGGCAGACTTCTCCACACCTTCCACACCTAATACACTTCTGAGCAAAGTGGTCCTCTGGAACTGCTCCCGGAGGGCGAAGGATGTTAGGACCAATTGGGGATTTCACCATCGTTTTCGGGTTTTTCAGTTTTGAAAGGTCACAGGAGGAGGAGAGAGCTCCAGATAGAAAAGCCCCAAGGGTAACCTTTATAAAGTTTCTTCTACTTTCAGTGGCTCTCTTTTTCCCCATTTTCATCTTCTCCAAGCCAGGCTTTTTCTGCCTCTTTTTCAGCTTTTCTTAAACCTCTAAACGGATTGATAGGATAGATTTCCCCTTTTCCAATCTTTTCAAACTCATCCAAAAAGTGAGCCTCGACAACTGCCATCTGCAAAACACCATCTATAGCTTTAATTTGTCTTTCAATCTGCTCAAGCTCAGAGTAACGTTCTGCATCAAGAACAACGATTATGTGGTAGGCGTTTTCCTCCTCTTTTAGCCCCCCGCCGTAAACCTCAACACCTGGAATTGAGAGGAGTTCCTTCTCAACCTCTTTTCCCCTCTCAGGAAGGGCCGTAACAACGCAGCTGACTATCGGCATAAAACACCTCTCTTAAGCTTTCATTATATTCGGGAAGTTAAATGTAGTGTAGAAAATAATAAGGGAGGGGCCTTAAAACCCCTCCCTAAATGATTACTTCTGGTTCGGATCAAGCTCAGCGTTGTGGAGGTAACCACCTTTAACCTTAACGAGCTTAACAAGGTACTGCTTGAGAGGTTGAGCAGGAGCGTACTTCTTGATGCGGCAAGCACAGATCTTAAACTCAGGCTGCTTGGAGCCTGGGTCAAAGGCATCAAGAGTACAGAAGTTGATCATCCTGCTCTTATCCTGGTCGTACCAGTAGACGAAGACCATTCCCTCCATCGGACCTTCGTCTGTAGAAATTCTTGCAGGGAGAATGTTTTTACCGCGGCGTGTTTCTACAAGGACAAGGTCACCTGGATTGATTCCAAGACGCTGAGCGTCTTTCGGGTTGATCTCAACCCAAGCGTACGGGTAGTCGGAAGCAAGCTCTGGAATACGACCGGTCATTGAGCCGGTGTGCCACATGTCAATAACCCTACCTGTTGAGAGAACAAACGGATACTCAGCATCTGGTGGCTCGGCAGGACCCTTGTAAGGCCTGAGCCAGATCCAGAACTTGTGATCCTTGTGTAGGTGACCGTAGTCAACAACTTTCCAACCTTCAAGATGGTGCTTCTTAACAAACTCAGTAGCAAGTGGGTCTTTTCCTACAACAAACCTTCTAAGTATTCCGCCCTTCCTTGCAATCTCAACCGTTGGAGCAGGCCACTGAACACCGTCTGGCCTTTCAAGTAGAACTTCGTACGTAGCACCTGCAAGCGTAGAGTCTCTACCCTTAGTTACGTGCTGAGCGTATTCTGTCCAAACAGCCTTAGCGAGCTCCCACCAAGGATCCTTCTTAGCAGCCTCAATGAACGGAGCTACACACTGATAAACGGTATGAGCCCTTGCACGGAGTTTAGGATCACGTTCCTTCTTAAGCTTCTTAGAAAGAACTTGTGCAAACTCAACGATGATCTGGAGTTCCGGCTTAGTCATACCTGGAGCCTTAACTGCAACAGGAGTTAGCTGTGAACGACGCTCTGTACAACCGTAAACTCCAGTTTTCTCAAAGTGGAACGGTGTTGGAAGGATAAGGTTGGCAAACTCCGTTGTCCTTGTCGGGAATATCTCGTTAACAACTACGAATACGTCGTCTCTTGCAAACCCTTCCCTGAACCTTCTCATGTTTGGAAGGGACTGAAGCGGAGAGGTTTCCTCAATCCAAATGAAGTGGATAGGCTTAAGGCCCGGGAACCTCTTCCTGTCCTGCTCGGTGTAGGAGATAGCAGAGAACATCTTAACTGTGTGGTATCCGGGCTTTGGAGGGATAGTTCCCTTAGGAACTCCCCAAATCTTCTCAAGGCTTTCTCTGTCCTTCGGATTCTTAACAACTCTGTGTCCTGGGAGAATGTGACACAGTCCACCACCTTCACGAACACCACCACAAGCGTTTGGCTGACCTGTAAGCGAAAGGGCGTCTGCACCGTCTTTACAGACGTTTCCTGTTAAGAGGTGGAGGTTTGTAACGAGGTTGTTAACCCAAACTCCACGAGTCCTTTGGTTTAGACCCATCGTCCAAATAGAAACTGTTCTCGTTGTAGCAAAACGCCTTGCAACCTGACGAATCATATCTGGAGTAATGTTTCCACCACAGATCTGAGCTGCATACTCAGGAGTGTATTTCTCTAAGAACTTCTTATACTCCTCAAAGGAAACCTCATGACCAATGAGGGGAACTTTATCCTTTCCTTTCGTATAAATGTGGAAGGAACAATACTTGTTTACGAACTCTTTATCGTAAAGTCCTTCGTTAACAATTACATGAGCAATAGCATTCAAAAGAGCAAGGTCTGTTCCCGGTTTAAACTGCATGTGGATGTCTGCAATTTTAGAGGTTGGTGAAACCCTTGGGTCAACGTTTATAACCATATAACCATTCGGGTTCTTAAGCTTGTTATGCATAATACGGCGGTAGAGAATTGGGTGACACTCAGCAGTGTTTGAACCGATGATGAATACAGTTTGAGCCTTATCAAAATCGGCATATCCACCTGCCGGCTCGTCTGTTCCATAGGAAGTTAAGTAACCACCAACTGCAGATGCCATACAGAGCCTTGGGTTACCTTCCACGTGGTTTGTCCCAATACACCTAAAGAGCTTCTGGAACAGGTAAGTTTCCTCTGTTAGAGCTTGACCGGAACCGTAGTAGGCAATTCCAGACCAACCAAACGGTGTCCACTCTCCCTTCTTAATAGCTTTAATCATTTCATCAGCAATAATTTCATAAGCCTTCTCCCACGAGATCGGCTTGAAAGGCTCCTTCTTGCTCTTTCTGTAAAGAGGTTGAGTAAGCCTGTCCGGATGCCTAAAGATCTTGTAGAAGAGCATTCCTTTCATGCAGAGGAAACCAAAGTTGATGGCAGAGTCCTTCTCTCCCCTAATAACTGCAGGTTTCCCATTTTTAAAACCGAGCCATACTTTACAACCTGTTCCACAGAAACGGCAAACCCCTCTTACCCAAGTGTAACCCCCTTCTTCCTTATAAGCAGGAGACTTCTTAACCTCTTCGGGAATCCTCATTAAGTTTTCACCAGCAGAAGCAGACTCTCCAAGGGTAACCCCGTCTGGATTTATCCTAAGATTTATTCCAACAAGAGATGCTGCCGTTAGAGCAGCGCTCCTCTTGAGGAAATCCCTCCTTCTAATTCCCATCGTACCCTCCTTTAATTAATACTGTTGTGGGTTAAAGTCTTTTGCAGTTTTAATGTTCTTTACACCGTTACCGTGAAACTCAAAGATGTGAGCTTCGTGGCAGTCCCAGCACTTAGCACCTGGTTTCTTCTGCTGCATAGTAACAACTTCCTGGTAGTGACAAGCCATACACTTTGTAATTGGAGGAACCTTGTGGAAGTCGTCAAAAGTTCCGTGACACTGGAAGCAACGAACATGGTTAATTGCGTGCTTAGAGTGTGCCCATTGCTGGTAAACCTTAGGTGTTACTTTCTGGTGACACACTCTGCACTGTTGCTGTTGAGGTGGTAAATTTGCAATCACGTTTGGCGGAACTGGGTGCTGGTCTGCCATTGCCAGCCCGCTTCCAGCCATCATTAGGCCGGCTAGCAGTGATAGTGTTTTAACCTTCACTTTGCACCTCCCCTATTAGAAAGTTCTATTCGTGCCCCTCTTTACTATTTGATCCTACTCCTTTTTTACTGAAGAATTCTTTCAACTTCTCCTCAAAGTTAAATCCGTGACCGACATACCAGTGGCAAGTTAAGCAATCTCCCTTAATCCTTCCAGACTTGAGTTTTTCGTGCATAACGTTGTCGGGAAGGTTAGTGTGGCAACGTTCACAGTTAGAAACGAAAACGTAGTGTTCCCTTTCTTTTCTCTTTTCAAGCCAATGCTCAAGGTCATCGGCATACCCGCCTTTAAAGTAGTGCCCAATTGCATCGTTCGTTCCAAACTTTGTTTTGTTGATTAAATAAGCCAAAACGCTTGTGTGGGGTAAGTGGCAGTCTGCACATCCCGCCCTGATTGCCCCTCCCTTATTTCCAAGGGGACCGTGAGGGCCTGTTTCCCAAGCCTCAAACATTGGCTTCATCTCGTGGCAGGAGCCGCAGAACTCAGGTTCCGCCGTGTTCTCAATCATCTGGGCAGAAATGAGAGCCCCCACTCCAGCAACTACAATACCTACAATTCCTCCCACTATGAAGGCTTTAGTTTTCTCCGTCACTTCCACCCCCTTCTCTCATAGTTTATAAGGAATTTCTTATGAATCAATATAATTTTACCTGAATTCTATTCAACTTTCAATAGTTGTCATCTTCAAAGTAAGACTTAAGTTCCTTCACTTCCTTGCCGTTTGGGTTTATAGAAACCATTTCTGAATAACACTTAAATGCGCTATCAAAGTCCTTTTTACTGATGTAACCTTTAGCTGCCTCATAGTAAAGTTTGTAAGCTTTTTCCTTATTTTCTTCTATGTCTGATACAACAGCTTCCATATAAAGAAGTCGGGGATCGTTAGGTTTACAGTACTTCTTAGCCTCTTTTACCTCATCAACAGCCTCAGAGTAATCCGAGGCTGTTATGTACTGGTCGGCAAAGAGAAGGTGGCGGGTGCAGAGGTCAAGCTTTTTCGGGTCAGTAGGGGAGGAAAGTGGGAGCTCCTGTGAACCCCCTCCAGAAATTTTCTGTTCTAGAGGGGAAGGTTGAGGTTGAAATGGAGAATTAAGCGAAATTTCCCTTTGAGCTGTTCCACATGAAGCAAGAGTAGATACTAAAAACAGGGAAAGAATACTTTTACGCATCTTTTCTATTTTTTCCTTGCAGAAGTTTTAAATACTTTGATTTGGGATTGAGTAACTTTAATCTCTTTACAACTTCCCTATAACCTGAAATATCTCCCTGCTTTTTTAACAGTAAAGCAGCCTTGTAGTAAGCCTCTTCAGCTGCAGAAGAATCCTTTGAAGCTCCTTCACTTAGAACGCCACTGTATAAGTTCCCCAACTGATAGTAAGCTATAGCGTTGTTTGGATCAATTTTAACTGCTTCTTGAAACTCTTCCACTGCTTTTCTCAGGTAAGCCAACCTTTCTTTATCCAACTTCTCTGAAGCCTTTTGAGCTTCAGCAGTTAGTTTATCTAAGTCTTTCTCCTCTAATCCCATTTTTTTAATGAGACTTTCATAGTTCTTCCTATCTTTTTCAGAAAAGTCATCGGGAAATAGTTTTTTCTTACTATAGAGGTTCATTAACTCACTTATTTGAAAAAAATCAAATCCTCTTTTTTCAAGCTTTTCATAAAATTCCTTATAAACCTTTTTAACCGAATCGTCTTTTAAGTTCAGTGATTTCTTAAAGTAAAGCATACCCAAAAGAAGATGGAGGTCTGATGCAACGGACTTTACGCGAGGATCTCTTAACTTTGCATCTTTTTGAACAGCATTAGGTATTACAGCGTTAGGGTTTTTCTTTAAAAAAGGCTCTATTTCCTTTAAAGCTTTTTGTGCTTTTTCTATTCCTGCATCATACTTATGATTGTGGTACTCCCTATAAATACAGTAAAAATAAACAGGAGGATTTTTTAGAAAACTTGAGGGACAAGTAATTTTCTTTTCTATGTTCTGATCAAAAGTTACTTCTTTTGCTTTTATAGAAGGAGAAACTGAAAGAAGAGCTACTAAAAGAGTAATTAATGCTTTTCTCAAGATAACCTCCATGGGGGATATTGAAGGAATGGGGGAAATAAAACTCCCCCACTATTGAACACAAGATATTACTGAGCAGATTCACCATAGCGCTTAACGTAGAACTCAGCAATCTTCCTGAGCTCAGACTTTGGCATACCCTTGAACCACTTGTGCTCAGGAGTGTTGAAGAGCTTCTTCTTGAATTTAGACCAGTCTCTTTTATCCTTACTACTTCCCTTCTCAGCAACGATCTTGTCTGCTTCAGGAAGGATCTTAAAGTAGAAGTTGTAAGCAACTTCAAAGAGACCGTGCCAGTGTGTCCAGTCTGGAGCCATCATAGCAGCACCGTGACGTGCCCTACGACCTTCGTGGTGCCATAAGAGGAAGTAATCCCACTCAATCTTATCGTTAAATGGTGTCGGATCAATGAGGTGCCTGCTCTTGAGGAATTTCATAACTTCAGCTGCAGGCTTAGCAAACTTGTTGTTATAGAGGTTTACGAGATTATCAAACTGGTAGTAAAAACCTTCTACCCAAGCCCTTTGGTGGCAAGCAGCACAAACCTTCTTCATCTCAGCACGCTTAGCCTGCCAGTTAGGCTTGTGCTTGGAGATTGGTGGACGGAGTGTCCAGGAGAGCCTTGCTCCAACGTCGTGTGTAGCCTTAGCTCCAGTTACAGAAGCTCCCATGTGGCAAGTTACACAGTTTGGAGCTTGATAGTAGTCTTCTCCGAGAACCCACTTAGCCCTGTCAAGGGTTTGTTCAATTTCAGAGAGGTGAGCTTTGTAAGTAATACCGTGCTTGGAAAGTTCCCAGATCTCAATCTGCGGATG
Source organism: Thermovibrio ruber (assembly GCF_055380895.1). NCBI lineage: Bacteria > Pseudomonadati > Aquificota > Aquificia > Desulfurobacteriales > Desulfurobacteriaceae > Thermovibrio > Thermovibrio ruber. The sequence goes on along the minus strand of NZ_AP042397.1, from coordinate 1,432,803 downwards.
GTCAGGTCCTTGGTGACACTTACCGCAAGTGTCAGGCTCACGAACTTGCTTCAGGCTGAAGCTGTGCCTGAAGTGGCAAGCAGCACAGTTACCCTTGGAACCGTCTGGGTTAATCCTTCCAACACCTTCGTTTGGCCACGGACCAAGAACAGGCATTCCGTTCTTAACAGGAATAACCCTACCGTGACACTGCGCACAACCGAGGTTAAAGAGAGGCTCACCCTCAACGATCCTACCAAGGACATTGTCAAGAGAACCTACGAAGTGAGCTGCATCTGCGTGGTAGGACTGTGTAACCTCTTTTGCTTCTGTTGGGTGACACTTACCACAGTCAAGGGGAGATACGATAGTGGAGATTGTGAACCCAAAGTGTTGGAATGCGTCCTTGTCGCCCTTGTTGGCCGTGTGACACTCGTAACATCCAACTCCTGCATCGGCGTGCTTGCTCGTCGACCACTGCTGAACGAGAGCAGGGTTCATTCCCTTGTGACATCCAAGACACGCCTGAGACTCTTTAGAGATGTTTCTCAGGGCTGCTTGAGAATCGGTAGTATTAAGACCAATTACTGCTGCTGCAGCAAAGGTTACAGCAAGCAGCCCTGTGCGAAGCTTGCTGAGCTTCCCCTTCATGCTCCCCTCCTTTTGCAAGATTAGTGTTCCATTCATTTTAAGATTTTAGTCACTAATATTTTATATGTCAAGTCAATTATTTGTTTGAAATATTCAGGTTTTATTATCGTTTTAAACCACGGAACGAATTAGAGGAAGTGTTACATCATCAGTAGTTATGTTTAGGAAACCAAGGTCTATACAGGGTTTGTTACTGCCGTGGAAGTCTGAACCTCCGGTGGTGTAGAGGGAGAGCTCTTTTACCATCTCCCTAAAGGCCCTTACCTGAGAAGGTTTATGCTTGTAGTGGTAAACCTCCACTCCGGTCAAACCTTCCTCCTTTGCCTTTTTGAAAAAGCAGAAAACTTCCTGAAGGGTTAACTTCATCGTAACTGGATGTGCTACTACCGAAAGCCCTCCTGCCTCCCTAATTAAGGAAAAGATTTCTCTGTAGTCCATTTTCTCTCTTTTTACTTTAAAGGAAGAGAGGAAGTCTATGGCCGTTTCCCTATCGTTAAAGTAGCCTGCGTCAATTAGAACTTTCGCTACGTTGGGCTTCCCAAAGTTCTCCCCAAACCGCTTAACCATATTATCATAGTTAACAGCGTAGCCTGCCTCCTCTAACTTAGCGCAGAGCTCCCTGTTTCTCTTAATCCGGGAGTTCCTAAAAAACTCCGTCAACTGCCTTATTGAGTCAGACTCTGGATCAAAGTGGTAGCCTAAGATGTGGAGCTCCCTTTTACCCCCTCCTAAGAAAGAGGTATCTGCAGTAACTTCAATTCCAGGAATAACTGTAACTCCTAACTCTTTTCCCTTTGAAATGGCTTCTTTAAGGCCTGAAACCGTGTCGTGGTCTGTTAAGGCGAGGTAGGTTATTTCCTTCTCTTTCGCAAGCTCAACAATTTCTGAAGGAGTCAGAGTTCCGTCTGAAGCCGTTGAGTGGCAGTGTAGATCTACTTTCTGCAAAGGAAAGCTATCCATTCTCCTTCTCCCTTTTCAGAAACCGGTTTAAACCCCACCCTCTCAAGCTCCTTTAAGAACTCCTCCCTCTGACTCTTTAGAATACCTGAAAGTATTGCCGTATCTTTCGTTTTAACGTAAATACCTTCAAGCAGCGGAACCAACAGGTGTTTCTCTATGTTCGCAACAACGACGTCAAAGTCTCCGTTTACCCTATCAACACTTCCCTGAACGAACTCTATTCCGGAAACGCCGCTTAAAGATGCGTTTCTCTCAACTTCCTCCTCTACCCCTTCCTGAACGTCACAGGCTACAACCTTTTCTGCTCCGAGCTTTTTAGAAAGGATTGAGAGGATTCCGCTTCCCGTTCCCACGTCTAAAAGTGAAGTCCCCGGTCTAACGACGTCCTCCATAAAGTTCATAACAAGCCTGGTTGTTTCGTGAGTTCCGGTTCCAAATCCCCTTCCCGGGTAGATGTAGATAACTACTGCCCCTTCAGGCTCTTTGAACTTTCCCTTCTTCCAAGAGGGAACGACCCAGACTCTCTCAGAAACCTTTACGGGTTTGTAATACTTTTTCCACTCAGAGTTCCAGTCCTTCTCTCTTAGCCTCGTTTCTGAAACGAGAAACTGCCTTAAATCCTCTGGAAGTTCAAAACTGGAAGGAGAGTAAACCTTAAAGAGAACCTCTTTCCCCTCCTCCAAAACTTCCGTTCCCAGAGCTCCCTCACTAAAAAGCCTCTCAACTAAAACGTCAAACAGCTCAACCGGAACTTTCAGAGTAAACTCTCTATACTCCAACGTAGACCCTCTTTACCCTTGGACTTATTGAACACATAAGCTCATAGGGAATCTTCCCAAGCTTCTCAGAAACCGATTTAAAAGTAATTCCTTCTCCGTATAGAGTGGCAATATCTCCCTTCTCTACAGAAAGTCCTTCAACCGATACAACCGTCATATCCATACAGACCCTTCCCCTTACAGGACACCTCTTCTCCTTTATGAGGACTTCTCCCCTGTTTGAGAGCTCCCTCGGATAGCCGTCTGCGTAACCAAAGCTGATAACGGCAACCTTTTCCCTTCTCTTAGTCCTGTAGGTTTTTGAGTAGGAAACCGGGAAGTTAGGGGGGAGCTCCTTAACAGTCAAAACCTTTGCCTTTACCTCCATAACTTGACGAAGTTCAGGGTAGTTTTGAAAGGAAGAAGCTCCGTAGAGGGAAAGGCCAACTCTACAGTGAGTAAGAACATCGTTTAAGCCAAGTAGAATGGCGGCGCTGTTTTCGGCGTGAACTTGAAGGTTCGGAAAGAGTTTTTTCAGCTCAAGAACAAAGGACTTAAACTCTTTAAGCTGAAAGAGTGTGAACTCCTTGTCTTCGTCTGCAGAGGAAAAGTGAGTCATTACCCCTTTAACCGGAAGGCCTTTTGCTTCCGAATAAAGCCTTTCCCAGTCGCCTTTCAAAAATCCTAGCCTTCCCATTCCAGTATCAACCTTTAAGTGGAAGGGAACTTTTAGCTCTCTTGCAAGGAAGAGCTCCCCAAAGTCGTAAACAACCGGTGTTAAGTCATAATCTTTCAGGTAGTTTCTACCTTCCTCTAAGGTTGAGGACATAACTAAAATTGGCCTCTTTACTCCTGCCTCCCGGAGCTCTGCCCCCTCCTCGTAGGTTGCAACGGCAAAGCCGTAAACGTCTGTGTTCTTTTCAAGGAAGGTTGCAACTTCCCTACTTCCGTGGCCGTAGGCGTTTGCCTTGACAACTGCATAAACCTTTTTCTTACAGAGGGACTTTACGGTTCTATAGTTAAAGAGGAGCCTTTCAAGGTAAACTTCAGCCCACCTAAGCATTTACCACCTTTTTAACTAAGAGCTTGTTGCCCTTAACGTCAACAACCTTTACCCTGTCTCCGTAGTGGAGCTCCTCTTCCGCATAGGCGTTCCAGACCTCCTCACCGGCAGCTCCAAGGGGAAACCGGACTTCATACGTAAAGTCGTCAATTTTTTTTATTACGACTCCTTCCTGAGAGCGGAGCTCCGACAGAACGTCCCGGGCACCTTTAACTCCCTTTATATACTTGAAAGAGACCCAGTATAAAGCGGCAGAAATTAGCACAAAAGTAATAAACGAGGCCAAAAACGACGGATAAAAAATGTATAGAACTCCAGAAACTATAAGGGCAACCCCTAAGGGAAATATGTAGGCCGTAAAGGTAAAAGCCTCTAAAACGAGAAGGAGAACTCCGACGATAACCGAGAGAGCTCCCAGATTAAGACTCACGTTTCCTCCCAAGGAGCTCCAGCAAACTCTCTACAGACGGCGGAAGGAGAACAACCTTACTGTTCTGTGAGTTTGCCACCTTCTCAACAGACTTCACAAAGTCGTTTCCGATTAAGAGCTTTCCTGCAAGCTCAGGGCTTCCGACGGCTTCTGAAACGCTCCTAATGGCGTTTGCCTGAGCCTGACCTATCCTCTCTATAGCCTCAGCCTCCTGCCACTTTGCAAGTTTGTAACCTTCTGCCTCAAGCTCCGCAGCCTTTTTCTTACCTTCAGCTTCCGTAATCATTGCCCTCTTCTTCCTGTCTGCCTCTATCAGCATACTCATCGCTTGAACGATGTTTGCAGGAGGCTCAATCTCCTTCACCTCAACCCTGTTAATGAGAATTCCCCAGGTAGAGGAAGCTCCCTGAAGGACCTCTTTAATCCTTGCGTTTATCTTCTCTCGAGAGGAGAGAATCTCGTCAAGCTCCATACTTCCAACAATGTCCCTCAAGTTCGTCTGAACAGTTTGGACAATTGCGTATTCAAGGTTTTCAATGTTGTAAACGGCATCTTCGGGCTTTATAACGGTGAAGTAGCAGACTGCGTCAATTCTGACAACAACGTTGTCTTTTGTAATTACTTCCTGCTTAGGTATATCAAGAACCTGTTCTTTAAGGCTTACCTTTGCCCTTATTCTGTCTATAAAAGGAACGATAAAGTGAAGTCCTGCCGTCAGCGTCCTGTGGTATTTTCCAAGCCTTTCAACTATCCAGGCCTCTTTCTGGGGAACAATTTTTACAGACGAGGCTATCAGGATAACCAAAAGAACTAATAGAACTATCAGAAGAGGAACTAAGTTCTCCAAAGACCACCTCCTCTGACCGTATTATACAATTGCCCCAGCCAAAAAGGATTAAAGGAGGAAAAGAGTATGAGACCTGTTAGAGCTCTCATCTCAGTTTCGGATAAAACGGGAATTGTTGAATTCGCAAAGGCCCTTTCAGAACTTGGAGTTGAGATAGTTTCAACTGGAGGAACTGCAAAACTTTTAAAGGAAAACGGAATTCCTGTAAGGGAGATTTCAGACCTGACAGGCTTTCCGGAGATAATGGAGGGAAGGGTAAAAACGCTCCACCCGAAAGTTCACGGTGGAATACTTGCCGACAGGTCTAAAAATGAACATTTAAAGGCGATGAAAGAGCTTGAGATAGAGCCGATAGACATGGTCGTTGTTAACCTTTACCCGTTTAAGGAGACGGTTGCAAAGGGCGCAGACCTTGACGAGATAATTGAGAACATAGACATCGGCGGCCCGACGATGGTAAGGGCTGCAGCAAAGAACTTTAAACACGTCGCAATAGTTACAGACCCTTCAGACTACGATAAAATAATTAAAGAACTGAAGGAAACGGGAGAAATTTCCCTTAAAACCCGATTCCACCTTGCAAGGAAGGCCTTCAACTTAACAGCCCACTACGATGCCTTAATATCAGACTACCTCTTCAGCATTGACGAGGAAGGGAAGCCCGTTTCCTGCAGGGAGCTCCGAAACCCACTTACGATAACCTTTGAGAAGGTTCAAGACTTAAGATACGGAGAAAACCCACACCAGAGAGGAGCTTTCTACAGAGAAATCTTCGTAAAGGAACCCTGCGTAACGAGAGCAGAAAAGCTCCACGGAGAGAAGGAGCTCTCATTCAACAACATCTACGACTTAGACGGAGCTCTCAACTTAGTCCTTGAGTTTGATCCTGAAAAAGAGGGAACCGCCTGTGCAATCATAAAACACGCAAACCCCTGCGGAGTAGCCCTCGGAAAGACTCCGGAAGAGGCCTACGAGAAGGCTCTAAAAGTTGATCCGGTTTCGGCCTTCGGCGGAATAATAGCCTTCAACTCTAAAGTAACGTCTGAAGCAGCAAAGCTTATAACTGAAAGGTTCTACGAGTGCATAATTGCTCCGGACTACGACGAAGAAGCTCTTGAGATACTGAAAACCAAGAAAAACCTGAGAGTCTTGACTACAAAAGGTTTAGAGGGAATAGAAAGAAGAGGTCAAGACTCCCACTTTGACTACAGAAGAGTCGTTGGAGGGCTTTTAGTTCAGGACAGAGACCTTATAACAGTTGACCCGGAGAAGCTAAAGGTTGTAACCGATAGAGAGCCAACGGAAAAGGAGTGGGAGGACCTCCTCTTTGCATTTAAGGTTGTTAAGTGGGTCAAGTCAAACTCCGTCGTTTACGCTAAAGACAGAGTTGCAGTTGGAATTGGAGTTGGGCAGACATCAAGAGTAGATTCAGCCCGCTGTGCCGCCGAGAAGGCAAGGCTGATGGGCTTAGACCTTTCAGGCTCAGTCCTTGCATCAGAGGCTTTCTTCCCCTTCAGGGACAGTATAGACAAAGCGGCAAAGGTCGGAGTAACGGCAGTTATCCAACCGGGAGGCTCAATCAGAGACAAAGAAGTTATAGAGGCAGCAAACGAACACGGAATGGCAATGGTATTTACAGGAATAAGACACTTTAGACACTAAAATGTAACTGGGAGCTCCTTAAACTTTCAAAGTTAAAACTGTTAGTTCTCAAACTTAAAAGGCAGGAGCTCCCTCCTATTCTGTTCAAAAACACCGTTTTTAAATAGTGATACCTTGATGTTTTTTGGTTTGTTTTTGGTTGTGTCAATAATTTTGTGTAAGCCACTTAGGAATACCTCCTGAGGAACATTTCCTGAATCTCCTCATTGACTCTAAGGTTTGCTTTACCACTTCTTTAACGAGGTCTGATAAAATCTTCTGTAGTTCCATTTTTGCCTCCTGGGGTTGGTATTTGTGGGGTATTTCCCAGGAGGTTATCCCTTTTCTCAAGCTTACACAAAATATCACGCTGGGTGAGAAAATAAAATAGGATAAAAGCAAAACCTTTTTAATCACCAAACATCTCTTCAACACTCAAATCTTTATAGTATTTATAGTTGTTAAATTGTGGATCCTTTCCCCGTTTCCATTCATCCCGTAAAAGCATTAAGAGTTTTCCCAGGTGGTTTTCGCCTCTTCGTAAGTTGAGATCATACCCCCAGTAGGTATCCCGCCAAGTATTAAATTCTGCCAAAGGCCCCTCAATTTGTAAAAGTTTTTTGAGGAGATAAGGGTGTTGAGAAAACTTAAGTTTTAATACATCAAACATCACTTTGAGCTTTATTTCATCCCAATCTTCCCTTACTGGGAGTTTCCTTGTCATTTTTTTTGCTTTAAATGGGTGCATTTTAGCAAATCTATCTATATATTCTTCCCGCAAATTATGGGGGAGTTTAGAAAATTGATAAAGATTTTCGCTTGCTCGAAACATTCTATTAAAAGCAAAAATAGGATATTGGCGCATATTGCTTAAAAATTCCAATCCTTTCTGATGTGTAAAAATAGTATATGGCTTTTGGCGCATAAAAAACCTCCTAAATGTATTTTTTAAATATAAAAATTACTCTGGGTGAGAAATTAGAGGTTAGCATAGGAAGCGACCCCCAAAGCGGTAAGAATAGTAAGCTTCTTTCTCCAACCGCTTAGCTCCATACATATACCTTACCTTTGCAAATAACCCCTCTATTACCTATCGTTTCTTCTTTTCCTCTTCCGTTGGCTTACAAGTATCAGCATTCCAAGTTAAATCTACTATTAATTGGAATAACTCTCCCTCCATTTTGGAGGGAGAAGTGCTTAATCCGGTAATTTATCTAACCCGGAAAGCTTCATTTCAAGCTCTTTTACGCCAATAGGAACGATTTTTCTAAAGGATTCCAAGAGAGCTCTATTCTCAAGAACCCTTGCTGCCGTGGAGCTCCTCGTAAACTTGTAGTGTTTTGAAAGTAGAGACTTGAGAACGTCGTAGTCCCTCGGCTCAAGCCTTCTAACCTCTACGTAGTCTCTGTTTATCTTCTCCTCAATCTCAGGGTCTAAAACGAAGGCCGTTCCGCCGGTCATTCCTGCACCGAAGTTCTTCCCTACTATTCCAAGGATTACAACGATTCCCCGAACCATGTATTCGCAGGCGTGCTGGCCTGCTCCCTCAACAACGGCTATGGCTCCGCTGTTCCTTACGGCAAACCTCTCCCCAACTACGCCGCTTGCAAAGAGAGCTCCGCCGGTAGCACCGTAGAGAATCGTATTTCCGGCAATGACGTTCTCCGTCGGCTTCCCTTTAAACTCTTCCGGGAATTTGAGAACTATCGTCCCGCCGCCTAAACCTTTTCCTACGTAGTCGTTTGCCTCTCCTACAACCTCAAGAAGGACTCCACTTGGTAGAAATGCCCCAAAGCTCTGACCGGCAACTCCTCTAAACTTTAAGTGAACGAGGTTTTCAGGAAGGCCATCCTTACCGAAGAGGTTAACGATGTGGTAGGCAAGGGAAACTCCAACGCTCCTGTCTGTGTTCTTAATCGGATATTCCTTAAAGAACTTTTCCCCTTTTTTGAGGTGTGGAAGAACATCTTTAACTATCTGCTCGTTCAGTTTAGATTCAACTGGATTGTAAGGGAGCTCCACCCTATTTAACCTGTAAACCGGATTTTTAACTATAGAGGAGAGGGCAAGCTTCCTTGCAAGGGGAAACTTATCTAAAACTTCTCTGTTCTCCTCCAAAAGGTCGTAGCGACCGATTATCTCTTCTAAACTCCTGTAGCCCATTTGTGCAAGTATTCTCCTAACGTCTTCTGCCACAAGCTTAAAGTAGTTAACGACGGTCTCAACAGCTCCTCTGAAACGCTTAATCCGGTTTTCATCTTGAGTTGCAATTCCTACAGGGCAGCGGTTGGTGTGGCAGTCCCTGTCCATAACGCAGCCTTCGGCAATCATTGCGGCAGTACCAAAACCAAACTCCTCAGCTCCCATAAGGGCCGCAATAACAACGTCTCTACCGACTTTAAACCCGCCGTCTACCCTTAGGGCAACCCTGTCTCTCAAGCCGTTGTTTATCAGTTCCCTCTGAGTTTCCGACAGACCAACCTCCCAAGGAAGGCCTGCCCCCTTTATAGAAGAGAGGGGAGAAGCTCCCGTTCCTCCAGATGCTCCACTTACCTGAACTATGTCTGCTTTTGCTTTTGCAACTCCACAGGCAACAGTTCCAATACCAACCTCAGAAACCAGTTTTACGGCAATTCTGGCCTTTGGATTGGCGAGCTTAAGGTCGTAGATGAGCTGGGCAAGGTCTTCTATTGAGTAGATGTCGTGGTGGGGAGGCGGGGAGATGAGGGCAACTCCGGGAACTGAAAACCTTAGGGAAGCAATGTAAGGAGTAACTTTGTGGCCGGGAAGGTGACCTCCCTCTCCGGGCTTTGCTCCTTGGGCGATTTTTATCTCTATCTCCTCGGCAGATGCAAGGTAGGCCGGAGTTACGCCAAACCTACCGGAAGCCACCTGCTTAATCTTACTGTTCCTTATGGTTCCATACCTCTCAGGGTCTTCTCCACCCTCACCGGAACAGCTCTTACTTCCGAGTATGTTCATGGCCTCGGCTATGACCTCGTGGGCAACTTTTGAGAGAGCTCCGACAGACATACCCGGAACCATCAGCCTCTTAACGATTGACTCAACAGGTTCAACCTCTTCAACGGGAATCGGTTCTCTGTCAGACTTTATCTTCAGTAAATCCCTTATGTAAACAGGTCTTGACTCTACGGCTTCAACAACCTCTTTAAAGTCTTCATACTTTCCGCTCCTTGCAGCCTTGAAGATTCCACGGACGACTTGAGGGCTCCAGGAGTGGTAGATACCTCCAGGGCGGAAGCGGAGCTCTCCGGAAGGCTCAGGCTCGCTTTTCTCCTTAGAGAGCTCTACCCTCTTTTTAACAATCTCTTCTATCTCCTCAAGGTCGATTCCTCCAACTGGAGAAGCTGTATGGGGAAAGAACTCCTCAATAACCTCTCTTCCTATTCCAACAACATCAAAGAGGTGTGAACGGTGGTAAGAGGAAATTACAGAAATTCCCATCTTTGACATTATCTTTAAAAGACCGGCGTTTATAGCCTCTTTATAGTTCCTCTCAAGCTCCTTATAGGGTTTGTTGAGCTCAACCTCGTTTGCCTTCAGGTACTCAAAAACCAAATACGGGTAAACCCCAGAAGCTCCAAAGGCTACTAGGGCGGCAGTTTGGTGTGTATCTCTAACCTCTCCCGTCTCTACGATAATTGAAACCCTGTGAAGGAGCTGCTCCCTCTCCAAAAAGGTACAGAGGCCTGAAACTGCAAGAAGCGAGGGAATAGGATACTCAACGTCTCTGTCTGAGAGAATAATTATCTCAACCCCTTCTTCCTCTATTGCCCTTTTAACTGAAGAAAAGAGTCTATTAAGGCCTTCTCTGAGGGAGCTCTCAAACTCCATCTTAAAAGACTTAACCCTAACAAAAGAGGTATTTTTAATCTCCTCAAACTCAGTGGGAGTAAGAAGGGGAGAGTCTATCTCTATCCTGCGCCTCAGTTTCCCTGAAAGGTCTAAGAAATTCACCTTTGAGCCGAGCCTCAGCTTGAGGCTCATTACGGCCTTTTCCCTTATCGGGTCAATAGGCGGGTTTGTAACCTGGGCAAACCTCTGTTTAAAGTGGCGGAAGAGAAGGTAAGGCCTATCTAAAAGGTTGGGAAGAGGAGTATCGTCTCCCATGGAGAAGACGGGCTCTTTTCCCATCTCTGCCATGTATTCAACAACTTCCTCTAAGTCCTCTTTTGAGTAGCAGAACTTAACCAGCTCTTTCAAAAGGTTCTCAGAAGGCTTTGGCTCTACAAATCTTTCCCTCTTCAGTCTGTAGATTTTTCTCCTTACCTCTCTCTCAACTAAGAACTTGTCTGCCATTTCCCTGAGAACTTCTGAGTTCTCCTTTATCTCTCCACTTTCAGTATCAACGACGAATATCTCTCCCGGCATCAGCCTTCCGAACCGGGAAACCTCACTCTCAGGAACGTCAACCATTCCAACTTCTGAACCGAAAATTACTAAACCGGTTTCTGTAATAACGTATCTGGCGGGGCGAAGGCCATTCCTGTCAAGTTTCCCACCTACCACCTTACCGTCTGTAAAGGCAACGGCGGCAGGGCCATCCCAAGGCTTCATTAAGAGGGATGTATACTCAAAGAAAGCCTTCTCTTCGTCGGTTATGCCGTCTAAAAGCTCGTAGGCCGGTGGAATCAGAAGGGTTATGGCGGTTGCCGGGTCAACGCCGCAAACCACCAAGAGTTCAAAGACCCTGTCTAAAGAGGCCGAGTCACTCTCGTTAAATTCAACGAGTGGAAGAACCTCTTTTATTTTTTCACCTAAAACGGGAGAAGAGAGTATGGGCTCAATGGCCTTTATAAAGTTCCTGTTTGCAGTTATCGTGTTGATTTCTCCGTTGTGAGCAATGAGCCTCAAAGGTTGAGCCAGCCTCCACTCGGGGTTTGTATTCGTTGAGTAGCGCTGGTGGAATATGACGATTGAAGAGGAGAGCTCTTCGTTCTGAAGGTCTAAGAAGAACCGTTTTAAATCTGGAGCCAAGAGCATTCCCTTGTAGGCTACAAGGTCAGATGAGAGGGAAACCACGTAGTTTTCCGGGTGGAACTCCGAGAGCTTCTTCTCAAGCCTTCTCCTTAAAAGGTAGGTTTCAACCCTGTCTCCCTCTGGAGCAATCACCTGATAGAAAACGGGCATTGACCTCCTTGCAATCTCACCGCACTGGGTAAGGTCAACAGGAACTTCCCTTAAAATGGCATCTCCCAAAGTCTCTTTAACCTCTTTTTCTATTAGGGAGAGAGACCCCTCAACGTTTCCTTTTAAAAAGAAAGAGCCAACTGCAACCCTTTCTGCCTCAAAATCTCCCCTTATCTTTTTTGCCTCTTTAATAAAGAAGGAATAGGGAACCTGAAAGAGAATTCCGGAACCGTCTCCGGTTCTGCCGTCTGAAAGGGCAGCTCCTCTGTGGGTGAGGTTTGAAACCGCCTTTAACCCTCTATCTATTATTTCGTAGCTCTTTTCTCCGTTAACAGAGGCTATAAAACCAACTCCGCAGGAATCCTTGTACTTATAAGCCATTGTCTCTCCTCTCTTAAAACTTGGTTATTGAGAACCAATTCTATCAAACCTGAAAACGTATTTACCTTTTGGAGAGGTTACGTCCTCAAGGCCTACAAAAACCGTATCCCCTACCTTCTCTTTCCTATACTCTAAAGAGGGGTAGAAAAGATAGCGGGGCTTCATTACCTCAAGAACCTCTTTAAAAACAGGCCTGTCTGGAAAGTCTGCAATAACGAGGAAATCAAGCCTATCTAAATCCAACCGTTTAAAGAGCTCCACTAAAGCCTCTACATCTTCCCTGAATATGGCGTTCTGCTTACTCTTGCCGATTTTTCCTCTAATCTTTAACCACTCAGCCCTCGTAAACTTGGACGTTGAAGGGTTGTAAACTCCGCTTATTCCGCTAAAGGTAAGTCCTTCTTTAGTCCTAAAGAGGCGAGAGAGGAAGTCGGTGCCGGAGCTCCTTCCCAAAACGTCTAAGTTATCAGAAGCTCCCCGACAGTAAAACCAAGTTTTCTCTATCTTTACAGGCTTTTCAAATCCGTGCGGTCCAATAGTTATAACGAGGTCCGGCTCAGAAACCTCAATAAGCCCCTTAAACCTTTCAACTGCACCTTTAATGGAACCTAAAATCAGTATCTCCATAATTTCTCCCTCTATTGGTTAGGGTGGAGAATTATATATGAACCACTTGACACCAATTCTTCGTCTCCTATATTATTCAACGTCCACGATGTGCCGGCTTAGCTCAGCTGGCTAGAGCGGGTGACTTGTAATCACCAGGTCGGGGGTTCGACTCCCTCAGCCGGCACCATACGTGGAGGGGTGGCCGAGTGGTCAAAGGCAGCGGACTGTAAATCCGCCGGCTTACGCCTACGCAGGTTCGAATCCTGCCCCCTCCACCACTGACGCGGGGTAGAGCAGTCTGGTAGCTCGCCGGGCTCATAACCCGGAGGTCGCGGGTTCAAATCCCGCCCCCGCAACCAATAATCCATTTTCGGAACAGTTGACATCTTTCTCAGATTGACTATATTTCCTATGCAACAAGGGCGGGCGTAGCTCAGCTGGCTAGAGCATCAGCCTTCCAAGCTGAGGGTCGCGGGTTCGAATCCCGTCGCCCGCTCCATTTTATTTTTTTCCACTAAACTTTTAATTCCGGCATTTCATTTAAAAAGCTTTCCTCCCTTCCCTTGAATAGCCCTTCCTAAGGATTTACAATTCCAGCAAACAAGTTTTCTACAAGGAGGAAGAATGGCAGAAGTGTTTAAAGGAAGGGCTTTCAAGTTTGGAGACGACATCAACACAGATGAGATAATTCCTGCAAGGTATCTTAATACGTCAGACCCGAAAGAGCTTGCAAAACACGTTATGGAAGATGCAGACCCCGAATTCCCTCAAAAAGTTAAACCCGGAGACATAATCGTTGCCGGTAAAAACTTCGGATGCGGTTCTTCAAGAGAGCACGCTCCAATAGCAATAAAAGCAGCAGGGGTTTCAGCCGTAATTGCAAAGTCCTTTGCGAGGATCTTCTACAGAAACGCAATAAACATAGGCCTTCCGATTTTTGAGTCTCCTGAAGCTGTTGAGGGAATTGAAGAGGGGGACATCGTTGAGATAAACCCCGAAACGGGAGTAATTAAGAATGTAACAAAAGGGAAAGAGTTTAAAGCGAACCCAATCCCTGAAGATATAAGGCAAATAATGGAAGCCGGCGGACTTATGGAATACGCAAAGAAGAAGTTGGGACTAAAGGAGGGTTAAAGTGAAAGAGTTTACGATAGCAGTCCTTCCCGGAGACGGAATAGGACCAGAAATAGTAAAGCAGGCAGTTAAGGTTTTAGACGCCGTTTCAGAAAAGTTCAACGTTAAGCTCAACTACAAATACGGGCTTATCGGCGGAGCCGCAATAGATGAGTTTGGAGTGCCTTTCCCAGATGAGACAAAAGAGATAATCCTCTCATCTGACGCCGTTCTCCTTGGAGCAGTTGGAGGACCTAAGTGGGACAATCTGCCTTTTGAGATAAGGCCGGAGAGAGCTCTCCTCGGAATGAGAAAACTCCTCAACGCCTTCGCAAACCTAAGGCCTGCAAAGCTCTACGATGAGCTGATTGACGCTTCAACCTTAAAGGCGGAAGTTGTTAAAGGCGTTGACATTATGGTTGTAAGGGAGCTTACAAGCGGAATCTACTTTGGAATTCCAAGAGGAATCTTCGTTGACGGAGACGAAAGGGTAGGAATAAACACTCTTCGCTACTACGAACACGAGGTTGAAAGAATTGCAAGGGTAGCCTTTGAAGTTGCAAGGAAGAGAAACAAGAAAGTTACAAGTGTAGATAAGGCAAACGTTTTAGAGGCAACAGTCCTCTGGAGAGAGGTAGTAGAGAAGGTTCACAAAGAGTATGAAGACGTTGAGCTTAACCACATGTATGTTGATAATGCAGCAATGCAGATAATTAGGTGGCCAAAGCAATTTGACGTTATAGTTACTACCAACATCTTTGGAGACATTCTCTCAGACGCCTGTGCAATGCTTACAGGCTCTTTAGGAATGCTTCCGTCTGCCTCAATCGGAGGGAAGATAGGGCTTTACGAACCTATCCACGGCTCTGCCCCAGACATTGCCGGGCAGAACATTGCCAACCCGATAGCAACAATAAACTCTGCTGCAATGATGTTTACATACTCCTTCAACATGCCTGAAGTTGAAGAAGCCATAGACAGAGCAGTTAGAAGCGTTCTTGCAAAGGGATACAGAACTAAAGACATCTACTCCGAAGGTTGTAAGTTGGTCTCAACGGAAGAGATGGGAGATCTGATAGCTGAAGAAATTAAGTCTATGTGAGGGAAGGTATGAAGGGCTACACAGTTGCCGTTGTAGGTGCTACAGGTGCAGTCGGTCAGGAGATGATGAAAGTTCTGGAACAGAGGAACTTTCCCGTTAAAAAACTTATTCCCCTTGCATCTAAAAGGTCTGCAGGGAAGAAGGTAAAGTTCAAAGGAGAGGAAATAACTGTAGAAGAACTGAAGCCTGAAAGTTTTGAGGGAGTTGACATAGCCCTCTTCTCTGCAGGGGGAGACAGGAGCAAACAGTTTGCTCCGGAAGCTGTTAAAAGAGGAGCAGTTGTTATTGACAACAGCTCTGCATTCAGAATGGAGCCTGACGTTCCTTTGGTAGTTCCCGAAGTAAACCCTGAAGACGTTGACTGGCACAAGGGAATTATTGCAAACCCAAACTGCTCAACGATTCAGATGGTTGTCGTTTTAAAACCCCTCCACGACATTGCAAAAATAAAGAGGGTTGTTGTTTCAACGTATCAGGCGGTTTCTGGAGCCGGAGCTCAGGCTATAGAGGAGTTAAAAGAACAGACAAAAGCAGTCCTTGAAGGTAAACCTGTTCCACCGCCTAAGAAGATTCCTAAGCAGATAGCATTTAACTGCGTTCCCCACATAGACAAGTTTTTTGACAGCGGCTACACGAGAGAAGAGATAAAGATGATTAACGAGACGAAGAAGATAATGCACGACGACTCTATAAAGGTTTCTCCAACCTGTGTTCGGGTTCCCGTTTTCATAGGGCACTCCGAGTCTGTTAACCTTGAATTTGAAAAGCCTATAACTGTTGAAGAGGCTAAGAGGGCTTTGGAAAAGGCCCCCGGCGTAACTGTAATGGACGACTTTGAGAACTTTATCTACCCGACTCCAATTGACGTTGCAGGGAAAGACGACGTTTTGGTAGGCAGAATAAGAAAAGATGATACAATAGAAAACGGTCTGAACCTTTGGATAGTTGGAGACAACTTAAGGAAGGGAGCGGCATTAAACGCCGTTCAAATAGCGGAGCTCCTCATTGAAAGGGGACTTATTTAGGAGGATATATGAGCGAGGAGATACTGAAATCCTTAGTTGAAGAGATTCCTGAACTTGAGTCTGCATTAATTATTGATGAAGATGGAATAGTCGTTTACAGGTATGATGGACAGGATGCATCCCTTGATTCAGAAGAACTTGCAACGCAGCTTGTAAACCCCGTAAAGAGCTGCGATGAAACTCTTCAAGACTTAACAGGAGAAAGTGAAAGTCTTGAAGAAACAGTAATTTTCTCTAAAAACTACGCAATATTTGTGTATAAGCTCGTAAACGACACGTTCCTGATAGCCGTTGCAAGGAAAACTCCCCTTTACGGTAGAACAAGGTTTAAGTTAAGGTCAAGGATTCCTAAACTGATAAAAGCTCTGTAGGAGGGGAGAGATGGCAAAGCTTTGGTATTTAGGTCATTCTGCATTCTACGTTGAAGGCGAAGGGATAAGAGCCCTTATTGACCCGTTTTTAAGCGGAAACCCGTGGAAGATAGCAAAACCCGAAGACTTTACAGACCTTAACTACATCTTCGTTACCCATGGCCACGGGGATCACTTGGGAGATGCTATAGAGATATCAAAGAGAACGGGAGCTACCGTCGTCAGCATCTTTGAGGTATGCCAGTACTGTAACCTCAAGGGAGTTGAAAACATCCACGCAATGCACATAGGAGGAAGCTACCATTTCCCCTTCGGAAGGGTAAAGTTGGTTCCGGCTGCCCACGGGAGCTCCGTCATAGAAAACGACCAAGTAGTAACCCTCGGAACCCCTTGCGGAATGCTGATTGAGGTTGAGGGAAGAACTATTTACCATGCAGGCGATACAGGCCTCATAGCAGACATGGAGTTCCTTGGAAGGTACGAGAAAGTCTTTGCAGCCCTTCTCCCCATAGGTGGAAACTTTACAATGGACGTAAGGGACGCAGCAATAGCTGCTGAGCTCATAAAACCACAAATCGCAATTCCAATGCACTTTAAAACGTGGCCCATAATTGACGCCGAGCCTGAAGAGTTCAAGAGGCTTGCAGAAGCAAGGGGAGTAAACGTTCAGATTCTCAACCCGGGAGACGAGTTAGAATTCTAAATGAAAAGAGTCGGAGTTACACTTTCGGGTGGCTTCGTAAAGGGAGCCGCCCACATCGGTTTTCTTAAAGCTCTTGAGTATAAAGGAATTAGCCCGTCGTTCATAGCCGGCTCAAGTGTGGGAGCTCTCATCGGTTTCCTCTACGCCTACGGACTCTCTCTCAAGGAAATTACAGAAATAGGAAAAACGCTCTCCTGGAGGAAACTGGCCAAACCCTGCTTTAAAGGGGGACTTTTCAAGCTTGAAGGACTCTACTCGCTCTTAGTAGAACTTACAGGAAACCCAGACCTTACAGAGCTTAAAATTCCCTTTGCTCCAGCAGTTGTTAACCTAAAAACTTTAAAGCTTGAAATAAAAAGAGAAGGACCATCTGCAGACTGGGTAGTAGCTTCCTGTTCTATTCCTCCTCTTTTCGCCCCCTGGAAAGTTGGAAACAACTCCTACATAGACGGCGGAGTTAGAAACTGCCTACCTGCTGAAGTAACAAAATCTTCCGGAGTTGAAGTTAACATCTGCTCAAACGTTAACACACTTCCAAGCGAGTTTAATCCCTCTTCTATAACCGACGTCCTTGAAAGGTCTTCAGTAGCCAGCATAATAGAAAATCAAAGCTGGAGGCTCCACTACTGTGATATCATAGTTAACCATCAAGTTCCGTTTAGTCCTTTTGATTTCTCCAAGCTTGAAGACTTAATAGATTTGGGGTTCAAGAAAACTCTTGAGGAGCTTGAGAAGTGGCTATAAAGGGCTTACACACGTTTGTATCCGGCAGAGTTCAAGGAGTAGGTTACAGAGCTTTTACGAAAAATATCGCCAACAAGTTAGGGCTTAGAGGTTTTGTTAGAAACCTACCCGATGGAAGGGTTGAAGTTTACGCTGAAGGCGAAGAAGAACTTTTAAAGGAGTTCCTCTCAAAACTCTGGGAGGGTCCTTTCTTCGCAAAGGTAACAGACATTGATTACAAGTTTACTGAACCACGGGGAGAGTATGAGAGCTTTACTATTCTTTATTAGCTTACTTCTAATCACGTATTCAGCAAACGCTGAAGTTTACTACAGGGTTAAAAAGGGAGATTCTCTCATTAAAATAGCGAAGAAGTTCAACGTATCTGTTAATGAGATAAAAAAGGCCAACAGGTTAAGAGGAAGCAGAATATACGTCGGCCAGAAGTTAAAAATTCCTGTAAAAACTAAAAGAAAAAGGAAAATAACAAGAAATTATACTATTTATAGAGTTAAGAGAGGAGACACTTTAGCAAAAATAGCAAAAAAATTCAAAACAACCGTCTCTGAAATAAAAAGGTTAAACAGATTAAAGAAAAACATTATCTATCCCGGTCAAAAGCTCAAAATACCGGTTAAAGGAAAGCTTACAACAAACAGAACCAACTATCAGAAAAAGAACAACCCGGTTTTTGTGCCTAACGGTTTAACAAAAGTTCCCGTCTACAAATACTACAGGGTAAGACGGGGAGACTCTGTCATAAAAATAGCGAAGAAGTTTAAAGTTTCACCGAGAACAATTATAAGGGTAAACGGACTAAAGAGACCCTACATACTCAGACCTGGAGAGAGACTCAAAATACTGGTTGGCTACAAAGACGTTCTAAAGCTTAACAGACCGATACAGTTTAAGTTTCCATTAGACGGAAAAGTAGACCCAACAATTAGAGAAGACGGATATCCGGGAATCTTTATAGTGAGCAGTCCGGGAGCTCCCGTAAAAGCCGCCGAAACGGGAATCGTAAAGTTCGCTGGAAAAGACAGCAAACTTCTAAAAGCCTTTGGAAACATGGTAATTATTCAGCATCCTAAAGGATACAGAACCGTTTACGGAAACCTTGACAAGTTATTTGTAAAGCCCAACCAGCTAGTAAAGAGAGGAGAAGTAATTGGAACTGCCGGGACTTCTGGCATTTGGGGAAAGAGCGGCCTCTATTTTGACATAAGCAGAGTTTACAACGGGAAAACTTACCACATTCAGCCCCTTGAAGTTCTTAAATAGTTGTTAACAATGGTTTATAATAAAACATTAAAAGTTTCAAAGGGGGGGTGTTAATTGTTCAGAATAGTAAAAAAGAGAGAACTTGCAGAGAACGTTGACGAGTTTGTCGTTGAAGCTCCTCTAATAGCTAAAAAGGCAAAACCGGGGCAGTTTGTAATAATCAGAATAAACGCAAAAGGTGAAAGAATTCCCCTAACAATAGCAGATAAAGACCCTGAAGCGGGAACCATAACTTTAATGGTTCAGAGGGTAGGAAAGAGCACTTACCACCTTTCCTGTTTTGACGAAGGAAATTCTATAAGAGACGTTGTAGGCCCCTTAGGAAAACCTACCCACATAAAGAAGTGGGGACACGTTGTTGCAGTGGGAGGAGGGTTAGGCCTTGCCCCCATTCACCACATAGCTCAAGGGGTTAAAGAGGTCGGTAACGAGCTAACAGTAATTATGGGTTTTAGAAGAAAGGAGCTGATATTTTGGGAAGATAGGATGGAGCTCCTTGCCGACAGGGTAATAGTAACAACAAATGACGGTTCATACGGAATGAAAGGTTTGGTTACAGATGCCCTTAAAAACCTTTTAGACTCTAAAACGAAAGTTGACATGGTTATCTGTGCCGGCCCTGTTCCTATGATGAAAGCAGTTGCAGACCTTACCAGAGAATACGGAATACCAACCGTAGCCTCACTAAACCCCATAATGGTCGACGGAACCGGAATGTGTGGAGCATGTAGAGTAACAGTCGGAGGGGAGGTAAAGTTTGCCTGTGTTGATGGACCGGAGTTTGATGCCCATCAGGTTAACTTTGAGGAGCTTATGAACAGGCTCAGAATGTTTAAAGAAAAAGAAGAAGAAGCTATGAGGGAATTCCAGAGAAAACACTGCAGCTGTCACGGGAGATAGGTATGGCAAAGAGGGAGATAATCAAAAAACGGGTCCCTGTTCCTGAAAGAGACCCGAAGGAGAGAGTAAAAGACTTTAAAGAGGTTAAGTTAGGGTATACACCTCAGCTGGCTATGGAAGAAGCGAAAAGGTGCCTTCAGTGTCCACACTCCCCGTGCGTTAAAGCGTGCCCCGTTAACGTTCCTATACCTCAGTTCATAAAACTGATAGAAGAAGGGAAGTTCGTTGAAGCTGCAAGGAAGATAAAAGAGGAGAACATTCTCCCTTCTGTCTGCGGAAGGGTTTGTCCACAGGAAATTCAGTGTGAGGGAGCCTGTGTCGTTGGAAAGGTAGGAGACCCGGTAGCAATCGGAGCTCTTGAAGCCTTTGCCGGCGACCACGAGGCTTCTGTTGGTTACGAGAAAATAGTTATAACGGAGAAGAGAAACAAAAAGGTTGCCATTGTAGGCTCTGGGCCGGCTGGAATAGCCTGTGCAGCCGATTTACTGAAGATGGGATACGAGGTAACGATATTTGAAGCTCTCCACGAACCTGGTGGAGTTTTAGTCTACGGAATACCTGAATTCAGGCTTCCTAACGAGATAGTGGAGAGGGAGCTCTCCTTCCTTAAAGACATGGGAGCCAAAATAGAGTTAAACTTCATAGTAGGAAAAACAAAAACAATCTACGAGCTTTTAGAGGAGTTTGACGCAGTTTTCATCGGCTCAGGGGCTGGACTTCCCTACATGCTAAACATAGAAGGCCTTAACTTAAACGGCGTCTACTCGGCAAACGAGTTCCTAACAAGGGTTCTGTTTATGGCAGCTTACAAATTCCCTGAATCGGATACTCCGGTATTTACCGGAAAACGTTTAGCCGTAATAGGGGGCGGAAACACTGCTATGGACGTGGCAAGAACAGCCCTTAGGCTTAAAGACGTTGAAGAAGTAATAGTTATCTACAGGCGTTCAAAAGAGGAGATGCCTGCAAGGGTTGAGGAGGTAAGACACGCAGAAGAGGAAGGAGTAATCTTTAAAACGCTAACCAATCCTGTAAGGTTTGTAGGTGAAAACGGCTGGATAAAGGCAGTTGAGTGTGTGAAGATGGAGTTAGGAGAGCCCGACGAGTCTGGAAGGAGAAAACCGATTCCCGTTCCCGGTTCAGAGTTCCTCATGGAAGTTGACTCTGTAGTAATGGCAATTGGACAGGGACCAAATCCGGTAGTTGTAGATGGAGTTAAAGAGATAAAGAGGGGTAAGAAGGGAGAAATAGTTGTTGATCCGGAAACCTTAATGACAGACCTTCCTGGAGTTTTCGCAGGAGGAGACGTTATAAGGGGAGGTTCTACCGTAATTGTTGCAATGGGAGACGGAAGAAGAGCAGCTAAAGGAATTCACAAGTACCTAAGTATGAAGAATTAAATTAAGCCGGCCCTTGGCCGGCTCAACTACTGGGCGTAACTGTGAAGACCGGGAATAATCAGGTTTACACCGTAATAGGTAAAGATAACGCTCAAGAAGCCAACTATTGTAAAGTAGGCAAGGGGTTTTCCTCTAAGCCCCTTAATGTAGCGGGCATGAAGGTATGCTGCATAAACGAGCCACGTAATTAAAGACCAAGTTTCCTTCGGATCCCAAGACCAATAACCACCCCAGGCGTACTTAGCCCAAACTGCCCCAAGGATGATTCCTATAGTCAGGAAAACAAAACCTACGGCAACAGACTGATACATCATCTGTTCCATAGCCTCAACTGAAGGGAGTATGTTTGCAATCCCTGTTCTTTTTATTACGTAAAGGAAGAGACAGAACAGAGCTGCCACTACAGCTGAAACGCCTAGGTAGAGAAGGAAGTTCTCTCTGAAGGCTGAATAGATGATAAAGAAGAAGATAAACCAAGTGGTTAAGAAGATAACTATCCAGTCTTTGGTGGTTGTATCGTCTCTCTTTGCAAAGTAAGCATAAGCAATCCCTGCACTCACAGCAGCCGCTGCATAGCCTATGAAGGTTGTTACAACGTGGAAGAGGAGCCAGTTACTCTGGAGAGCCGGAACTAAAGGCTGGGCTTCTTCGCTAAATCCTAAAATTTGGGTGGAGAGCTCTCCAACAAGGGCCAAGGGAACTACAAACATTCCAAAGGCTTTGTTTTTGTATTTCCACTCAAAAATAAGGTAGATAAGCACAGCCATCCATCCAAAGAGCATTAGGGATTCATACATGTTTGTAAATGGAGCATACTTGTAAAAAGCCGTCCAGTCAGAAACCATGTTTACTTTGGCCTTCTCTATTCCCCTAACGATGAACCCTGCTCCCTGAACAATAACTCCGAGCCAGGCGAAAAAGGTAGCAAGCTTTGAAGACCAGCTGCTCTTTGAAAACGTGTAAATGGTGTAGAAAAGGAACGCAAGGAAGTATGCAACCATTCCTGCGTTAAAGAGCGTTACAGAGTGAATCATGACTTTTCCTCCTTAGGGGTATTCTGACAGTATGAAGACTTAAGCACCCCTAAGACCTCCTCAAGCTCCCTGGCAAGGCTCTCTATTCCTTTGTTTGCAAGACCTCCTATTACGAGCCTTGTCTTATCCTCCCCTTTCTTCTCAAGCCTTGCCCATACCCGCTTATGGGGAATAAAGAAGGCAACTATAAGACCACCAATAAGAACTATACTTCCCAGCCAAACGATCCAAGTTCCGGGATCTTTTGAAACCTGAAGGCCGGTATAGAAGACAGGCTTAAAGTCAACCATAGCAAAGGACTTGTCCGTTCCCGGAACTTTGTAGAGAACAAAAGGTTTTATAGCTCCCTCTTGAACTTTTCCGTTCTGGATAAACTCTATTCCTACTGTCATAGTGTTTCCGTCAATGCTGACAATCCGAAGATAGGTACCTCTGCCGAGTTTTATAGGCTGACCGAAGGCGACTCCAACTATCTCCTCTCCTTTGGGAGAAACTACCCTGAGAAACGCCTCTCCCTGGCCGTAACTGGCCTGATAAAAGTAGATGCCTTCATACTTTAAGGGGTGGTTAACCTTAATCGTTCTCCTTAAAACCTCTTTGCCGTTCTCAATAATTGAAAGGTCTGAGATGTAAGCCTTAGGCATTCCTGACGGGTAGAAGTCTATCTTGAACTTGTTGCACTTTACGTAGAACGGAAGCTCTACTATTTTAGGCCCTGAGAAGAAACTTACTAAATTGCTGGAAGTTCCTTCAGCCAAGTTCATGTAACCCCTAAAACCGAAAATGGCTGTTGTAAGCCCTCCTATTAGAACGATTAAAACACCGAGGTGAACTATGTAAACGCCAAATCTCGCGAAGACGTTCTTGTCTGCAAAAATGTGAATTTCCAACTCTTCCTGTTTTGAAACCTCTACTTTATACCTAAGCTTTTTAAGAGCTTCTACTAATTTCTCTTTTATATCCCCAAGTTGTGCTTGAAGTGTTATTGAGTTAGAAATCCTAAGTCCTTTCTCATAACCCGGAGGAAGAGTTTTCCGAGGTTCCATTGCAACTTTCCAGATCTTCGGAAGGCGCTTAATTGAACAGACTATCAGGTTAAGAGCAAGGAGTGTTAAGAGGGCAATATACCACCAGGAGTGATAAACGTCTGTGAAACCTAAAAACTTGAGAATTTTATAGCTCGTTTCGCCATACTCTCTCAGATACTTTTCTGGATCCTGCTGCTGTTCAATAATCGTTCCTACGATTGAAGTTACAGCCAAGGTAAGAAGGAGAACGATGGCAAGTTTTACTGAACTGAAAATGTCGTAGAGGACTTTAAACATTGTGTCTCCTTGCTGTCTGTGTTTTTCGCACTCAAGTAATTAAATCAAAGGGCCCCTGTATAGTCAAGGAGTTTAAAACTTTTGGCTTTAAGAAGAGCAGAAAACGGGTCCAACTCCGGAGTTTCAGAAGGTAAGAAAGAGAAGAGAGCTTCTCTGCCGTAGTCTTCAAGCCCAAGAGCTTTTGCAGCAGAGGTAGTTATCAGGGGAAAGAGCTCCCTCACACTCACCTTTCCATGGAGTGAATAGTAAACAGCTTTAAGTTCATCAACGACAGAGAGATTTAGGTTTGAGCTCAGTCCGTCTGTTGCTAAAGAGAGCTTCTCGTAGCCTAAAAGGTGTTCAACCTTAGGAAAACCGACCTTCAGGTGGACGTTACTGCGGGGGCAGAGAACGATGGAAGCTCCGGCCTCTGTTAGTGAGTCAAGCTCTCTCTCTGAAAGGTTCGTACAATGAACAGCTATTAGGTTTTCGTTAAGAGCTCCCGTCTTTCTCAGGTAGTCAATCAAGTCCTCAGAGCAGACTCTGTCGTAGCGCTTCCTTCCTATAAACGGGTAGATAATATCCTCAAAAAGGTTCTGTTTACACCTAACAAAGAGCTGTTCCTGATAGGTCTCTCCAAGGTGGATCTGAAACTTGTATCCTCTTCTAAGGCTGTCTTCGGCTATTGTTTTTAAAGCCTCAAAGGAGACGGAGTAAACGGAGTGAGCCGAAACAGGTGGATTAAAGTCTTCTGGGTTGAAACTCTTTCCTATAAACTCTCTGAAGGCTTTTACTCTAACCTTTTTAAACTGAAAGTTTGAAGATAGACCGAAAGAGGATATATCACCTACGTAACCAACTCCTGAGGAGTTAAGTTCACTTTCAGCGACAGAGAGGGCTTTAACTACCTCATTTTCAGTAAAAAGGCCTCTCTTACCTATTATCCAAAGGAGCCAGTCAAAGAAAGAAGGGAAGGAGTCTGGGTTAAACGAAAGGAGGGACAGTTCAAGGTGAGTATGGGCATTTACAAAAGGCGGATACAGGTAACCGGAAAGGTATTCAACTCTGTTGAAGTTCCCTTCCGGAAGTTTCCTGTAGTAGCCTGAAACTAAACCGTTCTCAACTACAACCCAGCAGTTTTTTAAGACCTCCCCGTTAGGCTTAACAACCCAACTACTGTTTATGACTATTCTCACAACTGAAACCTCTAACGGCCTTTAAGGCCTCTTCTTTTGTCCTTATCTTACCGAGGGCCTGGAGCTCCAAAAGTTTCTCTTTGAAAACTCCCACGCATCGGTTGGGTTTCTTTATACCCTTTACTTCCATTATCTCCTCTCCTGTAAGAAGGGGCTTTAGGTTCTCAAGCCTTTCCCTGTAAAAGGAAACAAGTTTTCTCAGGAAAACCTCGTAAGAGGGGAGCTCCCTGTAACACTCATCAGAAGTCGCCCCAAAGTCTGCTACAGAGAGGAGTAGAAGGTGAAAGGCGTATGTCCCTACATCTTTAAAAAACCTGTAAACTGCCCTGTCTGAAAGCTCCCCCTTCTTAAACAGGTCGTAGAGGAAAAAGGGTCTCAAGTGGTGCCTCACGCAGGTGTAGGCCATTTTGGAAGCCTTTTTCCCGAAAGAGAGCCTTAAGAGAGCTCCCTTAACAATTTCTGCTCCTAACTTATCGTGACCGTAGAACGTGAGCTTACCATTCTTCTCCTCTACAGTCCCGGGTTTTCCAACGTCGTGGTAAAGGGCAGAAAGCTTTAAGCACTCCCTGTCAGTAAACCCCGGAAAAAACTCCTCACTTCCGACTTTTTCTCCATACTCTTCCAAAATCTCTTCTCTCTTAGGAAGAGCGTAGGTCTCAAGGAGTTCTACACACCTTAAAGTGTGCTCTTTAAGGTTAAACTGATGAAATCCTGAAGGAGGAATTTTCTCTACACCTTCAACCTCCTTAAAAACGGGGTAAAGGGCTCCCAAAGAGTCAAGCTCCCTGAGAAATACGTAAAAGTCGTCCCTTTTTAAAACTTCAACGAGCTCGTCCCTTACCCTTTCGGCGGGAGCTCCCTCTAAAAGCCGGCTACACTCTACAGCCTGAGCGACGAAAGAGGAGTGGTATTCAAACTCAAGCTCTAACTTAAACCTTGCCCCCCTTAAAATCCTTACAGGGTCGTCTGAGAGAGCTCTACTGTAAACAGGCCTGATAATTCCCTTCTGGAGGTCCTCAAAACCTCCGGTTGGGTCTATAAGGAGGGCATCGTCGTTGAAGGGTAGGAAGAGCTCCCTAACATCTACGGCAATGGCGTTTATAGTGAAGTCCCTCTTTTTCAGGTCTTCCTCTATGGAGCTCCCTGAAATTCCGGAGATATCAACCCTAAACCCCTTTCCAACAAAAGAATAAACCGTCTTTACCCTTTCAAAGGAGAAGGGTTTTACAGAGAGCTCCCTCTCTACGCACTCCACAACGGATTTAGGCTCTGGAACGGCAACATCTATATCAACGCTCTCCTTCCTAACACCTAAAAGCCTGTCTCTAACGAAGCCCCCTACAACGTATCCCCCTTCTAAACAGTCCGATATCCTCTCAAGCTTAGGATGGTAAAAGGTTAGCTTGTGAACCCTCTTTTCCATATTTTTCTCTCCAAAGGAGGTGGCATTTGGAAATCCTCAGGGCAGAAAAGGTAGTTAAAGTTTACAAAACTGAAAGCGACGAAGTTGTAGCCCTTAAAGGAGTTGACCTATCACTAAAGCAGGGCGAGTTCTCCCTCTTGATGGGAGCTTCAGGCTCTGGAAAGTCAACCCTCCTCCACATACTGGGAACCCTTGACAGACCTACAGAAGGAAGAGTTTTATACAGGGGAGAAGACGTTTTCAAGCTTAACGATAAGGAGTTGGCCATCCTTAGGAACAGGAAAGTTGGATTTGTCTTCCAGTTTCACTACCTTATAAACGAGTTAACAGTTGTTGAAAACGTGATGGTCCCCCTACTTATAAGGGGAACTCCTGAAAGAAAGGCAAGGAAAAGAGCCGAAAGGGTGTTGAAATCCGTCGGCTTAGAACATAGATTATCTCACAGACCGTTTGAGATTTCAGGAGGTGAGAAGCAGAGAACTGCAATCGCCAGAGCTCTTGTAACCGAACCTGAGATTGTCCTTGCAGATGAGCCTACCGGAAACCTGGATTCACAGAGCTCCCACTCAGTCATCTCAACGATGAAACGGCTAAACCGGGAAACCGGAACCACATTCCTGATAGCCACCCACAACAGCGAGCTGGAAACTTATGCAGATAACGTATACTTTATAAAGGACGGAGTTATCTTAAACAAAACCCAATAGAAGGAGCGTGTATGTTTGAAAGGTTTACCCAAAAGGCAAGACAAGTAATTATAAAGGCCAAAGAACAGGCAGTAGCACTGAGGTGTGAAAAGCTTGGAACGGAGCACATTCTCCTCTCACTCCTTAAAGAGGACGAAATTACTAACCAGATACTCTCAAAATACAACATTTCGAAACCGAGAATTCAAGAAATAATCATTTCCCAAGTTCAGCCTGCCCCTTACGAGGTTGACATAAACACAATTACGTTCTCTACAGAGGCAAGAAGAGTTCTTGAACACGCCCTTGAGGAGTCAAAGATATTAGGACACGCCTACGTTGGTCCTGAGCACCTGTTTATAGCACTTGCAAAGGAAAAACTCGGTCTTGCCGGCAGAATCCTCAGGAGCTACGGACTTGACCACTACACGCTTCGTAGAGAAGTTGCAAACCTCCTCAAAGGTATAAACAGCGAGAGAAAGTCTTCTAAGAAGAGCTCCACTCCCAACCTTGACAAGTTTGGCCGCGACCTAACGGAACTTGCAAGGGAAGAAAAGCTTGACCCGGTTATTGGAAGGGAGAAGGAGATAGAGAGGGTTACCCACATCCTCGCAAGGCGCAGGAAGAACAACCCAGTGCTGATTGGAGAGCCGGGAGTCGGAAAAACGGCAATCGTTGAGGGACTTGCTCTGAAAATAGCAAAAGGGGAAGTTCCTGAAAAGCTCAAGAACAAGAGAATCGTCTCCTTAGACATGGCGTCACTCATAGCTGGAACGAAGTATAGAGGTCAGTTTGAGGAGAGGTTAAAGGCCATAGTTAAAGAGCTTGAGAACAATAAAGACGTTATTCTGTTTATTGACGAAATACATACCCTCGTTGGAGCAGGAGCGGCAGAGGGCTCAATGGACGCTTCAAACATTCTTAAACCTTCCCTCTCAAGGGGAGAAATTCAGGTAATTGGAGCAACAACCATAGAGGAGTACAGGAAGTACATAGAAAAAGATGGAGCTCTTGAGAGGAGGTTTCAGCCTGTAATGGTTGAAGAGCCCTCCATTGAGGATACGATAGAGATCCTTAAAGGGCTCAAGAGCAAGTTTGAGGAGTTCCACAACGTTATTATCACAGACGAGGCCATAGAAAGGGCAGTAAAGCTTGCCGTAAGGTATATCAACGACAGGAAACTGCCAGACAAGGCCATAGACATAATAGACGAGGCTGGAGCAAAGGCTCAGCTCCAGTCTGCAGAGAAGAACGACAAGGTTAAAGCCCTTGAGGAAGAGATAGAGAAAGTTAAGGCTATGAAAGAAGAAGCCCTTGCAATGGCAGAATACGAAAAAGCCCACGAGTATAAGCAGAAAGAGCTGAGGCTGTTGACAGAGCTTGAGGAAATCCGTCGTCAGGAGAAGTTAAAACAGTCTTCAGAGAAGATAGTTATTGACGAAAAAAGAGTAGAAGAGATCGTAGCCCTCTGGACGGGCATTCCTGTTCAACAGCTTCAGGAGAAAGAGGCTGAGAAACTATTAAAGCTTGAAACGGAACTCCACAGAAGGGTTGTAGGTCAGGAAGAGGCCGTTAAAGCCGTTGCCAAGGCCATTAAGAGGTCAAGGCTCGGAATCAGGGCAAATGTAAATAGGCCTATAGGCAGCTTCCTCTTCTTGGGACCTACAGGAGTAGGTAAAACGGAACTTGCAAAAGCCCTTGCCGAATACCTGTTCGGCGACGAGAAGGCGATGGTAAGGCTTGACATGTCTGAGTACATGGAGAAACATGCCGTTTCAAGGCTGATTGGAGCTCCTCCAGGATACGTCGGATACGACGAAGGTGGACAACTCACAGAGGCCGTGAGGAGAAGGCCTTACACCGTTATCCTCCTTGACGAGATAGAAAAGGCTCACCCCGACGTTTTAAACATCCTCCTCCAAATAATGGAGGACGGAAGGCTTACAGATGGGCAGGGAAGAACTGTCTCATTTACAAACACAATCCTGATAATGACCAGCAACTTAGGTGCTAAACACCTACTCTCAGCCCAGAGGGGAATGGGATTTGAAGTCTCAGACGGAAAAGAGGAAGAGCGCTCCTTTGAAAGGATGAAGTCCCACGTTTTAGACGAGGTTAAGAGGTTCTTCAAACCTGAATTCCTCAACAGGTTAGATGGAATAATCGTCTTTCACCCACTTACAAAAGAGGACGTTAAAGAAATTGTCAGGAAACAGGTTGAAAGGCTTAACCAGGAGCTTAAAGAGAGAAACCTCAAAGTTCACGTTACAAACAAGTTCGTTGAATACGTTGTAGAGAAAGAGTTTAAGAAAGAGTACGGAGCAAGAACGATAAGGAGAGCTCTCCAGTCCCTCATAGAAGACAGACTGACAGACGAGATACTCATGGGACGCTTTACAGAAGGTGGAGAAGTCGTCTTTGACATAACTCCTAAAGGGAAAATCTCTGTTCGCGAGAAGAGGAAAAGGAAGAACAAGGAAACAACCGGAGTTAAGTAAATGAGGCGCTTCAAGATAGACGGCGTAAAGAACGGCGAGGCCTTCCTGAGGGGTCAGGAGGCCCGCCACGCCCTTAAAGTTCTTAGGCTCAAAAAGGGGGACGAGATAATCGTCTTTGACGGAGAAGGGAAGGAGTATTTAGCCGTTATAGACGCTGCCTCTCCCACCTCCGTTAAGGTAAAAATCTTAGAGGAGATAAACGTAAACAGGGACAGCCCTCTCCACTCAACCCTCTTTATGGGAATAACGAACAAACTCCAGAAGTTTGAGCTGGCACTCCAAAAGGCTACTGAGTTAGGAGTTACAGAAATCGTTCCCGTTATCTGTAACAGGTCTTCAAACGCCCAACTTGTAAAGAACTGGGAAGGAAAACTGAGGCGCTGGAGAGAGATAACTGTTAACGCAGCAAAACAGTGTGGAAGAAACGTTCTGCCTTACATTAAAGAACCTATAAAACTCCCTGAAATAGAGACCAACGCCGACCTTTCCTTCGTTCTGTGGGAAAAGGGAGGGAAATCCCTGAAAGACTACCAGAGCTACTCGGCAAACTCGGTATCTTTCGTCGTAGGCCCAGAAGGGGGACTTGAAAAGGAAGAGATAGAGCTCCTAAAAGAGAAAGGATTCAAGCCGATATACTTGGGAAAGAGGATCTTAAGGGCTGAAACGGCTGCAATAGCAGGAATGGCACTTATACAGTTCATCTGGGGAGATTTGGGGTAAGAAAGTCTCCGGGAAGAGTTCCCGGAGGGATGGGGAGGTGCCGAATTAGGAATTACTAATAATCTAATTCCCCATTGAAAGGAATTCAAGGAGGAGAGGGTGAAAATCCTTGCCGAACTGAAAATAAACGGAAAAACGGTTAAGGTTGTTCAGGAAGACATAACAGAAGAAGACACGGAAGCGATAGTAAACGCAGCGAACAGCCTCCTTAAACACGGTGGAGGAGTTGCAGGAGCGATAGTTAGGAAAGGGGGAAAGGTAATTCAAGAAGAGAGTGACAGGATAGTAAAGGAAAGGGGAGCCATCCCCGTTGGAAGTGCCGTGTGGACAACCGGAGGTAATCTTAAAGCCAAGTTCGTAATTCACGCCGTTGGTCCTGTTTGGGGAGAGAGAGACGAAGAGAGAAAACTGAGAAGTGCCGTAAGGTCGGCACTAAAAGTTGCAGAAGAGTTAGGCGTCAGTTCTGTTTCCTTGCCGGCAATAAGCACGGGCATATTCGGTTATCCGAAGGATGAAGGAACGAAAGTTATAGTTGACGAAGTGATTAATTTCTTGAAAGAGAGAGAAAAAACACCTCTTAAAGAGGTTCACCTAACGGCAATAGATGATGAGACAACGAATCTTTTTAAAAAACACTTGTTGAAGTTTCAGGAGGATTAGATGGCAACGCTTGTAACTGGAGGAGCTGGATTTATCGGGTCCCACCTTGTAGAGGAGCTCCTGAAAGAGGGAAGAAAAGTTATCGTAGTAGATGACCTCTCTACGGGAAAGGTTGAAAACCTGCCAGAGAGTGAGAACTTGACCTTTATAAAAGGCTCAATAACTGACAGGGAGCTCCTTAAAAACCTGTTTGACTCTTACAAGTTTGATACAGTTTTCCACCTTGCAGCCGTAGCCTCGGTATTTAAATCTGTAGAGGAGCCTGAAGCGACCCACAAAGTTAACTTTGACGGGACTCTATACCTTTTGGAGGAGTCAAAGAGAGCAAGAGTAGGTAAGTTTGTCTTCGCCTCGTCTGCCGCCGTTTACGGGGATCTGCCGGAGCTCCCCAAAAAAGAGGAGATGGCAGTTAAACCCTTAACGCCATACGGCGTTGACAAATACGCATCTGAACGCTACGTAGTCAACAGCTTTCACCTTTACGGTCTAAAAGCAACAGCCTTAAGGTTTTTCAACGTCTACGGAGAGAGACAAGACCCTTCATCTCCCTACTCCGGAGTGATATCTATCTTTATGGATAGGACTGCCCGTTACCTTAAAGGAGAGAAGGTAACCATAGACATATTTGGCGACGGGAGACAGACCAGAGACTTTGTCTATGTAAAAGACGTAGTTAAAGCCCTCCTCATCGCAGAGAAAGATGAAAGAACAAACGGAGAGGTATTCAACGTAGGAACAGGGAAAGAGACCTCCCTTTTAGATCTACTTAAAACACTAAAAGAGGTAGCCGGAAAAATACCGCCGGTTAGATACCTACCTTCCCGTGAGGGAGACATCAGAAGGTCTGTAGCGGACATATCAAAGATAGAGCAGTTAGGCTATTTTTCCGTCTTTTCCTTAAAGAAAGGCATTGAAAGAACATTCTATTGGTTTGTAAATTGCTACAATTCAGTGAATTAAAATTTCGTTTTTTTAGCAACCCAAGGAGGAACATAACTGGTCCTCCTGTGAGCATCAAAGAATATTTCATCTACATAGGCATAAAGAGCGTTCATCCTCAGAACAAATCCATAAATTGGGTAGAGAAGTGTGTAGGGAAGAAGTTTTACATCCCACTTTTTCCTTTCAGAAACTACAACAACAAAGAATAACATTAAGACAAAGGTATGAAGTGCGTATATAAGGTAGATAAAAGTGACTATTACTGAAACTTCAATGATGGTGAACTTCATAAAGAGAGCAGCGTAGTAGAGTATGACAAAGACAGGCAGTATGAACTGTTGGAAGATAGTTACGTAATAAAGGTAGATAGCCTCTTTCCATCCGGTAATTAGTGGATTAAAGACAAATGTATGCTTCTTGAAAAACAGGTAGACTAAATCCCCATCCCACCTTTGCCTCTGTTTAAGAATTCCTTTCCATGTCTCTGGGCCGTCTGTTAGCCCTATTGCATCCTCAGCAAATCCGAACCTTACCTTGGGATACACTGATTTATACTTCTTTATTCTAAGTGTAAGGTCTAAGTCCTCGGCAGTTCCAGCATCCCAACCGCCTATAGACTTTAAGAAGTCGGTTCTAAAGATACCAAATGCTCCGGAAACGTTGTTTAATAGACCAAATATATCCAGCAGCTGCTTAGCCATATATATAGATATAGCATACTCTATAGCCTGAAATCTCGTAACTAAGGTCTTGTTCCAGTTCCTTATTCTCAGGTTTCCAGACACAGCAACCACGTTCTTATTCCAAAAGTGAGAAACGGCCTTTCGGACCATATCAGTATCGTAGGAAGTATCTCCGTCTAAGGCCATTACAATCTCTCCTTCAGCATATTTAAGACCCAGGTTTAAAGAAGAAGCGCGTCCTCCTCTTTCCCACTTTGGAATTATTAGAACTTTCCTTCTTTTTTCTGGATAAACTCCCTCATATCTTTTTGCATATTCATAAGTTTCCTTATTCCTTTTTGCGCCGTCAACAACAATTATAATATCAATTTGCCCTTTGTAATCCTGATTAAGAATTGATTCTACAGACTTTCTTATATCCCTTCCCTCGGAGTAGGCAGTGATTATAGTTGTCACTCGCGGTATATAATTAGCAGTTCTCTTTTTAAAAAAACCAAAATAATACTTAAGAGTTAAAAAAACCACTATCCCTATAGCAAATGGAAAATCAAAAGTTAAGTAAGGTAAAACTAGTATTATTTTTTCAAGTAGAGTTGTGTTGTTAATAATGTTACTTAAATAGACATAAACTGCATGAAAATAAGATACTAAAATTCCCAACTTAAACCTCTAATTCCTCAACTAATGCCTTTAAGAGTTCCTGAGCAGTTGAGAACTTTTCTCCTGAAGGAACACATTTCAAATTCAAATTAAATTTAACAAAATCCGTAAGCTTATTCTTCTTTAGGAGGTTAGTTATCTGACTATAAATTCTATCTTTGACCTTCTCAGCCCCTTCTGGAGGAGTTTCTGGAAGAAGAATGAAGATATACTTTTCTTCAGAAGCTCCCAATATATCAGAACGCCTTATATTATCCTTAATAATAGATATTAAATCTTTCAGGAAAACTCTAACCTTAAGGGGAAGTTCTGTAATTGCTTCACTTGAAACGGAGAAAAATATACCGAGAACGCAGAAATTACTATTGTATCTTCCCGCAATATTCAAAAACTTATCAAGTACGTAGGTAAAAGCGTTGTAGTTTATAACTCCTAAAGAAACAGTTACTTCCTCAAATACGTTAAGGGGCAGTTTACCCTCAAAGGCTACAAGTTTTCCGAAAGAAGTTAAGAAAAACTTGTGAATAAACTCAGACTTTACTTCCTCCGGCGTAAAGTTCCTTTTGCAGTTGGCACAGAGAACGTCAATGTCTGGTTCAAGGAAGCGAGCCTTACAGTCTTCACATAAATACTTCTCCAAAGGTTTATCGTAGTCTACGCCTATATGCTTGAGTTCCTCGTGGCATTTTGGACAGACAAATTTATCTCCCTTTATAAACTCATCTACAGGACCTATGTAACCACACGAGTAGTGGTGAATAAACTCAACCAATTTAATCCTAACGGAGCCACAGGAAGGGCAAACTTCCCTAAATATTATGTTGTAGTGTTCACAGAAAGGACATAGTGAAGTCTTATTTGAAATCTCAGAGGTTAATATCTTATGGAGTTTCAAGTTTTCAAGTTCATCAAGCTCCATTCCCTTCTCTGCCGAAGAAAAGAGGTAAAAAGCCTTTGGATAGAAGAAACCTTTGATAGAATCTTTATGTAGAACTGGTCTTTCTTCCTCCCATTTCCTTGATACTAAGAATCTAATATAGTTTATCCTCTTGTTCTCTGGCAAGGTAAAAGCATAGGGATTGGGGTCAAACCTATTGAGGATTTCCCAGATTTCCAAACTCTTATTAACCATAACTTCTGAGAAACCCTTGAAGACACCATCAACAACTTCCGCAACATCGGTATAAAGATTAACATTGATAAAAAGAGGCGAAAGAACAGAAGAGGGATTTTTTCTCACCGATAAAACTTGCTCTTGTAAAAACTTGTCATTATCTGAAAATATGTAAAAAAAATGAGGTTTAGTAAACAAATCTTCCTTATCCATAGTGATTAACGCTTCTTCTACTGAAGGAGACAGAATTAGTTCGTCAAAGTTTTTAAAAAAGCCCTGAAGCTCAAATGGAGATTCTAAAATATTAAAAGATTCTTTAACTATCATACAGCTTGGAAAGCCATCATAAACTATTACAGGTAACATTTCTCCCATTTACTACCTCTCCAAGTAATTTTTCACGGCCATTGCCCTCAACTTAGCAAGAATTTCATTTGAAGAAACTTTTGATTTAACGATAGCTGTACCATCTGCATAACCGATAACCTTTACAGAGCAGTACCCACTCTTTAAAAAGTTCTTCAACTCATTTAAAACTAGTTTTTCCTTTTCTGACAGGGAGTATGAACCGGAGGAAAAAAATACAGGAATCTTTATTTTTAAGACCTTATGTTCTTTTTTTTCCTCAGCTTCAGATGAACCTATCAGTTCCACTTGAGGAGGAATCAACCTTTTCACAGCTGAGCCGTCTAAAACAGTGTATGAAAGCCGGTAAACGAACCTATCGTCTAAAGAGTTTACATATATTTTACCATTCCTAAACTTAATAGGTTGGTTCTCAACGGTTTCTCCCGTAAGGATATTTACCTTACTCAGCATTGCAGAATCAAGACTTTGTCCCTTCTTTAGCGGTTGATAAAGATGAATTCCTTTTCCACGGAAAGAGACGGTAACGTTTACTCCCTGTCCAGATCTGCTAACTTCTAATGTGTAGTTATTTATTTTTCTACTTCCCTCTACTGGGAAGTTACAGGAAACAACAACATCTGCCCTCCTGTAAATAGCTCCTTTATTTGGAATCAGTTTGTATGAAACCTCCACTTCTTGAGCAAAAGAACTACTTACCAAAAACAACAGTAACAGGCATATCCTCATAAACAAGTTTTCTCACCTCCTTTTCAGAAGAAATCCTTATCCGAACGGGAAGAACAAGTGTTCTCTTTTCTAATGGACCAACTAAAACAGCCGGTTTTAAGACCAATGTTGGTTCAAAGGACTCTACAGTTCCTTTCAGTTTGGCTCCGTTAGGAAGGACGATCTTAACTTCCTACCCTCTATACACACTCTTAGCTTCATCTGGCGGAAGGTAAGCAACAACGTAGAATTTTTCCATGTCCAATACCGACAGGAGCTGTGTACCCTTAACTACACGGGTTCCAGAGGGAAGAATTGAGGCGATCTTTACTCTGTGAGGGAAAGAAATAAACTCACTGGAAACCTTAGACTCTAAGACCTCTAACCTTGATTTAATAGATGCTATCTCACTGTCAATAGAAGCAATGTTTGGAAGCATAGGGTTAACGCCAGTAGATTCTTTAACCTTTCTTTCAAGAAGCTTGAACTCCTCTGCCTTCTTCAGCTTTTCTCTAAGTTCATTGATCTTAAAGTTTACAGCAGACAGGGAACTCTGAAGGCTGGCAAGCTTTGACTTGATTGAATCAACCTCCAGTTGGGTAGCTGCACCAACGCTTAAGAGCTCTTTAACCTGGTTCAACCTATGCGATAGGTTGGCAATGTTCTCCAAAATAACCGCTCTTTCCCTATATAGTGCTTTAAGCTGTTTCCTTATCGTTTCTGTATCAGAAAAGGTTAGGGAAGTTGATAACGTTGAAAGCTCCTGATTAAACTCTGTTAGCTCCTTACGGGCAAGATTTTCCTTTTTAAGTTTATCTCTCCAGGAAATCAAGAGCTCCAAAGTCTGTTTAAGCGATTTTATCTCGGCTTCTAAGTCTGGATTGTAGACCTTTGCAATTAGTCGGTTAGGCTCAACGATATCGCCT
Organism: Thermovibrio ruber; assembly: GCF_055380895.1. NCBI lineage: Bacteria > Pseudomonadati > Aquificota > Aquificia > Desulfurobacteriales > Desulfurobacteriaceae > Thermovibrio > Thermovibrio ruber. The sequence goes on along the minus strand of NZ_AP042397.1, from coordinate 1,396,795 downwards.
ACTGAAACCATAGATATGAAGATACCGTCTGTATTGGACTGAACTACTATTTTCTCCGGCTTTACAAGTCCTTTTACTTCTGTAAACAAAATGTCTTTGAAAACGAAATAGGCCAACGCTATAACCAAGGCTACTAAAAAACCCCTTAAGACCCACTTCCTTAAAACAGGCTCCTTTTCCTGAACTGGCCTTTCAATCTCTGTAGGAACTGGAGCTTTAGCTTTCTGTTTTAACTTATTTGAAAAAGAGAACCTCTTCATATCCCCCTTACCTTAAAACGATCTCTTTTGGAGCAGTTGATAAAGAGTTAAATATAAGTTTATAACTTGGATTACCTATTGGAGGAATAGAAACTCGGTTTTCCCTTGCAGAAAAGCTTGCCAACCTCCTTATGCTGGAGGGAGAGACTTTACTGGCATAGTCAACAAGGTTCCTAAAGTCCTGAAAGGCTACAGAGCTAATTCCAGATTCTTTTACAACATCCATAGCTTTCAGGAGTTCTGACATAGGTTTCCTGTAGAAGGTCTCAAGATCTGAAAGGTCTTTCTCCACAGAGAAGGCTACAGTTACCGGTTTCCCGTAGTTTAAACCAAGCTTTGAAAAGAACAGTGCTACTTTTCTTATGTAGTTAAGGTTCGTTGAGTAGGCCATAACATTTACGCCATCTACTACTTGAAGAACTTTTTCAGCAAGACTTGCTCCCTGGAAGGGAGTCTTTAAATAAACAGGAGAAACATCTACGATTACCGGTTTATTAGAAAGTTTTTTAACTTCGTTCAATGTCTCAACGTAGAAAAACTCCAGTTTCTCTCGCTGATATTTCCAATCTGGTAGAGAGTGTGGTTCTACATCAAGGTGGAGACCGTCAAATCCACTGTTACCGGCAATTAGGTTGAACCTGTTAAAGAGTTTAACGATGGCTAATAGTTTCTCTCTGTTCTCAGGGTATACCCACGTATTCTCCCCTAAGAGGAGCTGAACAGTTAATCCTTGAGACTTCATAAAAGAGAGAAACTTCATCAGCTGTTGGTTTCCATTGAAAGTTCCAAGGAAATAGCGTATCTGGTCACCGTCTAAAGAAATGTAAACTCCAACTAGACCTAAAGACTTACAAGTTTCTACAAACCTACTCTGAACTGCCGGATTTGAAAGAAGATCTTTAGTATCCCATACATAAGAGAAGAGTAGTAAACCTGTTGAACCAAAGATCTCTCTTCCAACAGGTTCTCTGAGGGTTAAAGTAGGTTCAACTGTTGCTGTTCTCACTATCCAAGGTAGTTCCCGAACTCCCATAGCGTTTAGGAGAGAAAAATATTGGGTTAACATATTCTTAAAGCTCAACATCATAAGCTGATAACTTCCAACTTCCTGGTTAATTAGAGAGGCCAACTCCATAAGGCCATCTCCTCCTCCAACTATACCAGACGCAAACCTTTCCTCAAACACTTTCCTACTCTGCTCTGCTGTCTGGTATTCTCTTTTGTAAGCCAAATACTTGTTCTTGTAGATCTGGAAGTTACTAACGGCATTTTGAACGGCAGTAATAAGTTCAGTAGTCAGTAGAGAAACCCTAACAGAAGCCCTTTTAGCCCTCAAGAACCTCTCTTTTTCCAGAGCTCTTTCCGCCTGTCTCTTCTTCCAGGGAAACGTAAAGTCTAAAGCTATTCCCACTCCAGAGTCTACCCCATCCCTTTCGTAAGAGGTAGCAGAACCTATTAAGTTGACCCAAGCTTTTGGATACGTATCACCGTAGTTCTCAGCTGCCTTTGAAAACAAAGAGTAGGCTTTTTTCAAGAACTCAACGTCTTTCCTGTGCTCCTTTGCAAACTCTACTAACTCGTTAGATGGTGGAAGGTATAGATGTGTAAGTTCAGTTCCATAGTTTAACTGAGGAGAAAACTCTGGGAGGTAGGGATCTGAAACTAAAGACCTGATATTAGCAAGACTCTTTAACCTTTCTTCGTATATAGAGGCCAGAGAAGCCCTAAGTTTTGTTATCAGGGTATCTACAGTCAAAACATCAGTCCACAGTGAGTATTTCTTAATATAGCGCTGTTTTAATCGGGCTTTAATATCTTGGAGCTTAAGAATGGCATCTTTTATCTTATTCTCAACTAAGAAACTATAGTAGTAATCAACGTAAGCACTTCTAAGCTTGAAAAGAAGGCTATTTTTTAGTTGTTGAAGTTCTGCACTTTTGACCTCAATCAAGGCCTTAAGCTGATACTTCTTATACTGAACATCTCCGTACTCTCCCAAAATTGGATATCTGAACCTTCCAGAAATTCCATACGTATAGCCCATTATCTTCTCTGCATAGTAAGAAGAAGGATAATATTCTAAGCCAACAGTAAATGTTCCAGAGTTCTCTCCTTTAAAATTCTCAAGGCTTTTCTTTAGTATTTCAATTTCGGTCTCTTTCTCCTTTATTAATGGATTATTCTTTAGTAAACGCTCCTCCAAGTAGTAAAGTGAAACCTTGCCAAATCCGTAAGGCTGCCAGCGGGGATAAGGTGAGCTTCTGTATAAATCAGAAGCCAGTACACTTTTAACGGTAAATAACAAGAGGAAAAATAGTAGAACGAAATAACTTCTATTAATACGCATTATCCTTCCGGATCCCTCCGGCGCTGAGCATCCATCAGGACTTCTGGACAGATTGAAATAAAAAGTCTCCAGAGCGATAATATTCACAAAAACCCTCGAGACAAAATGTTTAACAAAACAATTGTATCAATACGGAGGGTTGCGTCAATAACTTTTTGTAAGCCGTTCAGGAATATCTCCTGAGGAACATTTCCTGAACCTCCTCTCTGGCTTCTAAAAAGCCATTCACTACTCTGTTAGACCATCTATCTTAGCGTTGCCACTCTTAAGTAAACAAACTTACATTACATAAAATAATCTATATTATTATATTACCTATAGGAAAGGAATTCAAGTGCAAGCTTTACAGCCTCTTTAAAGCTCCCCGTATCTGCCACTCCTTTGCCAGCTATGTCGTATGCTGTTCCGTGGTCAACTGAAGTTCTAACTATAGGCAAACCTAAAGTAACGTTGACGCTCTCTCCAAAACCGGTTAGCTTAACTGGGATTAATCCTTGGTCGTGATACATGGCAAGAACAACGTCAAACTGATCGGAGAGAGCTCTGTTAAAAACGGTATCGGCCGGGTAGGGACCGGAAGCTTTTATACCGAGCTCTTTCGCCTTCTCTACGGCAGGAGCTATCTCCTCTATCTCCTCTCTACCGAATAGGCCTCCTTCCCCTGCGTGGGGGTTAAGTCCACAAACGGCGATTCTGCTTCCGGGGAGAGCTCTCTCTATCAGAAGAAGCTTCTCCAAGACTGCATCCCTTTTTACCTCTTTAGGAACTTGGCTCAAGGGAAGGTGAGTAGTAAGGAGAACAACCTTCAACCTTATGTTTGCAAGCATCATTCCGAAACTGCTAACGCCGAAACTGTGGGCAAGGAACTCTGTATGACCGGGAAACTGAAAGCCGGCAAGCCTTATGGCTTCCTTGTTTATGGGAAGGGTGACTATTGCGTCTAACTTTCCCTCTTTGGCGTCTTTTACTGCCGACTTGAGGAACTCAAACTGAGCTTTCCCCGAAGGTTTTGAAACCCTGCCAACTTCAAATTCAACTTCTGGAACTACATCTTTAAGGTAAACCCCGGGCTTTTCCGGAACGGACTCAACGGTGGGTAAAGAGTAGGGGAGGTTGAGGAGTTCCCCGTAAAATCGAAGAACTCCCGACGAACCGTAAACGACAAACACCTTCTTTAAAGAACGGAGGTAGGGCAGGGACTTAAGGAGAACTTCAGCCCCTATACCTGCCGGGTCTCCTAAGGTTATACCTACTGCTGGTTCTCCTTTCTCCTTAATTCCTCACCCCCCTCAAAAACTGCTTCTGCCCGCTTTAGGAACTCTGAAGCTATCCTCTCACTAAGGTTCTTCAGGTCGTTGCTGAGCTGCCTCAGTTTATACTTCAGCTCAATGTTCTCCTGCTCAAGCTCTTCAATCCTCTGTTCAAGCTGAGAAATCCTCTCCTCATACTCCTTTACAGTTTCCTCAAAAAGGGAGCTAATTTGAGCCGTCAGCCCCATTATCCGGTTTTTTAGCTCCTGAGGAATCTCAAACTCTCTGTTCTCCATTTTCCTCCTCCAGGTCAATCAAGTGCCCCATTTTCTCTTTCTTCGTCCGAAGGTAGCCGATATTATACTCGCAAACCCCAGTAATAATTGGAACTCTCTCTACGATTTCAAGGTCATAACCTTCAAGGCCGATAAGCTTTTTCGGGTTATTAGTCATAAGGCGCATCTTCTTAACGCCTAAATCCCTCAAAATTTGAGCACCTATACCGAAATCTCTCATGTCTGGTGGAAGTCCAAGCTTTTTATTGGCCTCAACGGTATCAAAACCGTGGTCTTGAAGGTGGTAGGCTTTTATCTTGTTCACAAGACCAATACCTCTACCTTCCTGACGTAGGTAAACGATTACCCCTTTCCCTTCCTTAGCTATCATCTCCATCGCCCTGTGGAGCTGGGAGCGGCAGTCACACTTTAGCGAGCCAAACACGTCTCCCGTTAAGCACTCTGAGTGAACCCTAACTAAAACAGGCTCGTTCTCGTCTATATCTCCCATAACGAGGGCAACGTGTTCTTTGTTGTCAACTAAAGATGTATAGGCGTATATCTTCCAGTTTCCGTAAACAGTCGGAAGGTTCGCAACGGCCTCACGCCTTATTAGACTCTCACTCTTCATTCTATACTCAATAAGATCAGCTATGTTGATTACTTTAAGGCCGTGCTTTTTGGCATAGTCAAGGAGTTTTGGGAGTCGCATCATAGTTCCGTCTTCGTCCATAATCTCACATATAACCCCTGCTGGGTAGAGGCCTGCAAGCCTTGCAAGGTCAACGGCAGCTTCGGTGTGGCCAGACCTTTTAAGAACGCCTCCCTTTCTTGCCCTTAAGGGAAAAACGTGTCCCGGCTTTACAAAATCTTCAGGTTTTGCGTCGGGAGAGACTGCCCTTTTTATCGTTATGGCTCTGTCGTAGGCAGAGATTCCCGTAGTCGTTCCAAACCTCGGTTGGGCATCAACGGAGACGCAGAATGCGGTCTCTTTTGGGTCTGTAGGTTTCACCGTCATAGGCTCAAAGCCCAACTCTTCGCACCTTTCCTCAGGCAGGGCAAGGCATATTAACCCTCTTCCATACTTTGCCATGAAATTAATGGCCTCGGGAGTAACCTTTTCAGCTGCAATAACCAAGTCCCCCTCGTTCTCCCTGTTCGGATCGTCAACGACAATAACCATTTTCCCCTGTTTTATGTCCTCAATAGCCTCCTCTACCCTGTTAAGGGGGAACCTGCCTTTAACCAACTATTCGCCCCTCCTTGTAAGGACTTTGTCTATAAGGCCGTATTCCTTGGCCTCTTCTGCACTCATAAAGTAGTCTCTCTCCGTGTCCTGTTCAATCTTCCTTAGGGACTGACCTGTATGCTTGGAAAGTATTTCATTAAGCATCTGTTTGAGACGAAGTATCTCTTTTGCGTGTATCTCTATGTCTGTCGCCTGTCCTTGAAATCCTCCGAGGGGTTGGTGAATCATTATCCTTGCGTGGGGAAGGGCAAAGCGCTTGCCGGGAGCTCCTGCCGCCAGCAGAACCGCACCCATACTGGCCGCCTGTCCCATACAGATTGTTACAACGTCAGGCTTTATATACTGCATCGTGTCGTAGATGGCCAAGCCGGCGGTAACCACTCCTCCGGGGCTGTTTATGTAGAGGTAGATGTCTTTTTCAGGATCTTCAGCCTCTAAGAAGAGGAGCTGGGCAACTATGAGGTTTGCAATGTGGTCGTCTATGGGAGTTCCAAGCATTACAATTCTGTCTTTTAAAAGCCTTGAGTAGATGTCGTAAGCCCTTTCACCCCTTCCCGTTTGTTCAATAACTATGGGAACGTACTGGTTGAGAATTTCTTCCATTCCTTACCTCCTTTTGGTTTGCTAAATGAAAAGATATGCCTAACCGGTGAGCTGTTTTACCCTTTCCCTCTGTATCCTCTTTGCGGCAATTACCCCTTTAACGCCTCTTATTGCGTTGAGGAGGGACTGGAGCTCCTCCCTACTCCTAACCTCAACGATAAAGTCAAGGACTGCCCTTCCATTAACAGATCGTGTAGTTACAGACTTTATGTTTATATTCTGTTTAGAAATTACAGCTGAAACTTGTGCAAGCATTCCCGGCTGATCAACGGTAGAAACCCTTATTTTCGCAGGGTAAACCACCTCTGATGGAACGAAGTTGACTTTTACCAACTTACCGGGGGAGCTCTCCCTTATTTGCCTAACGACGACACAGTTGGCCGAGTGGATTATTACTCCCTTTCCGGTGTTTATAACTCCAACGACCCTGTCTCCGGGAAGGGGATGGCAGCAGGTAGCCAGTGAAACTGCTATGTTGTCAATCCCGTCAACGGTTATTGCAACCGCTCCCTTTTTAGGCTGTCTTTTCTTTTTCTTCTTTGCTTCAACGGGAAGGCCTAAAAGTTTCCTTGCGGCAACATCCGGATCAACCTTTCCAAAACCTACATCAACTAAAAGGGAATCAAGCTTTGAGTAGCCTAAACCCTTTATCCGCTCAAGGGCTTCACTATCTTCCTCTACAGAGCTCAGTGTTGAACCTATCTTTCTGAGAGCTTTATCAAGGAGACTCTCACCGAGCTTTTTAGCCCTCTCGTTCTCCTCCTTCCTGAGGAAGCTCTTAATGGCCTGCCGGGCTTTTGAGGTCTTTACAAAGTTAAGCCAATCCCTGTTAGGTTTTTCTTCATTTCCGGTTATGATTTCAACCCTGTCTCCGCTCTTTAGGACGTAGTTGAGAGGAACCAACTTACCGTTAACCTTTGCAGCCCTACACCTGTGACCAACTGAGGTGTGAATAGAGTAGGCAAAGTCAACGGGAGTTGCTCCAACAGGAAGAGTTTTAATGTCTCCTTTAGGGGTAAAAACATAGATGTCTTCGTTGTAGAGGTCTTTCCTTACAGAGTCTATAAACTCTCCCGGATCTTTCTCCTCTTTAACCCAATCCAACAGATTTCTGAGCCACAGGAACCTCTCTTTTTCAGACTCGGAGAGAACTCCCCCGCCCTCCTTATACTTCCAGTGGGCAGCTATACCTAACTCTGCAACCTGGTGCATCTCCCAAGTCCTAATCTGGAACTCAATGAACTGCCCCTTTGGGCCTACAACTGTCGTGTGGAGGGACTGATACATGTTGGGCTTTGGAACGGCTATGTAGTCCTTTATCCTTCCCGGAACGGGAGTCCAGAGGCCGTGGATTATCCCGAGTATCTGGTAACAGTTTCCAACGGTATCTGTTATCACTCTAATTCCCGCTACGTCGTAAACCTCTTCAAAAGGAATTCCCTTTGTAACCATCTTCCTGTATATTCCGTAGATGTGCTTTATCCTCCACTGAATGTCGACGTTTATACCGTTCTTCTGGAGCTCCTTCTTAACGGTCTCAATTACCTTTTCCAAATAGGGAAGGATTTTCTTCTTCTTTTCCCTGACCTTTTTCTCAATTGAGTAGTAAGATTCTGGGTCAAGGTATTTCAGAGAGAGGTCTTCAAGCTCGTTCTTTATCCTATACATACCCAGCCTGTTCGCCAGAGGGGCGTATATCGTAAGGGTCTCTTTTGCGTTTCTCAGCTGACTCTCCCGTTTCATATGCTCAAGTGTCCTCATATTGTGGAGCCTGTCGGCAAGCTTAACTATGAGAACCCTAATGTCCTCTGCCAGGGAAATGAGTAAGTTCCTGAAGCTTTCGGCCTCTTTCTCCTCTTTACTCTGAAAGGAGTAACCTTCAAGCTTTGTAACTCCTTTAACTATAAAGGCTATCTCCTTCCCGAACCCTTTCTCAATTTCCTCAATTGTAGTGTCTGTATCCTCAACGGTATCGTGGAGAAGCCCGGCAACTATGGTAGGAGTGTCCATTCGGAGCTCCGCCAGTATGTAGGCAACCTCAGCCGGATGGACGAAGTAAGGCTCACCAGACTTCCTAAACTGACCCTCATGTTTCTCCTTGGCAAACTCGTAGGCCTTCCTTATAAGCTCCTCGTCAAAGTTTGTTCTATACTCCTTTATTTTGTCTATAATTTCTTGGCAGCTCCTCATTTAGCTCACCTTCACCCAAGAAAAATTTTGCCTAACCTAATTAAATTAAATAGGACAAGACAGGAGATGCAATGCCGGAAAGCCCGATAGGCATATTTGACTCTGGGGTGGGAGGGCTTACAGTTCTGAAAGCTCTAAGGGAGCTCCTGCCTTCAGAGAACCTCATCTACTTCGGAGACACAGCCAGAGTTCCCTACGGGACTAAGTCCCACAGAACAATAATCAGGTATAGCCTTCAAAATACAAGACTCCTTGAAAGATTCAAGGTCAAATTAGTGGTTGTAGCCTGCAACACCTCGTCTGCCCACGCTCTGAAAATACTAAAGGAGGAGTTCCCTTTCCCAGTAATAGGAGTTGTTGAGCCAGGAGCCAGAGAGGCCGTAAAGAGCAGCAAAAAGGGAAAAATCGGGGTTATAGGAACAGAAGCAACAGTTAAAAGTGAAGCCTACAGGAAGGCTATAGTTTCCTTAGACCCGTTCTGTCAAGTATACCAGAAGGCCTGCCCTCTATTTGTTCCACTGATAGAAGAAGGGTGGCTTGACGACGAGATAACTGAAATGGTTGCGAAAAGATACCTAGGTGAGCTTCTCTCTAAAGGAATAGACACTTTGGTTTTAGGATGCACACACTACCCGTTAATCAAAAACGTCCTCTCTCGGGTCTGCCGAGGCGTTAAGCTCGTAGACTCGGCAGGGGTAGTTGCAAAAGAGGTTGAAAGGTTCCTTCCGGCAAGGAACAGAAGCAGTAGAGGAAGCGTTAGAATCTTGGTTAGCGACAAAACGGAACGGTTTGAGAGAATAGCTAAAATGATAATGGAAGAGGAAGTTGAAATAGAGGAGGTTGAGATTGACAAGGAGTGACGGGAGAGCTCCCGACCAGCTGAGAGAAGTCAAAATAACACTTGATTTCATAAAACACGCAGAGGGTTCATGCTTTATAGAGTTTGGAAACACGAAAGTTATCTGCACGGCTTCAGTTGAGGAGAAAGTTCCACCCTTTCTAAAGGGAACTGGACAGGGCTGGGTAACTGCCGAATATTCAATGCTTCCGAGGGCAACAGCCCAGAGAACAGTTAGAGAGGCTGCAAAGGGAAAGTTGACGGGAAGGACACAGGAAATCCAAAGGCTCATAGGCAGGTCTTTAAGGAGCGCAGTTGACCTTACTCAGCTCGGAGAAATGACCCTTTGGATAGACTGCGACGTAATTCAGGCAGACGGAGGAACAAGAACTGCCTCTATTACGGGAGCTTTTGTAGCCCTCTACAGGGCTTTAGAAAAAATAGAGAAGTTAAACGCCGTCAAGAACTTTGTCGCAGCAGTCAGTGTTGGAATAGTGGACAGGGAGCTCCTTTTAGACCTCAACTACCAAGAGGACTCTATGGCAGAAGTTGACATGAACGTAGTTATGAACGACAGCGGACTGCTGGTTGAAGTTCAGGGAACTGCAGAGGGCGCGCCTTTCTCAAGGGAGGAACTGAACAGACTGTTAGACCTCGGGGAGAAAGGGATAAGGGAACTCATATCTATTCAGAAGCAGGCTTTAGGAGTAAAGGGGTGAGAATAGTTTTCGCAACAAAAAATAGGGGAAAGGTAAAAGAAGCACAGGAGAAACTGAAAGAGTTCGGAATAGAGGTTGTCCCCCTTAATGGTGTGGCAGACTTAGAGTCTCCTGAAGAGACGGGAGAAACCTTCTGTGAGAACGCATACCAGAAGGCGACATACTACGCAGAGAAACTTAACCTGCCGGTTTTAGCCGAAGATTCAGGCCTTGAGGTTGAGGCCTTAGGGGGAAAGCCCGGAGTCTACTCCTCCCGCTTTGCAGGAGAGAATGCAACAGACGAGGAGAACAACAGAAAGTTAATAGAGGAGCTAAAGAGGAGAGGCCTTGAGAGCTCCCCCGCAAGATACGTCTCTTTCGTTTTTGTCGCCTTCCCCGAAGGCTTTGGGCTGTGGAGTGAAGGAGAGGTAAAGGGCAGAGTGATAACAGAGTCCCGGGGAACGGAAGGATTCGGATACGACCCTCTCTTTATTCCGGAGGGATACAGTGAAACTATGGCGGAGCTCCCGTTAAAAGAGAAAAACAGAATAAGCCACAGAGGAAAAGCTTTAGAGAAACTGATAAAGGTAATCAAAGAGGTTAAAAAACTCTAAAAGTTTAAGCAATTCTGCTGCTATAATCTAAGCTGAACACGAGCTTTAAGAGGACGAGAATGAAGAAAGAGAACAAAAGAAGACTCACTCCTCAGGAGATAAAGAACCAAGAGTTCAGCAAGAAGTTCTTCGGATACGATCCTGATGAGGTTGAGATATTCCTCTCAACGGTTGCAGGAGCATACGAGGAGCTCCTTAAAGAGGTTGAAAGGCTGAAGGCCAAAACCCCCGAGTATAAGGCCGAAGAGGTAATGGAAAAAGCCAGGAAAGAGATTGAGAAGTTGGTTGAGTTAAAGAAGAAGGAGCTTAAAGAGTTAGAGAAAAGGAAAGAAGAGGTTGAGCTTGAGTTAGAAAAGCTCAAGTTTACTCAGAAGAAGATGACAAACCGTTTAAAACTTGCACTCCTTGAGATGACGAGAATACTAAAGGAGCTTGAGGAAGATGTTAAAGGTAAGGCAGAGAGAGGGAGCTCTGGAGATAGAGGTGAAAGTCCAGCCGAAAGCATCAAGGAACAGGATAGATAAGGTGGAGGAAGGGAGGCTGAAGATAAAGGTAACAGTCCCTCCTGAAGGGGGAAAGGCTAACAAGGCAGTTGTTGAGCTCCTCTCAAAAACCTTAAAAGTTCCAAAGAGTTCCATTCAGATAACGAGAGGGGAAACCAGCAGGATTAAAACTGTTAGAATAGAGGGGATAACTTTGGCAAAATTGCAAGAAAAACTTGGGGTAGAAGAGGTAGAACTATCTTGACAAGATATCGGAATAATAGTATTTTCATTTTAAAGCCTTGAAATACTTAGTTTAAACAAACTTAATTAAGGAGGGAGCGGCATGACAAAGAGCGATTTGGTAGCCGCAATGGCCGAAAAGGCGGGAATCAGGAAAAAAGATGCAGAAGCAGCTCTCAACGCCTTCATTGAGGTGGTAACCGAAGCCCTTCAGAAAGGAGACAAGGTAGAGATAAGGGGCTTTGGAACCTTCCTCATGAAGGAAAGGGCTGCAAGGGTTGCAAGGAACCCCAAAACTGGAGAGAAGGTGGAAGTTCCTCCAAAACTCGTTCCTGCCTTCAAGCCAGGAAAAGACCTTAAGGAAGCTACAGAGAAAGAGCTTAAGAAGAAAAGGAAGAAGTAACCTTTCGGTTGGGGGAGGAGCTCCCTCCCCCTTTTGAACCGTCAGTTAATAAGCTTGAAAAACCTGTTAAACCTCGGCATGTGCTTCCCTGAATCCCAAGAGAAAAATATAATTCTGGCAATTCCGACTATTTTCTTTCTGTCAACAAATCCCCAGTAACGGCTATCGTAACTGTTGTTCCTGTTGTCCCCCATCATAAAGTATTTCCCTTTCGGAACTACAAAAACAGGAGTGTTATCTCCCTGAATCCCCGTCTTCAGGACGTAGTGCCTCTTAACCCCTCCTCTCTTTTTAGGAAGGAACTCGTAGTAGAGTTCCCCCGTATGCTCCGTCCCTTTTTCGTAGTAGGTATATTTACCAAGGGGCTGATACTTGCACGGCTTTCCGTTGACGTAGAGAACTCCATCCTTTACCTGAACCCTATCTCCTGGAAGGCCAATAACCCTCTTTATGTAGTAAACATCCTCGTTAAGGGGAAAGTGAAAAACTACAACGTCTCCCCTCTCTATTGGCCTAAAGTGGTATGTAACCTTATCGACGAGAATAAAGTCTCCTACTAAAAGAGTAGGAATCATTGAACCAGAAGGTATGTGGAAAGATTGAACGATAAACGCTCTTATAATTAGAGCAAGAACAAGAGCAATCGCTAAAGACTTAAGGTTTTCAACCAACTTCTCTCCCATTAAATTACTCCTGCGCAGTTTTCGGCAAATTATACTCCCGGAGAGGACTCAATGAGGAAACTCTCTCCTACCAGAAGGGTTGAATACCACACAGACAAACTCTTCTTAACGGGAGTGAGCTATAACTTCTAAAAAACCCTTCTACAGATCCTCATAGAGGTTGGAAAGAGAAAAGAGTTAATTGGCTACGGAGAGCTTGTAAAAGAGGTAAACAGAAGGTTAGGGATGAGAGTTCTTCCAGAAAGGCAGTTGGAAGAGCTCTCTCCATCCTCTACTTCTACTCCCACTTTAAAGTCTTCCCTGGCTCTGTTGTGTTCTTAAAGAATAGCAAAATTCCCTCAGAGGGCTATTTTAAGTTTTTAGAGACCTTAGGGTTTTCAGCTAAAGACAGGAGAGCCCTCTGGCTGAAGCTCCTTGAAGAGTTCTACTCTTTCTCGGATGTGTTAGATGGGAGTAATGGGTTTTCTGTTTATCTTCTTGATACTGATTCTCCTAGTATTTCCCCTACTGACTAAGAGAGGAACGATTTCAAGGGGAACGGCACTTGAAGTTAAAGGAGCTGACGGAACCGTTTTGGTCTTCTCAGACGAGGGAGTATCGGTCTTTAGAAACGGAGAGTTTCACTTTTTTAAGAAGGAAGAGATTACGGAGCTCTCTATAAAAAGGAAAGGTAAAATTTACCTGATAACCCTGAAGGCGGGGCAGAAATCCTTTGAAATTCCGGCAAAGCAGGAAGAGGTAGAGAAGCTCTTTGTAAGGAGAGGAGATAGTTTTGACTTTGCAGTTCCGTGGCTTCCGCTGATAGTCGGAACAACACTTCCCCTTCTTCTATTTGAGGAACTTGAGCATCTAAACGACAGAGAAGTAAGGGAATTAGACCTTGGAAACCCTCCAGAGAGTTCCCACGACTACTTTGACACGGGAGACTGGCCTGATGACGACGTTGAAGTCTAAGCTTTTTGGTAGGGAGCTCCTAAGGGAGTTGAACCGGATAAAGAAACCTGCTTCCTACCTCCCGCTGGAGTTAAACCTGAGAGCTCCCAAGTTCTCAAAGAGGGAGGTCAAGTTCGTCCTCTCATATCCAGATCTCTACGAGGTGGGCTCCTCACACATCGGAGGAAAAAACCTCTACTACGTAATAAACCAGCTAACAGACTTTGCCCTTATCCACAGGGCTTACCTTCCCCGACCGGACATGCAGGAACTTATGAAAGAGAGGGGTATTCCCCTCTACACGATAGAGGAACAGAGGCCTGTTAAAGATTACCACCTGTGGGGGCTTTCGTTCTCATCTGAACTTACCTACACAAACGCCCTTAAAATTTTAGAGTTGGCAGGCTTACCGGTTAAGTCGGAAGAGAGATTAGAGAGGGAAGATTTCCCTGTAGTTTTTGCTGGAGGCCCCTGCGTCTACAACCCAGTTCCCCTCTCCCCTTTCGTTGATTTCTTTTCAATAGGAGACGGAGAGGAGACCCTCGTTGAAGTTGCAAAGGTCTTCAGAGAGGTGAAGAGGCATGGAGGAAGCAAGTTTGACTTCCTCTCTGAAGTGAGGAGGGTTGAAGGAGTTTGGGTTCCCCTTTTCGGAAAGTATCCGGTTAAAAAGGCGGTATTTGTAGGAGTTTCCGAGGGTTTTTTCCCAACATCTCCACCTGTTCCGACGGTGGAAACCTCTCAGGACAGAATAGCCGTTGAGGCAGCAAGGGGATGTTTAAGAGGGTGTAGGTTTTGTCAGGCAGGATACATCTACAGACCTTACAGGGAGAGGAACGAGAAACTGATAAAGGGAATTGTTGAAGAGACTTTTAAAAATACAGGCTACGAGGAAGCTTCCCTCTCTGCCCTTTCAATCTCAGACCACAGCCGATTCAACTACTTAGTTCCAGAAGTTATGGAAGTGTGCCACAGGGAGCTCATATCCCTGTCCCTTCCGTCAATGAGGGTAAAGGGGTTTAACCCGGAACTTGCCTCTCAGATAATGCAGGTGAAAAAGACCGGATTCACCTTAGCGCCAGAGGTCGGTTCAGATAGGCTCAGGAGGATAATAAACAAGGACTTAACCAACGAAGACCTGTTTAAAGCAGTTGAGGGACTGTTTGAAAGGGGCTGGAACAGGCTAAAGCTCTACTTTATGATAGGTCTACCATTTGAGGTTCAGGAAGACGTAGATGCCCTTATTGAGATGCTCTGGACTGTCTACAGAATAGGAAAAATGTTCAAAGGGAAGAAACACCTTGCAGCCGGAATCTCAATATTCGTTCCAAAACCCTTTACCCCTTTCCAGTGGGAACCCTTTGCTGAAGAAAAGGAAGTTTCAGAGAAAGTAAACTACATAAAGAGGAAGTCTCCCAAAAGCTTTAAGCTGAGGTTCCACGACTACAGGCAGTCTTTAATAGAGGCGCTTCTAACACGGGGAGACGAGAAGGTATCAGAAGTTCTACTTGCAGCCTACAAAGAGGGGTGTCAGCTTGACGGCTGGGACGAGTTCTTCAACTACGAGGGCTGGCTCAAGGCATTTGAGAAAACCGGAATTGACCTTAAAGAGGCGCTCGGAAGGAGGAGTTTAGACCAGGAACTCCCCTGGGATTTCATAAAAGGAGTAGTTACAAAAGAGTTCTTAATAAGGGAGTTAAAAAAGGCGGAGAATCAGCAGTGGACTCCCGACTGCCGAATAGTAGGCTGCCACGCCTGTGGAGTCTGCACTCCCCAGCAGATAAAAGACCTTAAAAACTACCCCATCCCCGAAAAGATAGAGTTTAATGTCCCGCCAAAGCCGAAAAGGGAGTTTCCACTTAAAAGGAAAGTAGCACTTACTTTTAAAAAGGTTGGCTACGCCCGTTTCCTCTCCCTCTTAGACCTTACACGGGCTTTTACAAGAACGTTCAGGCGCTTCGGAGTTCCTCTAAGGTATTCCCAGGGCTTCAATCCCCACCCAAAGGTAAACATCGTTTTAGGCCTTCCCGTAGGAGTTGAGGGGTTGGGAGAGGTTGTTGAGGTAGAGCTCTCAGAAGAAAGTTTTGACTTTGACAAGTTCTTGAAAGAGTCAAAAGAGTTCCTACCGGAGGGGATTGAGTTTACAGGCTGGTTGGAGCTTGACCTAAAGGAAAAAGTTTTAGAGAGAATAAAGAGTTTAACATACAGGATAAGACCCTTTGCAGACTACACTCTTGAAAGGTTGAAAGGAGAGAGTGCAGTAGATAGAAAGGGAAGGGAAGTAAACCTTAAAGAGGAGATACTTGACTTAAGAGAGGAAAATGGAGAAGTTATACTAACTCTAAAGGTTAAAAACGGAAAAGCTTTAAACGTCGGAGACCTCCTTAACTGGATGGAATTAAACCTTGAGAGGGCAGAAGTTGTCAGAGAGGAGCTCCTTGGGTAAAAAACAGATCCTCATAAACGCCCTTACGAAAGAGGTAAGAATAGCCGTTTTAGAGGAGGGAGAGTTAGTTGAGTTCTACGTTGAAAGAAAAGAGAATAGGGGAATAGTAGGGAACATCTACAAAGGGAAAATCCTGAAAATCGTTCCGGCAGTTCAAGCAGCCTTCGTTGACATAGGAGAGGAGAGGAAGGCCTTCCTTTACGTAAAAGACGCTGTGAACTTGGAATTTGACGAGGACGAGTTCTTAGATGACGAGCCGCCGGAGGTAGAGCTCCCTTCCATAGAAGAAGTTCTGTCGGAAGGTCAGGAAATCTTAGTACAAGTCGCAAAGGAACCGATAGGAACTAAAGGACCAAGGGTTACAACAAACCTGACAATTCCCGGCCACTACTTAGTTCTCCTTCCTACGATAAACAAAGTAGGACTTTCAAGGCGAATAACAGACCAGGAGGAGAGGGAAAGGCTAAAGGAGATAGCAAAGAGGATAAAGCCTGAAAACTACGGGATAATCGTCAGGACTGCCGCAGAAAGAGCGAGGGAGGAAGATTTAAAGAGGGACTTAGACTACCTTCTAAAGGTGTGGGAAGGCCTCGTTGAAAAGGCTGAGAAGAAGCCCCCACCGTCGTGCCTCTACAGAGACCTTGAGATAGTTCCTAAAACGCTGAGAGACCTACTAACAGAAGAGGTTTCAGAAGTCCTCATAGACTCTCAGAGGGAGTTTGAGAGGGCCCTCTCGTTTGCTAAGGCCTTCATTCCAAAGCTCGTTCCCAGAATCAAGCTCTATAAAGGAGAAGTTCCTCTCTTTGAAAAGTTTCAGGTTGAAAGGGCTATAGAGAGAGCTCTCTCAAGGAAAGTCTACCTTCCCGGCGGCGGATACATTGTAATAGACGAAACGGAAGCTTTAGTGTCAATAGACGTGAACAGTGGAAAGTTTAAGAAGGCAAAAACCTTAGAGGAGACAGCCCTTGAAATAAACCTAAAAGCTGCCAAAGAGATAGCCCGCCAGCTGAGGCTCAGAGACATAGGCGGAATAATCGTAATTGACTTTATAGACATGAAACAGGATGAAAACAAGAGAAAGCTCCTTGAAACCTTAGAGGAAGAGCTGAAGAAGGACAGGGCGAAAACAAAGGTCGTCAGTATGTCTGACTTAGGCCTCGTTGAGATGACGAGGAAAAGGGTAAAGATGAGCTTGGGAAAGACGCTAACCACAACTTGTCCCTACTGTGAGGGAAGGGGAAGAGTAAAGTCTCCAGAAACCGTAGCATTTGAGATAGAGAGGGAGATACTCTCAAAGCTAAAGAAACAGAGGGTTAACACCTTAAGAGTTTACGCCAACCCCTTTGTAGCAGGGAAGTTGACAAACGAGGAGAAAGAGGTAATAGACCGAATCTCAGAAACCTTCGGAGTAGAGATAAAAGTTGTTCCCGTTGAACACTACCACATAGAGAAGTTTACACTCTCTCACGGCTGATATAATCGGTTTTGATAATCTGGAGGTGATATGAAAAAGCTGATTGCAGCCGTTTCCTTTATGGTTTTTATAACTTCCTGTGAAAAAATACCCCAAACGGCTCAGGAACAGTATAGAAAAGGAATAGAGGCAGCCGTTGAGGAAGACTGGGGAAAAAGCTCGTTCCTTTTAAAGAAGGCGTTAGAAGGGGAGCTCCCCCCTAAAGAGCAGGAGATAGCAAAGATAACCCTTGCAGACGCCTACTTTAACGACGGAAACTTTGAAGACGCCGCCCTCAACTACGAGGAGTTTTTGGAGCTCTACCCAGCATCTCAAAAGGCTAAAGACGCCTTCTTTAGGCTCGGAGTCTGTTACCTAAACTTGGTTAAAGGTCCACAGTGGGACGTTACCTTCGCAGAAAGGGCTTACAAAGACTTCTCAGAGTTCATCAAGAGATATCCAAACGACCCGAGAGTAGACAAAGCGAAGGAGTATATGAAAATAGCAAGGAAAATACTGGCAGAACACGAAGTTTACATAGCCGGAACCTACGACATGCTGAGAAAGTTCACCGCCTCAATTCACCGTTACAAAGAAATAGAGAAGAATTTCTCAGACGTTGAATCTCCGGACAGGCTCCAATACCTGTTGGGAAGGGCCTACTACTACACGCCCCTCCAGTCAAGAGACGAAATAGACAGGTTAAAGAGGGAGCTCTCTAAAGAGAGAGACAAGCTCCACTCAAAAGACCCTGAGGAAAGGAGAGTAGCAAAGAACAGGATTTCCCTAATAGAGTCGGATATAGAAAAGTGGAAAAAGACTGCAAAGGAAAACAGAAAGATAGGAAGAGAGATACTTGGAAAAGTGGCGAAAGAGTATCCAAACTCACCCTACGGAAGGAAGGCTGAAGAGATCCTGAAAGGGGAAAGACACCTTGAAGTTGAACCTGTTGAGAACCCGATTAAACGCTCAATCTGGTGGAAAATTAAAGAAACCCTTTAGGAGGAGGAAATTTGGATAGTAGCGAGAAGTTGAAAGTCATACTTACAAGTGCATTAAACAAAAAGGCAGAAGAACCGGTAATTTTAGACCTCAGAGGTTTGACTTCACTTGCAGACTACTTTGTAATACTAACGGCAACGTCAGAAACCCACGCAAGGACGATAGCAGACGAAATAAAGAAGAAGCTCAAAGAAAAAGGCGTTGTTCCCGTAAGCACGGAAGGTTACGACACGGCCAACTGGATACTCCTTGACTACGGAGACGTAATAGTTCACATCTTTAAGCCAGAAGTGAGGGAACTCTACAACCTTGAATCCCTCTGGATGGACGCCCCAAAACTGAGCGTTGAAGAGATAGTTAAAGAAACAGTTCAATGAAGCTGAAGTTAGTTGCAGTAGGGAAAATTGCTCCCTTCCTGAAAGAGGCTCAAGAGCACTACTTAAAGAGAATCCGAAACTTGGAGTTGATTGAAGTAAAAAAGGGAAAAAGCCTAAAAGAGGAGGGGGAAAAGTTACTCTCTAAAGCAAAAGGGACAGTCGTCGTTTTAGACGAGAGGGGAAGGGAGCTCTCCTCAAAGGAGTTTACCTCATTTATATCAAAACACCCCTTTATAACCTTCATAGTAGGGGGAGCCGACGGACTTGACGAAGAAGTTAAAAAGCAGGGAGACTTTATCCTTTCACTCTCAAAGATGACACTTCAACACGATGTTGCCAGAATCGTCCTGTTAGAACAGCTCTTCAGAGCTCAAGAGATTCTACGAGGTTCTCCATACCACAGAGATTAAAAGGAAAAATAGTAGATCAACCAAGGTTAAGTGTAATTTTAAGAAGTGGCGGGGACGACGGGACTCGAACCCGCGACCTCCGGCGTGACAGGCCGGCGTTCTAACCAGAGCTGAACTACGTCCCCGTAAGTGGTGGGCGGAACAGGGATCGAACCTGTGACCTCCAGCTTGTAAGGCTGGCGCTCTCCCAGCTGAGCTATCCGCCCAACCTGACGGGTGAAAATATAGGAAACGGTCAACTTGTTGTCAATAGAATGGCAGGAAAATCCCCACTTGACAAACAAAAAAGGTGAATGTAAATATTGGCTTGCTTTCCCGCAAAAAACTTTAGGAGGTAAAGATGAAGGTAGTAGAAGTAGAGGCTACCAAGAGGGAAAAGACTGGCAAACAGGTAGCCAAGAAGCTACGCAGGGAAGGCCTTCTACCTGCCGTTATCTACGGAGGTGGAAGACCAGAGGCGACACCTATCGCCATCCCTGCCAAAGAGGTGAGAAGGCTCAAGCACCACCACGGCCTTATCAAGGTTAAACTGGAAAACGAGGAGAGGATGTGTATTCTCAAGGACATCCAGTATAACTGGTTAGGGGATGTCCCTATCCACGTTGATTTCCAAGAGGTAACCTTCGGCGAAACCATTGAGGTAGTTGTGGAACTTGAGTTCGTAGGAACTCCCGTAGGAGTTACAGAAGAAGGAGGAGTACTTGAAATCCTCAAAAGGGAAGTAGCCATTGAGACTCTTCCAAGGGCTATTCCAGAGAAGATCGTTGTTGACATCTCAAACCTACATGCCGGAGACGCGCTACACGTTGGAGACCTTCCTCTACCTGAAGGGGCTAAGTTGGTTGACAGCCCAGAGGAAACTATTGCGGTTGTAGCTGAACCGGAGGAAACAGCAACAGAAGAAGGCGAAGAAACGGGAGAAGAGGAGAAGTAATTGATAAGGCTGGTCATTGGTCTGGGGAACCCGGGGAAAGAGTACGAGAAGACTCGCCACAACGTCGGCTGGTGGGTTCTTGACGAGCTCTCCAACAGTCTCGGCTTCTCCTTTAACAGGGAGAAGTTCAAGGGGCTTTATGGGGAAGCTTACATCAACGACCAAAAAGTGTTTTTCTTAAAGCCTTTAACCTATATGAACAGGAGCGGAGAGAGCGTCTCTCAGTTTGTAAGGTTCTTTAAGTTAAAGCCCTCTAAAGTTCTTCTCATCTACGACGATTTAGACCTTCCTTTAGGGAAGGTAAGGTTCAGGGAGAAGGGGAGCTCCGCCGGCCACAGAGGCGTCCAGTCTGTTATAGATGCCCTTGGAACTCAAGAGATACCGAGGATAAAGGTAGGCATCGGCAGGCCGGCAACGAAAGAGGAGGTTGTTGACTACGTTTTATCTCCCTTTAGGAAAGAGGAGCTCCCGGTAGTTGAAGAGGCAGTAAAGAGAGCTGCAAACTGTGTTGAGACCCTTTTAAGAGAGGGAACCTCACAGAAAACCACAAGTAAATGCAGTTAACGGAGGTAGAAATGAGGGAGTATTACTACGAGATGGTTTACATACTCAGGCCTACAATGTCTGACGATGAAACAAAGGCTGCAATTGAAAAGGTTAACTCCTACGTTGAAAGGTTCGGCGGAGAAGTTCTTTTAGTAGACAAGTGGGGTAAGAGGCAGCTTGCCTACCCCATAAACGACTACGACAAGGGCTATTACGTCCTTGAATACATAAGAACAAACGACAGGAACTTCGTAAAGAACATGGAAAACTTCTTCAGAATCAACGAAGATGTTATCAGGTTCCTCCTCTTTAGACTAAAACCATCTGAAGTAAAAGAACTGAAAGAGAAGCTCTCTCAGAAAAGTGAGGAAAAGGAACCTGTAACTACCGCTGAAGAAAATAAGGGAGAAGAGTAATGGCCAACCTTAACAAGGTTTTCCTGATTGGAAGGTTAGTTGCTGACCCTCAACTCCAGCATACAAATGACGGAATTCCCTTTACCCGTTTTAGGATTGCGGTAAACAGGCCTTACAAGGACAGGAACGGCAACTGGCAGGAGGATACGCTGTTTATAGATGTTGTTGTTTGGGGTAAAGCTGCCGACAGGGCAGTGAGCAGGTTCAACAAGGGAACCCGGATTTTGGTTGAAGGAAGTTTGAGACAGTCCAGCTGGGAAACCGAGTCTGGAGAGAGGAGAAGCCGGATTGAAGTTAGGGCAGAAAGGGTTGCTGCCCTTGACCCAAGAAGGGAAATTGAAGAACCTGAAGAAATTGACGACATAGAATTTTAAGGAGGTAGAAGATGGCTAATCCAATTCCTCAGAGAAGGTTTATAAGAAGGAAGAAATACTGTAAGTTCTGTGCAGAAAAGATAGAGAGAATTGACTATAAGAACGTTGACCTACTTAAGTCCTTTATCTCTGAAAGGGGAAGGATAATCCCAAGGAGAATATCTGGAGTCTGCTCAAAACACCAGAGACAGCTCGCAAGAGCAGTAAAAAGGGCAAGACACTTAGCCCTCTTACCTTTCGTTAAGATGGACTAAAGAGAATGAGAAACCTTAAGCCGCCTGTAGCACTGTTTTTTTTAACGGTAGCTTCCGGATTAATGATGGGGAGCTCCAGCCTCCTACCTTTAGGGCTGGGGCTTTCTCTGTTTATTCCTGCCCTCTTTATCTACAGCTACACAAACGGTGGAGCTCCGGTTACACTCCTTCTCTCGGTACTTGCAGTCTTAACCGTTTTTGTTCTGAGCAAAAGTGCCGTTTTAGACGTAATCTCTATGATACTGCTGGCTCCCGTTTACCTTCTCCTTAAAAGAACGGGGGCTTCGGCAGCCGTTTTAGGCGGAGCTCTCCTACTTACGCTATTTACCGCATTAGAGGAGACGCTAATCGGCCTCCCACCAGAGGTAAAGAGGGAGTTTGCGGAGGTATCAAAATACAGATACTCCATTTACTTTCTCTCTTCTACAATCTATTCAACCTTTACCTACGGGGTAGCAAACTGGATTGTAAAGGAGCTCCCCCCGGTTACGGAGATAAGGTTCGGTTTCTGGAACGTTCTCCTCTTCACCATATCAGCAATAGCCACCCTGTTAGGTAAAGGTGACCTAAAAGTAGCAGCTGTGAACGTTTTAGTTGTATCAATTACGCTCTTTATAGTTCAAGGAATATCGGTCTTTCTTTGGTTCTTCCCGAAACTATCAACAACCTGGAAGTTGATAACTGGACTTCTCATATTTATCTTTCCACCCGGCTTTTTTTTAACAACTCTCTTTTTGGGACTGCTTGACCAGAAACTAAACTTTAGAAAACTGAAAGGAGGTAAGGAAGATGGAAGTAATCCTTCTTAGGGATATGGAAAACCTCGGAAAGGTTGGAGACATTGTAAAGGTAAAGGACGGTTATGCAAGAAACTACCTGATACCTTCAGGCTTTGCCCTCCCGGCAACAGAGTCAAACATAAGAAGAGTTAAGAACGAGCTTCAGTCACTTAAGAAGAAGGCTGAAAGGCAACTCCAAAGGTTTAAAGAGCTTGCCGAGAAACTCAACGTCACAAGGATTACGATTGAGCACGAGGCCGGAGAAGAAGGAAAGCTCTTTGGTTCCGTTACGACTTCACAGATTGAGAAGGCACTTCACAAGGCAGGATTTGAAGACGTAGAGAAGAAGCAGATAATACTTGAAAAACCCATAAGGGAAACAGGGACTTACGAGGTTAAAGTTCACCTCTTTAAAGATATTGAAGCAACTGTAACAGTAGATGTTGTTCCTCTTAAAAAGTAATCCTTCTTTTAAGGAGGCCGCCATGGAATTTGTTGGAAGACACATTATGATGGACGCAGTTGTTTTAGACATAACAAGAATAAACACGATTCAACCTATTTACGACTACATGGAGGAACTCTCCCGGAAGATAGACATGACCCTTGTTTACCCTCCTATAGTTGCCCGTTTCCCTTTTGCCCAGTCAGAGCTTGAACAGTTTGTTAAGAGACTGTCTGAGGAAAACGTTAAGAGCAGGACTCTTGAGATTATGGAAGAGGTTTTAAAGAGAAGGGCAACGGAAGACAGCGGGGTTTCAGGCGTCTCTATCTGGCTTGAGAGCCACTGCACGATCCACACCTGGCCGGAAGAGAAATTCTTCAGCTTAGACGCTTACAGCTGTAAAGACTTTGACCCAATGGTAGCCTTTGAATTTACCGTCAAGTGGTTTAAAGTTAAGTATGCCTCCTTCGTTGACGTTGAACGCTACATAGGAGGTCCTTGTAAAATAAAGGCCTACGAGTATAAGGACGGAGAGCTAATTCCTTGTAAACCTTCAATTGCCGTTACCCAGTAGCTCAAGTGCCTTTCTGTATATTTCCCGCTTTGGGAGGCCTGTCTTTCTGGCGGCCTCCTTAGAGGCCTCCTTTACTGACAAACCTTGAGAGAGGAGCTCCCTTAAAATCCCCTTTAAATCAACCTCACCTTCAGGCTCGCTTTCAGAGGGAGGAATCAGAAGAACAAACTCCCCCTTAACCTTCCCCTCCGAAACGAGGTAATTGAGGAGCTTTCCTGCTTTTCCTTTTAAAAACTCCTCGTTAACTTTGGTAATCTCTCTGTAAACTCCCACCTCCCTGTCGGGGTATAGCTCTGAGATAACCTTCAGAGTTCTCTCAACCCTGTGGGGAGACTCGTAGTAAACGGAAGTATAAGGTCTTGTAAACGCTTCAGAAAGCTCTTGTTTAAGTGCCTTCTCCTTCCTTGGAAGAAACCCACCGAAGAAAAACCGGTCTGTAGGAAAGCCTGATCCGGAAAGAGCAGTAACGACGGCAGACGGGCCGGGAACGGGAACGACAGGGATCCCTTCCCCCCTTGCTAAACTGACGAGCCTGTAACCGGGGTCGCTAATGCAGGGAGTCCCGGCATCTGAAACCAGGGCAACGGAGCTCCCCTTCTTAATCAGAGAAATGAGTCTTTCAGCCTGTTTTCTCTCATTGTGCTCGTGGTAGGGAAGCAGTTTTTTACCCTCTACTCCCAAGTGCGAAAGGAGTTTTTTCGTTCTCCTTGTATCCTCACAGGCTATAAGGTCGGCCTCTTTGAGAACCCTAACGGCTCTGTAGGTTATGTCCTCAAGGTTCCCTATGGGAGTTGCAACAACGTAAAGGGTTCCTACCCCCTTATTGCTATACATTCCACCTCCACCTGAGCACCCAGAGGGAGCTCCTTAACTCCAACTGCAGATCTACACGGTTTAACGGGGCAGTCTTTAAAAAACCTACCGTAAACCTTGTTAAAAACGGAAAACTTAGAGATGTCTGTAAGGTAAACGGTAACTTTAACGATACTGCACCTGCTACCTCCTGCCGACTCAACGACGGCAACAAGGTTCTTAAGAGCCTGAAGGGATTGGTCTTCAAAGTCCTTTAAGAGTTCCCCAGTTTTGGGGTCAATGCCAAGCTGGCCGGAAGTAAATATGAAGTTTCCGTAGAGAATTCCCTGTGAATAGGGAGCTACCGGGAAGGGAGCTCTATCCGTCTTAAGTTCTTTCATTCACTACCTCCTAATTAATTAAATTACTTGAAAGTATAGGGCAATAATTCTATATTAAGCGCTAAACAATTTTAAGTTTCCATTCTATTTGTTTTATATTTTAAATTGTGTAAAATAGACATAAATACATTCCTTGGGAGGAGATATGGCCAAGCAGGAAAGAGAGAATATCATCCTTAACGACGAGAGAATTGAAGAAGGGGCAGAGAGCCTCAAAGCCCTTGCCTCACCGGTAAGGCTAAAGATACTCTTTACGTTGAAGGACAAGCCTATGTGCGTTACAGACCTTGAGCAGGAGCTGGGCATTTCTCAGTCCTCTCTGTCACAACACCTAAGAACCCTCAGGTATAAAGGAATAGTTGCAAAAACGAGGAAAGGGAACAAGGTTTACTATACAATATCCTCAGAGGCGTTCAGGGAGCTCCTGAACTTGCTCCCAGAAATTGCCTGCTTTAGAGGTTAATAGATGTTAGAAAAGCTCTTTAAGAGGAAAAAGACCCCTCAGGAGAAGGGCCAGCTGCAGCTTCCCAGCGGGCTGTGGCTCAAGTGTGAAGAGTGTAAAGCCTTTCTCTTTAGGGGGGAGCTTGAGAGCAACAGCTGGGTCTGTCCCAAGTGTGGATACCACTTCCCCGTCCCTGCCAAAGAAAGGCTATACATGCTCTTTGACAACGGAGATTATCAGGAGCTTGACGGGGAGCTCTCCCCAAAAGACCTTTTGGGTTTCAAGGACAGGAAAACTTACACCCAGAGGATTGAGGAAGCCCAGAAGAAGACAGGACTTAAAGACTCAGTTGTAAACGCAAAGGGAAGGATAGAGAGAAAAGAGGTTTTAGTTAGCTGTTTTGACTTTAGGTTCATGGGTGGAAGTATGGGCTCGGTGGCCGGCGAGAAGGTAACGCGGAACGCCGAAAGGGCTGCCGAGGAAGGTATCCCCTTCATCTGTATAACCGCTTCCGGCGGCGCCAGAATGCAGGAAGGGGTAGTTTCTCTAATGCAGATGGCAAAAACTTCGGCAGCCCTTGCACGCCTTGAGGAAAGGGGGGTGCCGTTTATTACAGTTTTGACCCACCCAACGATGGGTGGAGTGTCGGCAAGCTTCGCCTTTCTTGGAGACGTGATAATTGCAGAGCCCAAGGCTCTGATCGGTTTCGCCGGCCCCCGAGTCATTGAACAGACAATAAGGCAGAAACTTCCTAAAGGTTTTCAAAGGTCTGAGTTCTTAGTTGAACACGGCCTTATAGACATGGTCGTTGACAGGAGGAACTTAAAGAGCGTTCTCTCAAAGCTTCTATCCCACTTTGGAGGATAAGATGGCAACAGAGTCTAAGGTTGAAAGGCTTGCAAGAACCATCGTTGCAGACTTTTTCCTCTATAACCAAGATAAGATAGACAGAGGTCTTCTAAACGACGACCTCTTTGAGAGGTTTGAAGGGGAAATAGAGGACTCTATAGCCTTTTTCAGAGAGCACGCCGGCGGCAAGATGGAGGTCTTCTGGGATACACTCTTTAACAGGCTAATGCAAAGGGAAGCAAAGCTCCTTGAAATGAAAGAGAGTTAATGTTTGAGAGGAACGTTAAGCTAATCTCATCTCAGCTTAAAAAGGGTCAAGCAAAGGTAAGAGGAGCTCCCGGCGGCTCCAAAGCAATCCTTCTAAAAGAGCTCTTTAAACTCCTCTACCCTGCCGTCGTCGTCGTTCCTACCGAACAGCTGGGAGAAGGTTTAACAGAAGACTTAAAAAGGGTAGGGCTTAAAGCCCTATACCTTCCAAGGTGGGATACTCCACCCCTTGACATCTCGTCTCCCCTTTCAACTCTCCAGTATAAAAGGCTCAAAACGCTCTTTAAACTCATAGAAGAGGAGATTCACTACCTTATTGTAACCCCACAAGCCCTTCTTCAGAGGGTAATCTTTCCCGAAATACTGATAGAACTCTCTCTAACCTTAAAGAGAGGAAAAGAGGTAGAGAACCTTCCTGAAAGACTTACAGAGCTTGGGTACAGAAGAGTTGAGAGTGAACCTGAAAGGGGAGAGTTCTCCCTAAAGGGAAGCTACCTTGAGGTGGTAACTCCGGAGGACGAAAGGGTAGAGGCAGAACTCTTTGGAGACGAAGTTGAAACCCTAAAAGTGAACGGAAAGGAAACGGAGGAGTTTACGCTGGTTCCTACGCTGGAGCTCCCTCCAACAAAAGAAGTCCTAAAGAAACTCTCTGAGATAGACGAAGAACTGGCAGAGAGGCACGCCCTTTTGGGGGAGCTAAGCGGAGCTGACAAGTTCCTTCCGGAAGTTTTAGAGACCGTTTCGGTATCTGCCTACTTGGGAAAGTTTAAAGCCGTTTTTGTTGAGCCCGATCAGGTAAGGGCATCTGCCGAATCCTTCTTAAAACAGGTAGAGGAAAACTACCGGCTTTTAAGGCGGGAAGGTATAGACTCCTCAAGGCCGGAAAAATTTGTTGATAGGGAGCTCCCCCAACCCAAACTGCTCATATACGAAAAGCCCGTAAAAGACACTATAGACCTCTCAATATCTCCACTTCCATACGTTTCAGAGGAAAACATAAAAGAGATAGCAAAGACCCTTCAGGGGAAGAAAGTAAGGCTCATCTACACAAGCGAAACCTTCAGAGAAGAAGCAGAAAAGCTTTTCAAAGTTCTGGGAATTGAGTTTACACCTGAAAAGGGAAAGTCGTCTGGCGGATTTAGGTTCGATGAGAAGAAACTGGCGTGGGTAGTTGAAGGTGACGTTGAAATTCCTGTAGTAAAGAGAGAGGACATAACCACCTTTGAACCGGGAACGTTAGTCGTTCACAGAGACTACGGAATAGGAATATTTCAGGGAATTGTAAGCAGAGAGATAGGAGGAAAAACTTACGACTTCATTGAAATAGAGTATGCAGGTGGGGAGAAGCTATACGCTCCCTTTACGCAGATAGACAGGATATACAGATACTCAGGCTACAGGGGTAAAAAACCTAAACTTGACAAACTCGGTGGAACATCCTGGAAGAACCTTGAGAGGAGAATAAGGGCATCACTAATTAAGTTTGCAAAAGAGCTTGCGGAACTCTACAGGAAGAGAAAGAGCTCAAGAAAAGAGAAACTGATCGGAGATCCGCAACTTTTAAAGCTCTTTGAGAAAAAGTTTCCGTATAGGCTAACTTCCGACCAGCAGAGGGCAATAAAGGAAGTTTACAGGGACATGGAGTCTGAAAAACCTATGGACAGGCTCATCTGTGGAGACGTAGGGTTTGGAAAAACAGAAGTTGCAATGAGAGCTGCTATGAAGGCGGTCTCTGCAGGAAAGCAGGTTGCCCTTATAGCTCCAACAACAGTTTTGGCAGACCAACACTATAGAACCTTTAAAAAGCGGTTTGCCGGATTTCCCGTCAGGATAGAGCTCCTGTCCCGTTTCAAAACAAAGAGAGAGCAGATCGAAATTCTAAAAAGGTTGAAAAACGGAGAAATTGACATAGTAATCGGAACCCATAGGCTCACCCAAGACGACGTTGAGTTTAAAGATTTAGGCCTTCTAATAATTGACGAGGAGCACAGGTTTGGCGTTAAAACAAAAGAGAAACTGACAAAGATGAAGACAAACATAGACGTTCTTTACCTCTCTGCAACTCCCATTCCCAGAACCCTCTACTCGGCACTTTCAGGTTTCAGGGATATCTCACTCATAGAGACGCCTCCGGCAGGTAGAAGGGGAACAAAGGTCGTTGTAGGTAAGTTCTCAGACTCAATACTGAAGGCGGCAGTTGAGAGGGAGCTCTCCAGAAAGGGCCAGGTCTTTATAGTTCACAACGACATAGAAGAACTTCCACTTATAAAGGAGAAAATTGAAAGCTTCTTCCCGGAGGTAAAGGCTGAAGTAGTTCACGGCCAGATGAAACCTTCCCAGATAGAGAAGGTTATGCACCAGTTCTTTGAGGGAAAAGTTCAGGTTTTAGTTGCGACCTCAATCGTTGAGTCGGGACTTGACGTTCCGTCTGCAAACACGCTGATAGTTATAGGGGCAGAGAGGTTCGGACTATCCCAACTCTACCAGCTTAAAGGAAGGGTAGGAAGGGGAGTTGAGAAGGGATACTGCTACCTACTGACTACTCCGGGAGTAAAACTGAATCCAGAAGCGGCAAAGAGACTTGAAGCTATGAAGAAGCTCTCTCCTTTAGGAGGGGGATTCCAGCTTGCTCTGAAAGACCTTGAAATAAGAGGTGCCGGAACACTCTTAGGGCCAAAACAGAGCGGGTTTGTGGAGTCTGTAGGTTTGGATCTCTACATGAAGCTCTTTGAGGAGGTCATTAAAGAAAAGGAAGAGGAGGAAGACGTTAAACTGAACCTTCCATACGAAGCCTTCATACCGGAGGATTTCGTAGAGGACCCGAAAGAGAAAGTAAAGCTCTACTCACAGATAGCTTCATCAGAAAACCCACAGGAGCTTATGGAGAAACTAAAAGAGATAAGGGGCTACCTGCCAGACCCGATAATCAACATGTTTAAAGTGATGAGGGTTAAGAAACTCTCAAGGGAGTTGGGTATTAAGGAGATAACCGTTTCCCCTTCAGGAAAGGCTATGATCTCTTTCGGAAATGAGACTGCAGTTTCTCCCGAGAGGTTAGTTAAGTTTGTAAAAGAGAAAAACACAGTATTTACCCCGGAAAGGAAACTATACGTAGAAGTTAAAGACCTTGACGGCCTTGTATCAACACTTGAAGAGCTGAAGGAGAGAGAAGATGAGAAGAGCAGCACTTCTAACACTGGCACTGCTTCTAACCGCACCGACCCTAAATAGCTTCGCCGGTCAGACAACCGTTCAGATTGACAAAAAAACCGTCAGGGAGTTTTTCCTATCACTAAGGATTAACAACTTCAAAAAGGCCGAAGAGCTTATATCTTCGGGAAAAGTTCCCGTTGACTTTAGGAACAAGTTTGATCAGACTCCCCTCTACTACGCAGTTGATGCCAACAACACGGAGTTTGCAAAGTTCCTCATAGAGCACGGAGCAAAGGTAAACGCAAAGGATTACTTCGGGTTTACTCCCCTTCACGAGGCAGTCGTAAGGGGAAGCTACAACGTTGCAAAGCTCTTAATTGAGAAAGGAGCAGACGTTAACGCAAAGGATAAATACGGATACACACCTCTTCACCTTACGGCTATCTACAACAGACCTAAAATGGCAGAGCTCCTCATAAAACACGGAGCTCTCATCAACGCAAAAGACAACTACGGAAATACACCTCTTCACTACTGCGGAACAACACCGGGAACCGTTAGAGTTGCAAAAGTCCTGCTAGAAAACGGCGCCGACCCGACAGTTAAGAACGACAGAGGGAAAACGCCCTTAAACCTTGCCAACGAGACCAAGAACTTCCCTGTTTCAAGGTTAATAGCGAAATACCTATCCAAGAAGAAGTAGAGACTGATTTATAGTTAAACTCGTGCTCTTTGTTGTCTTCTTCTTCCCCCTCCGCCGTCCTTGAGCCTTCCAACTTTATTGAGAAGAAATTGGGAGAAACCATTTCAAAGCTGCTATTCAGCTTTTTTGAAGTAGTGGGTTTCTTCTTAACGGTTTCTACCCTCTACTTCCTTTCAGAGTCGGTCAAACTCCCAGCCTGACAACTACCTTCCCCTTTTCAATTTTAACGTCTTTTATGAGTTTTGCCTTCCCGCCTTCAAACCGGTAAACGGGAACTTTATTGAGAACGCTTCTGAAGATGAGTGAAAGGAGCTCTCCGGTATCCTTAGTTAAAAGGGGCTTGCCGTTAACGGTAACGCTCTTGGTTTCAAGGTTAACGAGGTAGAGTGTTTTTGTCTTTCTATCAAAAGTAAAGCTGCCTACAGCGTCAACCTTTCCCTTAATCTCTTTCCCTATCGGTGGGATAACGTCTAAGTCAAAAACAATTTCACCTTCGTTCTTGCCTATCAGCCTTAGCTTTGGGTTGTCAAGGATAACCCGGCTCAGGTATACCTCTTTTTTAATAGGAAAGGCCTCCTGAAGCCTCTTGTTAAGCTCAGACTCAGGAACGGTAAGTGTATAGGCACACGAAAAGAGAAAGAGCATCAGGGTAAGAATGAACTTCCTCAAAGTTAATACCCCCGAAATTTTTCATAGTTTAACACTTTCTTAACACTTTATGAAATAAACTCTCTTCGAACAAGGAGTTAAAGGAGGTAAGTATGAAGATAAGGAAAGCGATTTCTGTTGCCGCACTAACCGTCGTAGCAGCAGTTGGGAGCTCTAAGGCTGATACGATACTTATAAACGGAGCTCCTGTCAGCCACCTCTACGTAGACGATAAGGGTAGGCTCTACCTGACCCCCGGCCCCGGAAGAAAACCTGTAGAGATTAAAATCCCTGAAAGCAGGACAGAGGCAACCCCTGTAGTAAGTAAAGATAAGAAAATAAAGGTGGAAGGAACGGCCTACATACACTACGACGCCGACCTAAAGAACCCTAACCACAAAAATGCCTTCAAAGTCACGAGGAACTACGTGGAACTCCGAGGATATTTCAACGACAAAGACTACTTCAGAACAACATTAGACGTTCATCAAGTAAAAGACAAAAATGGAGATAAGGCTGGTGATTTAGACGGTTCATACGTTACAAGACTTAAGTACGCCTACGTTTACTTCCACAACGTGCTACCTTACACCGGAGTTGAGTTGGGACTTGCCCACAGGCCTTGGATAGACTGGGAAGAACACCACGGGTGGCTCCACAGGGACGTAGAGGAAACTCTCATTGAGAACCACGAAGGTGCAGGGCTTATCAACTCTGCAGATTTAGGAGCAAACTTTAAAGGGAAGTATGGAATAGCATCCTGGAGCTTTGGAATCTTCAACGGAGAGGGCTACCACGGAGAGGAGAACAGCAACCACTTCGGAAAGTCTTTAGAGGGTAGGCTCTCACTTAACCTGTTTGACGGCTTCACACTTTCAGGCCATACAGCCCACATATTTGATTTAAAAGGTCAAGACATGGACAGACACATCTACCAAGTTCACGCCGTTTACAACAACCCATACATCTTAGTTGCTGCCCAGTATATCTGGGATAAGGATGACTACTACGAAGGAGATGACGTTACACAGAAAGGTTATTCTGTTAACGGAGACTTAAAACTCAAACCTTTCACAGGTTACCCTGTAGGGCTATTTGGAAGGTACGACCACTGGGATCCCAACGACGACAAGTCAGACGACACGAGGAAACACTTCGTATACGGTGCCTGGTGGAACTACAGCAACCATGTAAGGTTTACCCTTGCAAACGACAGACTCATAAACGAAAGTGGGAAGGATAAGAACACACTTATGGGAGTAGCTCAAGTTAAATGGTAAGGGGCCTCCCCCCTTTTTTATATACTTAACCTAAAAACTGACTGGAGGAGAGCAGAATGAGAAAACTGATAGCTATATCCCTCTCATCGGCCGTTCTCTTCTTTGGGTGTTTCGGAGGAGAGAAGAAAGCAGAGAAAGGAGCTGAAAAGGAAGCTCCCCAAAAATCAAAAGTTGTAATCAACGGAGCAGGAGCCACTTTTCCGTATCCAGTTTACGTAAACTGGGCTAAAGGATACGAAGAAGCTACAGGAGTAAAGGTCAACTACCAAGGAATCGGTTCCGGTGGAGGTATCAGACAGGTAACTGAAAGGACAGTTGACTTCGGCGGTTCAGACAAGATGCTCTCACCACAGGAGCTTGATAAGAGGAAACTCTACCAGTTCCCGGCAATCATCGGCTCAATTGTAGTCGTTTACAACCTTCCAGGAGTAGGTGATACAGAACTTAAACTCTCAAACAGAGAAGTTTGTGACATCTTCATGGGTAAAGTTAAATACTGGGATGACTCCGAAATAAAGAAAGACAACCCAAACCTTAAGCTACCCCACCAGAAGATTACTGTTATCCACAGGGCAGAAGGTTCTGGAACTACCTGGAACTTTACCTACTGGCTGAGTCAGGTTTGCCCTGAGTGGAAGGACAAAGTTGGCCACGGAAAAGTTGTTAACTGGCCTGTTGGAATTGGAGCTAAAGGAAACGCAGGGGTTACTAACTACGTAATACAGACTCCTGGAGCAGTTGGATACGTTGAGTACGCTTACAAGCTTCAGAACAACCTGAAGGCTGCACAACTCCAATCTAAAGACGGAGACTTTGTAAAACCAAGTGAAGAGTCGTTCAAGGCTGCCGCTTCCCACGCAAGCTGGAAGCCGGAAAGCCACTTTTACTTACCCGGAAACCTTCTCCTTCAGCCCGGTAAGGACAGCTGGCCTCTAACGGCAGCAAGCATGATTCTCCTTCCAAGGGAGAAGAAAGAGAGAAACAAGCTTGTAATTCAGTTCTTTGACTGGGCGTTTAAGAACGGAGATGAGGTTGCAGCGAAGTTAGGTTACGTTCCCCTTCCTGAATTAACTAAGGAAATGGTTGGGAACTACTGGAAAAACGTTGTTCTTAAGTAGTTAAAGGGGGGGCTCCACCCCCCTTCTATTAGGAAAGGATCTCGTCAATAGTAACAACTGTTCCAACCTTTCCGGCAATATCCGGACCGGGTTTAAGTGTCTTCTTACCAGGTCTCCAGTTTGCTGGGCAAACTTCATCTGGATGCTCGTAAACGTACTTCCAAGCCTCAAGCTGACGGAGAAGCTCGTTAACGTTCCTTCCAACAGGTGGGTTAAGAACTTCCTCGGCTACGATAACGCCGTCTGGGTTGATGATGAACCTTCCCCTCCTGGCAAGTCCTGCTTCCTCAATGTAAACGCCGTAAGCCCTTGCAGTTGCTCCTGTTGGGTCTGCTGCAAGTGGGAACTTAAGGTCCTTGAGAAGAGGTTCCGTTTCACAGAAGATCTGGTGGCTGAAGTGGGTGTCTGTTGAGATAGCAAGAACGTCTGCTCCAAGAGCCCTAATCTCGTCAATCTTTGCGTTTACTGCAGCAATTTCAGTTGGGCAGACGAAAGTAAAGTCTGCAGGGTAGAAACAGAGGACCAAGAACTTTCCTGCGTAGTCGGAGAGTTTTACCTCTGTGTAGCCCTTTTTAATCGGGTCGTAAGCGTTTAGGCAGAACTCTGGAGCTTTTTGACCTACTAATGCCATCGCCTCCTCCTTTTGATTTGATTTGTTGTAATGAGAATGATAATAATTAGCAGTTAAAATTTCAAGGCAAAAGTTTCTATATTGCAGTTATACGTTATAGATTAAGTCTATGCTTTGTATCATGAAAGGAAGGATAACCCCTTCCAAAAGAGGATTTCCGGGCTAATTTTCTTGTGGGAAACCGGATATAAGGAGCTCCATGAAGGACAGAATAATCATCAAAGGCGCAAGACAGCACAACCTAAAAAACGTTGACCTTGAGATACCGAAGAATAAACTTGTCGTTATCACTGGAGTTTCAGGCTCCGGTAAGTCTTCTCTGGCCTTTGATACTCTCTACGCCGAGGGACAGAGGAGGTACGTAGAGAGTTTATCTGCCTACGCAAGGCAGTTCCTCCAGCTGATGGAGAAGCCCGACGTTGACCTGATTGAGGGGCTCTCTCCTGCAATCTCAATAGAGCAAAAGACAGTTTCAAAGAACCCAAGGTCAACCGTTGGAACAACTACAGAAATTCACGACTACTTGAGGCTCCTCTTTGCAAGGGTTGGAACTCCTTACTGCCCTAAGTGTAACGTTCCAATTGAGCCCCAAACAGTTCAGGAGATAGTTGACAGGGTTTTAAAACTTGAGGGGAAGAGGGTAATCATCATCTCTCCGGTTGTCAGGGAGAGGAAAGGAGAGCACAGGGAGCTCCTTGAGAAACTCGTCAAACAGGGATTCAGAAGGTTTAGGATAGACGGTAAAGAGTACAGGGCTGAAGAGGTTTTAGACATTAAGCTTGAAAAGAAGGTAAAGCACACACTTGAAGTAATTGTTGACAGGCTAAAGGTTACCGAGAAGTCTAAAAGCAGGATAGCAGACTCTGTTGAGATAGCCGTTAACCTCTCAGAAGGCCTTGTAACCGTTCAGAACTACGAGACAAAGGAAGAGAAGACCTACTCTACGAAAGGAGCTTGCCCCATCTGTGGATTTTCGTTTAGAGAAATTTCCCCGAGGCTCTTTTCCTTTAACAGCCCACTTGGGGCCTGCCCTGAGTGTGGAGGGCTCGGCTTTCGGCTTGCAGTTGACCCTGAGCTCCTTTTAGACTTTAACGCTCCCGTTGTTGAATCTGTGGAGCTCTCAAACAGGGCAAAGTTTGAGTATTTAGCTGATTTAATAGAAACGGGGTGCGAGGAGCTTGGAATCTCTCCCTACACTCCGGTTAAAGAGCTAAGCAATGAGGAGTTTAACTTCCTCTTCTACTCCGAAAAAAGGCCTATAAGGGTTTTCAACACAGTTCCCTACAGCAGGGGGAACTACAGGCCTTACTACTTTGAAGGGATAATTACCCACCTTGAGAGGCGCTACCACGAGAGTGAATCAGACTATGTGAAGGAATTGATAGAACCATACCTGAGAGAAGTTGAGTGTAAGTCCTGTAAGGGAAGGAGACTCAACCAAGAGGCCCTCTCTGTAAAGATTGGAGGAAAGAACATAGCTGAAGTTGAGTCTATGACAGTTGGAAAGTGCTACAGGTTCTTTGAAGAGCTTGAGTTTACGGGACAGAAAAGAGTAATTGCAGAGAGAATCCTAAAGGAGATAAAGAACAGGCTCAAGTTCCTCTTAGACGTCGGTCTTGACTACCTAACCTTAGACAGGAGAACATCAACCCTCTCCGGTGGTGAGTCTCAGAGGATAAGACTTGCAACTCAAATAGGTTCAAAGCTTTCAGGCGTCCTCTACGTTTTAGACGAGCCCAGCATCGGACTTCACCAGAGAGACAACAGAAGGCTGATTGATACCCTCAAGAACTTGAGAGACCTGGGAAATACTGTAATCGTAGTTGAACACGACGTAGAGACGATTGAGAGTGCAGACTTCGTAGTTGATATGGGTCCCGGAGCCGGAGTCCATGGAGGAAAGGTCGTTGCTACAGGAACTCCAGAGGAAATCAAGTCAAACCCGAAGTCCCTAACGGGGAAATACCTTTCCGGGAAACTATCAATAGAAATCCCAAAGAAGAGGAGAAAGCCTACAGACAAGTGGTTGAAAGTGGTTGGAGCGTCTGAACACAACCTTAAGAACATTACAGTTGAGTTTCCTTTAGGATTATTGGTTTGCGTTACCGGAGTTTCAGGTTCAGGTAAGTCAACCCTTGTAAATGAAATACTTTACAGAGCTTTAGCCAAAGAGATCTACGGCAGTAAGGTGATTCCCGGAAAGCACGAAAGGATTGAGGGGCTTGAACACGTTGACAAGGTCGTCAGAGTTGACCAATCTCCGATAGGTAGAACTCCGAGGTCAAACCCCGCAACCTACATTGACGTGTTTACACCGATAAGGGAGCTCTTTGCCGCAACTCCAGAGGCAAGGGCAAGGGGCTATAAGAAGGGAAGGTTCTCCTTCAACGTTCCCGGTGGAAGGTGTGAGGCCTGTAAAGGGGACGGAGTTGTAAAGATAGAGATGCACTTCCTACCGGACGTCTACGTAACTTGTGACGTTTGCGGTGGGAAAAGATTTAACAGGGAAACCCTTGAAATCACCTACAAGGGCAAGAACATTTACGATGTTTTAGAGATGACGGTTGAAGAGGCAATGGAGTTTTTCAGAAATCACCCGAAAATCTTCAACAAGCTGAAAACCCTCTACGACGTGGGGCTTGGCTACATTAAACTTGGCCAGCCTGCAACTACCCTCTCAGGAGGAGAAGCCCAGAGGGTTAAGCTTGCAAGGGAGCTCTCTAAGAGGGGAACTGGAAAAACCGTCTACATTCTTGACGAGCCGACAACCGGCCTTCACATTCACGACGTTAAAAAACTGATAGAAGTTCTCCAAAGGCTTGTTGACAAGGGGAACACGGTAATAGTGATTGAACACAACCTTGACTTTATCAAGTGTGCCGACTGGATCATTGACCTCGGCCCCGAAGGTGGAGAGAGGGGAGGAAGAGTGGTTGCTACTGGAGCTCCCGAAGAGGTTGCAAAAACCGATACCTGGACTGGTAAATTTTTAAAAGAAGTTCTAAACAGATAAAGGAGGTAAGCATGAAGGTTCTTTTGATTCTCAACAGGGAACCTTACGACGGAACTGATGTAACTTGGAACGCCTTAAGGCTTGCAGGGAAACTCCTTGAGAAGGGAGCAGTTGTAAGGATTTTCCTTATGAACGACGCCGTTGACCTTGCAAGGAACGAAACTATAAAGCCGGAATTTTATGATCAGGACTTGGTTGCAATGCTGAAAGACCTTATCGCAAAGGGAGTTCCCGTAAAGGTCTGCGGGACTTGTATGGCAAGGTGCGGTATCCACAAGGGTAAGCCCTACTACGAGGGAACCGAGAAAGCAACTATGAACGACTTAGTTGAATGGATTTTAGACAGCGACAAAGTTTTAACGTTTTAAGAGAGGGGGAGTTCCTCCCCCTTCACCAGCTTAAAACAGCCTGTTGTAAAGCTCCTTTCCTACAACCCGGGAGAGCTCTACAACTCCACCCCTTAAAACGAAAGTTTTATCAAAACCTAAAAGCCTTAAAGCTACAACGGCTGCAGTAGCCCTTCTGTCTGTGTGGCAGAGAACAAAAACTGTCTTATCCTTGGGAATTCTTTTGAGGTTTTCCTCTTTAAAGAGCTCGTGCATCGGTATGTAGAGAGTGTTCTTCAGTCGGGGAGCAAGGAGTTCCTGCTCCAAAGGAGTCCTTATGTCTAAAATGACAAAGTCCTGCTCCTCCTTTATAAGGTCAACAACCTGTTCCGGTTCAAGGGCACAAGGGTTGCTTGCAAGGGTTTTTGGAGTAAAGTTTGAAAAGAGAAGCTGAATTCTCCTTAGAAACTCCCTGTCCAGTTCCACAGTTACCCTCACTAAATTGGTTTAAGATAGCTCTTTCATCGTTACTTCGTGGCAGAGGCGACAATCCATTTTTGTTTTTTGACTTCCTTCAACTTTGTGAGGTTTAAAGTTTCCGAAGTGGTATTCGTTCAACATTTCAACTACCTTAGCTGCAACAGTTGCCGTTAACCTTGCACACCTTTCAGACCTTTCCTTACTGTTGTAGAGAATCGGCCTTCCAAATTTAATAGAAGCCATCTTGCACCACCTCTGAACAGAAACGTGACAGAGTGGAGAGTGGGAAACACTCTCAGGAAAAGGCTGTTTACGCCAGTTACCTTTACCGGGAATGTATGTCGGAAGAGGCGTTTTCTGATACCAGTCGTAGAGTGTGTCAATCATAGCCTTAAAGTCTTTAGTAGGGCAGGTAAGGTTGAATATCGCTCCGGCTGCGTTTAGAGTTCCACACAGAGTTCCCCAACCGGCAGCTCCACCGCCTCCATACCAGAACATGAGAGTTGGTATTCCAAGGTAAGGTCCGCCGACCTTCCTCTGGAGCTCCCCGATTACTGCGTTAAAGACTCCATAGGCACACTCATGCTGGTAGTAACCGTCGTAGGCAAGGTCTGCAACCTTTTTAGGGTCAAGCTTAACGTAAGGTAAGGGAAGATTTATCTCCTTCTGAGACGCAAAGCTCATTGCGGAGCCAACAGTCAGTCCTGCAATAGCTCCAACCCCCGCCTTTGCAACGTCCTTTAGGAACTTCCTCCTTTCCAAAGTACCCTCCTTAACCACTATTTGGTGGTGAACTTGCTTTCATTCTATCATAGAGGTTTTGTTTACGTTTACCTCCTAATCGTTGACGGTGAGAAGCTCCTACAGCTCTACTCGGAGAGTAAAGGAATCTACACAGAGAACAGAAGCATCGTAGTTCCCTTTATAACCTACTTTAAGAGCTTAGCGGGATGAAGGAGCAGGCTGGCTATCAACGGTATACCAGTTCTCGTGAACGTGAATAACCTTTCCGTCTTTGGTTTTGACGTCGTATTCAGTGTCGGCGTTAACCGTGTGGGTGCTGGTCTGGTCACTTCCGAAAACGTATCCTAAGATTCCTCCAGCAACTGCACCGTAGATAGCAGCGTCTTTAGCCTTTGCCTTGTAGTGCTTGTGGGTAGCTGCACCTACTGCAGCACCGCCTAAAGCCCCTAACATCGCCGCGTCTGTCTTTGAAAACTGAGTCGAGGTGCAACTTGAAAGCAGCAGACCTAAAACGCTAATCCCCAAAAGAACCTTTCCCATAGTATTTCTCCATAATCCGTTTATACTCATCAAGAACCTTCCTCCTTATGTGGAGGTAGAGCTCCTTACTCAACGGGTTCACTATAGGAACAAACTCTCCACTTTTACTCTTCCTCGTCGGCATCTGTATAAAGTAGCCGTTATTTGAATATAGTATCTTTATGTCCTTAATTTCTAAAATATCGTTAATCCTGACGGTAGCAACGGCCTTAACGTTTCCTCCAACACCGGTGGTATCAAAGGGGTAAATCTTTACGTCTGTTACCTCAAGGTTCATAACGGGCAGGCGTTCAAGCTCTTTCTTGTTCATCCGATTGAAACTCCTTCTTCAATTTCGGCGTAAACCCTACTTCCCATCTCCCTCCACCTGCTCAGCCTCCTCCTTGAGATTACTTGAAGGGGGATGTAAACTCCCATCTCCTCGTATACTCTCAGGGCCTCCTCCATTGCAGGTTTTAGAGCTCCCGTCTCATCGTCAACCAAAACGAAGATCTCAAAACCTTCAGGCCTCTCAACGACCTTAACGTCGTCGAAAGAAACCCTTCTCCTGAGATTTTCGGAAAACTTCTTGAGAGCTCTCTTCTTCTTATCAGGAAGGGAGAGTAAATTCCACCACTTCGGATTCTCTAACTGCCCTTCACTTTCAACGTAAACTACAATTCCTTCAGTCCCTTCGGGAACCGAGCAGGGCTCAACGGGAACGAAGGCGCCGTTTCTAAAAACAACCTTAAGGCTTTTCAACTTTAACCTCTTTCGCCATATTCAATAGAGAAAATTTAGATTGAGGAGGGAGAGATGGCCATATTTAGGAACAGGCTCCACGCAGGAGTAGAGCTCCACAGAGGAGTAGAGCTCCCGGAGAACAGCGTAATCTTTGCCATTCCAAGAGGAGGAGTTCCCGTAGGCTACGCAGTTGCCAAAGAGAAGAAACTTCCGTTAGACATAGTAGTCGTAAGAAAACTCCCCATTCCTTGGAACCCCGAAGCGGGATTTGGAGCAGTAACCTTAGACGGAACTGTTTACCTCAATCCAGAGTTTGAGGGCTATCTTTCACCAAAAACAATTGAAGAGATTACGAAAACGGTATTAGAAGAAGTTAAGAGGCGAAACAGGGTTTATAGAGGAGGAAAAGGATACAAGGACTTAACGGGAAAAGTAGCAGTAGTAGTTGACGACGGTTTTGCATCGGGCTATACAGCAATTGCAGCGGCAAACTTCCTCAAAAAACTAAATCCTGAAAGGATTTACGCAGTCTCCCCCGTCTGTCCGACCCACACGAAGGAGCTCCTTGAAAACTTCTACGACGGTGTCTACTGTCTGGTTGAGAGCAGGGAGCTCCCCTTTGCAGTAGCCTCTTTCTATGAGGACTTTCACGACCTTACAGACGAAGAAGTTCTTGAGCTTATAGAAGACCTAAAGAGGGAAAACCTTTTCTGGCCGGAGGTTTAAATGAAAACGGTAGAGATGCTGAAAATCGTAAAAGAGGTTCTTAAAAACGCTTACTCACCTTACTCAAAGGTAAGGGTAGCCGCAGTTATGGTAGGAGACGACGGAACTTTAACAGGAGTAAACGTTGAAAACGCCTCTTACGGACTAACTTTGTGTGCCGAAAGAGTAGCCGTGTTTAAAGCCGTTTCAGAGGGAAAGAGGGATTTTTACAAAATGTTAATATATTCTCCTGACGTGATGCCCTACCCCTGTGGAGCCTGCAGACAGGTACTTTCAGAGTTCTTTACAGAAGACTTTGAAATAGTTGTTACAAACGGAAAGGAGGAGGAGAGGTTTACACTCGGGGAGCTCCTTCCCTTCAACTTCAAACTGTAAGGAGGTTACATGGTAAAAATTCTTCTGATAGAGGACGACGAAAACTTGGGAGAGCTGACAAAAGACAGACTTGAAGACTACGGTTTCTCTGTAGACTGGGTTTTAGATGGAAAAGAGGCATTTAGCAGACTTAAAGAGAAAAAATACGACATTGTCCTTTTAGACCTGATGCTTCCGGGAATGAGCGGGCTGGAGTTGTGCGAAAAGGTTAGAAAGGAGACTCCGAACAGAGAAACTCCAATAATAATCTTAACAGCCCTCGGAGATGAGGAGACGAAAGTCAAAGGGCTAACACTGGGAGCAGACGACTACGTAACAAAACCCTTTAGTATAAAGGAGCTAATAGCGAGAATTGAGGCCGTTTTAAGGAGAGCAGGCTACGGTAAGAAAGACGTTTTAGAGTTTGAGGGAATAGTTGAGAACAAGAAGTCAAAGTCTGTAACGGTAGATGGAAAACAAATTCACCTAACAAAGACGGAGCTCCAGCTCTTAGAGTTTTTCCTTGAACACCCTGAAGAACTCTTTTCACGAGAAGAGCTCTTAGAGAAGATATGGGGAAGCGACCACAACGAGACAACGAGAACGGTAGATGTCTACATCAGCAGACTGAGGAAAAAGTTGGGAGACAAAGGTAAATACCTCAAAACGCTTCCCCGATTAGGCTATAAACTAACAAAAGAGATTTAAACTACGGGAGTGTCTACCCAAGTGTGTAAAAATTAAACCTAAAGGAGGGGAGCACATGAAAAAGCAGTATGACCCTTTCTGAGATTTTTGTAGAGAGGCTTGAGGTATGATAGGATTTACACAGTTTTATGGACATTCCCTTTTAATATGCTCCTTTTCCAGTAAGCATTACATAGATTGTTTTTAGAATGATCTTTATGTCTCCTAAAAATGAAATATTATCAATATACTTTAAATCAAGATCAATTCTGTCTTCAAAAGTTGCCTCATTTCTTCCTTCTACCTGCCAAAGACCCGTTACACCAGGCTTGACAGATAAAAGTTTTTTTCTAATATTTTCAGGAATCTTGTAATCGTCAAATTCTTTATATATATATGGTCTTGGACCAACTACACTCATATCACCTTTTAACACATTAAAAAATTGTGGAAGTTCGTCAAGAGATGTTTTCCTTAAAAATTTCCCTATAGGTGTAACTCTTGGGTCGTAAGATTTTAATTTTCTATATTTTTTCCACTCTTCTTTGGCTTTTGGATTTTCATTTAAATATTTTTTCAAAATCTTATCATTATTTTCATACATAGTTCTAAATTTTAACAATTTAAATTTTCTACCGTTTAATCCCGGTCTTTCCTGCACAAAAAAAATCTTTCCACCATCTGTTAATTTTATAGCAATAGCAATTAGAATCATAACAGGTAAAGTTATAATAATTGCAAACAAGGAAAATCCTATATCAAAAGCCCTTTTCCACCAAGGAATTCTGGATTCAAACATACTCCTCCCTCTTCCTTTCCAAGTGACTTATCACTTGCTACTCTATCAAAATTTCCTATTTCTCTCCCAATTCCAGGCAGTCTGAACGATGTACTTCAAGTCATCAAACTTGGGCTTCCAACTTAAAGTCTTTCTAAGCTTTGAGCTATCTGCAACAAGAACAGCAGGATATCCTGGCCTCCTTTCTACTTCTTCTACTTTAAAATCAACTCCTGTAACTTTCTTAGCTGTATCTATAACTTCTTTTACAGAATAGCCATGTCCATAACCGCAGTTAAATACTTCGCTACTTCCTCCATCCAACAAGTACTCAAGTGCAAGTATATGAGCTTCTGCAAGGTCATCTACGTGAATGTAATCTCTTATACACGTTCCATCAAAAGTATTGTAATCCGTTCCAAAAATCTTTATGCTTTCTTTTTCACCTTTTGCAGTTTTAAGTATTAAGGGTATTAAATGCGTTTCTGGATTATGACTTTCTCCTATGTGTCCTTCTGGATCAGCTCCTGCAGCATTAAAATACCTTAAAGAAACATATTTCAAGCCGTAAGATCTATCAAAGTCTTGAAGGATCTTTTCAACAAAAGCTTTTGATTGTCCATAAGGATTTACAGGTTTTATAGGTTCTGTTTCTGGAATAGGAATCTTTTCTGGATTTCCATAAACTGCAGCGGTAGAAAAAAAGATAAATCTATTCACATTATTTTTTATCATAACTTCAAGGAGGTTTATTGTATTAAGCGTGTTGTTCTTGTAGTACTTTAAAGGTTCTTTAACCGATTCAGCAACCTCTATGAATGCAGCAAAGTGCATAACTGCATCTGGTTTAAACTCTTCAAAAATAACATCTAAGGTTGCTTTGTCTTGTAGATCTGCTACGACCAATTTACCGTATAGAACAGCTTCTTTATGCCCCTTAGAAAGGTTATCAACAACTAAAACCTCAAAACCTTTTTCTCCTAGTACTTTAACTACATGACTTCCTATGTAACCTGCTACACCTGTGACAAGTATTCTCATTTTGACTCCTTATTCACTATTCTTTCCAATTCCTCTTCCCAACCTGGGATCTCTATGTTTAACTCTTTTGACAGTTTCCTATTACTCATAGCGGAAAACTTTGGTCTTTTAGCAGGTAGATTAAATATTTCTTTAGAAACCGGATATATAAATTTATCTATTCCTTTTATCTCAAAGATTTTCTTTGCCCATTCATATCTTGAAGCATATCCTGAGTTTGTTAAATGGTATAAACCCATTACCCCATTTTCTAATGCCTTTAAGGTCACATCAACCAATGTTCTTGTTGAAGTTGGAACTGATATTTCGTCATAAGCTATTTTTAAGTACTCATTATTTTCTGCCCATTGCATAAGTTTATAAATAAAATTCTGCTTACCTTCTCCATAAACCCAGCTTGTCCTAAATATTAGATATTTCTCGGGGTTTTCTTCTATTATCCACTTTTCGCCTGTTAGCTTGCTTTTTCCGTATTCGTTTAGAGGATTTGGGGTGTCTTCCTCTGTGTACAGGCCGTCTTCTTTTTCCCCATCAAAAACATAATCTGTTGAGTATGTCACAAAGTAGCTATTATAAATATTTGATGCATAAGCTAAATTTCTGACACCTAAAGCGTTTGTTTTGTAAGCATCCCAATACTGGCTTTCTGCTTTATCAACGAGGTTATAGGCAGCACAGTTTATGACTATATCAGGCTTATAACTTTCAAAAACTTCTAAAACTTTATTCAAATCTGATATATCACACTCACTATGAGATAAAGCTAAAAAATCTTTATTTTGGTTTTCTAAAGCCTTTTGGAAAGCCTGACTTAACTGTCCATTTTTCCCAAATATTAAATATCTCACCTATAAACCTTCTCCCAGTAATCTTTTAAATATTTCAACTTCTTTTCAACCCATTCCATATTTTCTAAATACCATTTAACAGTTTTTTCAATACCTTCTTCAAACTTCACCTTTGCTTCCCACCCTATCTCCCTTTCTATTTTTTCTGTATTAAGAGAATACCTGAAATCATGTCCCGGTCTATCCTGAACAAATGTAATTAAATCCTCAGATTTATCTAATATATTAAGTATCGATTTAACAACATCAATATTTTTCCTTTCTTCTCCACTTCCTACATTATAGACTTCCCCAATTTTACCT
The DNA here is from genome assembly GCF_055380895.1 of Thermovibrio ruber. Classification (NCBI taxonomy): domain Bacteria; kingdom Pseudomonadati; phylum Aquificota; class Aquificia; order Desulfurobacteriales; family Desulfurobacteriaceae; genus Thermovibrio; species Thermovibrio ruber. The sequence continues at coordinate 1,352,873 of NZ_AP042397.1, read as the reverse complement.
TTATCTATTATCTCAAAAACAGCCTCTGCACAGTCTGAAACAAAAAGCCATTCTCTTACATTTTGTCCTGTTCCGTATACTGGTATAGGTTCTTCATTTAAAGCTTTTAGTATAACAACAGGAATTAGTTTTTCAGGATACTGCCACCATCCATAGTTATTAGAAGGTCTAACTGTAATAACTGGAAGACCATATGTTCTATAATACGCTCTTCCAAGCATGTCTGCAGAAGCTTTGCTTACAGAGTAAGGAGAATTTGGATTTAGTGGTGTATTTTCAAAAAACTGCCCTTCTTCTCCAAGTTCTCCGTAAACCTCGTCTGTGGCAATATTTATAAATAAATCAATATTACTTTCTTTAGAAATATCTAGTAAAACCTGCGTGCCTTTTACATTTGTTTCTATAAAAGGAGAAGCATCTAATATACTTCTATCAACATGACTTTCTGCTGCCCAGTGAACAACAACATCAGGTTTTTCTGTTTTGAATATGTGTTCTATAAACTCTCTGTTTGTAATGTCTGCTTTGTAAAATGTTATTTTATTCTCAACATTTTTAAGTCTTTCCATATCTCCTGCGTATGTCAGTTTATCAACGACGACAGTTTCAAAGCCTTTTTCCACAGCCTGCCTTACAAACTCGCTTCCAATAAAACCAGCCCCACCTGTTACCAGTAGTTTCAAATTTTATCCTCCATAAACAAAATTTATATCTGCGTTATCTAAAAACGGCAAATTTTTATCCTTTTCTGACAAGAAAATGTTATTAATCTTATCTAAAGGCCATCTTATATTTATAGTTGGATCATCCCATCTTATACCAGCATCATGCTCTGGAGAATATTCCCCACCTGACACTTTGTATATAACTTCAGCTTCATCTGAAAGGGTTAGAAAACCATGGGCAAACCCTTTAGGTATCCAAAGCATAAGTTTATTGTCTTCTGAAAGCTCATAACCAACCCATTTTCCAAAAGTGGGACTTCCTTTTCTGATATCAACAGCAACATCAAAAATTTTCCCTTTTATACATCTGACCAGTTTTCCCTGGGAAAATGGTTCTTTCTGGTAATGAAGTCCCCTTAAAACTCCTTTTACAGATTTAGAATGATTATCCTGAACAAAATCTGTATCTATTCCTGCTTTTTCAAAATCTGATTTTTTATATGTTTCCATAAAAAACCCTCTTTCATCACCGAAAACTCTGGGTTTTATAAGAACTACATCTGGTATTTCTGTTTTCATAAACTCAAACGGCATTTTTACTCCCTATTTTAAGTGAATAGTGATCTGTGAGTAGTGAAAAGTTAATATGTATCATTTATATTTTTACCTTATTATCCGTGTTATCCAGATAAGACAACTCTTTCGCAATGACAATCTGAGTTTCTAATTCTGCTACTGAACCCAAGGAATTATATAAAAACTGTATACGCTCTTTATCGGAGTTTCTTGCACAACCTTTAGCAATATTTGATGGAACAGATATATATAGCATATCGCCTCAATTGACTAGTTAAACCATTTAGCTCGCTTTTTGGAAACTTTTCAGTAATTGTGTATATAAGTTTAACCAGATTAATACTCTCTCTCCATACTTCTAAATTCTTATGATCCATCCTCTCATCTTCTCACCACTCACCAATCCCTTCTTGCCATTCACTTCTCACTTTTCACTCCTTGCCACTTCTATTAAATATTTTCCATACTCTGTTTTTCTAAGCGGCTTTGCAAGTTCTAAAAGCTCCTCTTTTGTTATCCAGCCGTTATTATAAGCTATCTCTTCTATACAACCTATCATTAAACCTGTTTTATTTTCTATTGTTGCAACAAACTCTCCAGCCTCAAGGAAGCTATCATGTGTTCCAGCATCAAACCACGCAAAACCTCTACCAAGTAATTTAACCTTAAGTTTTCCCCGTTTTAAATACTCTTCATTGACGGATGTAATTTCAAGTTCTCCTCTATCTGAAGGCTTAACATTCTTCGCTATTTCTACAGCTTTATTATCATAAAAATACATTCCAACTACCGCATAATTAGATTTAGGCTTTTTGGGTTTTTCTTCAAGAGATATTACATTACCATTTTCATCAAACTCTACCACTCCAAATCTTTCTGGGTCTTTAACTGCATATCCAAAAACATAAGCTCCACCATTTTTTTCTATGTCGCTTTTAGCTTCTTCCATTATTTTAACTAAATCGTGCCCGAAAAATACATTATCCCCAAGCATGTAACAAATGTTATCATCTTTTATAAATTCTTCTGCAAGTATAAGACCTTCAGCAAGACCGTTAGGTTTTTCTTGAATCTTATACTGAATATTCATTCCAAGCTGTGAACCATCTTTAAAAAGCTTTTGAAAATTGTCTAAATCATCAGGGTTTACTATAAATAAAACATCTTTTATCCCGAGAAGCATTACAAGAGAAAGAGGATAGTAAATCATAGGTTTGTTGTAAATAGGTAGGAAATGCTTATTAACCGCCTGAGTAACAGGATAAAGCCTTGTCCCACTTCCTCCGGCAAGGATAACTGCTTTCATCAATCACCTCATAATATATGTTGTAAAATCATGTAAAGATTTAAAATCTTTATTTTTACCAATTTAAAAACTTATCATTCCTGCATTTTCACCGAATTCTACATCAGAGATAGAATCTCCAACCATTATTGATTTTCCAAAATCTATTTCAGGAAAATCTCTTTTTGCCTGTAAAGCCATTCCTGTTTTAGGTTTTCTGCAGCTGCAATTTTCCTTTTCGTAGTCATGCGGGCAGAAATATATTTTATCTATCTTTATTCCGCTACTTTCTAAAATATCAATCATATTACTATGTATATTGTTTAAATCTTCTTCTGTCATAAAACCTCTAGCTATTCCTCTTTGATTTGCAACTATAATAATTTTCCCAAAAATATTATTTAATATTTTCAATGCTTCTATAACACCAGGTAAAAATTCAAATTGTTCCCAATTTCTAACATAATCTCCTTCAATTTTTTTATTTATAACTCCGTCCCTGTCTAAAAATAACGTCCAGTTTTTATCAATATTTAAATTTTTTAAAATCTCTTTTTGCTTTTTCATAGTCATCCGGTATCCCTATATCTATAAAATATGAATCAAATGGTATTCCATAAAAGTCATAATATTTATAATATTTCTCAAGAAAATCTTTTTCAAATGAAAATTTTTCAGGCATATTTAAAGACAAAAAAAATTCTTTATTTAACAAATAAATTCCACCATTAATAAGTCCATATTTCCTATATTTTTTCTCTAAAAAATTAATAATCTTATAATTATTGTCTATTTCTATCACACCGTATCTATCAAAATTTTTCATTTCTTTTAAAGCTAGTGTTAAGTTTGAATTTTTATTTTTGTAAAACTGGTAGAATTTCCTTAAATCAATACCAAAAAAAGTATCCCCGTTTAAAATTAAAATATCTTTACTATTTGTAAATTCTAAAGCTTGCTTGATTGCTCCTCCTGTTCCTAAAAGTTCCTTTTCTTCTGAGTAACTAATTGAAGTGTTTTTGAATTTTTCACCAAAATAATTTTTTATAATATCTGCTTTGTAGCCTACAGCCAAAATTACTCGCTTTATATCATATCTATTTAAGTAATTAAGTAAATACTCTAAAAAAGGTTTACTATTAATATCTGCCATAGGCTTGGGGAAATCTTTAACAACGCTTTTTAATCTTGTTCCCAATCCCCCTGCAAGGACTATAGCCTCTTTAACCATTGAATAGCTCTCTTTCCACAATCTCACATATTATATGTCCAATTGTAATGTGTGCTTCCTGTATTCTTGGAGTATCAGTTGAAGGAACATTTATTAAATATTTACACATATCTTTCATTTTTCCACCATTTTTTCCAGTCATCCCAACAGTAACCATTCCAATATCATTTGCAACCTGTAAAGCATTTGCAACATTTTTAGAATTCCCAGAAGTTGATATTCCTATTAGTATGTCTCCTTTTCTACCTTTTGCTTTTATAAGCCTTGAATATATCTCATCATAAGAGTAATCATTCGCAACAGCAGTTAAATAAGATGTATTCACATGTAGAGCCTCTGCAAATAACGGTTCTCTATCAAAATAAAATCTACCTGAAAGCTCTGCCGCTATATGCTGGGCATCTGCTGCACTACCACCGTTTCCGCATATAAGAACTTTTTTATCATTTTTAAAAGCATTAATAATTTCTTTTGAAACATCAGATATTACTGAGATCAAATTTTCATCTTCTAATATTTTTCTCTTTACATCTATAGAACTTAACAATGATTTTTTTATACTTTCATTAAACATTTTAAACCCTCCATGTTTCAAGTCCATACTTTGTAAACTGAAATCTTCTAAATTCTCCACCAAATTTTTGTAAAGCTTCTATAACATTATACCTTGTATTTTTAGGGCAGTAAAATATCATAAATCCCCCACCACCAGCACCAGATATTTTACCACCTGTTGCACCTGCTTTTTTAGCAGTTTCATAAATTTCGTCTATAACAGGATTAGTTATACCTTCTGCCATCTGTTTTTTATATTGCCATCCATAATCTAATATTTCTCCAATTTCATTAAGGTTTCCTTTTAAAATAGCTTCTTTCATCATTACTGCTTGCTCTTTGAGCTTGTGCATAGCTTCTATAGACTTTTCTTTTTTTCCGCTTACATTTTTAACCTGTGCTTCAATAATCTTAGAAGAAAGTCTACTTGTTCCTGTATAGTAAAGTAAAATACTAAATTGAAGTTCATTTATTATGTCTGGTTTAATTCTTAAAGGATTTACTATTACTTTATCATTATCATAAAATTCCATGAAGTTAAAACCACCAAAGGTCGCTGCATATTGGTCTTGTTTTCCACCTGCCATTCCTAAATCTTTTCTTTCTATTTCAAAAGCTAAATGAGCTATATCGTATTCTCCGAGAGGAAGTTTTAACCATTCAGCAAAAGCTCCAATAATTGCAACAACAAGAGTAGATGAACTTCCAAGACCAGAGCCAGGAGGGGCATCTACATAAGTAGATAAAGTAAACGATAAAGGCTTTTTAGTAAATTCTTTTACAATTTTATTGTAAATCCCTTTTAGTAAATCCAAATTACCATCTATTTCTAAAACTTCCTGTAATGGGTATTCTAAAGTTTCGTTTCTATCTATGGATTTAAAAACAATCTTTTTATCTTCCCTTGGTTCAATAGTTGCATAAGCATACATACTAATCGTTGCATTTAAAACTGCACCTCCATATATATCAGAATAAGGACTAACGTCTGTTCCTCCTCCTGCAAGTCCAAGTCTTAATGGTGCACGTGAACGGTATATCATCAATATCCTCCTTTTAAATATATTTAAATATTTTAAAATTCCTAAAAAATCTATTTATTCTTTTAGGATTTTGCAATAATCGCCATACACTTTCAAATCCTAATTTTTTTATTAACAAGGGGGCAGGTTTCTCTCTACCAGAAACTATTTCAAAAGTTCCTCCAACGCTCATTATGAATCTTATTCCTAATTCTTTCAGTTCTTTTATATTATCATTTATCCAAAATTCTTGCTTTGGTGCTCCAAAAGCCACAAACAATATATCTGGGGAAGATTTTTTTAGATATTCTAAAATTCTTTCGTTTAATTCATTTGGAAATGGATATGGTGAATAAGGTGGAGAAAATCCATCCATATGCAAATTTGGAAATTTCTCCTTTAGTTTTTTTTGTGATAATTTATTTGATTCTTCCAATCCTCCTAATAAAAAAACTTTTAAGCCTAATTCATTTGCAACATTACAAACATCATATATGAATTCGGAACCTGATATTTTTTCTAAATAAACATCTCTATTTTTTAGTTTTATTATAAAAAATGGAATTTGGCCATCTATAGTTGTAATATACTTGTTCAATACATTTTTAAACTTTTCATTTTCATTAGCCATAACAATAAGCTCTGAGTTTACAGGGAAAATTACCTGTAGCTTATTCTCTTTTAGCCCATCCAGTAGTTTTTCTTTACTGAGTCCATTAAAATTTAAGTTAAATTCCTTTATATATAATTCCATCCCAAATTCCTTTTATTGTAGCCCTTATATTTTTTAAATTTTTGGTTGTTTTTATTGTATTCATTAATATAAATGGGGTTGATATAATATTATACAATAAATTGTAGTGTTTTTTTATATATATCATATTACTTTTGTTAATTAGGTAATAATAAAGCCATTTTTTATCTTTTGTACTTGCACTTTCCTTATGGTACACATAACTATCCAATGCTACAGCTAATTTCCATCCCCTCCTTTTTCCTCTTGTTATCAGATCAAGTTCTTCGGTATAAAGAAAGTAATCTTCATCAAATATTCCTATATCTTCTAAAGTTTCCTTTTGTATTAAAAGTGAAGCTCCCATAATATAATCTATAGATTTATCAACCTCTTCAGCTTTTAAATTTTTTAATATTGATATATGTTTATTTTTCATATAGAGCTTACCTAATCCTAAAATGGGATAAAATTTCCCCCCACCTATTGTCTGTATATAGTCTGGATTATCATAGTATCTGATAACTGAACCAACAAAACCTATCTTATTATCCTTTTCTGCAACTTTGATAAGATTTGAAAGTGTATCTCTTTCAACCACTGTGTCATTATTTAAAAGCCAAATATATTTAAAATCTTTTCTTTTTAAAGCAAATCTAAAAGCAGTATTATTTCCCTTTGCAAATCCATAATTGCCTTTATTTTTTATTATAATTACTGGATATTTAGTGTTTTCAGATAATTTAAAATTTTTCTCTTTTTCTATATTTCCACCTTTTAATGCTTCTTCTTCGGAGTATACAATAAAAGGGATTTTTTTTTGAAGTAAAGGAAAAACTTTATCTTTATGCTTTTCTGAAGGCAAAGGAAATATTTCTCTATTCAAATATTTAGCAATATATTCAACAGAATTGTCCTGTGAATCATTATCAATTATGATTATTTGATAATCTTTATAATCCGATTTTAATACACCCTCAACACATTCAATTGTATCTTGCCAAGAGTTCCAGTTAAGGATGAAAATATATGTTTTTTTTCTCATATTTTTACTTTCCCTGCAAATATATTATTGAGATAAGCTCTAAATGGACGAATTCCTAATTTACCGGCTTTTATATTCCATTCTAAAAAAAATTTAAAATATAACTCACTAAAGCTTAAGTAGTGTGATATATTGGAAGAGTCAGGATTATATCCAAAATCTACCATATATTTTAAACATATTCTTTCTACAGTTTTTATATCATTTTTACTTAATGTTTCTCTCCACTTTTCTTTTGCTTCCACATAAATCCCTTTTTTCTTTTTCAATTCTTTAAAAGATGTATTGGTTTCATTAGGAGTCAGCATATCTTCATAAAATTCTATTTTTAAAAATTGACATAAATTTTCAATAACTTTTTGACTATTATCTACCAAATCTTCGTATTTTATTATAAAAATATCCTCTTTTTTAAGACTTAATAGCTTAGTTACTTGTTTCATACCTACATACCATTCAATAGCAGGTTGATAAACTTTATTATATAAATCTCCTCTATTAATCATAGATGCTGTAACTGCACGAGGGTCTCTGATTGTTACAATTATTTTGGCATCTGGAATTTTTTGTTTTATATAATTTATGTAAAAAATATGATTAGGTGTTTTTTCTCCATATATTTTTTTACCTTTAAAATGTGCAAATTGTTTCAAAATTGTAATAAACATATCTTCATAAGTTGTTGGTGTTTTTTTCTCAAATGTTGTTATTAAATCTAGAAATAAAGGTTTATATGTTTCCATAGAAGGATCGTGACTATGAAAAAGCAAATAATAAATCCATTTAGGAATATTATGCTTTATTTTAATAGAACCTAGTAATTTTCTTGCTGCCCAAAGTCTATTATAAAAACTTGTTTCGGGAGCAATGTTAACTTCAGGATGTTTATTTAATACTTCCCTAATTAATGTTGTTCCTGATCTACCTGTACCGACTATTAATATCATGCTTTTCTCCCAATTATTAATATTTTAAAAAAGAATATTAAAAAAATATAGAAAACCATAAAAATAGTCATTACACCATTATATGTTATAAAATTTTGACCTATACTCCCAAAAACACTTTTCAACCCCCATACAACAGAAGAAAGATAAAAAAGGATAATATACTTGTTCCCTTTTTTCGTCCAATATAAAGAAAATGAATAAAGTAAAGATATTATCATTGCAAAAAATAAAGCAAAAATAATAACACTATATATCTTATATTCAACATACCATGAACCAATAAGTGTAGGAGGTAATCCACCACCGCCAATCCAATCATGTGCTAATATTTGAGAGCGCAAAAAATTATCTAAACCTTGGCCTTTTCCAGGCATTATAATTGATATATCTTTCAAAATTCCACCTGTTTCTAATTCACCATGATTATTTATGAAATCGATTGTCATAATAAAGTTATAAAAATGTTCCTGGAATCTATAAAAAAGATAAATTATAGATAAATAAAGTATATTTAATATGTCAAAAGATTGTATAAATATCTCTCCTCCATATAATGATTTTCCACTTAAATAAGCTCTTAAAATACCAATAAAAGCCAATGATAGTAGAAAAATTAAAAATAGACCAATAGCTTTTAATTTTAATTTTCTAAAAAAGGAAATAAGTAAAGTACTTACTAAAACTAATTGTATAATTTGCCCCCTCCATCCAGTAAAAAGAATTAAGATAATTGCTATACATAGCTTTGAAAATAAAATGATTTTTGAAATATTAGTAGTTTTATGATTTACATGTAGATATATAATATCTAACCAAATTGACATTTCTAAAAAAGTAAAAGCTGGCCATAAAATATAACCCATACCTAAATTAGCACGAGCTACATCTGGATCCGAAGCTAAAAGAGGAATACCTTTTTTTATAAATACTATAAAAAATAAGGCAACACCTAAAATAAATAAAATATCATTAATATATAATTCCAATTTACTGATTTTTTTTGTTTTGAGTTTCTTCAAATATATTTCGTGTGGAATTTTTAGTTTTAAAAATCTTAAAAAAATAAATTTAAACATTTTTAACGAAAAATAAAACAACAAAAATCCAACGGAAAATATATTAAAGTAGAAATCATATTTATTATTTTCATTCGAAAAAGAAAAATTTAATACATAAACAAAAAATATCGGTAATAAAAATATTATTTCTGGCTCATAAATAGATAATGATTTTTCCTTCAAATAAACTTTTACTATTTTAATAAACTCAAATAAGTATATTACGTAAATCAAATATAACGTTAACATTTAAAATACCCATATTTTAATATTCCAAAACTTGTATTTATATCTTATATATACTAAACCTAATAAATTCCATATAATTGTACTTATCATTGTAGCAACAGCTGCACCATTTATACCATATAATGGAATTAAATATAAATTCAAAATTATATTTAGAAAAAATGCAATAAATATTATAAAACTCATTATATGCTGTTCTCCAACCATAGCAAGAATATAACCAATGGAACCCACAGAAGTGTTGAAAAGTTGTCCAAAAGATAATAAAATCAATGCCATAAAACCTATTTCAAAATCTGTTCCAAAAATTTTCAGTAAATCTTTACCTAAAAATATAATAAAAATAAAAGTAAGTACTCCATATATTATTCCCATCTTAGACGTAAATTGAGATAATTTTTTAAACTCTCTAAAGTTCTTCTTAGAAAATTCACTTGCTATCTTTGGTGCAGTGATACTATTAATGGCAAATAATATAAAACTTATGATATAAGAAATGCGCAATGCAATTGAATAAATACCAACTTCTTCTTCATTCAAAAATATACCAATCATTATTGTATCTGTCCATGCCATAACAAATGTCAACATACTTGTAAAAAGCATAGGAACAGAAACAGATAATATAGTGGAATAGGATAAAGAAGAGTTAGTAGAAGTTAGTTTATTGTTAGCTGTGGTTAGGGGGTGGTTGTTAAATTGTTCCCTCCAGATTACGAAAGCGATGAGGGAGATTATAAACACCGAAAAAATGTAAATTGAAATTGGGATTTGGTTTAGGAAGGTTAACTGGTTGTTAGTTAGTAGTAAAGTTATGAAACCAAGAAGTATTGAAGCAAGTATAAAAATTCCTGCTTGTTGGAGAAGCATATATTCTTTTATCTTTTTAAGTCCTCTTAAACTTTCTGTATGAATAAATAGCAAAACAAATGGGACTATCCCAATAGAGGCTATTTTAAAATAGGGCTCAAGATGAGGTTTTTTAAATATAAACTGGGCTATATAAGGAGATAAGAAAAAAACTAAAATTGAAATAAGTATTGAAAAAGGCAGAACAAGCTTTATAGCTTTTTTATAAATATCTTTTACAATTTCCCACTTTCCTTGAGATGAGTATTCAGCCACAAATCTAAGTAATGCTGTATCCATACCAAGTCTGCCGATGACAGAGGATATCTGTAAAAGAGTAAAAGAAAGTGCAAAAACTCCCATTGCTTCAGCACCATAACCACGGGTGATTAACAGAGTAAAAATATAGCCGGCTATTATGCTAACTATTCTTAAAACAAACGCAATAGAAGAACCCTTTAAAAGCTCTTTTAGGTGTATGTCTGAGTTAATTTTGTTTTTTATTTTGTTTAATATTTCCATATTATATATATTACTTTCCAGTAGCCCATTTTATTAAAATATCTGCCACTTCAGGTCTTGAGAACTCTTTAGGCGGTCTTTTTCCTTCTCTAAGCATTGCTCTAACTTTTGTTCCACTAAGGTGAACATGGTATTCTTTTGGATGTGGGCAGGTTTTTGCAGATGCCATATTTTCACATTTAGTGCAGTAAAAAGAATGTTCAAATTTGAGTGGCTGTATTTCAAGCTCATCTGCAAACTGCTCTACAAACTCCTGAGCCTCGTAAGTTCCGTAATAATCTCCAACCCCTGCATGGTCTCTACCTATTATCATATGTGTTGCACCGTAATTTTTTCTCATAAGCATATGGTGAACAGCCTCTCTTGGCCCTGCATAGTGCATAGAAGCAGGGAGGACTGATAGATGTACCTTTTCTTTATTGAAGTAATTATCAATCAATACTTCATAACATTTCATCCTTACATTTGCAGGTATGTCATCTGGTTTGGTTTCTCCAACTAATGGATGAATCATTACTCCATCCATTGGCTCTAAGGCTGTTTTTATTATGTATTCGTGGGCTCTGTGAATTGGGTTTCTTGTCTGAAATGCAACAACTTTTTTCCAGCCTTTTTTCTTTATATTTTCCCTGACCTGTGCTGGGTCAAGATAGTATTTTTCATCAATGCCTTCTCTTACAGGTCTGTTTAACAGCCTTACTATTTCACCACCTATAAAGTTATTTCCTGCCGTTTTTACAACTTTTACTCCTGGATGTTCTATATCTGTTGTTTTAAATACATTTTTGCAGTAATTTTCAAGGTCAAGGTTGAATTTATCTTCTATAACCATTATAGCTATAGGTCTATTGTGTTTATCGTAAAGGGCTACTTCATCTCCTATTTTTAGCTCATTAAAAGTTTCCTCTGGTATAGGCAGTACTATTGGAATAGACCATAAAAGTCCATTTTTAAGATGAATATTGTTTATTACTTCCTCTGCATCTTCTTTTGTCATAAATCCGTTTAAAGGTGAAAATCCACCGTTTGCTATCATTTCGCAATCACTTACATATCTATCAGCTATTGTTATCTTTTTTAATGTTTTTGCTTTTTCTATAAGCTCTTTTCTTTCTTCTTCTGTTGCTATTTTGTTTATTAATTTTCCGCCGTGTGGTTTTAGCATTATTCGTTAACCTCCAGATATCCTTTTTCTTCTAAATATTTGATTATTTTATTTACGCTTTCTTCAATAGACTCTTTATCTGTTTCTACTATTATTTCTGGATTTTCAGGTTCTTCATATGGATCGTCAATCCCTGTAAAATTTTTTATAATTCCTTGTCTTGCTTTTTGATATAAACCTTTTACATCTCTTTGCTCACAAACTTCCAAAGGACATTTCACATATATTTCTATAAACTCACCATCTTCTACTAAATCTCTAACAAACTGTCTATCTTTTTTATACGGTGAAATAAAGGCTGTTAATGTAATAATACCTGCGTCCACAAAAAGCTTTGCAACTTCCCCAATTCTTCTTATGTTTTCTTCCCTATCTTCTGCAGAAAATCCCAAGTCCTTGTTCAGCCCTGTTCTTATGTTGTCGCCATCTAGAACATAAGTATGAATACCCATTTCAAAAAGTTTTTCTTCAACTGCATGTGCCAGAGTTGATTTCCCGCTTCCGGATAATCCTGTAAACCAGAGTATTGCAGATTTATGCCCTTTTTGCCTTTGCCTATCTTCTTTTTTGATATTCCCTTCATGCGGAATAATAAATTTTTTCTCTTCCATCGCTTCTTCCCTATAAATACAAAATAACTATAATTAACCAAAACTAACCTATTAACTAACCATAACTACTTATCCAACTTTTATAAAAATAACATACAAAATCACAATACATATTATACCATACAGGATAGATAGAGGGAAACCTACTTTAATAAAATCTCTGAACTTGTAGTTTCCTGCACTATATACCATCAAGTTTGTTTGATAGCCTATAGGCGTTATAAAGCTTGCTGAAGCACCAAAAGCAACTGCTAAAATAAATGCAGTTGGTTCAACTGATAGTATATTTGCAGTGGATAAGGCTATAGGAAAAACTATTGAAGCTGCAGCAATATTTGTTACAAACTCGGTTAAAATATTTGTAATAATATAAATACCAGCTAAAGCTCCAATAATGCCAAAAGGTAAAAGAAAATCTTTAATATTTAATGCTATTATTTCAGCCAGCCCTGAGTTTATTATCCCTTTTCCAACAGCTATTGAAAGAGCTGCAATTACTGCAAGGTTTATATCAAGTCCTCTTTTTATTTCCGAATAACTGGAAAATTTAAATAAAACAAATAAAGCTATAAGTAAAATAAGTCCTGTAAATAAAGGTACTATATTAAGCGCAGATAAAAGAATAACACCTATAAATCCAAAAAATATTAAGTTTCCTTTTTTCTTATCTATATTAAATATCTCTTTTATTTTTGAGATTATGTAAAAATCTGTTGTATCCTCTGCTCTTTTCCAGAAGTCCTTACCAGTAAGTAGAAGAAGAAGGTCTCCCGGTTTTAAAACAATTTCTCCAATTTTTCCTTTTAATTTTTCACCATTTCTATGAACCGCAAGGATAGCAGCATCGTATTTTGCTCTAAAGTCTGTTTCTCTAACTTTTTTATTAATCAGTGAAGAGTTATTAGAAACTACAACTTCCACAATATCTATTTTTTCTTCATTTATATTGCAAAAATCTGGTAGTGATAATCCATAATCTGAAGATATTAAGTCTGTTATCGCTTCAGTTTGTCCTACAAAGATTAAAATGTCTCCTTTTTTTATAATTTCTTCAGGGGAAACAGGAGATATTTTTTTATCTTTTCTAACTATTTCTGCAAGGAAAAGACCTTTCAAATTTCTTAGTTTTGCTTCTTTTATACTTTTTCCAACTAATTTTGAGTTTCCTTTAACTATTGTTTCTACTATGTACTCTTTCTTTCTTTCTAAAAATGATTTTAAAGGGTCTTCTCTATCTGGAAGTAATTTATATCCAAAAAAGTATATATATATAAACCCTACAATAGTTGCAGGAATTCCTACATATGCAAAATCAAATATATGAAGAGATTTAACTCCATTTTCAACTGCAAGACCATTTACAACCAAGTTTGTAGAGGTTCCTATTAGTGTTATAGTTCCTCCAAGTATTGCAGCATAAGAAAGAGGTATCAATAGTTTAGATGGTGATATATCCTTTTTTTTACTCCACTGGTAAACATACGGAAGAAGCATAGCAACTATCGGTGTGTTATTTAAAAATGCAGAAACAGAAGATACTGATAAAAACATTCTTCCCAAAAAAGATTTATAAGAAATGTTATCACTTAAAATTTTTGAAAAATAATAGTTAACAATACCTGATTTTTGAATAATATTGCTAACTATTAAAAGAAGCAAAATTGCGGCAATAGAAGGATTAGAGAATCCCGATAAAGCCTCAGTTGGTGATATTATCTCAAACACAACTAAAATAGATACAGCTATAAAAAATACAGCTGCAGGATGAAACTTTTCAGAGTATAGACCCCATAAAAGAAAAACTAAGGTTAATACTACAATTAATATATCAAAAGACATCTGACCTTAAAGCTATAAAGTATGGATTTAATAAGTTTTCTTTGTTGTATTTAAGCTCTGGTAAATTTTTTATATCTTTTAAATTTTGTGTTTTTTCATATTTTACCATTTTTCCACGTGCTGCATTTAAAACTGCATGGGCAGCTGCTGTATCCCATTCCATTGTTGGTGCTATTCGTGGATAAATATCAGCTTTACCTTCTGCTACAAGACATATTTTTAAAGATGAACCTATAGATGTTGTATCTACTTTTTTATACTCATTTTCAAGCATATTAATAAACTCTTTTGTTTCTTCATTTAAATGGGATTTACTTGCTACTACGGTTAAAGAATCGTTAGTTTTAGTTGTTTGATTGTTAGTCAGGTTAGTTTTTGTATTATTCTCTATTTTATAGGCTCCAATGTCCTCTCCACCGTAATACAAAATATCTATGGCAGGTGCATAAACTACTCCTAAAACAGGTTTATTTTTATGAATTAAAGCTATGTTTACTGTAAATTCACCGTTTTTCTTTATAAACTCCTTTGTTCCATCTAAAGGGTCAATCATCCAGAAATATTCCCAGTTTTTCCTCTCTTCATAAGGGATATCTTTACCTTCTTCACTTAAAATAGAATAATCTGAAATTTCCTTTAAACCTTTTTCTATAACCTTGTGTGCATTTTTATCTGCTAAAGTTAAAGGAGATTTGTCATCTTTGTATTTAACTGTGAAATCTGTATTGTATATTTTTAATATCTCGTTTCCTGCTTTTTTAGCGATATCAATTAAATTTTGTGTTAATCGTTCTTTGTTCAAAATAAATCTCCTTTGATGTTTTTTTCTTTACAATCTTATTTTCGAGACTTACTAAATATTTTACCTTGTTTTTGAAAACAAATGTTTTTTGTTTCCACGGCCATCTAACCAACATAATCCTCAAGAGCGAGTGTGTCAAGTTCTGTATAGAGGCTGTTTGAAAAATCCAGTCATAACTACCAACTGCCTGTTTTATCTCCCCAAATATCCTTTTAAAATCTTCAGTGGATAAAGCTCTAGAGTCTGTCCTCTCTCTCTGGTGCATGTAGCGTTTGGTGAGTTTAAGAACTTTTTTGAAGTTAAGACTCTTTACTCTCATAATCCCTAAGAGCTCTGCATGTTTAACAAGATTTCTAAAGCTCATACTTTAGGTATTAACTGGCTCTTTAACTCCCCAAAAGTTCCCTCTTTTATAGACTTTCTTACTCTTTCCATCAGTTTCCCGTAGTAGTGGAGATTGTGGATCGTATTGAGGATAACTGAGTTTACTTCTCCCGAGATGTAGAGGTGTCTGAGGTAAGCTTTTGTAAAGTTTCTACAGGTGTAGCAGTCGCACTCCGGGTCAAGGGGAGTGAAGTCGTTTTTATATTTTGCGGCCTTTATATTAATTTTCCCTTGGCTCGTAAAGAGAGTTCCGTTCCTTGCGTTTCGCGTCGGCATTACGCAGTCAAACATGTCAACGCCACTTTCAACGGCCATAACTATGTCAAGAGGAGTTCCAACCCCCATTAGGTAGCGAGGCTTGTCAAATGGGAGCTCCGGCGCAACCAGGGAAGTTATTCTATACATCTCCTCTTTCGGCTCACCAACGCTTAAACCACCTATAGCGTAACCGTCAAAAGGAAGTTTAGTAAGGAGCTCCACGCACTTAAGCCTTAAATCCTCGTAAACACCACCTTGAACGATTCCAAATATAGCCGTTTTATCCGTTGTCCTTGCGTTGATGCTCCTCTCTGCCCAACGGACAGTTCTCTCCATTGAGTGTTTTGTGTACTCGTAGGTGGCAGGATAGGGAGTGCACTCGTCTAAGACCATTCCGATATCAACACCTATCCTCTCTTCAAACTCAACGACGAACTCTGGAGTAAAGAAGTGCTTTGAACCGTCTATGTGGGAGCGGAACTCTACCCCTTCTTCAGTTATTCTCATTAAGTTTCCGAGGCTAAAAACCTGAAAGCCGCCGCTGTCTGTAAGTATCAGCTCTTTCCAGCCGGTAAAGGAGTGGATACCACCTGCAGACTCAATAACCTCAAGGCCAGGCCTCAGGTAGAGGTGGTAGACGTTTGACAAAACCAAGTGGTAGCCCATTCGTGAAATCTGTTCCCAAGTAACTCCCTTAACTGCTCCAAGGGTTCCGACCGGCATAAAGCAGGGAGTTTCCGTTATCCCGTGTGCTCCCTTTAAAACCCCGAGCCTTGCCTTTCCGCAGGTTTTTAAGACTTGAAACTCCATACCTACTTTTCCAGAGTTGAGATTACAAAAGCTCCGCCGTCTGTAACGAAACAGTCGTCCTCTATCCTAACGCCTCCAAGGCCTGGAACATAAACTCCCGGCTCAACAGTTACGACGTTCCCCTTTTTCAAAACCTCTTTAGATCTCTGAGAGATGGTCGGAGACTCATGAACTTCAACTCCTATTCCGTGCCCCAAAGAGTGGACGAAGTAATCTCCAAATCCCTTACTTTTCAGGAACTCTCTAACAGCTCCGTCAACACTCCTACAGGACTTTCCGGAGCAGAGCTCCCTTATACCCAACTCCTGAGCTTCCCTTACAGCATTGTAAATTTCCCTTATCTGTGAAGGAACGTTTCCGATGAGAAAGGTTCTCGTTATGTCTGAAACGTAGCCCCTGTAAACCGTTCCAAAATCAACGATTACAACATCTCCATCTCTTATCTCTCTTTTCCCCGTCTCCCAGTGTGGAACTGAGGAGTTTGGGCCTGAGGCAACTATCGTTGGGAAGGCCTCTCCCTCACCGCCGAACTTGAGGAACGCAGAGAGGAGCTCCCTCCTAAACGCCAACTCCGTAGTTCCAGGCTTTAAAAGGTGGAGAACGCTCTTTAAGGAGAGCTCTGCTATCTGAACAGCCCTTACGATGTATGAGAGCTCCTCCTCGTCCTTTACGGATCTGAACTCGTTTAAGAAGCCTTCAGACTCTTCTACATTAAACTGTGAAAGCTTTTTAACCGTTGAGAGCTTTATCCTAACTGGGTCAACAATTACGGTTTCTACTCCTTTCTCCTTCAGGAGTTCTAACAATTTCTCCCAGCCTTCCCACTCAAGGACTTTAAACTCCTGAACCTCCCTCTCTGCCCTCTCAATGTATCTACCGTCTGTCAGGAAGAGGGCTCCTCCATCTCCAAAGACAATTGAAACTCCGAAGGTTGAGCGGAAGCGGGTAAGGTAGAAGTTTTCTGAAGGGTCAACGGTAAAGTAGACTTTTTTTCTGTCTTTGACCTTCTGCGAAACTAAATCTACCCTACCCATCAGAGGATATACCTCGTTAGGTCTTCGTCCCTTATTATTCCCTCTAATCTCTTCCTTACATACTCTCTGTCAATAACAACCTTCTGCCCTTTCATCTCAGGAGCGTTAAAGGAAAGGTCTTCAAGGAGCCTCTCTAAAACGGTGTGAAGCCTTCTTGCCCCAATGTTCTCAGCCTTTGTATTGGCCTCTTCGGCGATTCTGGCAATCTCCTCAATGCCGTCTGGAGTAAACTCTATCTCAACCCCTTCTGCTGCAAGGAGAGCCTTATACTGTTTCGTAAGGGCGTTCTTAGGCTCTGTCAGAATCCTTACAAAGTCTTCTTTGGTTAAAGGCTTAAGCTCAACCCTTATCGGAAACCTTCCCTGGAGCTCCGGCAACAGGTCTGAGGGCTTTGCGATATGAAAAGCACCAGCAGCTATAAAGAGCATGTGGTCTGTTCTTACGAGGCCGTATCTGGTAGAAACTTTACATCCTTCAACTATAGGAAGAAGGTCTCTCTGGACTCCCTCCCTTGAAACGTCAGGCCCCCTCGCTCCGCTCTTCGCTGCAACCTTGTCTATCTCATCTATGAAGATGATTCCCTGGTTTTCAGCCCTGTCTATCGCCTCCCTTATTACCTCGTCCATGTCTATCAGCTTCTGTGCCTCTTCCTGAGTAAGGTAACGAAGGGCCTCTTTAACTTTCATCTTTCTAAGTTTTTTAGGTTTTGGAAGAATGGAAGAGAGCATATCTTGAAGATTTTGGATGTCCCCGCCGAGTCCTATAACGTTAACCTTAGGCCCTTCAACTGTAACCGGTATCTCAACTACTTCTTCGTCTAACTTACCCTCTTTCAGGAGTTTCTTAACTCTGTTTCTCTCGTCCCTGAGGCGGGAGCTCTCCCTCTCAACGTCTGTCTGAGGTTTCTGAGGAAGGAAGACGTCAAAGAGGCTCTGAACCGACTGAGACTGCTGAGGTTCTGGAACCATTATCTCTGCAAGCCTTTCGTATGCAAGCTCCCTCGCTCTCTCTTCAACCTCTGCAATCTTTTCTTCCTTAACCATATTGACGGATATCTCTACCAAGTCTCTGATTATTGACTCAACGTCCCTTCCTACGTACCCAACCTCTGTAAACTTTGTGGCTTCAACCTTTATGAATGGAGCTCTGACTAACTTCGCCAGTCTCCTTGCAATCTCAGTTTTTCCAACTCCCGTAGGACCAATCATTATTATGTTTTTAGGGACGACCTCCTCCCTCATGTCCTCAGGTAGCCTCTGGCGGCGCCATCTGTTCCTGAGGGCTATTGCAACTGCCTTCTTTGCCTCTTTTTGACCAACTACGTACTTGTCAAGCTCTTCAACTATCTGTTTCGGAGTAAGAAAATCATCGTTCCTCTCTACGTCTCTCTTTTTGGGTTCGGAGCTCCCAAAGAGTTTCTTAAACATTCGGCCTCCTTAAGGCAATTCTTCAACAACAATGTTCGTATTCGTGTAAATGCAGATGTTACCGGCAATCTCAAGGGACTTATAGACAATGTCTCTGGCAGAAAGTTCGGTATTCTGATAAAGGGCAGTAGCGGCAGCCTGAGCGTAAGGACCTCCTGAACCTATTGCCATGACAGGAATGTCGGGCTCTATAACATCTCCATTCCCAGAAATGAGGAGAATCCTGCTGGTATCTGCAACTAAAAGCATTGCCTCTAGACGTCTTAGAACCCTATCGGTTCTCCAGTCTTTAGCAAGTTCAACGGCAGACTTTAGAAGGTTCCCTCCAAAGGTCTGAAGCTTATCCTCAAACCTTTCAAGGAGGGCAAAGGCATCGGCAACAGAGCCGGCAAATCCGGTAAGAACTTTTCCTCCGTATATCTTTCTAACTTTCCTTGCCCCGTTCTTAAAGACAGTATTTCCCAACGTAACTTGACCATCTCCGGCCATTGCAACCTTACCGTCCCTTAAAACGGCACAGATAGTAGTTCCCCTAAAATCCATCACTCCTCCAACTTAAAACTGACAAGCTGTCTCCGTCTTAAACGGGCTCCAACAAACTGACCTAAAACGGCAACAACTATGAGAAGAGGCGCAAATTTCCAAGGAATTCCAAGGCCTATTCTCAGTGCAATTATGAAGGGTATAGGCAGGTGAACGTAGAGGAACCAAAGAGGTGAAAACTTCCTCACTCCTTCTCTTAGCCAGCCGAAAGGAAGGTTTAAAAGAAATGTAATAAGAACGACAAACATAAGTATTTCCAAAGCTCTAACCTCCGAGAGGTTTTTACGGTTAACAAATTTAGTATCTCTCTACAGAAGTGGCAAAATCGGTTTTCACCACTTGACACGCCGGTAGCGAGTTCCTATATTACTGATCAGCAAAGCTCCCCGGTAGCTCAGCTGGTAGAGCGGGTGGCTGTTAACCACCAGGTCGCTGGTTCGAGCCCGGCCCGGGGAGCCATTTTTTTTATGGCTGTTTCAAACTTCTCCAATGTGTCCTTCCGACTTACCCGCAAAAGAGAAAAGGCAGGGAAAATAAAACTCTCTCTTCCTCCTACCCACCGCCCGTGCACTAAAGAGGGAAAATTTTTTGAAATTGGAACTTTTCAAGGTTCATACTGCTTTTTCATGTGTCCACCCTCCTTGTGGACACTCCCAGAATTACTTCACTGAGACTTTACTGTAAACGAACCTTCCACAGTAAGGACATTTAGTTTTACCCGGTTCAAGGTTTTTAAGGAGCTCCCTATACTCTGCAGGGGAAAAGGTAAGTCCGCATCCTTCGCAGGCTCCGGAGGAAATGTCTGAAAAGACAAGGCCGTTGAACTTCTCTTTGAGCTCTTCAAAACGGCGGAGCTCCTCTTCAGGAATCTCCCTTTTCAGAGACTCAACCTCTTCTTTCACTCTCTCTATCTTCCTTTTTAACTTATCCATTTCAACATCTAAGTCTCTTATCTCTCTTTCTACGGCCTCAATCTGAGGTGTTATTTCTTCTTTAATCTTCTTGTAGGCATCTAAAAGGGCCTCTATCTCTGCCTCAACCTTTGTGATCTCCTGCTTCGTCTTTATTATTTCGTCTTCGTTCTTGGCAATCTGTCTCAGTATCTGTTTAAACTCGTTTCTGCTCTTCACTCTCTCCTTCTGAAGTTTCAGCCCCTCAATCCTCTCTTGCTTATAAGAGATAAAATCTTTCAGGTCTTTAAGCTCTTTCCTTTTTTCCTCAAGCTTTCTGGCAGCAGAGTTCAGTTTCTCATTAAGGTTATTGAGTAATTTCTCCTTCTCCTCTTTCTCTTTAAGGAGCTCTTTAAGCTTCGTAGTAAGTCTTAAGAGTTCAATTTCTCTATTCTGAACTTCAAGTAACTTCTCGTTCAACATATTACACCACCTCAAAGGGGGATTTTTCAGACAGGAGTATAAAATCTACCTGGGGAAAGGCACTTTCAAGTAAACCTTTCAGCTTCTTGTAGAAAAACCTCTCTGTTCCAAAGTGCCCCATGTCAAAAACTGTAAGCCCTAAGTCTTTTGCCTTCATAGCGTCGTGATACTTAACGTCTCCGGTAATGTAAACGTCTACCTTTCCGGCAACCGAGTCTATGAACGAGGCTCCACTACCGGAACAGACAGCTACACTCTTTACCCGAAAATTCGGCAAGTAGTTAACAGCCCTGAAAACATCTTCAGGGAGAAAACTTTTAAGCTTTGAAAGAAGCTCTTCCTGTGAACACTCCTTTCTAAGATTTCCTATAGCGCCGTAGGGGGGATTAAGTGTAATGGGTTTAACATCCTGAAGGTCTAAAAACTCTGAGATAAGGGCCGTTGGTCCAAAAGGTGAAACGTCAAGATTGGTATGGAGGGCGTAGAGGGAAATGGAGCTCCTCACAAGCTCTAAAAGTAGGTTTTGGGGATAGCGGTCAGGAGTAAAAACCTTCAGTCCGGAAATCGTCAAAGGGTGGTGTGTAACTATAAGGTCAACTTTATTCCTTTTAGCCTCTCTTATAACTTCACGGGAAACTGACAGGGAAAATCCGACTCTTTCAACTTCCCCCTCACCACAGCTTAGCTGAAGGCCGGAGTTGTCCCAACTATCCTGCTGCTGAAGAGGAACGAGAGACTCTAAAAAAGCGGTTATATCACTTAACTTAGCCATACTAACTCTCCTTGAGGTGGTAGAATTCTACAAAATTGAAGGGAGAAGTAAACGATGGCTTATAAAGATCTAAGGGAATTCATCAAAAAGCTGAAAGAGGAAGGGGAGCTAAAAGAGATTGACTATCCCGTAAGTTCCTACCTTGAAATTACGGAAATTGCAGACAGAACAGTTAAAGCCGGGGGCCCTGCACTCCTCTTTAAAAACGTTGACGGCGGAAAGATACCGGTTGCAATAAACCTGTTTGCCAGCTACAGGAGAATGGTTCTCGCCCTTGAGGACGATCCAGACTCAATAGGGAAAAGGGCAGCGAAACTCTTAAAACCGGAAAAACCTACCGGGTTTGTAGACAAGCTGAAAAAACTGATAGAGCTAAAGAAAATAGCAGACATCTTTCCCAAAGAGGTAAAGAGAGAAAAGGCTCCCTGTAAAGAGGTGATAGTAAAAGAGCCCGACCTTTCAAAGTTCCCCATTCTCTTCTGCTGGCCTAAAGATGGGGGAAGGTTCATAACCCTTCCACTGGTCTTTACAAAAGACCCAGAAACGGGAGAGAGAAACTGCGGGATGTATCGTCTTCACGTTTACGACAGGAAAACTACCGGAATGCACTGGCACTGGCACAAGGTTGGAGCAAAACACTTCTGGAAGGCAAAGAGAATGGGAATAAAGAAGTTCCCAGTAGCAGTTGCCATCGGGTCTGACCCTGCCGTTATCTACTCGGCAACTGCCCCCCTCCCTGAAGACGTTGATGAGATGGTATTTGCAGGCTTTATAAGAGGAAAACCGGTTGAGATGGTTAAGTGTGAAACTGTTGACCTTGAAGTTCCTGCAAATGCAGAGATAGTTTTAGAGGGCTACGTAGACACAGAGGAGTTCCGGTTTGAAGGACCTTTTGGAGACCATACAGGATACTACTCCCTACCCGATTTTTACCCTGTTTTCCACATTACCTGCATTACCCACAGGAAAGAACCCATTTACCCGGCAACGATAGTAGGTAAGCCTCCTATGGAAGACTGTTACATAGGGAAAGCCACGGAGAGGATATTCCTTCCCCTACTTAAAACTCAACTCCCAGAAATTGTTGACATGTGTTTACCTATTGAAGGGGTATTCCACAACTTTGCCTTTATCTCTATAGACAAACGCTACCCGGGACACGCGAAGAAAGTCATTTCAGCACTGTGGGGAATGGGGCAGATGAGCTTTACAAAGAACATCGTAATTTTTGACAAGGATACAAACGTTCACGACATTGGAGAGGTAATCTGGAGGTGGGGAAACAACGTTGACCCGAAGAGGGACGTAGTCTTTACAGAGGGCCCTGTTGACGCTCTTGACCACACGTCTCCACTACCTTTTTACGGTAGTAAGATGGGTATAGACGCTACGAGGAAGTGGAAAAGTGAGGGATTTCAGAGGGACTGGCCGCCAGATATTGAGATGGATCCAGAAGTTAAAGAGAGAGTTGACAGAATATGGGATAAGCTGGGACTTCCATCCCCTCCTAAGAGGAAAAACCCTTGGAGCTGGGGAGTTTAGGTATTGACAAACTTTATAAAGTTACCATATAATGACCACCGGCCAAGAATAAAGAACAAGCTACGACTTAATCTAAAGGGGGCTTATGCCCCCCTCTTTTAGGAGAGTTCCGAAAGGTCAATTTCATCTCTTACTATACAGTATCTCTTACCTCCCAACCTTCCAACTATGCCTGTTTGGGTTTGAAGGATTTCCGGCCTGTAGTGGAGGGCAACAACTTCCCCTATAAAGACGTCCATCGGAGTTGAACCAAGCTTTAAGTGTTCTCTGAGAACACACTCAAGAGATGCCGGAACGCCCTTTACTTTAGGCGGCTTTACCACTTTTGAGGGCTCCAATTCAACAGAGAGCTCCTCCGCCTCACTCACCTCTTGAGGGAAATCCTTCCCTGAAAGGTGCACCTTTTCAAGAAACTCTTCTGAAACGACGTTAACGACAAACTCTTTTGTCTCCAAAATGTTCCTTGAGGTATCCTTTAAACTCCCGTCTTTTCTCTTACCGACGGAAACAAAGAGAAGGGGCGGTTTTGTCGTTATGGCGTTGTAGAAAGAGAAAGGGGCAAGGTTTACAACCCCTTCCCTTGAAACTGTCGTTATCCAAGCTATAGGCCTAGGAACAACGACGTTGAATATGAGTTTACTTACAAGTTGCTGTGGAGACTCTGTGACGACAACCGTTTCCACTAAGCAACCTCCTCCTTTTTAAGAACTTTAACGTTGAAAGTTAGGGGAACTCCTGCAAGGGGGTGGTTGTGGTCTATCGTTACGGTCTCATCGTTAAACTCAAGGACTCTTACTAAGAAAGTCTGTCCGTCGGGAGTTGTTCCCTGAAGGGTTTGACCTTCGTAGAGCTCTATCCCTTCAAACATGTGTCGGGGAAGGGTTTCAACCAAGTCTTCCCTCCTCTCGCCGTAGGCTTCAGAAGGCTGAAGGGTAAAGGTTTTCTCCTCTCCCTCTTCCATCTGTGAAACCTCTCTCTCAAAGCCGGGAATAACCTCCTCCTGACCAGTTGTAAAGGTAAAGGGCTCCCTGCCTTCTGTCGTGTCAATTACAGAACCGTCGGGAGATGTAAGGGTATACTCCACCGTGTAGCGAAACTTCTTCATGCTTTCTCCTTTTCATGCAGTTTTAAAGAACCACTATACTACAGAACCTGCCGAGTAGAAAACCTCCATTGCAGCCCTTACAGAGTCTCCAAACTTGAACTTGTTGTAGCCGAGCTCTTTCAAGGCAAGCTCTACAACTTCAAGGCCGGTTAAGACGTCAAACTGATCAACGTAACCCATGTGTGAAAGCCTGAAGATCTTTCCCTTCAGGTGCTCCTGTCCCCCGGCTATCGTTATTCCATACTTCTCCCTTGCTATCTTAACGACGTCCTGTCCGTTAATTCCTTCCGGAGAAAGAACTGCAGTTACGCCGTTTGCAGGGCTTTCTGAAAGGAGCTCCAGCCCTAAAGCCCTAACTCCAGCCCTTGTGGCCTTTGCAAGTAGTGAATGGCGCTTTGCAACACTCTCAAGCCCCTCTTCAAGGATCATCTTCAGAGCGTCATTTAAGGCAACAACGAGGTTAGTAGCAGTTGTGTACGCAGTCTGCCCTTTCCCTTGCTGCTTTAGTTCTTTTTTAAGGTTGAAGTAGTAGGCTTTTGGATTCTCAACTATTCTATCTACAGCCTTTTCGTTGAGGGTTATAACGGCAAGGCCTGGAGGAGTCATAAGGGCTTTCTGGGAACCTGTAATGGCAACATCTATTCCCCACTGGTCTGTAGGTATGTTGTAGACACCGTAGGCGGTTATTCCGTCGGCTATCAAAAGGGCTTCGGGGTAATCTTTAAGAACCTCACCGATTCCCTTAACGTCGTGAACTGTTCCCGTTGAGGTCTCACATATCTGAACGAGAACTCCCTTAACGCCAGGGTTTTCTGAGAGAGCTCTCTCCACGTCTTCAAGGTTTACAGCTTTCCCCCACTCAACATTTACAACTATCGGGTTAACGCCGTAAGTTCTGCAGAGTTCTTCCCACCTCTGACCGAACTTTCCACCGACAACGACAACAGCGCTGTCTCCCGGGTTAAAAAGGTTTGAAACAGCGGCCTCCATGGCTCCTGTTCCGGAAGAGGTAAGTATCAAAACCTCCCCTTCCGTTCCCATTACCTTCTTAAGGAGCTCCCTCGTTTCAAGGAAAACCTCCTTAAACTCCGGAGATCTGTGGTAAAGGGTAGGCCGTGAAAGGGCTTCAAGAACCCTTTCGGGAACCATAGTTGGACCGGGAGTAAGAAGTCTTCTCTTTATCGGTTTCAAGGCCACCTCCTAACCAAGAACTTTTAAGAACTTCATTATTATCGTTTTTTCACCGTAGTTGACAAAGAAGGCCGTAACTTTGGCGCTCTCTCCAACTCCATCAACCCTCTTAACAACCCCTTTCCCAAACTTTTTATGGAAGACTATTTTCGGCGTCTTCTTTACAGGTTCAGGTAGAATAGCCTTGAGCTGCTGGACTTTCTCTGAACGCCTCTCAACCTCCCTGATTAAGTGGGAAGGAATTTCAGAAATAAAACGGGAAGGTCTCATAGAGCGGTAGCTTCCAAAGAGGCGGCGCTTCTTTGAATAGGAGAGGAAGAGCTGCTTCTTAGCCCTCGTTATTGCAACGTAGAAGAGCCTCCTCTCCTCCTCAACCTCCCTGCTTGTTTCCGACGACTTTACGTGGGGGAAAGTTCCTTCCTCAAGGCCGGTTACAAACACTACGGGAAACTCAAGCCCCTTTGAGGCATGAACGGTCATAAGTGTAACTCTGTCGTCCCCTCCAATCTCATCCTGGTCTGATGAGAGGGTAAGTGATGAAATGAACTCTAAGTAGAGCTCCTCCCCCTTAAGACCTGTCCTCTCTGCAAACTCCTGGAGGGTGTTTCCGAGCTCGTTTACGTTTTCAAGCCTCTGCTCGTAGTCGTCTGGAAACTCCTTTTTGAGGAACTCTTTATAGCCGGTTGAAACTGTTATGAACTTTAGGAAGTCGTAGGGCGGGAGCTCCCCCATCTTCTCCTTCAGAATTCTCAAGGTATCAAGGAGCTCCCCCAAGGCCCTTCTCTGCTTCTCAAGTTTAAGCTCACCGGAAAGCTCAGAAAGTGCTCTCTCCCAAGACTTTTCCCTCTCTACAATTTTCCTCAGCTTCTCCTCAACTGCGCTGCCGAGCCCCCTTTTGGGAGTGTTGAGAACCCTAAAGAGTGAGATAACGTCGGAGTCAAAAACGGCAAGCCTCAAGTAGGCAAGAACGTCTTTAACCTCCCTCCTCTCGTAGAACTTAACGCCTCCAACTATCTGGTAGGGAATACCCTCCCTTCTAAGGGCGTCCTCAAAAACCCGAGAGAGGGCATTAGTCCGGTAGAAAACGGCTATGTCAGAAGGCTTTAATCCTTTGTCTAAAAGTTTTTTTACCGTTTTGGCAACGAAGTGGGCCTCTTCAAAGTCTGTCTCCCCCCTGAAAAGGCCTATCGGCTGTCCCTTGTGGTTGTCGGTGTAGAGGCGCTTTCCCTTCCTGAGCCTGTTGTTCTCTATTACGGCGTTTGCCGCATCAAGTATGGTTTTAGAACACCTGTAGTTCTTCTCAAGCTTTATGACTTTTGCGTTTTTAAAGTCCCTCTCAAAGGAGAGGATGTTGTCTATGTTTGCTCCCCTCCACGTGTAGATACACTGGTCTTCGTCTCCAACGACGCAGATGTTACCCTTCTCTTCCGTTAAAGCCCTTGCAATTTCATACTGAACCCTGTTTGTATCCTGATACTCGTCTATTAGAACGTACCTAAAGAACCGGGAGTAGTAGTCTTTAAGGTCTTCCTGGAGAAGGAGTTCCCTTCCGTAAACCAAGAGGTCGTCAAAGTCAAAGGCGTTTAACTCTTTAAGCTTTCTGTTGTAGAAGTCGTAAACGGGCTTAAGCCTATCGTAGTAAACTTCGGCAGACTCTAAGGAGAACGTGCCGTTTTTCACGTTGCTTATAACCGATGCGAGGGCCGACGGACTATACTGTTCCGGGTCAAGGTTTAACTCCTTTAGAACCTCTTTCAGAAGTCTCTTCTTGTCGTCTGTGTCAAGTATCACAAAGTTGGGCTTGTAGCCTATCCTCTCTGCGTGGGCTCTTAAAAGTTTTACGCAGAAGGAGTGGAAGGTTGATACAAATACCGGGACTTCACTGCCCAAAAGGGCTTCAACCCGTTCTCTCATCTCACGAGAAGCCTTGTTTGTAAATGTAATTGCTAAAATTCTCTCAGGGGGAAAAGAGAGCTCCTTCACCATGTAGGCTATTTTGAAGGTTATGACCCGCGTTTTTCCCGAACCTGCACCGGCAAGTATTAGAAGGGGGGAATCAAAGTAGAGAACAGCTTCCCTCTGTTTTTCGTTGAGTTTTGAGAGGAGCTCCGTCACAACGTCTCCCTAAGGCAGAAGTTTCGCCAAATTATACAGATAGATCGAAGGGGTAAATTAAGGTAAAAATTAAATAAGCCCGCTGCAAAAACTACGAGGGAAGTTTAAACAGGTCAAAAGAATACTTACTGAACTACGGCTTGTAAACGATAGTTGATATGGCGTGTTTGTAGGCCAGTATGTTTCCTCTGTAGTTTTTAAGCTTTAAGCAGAACCGATCAAAACCTTTAAGTTTTCCCTCTATCTTACTTCCGTTTCTAAAGTAAACTGTAACTTTCTTTCCCAGGGCAGAGCGGAGCTCCCTGCTCTGGACTCCTCCCATTGTTGAACAGGCGATAACCTTGTAACCTAAGTTAACCTTTTCCTCAACCTCTCTCTGCTGCTCCTCTGTAAGGACAGGAGGAGGAAGTGAGGCCATCATACTGGCAGGTCTAACGATAACCTCGTCATCCACTTCTTCGTAGACAACGTCTCCCGAAGACTTAAGGAGCTGAAGAAGGGGCTTAATCTGGTCGGGTCTGACAGAGAGTTCCTCCGCCAGCTCATCTATACTTCCTCTAAACTCTCCCTGCTCCTCAAGGAGTTCTATAAGGGCTATCTGGGCTTCTTCTAAAGTCTTGTTCCTTTTCATTCTTAATCCACGTCAAAGAGAATTGTGGCAACTGCGTGTTTGTAAACTAAGGATTTACCCTTAGGAGCTGTTATAGCAAGTGTAAAGTTGTCAAAGTCCAAAAGCTTTCCCTCAAGCCTTGTCCCGCTTATGAGGAAAATGGTCACATCTTTCCCTAAGAGGGATGTTAAAACCGTATCCTGAAGGGATTTCTTCTTCTTCTCCTTTTTCTCCTCATTCTTCGGGACGTCTTTCCCCTCCCCCATCTTCTCCTCTTCAACCGGTAGAACGTTCTTTTCTTCCGTCTTCTTTTCACAAAGCTTTATGAGGAGGCCTCTCCCTCTCATCGTTTCAGACTTTAAAAAGCCCTCCCCTTCAAGCTCTTTAAGAACTTTCTTTATGAGGTAAGGTGAAGCCCCCGTTAAACTGGAGAGTTCCTCCAACGTTCCGCTGTATTCTCCGAACTCTGAAAGGTATTCCTTTAACCAAACTTTAACTTTTTCTGACTTTGACTGAGAAGACATGTTTCCTCCAGAATTTGTTAAACAGATTCACTGTTCCAAGTTGGGCAGTATTTCCTCCTCAAGGGTTCTGGTATTGAACCTTCCTCTCTTAAACTGCTCAGTCTCTAAGAGTTTAAGGTGAAAAGGAATCGTCGTCTTCAAAGTTCCGTCTACGACAAACTCAGAGAGAGCCCTTCTTCCTCTTTCTATAGCCTCCTCCCTCGTTTCTCCCCAAATTATAAGTTTGGCAAGGAGAGAGTCGTAGTAAACGGGAACAGAATAACCTTCATAGATATGGGTATCTACTCTTACTCCAAAACCGCCGGGCAGAAGAAGTTTCTCTACTTTCCCGGGAACAGGTTTAAAGTTCTCTCTGTAATCTTCACACGTTACCCTAAATTCTATGGCGTGACCCTTCAGTTTTTCTTGACCTAAAACAAGTTTTTCCCCGGAAGCAGCCCTCAACTGAAGGGCTATCAGGTCTTTTCCGGTAACAACCTCTGTAACCGGGTGTTCAACCTGTATACGGGTATTCATCTCTATAAAGTAAAAGTTTTTATCCTTATCAACTAAGAACTCTACAGTTCCAGCACCCTCATAGTTTATATGTTCAGCAAGCCTCTTTGCAGCTTTAGAGAGCTCCTTTCTAAGATCCTCATCAACGAAAGGCGAAGGAGCTTCCTCAACAAGCTTCTGGTGCCTCCTCTGAAGGGAACACTCCCTCTCGCCGAAAGTATAGACGTTACCGTGACTGTCAGCAATTAGCTGTATCTCAATATGGCGGGGCTCTTCTATAAACTTTTCAATGTAAACTTCTCCGCTTCCGAAAGCCGCTTCAGCCTCTGCCATTGCAGTGGCTATTAAGGTCTCTGCCTCGTCAAAGGAGGTGATGAGCCTCATTCCCCTTCCACCACCTCCGTGGGCAGCCTTTACGAGGGCGGGAACGCCTATTCTTTTAAACTCTCTCAGTGCTTCCTGAACACTACGACAGACTCCACTTCCCGGAACTATGGGAACTCCTGCCTCCTGAGCCACCTTCCTGGCCTTCGCCTTATCCCCCATAAGGAGCATCGTCTCTGGTGAAGGTCCAATGAATTTTATACCGCAGGCATTACATATCTCTGCAAAGCCCGGATTCTCAGAGAGGAAACCGTAACCGGGATGAATGGCATCGGCTCCGGAGAGCTCCGCCGCAGCAATTATTGCCGGTATGTTCAGGTAACTCTGATGTGGCTGCGGACCTCCTATACAGACAGATTCGTCTGCAAGGTAAACGTGGAGTGAGTCTTTGTCTGCCGTTGAGTAGACGGCAACCGTTTTAATCCCTAACTCTTTACAACTCCTTATTATCCTTACGGCTATTTCACCTCTGTTTGCAATAAGAACTTTCCTAAACATACACAGTCCTACTTAGGTTCTATGTAGAAGAGTGGCTGACCAAACTCAACAGGCTGGCCGTTTTCAACTAATATTTTTCTAACGATTCCTGAAACTTCAGACTCAATCTCGTTCATCACTTTGAGGGCTTCAATTATACACAGGGTCTGCCCTTTTTCAACGTAATCTCCCTCCTTTACAAAAGGCTCTGCGCCGGGAGCGGGCGTCCTGTAGAAAGTTCCGACCATAGGAGATTCAACAACGTAATAGTTCTCCTCAGGCTGGACTTCCTCTACAGGGGGAGGTTCTGAGACCAAAGAGGGTTGTGGAGGAAGTGAAACTGTCCCACCTTCCCTTTTAAACTTTACTTTTATTTTTAACCCTTCAGCTTCTACTTCAAGCTCCTCTACGGAAGTATTTTCAAGGCTCTTAAGGAGCTCCCTTACCTTCTCTATATCGGCCAACTGTTCCTCCTACTTAACGTTTACCCTCTCTATGTACTCACCGGTTTCAGGGTTTACTCTTACCATATCTCCAACGTTAATGAACATTGGAACCTGAACAACAGCTCCCGTTTCAAGTGTAGCAGGTTTTGTAACGTTTGAGACGGTATCTCCCTTAAATCCCGGCTCCGTATCTACAACCTCTAAGACAATGCTCTTTGGAAGCTTTACAGATATTGCCTCTCCCTTGTAGAACTGAACAATTACCGGAGTGTTTTCCTTCAAAAACTTCGCCCTATCGCCTAAGGCGGCAGCAGGAACTCCCACCTGTTCGTAGGTTCTTGAGTCCATAAAGTAGTAGTAGTCTCCATCGTTGTATATGTATTCCATCTCCCTCTCTTCAAAGTCGGCAAGTTCCAACTTTTCACCAACCTTGTAAGTTTTCTCAACAACGTTTCCCGTTTTCAGGTTTTTCAACTTTATCCTTGCAAACGCCTGTCCCTTTCCAGGTTTAACGTGCTGGTAGTCTATGATTTCGTATGGAGCTCCCTCTATTTCCAACTTCATTCCTTTTGCGATTTGATTTACGTCAATAGAAGCCAACTTTAGACCTCCTAAGCAGGTTTTGGGAAAATTATAACAGTAAAATTAAATCCTAACGGAGGAATTTTGAAAAGGCTTCTTCTCCTAACCCTACCGGTTCTCGTTTCGTTTTCTACCTGTGGACACAGGGGAGCTCCGCTCCCTCCCCTTACAAAGGAGCCGGCGATCCCTAAAGTCAAAGCCCTGTTTCAGGACTTCAACAGGCCCCTACTCAGCTGGGAAAGTGTAAGGACGTACAGTGATGGAAGGAAACTGCCTGACCCGAAAAAGGTTAGATACGTAGTCAACGTAAACTTTGGAAAGAGAAAGGTTGAAACGGAAAAGAACTACCTCGTTGACTCTCCGATAGGAATAGGGGAAAAGAGGTGTTACTCCGTTTCTGCCGTTTACAGTGGGAGGTGGAGCTCCCCCTCAGAACCGGTCTGTATAGTTGGCGAAAGACCGATAAACGAAGTTCCCAAAGTAGACGTCAAAGGGGAAGACGGCAAGGTTGTAGTTAAACTTAAAAACCCGGAGTTCCCCGTTGAAGTGTTCAAAAACCAGAAATTCCCCTACGTAAAGCCATACACAGTGTTTCAAGGAGACGAGTTCACAGACACAAAAGTAGAAAACGGAAAAGCCTACACATACAGGTTCTGTTTCTCAAAGGGAAAACTAAAGGGACGGCTGACAGAACCGATAACCGTCACTCCACAGGACAGAATTCCGCCCCTTCCTCCTCCCTACGCATACCTCATAGAAGGAGAAACCTGTACGGTAGTTTGGGATCCCTCTCCGTCTAAAGACGTCATCTATTACATCGTAAAGGTTAGGAAAAAGACTTTTAAAATTTCTGGAATATACTTTAACCTGCCAAAGTGCACTAAAAAGGTGGAGATAACGGCTGTTGACAAGGCCGGAAACAGGTCAAAGCCGGTTAGTGCGGAGGTGGTAAGGTGAAAAAAGTGGCAGTAGTTATGGGAAGCAGGTCTGACATGCCAGTTATGGAAACCTGCACAAAGACATTAGAGGAATTCGAAATCCCCTACGACGTTAAAGTCCTATCTGCCCACAGGACGATTGATGAGGTTATTGCGTTCTGTGAAAGGGCAGAGGAGGAGTATGAAGTAATCATCGCCGCCGCCGGATACGCAGCCCACCTGGGAGGAGTCATAGCTGCAAAAACGACGCTTCCCGTAATAGGCGTTCCACTTGACGCTTCTCCCCTTAAGGGAATTGACTCTCTCCTCTCAATTGTTCAGATGCCCGGAGGAATTCCCGTTGCAACAGTAACCATAGGAAAGGCAGGGGCAAAGAACGCAGCAGTTCTAGCGGCAGAGATAATGGCGATTAAGTATCCGGAGCTCCGCTCAAAACTAAAGGAATATAGAGAAGAAATGAAGAAAAAGGTCTTAGAGGGTTAATCTATGAAAATCTATCCACTCTGCCTTCCTTGTTTTCTCAATCAGGTGAGAAAGGCCGCAGAAGTTGCAGGGCTCAGTAGAGAAAAAACAATAGAGATTGAAAGGGAAGCTGCAAGGTTCATATACAAAGATCTGGAACCTGAGAAGTCTCCCGGCCACAACGCAACCTACATCCACAGAATTTTCAAAAAGATGTCAGGTATTGAAGACCCTTACAAAACGCTGAAGGACAAGTACAACTCAATAGCCTTAAAGCTTGAGCCCCAGCTGAGAAAGGAGATTTACGAAAAGGCCGAAGACAGACTCGCTGCAGCAATAAAGCTTGCTGCCCTGGGAAACGTTATAGACTTCGGCGTTCCAACGGTTTTTGACCTTGAAGAGGAGATAAGGAACTTCTTCAAAACCCCCTTTGCCTACTTTGACGAGGCGATACTTGAGAGGTTTTTAGTTCCCGGTAAAACAGTCCTCTACGTTGCAGACAACGCAGGAGAGATAGTCTTTGACAAGTTCTTAATGAGGGAACTAAAGGAGAGAGGACTGAAGGTTGTTCTGGCCGTTAGGGGAGCTCCCATCCTCAACGACGCAACTGTTGAAGACGCAGTTAAAACCGGGGCAAACGAGATTGCAGACGAGCTAATTACAACCGGAAAGGACTACATAGGCGTTGACTTTGAGTTTGCATCTGAAGAGTTTAAGAAAGCTTGGGAAAAAGCGTTCTTCGTTGTGTCAAAAGGACAGGCCAACTTTGAAACGTTAGAGGGAGTAGACGACAAAGACATCTTCTTCATTCTAAAGGCCAAGTGTGAGCCTGTTGCAAGGGAGCTCCACTGCAACGTCGGAGAGCTGGTTTTCCTCTACAACAAGCACCTTCTTGAGATTAAAGAGGAAAATGGAGAGGGTTAAAAAGGAACCAAGTGCAGTTCCGATAGTGGCAGAGTTTATAAAGAGAGAAGAGATAGTCTGCTCCCCTACGGATACACTCTACGGGCTTTTAGGGAGCTCCCTCTCTAAAAACGTCTTCAGAGAGCTCTACAGGCTGAAAAACAGAGACCCGAAAAAGCCTCTGATAGTTCTCTTTAACTCACTTGATAGGGCAGAGGAGCTGGGAGTTGACTTTCCAAAAGGAGTAAAGGAGAAACTCTCTAAAGTCTTCCCGGAGAGGCTAACAGTTGTTCTTCCCTTAAAAGGGAGCTCCCCGCTAAGGAAGATAACGGGAAGAAAAGACATTGCGATAAGGATTCCAAAGGATGATTTTTTAATAAAGGTTATAGAGCTCTCCCATCCCCTTTTTGCCCCAAGCGCAAATCCTGAAGGGGAAAAGCCGGCAGAGAACTGCTTAGAGTGTTTCAAATACTTCAAGGAAGGGATATCTCTCTGTGTAGAGGGAAAACCCTACGGTAAACCGTCTACCCTCATTTCCCTGCTGGACGGTAAACCAAAAATCTTGAGGGAGGGAGCTTTTCCATTTGAAAAACTTATGGAGGTATTCGTTGAAAAGCCTTAAAGTCGTTTTTATGGGAACGCCGGACTTTGCGGTTCCTTCACTGAAAAAGCTCATAGAGGAAGGTTACGACGTAATGCTTGTCGTAACCCAGCCCGACAGACCTGCAGGCAGGGGGA
Organism: Thermovibrio ruber; assembly: GCF_055380895.1. Lineage (NCBI taxonomy): Bacteria > Pseudomonadati > Aquificota > Aquificia > Desulfurobacteriales > Desulfurobacteriaceae > Thermovibrio > Thermovibrio ruber. The sequence continues at coordinate 1,318,603 of NZ_AP042397.1, read as the reverse complement.
AGAAACTTACTCCCCCGCCGGTAAAGGTGGTTGCAGAAGAAGCGGGAATTCCCGTCTACCAGCCGGAAAAGGTTAAAGAAAACGAGGAGCTTAAGAAGAAACTCTCCGAGATAAACCCGGACCTGATAGTTGTTGCCGCCTACGGAAAGATATTACCTGAGTGGCTTTTAAACCTTCCAAAGTACGGAACGATAAACGTCCACGCCTCACTCCTTCCAAAATACAGGGGAGCTTCTCCCATTCAGTGGGCCCTTCTCAACGGAGAGGAAGAGACAGGGGTAACGATAATGAAAGTCATTCCGAAGCTTGACGCCGGAGACATAATAAGCCAGAAGAGAGTAAAGATTGAGAGAGACGACAACGCCCAAACGCTTCACGATAAACTGGCAAAATTGGGGGCAGAGCTCTTAACAGAAACCATTCCTCTCTACGTTTCCGGGAAGTTAAAGCCCGTTCCCCAGAAAGAGGAGGAGGCAACATACTGCCCCCAGATAAAAAAAGAGATGGGGAAAATTGACTGGAGAAAAAGCGCAGAAGAGATATTTAACCAGATAAGAGCTTTTACGCCCTGGCCTTCTGCGTTCACAGAGCTAAAGGGAAAACTTGTAAAGATAACTAAGGCACAGCCCGTTAAAGGAGAAGGAAAGCCAGGAGAGGTGATAAGGGCAGACAGGGAGTTGATAGTTGCAACGGGGAAGGGAGCTCTAAAGGTTGAAAAGCTAAAACCGGAGGGAAGGAAAGAGATATCGGGGGAGGAGTTCATAAGAGGATACAGGGTTAAAGAGGGAGACTTCTTTGGATTTAAGGAATAAATTAAGCATATACAAATAATTTGCTCTTAAAACATTTATACAGAGGTTAAAAATGAACCTTGAAAGAAGAGTTGAGGAGTTTAAGAGGAAGGCAAGAGCTTTAGGTTTAAAAGTAACTCCACAGAGACTCGCGGTTTACAAGGCCATCATCTCAAGGCACGACCACCCTTCGGCAGAGGAGCTCTACGAGGAGCTAAAGGACAGAATTGAGGGAATATCCCTAACAACAGTCTACAGGACGCTTGCAAGCTTAGAGTCTGTAGGTCTTGTTCAAAGAGTTCCAACACTGAAAGATAAGGTAAGGTATGATGCACGGGTAGAGCCCCACAGCCACTTCATCTGTTTAAAGTGCGGAAGGATTTACGACATTGATGTTATACCTGAAGTAAATGGAAAAGAGGTAGAATTTGTAGGGGAGCCGATAAGCTGCACTGCCATCTGCTACGGAGTATGTAAAGAGTGTAAGGGTGAAAAAGTATAAACTCTTGATGGACCCGGTTTACGAGGAGTTCATACTGGTAGAGAGGGGAGCTTCCGTTGACAAGGTTTTAAAGAGCTCCCCCCTCCAGCGGCTCAGGTATATCCGTCAGCTGGGTCCCTGCTATCTTGTCTACCCCGGAGCCGAACACACCCGATTTCAGCACTCCTTAGGCGTCTACTGGTTAGTTGAGAAGGCCTTTAACTACTTAAAACTCAACGGCTACACTTTTTCGGAAGAGGAAACACTGCCTCTAAAGTTAGCAGCCCTTACCCACGACTTAGGTCACTCCCCCTTTTCCCATGCCCTTGAAGGCTTCATTCTTCCCTTTAATCACGAAGAGCTTACACAGAAAGCTCTTGAGGTGGTAGAAGCTGAAACGAGAATTGACAGTGAGTTAATAGAGAAGACGAAGGAAATACTGAGAAAAGAGGCCGACCAGCCCTTTAAATACCAGCTCGTTTCAAGTCAGCTTGACTGCGACAGGCTTGACTACCTAAAGAGGGACGCGTTCTACACAGGAGTCTCTTTCGGAAGAATAGATACAAACAGAATCCTCGTTTCTGCCCAGGTTGAGAACGGAGAGCTGGTGTGGAGCTCTAAAGGGTTCAACGCCCTTGAGTCCTACGTTATGTCAAGGTATCAGATGTACTGGACGGTCTACTTCCACAAGGTTAACCTATCTGCTCAGGTTCTCATTCAGAAGATTGTTAAGAGAATGAGGGAACTCCTCCTAAACGGAGAAGAGCTACCGATTGACCAGAGCCTCAAAAGGTGTCTCAAAGAAGGCAGTTTAGAGGAGTTCTTCAAGCTTACAGACGGCCACATAATTTGCTCCATCTACGCCCTTCAAGATTTTAAAGACGGCGTCATTTCAGACCTTTCAAGGCGGTTCGCTAAAAGGGAGCTGTTTAGAACAGTTGAAGTCAAACCTTCAGAGCTCTTAGAGTTAAAGGAGAGAGTTGAGAAGGCCGGTTTTCCTACGGAGTTTTACTTTGAAGTGGTTGAGCCATCAAAAGTTGCTTACTCCTACTACTCCCCCCAGGGAGATGAGGTAATAAAGGTAAAGGTCGGGGAAAGAGTAGATGAACTCTCTAACGTCGCCCCGACAGACGCAATAAAAGCCCTCTCAAGGGAGGTATCAAAGACCTACGCTGTAGTTCCTCCTGAAGTTCTCAGTTAAAGAACAAAGAAAAATCAGTTTTTCTATAATCTCCCTGCATAAGGGACAGACAACCGGAGGTTTAAAAATGGCCAAGTTTAAGGTTTTAATAACCGAACACATAGCAGATGCAGGGATAGAGCTCCTGAAGAAACAGCCCGACGTTGAGCTTACCTACGACCCGGAGCTCTTCAGGAACTTGGACAAGGTTTTAGAAATTATTCCAGAATACGACGCCCTTATCACAAGGAGCGGAACGCCGGTAACTGAGGAGCTCCTTGAAAGGGGAAAGAAGCTAAAAGTCGTCGGAAGGGCAGGCGTAGGCGTTGACAACATAGACCTTGAGGCGGCTTCCCGTAGAGGAATCTTAGTTGTTAACGCTCCAACCGGTAACACCTTAGCTGCAACAGAGCACACAATGGGAATGATGATAGCCGCTGCTAGACTCATCCCATACGCCCACAAGTCTTTAAAGGAAGAGAGAAAGTGGGAGAGGAAGAAGTTTATGGGGGTTGAGCTTGCAGGTAAAACCCTTGGAATAATCGGATTTGGAAGAATCGGTTCAAGGGTTGGAATAAGGGCAAAAGCCTTTGACATGAAGGTAATAGCCTACGATCCTTACATAAAGAGAGAAAAGGCAGAAAGACTCGGAGTTGAGCTCGTTGATGAACTTGACGAACTCTTAAGGCGTTCAGACATAATCACCGTACACACTCCCCTTACAAACGAAACAAGGAACATGATCACGAAGAGAGAAATAGAAAAAATGAAAGACGGAGTTATCCTTTTAAACATTGCAAGGGGAGGAATAATAAACGAAAAAGACCTATACGAAGCGCTGGTAAGTGGCAAGGTAAGGGCTGCAGCCGTTGACGTCTTTACAAAAGAGCCTGCGACCGAAAACATCCTTTTAGACGCACCAAACATCGTAGTTACACCCCACATTGGTGCAAACACCTTTGAGTCTCAGACAAACGTTGCTGTGATAATTGCAAACCAAGTTCTTGCAGCCCTCAGAGGAGAGGAGGTTGAGTTTGCAGTAAACGCTCCCTTTGAGGATACGGCCGCTGCTAAAGTTCTGAAGCCTTTCATGGAGCTTGCAGAAAAATTGGGTCTGTTTGCCGTTCAGGTTGCCTGCTCAAGGGCAAAGGAGCTCGTTTTAGAGTTCAGAGGAGACCTCGGAGAGGACACGAAACCTCTAACTACTGCCTTTCTAAAGGGCTTCCTTAAAAAGGTCGTTGACATTCCCGTTAACCTCATAAACGCTCCTTTCCTTGCAAAGGAGAAAGGCATCTCAATAACTGAAGTTAGAAGACCTGAAGGAGTTAACTTTAAAAAGCTCATAAGAGTTATCTGCAGAGGAAGAGACGGAGAGGAGTTTACAGTTGCGGGAACCGTTATGGACGATACCTTCCCGAAGATCGTTGAAATCAATGGCTTCCTCTTTGACTTAACCCCTGAAGGGAAGCTCCTTCTCATCAGGAACTTTGATGTTCCGGGAGTTATAGGGAAACTCGGCTCAATCCTCGGGAAATACAGCGTCAACATAGCAGGCTTCCAGCTGGGAAGGACTGAAAAGGGCAAAGAGGCCAAGGGAGTAATACTGGTTGACGACGACGTTCCTGAAGGAGCTCTAAAGGAGATAAGGGAAATTCCTGAAATTTTAGAAGTTAAGCAGATAAACCTTTAAAGGAGCAGGGGCTGAGAGGGTTTTCCTATTACCTCAAGCCCCCTCTCCGTTATCTTCCTTCCCCGGGGAGTTCTCACCAAAAATCCCATCTCTATCAGGTAGGGTTCATGGACGTTCTCTATCGTATCAACGTCTTCCTTTAGGACGGTTGCCAACGTGTTTAGCCCTACAGGGCCTCCTTTAAACTTTTCTGCAATGGTCTGAAGTATCTTCCTGTCAAGCCTGTCTAAGCCGTAGGAGTCTATGCCGAGCTCGTTTAAAACCTTCTCTACCCTTTCTCTATCAACAATATCCCAGCCGTGGACTACGGCGTAATCCCTGACTCTCTTTAAAACCTGAATAAGAACCCGGGGAGTTCCCCTTCCGCACCTTGCAAGGAGATCCAGCCCTTCCCCGTCAACTCTGAGCCCTAATTTCCTGCTTACGGCCTCCGCCACCTTTACCATCTCCGGAGCAGAGTAGAGTTCCAATCTACAAACAAGACCAAAACGGGAGCGTAAGGGAGGAGTTAAGAGGTTGAGCCTCGTCGTTGCACCTATAAGGGTAAAAGGGGGGAGTTCTATCGTTACGGCAGTCGCCTTAGAACTCCCGGTAATGATGTCAACCCGAAAGTCCTCCATCGCCGAGTAAAGGGTCTCCTCTACAGCCCTGTTGAGTCTGTGGATCTCGTCTATAAAGAGAACATCTCCTTCGTTGAGGCTCATCAGAAGCCCCAAAAGGTCGCCCTTCCTCTCAATCGTCGGGGCGGCAACGACCTTTATCTCGGCTCCCATCTCGTTTGCGATGATGTAAGAGAGAGTCGTCTTCCCCGTTCCGGGAGGGCCGTAGAAAAGAACGTGGTCTAAAGGTTTCCCTCTCTTTTTAGCAGACTCAACTGCAACCTTTAAGAGCCTCTTTACCTGCTCCTGACCCAAAAACTCGTCAAAACTTTTTGGTCTCTCTATCAAAACTTACTCCCTGAAAGGCGTTTAAGGACTAACTTTACAGCTTCGTTTATAGTCAGCCCTTCTAAATTTATGCCTTTCAGGGCTCTGTTAATTTCAGCCCTCTTGTAACCTAAAGATGAGAGGACTTCGTAGAGCTCCGCCGGAACCCTCTTTATCCTCTCCTCCTCCAACTTGGGACGGAGCTCCGTAACTATCCTCTTAGAGAGCTTCTTTCCAAGCCCCGGAACCTGAGAGAGGAGCTCCACGTCTCCGTCTGAAACGGCCCTCTTAAACTCCTCAACTTCCAAGTGGGAAAGAATTGAAAGGGCAACCTTACTTCCTACCTTGGGAACCTTTATCAGTTCCCTAAAGAGCTTCCTCTCCTCCTCACTCTGAAACCCGTATAGGGTCGGCGTTCCCTCCGGTGGAATGATTAATTCCGTAAAGAGGGAGACTTTCTCCCCTTCCTCTACGCCGGTTAGGAGGGATATGGGAACAAAAACCTTAAAACCTACATGGCCACAAAGGAGAGAAATGGCGTTTCCATACTTTTTAAAAACCTTACCTGTCAGGTAATCAACCATCAGTAGAACCTTAAAGAGTTAACGTTACCCCTAACGGTAAAGTTAAACTTCTGGCCGGAAAACTTCCCCCTTTTCATACTTACTGAAAAGACAAGGTTAATGTATGAGTTGAGGTAGTTCTGAGGGTTGTAGCTTAAACTTCCGTTAACTGTTACTTCAGCGTCTTTTCCCTTTAACTTTCCACTAATCTTTACGTAATCTTTCGTATCAACTCTATACTCAACCTTTCCGTCTCCCAAGTCCAGCTCTTTAAAGGAGAAAAGTCCCAAATTAACGTCTTTAAGCTTAACCTTGTAGAGGTTAAACTCTCCCTTATCGCCGGTTAAGTGTTTTCCTTTAAAGGTTAAACTCCCATCACCTCCTAAGTTTCCCTCTAAATTCACTTGGTTAAAAGTCAAAGGGCAGCTTGAGAGCTTAACTCCTTCAAGTTTAAAGTTTAACTCTTTAACCGGATAGGTAAAAACAGCACTTAAACGGCCGCCGCAGAGCTCCGAACTGAGCCTGAACCTGCTGAAGGAGAGGGGAGAGATTGAAACGTTTTTCAACGTAACGCCTTTAAAAGGGAGCTCCCCTATAAAAAGCTTGGGAGGTATGTGGCGAAAGGAGAGGTTAACAGGGTAAAAGCCCTTCTCATACAGGATTTTCTCTGCAATTCTTTCAAAGGGGAAAGTAAAATAGAGGGAAAAGATAAATGAAACGAAGAAAACTAAGAAGAGGAAGGGAGCTCTCTTAACCTTCACTGCTCCTCCTGTAAAAGAACAGGGTAACCTTCCCAGAAACTACACCATTCTCGTCGTAGTCGGTTACAGTTATTCCGTCAGCCCTAAAGTAGTAAGAACCTCTCTCAATAACAGAGATAAGCCTTGCAACCCTGTTTATCTCCGATTCTTTAAAGGTTACAGTAACGACGTCCCTCTCGTATCCCTTCTTTACTTCCCCGGGCATAACCTTAACGTCTTTTAGGTTTAACCCGACCATCTTAGCAACCGATTGAATAAACGAAGGAACGTCAAGGTCTTCTCCCCTTTTAAGTTTCTCTTTAACCGGATCAACTTCCTTCTTTAAGCAGATAAGTTCCTCTATTTTAGGTTTTAGTTTCTGGAACTTTTCCTCAAGCGCCTCCTTTTTCCTCTCGTAGCTACCAGTCAACGTTTCAAGGGGAACGATAACTGCAAAGGTATAGACTACGAGAAGCAGAAGGGGAATACCTATAAGAACGACTCTCTTCTCCCTCTCTGAAAGGGAGGAAAAGTAGTCAAGAAACCTCTCTCTAAGGCTGTTTATTTCCACTTTCTACCTCTGCCCTTACAGTAAACCTAAGTCCCGACTTTGTTTCTTTAGTTGAAGAGACGGAAACCCTCTTAAAGTAGCGCTTTAAGTTAGTAACAAACAGGTTTAAAGGCTTACTTCCTTGTGCCCTTCCCTTTATAGTGAAGTAGCCGGAAGAGAGAGTTCCATCAACAGCAAGAACATTCACTCCCTCTACAGTAGATTTTGAAATACTGTCAATGTAGTAGAGTAACGGGGGCTCGTTAATTTTCAAGAAGTTTGCTAATTCCCTGTATTCACTAAGTTTCTGGGGAATCTGTATCTCGGGGGCAAGGAGCTTCTCACCGACAATTTGGGAGAGCTCCCTCTTAAACTCCTTCCTCTGAAGGTAGTAGTCCCTCTTAACAGACAGGTAGTTCAGAAAAAGGCCTCCCGTTATTCCCAAAAGGGAGAGAGTAACTGTCGTCCCTATGAAAAGGAGTCTCTTTTTCTCTCTCAGAAGGTCTTGTGAAAAGAGAGAGATACCCTTAAAGAACGCCCGACAGGGACTTTTCCTGAAGTTGTAAAGTCCGTAAGCATTAAAGTAGATTGGGGTCTCCTCTCCAAAAGGCTCAACCTCTGGAACTGTAAAGGAAACTACCTTCGTGAGCTCTTCCCTGAACTCATCAGAGAGAGCTCCTCCACCTACCAGGAAAACGGTCTCCGAGGCCATCTCTTCTAAAAGGGAAAGGAGTTCCCGGTTTTTCAGGTGATAGCTGAATCCTCCCCTTAAAACCTCTATCCGTTCAAGTTTTCCCTCTTTTACGCTTACAACTGAAACTTTCTTCGTTCCGGCATCTATCAGTGTAAAGGTCTCTGAGAAGTTAAGGGCAGCTGCAACTCCTCCCAAAATGTCAACGGTTATCTGTGCCCTTGACGAGACCTTTTCGGGGAGATCCCTCAGCCTCTCGCTCCTTTCAACGAAGATCAGAAAACTACAGCCATTCTCTAACTTTTCAGTCTGACAGAAGGCTACAGATATCTCCTCAGGTTCAACAGAGAGGTCTGTTGCAACGTCGTTTACTATGAGCTTTTTCAGTTTACTACTTGAACAGATGGGGTAGACTGACTTCCTTACCAGTATCTGAGACGACGACACTCCAACTGTAAAACTCTTTCCTTCAGGAATTCCCGTTCCAAAGTTTTTACCGTCAAACCACTTTACTGTAGAACTCCCCCAGTCAACACCTATCATTCAACAACCTTCCACTCTAAAACTCTGTTTCTGGTAGTGTAGGCAACTACGCTTACCGTAGAGTTACCACTTGAAGCAGTTACCTCTACTCTTAAGTAGTTGCACCTGTTCGTTATAAGGGGCAGTATCTCGTAGTAGAGCTCCTTGTCTATCCCCGGGAGCTCTCTAAGCGTCTCAAGTTTCTTTACGGGTCGCGCCTCAATTATACTATCGGCTGCCTCGTCGCTCATTCTCTCTGAAAGTGCCAATAGAACCTTCTTAGGAGCAGAGTTCACGTTAACCTTCCCGTTTCCGTAAACTGTAACAAAAGGCTCAATACTCTTAAAGTTTTTTTTGTCCATTCCCTTTACGTATAGGAGCTCCCCTAAACTCTTCATCGGCCTGTTTGAGGGCCTGTATCCTAAAGACTCGTAGTAGTCCTTCTCTGCACCGAAAGGAGAAGGGGTGTCGTCGCTGTCAACCCAATCCTTTATAGCATCTACAATTTCAGGCTTACCTATTTCCTCAAAGAGCCTCTTTCCAATCCTGTAGTAGAGAGGGTCTGTTAGCTTGTTAACGTTGAACTTTCCACACTCGTCGCTTATCCGTATTGAGATAAAAATTCCTCTGTAGTTGTAGGCTATGGGCTGTGCCCAGTTGTCCCCATTACCGTCAAAGCCGTTGTTATCCTGTCTTAAGTAACTGAGGGCTATCTTCACAGCCGAGACAGCTGCGTGGTAGGCTTGCGCGTAGTTCTTAAGACCTTCAGTCTTCTGGTAGGTTGAATTTGAGAGGTAAAAAACCGAAAAGAGAAAGGCAGCAACGGCCGCCATTATGGAGAGAACCAGAAAGAGGACTATACCTTTACGCTTTTGAGAAGAACTCAACGATGTTCTCCTCGTTTGGAGACGTTATTACTCCCTTTTCGGTGATTATTCCCGTAATGTTCTCATGGGGAGTAACGTCAAAGGCGGGGTTTTTAACCTTTGCACCGTAAGGAGCTATCTGACAGTCTTTACAGTGGCAGTAGAGAACTTCCTCCGGGCTCCTCTCTTCTATGGGAATCTCTACTCCGCTTGAAATTGAAAGGTCAAAGGTTGATGTAGGGGCAGCAACGTAGAAGGGAATTCCGTGTTCCTTTGCAAGGACTGAGAGGGCGTAAGTCCCTATCTTGTTTGCTGTGTCTCCGTTCCTTGCAATCCTGTCTGCCCCGACGATAACGCAGGTTATCTCCCCTAAAGACATAAACCATCCTGCCATGTTGTCTGTTATCAGGTAGTATGGAATTCCCTCCTGCTGGAGCTCCCAGGCCGTTAACCTTGCCCCCTGTAGGTAAGGCCTCGTTTCGTCAACAAAAACTGTTATATCTTTTCCCATCTCAACCGCAGCCCTTACAACTCCGAGGGCTGTTCCGTAGCCGGCAGTTGCCAGAGCTCCGGTGTTACAGTGGGTAAGAACCACCTCCCGGGAGGAAAGGAGCTCCGCCCCGTAAAAGCCTATCTTCCTGTTTGTCTCAACGTCCTGCTTCTCTATGTTTACCGCCTCTGTTTCAAGGGCAGCGACGATGTCGTCTATACTTTGGCCGGCCTCAACAATCTTCTTCATCCTCTTAAGAGCCCAGAAAAGGTTAACGGCGGTAGGCCTTGTAGCAGCGAGCCTGTTTATTATTAGCTCAATCTCTGCCTTGAAGTCTACGTAGCTCTTTACCTTTTCCTTTAACTCCTTTGCCCCAAGGACGACGCCGTATGCGGCAACTACGCCTATGGCAGGAGCTCCCCTAACAACCATATCCTCAATCGCCTTCGCAACGCACTCGTAGGTTTTACACTCTACCCAATCCTCTTTTAAAGGGAGCTCCCTCTGGTCTAAAAGGAGAAGGCTCTCTCCCGTCCACTTTAAAGGCCTAATGTCTTTAATCTTTCCCATTAGCCCTCCTCTACCTTCTTAACTACTAAAACGGGGCACTTGGCCTTCTTTATTACCGCTTTTGCAGTGCTTCCCATCTCCAAGATTCTCTCTATTAATCCCTTACCGTGGTAGCCGATTACAATGACGTTTACTTTCTCTTCCTCTGCAACCCTAACAATCTCCTCCTTCGGGTCTCCGACGGTCATAATCCTCTTTACGTCAAAACCGTAGGAGCGGAGCTCCTCCTCTATTTCTTTTAACATCCTATCGTGATTCTCTAAGATTGCCTTCTCTACCTCTGGAATGCGGGCGTAAATTGTTGCAACGTCTAAAGCAAACGGGTCGTCAAACTGTGGAAGTGAAAACTCTAAAGGATGTATAACGTGAAGAACTACCACCTCTTTCGTTCCCGCTTCCTTTAGCTTCTTAACGTAGTCTTTTGCAACCTCTGAAAGGTCTGAAAAGTCCGTCGGGTATAGAACCTTTCTGAAAAGGGGCATTGTATCCTCCAAAGTTTTTAAAAAATCTTATCACTACTCTTTACCTTTAGCCTCCTGCCAGAGGGACTCCATCTCGTCAAGGCTCATCTCTTTAAGGTCTTTTCCCTCCTCCTTAGCCCTCTTCTCCATGTAGCGAAACCTCTTCTCAAACTTCTCGTTTGCCCTTCTCAGAGCCAGTTCAGGGTGGACTCCTAAGAAACGGGCAAGGTTTACCGCCATAAAGAGAAGGTCTCCCACCTCTTCCTCTAACTTCTCCCTGTCTCCCCTTTTAAGCTCCTCCTCTATTTCGGAGAGCTCCTCAATCAGCTTCTCCTTTATCCCTTCAAAGTTTTCCCAGTCAAACCCGATCTTTGCTGCCTTCTTTTGAAGCTTGTAAGCCCTCTCTAAAGCAGGCATAGACTCCGGAACTCCGTCAAGGATACTCTCTTTAATTTTTCCCTCTTTCTCCTTCAGCTTCTCCCACTCCATGTTAACGTCCTCTGGAGTCTTTATGTCCTCTCTACTCCCAAAAACGTAGGGGTGTCTGTGGATGAGCTTCCTCGCAATTACGTCAACAACGTCATCAATGGTGAAAGCTCCCCTCTCCTTTGCAATCTGAGAGTGGAAGATAACCTGTAGTAGAAGGTCTCCGAGTTCCTCCTTTAACTCCTCGTCGTCTCCCTTTTCGACAGCATCTATAACCTCGTAGGTCTCCTCAAGTAAGTAGGGAAGTAAGCTTTTATGTGTCTGCTTTCTATCCCAAGGGCACCCTTCAGGTGAACGTAGCTTCTCCATTATCTCAACCAAATCTCTAAAACCGAATTTTTCCTTGCTCAACTCTTCTCCTCCTTAAAAAGGCTTTATTTTTGAGATAGCTGATAAATATGGATTTGATATATTAGCCTTAGAAATAATGCCAGACCATATACATCTGTTTGTGTCAGCTCCACCTAAATATGCACCTGCAACATTAGTTAAGTTGTTTAAAGGAATTACTGCAAGAAAACGATTTAAAGAATTTCCAGAACTGAAAAAACAATTTAGGAAAGGACATTTATGGACACCCTCTTACTATTTAGGGACTGCTGGTAATGTATCAGCAGATACGATAAGAAGGTATATACAAGAATGCCAAAGGAAGTAAAAAGAAGCTTAAGGATAGAGTTAAATAATATTACAAGCATAATATTAGGCTATTTAACCTATCACGCAGGAAAACTATGGAATGAAGCAAACTACCTTGTGGGAAATAAACTTGCAAAACCTAACAAATTTGACCTATACAATAAACTAAAAGATATTTCTATTCACAAAAAATCTCTGCAAAGCAGAACAGCACAAATCGTTTTAGATGAACTTTCAAGAGGCTGGTAGAACTTCTTTAACTACCTACAGACACCAGAAAAATACCCATCACCAGTAAAACCACCAAAGTTTAACAAGAAGAAATTTCCTCATAGAACAGTGATATATGACAAGAGTGGATTTAAGATTGAAGGAAATACTATAAGACTATCCCTATCAAAAGAACTAAAACACCATTTAAAAGAAAAACACAACATAGAAATTGACTACCTTAGAATAGAAACAGGATTAAACTTAAGCAAGCTAAACATTTTAAACATACGGATAATGCCTTACAAAGCATATGGGAATATCACATACAGACTAAACATAGTATATGAGAAAGAAATAAAAGAAGAAAAACCACAAACAGATAAAGCACTTGCAATAGACTATGGAGTATCAAACTTTGCAACCATAGTAATAGAAAATCAGCCTATAAGCTATATAGTAGATGGGAAAGGAATACAGTCAATACTAAGGAAATACCTAAAGAAATTAACAAAATGGCAAAAGAAAAGAGATAATCTGCTAAATAAAGGATTAGCTACAAGTAGAGTAGATAAAATACTCCACAGGATACAAAAAAGAATAAACAACCTCCTAAGAGATTTTAGCCATAAAGTTTCAAGCCTAATAGTAGAACTTACAAAGAAATACAATGTTTCAACAATTGTAATAGGAAAACTACAGGAAAGCAAAAATAAAGAAAGTAAGTTATCAAATATAGTGAACCAGATGTTAAGCTTACTGCCACACGGCAGAGTATCAAAACAGATAGAATATAAAGCAAAAGAATACGGTATAAAAGTAGTTTTAGTAGATGAAAGCTATACTTCAGGTGTGGACAGCTTAAAGAAAGTAGCTGTTAACAAAGAAAACTACACACCTGAAGCAAGGAAACACAGAGGACTGTTTAAAAGCATATTAGGATTTGTAAATGCAGATGTAAATGGTGCAAGAAACATACTCAAGAAGTATAAAAGAGACTTTCACGATTACATTACAGGATTGAAGCAAACTGTTAGAGTAAGAGTATTTGGAAGACTTAAAAGTAGCCTTAAGTCTGTCCGAATATACGGGCAGATAGGGGTAGCAAGGTGTGGTGACCACCTGACAGGGATAAGGCTTACACTAAGTAAGCAAACTCCCTGTGAAGCCCTTGACTAAAGTCAAGGGTAGTTCACATATAATCGTCTGAAATTTACGCCGGAGGGCGAAGATGATTTATATCACCAACACTATGTCAGGAAAAAAAGAGGAGTTTAAACCTTTAGAAGATAGAACAGTTAAGATGTACGTCTGTGGTCCAACAGTTTACAACCACGCCCACATTGGCCATGCAAGAAGTGCCGTTGTCTTTGACGTTATAAGGAGATGGCTTGAGTACAGAGGCTACAAGGTTATCTACGTAAGGAACTACACAGACGTTGACGACAAGATAATAAAGAGGGCAAAGGAAGAAGGAATCAGCTGGAAAGAGGTTGCAGAGAAGTATATCGCTTCTTACGAAAAGGACATGGAAGCACTTAACGTTAAAGAGCCGACATACAAGCCGAGGGTTACAGAGCACATAAGGGAAATTATTGAGATGATAGACGGCCTCATTGAGAAGGGCTACGCTTACGAGTCCGGAGGGGACGTCTATTTCTCCGTTAAGAGGTTCCCGGAGTATGGAAAGCTCTCTAAGAGGAACATTGAAGAGCTCCGGGCCGGCGCCAGAATTGAGCCAGGGGAGAAGAAGAAAGATCCTTTAGACTTTGCCCTCTGGAAGAGGAGTAAAGAGGGAGAACCTGGCTGGGATTCTCCCTGGGGAGTTGGAAGGCCAGGCTGGCACATTGAGTGCTCCGTAATGTCCATGAAGTATTTAGGGGAAACTATGGACATCCACGGAGGAGGTTTAGACCTTATTTTCCCCCACCACGAAAACGAAATAGCCCAGTCTGAAGCCTACACGGGAAAGACGTTTGCAAGGTTTTGGGTTCACAACGGTTTTGTAATGGTGAACAAGGAGAAGATGAGTAAGTCTCTTGGGAACTTTTTCACTATAAAGGAGATACTTGAGAGGTTTTCTCCAGACGTTTTAAGGCTTTTCCTCCTCTCAACCCACTATAGAAGTCCTATTGACTTCTCTTTTGAGAGGTTGGAAGAGTCGGAGAGAGCTCTAAAGAGGCTCCTGAACTTCATTGACTCCCTCCCTGCCGTAGAGTCCTTAGAAACAGTTGAAGGTAAAGGTGAGCCTATCCCCGTTTCACAGTTTAGGGAGCTCTTTGAGTCTGCAATGGACGACGACTTCAACACGGCTAAGGCGCTGGGAACTCTCTTTGAGCTCGTAAAAAAAGTAAACCTTCTAAAAGACAGAGCTCTAAAAGAGGGAAGAATAACAAAAACTGAAAAGCTCTCTTTTAGAGAGGCCGTTGAGTTTGTTGAAAATGCCCTTAAAACTTTAGGCTTTAAACTTGAAAGGGAAAAGGAGAGCGGTTTAGAGGAGAAGCTAATAGAGCTTCTCATAGAGGTTAGGGGAGAGCTCCGGAAGAAAAAAGAGTTCCAGCTTGCAGACCTGATTAGAGACAGGCTCAAGGAGCTTGGAATCGCTTTAGAGGACTTACCGACAGGAACCGTCTACAAGAGGCTGTAATGGGAATTTACGACAGAGACTACTACAGGGAGAAACGCAAAAAGAGATGCTGGAAGAGGTTTGTTTTCAAGGCAACCTGGTGGTTAATCGTTGGACTCTTCGCTTTGGCCTTTGTAGTTTACATCTTAGCTATTCTCTCTGAGAAGTAGAAAAAAAGGGGGCACGGAGCCCCCTTTAATCAGTTTTTCTTCCTTCTCCTTCCGATAAAGAGCCCTGCGATACCTGAGAGCATCGTCAGGAAGCTTGCAATTCCAGAAGCCGGTGCAGTTTCAGGAGCAATAGAACATCCTCCTCCACCGCCTCCACCAGAAGCTGACGTACTTTCAGTGGTAGGAACAGAAGAAGGAACTTCTCCGGCAACTGCAAAGTAGCTGAGTTTTATCCTTGCAAAGGTTACGTAAGGGTTGTTCGGATCAACCGTTCCGGTTGTAACAACGCTCCAGTTCTTACCGTCCTCACTTGCAAGAACAACGATCTTTCCGGCAACCTTAGATGGATCATACTTAACGGTAAACGTTACAGGCTCGTTAAATCTGTCTGTCTTGGTATGAATATCGTAGATTTCTGTTGCAAGAACGGGAGTTCCTATTCCGGCAGACTTAGCTGCAGAGAGGGCAGATTCTTCTATTGAAGAGTTCTCAACCTTCTCAACATTAATGGCCGTAGGAGTATCAACAGTTCCCGGCTGAACTGAAACGGATACTTCGTCCCAGTTGGGACCGGTAACCGTTCCGTCCGGCATTACTAAGAAGAATCCGGCATACTCTTTACTCTCAACACCGACCGATGTTACGCGGCAGAGAGCTCCCTGGGTGATGACAAACTTACCGTCTTTAACAGTTGTTCCCTCTGGTAGGAACCAGGCATGGTTCTCTTTAGACTCCTGAATGGCCTCATCCGGAAGAGCCCTAACCGTAAGTGTAACAGTTCTTCCGGTCTTCTCGTCACCGCTCCAAACGGCCGGGCTGAGCCTGTTCTTGCTCTCATCCGGGTTGTGACAGGCGTTACAGGAAAGCGGCCCAGATTTTTGAGCTCCGAGAGCATACTCTGCAGGTAAAACTCCGTGGTCAACTCCAAATGGAGCCATAAACGTCATGATAACTGGGTTGTGGGGATGTCCCGGATCTTCTTTATCAAGTATCTGTTTCAGCGCAGTCTTGAGGGCTTCATACTCAGCGTTGGTGCTGATCTCAGGAACGCCATCTCCATCATCATCTTCTATGTAGTCAGGAAGTCCACCAGGGTTACCGCCAATGAAGTGGATCTTAAAGGCAATCTTTCCTGTTTTCAGATCTATTGTGAGTCCCGGAACGCTTTTCTCAGGATTCTCTCCTTCAGGGTCAATCGTTGACTTTCCTATAGGTTCACCGTTTGAATCGTAGGCTACTCCGTCTATTGCCATGTTCATCTCTCTTGTGAAGAGAGCTCTTCCTGTTGCAGCGTCTACCCAAGTAAACACCTGAATCGGACTGATCAGACCTGCTTTGAGGACAGGATTACCCTTGTCGTCTATCGTCCAGCGCTTAATAATCGGCGGAGCCCATCTCCACGGGAATAGACCGGGCTTAATCTCCCAGTCACCGAACGTAGAGTTTCCGACCCTCATGAGAGCCCTGTAGGGATCCATATCAATTGAGAATATAGGAAGAACTTCGTCGTTTCCGTTGTCGTCTGTTTGAGCAATAACGTAGGAGAAGTTAAGACCGTAAGTAGGACTCGGTCCAAAGGCAGGTATGGCCCATTCAGGTGGGAACTGATAAACAGTTCCACTATCAACTTTCATAAGCCTGTCGTCAAACTGGTTGGAGTATCCCATACTGTCGTCAAAGAACCTAAACGTCCAGTAGGTCTTATAAGGAATGTGGCATACCTGACACTCTATTTTAGAGATGTGAGCACCCGCTGCAGGTCCGAACCAAGATTCGTGGACTTTTGCTGCGTTTGCGTCAGTTCCCCAGTGACAGCTGGTGCAAGTTCTAACAGACGGGTTGTAGTCAAGCGCCGGCATAACCTCACCGGCTGAGTCGTTACCTTTCAGGAAGTTATGGGGGTTGTGGCGTTTCTTCTCATCATCTGACAGGTTGTCTTGACCGTGGCAGGAAAGACAGGAAAGCTTTCCGCCGTCGGCAGCCATGTGAACGTCGTAACCGACAGGAAGACCACCACTCTGCATAGACTGCATAGCCTGAGTCATGTTGTCGTACTGGGGTATCTCACCGTTTGGAGTTATTGCAATCGGAGCAACTGATGGGTCATTCTGTCTCTCATCGGGAGCGCAAACTGCGCCTCTCTTAACAACGTCAGCCCCAAGTCCGATAATTCCCCTCCTTACGTACCAGTTGGGGAAGGAATGCTGTCCATCAACAGTCCACCTGTTTTCTAAATCCGGAATTGCAAAGTGGCACTGAGCACACATCAGAGAAAGTTCTTTGTCTTTATTTCCTTGATTTGAAACCGCTACTCCCTCTGTCTCTGTATCCGGATTAGGCTTACTCAGGGTGTAATGGCCGTCTGTTTCAAGTATTGGAAGCTTGACGTTATCAAGGTCTGCGTCTTGAGCGTAGTAAGCAACTGCTTTAAACGTTCCATCCTTCTGCTTTTCAAGCTTCACAAATGCAAGAGGCTTGCTTTGGTCGTTAGGACCAGCAATTGCCATCAACGTTCCAGTTGCAGCCCAGCCGAAGAAGTGTCCAGCCCTTGCAAGTCTAACAAACGGAACGTTTGGGTCGTTGGGTTTATAGCTAAAGCTATCCTGCATAGAAGTGGCTCTGAGGAAAAATCCTGCTCCAACGTAGGGCTGACCTTCTGTTGTTGATTCGTAGAAAGCGTTCCTCAAGTAGTCCCTTGCTGAAAAGTTGGGAGCTCCGATGTCCAAGTAGAACTGGCTGAAGAACCCTGAAAGCCTGCTGTTAAAGTCTGAGTCGTTGTAAGTGAAGTCTTTAAGGTCAACGCCGATCTGGTTTCCAAGTTGATAGTAAGGAATCGTAAAGCCTGTTGTCATGCCGTGCTTCAGGTATTCGGTAATAACTCCAATAGTGAAACTCTGAATCATCATCATCTGCTTCTGATTTAAACTGTTGGGGTCAACTCCGGAGCTCTGGAACTCCGCCCCAATAACCCCCTGAATAACGTCTCCGTAGTAAACGGATACCAGTCTTCCAAGTGGATCGGAGTAGAAGGCTGCAGAGTCTATCGTGTAGCCGTTTTGAGCCTCTTCTTGAGTTAGCTGCGGCGGAAACCCCATAGAGACTTCAACAACATTTCCGTTAGGATCTCTCTTGACAAATACAAAAACTCTGGGGTTTGCCGGAGTTGGGTTAGCCGTACTCCAGCCGTTTGCAGTTTTTACAACGAGGTTCTCGCTCTCTGCTAAAGACCTATCTGAGTGACAGAGAAGACAGTCTGTATCAAGAACACCGGATTTTTTCCAGTTAAACTTGTGAGGCATTCCAATGTAACCCCTTGACTCCTCGTCTGCCGTGTATGAGAAGAGATCTCCGTCTACTTCATCGTCTGAATACTGGGCTTTTGAGAAGAAACCTGTTCCGTCTTTTGCGCCATCCCAAGTTTCAACTTCATCGTGTCTTTTACCGGAGTCCCTGTCAAAGGCCATAATTCCACCGGAGTGGCAGGAGGCACAGGTAAAGACCTTATCAGGGGTTCCCATGTCCATGTCGTATTTAACGCTACCCCTAAAGTCAATTCCGTTGTTTATATCGGGAGAGAGCCCAGGGTCGTTTGCAGGGTGTTTAGCCGCCAACTGGCGGTAAGAAGGTGGTCACCAAGCTCCATCATCGCCTAAGGAACGCAAGAATTTTCTCCAGTCAATACCTTTCCTTACTCTATCAGCCCCGAAGGAATCAGACATCTCCTCCCAGCCTCTACCTATGTGATAGGCTGCGTGAATCGGGCCGGGAGAGTGAAGACCTGTGCTTACGTCCCCCGTAATTTCCTTGTGGCAGGCTCCACACGTAACTTCCCAGCTTACAGGGTTTCCTGCAACATAGGTCTTTCCGCCGATAACGACTTTGTCTGAAGAGTTAAGAGTTTCAGATATCAGCTTCCCATTGATGTCTTTAAGGGGCACCAGCGGGTGAGAAAAGCCTTGAGCCGATAACCCTAAAAGGAAGAGGGTTCCGGCCGAAAGGGTAACTTTCCACTTCCGCCCTTTCATTCTTACCTCCAGTATGAATACAATTTAGAATCTATCTTATCTCTTATCTTCTAAATTTCAAGAATGACGATAATTAAATAAAAAATTCTGAATAGTTAGCGAATTAAAGAGTTCTTATTTTTATTAAATGAGAAAAAAGCCCGGTTACTGCCGGGCTTTCTGCTTCAGGTAGGCCTCTATGAACTGGTCTATCTCTCCGTCCATAACGGCGTTAACGTTTGAGGTTTCAACCCCTGTCCTGTGGTCTTTAACCAACTGGTAGGGCTGGAAAACGTAAGAGCGTATCTGATTCCCCCAGGCTATACTCTTGTGCTCTCCCTTTGCTTCAGCCAGCTTTTCCTCTCTCTTTCTCATTTCAAGCTCGTAGAGCCTTGCCTTCAGAATCTTCATAGCCCTCTGACGGTTCTGAATCTGTGACCTCTCACTCTGGCAGGTTACAACAATTCCAGTGGGAATGTGGGTTATCCTAACGGCAGAGTCTGTTTTGTTAACGTGCTGACCTCCGGCTCCGGAAGCCCGGTAGGTGTCAACCCTTATGTCCTCTTCTCTTATCTCTACCTCAATTTCGTCGTCAATCTCCGGAACAACTATCACTCCGCTGAAAGAGGTGTGCCTTCTGGCGTTGGCGTCAAAGGGGGAGATCCTAACGAGCCTATGGGTTCCGTGTTCAGACTTTAAGAGTCCGTAAGCGTAAGGTCCCTTAATCAAAAGGGTTGCACTCTTTATTCCCGCCTCTTCGTTCTCCTGAAGGTCTAATATCTCAACTTCAAAACCTTTCCTCTCTGCCCATCTTAAATACATCCTCATCAGCATCTCCGCCCAGTCACAGGACTCGGTTCCACCTGCGCCGGCGTGGATGGTTACAATGGCGTTGTTCCTGTCGTATTCACCGGAGAGGACCTTCTTGACTTCTAACTCGTTGAGCTCTTTCTCAACCTCTCTAAGGTTCTCTTCAGCCTCTTTTAGGAGCTCCTCCTCACCTTCTTCCTCAGCCATCTCAATGAGAACCTCTGAGTCCTCAAGCTTCCTCTCAACAGACGAGAAAGCGTTGAGCTGAGATTCTATCCTGTTCCTCTCCTGTGAGAGTTTCTGAGCTCTCTGGGAGTCGTTCCAGAAGTTAGGAGACGACATCTCACTCTCAATCTCTGAGAGCTCCCTCCTCATCCCCTCAACGTCAAAAATACCCCCTTATTTCTTGATACCTCTCCTTTAGGAGCTTAAGCGCCTCTGAGAGCTCCTGAACTTTCTCTATCATCAAACTACCTCCAGAAAAATTTCACTGTGAAATATAGGCAGCCCTGTAAAGCCCTACAGTTATTCCGCCGTTTGAGAAGTAGGTAAGGAGCTCCGCGTTTAGCCCCGTTCTTTCTACAAGTTTCCTTGAAGGTGAGAGGAAGTAGAGCTCGCACTCTTTAAACTGACGAACTATCCAGTCCCCAAGCCTTGAGTAGATAGTCTTCACCTGCCTTGCAGGAAGTCTAACTCCGTATGGAGGGTTTGTAACTATGAGAACTCTCTCAAACTCAACCTCCGGAAACGAAAGGTTCTTAAACTGAACAAACTCCGAAACTCCTGCCCTTTCTGAATTTCTCTCCGAACACTCAACCGCCTTTGGCTCTATGTCAAACCCGAGAATGGGAACTTTAACCTCTCTCCTTTTATTATCTGCCTCTTTAAGGAGCTCCTTCCACAGCTCAGCGTCAAAGTCTTTCCACTCCATAAAGGCAAACTTTCTGTTCCTTCCGGGGGGAAGATTTGCAGCTATCAGGGCTCCCTCAATAGGAATCGTTCCGGAGCCGCAGAAAGGGTCAATCAGTGGAACATCCCCTTTCCATCCTGAAATTAAAACCATAGCTGCCGCAAGGTTCTCCCTTAGGGGAGCTTCAACCTCACAGACTCTATAGCCCCTTTTGTGGAGGGGAGTTCCTGAAGTGTTTATACTGATAGTGCAGACGTCGTTCTCAAACCTAACAATTACGCTCATTCCCTCGTCTTCATACTTTGCCCTTTTAGGCTCAAATCCAAGCCTTTGGGACATTGCCCTGAAGATCCTCTCCTCAATGGCCTTCGTGTGGTAGAGCTTAGACTTCTTTGAAGTTGCTCTAACCTTTACGGGAATTTTTTCATTTATGTAGTTCTCCCAGCTGCACTTTGAGGCCTTCCTAACTAGCTCCGCAAAGTGTTTTGCCCTAAACCTACAGAGCCTCAGGAGAACCCTATTGGCACTCCTAAGCCATAGGTTCGTTAGGTAAACCTCCCTTAAACCTCCCTCAAACTCAACTCCGCCGGGAACGGCCCTTCCCTCTATCCCAAGCTCTTTTAACTCCCTTTCGGTTACCTCCTCAAGCCCCGGCTGAGAGACGGCAAATAACTCCATCACACCTCCGAAACTATCTCCTCAACGACCCTCTTTATAGCCCCTCCTTTAAGTCTTGAGGCTACCTCTCTTTCAAGGAGCTCCCTCACGTTCTCCCCGTTTTCAAGCAAAAGTGAAAAGGTATTCCAGAGCTCTTCCCTGTTTACCCTCTCCTGGAGGAGCTCCGGGACGACCTCTTTCCCGGCTATGAGGTTCGGAAGAGAAACGAAAGGCAGTTTAACCAACCTCTTTGCAACCCAATACGTAACGGGATTTAGCTTGTAAACGACTACGTGGGGAAGGCCAAAGAGAGCTCCCTCAAGAGACGCAGTTCCAGAGGCGATAACGCCGGCCTTTGCGTATGCCATCACAGAATACCTTCTACTCTCCGGAACTAACCTAATGTTCTCTGAACGGAAATCCTTAAACATCTCCTTTACGCTCTCTGCAACCGGGATTACCCACTCACCGCCGAAGCTCTCTGCAAAGTCCTTTAAAGGTTCAAGGAGATACTTAATCTCCGTAGGCCTGCTTCCCGGAAGGAGGGCGAAGAAATCCCCTTTTATACCGGTTTCTTTCAGAAGTTCCTTTCTACTTACCTCCGGCTTTACCATTTCAACTAAAGGATTTCCGACAAACTGAGCGTTTACCCCTAACTTTCTGTAGAAACCCTCCTCAAAGGGAAATATGACAAAAACCTTATCTGTAAACTCCCTTAAATGTTTTGCCCTCCACTTTCCCCAAGCCCAAAGTTTAGGAGGGATGAAGTAGAAAACCTTTATTCCTCTCTTCTTTGCCTCTTTTGCGACCTTTAAGTTAAACCCGGGAAAGTCAATCAGAAGAACGGCGTCGGGTTTTTCCTTCTCTAAAAAAGAGACGATTTTCCTCTTTCCTTCCAGTATCTTTGGGAGTTTCTCTAAAACCTCAATTAGGCCAAATGATAGGAGCTTTTTTGAGTCGTAAATCCTTACAGTTCCAGGAATCTCGTCTAAGAAGACACCGAAAACCTGGAAATCTTGGGGGAGCTCCTTAACCACCTCTTTTGCGTAGAGAAACCCGGAGAGCTCCCCGGTTACTATCAGTATCTTTTTCATATCTGTTTTAAGAAGTTCTCAATAATCTTTATCCCATCCTCTGTAAGGATGGATTCCGGGTGAAACTGGACGCCGAAGATGGGAAAATCCTTGTGTCTAATTCCCATTATCTCCCTATCATCCTCACTCTCAGCTGTTATCTCAAAAACTTCTGGTAGAGTTTCTCTGTCAATCACAAGAGAGTGATACCTTATTGCAGAGAACGGGTTTTTCATCCCCTCAAACAGAAACTTCCCGTCGTGGTGAATCAGAGAAGCCTTACCGTGCATAAGTTTCTTCGCCCGCCTAATTTTCCCGCCAAAGGCAAAACCGATTGACTGATGTCCCAAACATATTCCCAAAATCGGAACCTTCCCCGCAAAGTGCCTTATTGCTTCAACGGAAACTCCCGCCTCCTTCGGAGTGCAAGGACCCGGAGATATAACTAAAGCTTCCGGATTCTTCCTCTCAATCTCGTCAACGGTTATCTTGTCGTTCCTGTAAACCTCTATATCAGCCCCGAGCTTCCCAAAGTATTGGACAACGTTGTAGGTAAACGAGTCGTAGTTGTCTATCATTAAAATCATTACCTACTCCTTCAGAGCTCCGCAGATTTTCTCCCCCCAGTTAGAGAGAGCTATAACGTAATTATCCTCTGGAATAGGGTTTAAAACCAAAACCTTCCCGCCGATCTCTTTAGCAACAAGCTGTGGAACCTTCCTGTCTGCAAAGATTTCGCTTATAACCAATTTAGCGTTTTCTTTTTTAGCTTCCTCTATTACCTCCTTAATCCTTTCCGGAGTAACCTGCTCCTCAGGTGTCCTTGCTACTTCAATAACCTTTATCCCGAAGGTTTCAAGTAGCGGCTTCCAAACAGGGTGATAGATAACAACCGCTCTGCTTTTTGCCCCCTTCAAACACGCATCAATCCTTCCAATCATCTGATCTATCATTGCCGCGTAGTCTTCAGCTCTCTTCCTGTAATAGGTCTCTCTCTTAGGGTAGAACTTAGTTAACCTCTCGGCAACCTCAAAATAGACGTCCTCCATCAGAACCGGATTCATCCATAAGTGATACCCCGGCTGCTTCACTACCGGGTATTTTTGGGAGAAGAGCTCTCCCAGGTTCAAAACCTTACTCTTATCAACACCCTTTAGAGCCCAATCGTCAAGCCCTAAACCGTGAACAATAACAAGGGAAGCCTCTTTCTCCTTCCGAACATCAGAAGGCTTTGGTTCATACGTGTGAGGCGATTCTCCTCCTTTCAGAATAGAGTAGTACTCAAAATCCCCTCCCCCTAAATACTCGGCAACACTCTTCCAAACTGGTAAAGAGGCTACTATCAAAGGCTTTTTTCCTCCTCCAGAAAAACAACCGGCAAAGGAAATGATAAACAACAAAAGGAAAAAAAGCCTAACCATTAGTTCCTCCGTGCCTTTAAGGAAGTGTGAAATAAAATATATACAAAAACATCGTTAAGCATTACCACCCTCAATATAGCCTTACACAAAATATCGTAGAAACTCACTTTGTGGGAGTTCTCAAGAAACTGCTTTTTTACTTAGACGCTAAAAGGACTACCATAGCTTTAAATTCTGACGAGTAGCTTTTCCTCGATTTTAACTAAGGGTGTAGTGCAGTTTTCGGGATCCACCTCAAAGATAAAGTTCAGTTTATAATAACTCTCAACCAAAAGACTCGGAGTTGGTTATGTTGAAGAGGAAAAAGGCAATTCTTGCCCTTGAGGACGGAACTTACTACGAAGGCTTAAGCTTCGGAGCTGAAGGGGAAACTGCTGGAGAGGTGGTGTTTACAACTTCAATGACGGGATATCAGGAGATAATCACTGACCCTTCGTTTAAAGGACAGATAGTTACGATGACCTGCCCGCTTATTGGCAACGTTGGAGCAAACAGGGAGGATGTAGAATCTAACGGCCCAAAGGCGGAAGGGTTTATAGTTAAGGAGATATCTGAGATCTACTCAAACTGGCGGGCAGAGAAGTCGTTTGAGGACTACCTGAAAGAGTATGGCGTTGTGGGAATTTGTGAAATAGATACGAGAGAACTCACCAAGAAGCTGAGAAGCGTCGGAACGATGAGGGGGGTTATCTCAACTGTTGACTTAGACGTTGACAGTCTCATCTCAAAGGCAAGGTCAATTCCCCCCATGGAGGGGTTAAACTTGGTTGACGAGGTAACCTGTAAGGAGCCTTACGAGTGGAACTTGGGAACCTGGAAACTGGGAGAGAGCTACCCGGAGAAAAAGGATTTTAAATACTCCGTTGTGGTTTTAGACTTTGGAATCAGGTATAACATTTTGAGAAACTTGGTTGACGTTGGAATTAAACCGATAGTCGTTCCAGCCCATACTCCACCCGAAGAAATACTGAAGATGAACCCAGACGGGATATTCCTCTCCTGCGGCCCCGGAGATCCGGCTGCAGTCACATACGCAATTGAAACGATTAGATACCTAATCGCAACTTACAGGAAACCGATATTCGGAATATGTCTTGGGCATCAGTTAACTGCCCTTGCTCTCGGAGCCTCTACATACAAGCTTAAGTTTGGCCACAGGGGAGCAAACCAACCGGTTAAGAACAGGAAGACTGGAAGGGTTGAGATAACTGCCCAGAACCACGGGTTTGCCGTTGACGAGTCTACAATTCCCGATGACCTTGAGGTTACTCACCATTCGCTGAACGACGGAACGGTGGAAGGGTTAAAGCACAAGACAAAGCCTCTGTTTACCGTTCAGTATCACCCAGAGAGCTCCCCCGGCCCCCACGACTCAAGGTACCTTTTCAGGGAATTTGAGAAGCTAATAGCAGACTACAAAGGCCGTTAGGGGATATGGTATACGACGTTGTCGTTGTGGGGTTGGGGCCAGCCGGATGTTCTGCCCTTAAAACTCTTGAGGGGACGAACTTAAAAGTTTTGGCTCTTGAGAGAACTCCCTCCTTTCCGAGGAAAAAGCCCTGTGCAGGAGGGCTAACTCCAAAGGCCTATGGGCTATTGAAGGAGCTCTTTCCAAACCTTGACGCAGTAGTTAGAAAGAGGGTTTCACAGTTTCTCCTCTACAACGGGAAGGATTACGCAGTTTTAAGCTCAAACGCCGTTCTGACCTACCTAACAAACAGGGAGGAGCTGGACAGCTTTCTCTTTAAGTCTTTAGACCACTCACAGTTTGAAGTTCACATTGGAGAGACTGCCCTCTCTGTAGAAATTGAAAAAGACAGAGTAGTTTTAAAAACGGACAAGGGAATTTACGAGTCTAAGATAGTTTTGGTTGCCAGCGGGGTAAACAGCAGGATTGCCCGGCAGTTAAAGGTTAAGAGGGAGATTGGTTTTACCTACGAGTCCTACGTTGAGAGTAACAGGGAGAACCTGATTATAGACTTTACTGGATTTAGTTGGGGATACTACTGGGCTTTCCCTAAAGGGGAAACAGTTACTACAGGGCTTGGGGAGTTCAGGAGTAAAAAGATTTTTTCAAGCTTAAGGGAGCTCCTTTATGAGTTTAACAGGAAACACGAGTTTAGAGGGAAGGAGCTGTGGAGCTCCGGCTTTCCAATCCCGGCAGGTAAGAGGGTAAACGACGTTTACAGGTCAAGGGTTCTATTTTTAGGGGACGCTGGAGGTTTAGTTGACCCTTTAACTGGAGAAGGAATCTACTACGCAGCAAAGAGCGGAGTTATAGCAGCTGAAAAGGTTAAGCAGTTCTTTTTAACCGGAAATGAAGGAAGTCTCAGAAGCTATCAAAGTGCAATTAACTCACAGTTTGGGGAGGAGTTCTTCTGGGCAAGGATTGTAGGTAAGTGTTTCTTCTCATTTAAGGGAGTAAATTTCTCAATAGTTCGCCGCTCCCAAAGAATCTCTCAGCTTGCTGCGGAGCTCCTTTCAGGTAACCTATCTTACAGGGATAGTTTCTTTAATTACTTAAAACTTTTGCCGGGAGCTCTATTAAGGAGGTAAAATGCTTCAAGTTTCAATAAAGAGGGGGAAGGAAAAGAGAATAAAAGGTTTCCACCCCTGGATATACAAGAACGAGATACTCTCATACTCAAGGAGGCCGAGGCCTGGGGAGCTCTGTATAGTCAGGGACTACAGGGGGGCGTTCTTAGCAAAGGGCTACATAAACCCGGACAGCTACATAGCAATAAGGGTTCTTACCTTTAAGAAAGAGGAGGAGATAGACTACAACTTCTTCGTTAGGAGAATCTCTGAAGCCCTCTCCTACAGGAAGGAAATCGTTCCCGAAAACTGCACGGCCTTTAGGCTAATCCACTCTGAAGCTGACTACCTGCCGGGGCTCGTCGTTGATTACTACGACGGCTACTTAGTAGTTCAAGTTACAACACTTGGAATGGAAATTCTGAAGGAAACTGTCGTTAGAGCTCTCGTTGAGGTCGTAAAGCCAAAAGGAATATACGAAAAGTCAACAGTTCAGACCAGAGAACTTGAGGGACTTCCTTTAGTTGAACAGCCACTCTACGGAGACGTTCCGGAGAAGGTCGTAATCCTGGAGAACGGCATAAAGTTTAACGTCCAGATAGTCGGAGGTCAAAAGACGGGCTACTTCTTAGACCAGAGGGAGAACAAGCTCCTTTTTGCAAAAGAGTTCGTTAAAGAGGAAGACAGGGTATTAGACGCCTTCTGCCACCTTGGAGGGTTTGGAATCCACGCTGCAGTTATTGGGAAGGCAGGAGAAGTTGTTGCCTTAGACAGCTCTCAGCTTGCCTTAGACCTTGCAAGAGAAAATGCAGAGCTCAACGGAGTTGCAGACAAGTTTAAGTTCGTTAAAGGAGACGCCTTTAAGGTTCTAAAGTCAATGGCGGAGAGTGGAGAAAAGTTTGACTCCATAGTTATAGACCCTCCCGCCTTTGCAAAGAGCAGGAAAGTCGTTGAACAGGCAAAGAGGGGTTACAAGGAGCTTTTTTTAAGAGGACTTAAGATGTTGAAACCCGGAGGAAGTATTGTTGTCTGCTCCTGCTCTCACCACATAACTCCTCCAATACTGGAGGAGATCCTCACTTCTGCGGCCTTTGACACGAGAACTCCATTAAGGGTTCTCTACACAACATACCAGGCAAAAGACCATCCATTCGTTCTCCAGATTCCTGAGTCAAGATACCTTAAGTGCATCTTTGCTAAAAGGTTTCCCTGGGATATCAAGTAGTTAGAATTGGTAGAGGGAACCTTAAACGGAGGAAAGATGGCAACTGCTACTAAGAAGGAAAAGAAAACAAGGAAAAAAGTTCCTAAAGCCCTTATATACGAGATGAGACACGGAAGCCCCATTTACTACAGGGACTACGAAAAGGTCTTGTCTGGGGAGAAGAGCCTGGAGGAGGTTATAAGAAGTAGTGGAATTCAGAGCTGGTTAATAGAGTTAATAGTTCAATTTCTCCTTCAAAACTTAGACTTGAGAAAGTACCAACTCCTTTTCAACGAGGTTGGTTTCAAGTTTGCCCCTAAGAGTTGGTACAACTTAGACATAGGCATATGGGAGAAGGAAAAGGTTGGGATTTCTTTTAATCTTATGAAAGAGAACGAAAAAAGTAAGTAGGAGGAAATTATGATAAGGAAGGCCGTAATTCCAGTTGCAGGGCTTGGAACGAGGTTTCTACCGGCAACGAAGGCTCAGCCTAAAGAGATGCTTCCTTTAGTTGATAAACCTGTCATCCAGTACATAGTTGAGGAGGCAGTTGCCGCAGGGATAAAACAGATAATTTTCGTTACCGGAAGGCACAAGAGGGCGATAGAAGACCACTTTGACAGGAACTTAGAGCTTGAAAGGAATTTAGAGGAGAAAGGGAAGAAGGAGCTCCTCAAGATAGTCCGCGAAATTCCAGACATAGCCGACTTTATCTACATTAGACAGAAAGAGCCTTTAGGGCTTGGCCACGCAATACTTACGGCAGAGCCGGCCGTTGGGAATGAGCCTTTTGCCGTTCTCTTAGGTGACGACGTTATGGCCTCTAAACCTCCGGCAATAGGACAGCTCATTGACGTTTTTGAGAGGTTCAGGTGTTCTGTAATAGGTGTACAAAGAGTTCCCGAAGAGGAGGTTGAAAAGTACGGAGTTGTCAGCGGAAAAGAGGTGGACGAAGGGGTTCTTAAACTTGACGAGCTTGTAGAGAAACCGCCTAAGGAGAGAGCTCCCTCAAACCTTGCAATAGCAGGAAGGTACGTTCTAACTCCGGGAATATTTGAAGCCCTGAGGGAAACCCCTCCCGGAAAAGGAGGAGAGATACAGCTAACAGACGCCCTTCAAATTCTTAACAGGAGAGAGGCCATCTATGGTAGGATTTTAGAGGTTAAACGTTACGATACAGGGAATAAGTTGGGTTTCCTTGAGGCTACAGTTGACTTTGCACTGATGAGGGAAGACTTGAGGGAACCGTTCCTCAAGTTCCTAAAAAAAAGACTAAAAGAGGAGATGAAAAATGGCAGAAATGATGAATGAACCGATAAACCAGCCACAGCTACCTGAAGAACTCCCCGTCCTTCCGTTAAGGGACGTCGTCGTATTCCCGATGATGATAGCTCCGCTGTTTGTCGGAAGACCGTTTTCTTTAAACGCAGTAGAAGAAGCCCTTAGAGAACACAAGCTCATATTCCTTGCGACTCAGAAGAACAAAGAGATAGAAGAGCCAACGAGGGAAGACCTCTACGACTACGGAACCGTCGCCGTGATACTGAAGGCGATGAAGATGGGCGACGGTAGGGTAAAGATACTAGTTCAGGGACTTGGAAGGGCAAAGATAAAAGAGCTTAAGAGAGAAGACCACCTGTTTAGGGCGAAACTCCAGCACGTCCTTGAGCCGGAGTATAGACCCCAGAGCATAGAGGAAGAAGCACTTGTAAAGCTTGTAAAAGACCAGATTGAAAGGGTCGTTGCCCTCGGGAAACAGATTCCTCCAGATATGGTTGCCATTCTCAGGTCTATTGAGGACCCTGGAAGACTTGCAGACCTTATAGCAGCCCAGCTTGACCTGTCAACGGAAGAGGCGATAGAGCTTCTGTCAACAGTTGATCCGATAGAGAGGCTCAAAAAGGTCAGTGAGAAGTTAGAACACGAGATAAAGGTCTTAGAGGTTCAGGAGCTCATAAGGGCAAAAGCCCGTGAGTCTATGGAGAAGGAGCAGAAGGAATACTTCCTGAGGCAACAGCTGAAGGCAATCAGAAAGGAACTCGGTGAGGAAGAGGAAAAGAGTAAAGAGATTGAGGAATACAGGGAAAAGATAAAGAAAGCCAAAATGCCCAAAGAGGTTGAGGAGGCGGTTTTAAAGGAGCTCTCCCGACTTGAGAAGATGCACCCCGAGTCTGCCGAAGCCGCTGTTTTAAGGACGTGGCTTGAGTGGATGATAGAGCTCCCCTGGTCAAAGAGAACGAGAGATAAGCTTGATATAGAGAGGGCAAGACAGATCTTAGACGAAGACCACTACGACCTTGAGAAAGTAAAGAACAGAATCCTTGAATACTTGGCCGTCAAATCCCTCATAAAGAAGAGAAAGAAAAAGGTAAAAGAGGTTAAACAGCCGACGATCTGTTTCGTTGGCCCACCGGGAGTTGGAAAAACGTCACTTGCAAGGTCTATTGCGAGAGCTCTGGGAAGGAAGTTTGTAAGGATTTCACTTGGAGGAGTTAGAGACGAGGCAGAGATAAGGGGACACAGGAGAACTTACGTTGGAGCAATGCCCGGAAAGATTATTCAGGCATTAAGGAAGGCAGGGACGAAGAACCCGGTTATTCTTTTAGACGAGATAGACAAGATGTCCTCAGACTTCAGAGGTGACCCTGCCGCTGCCCTTTTAGAGGTATTAGACCCAGAGCAGAACAGGGAGTTTGTTGACAACTACATCAACCACCCCTTTGACCTGTCGGAAGTCCTCTTCATAGCTACGGCTAACACTCCACACACTATTCCAGAACCCCTTTACGATAGGTTAGAAGTTTTAAACATTCCCGGATATACAGAGTATGAAAAGCTCCAGATAGCAAAGAGGTACATAGTTCCTAAACAGATGAAGAATCACGCGTTGACAGAAAAAGACATTGAATTTACAGATTCAGCTCTCCTTCACATCATCAGGCACTACACAAGAGAGGCGGGAGTAAGAAACCTTGACAGGAGAATTGCTGCAGTCTGCAGGAAAGTAGCCCTCTGGATAAGCGAGGGTAAGGAGAAGAAGTATAAGATTACAAAGAAGATGGTTGAAAAGATTTTAGGAGCTCCCAAGTTCATCCCGGAACTTGAGCTCGGAGAGGACGAGGTTGGAGTTGCAACGGGGCTTGCCTGGACTCCCGTTGGCGGAGACGTCCTCTTTATAGAGGCCGTTGTCACGAAAGGTTCGGGAAGGCTCATTCTCACAGGAAGGCTTGGAGACGTAATGAAGGAGTCTGCCCAGGCTGCCCTCGGGTTCATAAAGGCAAACGCTAATAAGTACAAGATAAAGCAGGACTTTGGGAAGATAGACATTCACGTCCACGTTCCTGCAGGAGCCATTCCGAAGGACGGACCTTCTGCCGGTATAACAATTGCAACTGCAATGCTCTCAGCCCTTACGGGAAGGAAGGTTAAGAAAGAAGTTGCGATGACGGGAGAGATTACCTTAGGCGGTAAGGTTCTACCCGTTGGAGGACTGAAGGAGAAGATACTTGCAGCTCTGAGGTATGGAGCAAAGAAGGTGATACTTCCAGAGAAAAACAAGCAGGAGGTTATGGAGGAGCTCCCCGAGGAGGCCAAGAAGAAGATTGAACTTATTTTCGTAAACAGGGTTGAACCAGTCTTTGAGATAGCCCTTCACCCTGAAGAGAAGAAAAGAGCTAAAAAGTCAAAGGCTAACGAGAAAAGTAAAACATAACGTTTGGGTAGCCCCTACTGGCTGCCCTTTTCTCATTCTCCATCAATTTTAAGAACGCCGTTTTCCATTCTCAAATGCTTCCAACCTAAAACTTCCATTAGCCTTTCGTCGTGGGTTACGACAACGAGGGAGCTCTCCGTCCTTTTAAAGAAGTCCACCAACTTTTCCCACTTCTCCCTGTCAAGCCCCGTTGTAGGCTCATCTAAAAGGATTACTTCCGGCTCCATAGTCACAACACACGCAACGGAAACTATTCTCTTCTCACTGCCAGATAGTTTATAGGTCGGTTTTTCCTTAAGATGTTCTATGTCAAACTCCTTAAGCGTTCTATCCACAATTTCCTTAACCCTTTCTCTTTTAACTCCTTTTACAAGGGGAGCAAAGGCCAACTCCTCCTCAACTGTGGGGGCAAAGAGCTGGTCGTCTGGATTCTGAAAAACGTAACCGACCTTTCCCCTAAGGGCACTAAAATCGTTTTCGGTTATGATCTCTTTCCCTTTAAAGAGAATTTTTCCCTCAAAGGGAACAAAACCCATTAGAGTTTCAAGAAATGTCGTTTTACCAGCCCCGTTTGGACCAGTTATAAAGAGCTTTTCACCCTCCTTTAAGGAAAAGTTAACGCCTTTTAAAACCTCTCTGCCTTCAACTTTTACCTTTAAAGCTTCTGCAGATAAAACTTCCAAACTGTAACTCCCCAATAAAGAACTGTAATTAGTGCGAAGAGAACGTCCAACTTCCTCAGCTCAAAGTGTTTAAAAACAGGAAAGTATCCGTTAAATCCCCTTGACAGCAGAGCCTTATAGACATTTTCAGACTTGAAGTAGCTCTTAATGAGAAGGTTTCCCATAAAGTAGGCATAAGTCTTGTAGGTCTGTAGAGAAGTCTTTGGAACAAACCCTCTTGACTTTGCCGACTTGTTAGCCAACTGAAGCTGCTCTTTTACCGTAAACAGATATCTGTAGAAAAAGAAAGTAATCTGAAGGAGCTTGTTGGGAATTTTCAGGTGGTGCAGGGCGTGAAGAAGGTCAAAGACAGAAGAGGTTGTAAGGAGGAGAAGTGAGAAGAGAACGATTACTGTTGACTTAAAAAAGATCAAAACTCCCTTGTAAGGGGAACCTAAAAACAGCTGTGTAAGAACAACAAAGAGGAGGAAGAAGTCTGCAAAGAGAAGGAGTTTCAGTATGGTTGCGGTTTTCCTGTAAGCCGTTGCGTAAAAGAGAAGTGCAAGGGGAAGGAAAGCAAAAACTTGAAACAGGTTGCCGGCAAGGGCAACCGTCCAGGCAAGTAGAAGAAACAGAAGGATTTTCACCCGCGGGTCTAATCGGCTTAAAAAACCTTCTCCGTTAAGAGGCGTCTCCACTTTCTCTCCTTCTGTAGCAGTATCCAAACATTGCAGCCCCAAATATACCCAATATCCAGCCGAGTCCTCCTATAACGTCTTTGTAGGATATGGAGCTCTGGGACTCCTCAATCTTTAGGAGTTCCTTGTGTATTGGGCGGAGCTCTTCCCTTAAGACTTTTCTAAACCCTTCAGCTGAAGGTGGAGGAGTGGCAGAGGACGGGGAACTTTTGGCCGGCATTTCGCTTTTGGAGTTTTCTTCAGCCGTGTTCTCAGAAGTTGTGGTAGGAGCTCCTACAGTAAAGTCAACTTCGGCTCTGTGCCCCAACTCCGCCAAAACAACAGCTCTATACTTACCGCCCTTTTTAATCTTAAAGTCAAACTCTCCCTCCTTGTTCGTTCTTCCCGTTAAAACAACGTTTCCCTTAGAGTCGTAAACCGTTACCTTGGCGTTCTTTGCAGGTGTTCCATCACTAAAGTAGGAGACGAGAGAGACGTTTCCATCCTCAACGTCAACAAAGGCCGATATCTTATGGGCAAAGGACTGGGCTGACAGAATGAACAGAAAAGAAAAAACAAAGAGTATGAGCTTTTTCATCTTAAACCTCCAGCGGAATTCCGCTCTTTTTCAGGTATAGGAAAACGAAAGAGTTTATTACCGTTTCAACAGCTGCAACGGGAATATGGGCTAAGAAGGCCAGCTCTGCCGTTTTTGTGAAGGAGCTCCCTATACTCATCAGCTCAACGCTAACAAAAGTAGCAGCCAAAAATACACCTATAAGAGCAGCAAGAACTCCTGCAGCCACAAGAGAACTGGTTGTTCCCTTTTTAAGGAGAGGTTTAACGACATAGTAGGCAACAACACCCGGAAAGGCCATGTTAAACGTGTTCACTCCCAAAACCGTTATTCCTCCGAACTGAAAAAGGAGGGCCTGAAAGAGAAGAGCAACGAAAAGGGCCGGGAAGACCGCCCAGCCCAGGAGGGCACCTGCAAGGCCGTTGAGGAGCAGGTGAACGCTCGTTACACCTATGGGGACATGAATCAGGGAAGCAACGAAGAAAACGGCTGAAAGGAGCGCGGTTCTCGGAATCTTTCTGCCGTTTATTGACCTGAGGCCTACATAAAGGCCTGCAGACGTTAAAACCCAACCGGTTATTAGACACCAACCTGGAAGAACTCCCTCTGAGATATGCATTACTTCACCCCTTCAGGTTTTGGATAGGCCTTAACCCACATTACTGCATCAAACTCAACAGGATAGAGCTTTCCATCCTTGTAGCGCTTCTTACCTCCGTAGCCTATCGCGGAGAATCCCCACCATCCTGCCCAAGGAATTGTGTACTCAAAGTAGCCGTCTTTATCCGTCCTCACTACCTGAGTTACAAAGGCGTCTGCAGGAACTTTTACTCCCTTTGTATTTAGATACTCAATCTCAACCCTCACGTTTGCAGCAGGTTTTCCGTTGAAGTAAACCCGTCCTCTGAAGGTATTTCCTTCCCATAGGCCGAAAGGCCTTGTAAGTGGAACGATTTCGGCCTTAAGACCGATAGGTTCATTCCAGCCGTCCTCCATTCCAAAGCCTTCTACCTCTACTTTCGTTACCTGCTGAATAAACTTCTCTTCTGCAGGTTCAAAGTAGGCACTCGGGTAGACGTAGAACTTATAAACTCCGGGTCTTCTCAGCTTAAACTCAGCCTTATACATCGGAACCATCTTGTTTGAACCCTTCATCGCCGGAATCATGACCTTCTTCCAGTGAAGTTTCTCCTTATGGCCGTTGATAATGACTCCACTGTCAAGGATCTTGAAGGGCATGTTTGGTTCACCCTCCATCGGGTGGGTAAACTTAGCTTCAACCTCAATCGTTGTAGCTCTGTTCCCCTCAACGATGTCGGTTGAGGGTTTTAAAAGCATAAAGTGGGCAAAGGCTGCAGGTGAAACGAGGATAGACAGTAGTGCTACCGTTCCGGCCTTCATCAGCTTCCTCATCTTCTCCTCCTTTAGATATTAAGATTCTTGTCTAATTATACAAATTTGTTATGATTACAGCAACAGATTTTATTACTAAAAGGCACAAACCACAAGAATTTGATATGAAAGATTTGTTTTCCGGTAAATACTAACTAAATTTGTATTATCTAACTAATGTTAGGAGGAATTATGGAATTCTTGATTTACCCGGCAGCTCTTTTGTCGGCCGGTTATCTGATTTTTCGGTTTACGAGAAACCCCTGTAAAAACTGTTCAGATAGAAAAAACGGTAGGAGGAGGTGTTATGATGAGACGAGCACTTCTTGTAGCAACGGCTGTTTTCCTCTCATCTCAGGGAACTCTGGCACAGACAGATCCGGAGGTTTTGAGGGAGCTCCAAGAGTTAAAAGCCCGTATCTCTCAGCTGGAGCAGGCCTTAAAAGAGAAGAACGCTAAGGAGGAACAGGTAGAGAAGGAGGTAGCAGAGATCAAGGAGAAACTCTCTTCCCTTGAAATCCACGGAGGGGTGAGGCTTTACTATCAGGGAGCTGCCGTTGACAAGATTGACAACCAGAAGTTCTCAAACCCAAGCGGAGCAGGCTACAGCGCAGACCTTGAGCTGACATTTAAACCGGATGAAAACGGAGAGTTCTACATGAGGCTCCACTCAGGAGCTGGAACGGGAGCAGATAAACTCTTTGATAAGGCAGAGAATGGAGAACCGCTGTTTGCAAACCTCAACACACTTGCAGACGACAACCCCGACAACGACGGGGAGTTCAGAATGCTTGAGGCCTACTACACCCGTTCACTCTTTAACGACAAGGTAAGCGTAGTTGTAGGAAAGACAGAACCTTTCATTATGGTTGACGACAACGAATACGCTAACGACGAAACGACCCAATTTGTTGGAAAGCCGTTTGTCAACAACCCTATCTTAGACTCAGAGGACACCTTTGCCCCAATGATAGGGGTTACTTTCACTCCTGCAGACGGGTTTGAAGTTGACGCAGTCGTTCAGAGCAACGACTCGGCCGGCATTACCTACAACGGAAATGAGTGGAGTCAGAGAGAGAAAAGCGTCTACGACGACGTTTTTGACCGGCCTTTCTACGCCGTTCAGCTCAAATACTCCCCTGAGTTTAACGGCCTAAAAGGTAACTATAGACTCTACTTCTGGAACGACTCTGCAGACCACATCAAGATAGGAGAATCTACAGATAACCCCAACAGGAGACCGGGAACTGAAGACGGCTGGGGAGTTGGAGTCTCCTTTGACCAGCAGGTTGCAGAGAACGTAGGAGTTTTCTTCAGAGCAGCCTACGGAAATAAGGACGTTTACGAAGTTGAGAAGTTTGTATCCTTAGGTGCAAGCGTTAACGGTTTAATTGAATCCCGACCGAACGATACTTTAGGAGTCGGAGTTGCAGCCCTAATACCAAACGACAAGCTGAAGAACGACGACACAGAGTATCACTTTGAGGCTTACTACAGAATAGCTTTATCTGATAATTTCTTCATAACTCCGGACGTTCAATACGTTATCAATCCCCACGGTAGTTCAGACAATGACAACGTATTTGCAGGAATGGTCAGGGCTGAGTTCTCCTTCTAAAGGGACCTCCTCTTCCCGGGGCTCAGCCCCCTCCTTCCTCTTTTGATTCAGAAGTTGGGAATCGATATGACGGAAGCTTCCCTCTTTGACGTAGCAAGGAGAGCTCCGGCGCTTCTCAACATCTACTTGGGAGCTCTCCTGCAGTTTAGAAACTTTTTCCTGCCAATTGCAGGATTCATGTTTTTTCAGAGTTTTTCAAAAATGTTCCTTGCTTTTTACCTGCGGCATACCTTGTCCACACAGGTAAAACGCTTTCTGAAGCCAATTTCGCTCTTTCTTTTTTCCAGTTTTGCGCAATCATAGGAACTTTCCTTTCAGGAAATATAGCCGACAGAATAGGGAACAAACAAACCTTTCTAATTTCCACTATCTTGGCTATTCTCTCTATGCCTTTCTTCTTGTTTTCCAATCTTATCCTTTTTTTAAATATTTCCAAGACGGCATTAGGTGAAGTTTTTTAGTTTTATCATTGTTTTTTCTATCTTATTTAGAGTTTCTCGAAGTTCGTCTCTATAACTTTTTAAATCAACCAATATTTTTTCTACCTCGGAAATATAAGGGAAATATTCAGTTCTATATTCCTCAGGGGTTAAAGTTTCAATACAGTCTTTGAAGAACTTGTCTATTTCTTTTTTCATATCTTCTTTCTTTTTATCAAATTTACGTTTTTCTAAAAACTCAAAAGCTGTTTCTAATATTACTATAAGTAAAGTAAGATTTTTTATCGACTTTGCAACTTTCATTGTACCCCAAGGTTTAAATTTTATAGGTAATTTCATTAAATCTCTAATCTTTAAAACTGCATCGGCTATTTGTCTCGTAGGCGCTTTCAATAAAGCTTTGCTAATATGTTTACTTTCAAATATAAACCCCTTGGCAAGATTAGAATGATACTCTAACGATTCTTCTATGTCCTTTAGAAATTTTTTAGTTTCACCCTCGAGATGTTCTGTATGCCTTCTTATGATTAAATCTATATATTCTCCTATAACATATCCATCTTTCCCAAACCTCTTATGGCATACATTTGCTAAATCTTGTATGTTTGAGGAGGTTTCAATCTCTTGCAAAATGTCTTCACGCAATGATAGTATATCCCGTTTAATATTTATATAACTTCTATTTATGTCTTTCTCCAAAATGTTTAACTTTTTCTCATATTCATCAATTTGATTGTTTAGCAAAACAATCTCATCTTTCAATTTTTCATGCAGGTTTTCAAGCTCCTTTAATGTTCTTATAACTATATCTTTAATTACACTTAACCCAGATTTTATTGCCAATTCTTCTTTTGCTTTTTCTATAAACTCGTTTATTATATTCTCCAGATCTCCTATTCTGGAGAGTTTCCTGTAATCACTCTCTTTATTAAACCATTCCATTAAACCTAATCCAAAAGGATCTCCTGACATACAAATTATTCTTTTAAAATTAGGCACTCCCACAACTTCTTTTAATACATTTTCCACAACCTCCCTTTTTATCTCGCAGTTTCTTTTAAAATCTTCTTCATCTTCTAAATCTGCAACCTCGTCCATTTTGTTAATAACAAAGATAGTAGAATCTATCTTTCCTAAATCCTTTAATAGCCATTTCAATGTCTTATGATGCGACTCCTTCAAAGGATTTACAGCATCTACTACATATATAATCACATTTGCTTCTGATATATACTTCTTTGTTTTTTCTTCATGCATCAATTGGTCTGAGAAAAGTCCAGGCGTATCAACGATTAAATAATCCCTAAATTTATATTCTTTAATTTCATCAGTTGCGGGTTCAACAGAAATCTTTACATCCAACGATTTTGTCAATGCAGAGAGGATAGTAGATTTTCCATCTGAGAAAGCTCCAAAGAATACTATAGAGAATTTTTCACTTTCTATACTGGATATGGCATTTGTAATTTTGTGCTTCAGTTCTTTATAAGGTTCAATTTCAATTTCCTCTTTAATCTCATCCAATTGCTTGGCAAGACTCCTTAGTTGATTGAGTACCTCTTCTTTATTTTGGGAGTAGCTATACATCATACTCTCCTTCATTTTTTAATTTTATATTCACTATCCAAAAGTAAAAGTGCCCTGTAAGAGAATTCATCTTTTACATAAATTACTTTGTCTTCTACTTTGTGCCCAAGTTTATTAAAACATTCAGAAGTAGATGAAAAACACTTGATATCTTTTATACGAAGAATAGACTTTTTATATTCTGGAATTTCACTAATACCTATGACTAACATTGAAGAGAGGCTTAAATCTATGTAGGCAAATTCTACGCTTTTATCTACTATTTCTTTAACTAATAATGTACTAATATTTTTTTGAGCTTCTTTTATGACTTTTATTATTTCATCTATTTGTCTGCTAATCTTTTTAAGATCATTTGTTCTTCTTTTAAGAAGGTTAATAGGAGCTTGTGTTTGCTGTTTTAGTTTCCTGAATTCTGTCCTCAATTGCCCATCAATCTCATTTTTCATTTTTTCAACAGCTTGTTTTATTTCTTTATAAGCCTTTTTCTTAGCCTCTCTTTTTCTTTTTTCTGGATCGCCAACAAGCCAATCCCAAATTTTTCTAAATACAACTAAAACACCAGTAATAATTCCTAAAATTGGGCTTATAGCCCAAGCTGCAATTACTCCCCATACAGACAAACCTACATCCAATATTTGTTTAAAAATATAACCAAAGTCTATTTTTAATTTTTCAATAATTTCTTTTAAATTAACTTTTACTCCAAATTTTCCTAACTTTATATATAAATTAACTCTCCTCTCAAATTCCTTTATTTTACTTTCAATCTCAGTTTTCATGTCTTTTAAAATCTTTTTCATTTCATTTTGTATTTCATTCTTATAACTTTTTTGTATCTCTTCTAACTCTTTTTGCATCTGGCTTTCTGACCACTCATCTTCAATTCCCTTATACACCTTTTTTCTCATTTCATTCTCCATTTCGTTCAGGATACTATTAAAAAAATCTTTTATATAATTTTGATATTTCAAAAAAATCTTTTCAACATCTTGTTGATATTTTTCAACAAGATCATTTATTTTGGTAATTTCTATATCAAATTCCTTCTTATTTTTCAGAACGCTGTTTAACATAATACCTAAAGAATTTAAAAATTTGTAGGTATTTGACACTTTAATTTCTTCTAGTGCTCTTTGACTTAAATCTTTTATCACCTGTTCGATTTTGTACAAATTAGAGAATTGGTATGCTTTTTCAAGATCACCAAATACATTTTTTAGTTTTTCTTGCTCCTTCCTTAAATCCTGCCTATTAGGTTTACCTTTAGCAAGAAAACCTATAAATGCATTTAAGTTAATATTACCATAATAATGCTCATTAAAAATGTCTTTAAGTTTTTCCCTTACCCTTGCCTCCATCTTTTCTACATTTTTATCAACCAGCTGTTTTTTGTATTTGTAACTGCTCGGTTTTCCTCTTATATTGATAATAGAATATACTTTTGCCCTCCTATTTAAAAATTTTTTCACTTTTTTTAACGTGCCTTCCTCTGGTTCTTTATTTGTTCCAATTACATAAAAAACAATATGAGATTTATTAACTGCTTTCTTAATCTCGTGAATTACCTTTTTTTCGTTTCCCTCCAATCCTGGCACATCCAAAAAATTTATTTTCCCCAATGATTTTTTATTTATTCTTTTTGTAAAATCTTTACGACCATCACCAATGCTGATCCCATCGCCTCCTATGAGGGCTTCTATTAATGTGCTTTTCCCCGCATTTGTTTCCCCAAAAAATGCAATATTAAAACTTTCCCATTCTGATTGTTCGGATAAGACTTTAACATCCTCGGAAATTTTTTCTATTCCTTTAATCACTTCACCTTTAATTTCCTCAAAGCTTTTCTTTAAACTCTCATCGGTAGTGCCACTAATTTCCAATTCTTTAAATTTTTCCAAAGAACCCAATAAGGACTTAATCTCCTCCTGTAAATCTTCTTTAAACATATTGAACACTCCCCCTTAGCTCAAAATTTCGCATAACGTTTGGCGGGTATGCAAAGTGCGAGGCGAAACCGAGCATTTGGGTAAGCACCGAAGGTGCGAACCATATAACCGCTTGTTAAGTGAGGGCATAAACTCCGAGCAAACCGAAAGGGTGTGAGAGTGCCCGCCGTCGCCATATCTATTCATTGTTTTCTCCCTCTACAAGTTTTCTTATTTCGTATTTTATCAGATTTTCCCTCAAAGTTATAAATCGTTCAAATTTTTCCTTTATTTCATCTGGTGTTGAACTTTCTTTTACACTTTTTAAAATCTCAAACATTTCTTCATTTATAAAATGCTTCTCTAAAATCCTCTTTACTTCCTCCTCGCTTCCATGTTTTTTTATCATTTCCTTAATATATGTGGATGGAGCTTTTCTACTAATTTTTTTATTTGTAGATGATAAAATAAGTGTTCTATTGAGCACAACGTCCTTTTCAACTTCTACATTTTTGCTTTCTAAGAATTTCCTCGGAAAAATGTGATGGTCTTCTAAATCTTTTTCTGAAAATTTAATCTCATCTTTCTCATAAAAATCCCTTGCTCTTCTTCTGAATAGCAAATTAAAAACACCTTTGTAAATAGAACTTTTACGATGTTTTGTATCTATTTTCATAATATCTAATTTACTTCTCATGTCTGTTATTGCTTCAGGAAGTTTATTGGAATCTGTTAGCCAAGCGACTAAGTCTTTAAAGTCTTTGATCTGCTTAGCTTCAGTAGAACCAGAATACCTCTCTGTAAAAATTACACTCCAGTACCATTTATTTATTTTGTTAATATCAATGTTAATTTTCTTATCCTCTGCTTTGATAAATAATCCAAGCCATATTGAAATCATGGATGGATATGAGAGCCATCTGTAATCTGCAATTCCATATTCAGACACATCAAATAATCTTCTTAAAATTTTGTTTTCCAGTATCTCTACTGCCTTTTCCCAAGCTGTTTTATTCAAAGTTTCTGAATTTAATTTTATTATATCTCTTGCTTTTATGCTCATACCTTCACTCAGCGCTAATCCCTGAATAATATAGTAAGGGATTTTTGTGTTCTTTATATCATTGGCTGCTATTTGTTTTAACCAATATTTTTCATTGAATGCATTCTCCCATTCCGTTCTTAAATTAATAAACTTGTATAGTCTAGCTGTTAGTAAATCAAATATTGATAATTTAATTCCTGTACGGTTTATTCTTTCAAATAATATTGCTATATCCTCAGGTTTTGCCGTTAAGGGAATGCTCAATACATGAACCTGATAATCTATAATATTTTTTAGATAATTTTCTATCTTCTGTGCTTCATTCTCGTCAAACAGATTTCTAAATTCACCATACCATAACTTCCAGAAATTGGATTCATCAGCCAAAAAAGTTAGCGGTAAGATTTTCTCTTTTTTCAATTCTGATAATTTGTAGTCACCACTATCATCTATCAATGCTTTGTATTCTCTCCATTGCTTTGACCAGCTAAAAACGGCACCTTCTATATTGTCAATACTTAATTTTTGTAAATCTATAAAAAATGCATAGGGATTTGCCGTATTTTTTAAAGGAATATCTGGGGAGTATAAAGCGTAAAATAATGAAGTTAATCGTTGTTGTCCGTCAAGCACTATAATTTCTGGTTTACATGTAAAATTACCATTTATTTTATCTGCACCTTCTATTGGAATTACTTTAAAAGGAACATCTGTTGGATTTACTCGTTGTATAAGGAATGTGCCTATGAACATTCTTTCCAATAAAGAACATATAAGTTCTTCTATATTATTTCTTGCCCAAACAAAATTTCTCTGGAAATCAGGAAGCATTACTTCTCCATGATATGCCTTCCTTACTAATTCTAATAATTTCTTTTTTGACCATTCTAATTCCATGTTTTCAACCTCTTATTTATTCTAAACCTTCCCAAGACGACGGCGGGCATTTCACTTAACGTTTTGGGGGTATCTGAAGTCCAACAAAGTTGGATTTGGGCAAAGTGCCGAAGGCGCGAAGCCAGATACGCTCTGTTATCTGCTGTGGGAGATATGAATATTTTCATTTTGGAACATTAAAAGCCATTATAGTTAAAATTATCTCTCTGTTTACGTCTTCAGGTTGATGAAATATATAACTGAAAATCGTTTCACTCTTCAATTTATCACTTTTGAGACTCCATTCTCGTTTATAACATGTATGTGATTTAACAACAGGGTCAATTTTTGCCAGTACTGAACTAAAATTTTGGTTTTTGTTAAATAAAAGAATAGCCGTTTTAGTGTCTCGCCAGCTGGTATAACCCAATAACTGGTCTATAGCTTCACTTAATTTCTTTTCTCCTCTCCAAAACTTACACTCTGCTATAAATACATTCTTGTTCTCAACACGTATTAGAATGTCTGTTTTTCCTCCATAGTTGAAAGTTTCTCCTGTAGCTTGTCCCCCGTAATGTGCATTAAGCATCATTAAGAAATGATCTCGAATTTCCTCTTCCTTTAATCTGGAAAATGTTTGAGGACTTCTTTCCATTACCAAAGTCATGTCGTAAATCCTCTCTAAGATATCTTCATAGTCTTCTAATGCTAAAGCAGGCTCTGGCTCAAAAGCTTCTTTAGAAACTTTAGGTGGCTCAATTTTAGGTTTCTTTCTTATAGATGGGATTGCATAAGAAGTCGGTATTCCTTCACGGCGCTTTATAGGAATTCCAAGGGAATTGATCAAGCCCATATCATCCAAGAGTTTCTTTTTCCTTTGAGCTACAAACTGCCTAATAAAGGACTCAAGTTCTCGGTTGTAATTACTCACATCTCTATTAACCCATTCTGAGTATCGTTTGATTTCGGCCAAATCTCTTTGATATGCTTGTTTAAGTTTTTCTGCATCATGCTCAATTGTTCTATAGATTAAATGAATCTCCTGCCCCACAACTTCCCCACGGGGAGGATTAAAAGTATAAGTTGAAGGCTGGTATTGAAACAGATCCCCATCTCCTTCGAAGGGGACAGCGATTATAATCTGGATTCCCTTAACATCAAATGGACGACTCTGATCAGAGATTGCCCTCCTTGAGTCTTGGCTTACATCAACGTATATCTTGTCTTCAAATATCTTAAGAGGGGAAAAAGAATATTTAGCTATAAGATATTTGCTAAAATCTTCCTCACTTACATTAAGAATATAATTAGAATCAAACTTCTCAACTTCTCTTTTTAGC
The DNA here is from genome assembly GCF_055380895.1 of Thermovibrio ruber. NCBI lineage: Bacteria > Pseudomonadati > Aquificota > Aquificia > Desulfurobacteriales > Desulfurobacteriaceae > Thermovibrio > Thermovibrio ruber. The sequence continues at coordinate 1,275,483 of NZ_AP042397.1, read as the reverse complement.
TCACGTTTTCTATGCTCAAAGAAGTCGTGAAGATTCCCCTTTCTAAAAAACAGTAAATCAGGTTTCATTTCCTTTCATCTCCCCATTGCAGATAACGTTTAGCGGGTATCCGAAGTCCTCGTTAGAGGATTTGGGCGGAGCATAGGGAAGCCAGATACCGCTTGTTAGGCGAAGTTATCATTTTTATTTATATATAGGGTGATATTTTATCTATAAAAAATCTTAATGCATCAGGCCATAATAAACATCCATTTACGCTTCCTGCTCTGCCCCAAACCCAGTTTCCTTCCTTATAACCACCCCGTAAATACAGGAATTCATGCACAATATCTCCTTCTTCCGGTGGCTGAAATTTTTGCTTAAATTCTTCCGGGTTTTCAACATATTTATCTACGAATATCGTTTCTAACTGTAGTGCAATAGGTGTCCAGCCATAATAAGAATATCCAAAAATTTTTCGTAAATAATAAAGAGATACATTATTTTTAACACTTGGTTTCAAATCTATTACCAGTCTGTGTAATCCAGCATCAAAGCCTAATTCTTTAATTATTTCCTTCTCAGTTATTTCCCATCCTATTCCTTCTTCTTCTTCTTCATTGACATGGATATTAGAGCATTTAGATTTGGCCAATGAATATATCGGTCCATTACGACCAGCAAGAGATACTTCTTTCACTTTTTCTAATTGATTGCCTTCCTTCCTATACACAATGAACGGCATACTTTACCTCCTAATTTCGCCTAACGTTTTGCGGACATACGAAGTTCGGATTTGCCGAATTTGGGTGAGCCGATAGGCGAACCGCATACCCGCTTGTTAGCAGACCCGAAGGGCAAGCATGCGAATGCAGGCGAAGAGTTCCGCCCGAAGCCCGCATTATATCTTTTTAATGTATTTTGATAGCACATTGCTAAACTCCTTCATTGTTTTAGATGCCCATTCTATAATTTCTGGATAATCTTCTTCTGAAAGAGATTTTATATTACCTTTGATGTTTTTGTAGATTGCAATTCTACATGCTCTTTTTTCTTCCATCTTATCCCATATGAGTCCTTTTATCTCATTATCTATTTTATCCTTATATTTTTCTAACTCTTCAAAAATCCTTTCATTTTCATTTTTATCTCCTGTATCAATATATAGTTCGACTGCGAATCTGTTATTACTTTTAAATACCCATACAAACGATAACCCGCTTTTACCAGCACCAAAGCTTAACCAATTCTGCGGTTTAGGTTTGATTTTTCTCCCCCTTGGATTAATCTTCTTATATTTATCTACCAATTTAGAATAAAACTCTAAATACTTTTTATCAGTTTCACTCATCGTTTGACTCGACATTTTAATCAATCTTTCCCAATCATTTGGTTTAACAACTATTCTAAAATCTGGGGCTGGTGGAGAGTCCTCTATTTTAATCAACTTTATCTCAACTCCGAAAAATGATGGTCCTCCTTCCGGATCAACATTTTCATTTAACCATTCTAACGCTTTTTTATGCTCTTCTCTGAAATTTTCTGCAATCCAAATTATTATGCCTGCTTGTTTACCAGCAGCATAAGTAAGTATTTTACCTAAATGGTCATGGTTCGTAGTTCCGAACTGATTTTCTATTATGATTATTTTATTTGAATCAGAATCTCTTGCGATTATATCACAGCTAAAATTTCCAACGTTTTCTTCTATATTACTATCAATTATATCTAGATTTAATTTCCCTCCCAAAATATCTAGATTTTCGTTTAGCCAAGGAGTAAAATCTTTATCCTCTTTTTCAAATACATCTTTCAAATTAACTTGTTTAATTTTTCCAAGTTTTTGCTTTATCATTATAACCACCTCGTTCTATTTTTATGAAATTTTCCTATTTTGCGGGCGAAGGGTGGAATTTCTGCTAACGGTTTGCGGACATACGAAGCTCGGCTTTGCCGAATTTGGGCGGAGCAAAGCGTAGCCGTATGCCCGCTGTTATCTGCCGTTGCCAATATACCCATGAATTTTGCAATTATATTTTATATTTCTCCACAAAGTACTTAAAGGACTTATTTTTCCGTTTTGCCATTTCAATAGAGAAAATTTTTAGAATTTCCGACATGAAATCTATTCGAGAAGTAAATTTCTCAGGAATCAAATCTTTAAAGCTCTCTTTTGTGATATTATCAGTGGTTTCAATGTTACCTATTTTAAGCTGTTTACTTGCTTTATTATCTAATCCTGCTAAATACCAGCTTTCTATTTCCTTTATTACAATAATTATTTTACTTGTGTCGATATATTTGCGTTCCTGTTGTATTTTTTCTTTTTTGGCTGTAACACAAGGAGAATTATCAATGTCTGCAAAATAAATATAATCCGCTTTCATTCCTTCGATGCTCTTAATGAAATTATCTATCTTTTCTTTTTTCATTTCAGCATATTTTATGACCTTCACCATGTCATATCTCTTTTTAAGTTCTGGAATAATTATTCTATTAAAAAACCTCTCGTCGTCGTCTCCCTCAACCCATATAAATAGCTGTTTATAGGAAGACATAAATCAAACCTCCAGCAAATTCTGTATATAAAGTTCCTCAATACCTATATCATTTTTTAGGAAATTTTTAACTTCTTCTTTATTAGCTGGACGGGAAATTGTTGAGAAACCATGATTATCACGAGAAACGAGTAAGATATTTTCTAACCCGGCATATTTTACGAATTCGGGATTGTGTGTAGTGACTAAAATCTGTTTCTGCCGGGAAGCATCTTTCATCATCCCTACTACTTTAGAAATAAGATATGGATGAATGTTTCGCTCAGGTTCCTCAATAATGACAAATAGCTTTCTCTCAAAATATAAAGCAACGATAAGAGCCATTATGTTTATTGTTCCATCAGAAATAAGTGACGCAGGCAAGTATTTATTCCTGAAATAGGATTCACTTAATTTGAAAAGCAATGATTTATCTGCAAATTTTTCCACATCCAAGTTCTCTACAAATGGTAAAAACTCTTTTACCAGATTAAAAAGTTTCCTCCTTTTCTCCCTGTCTTCTATAATATTCTTAAGAATAATGGATAAATTGCTTCCGTCCTCCTCTAATTCAGCTTTTCCTGTAATTGGGGTAGCTTTTTTAGGCAGTTTTGGGTCAAAATCGTATATAGAAATTTCACTAAAGACCATTTCCGTTGGAGGTATTAAAAGAGGTATAAAAAAAGGCGTTTCAATGATAAGAGTATGTTTTGGCAGTTCTATATCTCGCAAAAATGGGGGGAATATATCCTCTTCTTTTAGTTCTACTTTTTCTGGTTTATTAAGTTTGATTTTAACTCTTCCATTGCTACGTGAAATAATTATTTCGCCTTGACCTAGCTTTTTTTCATCTTTAATTCCTTTCTTTGTCCTCTTTAATCTGATAAATTCAACTTTTTGAATTAATTTATCCCTTGCTATTCTAAATCCAGATCTTTTCTTGTAAAATTTTAAAGCAAATTCATAAATTGTTTCGTATACTTTTATGCCAATTAGTCCTGCCTCTATCCGTTGTATACTTCTGAACTTTTGATCAGAAATGATTTTTATAACTAAATCTTCAGAAGATCCTATATTCATATTCCTAAGGTATTCCACGCCTCCTTGTAAAGATATCGCATTATCCAATCCTGAGATTGTTATATCTTTCAAAAATTTAAAGATGCTTACAAAATTGGACTTACCGGATGCATTTGCACCGATTACCACATTGAATTTTCCAAGATTAACTTTTAAATCCTTAAAACTTTTAAAGTTTTTTACTTCTATTCTTTTTATACTCATCTTTTCTGCCTCCTATTCTTAGCAATGGCTGATAACGTTTGGCGGGTATCTGAAGTCGCCGTAGGCGATTTGGGTGAGGGCTGAAAGCCCGAACCAGATACCCGCTTGTTAGGCGACGTAACATTAATTAATTTGGTTGAGTTCATAAAATTTTTCCTTCATTCCTTCAAATCTTTTATCTAAGTAATCATAGAATTCGTTAATATTTTCGTCAGTTAAATTATCAATAAAGCTCAACATATCACGTGTTGTAAAAGTATACTTTTCTGTTTCTTTGATTTTCTCCTCGCTCTGTGCTTGAGTTATCTCTCCATTTGCAACAAGTTCATCATAATATTCATAGATTGTTTTATCTCTTTTGTCCCTATTAGTATTCTTTTTGATAAGCGCCAAGTTACCTATAGAACTAATTGGCAAACCATCCATTTGTGTCGCGAGGGGTTTCAAACGTGCGAAGGGAACCACATGATCTATTTCAAATTCAGTAGTGGATAGTTCTTCGTTAGCTGTTAAAAGATGTGTGTAAATGTATTTCAAAAACAATACTGTTATCTTATTTATTCTTGCCCTATTTTTCTCTTTCTTATTTTTCTCATTTTCATGCCATTCTTGAAGTAGTGAATCCCACAGATCTTTATTAATCTCATTTTCATACCAATCTAAATACGCCCTTTCCGTAGCTTTTTTATCGCCTGTCCCACTCCAATATCCTTTGATTATATCATATAGATAATGATAAGGAATATTCCTCTGGAGCTTATCTTTTATACTATTCCAATTAGAGTCTTCCTCAATAGAACCATTTTCTTTATCAACAATAAACATTGAATTAAAAACTTTCCCAATAATAGATACTATTTGGAATTCTGAATGTAATACTGGAAATTCGCTGCCATTCTTCTTATTAGCTTTTAATCCTATATATGGTTTAAGTGCCCTATTGACAAAATCCACAGCTTTTAAGAGATTTTCTTCTAAAATATTTAAATTAAATTTCTTAAGCGTTTCAGGTAGTGTGTCCAAACGCTTAAGGTTGTGTCTAACACATATTGCGACAAGATTAAAGCCAATTGAATCTGCTTCATGCTCAGAAGTCGATGACTTAAATAACAAAGGATACTTTTCAACTAGCAACTTTCCCAAACCAAAAAGATATTCAAAATATGTAAACTTAGATGTATAAAATGTTGATGGATCATAATTTTCGACTTCCAACCCTTCATCAATCAAAGCATCGTATTTTGCTTTAATTTTATCTATTATTTCGGTATTTTGTATTTCTATGGGCTCATACGTCGACCATGTTGCCGCAAATATTTGATATTTATTTAGTTGAGTACCTTTTGAATTTATTCTCTCAAATATAATTGGTAATTCTGATTTATCTCCAGTATATATTATGGCGGGTATCTTAAAATCACTAATATCGCTCTCTTCTTTTATCTTTTGAAGATAAGGTTTCAATAAGTTTACAAATCTTTTTATATTTTCTTTTGTGATTTCTTTTTGGAATCTCTCCTTAATTTTCTCATCTAAAAAGGATGCAAGTTCAAAGGATGAAAAACCATGTGACTCCTCAAATCCGTTAATAGATCTAATCCATTCCACTATATGTTTCTTTACTTCATCATCATTGATTTGTGAAACTATATTTTGTAAGAATCCTCTTACCTTTTCTACAAAATCATAATCTAAATTTTCTTCATCATAAAAATCAGTCGGTTTTTCATAATATCTTTTTAAGGTAGTAACTCGTTGTAATCCATCTATAAGCTGATACTCTGTAATTCCATTATTGTCACCCGTTTTGTACACAAGTATTGCACCTATGGGCATTCCTTTTTTTATAGAGTCAATAAGTAACTTCCTTTGTCTGTCTTTCCAAATGAGAGTTCTCTGAAATTTAGGTATTATTAATTTCTCTTTTTTTGGTGGTTTTTCCTTTAGGGAGTTTATTATATCCTCAACACTCCAGGATTTTACGTCTGTATAGTTTTCAATCATTTTTCAACCTCCTGATTTTTGTTATGTCGCCTAACTCGTTCATATACGAACTATTCGTATATACCACTAATTTTGGAAGATATGCGAACTGTTCGCATATACATACCTCTGGGTGATCATTATTTTTTGTTTCTTTGGTCATGTCTCACTTCCTGCTAAAAGGCTGTCAAGTGGATTTTTTATTGCAGAAAGGTTTTTTGTACTTACATGGGTATAAATTTCTGTTGTCTTTGAACTTTTGTGGCCTAAAAGTTCCTGAATATACCTCAGGTCAATTCCACTCTCCAGCAAGTGTGTGGCAAATGAATGTCTTAATGAGTGAACACTAACGTTTTTCTTAATCCCCGCCTTTTTGCATGCATTCTGGAAAATTTTTTGAACGGTCCTTGTAGTTATATGCTTTTCTTTATTCCATCTGGGGAATAACCATTTCCCGAGTTTTTGCTTCTTCCAGTATTCTCGCAAAGTTTGAAGAGCTACATCTGACAGTAAGGTATAGCGGTCTTCTCTACCTTTTGATGCTCTAATGTGAATCAGTTTCCTATTTGCATCTATACCTTCGGGCTTAAGTCTCACAACCTCCCCAACTCGTAATCCAGAATACATAAGCATTAAAATGGATTTTCCATAATAAAATTTTAAAGCATTTATAACGATGTTCAAAGTATAGATACCTCGGGTGAGAAATTCATAACCTCTTGAACTGCAACTACAAAAGGTGTAAGGTGACCTCCCGAGGGTGTATAGGCTCCTCAGACTTTACCTCATCTTTAACGCTGTTAAAAGTACATAGAAGAAAACGGCAGGCCCTGTTGAAAGGCCTACCATCAACGATAAGTAGAAAAGCTTAGAATGAAGCTTTATCACTCAAAGATTAAGTATGAACTCCGAAATTGTCCTTACAGGCTGACCTGTTGCACCTGCAGAGTAGTATTTCCAAGGGCTGTTTAAAAAGGCGGGGCCGGCTATGTCTAAGTGTGCCCAGCTCTTAACCCTTTCACCGTCAACAAAGTTCTGCAGGAATAGTGCTGCCGTTATCGCTCCACCGTAGCGGCTCTTACCGACGTTTTGAACGTCTGCATACTGCCCCTTAATGTCCTCTTTTAAATCCTCGTCTAAAGGCAACCTCCACATCTTCTCTCCGGTTTTCTCTGAAAGGGAAAGGAGCTCCTTGGCCAACCTCTCATCGTCTGTAAAGAGGCCAGAAGTGTAGTTGCCAAGGGCCACTACGCAGGCTCCTGTTAGCGTGGCCATGTCTATCATAACGTCTGGAGAGAGCTCCGAACCGTAGATAAGAGCGTCTGCAAGGATAAGGCGACCCTCGGCGTCTGTTGAGTGAACCTCAACGCTCTTTCCGTTCTTGTAGACGATTATGTCGTCTGGCCTGTAGGCCTTTCCGTCGGGCATGTTCTCAACTGTAGGTATTAGGCCATGGACTTCAACGTCTGGCTGGAGCTCCCCAACTGCCTTTACTATTCCAAGAACGGCACAGGCTCCTGCCTTGTCAGACTTCATCGCCTTCATGTACTGCTCGGGCTTTATGTTCAGTCCTCCGCTATCAAAGGTTACCCCTTTACCTACCAAAACAACTCTCCTCTTGGCCTTCTTAGGCTTGTAAGCTATGTGGATGAAGCGTGGAGGATTCTTACTCCCCCTTCCGACAGTAAGGATTCCAACCATCTGGTTCTTTTCAAGCTTCTTCTCGTCAAAGACCGTGCATTCAAAACCGTACTCTTTTGCAAGCTTTTTAGCCTCTTCGGCAAGGGCTTCCGGCGTAATTACGTTTCCGGGCTCGTTTACGAGGGCTCTCGTGTAGTTCGCAGCCTCTCCGAGGATTTCTCCCAACTTGAAAGAATCTTTAAACTCTGGAACTCCGGCAACGTAAACCTTCTCAACTTCAAACTGGTCATCTTTGGAGCTCTTATACTTGTTAAACTCGTAGCTTCCAAGCTTTAAACCCTCTGCAACGAACTTTGCAGCATCCTCCTTCAGCTTATCCACTCCGAGGAGCTCACAGACTACCCTTTTAAACTTCCTTCTCTTTGCCTCCTTTATACCCTTTGCAGCAGCAAGCCTAACGGTATCGGCCTTAAGTTCTCCCTTCTTTCCAAGGCCAACGTAGATAACGCTCTTAAAGGCCTCACCGGGAAGAACTGCAACCTCTCCGGCCTTTCCTTTAAACCCTAAAGTCTTCAGGGCTTCTTTCTCCTTCTCCTCAACCTCCTTAAGCCCTTCGTAAACCCCAGTTATCAGGGCGTCTGCCTTCTTACCCTTTATCTCAGTCTGATAGCTCAGCTTCACCTCTCACCTCCTTAAACTTTTCAGTTTACTCTTATTAACTCGCCGTACTTATCTAAAGCCCTTGAGACGTATTCTCTTAAGGTCCAAAACCCTTTCTGAATCTGGGAACACCGGGTAGTAGCCGGCCTTAGTTACCCCTTCTGGTCAAAAGTTTTCAGTGCAGGGGAACTCTTTCCTTTCCTGTAGTTCTCCATTTCCGCGGGAACAATCTTTTTCAGCTTCCTCTGAATGAAGAAGTTGAGAACAAAAATCGTAAACACTGGAAGTGATCCGCCTACAAAAGCACTCTTAATGTTCATAGAGAGAACCTTAAAGGTCTCTCCGGAATACTGAACAATGAAGTCTATAAGCAGGAAGAAGAGATATAGGGAAACTATGTAGTAGACCTGTTTAACGTATTCAACGTAGTCAAGGATAATAGCGGTTAAAAAGGTTATTTTGAAGCTGAAAGTTAGGGCGTAGGCGAAACCTCCCGGTTTTATGGCGTTTAAAGGGTTAAACCTGTCGGTTTCCGTAGTTTCAAGGAACTTAAGGGCTGAAAGTATCCTCATAAGCCCCGTAATTGTAGGAAGCGATATTATCAGGAAAACTACAAGTCCCCAAAGGAGCATCGTCCAGTTCATCTCTTCCCTCCTTTCATCTCCTCAAGCAGTTTCAGAGCTCTCTCTACCTTCTCACCTATTCCCGGCTCCTCAGATTCAACTTCAGGGTTCTTCTTAACTACTTCTTCGGCCTTCTTCAAGTGTTTTTCGGCCTCCTTAAGGTCTCCTACCTTTAAAAGGCACATTCCGTAGTGGTAGTTTATAACTGCATCTTCAGGCCTTTTCTCTATAGCCTTCTTCAGGTTAGTGCAGGCCTCCTTAAACCTCCCCATCTTAAAGAGAACCCACCCTTTCGTGTCTAAGTAGGCAGGGCTGTTTGGTTTAGACTTTAGGGCTTTACCAACTAACCTCAGCGCTTCTTCTAAGTTCTTGTTCCTCAGAGCGTAGAAATATGCAAGGTAGTTGTAAATGTCTGGAGTAGGCCTTATTTTGAGGAGCTCCTTCAGACTCTCTTCAGCGATTTTGTCTCTACCGAGCTTGTCTGCAAAGTAGGCAAGGTAGAAGAGGTAGTCTGGATTCCTCTTAAGCTGCTCCTTCCAGAAGGAGAGGAGCTTGTAGGCCTCTTCTGTATTTCCCATCTTGTCCTCAAGAAGTGCCGCCTTTATCAGGTAGTCCGGGTTGTTCGTAATTCCCCAGAGTTTTTCGTAGAGCTCTTCGGCCTTTTCGTAGTTCTTCAGCTTGTAGTAGGTTAGTGCAAGCCTCTCCATAACTGTCGGGTTTTGAGGGTAGTAGCTCAACGCCTTCTCGTAGGCCTCAACTGCCTTCTTTAGGTTTCCAGAGAGTTCGTATGCAAGCCCCAACATAAAGTAGACGTTCGGGTTGTCCGGGTTCAGCTTTGTAATCCTCTCTATTATTGGAATTACCTCTTTATACTCTTTCATCTCAAATAGGTTTGCTGCAACCCAGGAGAGGAGCTGAAGGTTGTAGGGCTGAAGCTTCACAAGTCTGTTTATAACCTTTAGTGCCTCTTTCGGCTTGTTTTCAGCTATGTAGATGAGAAGGAGTTCCCTTAAAGCGTAGATGTTGTCGGGATTTTCCTTTAAAACTCTCTTAAGGAAGGTTTCTGCTTTTCTGTAGTTCTTCAACTTCTGGTAAACCTTTCCAAGTAGAAGGTATCCACTCTCAAAGTCCGGGTTCTCCGAAACGGACTTCTCAAGGTAGAGCTTGGCCTTACTATAATTCCCTTTCAGAAAGTAGGCTTGACCCAAGAAGTAATCTATTAAGTAGTCATTCTTAAAGTGTTTCTCGGCTTTTTTTAAGAGCTCCAGAGCCTCATCAGCCTTCTTTTCGTTGAGAAGAAGGTTTGAGAGAAAGACGTAAGTATCCCTATCGGGCTTAATCTTTAAAACTTTCCTGTAGAGTTTCTCGGCACAGCCGTAATTTCCACGGGCTATACAGACGCCGGCCTTAAGTTTCAGTGCGTTTACACTGTCAGGATTAGTTTTCAGAATTTCCGATAAGAGCTTATCAGCCTCGTCAAACTTCCTGAGAGAAGCGGCGAGCCTTGCTGCCTCAAGCCCCAAATCGGCATTTTGTCTGTTCAACTGGTAGGCCTTCTCTATAGACTGTAAGGCCTTTTCATTCTCTCCCTTAGAGAGGTAGTTAAGGTAAAGCATGTAGTAGTAAGTATAGTCGGGCTTAAAACCGACAGGTTTCAGTTTAACGGCCTTTTCTGTTTTCTTCTTAACCGGCTTTTCAGCTGGAACAGTTTTAGGCTTTTCCTTCGTAGGAAGAACACAGGATGAAACCAAAACAAGAAAGGCAAGGAACAGTTTTTTCCCCATATCACTTCCTTCAACTGTGGAGTTGCCCTTATTATAAAATTTCACCAAATGGAGAAGACACTGAAAAGGATAAGGGAGCTCCTCTCCCTCCTTACGAAGGAGAACTTCAAATACTTCAGCAGAGTCAAAGACCCGGACAAGGCTCTTTCCCTTTTACTTGAGGAGCTCCTGCCCCACCTTGACAGGAAGAGAAAGAGCTGGGTTCAGAAAGTCCTATCGGTCCTTAAAAACTACAGTTCTCTGAGTGAGGAAAAGAAAAAACAGCTCTTTAAGGAACTTCACTCTGTTTTTACGCTTAAGTTCTCCCCCAAAGAGATAGAGAGGGCAAGGAAGAGCGAATTTACAAAGGAAAGAGTAATCTCATCGTCAGAAAAGCTTGAGAAAAGGACAAAGAGATACCCAATAAAGGCCTTTTTCCAGAAGGTTGAATCGGTTAAGGGAATTGACAAAAGGAGAGTTAACAGGCTCAAGAAGTTGGGAATAGAGACCGTTTTAGACGCCATTTACTACCTTCCCTTTAGGTATGAGGACAGAACCACGGTTACCCCCATGGCCTACCTGAAGCCGGGAGAGAACACCTTAGTTAAAGGACAGGTGGTAAACGTCTCCGAGATTCAGACGTCCAAGAAGAAGAAGAGAATCCTGAAAGTTGTACTCTACGACAAGACGGGAGCTCTAACTCTCCTATTCCTTCAGGAGAAGGTCTTAGGCTACTACAGAAACCTCCTCTCTAAAGCTAAAGAGCTGAAAAAGGAAGTTTTGGCATACGGGCAGGTTAAGAGGAGCTCCACAGGCTTTGAGATGGTTCACCCAGAAGTTGAGGTCTTAGACCCGGCCAAGGGTAAACTTGAAAAGCTTGGAACAGTCCTTCCCGTCTACCACTCTGCAGAAGGTTTAAAGCAGACAACGGTTAGGAGAGACGTTCAAACAGTCGTAAAGAAAGTCCTTCCATACCTTCCAGAATACCTGCCTAAGGAGATTTTAGAGAGGAACGGCTTTCCAGAAGCTGCCGACGCCTTCTGGAAAGTCCACTTTCCCTACGACGAGGAGGTTGAGGAGCTCCTCTCTTTCAGAACTCCAGCCCAGAGAAGAGTAATCTTTGACGAGCTCTTCCTGTTTCAGTTAGCCCTCGCACTTCACAGGCAGAAGATTAAGAAGGAGAAAGGAATCTCCTTTCCCGTTTCAGAGGAGATGATTGAGGAGTTTAAGGGAGCTCTCCCCTTCAAGCTCACAAACGCCCAAGAGAGAGTCCTTAAAGAGATAGTTTCAGACATGAAAAAGCCCGAGCCTATGAACAGGCTCATTCAGGGAGACGTCGGAAGCGGAAAAACCGTCGTTGCCGCAGCTTCTGCGTTCTTTGCCGCAAAGAGCGGATATCAGACGGCAGTAATGGCTCCGACTGAAATCCTTGCAAACCAGCACTTTAAGAAGTTTAAAGAGTTCCTGTCCCCCTACGGCATTAGGGTAGGGCTTTTAACGGGAAGTATGACGAAGAAACAGAAGGAAACGGTTTACAGGGCGATAAAAGAGGGGTTCATTCAGGTAGTCGTCGGGACACACGCCCTTATTCAGGAAGGGGTTGAGTTTAAGGAGTTAGGGCTTGCAATCATAGACGAGCAGCACCGGTTTGGAGTTAAACAGAGGGTTGAGCTTAAGAAGAAGGGAAGAATGCCGGACGTTCTGGTAATGACTGCAACACCGATTCCGAGGACTCTTGCGATGACAGCATACGGAGACTTAGACGTTTCCGTTATAGACGAGCTCCCTGCCGGAAGGAAGCCGATAAAGACCAAAATCATGTTTGAAGACGAGATGGGGGAGCTTGTAAACTTTCTGAAAAAGGAGATAGAGCAGGGGAACAGGGCCTACATAGTCTACCCTTTGATTGAGGAGTCTGAAAAGCTTGAGCTGAAAGCTGCAACCGAGATGTTCCACTACTGGAATGAAAAGCTAAAACCCTACAAAGTTGGGCTTCTACACGGAAGGATGAAGCAGGAAGAGAAAGACGCGGTGATGGAAGCCTTCAAAAGAGGGGAGTTCTCAGTTCTCGTTTCAACAACGGTTATTGAAGTAGGCGTAGACGTTCCGGAAGCTACGGTAATGGTAATTGAACACGCAGAGAGGTTCGGCCTTGCACAGCTCCACCAGCTCAGAGGCAGGGTAGGAAGAGGAAACAGGCAGTCTTACTGCTTTTTGGTTACGTCAAGGGGAGCAGGAGAGGACGCAATAAAGAGGCTAAAAGTCCTTGAGTCAACCAATGACGGTTTTAAGATTGCAGAGGCAGACCTTCAGTTTAGAGGTCCCGGAGAGATATTCGGAACGAAACAGTCTGGACTCGGGGACTTTAAGGTTGCAGACCTGAGGAGAGACTACGAGGTCTTAAAGGTTGCAAGGGAAGAGGCCAAGAAACTGATAGAGAAAAACCCGGAGCTTAAAGGTTTAGATGACCTGAAAGAGATTATGAGGTTTAGGTTCGGAGAGAAGTTTGACCTCGTTGAGGTAGGTTAGTAAGTCCTCTCAACGATAAAGTCTGCAACTTCAAAGAGAGCTCTCTTCAGTGGCGAGTCCTCAAAAACGGAGAGTTCTTCCTTTGCCCTCTCAACAAACTCCCTTGCAAGCTGGAAAGTTCTCTTCTCTCCTCCCTTCTCTAAAACAACCCTCCTAACAAAGTTAATCTCCTCTCCTGAAGGGTTCGGGTTTGAGAAGACCTCCTCAACTTTCCTTCTCTCCTCACCTGAGAGCTCTCCCAGAACTGAAAGAATGGGATAGGTTACCTTTCCTTCCCTTATGTCGTTTCCTGCAGGCTTTCCTATGGTTTTTGAGTCTGAAACGTAGTCAAAGGCGTCGTCTACGAGCTGAAAGGCGTAGCCTATGAACTCTCCGTATTTTTTGAGAGCTCTCCTCCTCTCTCCGTTTTCTCCTCCGACTATTGCACCACACTCACAGCAGGTCGCAAGGAGTGAGGCCGTTTTCCTGTATATAACGTCAAAGTAGTCTTCCTCAGAGATTGACAAGTCTCCAATCCTCTCAAGCTGGAGGAGTTCCCCTTCGGCCATGTCCTGAACGGTTTGGGAGGCAACTTTTAAAACCTCATCTCCGCCGTAAACGGCCAAGACGTATATGGCTTTGGCAAACATGTAGTCTCCAACCAAAACCGCAACGTCGTTCCCGAAGACCTCATTTGCTGACGGCCTTCCCCTCCTGAGCTTTGCTCCGTCAACGATGTCGTCGTGTAAGAGAGTTGCAGTGTGCATATACTCCATAACAGTTGCAACGGGAATGAGGCGGTTAAGGGGAGCTCCCACCATCTTGCCGGCGATAATCGTAAGCCCCGGCCTTACCCTCTTCCCTCCGCTGTCTAAGATGTATCCCCCTGCCCTTAAGACTAAAGAGACCTTACTTGAGAGGAGCTCCCTTGAGAACTCTTCAACCTTCTCTAACTCTTCCCTTACAACTTCAAAAGGCTTAAATACCTTCATTCCCCACCTATTTAATTGGAATGTTTCTACTTCCAGGCTTAACTAAAGGCTCTTTACCTTCCTTACAGAGAGGGCAGGCCTCAGGATGGTAAACGGGAACTTCCAACCTCCAGAGAGTTTGGAAGGGAACTCCAAAGTCAACCTTTCCTCCGCTCCTGTCAACTAAACTGCCGACGGCAACAACCTCACCGCCGTGGGATTTAACGACCTCAATTGTCTCTTTCGTTGACTTCCCGGTTGTTACAACGTCCTCAACTACAACAGCCCTCTCTCCCTTCTTTATCTCAAATCCCCTTCTCAGAGTGAGCTTCCCGTCAACCCTCTCTGCAAAAATTCCTCTAACCTTTAAGTGCCTCGCCGTTTCGTAGGAGACAATAATTCCACCAATTGCAGGAGCTATTACAAAATCGTATTTAACCCCCGTCTCCTTGATCCTCCTTGCAAGCTCCCTACAGAGGATCTCTGCGTAGTTTGGATACTGGAGAACCTTTGCACACTGCAAGTAGTATGGACTGTGAAGACCGCTTGAGAGTAGAAAGTGGCCGGTTAAGAATGCATCTGCCTTTAAGAATATCTCCTTAATCTGCTCCTCAGTAAGCATCCTTTGACTCACCTCCCTGTTTGAGTGATGTAATTTTAGGACAAATTTCCGAAAAGTCTTTATCTTTAGCTTAAATCAGAGGCAGGAGGTCGAAATGGAGCTTCGGGAGAAAGTCCTTTCCCTCTCAAATGAGATAAAAGAGGATGTTATCTCTTGGAGAAGGCACATTCACATGTACCCGGAGCTCTCAGGTAGAGAGTTCAACACCGCTGAGTTCGTAGCCGAGAGGTTAAGAAAGTTTGGAGTTGACGAGGTAGTTGAGAACTTTGCAGGTTCAACGGCCGTAGTTGGAATCATTAGAGGAAAAGAAGAGGGAAAGACAGTCGCCCTAAGGGCAGACATGGACGCCCTGCCGACTGAGGAGAAATCGGGAAAACCTTACGCTTCAAGGATAAAAGGCATTATGCACTCCTGCGGCCACGACGCCCACACTGCAATGCTCCTCGGAGCTGCCAAAGTTCTGTGTGAAATGAGGGAGAACCTTAAGGGAAACGTCAAGCTGATATTTCAGCCCTGTGAAGAGAGGCACGACTGTAAGGGAGCAAAGTGGCTCGTTGAGAAAGGAGTCCTTGAGAACCCTAAAGTTTCGGCTATTTTTGCCCTCCACGTATTCCCGGAGCTACCCGTTGGTTACGTCGGAACGAAGGAGGGACCTTTCCTTGCCTCCTCAGACGTTTTCAGGGTTAAAGTTATTGGAAAGAGCACCCACGCCTCCCGGCCCCACCAGGGAGTTGACCCTGTAATAATGGCTGCACAGTCAATAAACGCCCTCCACCACATAGTGAGCAGAAAATTAGACCCCTTAGAGCCTGCAGTTTTAACAATTGGGAAAATTCAGGGAGGCTTTGCAGAGAACATCATTCCAGATGAGGTTGAGTTTGACGGAACAATAAGAACCCTTTCCCACGAAGTAAGAGAGACAATTCCAAAGCTCATAGAGAGAGCTCTCTCAGGAATCACCTCAGCATACGGCGGAAGCTACTCTTTTCAGTTTGAAGAGGGAACTCCGCCTCTAATTAACCACCCTGAAACCACGAGGTTTGCAGTTGAGAAAATGAGGGAGCTCCTGGGGAAAGAGAGAGTCGTTATTTTAGAAAGGCCTACGATGGGAGGAGAGGACTTTTCAGTCTACCTCCAGCACGTTCCTGGAACCTTCATAAGGCTCGGAGTGAGAAACGAGGAGAAGGGAATCGTTCACCCCCTCCACAACTCAAGGTTTGACATAGACGAAGACGCTCTACCCGTTGGAGTTGCAGTTGAGTCTTACTTAGCTCTTACCTACCTCAATAGGGATTAATTGAAAATCGTTCTCAATAAGTATAGAATTAAAATTGCCGCGGGGGTGGAGCTGGGCTCCTGAGACCTGCCCTTTCGGGTGGGAACCCCTGGAACCTGATCCGGATAATGCCGGCGTAGGGAGCGGCGAGAGTCAATCTCCCCCTCCTTACAGCCTCCCTCGTGGTAAAACCTTAATAGGAGGCAAAAGTGCAGAACCTCAGTGAAGTCCTAATCTCAGAAGCCATCATCACTTCGTTTATGGAAAAACTGAAAAACCACCTTGAGGTAGATGTAGCAATTGTAGGAGGAGGTCCTTCCGGTCTCGTTGCAGGCTATTACCTGGCCAAAGAAGGCTTCAAGGTAGCAATCTTTGAGAGAAAGCTTTCAATCGGTGGAGGAATGTGGGCTGGAGCCATGTTCTTCAACAACATCGTCGTTCAGGAGATGGGAAGAGAAGTTTTAGATGAGTTTGGAGTTAGATATAGGGAGTACAAACCGGGCTACTACGTTGCAGATGCAGTTGAGTCCGTAACAACAATAGCTTCAAAGGCAGTTAAGGCGGGAGCTACCGTTTTCAACGGAGTAACGGCTGAGGACGTAGTTCTAAAACAGGTTAACGGCCAGTATAGGGTCTGCGGCCTTGTAATAAACTGGACTACTGTAGATATGAACCACCTAATGGTTGACCCTCTCGTAATAACTTCAAAGTACGTCGTTGACGCAACAGGACACGATGCCACAGTCGTCTCAACCCTACAGAGGAAGGCCGGAATAAAGCTGAACACAGAAACCGGCTGCGTAGTTGGAGAGAAACCCCTCTGGGCTTCTGTTGGAGAAGAAGACACGGTTAAGAACTCCAAGGAGGTCTTCCCGGGAATCTTCGTAAGTGGAATGGCTGCAAACGCAACCTGCGGCTCCCACAGGATGGGACCTGTTTTCGGCGGAATGCTCATGTCCGGTAAAAAGGTTGCAGAGGAGATTTCAAAGAGGCTTAAAACCAATAAGGAGGCGTAATGGCTACTTTAGTTGAACTTGTTAAGAAGGGAATTATTCCGAAAGAGGTTGAGTTCTGTGCAGATTACGAAAAGAGAGACGTTGACTACATAGTTAATGGTCTGATTGAGGGAACGATAGTAATTCCTGCAAACATCTACCACAGGGAGAGGGAAGACTTTACCCCAAGGGCAATAGGAAAGGGGCTGAAGACGAAGGTAAACGTCAACATCGGAACCTCTGGAGACATTGAAGACATAGAGCTTGAGCTTGAGAAATTAAAGATCGCCCTAAAGTACGGAACAGATGCGGTTATGGACTTATCAACCGGAAAGTTCATTGACGAGACGAGAAGGGCAATAATCAAGAACTCTCCTGTAATGGTTGGAACAGTTCCAATCTACCAGGCCGCAAGGGAAGCTGCTGAGAAGTACGGTTTCATCGGAAAGATGACAGTTGACGACCTCTTTAACGCAATTGAGAAACACTGCAAAGATGGAGTTGACTTTATAACCGTCCACTGTGGGGTAACCCTCTCCTCCCTTGAAAGGCTCAGAAACGAGGGAAGGATTATGAACATAGTCTCCCGTGGCGGAGCTCTCATGGCAGAGTGGATGGTCTACAACGAAAAAGAGAACCCCCTCTACGAGCACTACGACAGGCTTCTGGAAATCGCAAAGAAGTACGACGTTACCCTCTCCTTAGGAGACGGAATGCGGCCTGGCTGTATAGCCGACGCAACAGACAGGTGCCAGATAGAGGAGCTCATAACCTTAGGAGAGTTAGTTGACAGAGCAAGGAAAGCAGACGTTCAGGCAATGGTAGAGGGACCAGGCCACGTTCCCCTTGACCAGGTTGAGGCAAACATACTACTCCAGAAGAGGCTCTGTCACGGAGCTCCCTTCTACGTCTTAGGCCCAATCGTTACAGACATTGCTCCCGGCTACGACCACATAACGGGAGCAATTGGGGGAGCAATCGCTGCAAAGGCCGGAGCAGACTTCCTCTGCTACCTTACCCCCGCTGAACATCTTGCACTGCCGGACGTTGAGGACGTTAAACAGGGAGTTATAGCCGCAAGGATTGCAGGCCACGCCGCCGATATTGTTAAGGGAGTTCCCGGAGCTCTTGAGTGGGACATTGAGATGGCAAAGGCAAGGGAAGCCTTAGACTGGGAAAAACAGTTTGAGCTTGCAATAGACCCTGAGACTGCCCGCAAGTATAGAGAGGAGAGAGCTCCCCAGGAGGACGAAAAGACCTGCACAATGTGCGGAAAGCTCTGTTCAATAAAGAGAGTAGAGGAATACCTTAAGAAGGAATAGAACCGGGAGGGTTTTGTGCTTGCAAAGAGGATCATTCCCTGCTTAGACGTTAAGGAGGGAAGGGTAGTTAAGGGGGTCAACTTCGTTAACCTGATAGACGCTGGAGACCCTGTTGAGAACGCGAAAGTTTACGACGAGCAGGGGGCAGACGAACTGGTCTTTTTAGACATTACGGCAAGCTACGAGAAGAGAGGCATAATGATAGACGTCGTTAGGAGAACTGCAGAGGAGGTCTTTATGCCCCTTACAGTTGGAGGGGGAGTAAGAACCGTTGAGGACATAAGGAACCTTTTAAACGCAGGAGCAGACAAGGTCTCAATAAACACAGCTGCAGTTAAGAACCCGGAACTTATAACAGAAGGAGCAAAGCTCTTTGGCTCACAGTGTATTGTCGTTGCAATTGACGCCAAGAGAAGAGGAGAAGGCTGGGAGGTCTACATCCACGGAGGGAGGACCCCAACTGGAATAGACGCCGTTAAGTGGGCAAAGGAGGTAGTTGACAGGGGAGCCGGAGAGATACTCTTAACGTCAATGGACAGGGACGGAACGAAGGCCGGTTACGACATAGAGCTAACGAGGACAATCTCTGAGGCGGTTCCTGTCCCGGTTATAGCCTCAGGGGGAGCTGGAAAACCTGAGCACTTCTACGAAGGGTTAACTGAAGGGAAAGCAGATGCGGTCCTTGCTGCCTCTGTTTTCCACTTTAGGGAGATTTCAATTCCTGAGCTGAAAAGGTACTTAAAAGAAAGGGGAGTTTGGGTGAGAGCTTAGAGGGAGGCAAGGAGCTCCCTCACTCTCCTCTCAATCTCATCTCTAACCTGCCTAAAAGCTTTTAGTTTCTCCTCCTCTGTTCCTTCTACCTTTGCCGGGTCTGGAAGCCCCCAGTGAACGGTCTTGGCTCCGGGAACTACCGGACACCTTTCAGCCGCATCTCCACAGAGAGTTACGACGAAATCAAGCCCTTTAAGGGGAATCTCTTCTAAGCTTTTTGAGCGTTGAGAAGAGATGTCTATTCCCTTTTCGGCCATGACTTTTACGGCTAAAGGGTGGACGTATCCTGAAGGCTCAGAGCCGGCAGAGTAGACTTCAACTTTCTTCTTTAGTCTTTTCGCGTAAAACTTCCCAAACCCTTCAGCCATCTGGCTCCTTGCAGAGTTCCCCGTGCAGATAAATCCTACTTTCATAACTCCTCCAAAGGGGCGGAGGAAACCCGCCCAAGACTTAAATCCTATCTTTAAGGAGTAACCAGAGCCTTTTCTTCGCTTCCTCTGAGATGTACTCTGGCTTCGTCTGGATAGCTCCAACAAGGGCAGTTCTTGCTGGGGAGTTCTCAAGGTCTTCAGGCTTTAAAGTCTCAACCACCCTCTTAATCATCTTCTTTGCGTTCTCAACGTTCCTTGCCATAGTTGCTAAAACCTTCTCTACGTTAACCTCCTCTCCCTCCTTCCAGACGTCGTAGTCTGTAGCCAAGGCAACTGCCGAGTAGGGAATTTCTGCTTCCCTTGCAAGCTTTGCCTCCGGAATGTTCGTCATTCCGATTACGTCAACTCCCCAGCTCCTGTAGATCTTAGACTCTGCCTTTGTTGAGAACTGGGGTCCCTCAATACAGATATAGGTTCCCTCTCTGTGAACGGGAATTCCCTCCTCTATACAGGCGTTATAGATGATCTCGTTGAGAAGTGGGCAGGTAGGAGTGTCAAAGGGAATGTGGGCAACGATCCCGTTTCCAAAGAATGTTGAAGGTCTGTTCTTCGTTCTGTCAAAATACTGTGTAATGATTACAAAGTCCCCCGGTTTTACCTCCTCCTTCATAGAACCTACGGCACTAACGGAGATTATGCAGTCAACTCCAAGCATCTTAAAGCCGTAAATGTTTGCCCTGTAGGGGACTTCGGAGGGAAGGTAGACGTGCCCCCTTCCATGTCTTGGAAGGAAGTAGACCTCCTTATCTCCAAGTTTCCCGCAGATGTAGGCATCTGAAGGCTCTCCAAATGGGGTCTCAAGCTTTATCTCCTTAACGTCTGTAAGCCCCTCTATGTCGTAGAGGCCGCTTCCTCCTATAACTCCTATCTTCATCTACTCTCCTCCTTTAAACTCAATTTCCTTTCCCTTGAGTTTAACGATTGTTCCCATTCCCCAGACGTTTATGACCTTGTCTCCGTCTTTATCTGTTCCTTCAAGGATTCTAACTTGGATGTTCTTTACTCCGTCTGCCTGAAGCTGTTGAGCCTGCTGTTCAAGCATTCCAACAACCCTCATTACCGGGTCAATGGGGAGCTCCCCGTTAAACCAAGTTTTTTGCTTCTGCTGGGCGAAGGCGTAGGCGATGTTCACAATCTCGTGGGGCTCAGGAATTTCTCCGAAAGAGAGAAGCATAAGTTCCTCCTTTTGGAAATAATTTATCTGAGAAATTTTAACTGAAAGGGAGGACTTATGGTTTTAAGAGACTTAGAGGAACTTAAAAAGTTGGTCAAGAAGTTAAGGAGTGAAGGAAAGAAAATGGTTTTCACAAACGGCTGTTTTGACATCCTCCACGCCGGCCACGTTGACTACTTAGAAGAGGCCAGGTCTTTCGGAGATTACCTTATTGTAGGAATGAACAGCGACTCTTCTATAAGGAAAATAAAAGGGGAAAAAAGGCCAATTGTTCCAGAGAACTTCAGAGCAAGGGTTCTTGAAGGGCTAAGGGCAGTAGACTGCG
Organism: Thermovibrio ruber; assembly: GCF_055380895.1. Classification (NCBI taxonomy): domain Bacteria; kingdom Pseudomonadati; phylum Aquificota; class Aquificia; order Desulfurobacteriales; family Desulfurobacteriaceae; genus Thermovibrio; species Thermovibrio ruber. Next base: position 1,254,618 of record NZ_AP042397.1, on the reverse strand, counting down.
TCTTTATATTTGACGAAGAAACTCCACTAAAAGTTATTGAAACCGTTAGGCCAGACGTTTTAGTTAAAGGAGCCGACTGGCCTCTGGAGAAAATAGTCGGCAGGGAGTTTGCCAAAGAGGTAAAACGGATTCCCTTCAGGTTTGACATTTCAACAACAAAAATTTTAGAGAAAATCCTGGAGCTCTACAAAAACTAAACGGCACTAAATAGGAACCTAAGGGGAACCGTAGCATAACTCCCTTTAAGAAGGAGGAACTTAAAGAGAAGGCCTTTAGGAACCCTTTCAACTGAGAACTCTTCAGGTTTAACAACAGTTTCCCTTGAGAACCTGTGAAAGTAAAGTTCATAAGGTTTAAGGAGCCCCTCATCTAACCCTAACCTCTCAACTTCTTCCCTGTAAACTCCAGAACCGGGAGTATACGAAGGAAGAGTATCTAAGATTTCAATCCTACCTAAAGGAAACAGGAGTTCCCCCGCCCTGTACTTGAACTTTACCGTTTTAACACCGGAATCCTCTATAAGTTTCTTAAGCTTTTCGTTAAAGAGAAGGGACTGGAGAACGTTCATATGAAACTCAATCTCCTCTTTCGGTATCAGTTTAAAAGCCTCCTTTAAAGTACCTCCCCTTCTCATAAAACCGGCAACCTTTTTCCTCCAACCTTTAAGGAGTTTTTCAGCAGAGACGTAATCTCCGAGTAAAAACGCCCTTTTTCCCTTTCTTTCCTTGGAGCTCTCCCATCCGGCAGGTTTAAATAAGAAGGAGAGAGCTCTCTCCCTGTCGCCTAAGTAGTTAACGAACAGTTTCCCGTTCCTAACGGAAGTAAACCTCTGCTCCCCATAGTAGTTTGGAAATCCAAAACTCTTTAAGACTTTTAACCTTTCTTCTGGAACATCTCCTACTCCCTCAACCAAAACGGCAAACCTGTTTCCTAAAACCGCCCTTTCTACGGAAACGTTTAAGAAACCAACCTCTTTAAGCTTTAGGTTCGGAAGGTTAAACTCCTTAAGGCGAAAACGGGAGGGAACGCTCACGAACTGAACAGTTTCTGCGTTTTTATCCTTAAGGCCGCCGTAGGAGATAAGTTTTAGAGGGATGGAGCTCTCCCTTGCAACCCTCTTCAAGACGGGAAGGGTCTCAAGACCTCTCTTCCAAAGGCGGTAAACCCTGTATTTCCCTTCAGGTTTAATAGGATAGGAAAGAACCTCCTCAACCTTAAAGTTCTCCGGCCTGCTTTTGATTTTCAAGCTCTCTCTCCTTAAAATTTCCTTAATGAGATATATAGATTAAGGAGGAAGAAATGAAAGTCTACCTTATCGTTTTCTCTCCAAACTGTACAGAAGGAACTTTTATGTTTGCGGAAGAGCTTGAGTTTATAAACGACGCCCACGTAAGAGCTTCAGGCTACTTCGCTTTTAAGGAAGACGTATCAGAGTATAAAAGGCTGAAAAAAGAAAAAGCCAATAAAAGAACTCTCATAATTCCCCAGAGCTCCTACAGCTTCATAGAGGAGCTGGAAGTTTAAACAACTTGACCCTACAGGTAAAGCTGGTATAAATTATGCTCCACTTTAACCACCTACGGAGGTTCTCAAGATGTATGCCGTTATAAAGACAGGCGGAAAGCAGTACGTTGTGGAGCCCGGTCAGGTTTTAAAGGTTGAGAAGCTCAACCTACCTGAAGGGTCCGAAGTAGAGTTTGAGGCACTGATGGTAAGGGGTGACAACGGAGAGGTAAAGGTTGGCCCAGAGGCCAAGGGAGCAAAGGTTAAGGCTACCGTAGTAAGGCACGGTAAGGGTAAGAAGATTATCGTCTTCAAGTATAAGGCCAAGAAGCACTACCAGAGGAAGTATGGCCATCGTCAACACTTTACAGAGATTCAGGTTAACGAAATCGTAAGCTAATTGGAGGTTTGCCATGGCACATAAGAAAGGTATGGGTTCTACCAAGAACGGTAGGGACTCAATCGGTAAAAGGCTGGGAGTAAAAAGGCACGACGGCCAGATAGTTAAGGCCGGAAACATAATCGTTCGTCAGAGGGGAACTTCCATCCACCCAGGCCAGAACGTTGGAATGGGAAGCGACTACACCCTCTTTGCTCTAATTGACGGAGTCGTAAAGTTTGAAACGAGGAGAAACAAGAAGTTCGTAAGCGTTTACCCCGTTCAGTAAGCCCCCTTTCTCTTCGGGGGCTTTCCCCTACTTAATCAGGTAAAGAATAACAACTCCTAAAACTTCACCGATTGCTAAGGCCAGAAAACCGGGAGTTACCACCCTAAAGAGTTCCCTCGTTCCCATTGAAAGGGTCAAGAACCACTTAAATAGGGTGTTAACGAAGGCCGCCAGTAGAACCGCAACTATTCCAGAAATTAGTGCCACATTTCCAACGGAGAAGAGCTTAGAAACAGAAAGGGTTATGGCATCAACGTCTGAAAGTCCGGATATGGCGGCAACAACGTAGAGTCCGAAATCACCAAAGTATCTCAGTGAAGTTCTTGAAAGGAAAAGGATAAAGGCGTAAAAGGCACCAAACTTAAAGGCCGTTGAGAGCTCAAAAGGGTTGTTAACGTTGACCTGAGCCTGCCTTTTTGAGGAGCTCCTTGTCAACCAGTAAGCGTAAGCCATCCCAAGTGTAAAGGCAAGAAGCGACGGTATCAATAGGAATCTTGCAAACTGAGGGCTTACAATTGCAGCTAAAACGGTCATCCTTGGGAACATTATTGCAGAGGCTCCGACAATTCCGGCGGCATACTCTCTTAAGAGGTTTGGGTTTATCTTTGCTAAAGGGGAAAAAGTTGCAGTAACGGCAGTGCTTGAAACCAGCCCTCCTATGAAACCGGCTATTACTACACCCCTCTCTCCTGCCAGTTTTGTAAGGACATAGCCCAAGAAGTCTATTGACGAGATAACTACGACCATAGTCCATACTTCTTTTGGGTTAACGCCGTAGAAAGTTTTGTCTGGGAGAAGGGGGTATATAACGACGGTAACAGCCGCAAACTTCAGAAATGCGTAGAGGTCTTCAAGTGTTAGGTGCTTAACAAAGCTGTGCATCTGTTCTTTAAAAGAGAGAACAGAGAAGAGGGAAATAGTTAAAAGGGCAGAAAGCTGATACTCTCCGGTGTAGCAGAGAAGACCAATCAGGTAGGTTATGAGACCAGAGATTTCAGAAGTAAGGCCGGGAGCTCTCTCTAAAAACTCAGAAATTCCGATGAGAAGAACAAGGCCGAAGAGTGAAACGTAGACAACAGGTAAACCGAAGTGAGAAGAGAGAGCTCCCGAAAGGGCCCCAAAGAGTGAGATTAGAGTAAAAGTCCTCACTCCTCCAAAAGAGGCCTTCCCTTCCCTCTGCTTCTTGAACTCCCTCTCAACTCCTACGAGTCCTCCTAAAAGGAGGGAAACAACGAACGGTTCGTAGAGTTTCCAAACCTCTGAGTTTATAAGCTCCTTAAGGATTTCCACCGTAGAGCTCCCTCTCCAGAACCTCCCTCATCGTCTCTACCGGAGCCTTTTTACCCGTCCATATCTCAAACGCAACAGCTCCCTGATGAACAAGCATTCCAAGGCCGTTAACTGTCTTGCACCCCTTCTTCCTTGCGGCTTTCAAAAGAGGCGTCTCTGGAGGGTTGTAGATAATGTCAACCACGGTAATTCCTTCAGGAATCTTTGAGTAGTCAAAGAGGTTGGGGTCATCGGGCTTCATTCCAACAGACGTTGTGTTAACTATTATGTCAACGTCCTTTAGGAGAGTTTCTACCGTTCCCTCTTTGAGGGGGAAGACTAAAACGTTCCCCCTCCTCCCAAGGAGCTCTCCAACCTCCTTAGCCCTTGAAAAGTTCCTGTTTACGACGTTTAAAAACTTAACGCCCCCCTTTAAAAGGGCATATCCAACAGCCCTTGCAGCTCCTCCCGCCCCAAACATGAGAGCTCTTTTCCCCTCAAGATCAACCCCTTCCTCAATCAAAGACCTTAAAAACCCTTCTGCGTCTGTGTTGTATCCCGTAAGCTCTCCACCTTCATTTTTTACAGTGTTGACTGCACCAAGGAACTCTGCCTCGTCTGAAAGGTAATCAAGGTGTTCAACGATGTTCTCTTTGTGGGGAACTGTAACGTTAAAGCCCTTTATCCCGAGGGCTCTTACTCCTTCAACTGCCTCCTTTAAGCTCTCCGGTTTAACCTCAAATGGAACGTAAACGGCGTCTACTCCCGTCTTCTCAAAGGCTGCGTTCTGCATCAGCGGAGAGAGGGAGTGTTTAACAGGGTATCCGAAAATTCCGTAAACAGAGCTCTTTCCGGTCAACTTCATAACACCTCCGTAAACCTGCACTTTGCTCCCTGATAGGTATCCCTCTCCTCAAACCGCTTTCTAATGAGGTTTATAACCCTGTTCTTCTCCCTGTGGCTACACCAGGAAGGGGCAATGAGGAGCTCCTCAGGAGCCTCACCGGTTATCCTCTGAATAACCGTTCTTTTGGGAAGCCTCTCAATAAAGTCAACAACCAAGTCTACATACTGTTCAAGGGATAAAAGGGGAAAGCGCTCTCTTAGGTAAATCTCCTCAAGCTTTGTGTTCTTAATAACGTGTAAAGGATGGATCTTAACGCCGTCAATCCTCAAAGAGGCCAGAAAGTCTGCCGTCTCCATCATGTCCCCGTAGTCTTCTGTAGGCAGACCCAAAATAACATGGGCACACACGTTTAACCCTTTAAACCTTTTAGTTCTCAGAACGGCGTCAACAAAGTCTGAAACACCGTGTCCCCTGTTCATCCACCTGAGGGACTTAAAGTGGGAGCTCTCAAGTCCATACTCAATCCAGACCAGATACTCCTCAGAGTAAGAGGCAATAAGCTCAAGGGTTTCGTCCGGAACACAGTCGGGCCTCGTTCCGACTATCAGTCCTACGACCTCGGGAAACTCTTTTACGGTATCGTAGATAGGCTTCAGCTGTGAGGGTGGAGCGTAGGTGTTGGTGTAGGCTTGAAAGTAAACCAAGAACTTCTCTGCCCCGTATCGCCTCCTTACCCTCTCTATACCTTGGGCTATCTGTTCTTCAACAGACTTTTTCCTCTTCCCAATGTCGTAGTCGGAACCGGAGTAACAGTAGACACAGCCTCCCGTCCCTTTTGTCCCGTCTCTGTTGGGGCAGGTAAACCCTGCGTCTACGGTTACCCTGAAAACTCTCTCTCCGAAGAGCTCCCTCAGGTATCGGGAGTAAGAGTAGTAGCGCTCCAACTACTCTTCCTCCTCCTCTTCCTCAAACTCAATTCCTATCGGGACAAACTCTGCTACGTCTGAAAGCCCCCACTCTTCAAATTTCTCACTTCCAAGCTCTTCACACTCAATAGGAACAACGAAAAGAAAACCTTCCCCTGAGCGCCTACAGTGTTCGGCTATGGCTTTTGCCCTCTTTTCTGCCTCTTCCGTTTGAAGTGTTTGGCAGTCTTCAACCTGAACGGCTATCTGCTGTCTCTCCCCCTCTTCGTTTTCAAAAACTGCCAAAAAGTCGGGAAGATACTCTTCCCCCTCTGCCTCAGGTTCATAGAGGTCAAAACCCTCCTCTTCCATTAAAACAGCTATAAGCTCTACCAGCTCCTCCCTCGTAAGGCCTCTTTCCATTTTTCCCTCCGGAATCAATTGAGGTAAATTTATGTGTATTATCCACAACAACCAATTTAATGGCTTATAATTCCCTTGAACAGACCAGGGTAAAACGGAATGTTAAGCTCCTCCAACATAAAAGAGAAAACTCAGGAGTTTTTAAAACCTGTTGCAGAAAACGTCGGCAGCTGGGGAATCACGCCCAACGCCGTAACCTTAACAGGGTTTATTCTCTCCGCAGCGGCTGGAGTGTTTCTAAGTTTAGGAGACCTGCTTAACGGAATTATACTCCTTGCGCTTTCAGGCGCTTGTGACGTTTTTGACGGTATTCTTGCAAGAACCTCAAGGAAAACGACTAAGTTCGGAGCCTTCCTTGACTCCTTTTTAGACAGATACGCAGACTTTTTTCCCCTTGCAGGTCTCCTCTACTACGGCCACGTTACGGGAAACGAGCCGCTACTGTTTGGCTCTCTGTTCTCCATACTCGGAGCTTTCACAACGAGCTACGCAAGGGCAAGGGCAGAATCCTTAGGAGTTGAGTGCAAGGTTGGAGTATTTGAAAGGCCGGAGAGGATCATAATGCTCCTTTTAGGACTTCTTTTAGACTATCCGACAGAAACAACCGTTCTACTGGCACTCCTTTCAAACTTTACGGCAGTTCAAAGGCTTCTCTGTGCTTCTGAGAGGCTCCGTTGAGAGGACTTTTACTGTTCATCGTTACCCTCCTACTTGCACTAATACTGGGAGTTCTGGGAATTTTCATCCTCACAAAAAGGGAGATTTACGAGAAGAGGGAAGTCAACTTCAGTTTAAGGGTAAAGGAAGGAACGAGTTTAAAGGAACTGGTTGAGGAGCTCCACTCAAGGGGCCTCGTAAACTACCCTAACCTTGTCTACTACTGGGCAAGGTTAGAAAAGGTTGAGCCTAAAGCCGGATGTTACACAGTAAAAGGGGAAGTGAGCTTAGAGGTGCTCCTTAAAACCTTTGAAAAGGGAAGCCCCTGCCTGAAAAAGTTTACCGTTCCACCCGGCTCAGACCTGATTATCCTTGATAAGCTCCTTACTAAGGAGAAGATCTGTAAAAAGGGAGAAATACTAAAACTCTCAAAGGACAAGGAATTACTATCAGAGCTCCAAATTCCCTCACTTAACGGATTCCTGTTCCCAGACACCTACTACATAAACGAGAAAAACAGATGCAGAAAAGCCGTAGAGGTTGCCGTCAAGCGGTTTAAAGAGGTTGTTTACCCTCTATACAAAAACTACGAGCCGCAGGAAAAGGTAAGAAAAGCCTTGAAGAACCCTACACTTCTTCAGATAGTAACTGTCGCGTCAATCGTTGAAAAGGAGACGTCAGTTCCCAAAGAAAGACCGCTAATAGCGGCAGTGATATACAACAGACTAATAAGGGGAATGAAGCTCCAGTGCGACCCTACTGTAATCTACGCCCTAAAGTTAGAAGGAAAAGAGGTAGAAAAACTAACTTACAAAGACCTGAAAGTTCCCTCACCGTATAATACCTACTACACGAAAGGACTTCCTCCGGCTCCCATATGTAACCCATCGTTGGAATCAGTAAAAGCAGCCCTCTATCCGGCAGACGTTGACTACCTCTACTTTGTAGCCACTGGAAAAGGAAGTCACGTTTTTGCGAAAAGTTATAATCAACACCTAAAAAACGTTAGAAAGTTAAGGAAATGGCAAAGAAGAAACGGTTCGTAGTAGATAGTTCTGGGGAAAAATACCCCTTCTCAAAGGGCGTTTTAGCAAGGTCTTTAATGAAAGTAGGCCTCTCCATTGAAGATGCATACAGAGTTGCCGATTCCGTTGCCTCAAAGATTAAGGGAACAGTCACGACAGATGAGCTTATAGAACGGGTTTACAGAGTTTTAAAGGAAAAATTTGGAAAAAAGGTAGCAAACAGGTACAAGGGTCAGGTAAGGGAAAGGGAAGTTCTGGTATGTGAGGAGTGTGGAAAAGCATTCGTTCCGTTTTCAAAGGGAATCCTTGCCGCCTCTATCCGTTCAGCAGGCGTTGATACGAACGAGGCCTTTGAAATAGCAAAAGAAGTCCACGACACTCTGGTAAAGAAAGGGAAATTCAGGGTAAAGAGGGCGGAGCTCCGGGAGATAACGGCAAAGTTCCTGAAAAAACGCCTGGGAGAGGAGTTTGCCAAGAGATACCTCCTCTGGAGAAAGGCCAAGAAGTTAGAAAAGCCCATAATCATTCTGATAGGTGGAGCAACGGGCGTAGGGAAGTCCCGCCTTGCCTCTGAACTTGCAGGGACCCTTGAGATAAACAGGACGGCATCTACAGATTCCATCAGGGAAGTTATGAGGAAAATGATATCTAAGGAGCTCGCCCCCTCTCTTCACGTCTCTTCATACGAGGCAGGAGAGTTCCTTCCTCAGCTTTCAGAAACTCCGAAGGAAGAGAGGGTTATCTACGGTTTCTTAGACCAGAGCGAAAAAGTCCTCGCCGGAGTAAAGGCAGTCGTAAACAGAGCTATAAAGGAGAACGTAAGTCTCGTCGTTGAGGGAATCCACTTGATACCGGGAGTTGCAGACCTGTTTAAAGACAAGGCCTACGTCGTCCACATAATTCTTACAACCCTTGACGAGGAACTCCACAGGGGCAGGTTTTCGTCAAGGGAGAAGAGCTCCCAGAGAACCAGCAAGAAATACCTGAAAAACTTTAAGGCAATCAGGAAAATCCAGGACTTCATATACGAGAAGGCCAAAGAAAAGGGAGTTCCCGTAGTTGAGAACATTGACTTTGATGAGACCAGAAAGGGAGCTCTTGATATTATTACAGAGCAACTCCTGAGGGAAGTAGAGGTGTAGGTTGACCTGGCTCTTCGTAGGCTTAGGGGGTTTTTTCGGTGCTATCTCAAGGTTTCTAATTGCAGGTTTTGCTCAAAAAGTTGCAGGAACGACATTTCCCGTCGGAACACTTACGGTAAACGTTCTCGGCAGCTTCCTAATAGGGTTTTTAGTTCTACTCTTTGAAAACATAATAGCTCCACAGTGGAAGGCCCTATTTATAACGGGATTCCTGGGAGCTCTCACGACCTTCTCAACCTTCAGCTACGAAACGACCGTTCTACTTCAAGAAGGTTTAGTCGCAAAAGCCCTTCTTAACGTCACGCTCAACGTCGTTCTCTGCACCACTGCAACCCTTTCAGGAATGGCTCTCTTTCAGTCAATCTTTAAACTTTAACTTTTCCCCTTTCCCTCCTACATTTAATTTCAGAAACAGATGAGGAGGGAGATATGCTCTTAGACCTTGAAAAGGGAAGATTTTTAGTAAAAATCTCAAGGGCCGCAGTTGAGGAGTATTTAAGGAGCGGAGTAAAGATAGAACCGCCACCAAACACTCCGGAGGAGCTCTACGAAAAGAGAGGAGTCTTCGTTACCCTAAAAACCTACCCCTACAAGGAACTAAGAGGATGTATAGGCTATCCAGAACCGATAATGCCCTTAGTTCTGGCAACGATTGACGCGGCAATTTCCGCCGCAACGAAAGACCCAAGGTTTTACCCCGTTGGTATTGAGGAGCTCCCCAAACTTCTCTTTGAGGTTACGGTTCTCACCCCTCCTGAGCCGATTAACGTTCCACCTGAGGAGCTCCCCAACGCCATAAAGGTCGGAAGGGATGGACTAATCGTTAGGTGTGGATACGCCAGCGGACTCCTCCTTCCTCAGGTTCCCGTTGAATGGGACTGGAACGAAGAGGAGTTCCTCTCTCAAACCTGCGTAAAGGCGGGCTTACCTCCAAATTGCTGGCTTGACCCAAGGTGTCAATTCTATAAGTTTCAAGGACAGATATTTACCGAGATTGAACCCTACGGAGAAGTTATTGAGGAGAAGATTTAGGAGGTTGAGTTGCAGGACTGGATTTTGAACTTTTTGATAGCCCTACCAGGAATTCTGTGGGCAATGACGATTCACGAGTTTGCCCACGGCTACGTTGCCTATAAACTTGGAGACTATACGCCAAAACTTGCCGGAAGGCTCACCCTTAACCCTCTTGCCCACATAGACATTATAGGGTTTATAGTCCTGTTCTTAGTCCACTTTGGCTGGGCAAAGCCCGTTCCTATTAACCCGAGGAACTTTAGAAACATCTCTTCCTGGAAACTTGGAGAGATTTTAGTAGCCTTCGCAGGCCCTTTTTCAAACTTCCTAAGTGCTTTCCTCTTTGTGCTCCTTTTGAAGTACCTGCCGTTTGCTTCTCTATCACCTTCAATTTCAGAGCCCCTCTTTCTAATGCTTAAGTACGCAATCTTCATAAACGTCGCCTTTGGAGTGTTTAACCTGTTACCAATTCCACCGCTGGACGGCTCAAAAATTTTTGAGGCACTTCTACCTCCGAAACTCTGGATGAAGTATAAACAGATTGAGCCCTACGGCCCCATAATCTTGATTATCCTTTTAATAAGTCCTGTGTTAAACTGGATACTGGTTCCGTTGGTTAACGGGATAGTAAAAGCTATGTTCGTTTTAACCTGATTCTGAGGAAGTGATGATTTTTAAGGAGCTCATAAAGAAGAAGAGAGACGGGGGAGAGCTCTCCAAAGAGGAGATTGAGTTCATCGTTAACTCCTACACGAAAGGCGAAACCCCAGACTACCAGATGGCCGCTCTCCTGATGGCAGTTTTCTTCCGGGGACTCAACTACAACGAGACTCTATACCTTACGGACTCAATGCTTCGCTCTGGGAAGAGAGTTGAGATAAAGGTTAAAGGAACTCTTGTTGATAAACACAGCACCGGAGGAATCGGAGACAAGGTTTCACTGGTCATAGCTCCAGCCCTTGCAGAGTTAGGGTTTAAAGCACCTCTACTTGCAGGAAGAGCCCTCGGATTTACCGGAGGGACGATAGACAAGTTAGAGAGCACCGGAATGAAGGTAGAGCTCTCCGACGAGGAGATTTCAAAGGTTACAGAGAGGTTCGGGTTTTCAATCTCTGCCCAAACGCCGGAAATTGCCCCGGCAGACAGGAAGATATACGCTCTAAGGGATGCAACGGCAACTGTAGAGAGTATTCCCTTAATCGTTTCAAGCATCCTCAGTAAGAAGCTGGCAGTAAACACGGAGGCAATAGTCTTTGACGTTAAGGTTGGAAGCGGAGCCTTTATGAAGACAATGGAGAATGCGAAGGCACTTGCAAGAGGGCTTGTTGAGGTCAGCAAGCTCTACGGAAAGAAAGCGGGAGCTCTCATAACAGAAATGGGGCAACCCTTGGGACTCTTTGCAGGAAATGCCCTTGAGGTAAGGGAAGCAGTAGATGCCCTAAGTGGAACGGTTCAACCAGACCTTTTAGAGGTGGTATCTTCCCTTGTAGGATTACTATACGAGCTAACAGAAAGGGGAACTTTCCATAAAGGTAAATATAACGCAGAAGAGGTAATAAAGAGCGGAAAAGCTCTGAAACGGTTTACTGAGTGGATAGAGTATTTAGGCGGGAACCCCTACCCCGAGATAAGAGCAAAAAGGGCTGTTGTTGAATCACCTGTTGACGGCTACATTTCCGAAATAGACGGAGAAGCCCTTGGATGGCTCATAGTTGAGATGGGAGGAGGAAGGAAGAGAGCGGGAGAAGAGATTGACTACTCCGTGGGCTTAGCGTTTTTCAAGAAAGTGGGAGACAGAGTAGAAAAGGGAGAACCTATAGGAGAGATCTACTACTCATCGGGAGACGAAAAAAACTTGAGCTCTAAATTCTTATCAGCATTTAAGTTTTCTGAAACAGCCATTGAAAAACCCAAATTAGTTAAAGAAAAGGTGGTTTAGAAAGATTTATCGCATAAATTGAACTGAAATAAGTAAACAGGAGGAAGTATGTCTGCAGAAGTAATCAAGAAAGCGTCTGAGCTTGCTCAGGCAATCGCAGAGAGTGAAGAGCTTGCAAACTTTAGAGCTGCCGAGGCAAAGCTCAGAATGGATCCAGAGGCAAGCCAGCTCTTCAACGAGGTTCAGAGACTCCAGCAGATGGCACAGATGTCTGGAAGCCCGGAAGCTATGCAGCAGTTAGAAGAAACCTTCAACAAGTTTGCAGAGCATCCGGTTGGAAAGGAGTACTTAGAGGCAAACCAGAAGTTCGGCCAGATGCTTGAAACGGTTAACGCACTCCTTCAGGAGGCAATTGAAGGACCTAAACAGCACGGACACGGCTGTTCCGGATGTTCCGGCTGCGGTATGTAATAGTCGGGGGAGTTACTCCCCCACCATTTCCCTGTTTTTCCTTAAGATTTCAATAACCTCTTCATCGGTAGTCTGAGAAAAATCTTGGTAGAACTGCCCAACTGCGTGGAAGAACTCAGGAGCGTAAAGAACGACCAAGTAGTCAACGAGCTCGTTAAACTCACTTAGCTTATCTGCCGGCATAACGGGAACTGCCAAAATTATTCTGTTCGGATTCTTTCTCCTTAAAGATGAGATTGCAGCCTTAACCGTAAGCCCTGTTGCTATCCCGTCGTCAACTAAGATAACGTCCCTTCCCTCAACAGTAACTCTCTTTAAACCAGAGAGGTATTTCCTTCGCCTCCTTTCAATTTCGGCTAACTCTTCCTTTGCCTTCTCTTCTAAATAGTCCTTCGTTATTCCAAGCCTTTCAAACGGAACAGACGAGTTCAAGAGTAAATGCCCATCTTCCGTTACGGCTCCGACGGCAAACTCCTCGTTGAAGGGAGCTCCCACCTTCCTCGGAATTATCAGCTCTATCGGAGCTCCCAAAGCCTCAGCAATCGGCTCGGCAACTACAACTCCACCCCTCGGTATTGCAACAACCACAGGTTTAATCAAATTTCCGTTGAACTTTTCTATTAGAGCTCTGGCAAGGAGCTCCCCTGCTTGGCGCCTATCCCTGAAGACCATCTCTCCCTCCTAAAAAGGCTTTTAATTCAAATTACTTTCACGCAAGTAAAATCTGCAATCACTCAATCAGGGAGTAGAGGAGCTCTATCTCCTCTTTCCAAATTGAAGGGTCTATCGTCTCAAGGATAAGGGGAATGCCATCAAGTCGCGGGTCGTTCATTATAAACCTAAAGGCGTCAAGCCCAATGTTTCCCTTACCTATTGAATGGTGCCTGTCAACTCTACTCCCAAGCTGAGACTTTGCATCGTTTAGGTGCATACCTTTTAGGTATTTAAAGCCTACAACCTGATCAAACTCCTCCATGGTTCTCTCGTAAGCCTCACGGGTTCTAATGTCGTAACCGGCAGCAAAGAGATGGCAGGTATCTAAACAGACTCCAATGCGGCTCTTATCCTCAACGAGCTCTACAATTCTTGCAATGTGTTCAAACCTATAGCCAACGTTTGATCCCTGACCCGCAGTGTTTTCAATGACTAAAACCACATCTTTCGTCCTTGATATAGCCTCATTAATGGAGTCAGCAACTATCTCTAAACACTCTTTTTCAGACACCTTCCTCAGATGGCTTCCCGGGTGGAAGTTGAGGTATTTAAGCCCCAACTGGTAGCACCTTTCAATCTCGTCTATAAAAGCCTCTAAAGACTTCTTTCTCTTCTCAGGTTCAGGGCTTCCGAGGTTTATCAGGTAGCTGTCGTGGGGCAAAACGTGTTCCGGTTTAATTCCAACTCTCTTTAGGTTTTTCTTAAACTTCTCTACTGCCTCTTCCGTTAAAGGCTTCGCCTTCCACTGTCTCTGATTCTTCGTAAAAAGGGCAAAAGCTCTCGCTCCAATCTCTTTAGCGTTTAAAGGCGCGTTAAAAACTCCTCCTGCCGTGCTAACGTGAGCTCCTACAAACTTCAAAGTCTCCTCCTTGAAAAAAAGTGTTGTTAATTTTGCCAGATTGACTAAATTTTTAGGGCAGAAAGCCCGGGTGGCGGAATTGGCAGACGCGCAGGACTCAGGATCCTGTGGGCTAACGCCCGTGCGGGTTCAAATCCCGCCCCGGGCACCACTTAGCAGATCTCTCTACTACCTATAAAGGTAGGAATAGACGTCCCTCCAAGCTCCTTACACAGGTCGCAACCGCAGGAAACGAGAAACAAAAACCGTCTGTCATCTTGAGGAATTTCTGAACTTCAGCCATTCCCTCTTTCGGCTCTTAAAAAGTAGAGCTTAATTACAAAGTTCTTTCTTTCCTTCCCAAGTATAAGCTGTTAAGAAGTCCCAACCAGTAAGTTTTCATTCCTTCCGCGTTAACGAGGGCGAAAAATCGGTCTTCAGGGAAACAGACGCAGTAAACGAATTTTCCTTCCGGGAAAGAGGGGAGGCTATCAAGTGCGTAAACGGTTTTTCCGAACAAACTTTCCCACTGACCTGATTCATAATATTAATTACGAATAGCAAAACCGGAGGAACCTTAAAATTGGTTGAACTTTCCAAAAAACTGAGGGAAGTTGAAACAGTAGGGGTTCTCTCTGGAGCTGGGCTAAGCGCTGAAAGTGGAATTCCGACATTTAGGGGAAAAGACGGTCTGTGGAACAGGTTTAACCCCTCAGAGCTTGCGACCTTTGAGGCTTTTTCGGAAAACCCCAAACTCGTTTGGAAGTGGTATCTGTGGAGGATGCACTTAATAGCAAAAGCTAAACCCAACCCCGGCCACTATGCAATAAAGGAAATGGAAAAGCTGTTCCCTCAGTTTCTCCACATCACCCAGAACGTTGACGGTCTCCACAGAGAAGCCGGAGGAAAGAAGTTTGTGGAGCTCCACGGCCACATCTTTGACGGAAAGTGTAGGTTCTGCGGAGCTCTCTACCCCGAAAGGGAGTTCTCCTCAATATACCCGTTGGCGTCCAAGGAGTTTTTGAGGAAGATAACAGAAGAGGAACTAAAAGGTAAAGTTTTTGAAAGAGTTGAGAAAGGGGAACTCCCCGTTTGCCCAAAGTGCGGAAAAATTGTAGGACCCGGAGTTGTATGGTTTGGAGAGAGTTTACCGGAAGAGGCATTAGAGAGGGCTTTCTCTTTTGCAGAGAGAAGTGATGTGTTTATAGTTGTCGGAACTTCCGGAGTTGTTCAGCCTGCCGCATCAATTCCGTTAATTGCAAAAAGAGGAGGAGCTTACCTTGTTGAAGTTAACCCCGAGGAGACCCCCATTTCACCTTATTGCGATCTCGCCCTTCGGAAGCCGGCATCTTCTGGACTTCGGGAGCTCCTTGAGGCTTTAAAGAGCTAATCCCGTAGGAGCAGAGGAAAAACTTGTGTTTTCCTAAACTGTACTCCCTCAAAACGTTCTCTTCCGGCTTTCGGGTAAGGAAGATAGAGTTCTTAGGAGGTCCGGGATTAAACCTTAGAATCTCGTTCCTGCCCCTCTCAACGTAAAAACAGAGTTGTAGGTATGTGGTTTTAGTAAAAAGAGGGTAGCCTTTAGAGTCCTTTACTATCTGAGCTGCAACCTCTCTAACGGATGGATACTTTAGCTGAGCAATCGGGTAGTAGTACGAACTATAAAAACCCCTGAAAATTAACATCAAAATGGAAACAAGAACTACGACATAGGTAAAGTTAAACCTTGGGAGAAAGAGGAAGTAAACGGCATAGAGGATAATCAGAAACTCTAAAGTTGACTTTAAAATTAAAGAAGGGTTCTTTGAAACAATAATTCCGACAAAAATTCCGATAGGAACTATCAGCTCGGCGGTAAACCTGACAATCTCTTTAGCCCTTTT
The DNA here is from genome assembly GCF_055380895.1 of Thermovibrio ruber. Classification (NCBI taxonomy): domain Bacteria; kingdom Pseudomonadati; phylum Aquificota; class Aquificia; order Desulfurobacteriales; family Desulfurobacteriaceae; genus Thermovibrio; species Thermovibrio ruber. Next base: position 1,239,380 of record NZ_AP042397.1, on the reverse strand, counting down.
GTGGACGAACTGAAAATCTGAAAGGTAGTAGCCCAAAATAAGGGAAAAGAGGGGAAGCGCCGGAATCAAATATCTGAGCCTGCTTCCGGGAAAAACCCAGTAGAGGAGGAAATCTAAAGCAAAGGAAAGGAGGAATGCCTTTAAAACAGGATTTGGAGGGAGCTCCCACCTCCTTCTCTTATACAGGTAGTAGATAAGAATGAAAGACCACGGGAATGTAGCAGTTAGAAACCTAAATGGATAGGAGATGTAGTTCTTAATCGTTTTTGAGAGGGGGACACTGACGGGAGCTCTGGAAAGAACCTCCGAAAAGAGAGTTTTTACTGCTTGGTCTGTCTTAACGGCAAAGAGCCAAGCTATAAACGGTAAAAGCCCGAAATAGAGACCGGTGAGATGGTTAACCGTCAAAAGTTTTTTAAGCTCTCTCCTAACAAACAGGTATGAAAAAACGAAAAAGTAGAAAAACTGGAAAGCCGGAAGACCTTTTGTTAGCAAAGCTAAAGATGTAAAAAAGTATCCTAAAACCCAGGCAAAAAACTCCCTTCCCCTATCAAACAGGCTAAGCCAGCCAAAAACGGCCATTGAAATTAGCAGGGAAAAGAGAGTATCCGGCTCACACTTTGAGCCGTAGCCTATCAGAACTATGTAAAAGGTGGGGTAAATTAAACTACCGAAGAGAGCTCCCTTAACTCCAAAGAATCTCTTACCGCCAAGAAAGATAAGTACAGAAGTTAAGACAACTGAAAACACAGAAGGAAGCCTCAAAGAGAGTTCAGAAACTCCCCCTAAGAGAAGAGAAAAGAAGGAGGTTATCCACTCGTGGAGGGGAGGCTTTTTAAAGTAGGGAACTCCCAAAACCGTCGGCTGGAGGAAGTTGTGGCTCTTTAACATCTCAAAAGTGATTATTCCTCTCCTCGGCTCTTCGTGAATGAGAACGAAAACTCCAAGGTTAATAACCAACGACAAGAAGAGAAGCAAGAGGAACCACTTAAGGAAACTACTTTCCCAGCTCTTTTTCGTCTTCTCCAACTTCCTTAAAGACCTCCGGAGGAACGTCAGGTTTCTCTCCAACCGGGCTAAATTCTACATCTATTGAGCCGCAGTTTGGACACCTGTAGTAGCTTATCCACATACAGGAAGAGCCGATAATGTCTGAAACTTCACCGTTCTTGTTTACGTCTCTTGAGCCTATATATTCAAACTCTCCAACGTTCCCGCAGGTTGAACACTTCAACAATTTCTTAAACTCCACTTTACGCTCCCTTTTGTGGGATATACTTTCTACCACAACAATTTATTAGTAGGTTGTTAAGATGAAAAGGAAAAACCTGATTCTCCTTGCAGTTCTCTCCTTCATCCTGTTAGTCCTTCCAAACGGCCTCTATTCTGCCTTTGACAAAGACGAGCCTAAGTACTTAGAGGCCGCCTACGAGATGGTTAAGAACGGAGACTACATAACCCCTTACTATAACTACGAGTTTAGGTTTGATAAGCCCATTTTGGTCTATTGGCTGATAGCTGCAGGTTACAAGCTCTTTGGAATAAACGAGTTTGCAGGTAGGCTATTCGTATCCCTCTGTGGAGTTTTTACCGTTCTCCTACTCTACTGGTGGCTCTGTAGGTGGAAGAGTGAGAGGTTTGCATTCTGGAGCTCCCTCGTCCTCCTCTCACTGCTTGACTTCATAGTGATGTCGTCTGTTGCGATGCCTGACGTTGCTTTAACGTTTTTTATTGCGGGAGCTCTCATCTTCTTCTTTGAGGGTTACCACAGGAAAAACAAAAACTACTATAGGCTCGCCTTTCTCTTTTCAGGACTTGCAACGCTAACTAAAGGTCCCGTAGGACTTGCTCTACCCGGTTTAATAGCCGTTATCTACCTTACTTTAAGGAGAGACCTAATTAAAACTTTAAAGGAGATTCCTTGGCTTACAGGTTTTGGAATCTACTTTGCCGTAGTTCTTCCTTGGTATGGAGCAATCCTCCACAAACACGGTTACCAGTTCTTTAAAGACTTCATAATCTTTCATAACATCCACAGGTTTACAGGAAAAGTTCCCGGTCACCCGACAGAGTGGTGGTATTACCTTGTAAACTACTTCTGGCTCTACCTTCCGTTTTCACTATTCTTCCCCTTTGCAGTTTACAAGGTCTTTAAGGAGAAAAGAATTTTGGGAGATGGCGTTTTAGAGTTCTCAACCGTCTGGTTCTTTACAGTTTTTGCCTTCTTCCAAGTAGCCCACACAAAGCTCGCCCACTACCTCCTGCCTTCGTTTCCGGCGTTTGCAGTTATTACTACCTGGTACCTCTTCAATTTAAAAGAAAAACTCCCCCTTTACCTAACGGCTTTCCTCTTTACAACCTTAGCACTTGCAGGTGGAGTATTCTGGAGCATAAAACAGTGGCCTCTGTTAGGACTTTCCTTCCTTGTCCCTCCCCTTTTAGGAGTCTGGTGGGCCGTCTGGACGAAAGACGCTTTAAAGCCGATTACTTTAGGCTTCCTCACAGGAATGCTCCTTTTTAAGTGGGTCACTCTACCTCTTTTAGAGCCTTTAAGGGCAAAACCGATTATCGGGAAAGAAGTTGCCAGGATAAAGGAGAGGTGTAGAGAGTGCAAAGTTGTCTTTTTAGACTTTTCAAGCCCGGAGATTGTTTACTACTATAGGAAAGGCAAACTGAGTGACCTAAACGGAGAAACCGTTGAGAAAATGCTTAAGAGCAAAGAGCCTGTTGTTGTAATTACGAGAGAAAACAGGATTAAAAAACTGAAAGGACTAAAATACTACAAGATAGATGAAAAGAAGGAGCTCCTAACAAAACACTCCATTGTCTTAATCTCCAACTATCCGAAGGAGAAGCTAAATGGAAAAGGTTAAGAAAGTTTCAGTAGTTATCCCGGTGTTTAATGAAGAGGAGAACGTTCCAATTCTCTACGAAAGGCTGAAGGAGGTTTTAGAGGGAATTCCTTACGACTACGAGGTAATCTTCGTAAACGATGGAAGCACCGACAGAACGGGGAAAATATTAGAAGAGATTGCTAAAAAAGACCCTAAAGTCAAGGTAATTGAGTTTGCCAGAAACTTCGGACAGACCCCTGCAATAGTTGCTGGAATGGACTACGCAACTGGTGATGTGATAGTTACGATGGACGGAGATCTTCAGAACGACCCCAAAGATATTCCGAGATTACTTGAGAAGATAGAAGAAGGATACGACGTAGTAAGCGGCTGGCGGAAAAACAGAAAGGACGCTGCAGTTTCAAGGAAGCTCCCGTCTAAGATTGCAAACTGGCTCATCGGGAAACTAACGGGAGTGAGAATTCACGACTACGGCTGCACCCTCAAGGCCTACAGAAGCGACGTTATAAAGAGGGTGAGGCTTTACGGGGAGCTCCACCGGTTTGTCCCAGCCCTTGTTTCAACAGTAACCTCTGTAGACAGGATTATTGAAATTCCCGTTGAACACCACCCGAGGATTTACGGAAAGTCAAAATACGGCATCTCAAGAACTTTTAAGGTCATTTCAGATCTTTTCTTCATCTGGTTTATGAAAAGATTTATGCAGAAACCCATCCACTTCTTCGGTCTTCTCGGAATAGTTCTCTTCCTGATCGGAGCAGTTCCGTTTACCTACCTAATAATCCTCAAACTTATGGGAGAATCCATAGGACAAAGGCCGCTGCTCATTATCTCTGTCCTCTTTATACTTGCCGGGATTCAGATGTTTACAACGGGAATCTTAAGTGAAATGCTCATGAGAATTTACTTTGAGTCTCAGGACAAAAAACCTTACGTCGTAAGGAGAGCTCTCAACGTTGAAAAGGGGTAGTTTAGCCGTTTCCCTCTTAATTCTTTTAGTCTTTGGCTACTTTCTCTACGATTATAACGTTTTCCAAAACCTAAAGAGGATTTTTAGAGAGCTCTCTCTTCCCTTTATCATAACTTCCCTATTCCTCTACACGTTAACCTACTACTTCAGGGCAAAAAGGTTTACAGTTTTCTTTCCCAAGATAGAAATAAAAGACCTTTCAGCAGTTATGGCAGTTCACACGTTCTTTAACAACCTTCTCCCTTTTCGCTCAGGGGAGGCGTCTTTTCCAATAATCCTTAAAAAACTGTTTGGCATTGAAGGAGTTATATCTTCTGCAGCCCTAATCGTTGCAAGGCTCTTTGACCTTCTCTCCCTCTCAATTCTATTTACAGCTGCAACCTTTGGAGTCTCTGTAAACAACAGGAAATTTCTCTGGATTTCAGTTCTTCTCGGAATCTTCATAGTTTTAGTTCTGATTTTAGGCTTTAAGCTCCTTAAAATTCTAAAGAAACGGTTTGGATTTGCCTCTGCACTCTTCTTTTTCTTTACTGAGTTTAAATCTACAAAAAAAATACTTTTAGTCTTCCTCTACTCACTCCTCAACTGGATTACAAAGTTTACAGCCTTTTACTTCATAATAAAGGCGGGAAATCTAAAGCTGAACTTCTTTGAGAGCACTTTTGCAGCAACATTTGGAGAGCTGACAACTGTTCTCCCCATTCACAGTATAGGAGGGTTTGGAACCTACGAAGCGGGACTCGTGGGAGGGTTTGCACTTTTAGGTTTTAAGGGAAGCTACGCCCTAACTGTGGCCTTCTACTTCCACCTTCTCTTGTTTACAATGTCTGGCCTTTTAGCACTTATAGGCTGGTTCTACCTCTCCCGCCGTTTAAGAGTAGGATAATCTCATCTGCAACCTGCTCAGGGCTCTTTCCGGAAGTATCAACGGTAAAGTGGGCTTTTCTGTAAAAGGGAAACCTTTTTTGATAGAGCTCCCTCAACCTAACCTCATCAAGAGAAGCAAGGGGTCTGTTCTCGTCTCCCGAAATTCGGGAGTAAAGTGTTTTAAAATCTGCATAGAGAAAAACCGAAGTGGCGTAACTGTTTATAATCTCCATGTTGTTTTTGTAGGCGGGAGCTCCCCCACCTGTAGAGAGGATAAAGCTTGAGTTACCTTTCAGCTTTTCCAACAAGAGCTCCCTCTCTTTCTCCCTGAAAAATTCCTCTCCCTTCTCTTTAAAAATCTGAGGAATAGAAAGGCCGGTTCTTTCAACAATAATGGAATCAAGGTCTACAAGTGAAAGTGAGAGTTTCTCCGAGAGAAATTTTCCCACAGTTGACTTACCGCTACCCATAAAACCGACAAGAACGAGCTTCATCACTTCACCGGAAGGGCGAATACAGGCCTGTAACCTTTATCGGGAAGCTTAACGGTGATATCGTCTCCCGTCCCCACAGTTCCGTCTATTCCGGGGTTAACAACCTTGTCGCCTAAGAGGTAAAAGTCGGTTTTCAAACACCCTTTTACCGGGAGCTTTTCCCTTACTTTACCCTTCAGTATCAGCTCTTTTAAACCCCAGTTAACGGCCTGATTAACCTTAAAATGGTTTAACTTTAAGTAACCCAGAGGAAGCGTAAAGTAGACCACCACCAACAGTCCAAGAGCCTGAACAAACAGTCTAAGTTTATAAGGAAAACTATCCACAACGTTAAACCGTTTAATTTCTATTAAACCTGCTTCAATATACCTCAAAATATCGGTAAGGGTCAAACCATACTTGTAAACCTCCTCCCTGTTAACAGGCCGTCTGGCAGTCCAGTGGGCAACCAAGAAAGAGGGGACTCTTTTAACGTCAATCTTCGTTATCTCAAAGTATGGTGGGAGATCCTTCAGCGACTCCAAAAACGGATCCTTAAGAACCTGTAGAAGCTCGTCTTCAAAAACCGGAACACCGGAGGAGCACTGCTCACCTTCAATAAACTCAAACTTCGGATAAAAGTCGTTAATAAGCCACCTTTCAATAAAAACCTTCAGAGCTTTTTTCTCGGGGAAACCTGGAATGTTTGTAGAAAGGTAGAAGTTTATACCGTCGTAACAGATAACAACTTCCTCGTTAAAGTGGGGAAGGTAGAGTTCTAAACGCCCTCCCTTATCTTTAAGCGTGTCTACAAAGATTCTTAAGTCGTCTAAACTTTTTAGCCGTCCCTTTACACCCAGCATGTTAGTCTTCCTAAAATAACGTTAATTAATAAAACTATCAAAGAAACAAGAACAATATGTTTTACACTAGAGTTAATGAAAGCTCTCATGCCGGGAACTAAAAGGAGCTCCGGTTCAAAGTTACCGAAGTTGACCAAGTAAAACCGTGCAAAGACAACTCCTAAAAGGATACCTACCAAAAAGCCGAGTATAAACTTCAAAGGAAAAATGTAACCGGGCAGAGGAACAGACAGGTGAACGAGAACAGGAACGGGAGGAAATTTCTCAACCGAAATCCCTTTCTGGGAGAGCTCCTCCTTCAAACGGTTGGCCTCTTCCAACTTTAGAAGCGACGAATATGTTAAGTATAGGTTATACTTAATTTCTGAAGAAGGGTTAAGCTCAAAGGCCTTTCCAAAAAAGGAGAGAGCTCTCTTAAAATCCCCCTGAAGGAAGTAGACGTAACCGTAGTCGTTAAAAACTACGGCCTGACGCAGAGGGTCTGAAAACTTAAATCTTTCTATTTTGGCAATATCATCAAGCTTACCGAGAACAAGGTGGCAGGTTACACTTTCAAGAGTTGAATCTTTACTGTTGGGAAAAACCTCATCAATTAGATAGTCGGGAGCATAACCGTCTCTACTTACCTTGATGTAGTAGAACAGGTTGTCAGATTTTAACCTTAAAGAAGCATTATCGTAGAGAACTTGAGATATAAAGAGAAGAGAGAGAGCCACGAGTAAGTAAATGCCTAAGCGCTTTCTCTTTAGATTAGTAAGAAGAACAAAACCAAACCCGGTAACGACGTAAATGAGAGCACAGATGTTAACGACAAAGGCAAACACTAAAAAGGAAACGCCACCGACAGTCAGAAACCTCTTTGTAAGAGGCTGAACGTTCGTATTCTGAAAGTAGAAAAGAAGGGTATAGAAGAGCAAGAGAAACAGGAAAACCTTAAGGGCTGTTTCTAAAGGATAGGTGTAGTAAGCCACCTTCTTTAAAAGAGTAAGCTGCGTAACCGGAACTTTCTCAACTTCAGAGCCCAGTAAGTAGTTAAGCTCAGGTATGTAGTAAACTGGAAGGTTATCTTTAGCGCTCTCTATGCTTTTAAGGTCTAAAAGGATGGTGGATTTAGGTTTTTTAGACTTTAAGTCTTCTTCAAGTTTTAATAGAAGCTCATAAACAGAAGGGGAAACAGTTTTAACCTCGGTTTGGGTTTCCGGTAAAGCTCCGTTTAAAAAACTAAAGCAGAGAACTAAGGCGAGAAATAAAGTTTTCAATATTCTCATAGTTCTCAATTCCCTCAATCCCCCAGGTCCTAAAACCTACGACCCGTTTCCCTAACTTCAATGCATGGGCTATCTCACTGAGGGTTCCGTAGTTTCCCCCAACTGCGACTACTATTTTACTTGCTGATGAAACAACTATAACGTTTCTGGCCTGCCCCATTCCTGAGGGAATTTTAATGTCTATGAAAGGGTTGGAGAGGTCTTCGTAGTGGGGAAGTATCCCAACGGTAAGTCCCCCTTTTTCTTTAGCCCCCCTTGATGCCCCTTCCATAACACCGAAAAGACCTCCGGTTACCAAAACGTAGCCCCTTTCAGCAACGAGCCGTCCCACTCTTCTTGCCGTTTCGTAGAGGGAGTTCCCCTCGGGAACTCCCCCGTCTCCTATAACCGAAACTGTCTTCACTTCTTCCTACCCTTCAGGTATTCAACCAAAGGCTCTTTAATCTCAACAAGCCCTAACTCCGTTATCTCCATCAGGTGAAGCCTCGTGTCGTGGCCACAAAGCCTACAACCGTCAATTCTGAAGAGCCTCAGTATGTCTCCGAGCTCTTTCTTAAAAGCCCTCGCCCTTGAGGGAGACAAAAGAATTTCCTTTGAGAGAACCATCGTGCAGTCAACTATGTGGCCGACGGCGTACCCTCCTGCAGCCTCTGCAGAGAGCTCGTCGTGTCCGCTCCTTTTCTGCGAAACGAAAATGGCCGTCTGATACCACTTTTTCATGAAGTTGAAGAAGGCCCTGACGATTGAACGGGCTAGCATCTCTTTCGCTTCGTAAAGCCCAGTAATTGAGTCTATAACCGTTCTGTGGCAGTGGTACGTCCTGTAAACGTAGGCAAGGGTGTCTAACATCGTCGGTATGTCATCACGGAGCCTTGAGTTGCTTGCTGCGTCTATCAGTATGATGTTGTCCTCAATCTCCTCAAAGTCAACTCCCATTGCCAGAGCTCTCTCCTTAAGGCCGGCAGCAACAAAGTTTGCAGGGCTTTCAACGGTAACGAAGCACACTTTCTGTCCCATAGAGGCCTGTTTTATCGTAAACTGCTCGGCCATAAGGCTTTTACCGGTGTCCGGCATTCCGGTAAGGTTTACAACTGCGTACTCCGGAATTCCTCCCAAAGGCTTCCTAAGGGGCTTTCCGTCCTCAATTTCCACTTTGAAGAACAGGTCGTCTAAACCTTTAACTCCCGTCGGAACTCCCCGGAGCTCCGGCGCTTTCTTTACAGCCTCCCCGAGGACGTAGACGTAGTCCTTCATTACCTGAGGCTGCCTTTCGCTGTAACCTTCTGCCATCTCTCCCCTCCTCTAACTCCTTTTCACAAGTTTAACACCCCAGTTTAGGAGCTCCTCTGTCGTCCTTTCGTCGGGAGTCTCTGCGTAAACCCTAAAGACCGGCTCCGTTCCGGAAGGCCTAAAGAGTATCCAGGAATCGTTTGTAAAGATGATTTTTAGTCCGTCTATCGTGAGAACTCTCTTAACTTTTAGTCCGTTCCACTCCTTAGGGGGGTTCTCCTTAAGCTCCTCAAGGGCTTCCCTCTCCTCTTGGGAAACCGGAAGGTCTATCCTTCTGTAGTAGGCAGTTCCGAACTCCTCAAAGAGGGCGTTTACCATTTCAGAAACTGTCTTTTCCTCTGCAAGCATCTTCTCAACTATCAAAAGCCCCATTAAAAGGCCGTCCCTTTCAGGCAGGTAGTCAACCAAGGCGTAACCACCGCTCTCCTCTCCTCCGAAAAGTACTTTCTCCTTAACGATTACCTCACTTATGTTCTTAAAACCTACTGGAACCTCAAGGAGCTCTAACCCTAACTTCCTACAAACCCTATCAACTAAGTAGCCGGTGCTGACTGTTTTAACGACGATTCCGTCCCTCTTTCCCCTGTTCCTAACAACGTGCAGGAGTAAAAGGGCGTAAACTATCTGGGAGTTGACGAATTTCCCGTTCTCGTCAACGATTCCCACCCTGTCACCGTCTCCGTCGTGAGCGATGCCGATGTCGGCTTTAAGAGCTCTCACCTTCTCCATTAGAGAGGTAATGTTCTTCTCAACTATAGGCTCAGGGTGTTTACCTCCGAAGAGAGGGTCGCGGTATGCGTGAATCTCTGTAAGCTCCGCCTTCGTTCCAAGGAGAGCTCTATACATAAGCCCCTGCTGTGCACCGAACATCGGGTCGTGAACGATTTTTACAGGCCTTTCCTTAAAGAGGGAAAGCTCCAGCTGTTCCCTAACTCCCTCAACGTATGGAGTCACTAAATCCTTCAAGTTGTAGCTCCCAACCGGTCTCTCTAAGTTCTCGGCCTCAGGGAGTTTCTCTTCTATCTTCCTCGTGACTTCCGTCCTTGCCGCCCCTCCGAATGACTCTTTAACCTTGTAGCCGTTATACTTACCGTAGTTGTGTGAAGCCGTTATAACGACTCCGTTGTCATAGTTCCCGTATTTAGTGTTGTAGGAGACTGCAGGTGTCGGACAGAAGCCGTCGGAAAGGTCTACGTCAAATCCCATTCCTCCAAAGGTTTCAGCTACGAACTTTCCATATTCTTCCGACAGGAACCTCAGGTCGTAGCCTACAGCTACCCTCTTTGCCCCTGCCTCTTTCAGCATAAGTCCGTGGGCAAGGGTAACTCTTTTTAGGTTGTCAAACGTAAAGTCCCTTGATATTATGCCTCTCCAACCGTCTGTTCCGAACTTTATCATCTTTCCTCCCTACTTTTACACAAAAAGTAGCTGGACTGCTCCGATGAGAGCTCCCAAAACCCCTCCCATCAGCGTTATGTAGCGGAGCTCTTCATTTATCAATTTTAAAACTATTCCCTCAACCTCCTCTATCGGAAGGCCGTTTATTCTCTCACGAACAAGCCCCTCTATGTCAACAGCATCTAAGATTACCGGGAGCTCCCTCTCTATCACCTTTAAAAGCTCATCAGTCAGAAACGAAGAGAGAATTTCCCTGTTCTCTGCTATCAGCTCCCCTAAGAACCGAGAAACCTTTAAAGAAGCCTCTCCCTCAAGGAAATCACCAAGTCTTCTCTCTTTCAGCTGTTCAGCGTAAAATGAGAGAGATCTCTCCAAAATCTCCATGAAACGCTTAAACCCTTCACTTTTAACGTCAATCTCCCTGTTCATCAAGTCCTGAACTCTACTCCAGATGAGCTTTGAGACTTTCAGTTTAAAGTCCGGAGAGTTTGATGTCTTCTCAATGAGGTCAACGGCAAGGTTTGAAAGCCTCTCGCTGAAAGATGAGACCATTGAATCGGTAAGGAGAGGAATAAACTCCCTAAGCTTTGAAAGGTTCTCCTTTATCAGGGAGTAAACTACGTCCCTAAATTCGTTTCTCTTTGATTCTTTTGCAAAGTATTCAACTATCTGGTCAATCTTTTCATCTAAAAACTTCTCAAACTCCGCCTTTAAACTCTGAGGAATAACCTCTCCGACCTTTTTCCCGTGGAGCTGTTTAAAGATAAAACTTACAGTTCCTTCAACTCCCTCGTCTAAAACCTCACCGAAAACCTCTCCTACCTTTTTATCCCCAAAACTGGCCGAAAGTTTTGACAGAAACTCCTCTGAATTACTGCCAAAGCCTTCTAAAAAACTCTCAACTAACTGCCTTAAACTCTCCAGAATCCTCTCCTCGTTTAAACGGCTCCTTAAAGTCTCCTCGGTTAACAGGTTCTCCTTTACAACCTTTGCTATAGCATCTGCAAGTTTCTCCCTCTTTGAAGGAATCAGGCCGGGAGTAAAGGGAACTCTCTTTCCGAAAAGGTAGTAAGCCCTGTAGGGTCTGAAGAGCATTTTTATTGCAACGTAGTTCGTAAAGTAGCCAATAAGAGCTCCAACTGCCGGCGGAACCAAAGCCTCAATCAAGGGAGAACTCCTCTAAAACGGAGTAGATTGGACCTTTTTCTGTAAGCTTACTCTCAATGAGAGAAACTTTAGGCTCCACTCTTTCCTCAAAGACAAAATCTTTCATCTTAAAGAGATAGGAGCTGAACTTTCCCCTGTGTCTCATCCTCTTTATTCTGAGGAGCGTTACGTGTGGAGTAAAAGACTCTTCCATTGGGAAACCAAAGGGCATAAGGGCTTGATCAACTCTCCTCTTTACCTCTCCAATCCCTTCAGACTCAACACCGACCCATAGGACTCTCGGCCTTTCCCTGTCCGGAAAGACCCCCAAACCTCTGTAGGTGACTTTTGGAGCTCTCGCTCCCTTAAGTTTTTGCCTTAAAAAACTTACAAGCTGCGGAATCTTCTCCTCCTCAAAGTCTCCCAAAAACCGGTAGGTAAAGTGAAGGTTTTCCTCCTCTACCCACTTTCCTTCAACCTTTATTGAGGAGATGAACTTCCTCACCTCAAGAAGTTTCGGAATTGAAACAAGCGTTCCTAAAAAGAGCCTTTTCTTCTTCAACAGCCAGACTCTCCAAAGAGGTAGAATTATTGTATAACAGCAACCGGGAGGGAGAGAGCCTTGAAAAAGAGAACAAAAATCGTCGCAACTTTGGGGCCTGCCTCAAGCGACCCGAAAATCTTAAAGAGAATGGTAGAGGCAGGCCTTAACGTAGTTCGTCTAAACATGTCCCACGGAACTAAGGAAGAACACAGGGAAAGGGTTGAGTTAGTAAGGAGAGTTGAGAAGGAAACCGGAAGGCCCATCCCGGTTTTAATGGACTTGTGTGGCCCAAAGATAAGGGTAGGAAAGCTCAGCAAGGAGCCACTCTTCCTCCACAGGGGAGACTTGGTAGTTCTCACAACTGGAAAACCGGAAAAGGGAAAGATAACCGTTAACTATCCAAAGCTCCACGAAGAGGTTAAGAAGGGAGAAACGATACTCCTTGCAGACGGAGCCTTTAGACTGAAGGTAAAGGATGTAAAGGGAAAGGACATAGTCTGCGAAGTCCTTGTAGGGGGTCCCCTTACATCACACAAGGGGGTGAACCTTCCACACACGAAACTCTCCGTTCCAGCACTGACGGAGAAGGACAGGGAAGACGTAAAGTTCGGAGTAGAAGTCGGCGTTGACCTGATAGCCCTCTCGTTTGTAAGGAAGGCAGAGGACGTTTTGGAGTTAAAGGAACTCTTAAAGAGTTTAGGGAAGGAAATCCCGGTAATTGCGAAGATAGAGAAACCTGAAGCAGTTAAGAACGCAGACGAAATTATAAGGGTTTCAAACGGAATAATGGTTGCAAGGGGAGACTTGGGGGTGGAGCTCCCTATAGAGAAAGTCCCCGTAATTCAGAAACAGCTGATAAGGAAGGCAAACGAGGCAGGAAAGCCGGTAATAACGGCTACACAGATGCTCAAATCAATGGTAGACCTTCCCGTTCCAACGAGGGCTGAGGTTACAGACGTTGCAAACGCAGTTTTGGACGGAACTGATGCCCTAATGCTCTCTGAGGAGACGGCGGTAGGTAAGTACCCGGTTAAGGTTATTAAAACAATGTCTAAAGTAGCCCGAGAAGCCGAAAAGATATACCCCTACAAAAGGTATTCTGAGCTACCGGCGGAGAACCTTCAGGACTCACTTGCAAAATCTGCCTGCAACCTCTCAAGGGAGGTAAAGGTTAAGGCCATCGTTCCGTTTACAAGGAGTGGAGCTACAGCAACGGCCGTCGCAAAGTTCAGGCCTCCCGTCCCGATCTACGCAGTAACCCACGACAGGGAAACATTCAGAAGGCTAAACTTGGTTTGGGGAGTTGAACCGCTCTTAACGGTTCCTGCAGAGTCAACAGACAGGATTATTAAGCTCTCCATAGAGGCCGCAAAGGAGAAAAAGTTAGTTAAAAAGGGCGACAGGATAATCGTTTTGGCGGGAGCTCCCACCGGAGTCCCGGGAACAACAAACCTGTTAAAGGTTGTAACCGTAAGGTGAGGGAGTTGTGAAAAAGTTAATCGGACTGGTTCTTTTCATCGTCCTCTCTGGAGCTCTACTTGTTTCTGGTTTAGACCAAGAGGTAAAGAAAGGGCTCTTTATCTTACTCTTTGCGGCGGTGTTCTGGATATTTGAGATACTGCCACTTCCGGTAACAGCCCTATCAGTTCCGCTGATCGGGATTTTCCTCGGAGTGGACTCCGTTAAAGGCTCGCTTTCTTCCTTTGCCCACCCGATAATCTTCCTCTTTTTTGGTGGGTTCGCCCTTGCAACTGCCCTTACGAAATACTCTTTAGACAGGATGATTGCCTACAAAATCGTCTCCCTCTCTCAGGGTTCATTTCTCATTTCTGCGTTTCTCCTCTTTACAGCAACGGCCTTCGTCTCTATGTGGATAAGCAATACCTCTACTACCGCAATGATGCTTCCGTTAGCTTTAGGTGTGATAGGAGCTCTAAAGGAGAACAGCTGGAAGGTAAAGCACTTTATCCTCCTTGGAGTTGCCTACTCTGCAAGCGTCGGTGGAATCGGAACCCTCGTCGGAAGCCCTCCCAACGGAATAACGGCGGCAGACCTCGGAATGGGGTTTACGGATTGGCTAAAGTTCGGCCTTCCAACAGTTGCAGTTCTCCTCCCACTTCTCTTCTTTATCCTATACCTCTACTTTAAACCGACGGTTGAAAAGGGAGTTTCTGTTGAAAGGGTTAAGGTTGAAATTGACAGGAAGAGAGTTCTCGTTCTCCTAACTTTCCTTATAACCGTATTCGGCTGGCTCTTCAGTAAACCTATCTCAAAGTTCCTCGGAGTGTCAAAATACTTTGATGCAGCCGTTGCTCTACTGGCAGTCGTTCTCCTGTTTGCATTTAAGCTGGTTAACTGGAAAGAAATTGAAGAGGGAACAGACTGGGGAACGCTGATACTCTTCGGCGGCGGAATTACGCTTTCCCACTTTTTAAAAGTAACGGAAGCGAGCAAATTCATAGCCAGCTTGTTCGTAGATACGGTAAGCGGACTTCCGCCGTTTTTCTTGGTTTTATCCGTAACCCTCTTTATGATCTTCATGACCGAGCTTATGAGCAACACGGCAACAGCGGCCATCTTCGTTCCGATTCTAATTTCTACTGCAAAGGGTTTAGGACTCCCGGCAGAAGAGCTTGCAATACCAGCCGGAATAGCCGCCTCCTGCGCCTTTATGCTTCCCGTTGCAACACCACCAAACGCAATTGTTTACGGAACCGGAGAGGTAAAACAGGAACAGATGCTAAAAGTCGGTTTCATCCTTAACATCACCTTTGCCGTAGTTATTGCCCTAATTTGCTTACTCATCTAAGTCGTGGTAGCGTTTCGGAAGTATTCCTGCAGCGTAGTAAACCTTTGCAACTGCCTGTCTGTAGGCCGAAAGGGCTGCAACGTAGTTGCTCCGAGCCTGGTTCAGTGCAGTTTGGGTGTCAAGGAGCTCCGTCATAGTAGCAAGGCCATTCTTATACCTCTTCTCAACTATCCTTAAAGACTCCTGGGCCGAGGAAATTGCAGCCCTTGTAAGCTCTACCCTTTTCTGGGCAGATACAAAATCGTAGTAGGCTTTAGACACTTCAAAGGCAATTCCCTTCTTAGCCCTCTCCTCGTACTCCTTAACCTTCAGCTGGGCAATTCTACTCTTCCTTAAGCGGTAGAGCTTCTCTCCGCCGTTAAACAGATTCAGCGACGCCCTCACTCCAACCATCCAGCTTGAGTTCTCCTTATTCCAGGGAGCTGTGTCGTCGGCAGAAAATACCTCTCCAAAGGCTCCAAATTGAGGCAGGAAGTCGGCCTTCGCTATCCTCTCCATGTCTTTCGTTTGGGAGAGACGGACTTTCAACTCCTTCAGCTCAGGCCTGTTCTTAATCGCCGTTTCAATGAGCTTGACAAGGTTAAAGTTAAAAGGCCTGTAGGTTAAGTCTCCGTCTACAGTTATGTCTCCCTTTGGAAACTCACCCATTGCAACGGCCAGAGCCCTAAGGGCAACGCTATAGTTACTCTTTGCCTTTACGAGGTTCTCCTCCATCTGCTCTAAGTAAACTTTAGCCCTTAAAACATCTGACTTTAAACCTACTCCGGCCCTGTAAACCGCTTCAGCGTCCTTCAGGTGTCTCTCTGCATCTCTAACGGCAAGCTGAGCAGTTTCAAGGAACGCTTTTGCAGTTAGAACAGAGTAGTAGGCCTTAACGACGTCGTATACAACGCTGTTCTCGTCTCTTTTAAGCTGTTCCTTTGCAGCCTTTACCTCTTTCTTTGTAAGGTCAACAGCAGCCCTCAGCTTCCCGCCGAGCCAGATGGGAACCGTAACTTTTAGTCCCGTCTTAAAGAGCTGTGACTTCCCCGGGTCGTTAAAGTCCGTCCCCATCATGTCAAGTTTTTTGACTTCCATTCTATTCATTATTGCATAAGGTGGATCAGTCGTTTTGTTGTATTCAGAGTAAAGGTCAACCTTGGGAAGGAGATGGGCTTTTGCCATTCTGTAATCGTAGAACTTTTCTTTTACCTCTTCCCTCTTTGCCTTTAAAAGGTTGTTCTTCTCAAGGGATAACTTTACCGCCTCGTCTAAGGTTATTCCGAAAGAGCTGACCGTTCCTGCAAGGAAGAAAATAAGGGCTGCGAGCTTTATCCTCATAACGCTCCTCTCTTACAATTCAAATATTGCAATGAATTTATACTTTGAGGCTACTTTTGAGTCAAGCGAACAAGTTTAAACTCACCGGCCATAACGAACTTCCCCTCTATAAGGGCAAGTGCGCCTCTGTTAAAATTAAGGAGCTCCTCCGCCCTCAACTTTGCCTCGTCAACCGACCTGCTGTTTCCCAGGTAAGTTGCGCTACAGTCTGTAACTACCGGGTCTTCTCCGATAACAGTTGCAGAGTCAACCCTTCCAAAGCTTAAAGAGTGGCCGATTTTGCTTGAAGAGGTTGAAACTCCCCAGGTGCCGGGTGGGAGCTCCACCCCCAAACTCCCGACCCCTTCAGACTTCTTTGAAAGGATTGAAACAACTGCCGGCCTTTCAACCTTTAAGTATAGGTCTCCGCCGTTTTCAAGTATAAACTGAGAAACTCCCAAACTCTGAAGCTTCCTTCCCAAGAATAGGTTAACCGCCCCTGCAACTCCGGCCATAGGGCCGACTCCGACCTTTTTGGAGACCTCGGCCATAACTCTAACAATCTCGGGAGCAAGAGGCGGAACGCTCATCGGAACTAAAGACTTTAAAAACTCAGGGTTAATTTCACAGTAAACCTTTATCTGTTCTCTAACGTCAACGAGGTAAGAAAGGAGCTCCCCCCTTAACTCCTCTCTAAACTCACTCTCCGGAACTGCAACCCAAACGTCACTCTCACCGGCAACAAGGTTAAAAGATTTAAAACCCTTAGGTTTCTGAAAAAATCTGTAGAACCTCTTTTCAGGTAAAAGGAACATCAGAGCTCTTCAATAATTTTCGTTATCTCTTTAGACCTCTCAAAGGCCGCCTTCACAGCATCAATAAAAGCACTCCTAACGGCACTCTTTTCAAGCTGGGAAATTCCCTCTATCGTCGTTCCGGCAGGGGAGGTTACGGAGTCTTTCAAAACTCCCGGGTGTTCATCCCTTGCCATAACTCCTGAACCTATGAGGGTTTCAACAACGAGCTCCTTTGCAATCTCCCTTGGAAGGCCAACCCTAACGGCTCCGTCGCACATAGCCTCAACAACGAGGAAAAAGAAGGCAGGGGAGCTCCCTGAAACCGCCGTCACGGCGTCAAAGAGCTTTTCCTCAACGTCAATCACTTTGGAACAGGTGGAAAGGAGCTCCTTAACGAGCTTCCTCTCATCGTCTAAAAGCCGGTGGTTGTCGCAGTAGGCAACAACCCCCTTCCTCACCTTAACGAGAACGTTAGGCATAATCCTAACCACCTTCTTGTCGTCTCCAACTACCTCCTCAATCTTCCTAATCGGATAACCGGCAGCCATAGAGATTAGAATCTGGGCAGGAGTAAGAGCCTCCGCTATCTCCCTTAAAACCGAGGTCATTACCTGAGGCTTTACGGCAAGGAAGAGAACATCGCTGCTTGAAACCACGTCTAAGTTCTTCTGTGAAGTCTTTACTCCATACTTATCAGAAAGGTATTTCAACCTCTCGCCGTTTACGTCGGAAACAAACACCTGATAGGGTAAGAGGAATTCTCCTCCCACCAGAGCTCCTATAAAAGCATCCGCCATATTCCCGCCGCCGATGAAACCAACTTTTACGTTCATAATAACTCTCCCACTTGAGATTAAACTCCTCAGAGGCTATATTATAAGTCCGAAAGAAAAGCCCGGGTGGCGGAACTGGCAGACGCGAGGGACTCAAAATCCCTTGGGCGCAAGCCCGTGCGGGTTCGATTCCCGCCCCGGGCACCAAAGAATAAAACCCGCCCGAAAGGCGGGAGTAAGGATTTAGCTGTTCTTAAAGTTTTCAACGGCCTTCATTACCATCTCTTTTGCAACATCACTTCCTTTAAATTCTTTGACTTTAACCCACTTCCCGGGTTCAAGGTCTTTGTAATGTTCAAAGAAGTGTTTAATCTCGTTAAGTGTAGCTTCCGGAAGGTCGTTTATCTCTTTAACGTTCTTAAAGGTTAAGTCCAGCTTATCTACAGGAACGGCAATTATTTTCTCGTCCTTTCCGCTTTCATCCTCCATAACCAAAACACCGATAGGTCTGCACCTTATCACGCTCCCCGGAACAACAGGCTGTCTGGAGATTACTAAAACGTCAATAGGGTCTCCGTCGTCTGCCAACGTGTTGGGAACAAAACCGTAGTTTGCTGGGTAGAACATTGGAGTAAAGAGAAATCGGTCTACAAAAACCGCTCCACTCTCCTTGTCCACTTCATACTTAACGTTTGACCCCTGAGGAATCTCAATTACAGCGTAAATATCCTCCGGCGGGTTCTTTCCCGGTGGTATTTTCTTTACGTCCATTTTTAACCTCCCTATACATTTTGGGGGGATTATAACTCTAAACATCAAAGATGCGAGGCTTCGGGTGGATTTACACTCCTATGGCTAACCATATACACTTGTTAACAGCTACTAAGGCCCGCAAAATTATAAAAAGCGGACTTCTCTGTCGTATAACGGATGGTGGGTATCTGAAGTTACAGAAGGTGATTTGGGCGAAGGCGTAAGCTAAAGCCGAACACCCGCTTGTTGTCCGAGTGCGTCAGCACCGAAACATAGCAGATAGTTCGGCTCAGCGGCATCAACATCCCTCCTAAACTCTCCGACAGTCTTTAATACCCTTTAAAGTTGACGTTTACAAATAAAGTTAATAGTATCTAACTTACGGAGAAAAGGAGGACAAGATGAGGCTTGTTGAGGTTGGAGAAGGGCAAAATGTAAGGATTTTAAATATCTACGGCGGCCCCGGACTTAGGAATAGACTTGCATCTATAGGGATCTTTCCCGGTTCCATCTTAAAGATAGTAAAGTCGGCACCGGGACCTCTCATCGTTGAGGTATCGGGAAGTAGAATCGCCTTAGGAAAGGGTATGGCATCAAAAATAGAGGTGGAAGAAGTATGAAGAAAAAGATAAAAGTTGCCCTGGCCGGAAACCCTAACGTTGGGAAAACAGCTCTAATGAACGCCCTCGCAGGAACGAACGAAAAGGTGGGAAACTGGCCGGGAGTTACTGTTCAGAAAAAAGTTGGTAGATATAACTTTAGGGGATTTGAGATTGAGCTGATAGACCTTCCCGGAATTTATAGTCTTACTTCTTACACTTTAGAGGAGAGAGTAGCTAGAAATTTTCTTCTAAAGGGAGACTACGACGTCGTTGCAGATGTTATTGACGCTACTCTTTTAGGTAGAAACCTCTACCTGACGTTAGAGCTCCTTGAGATGGGAATCAAGCCGGTAATAGTCCTAAACAAAGTAGACGAGCTTGAGAACTACGGTTACTCAATAGATGCCGGCCTCCTTGAGAGAGCTCTCAATCTTCCCGTCGTTGAAGTTTCAGCTGTAAAGAAAAAGGGACTTGAAAAACTTTCGGAAACGTTCCTTATGGTTGCGACTAAAGACCTTAAACCTGAAGGTTTTACTCCTGTCTACTCAGAAGATTTAGAGAACGCCATATCCCTAATTGAGATAAAGCTGAAAGAGGAACTCCCACTAAACTTCCCCTACAACCTCAGGTGGTTTTCAATAAAACTCCTTGAAAAAGACCCTAAAATAGTTGATGCTTTGAAAAAACAGTTTAAATCTGCCGATGAAATACTGAAAGAGATAGAAAAAATAGAATCTGAGATTTCGCTAAAACATAAATGTGACCTTCCATCTTTTGTTGCAAAAGAGAGATTCATGCTTGCTTCAAGAATAGCTACATATGTTGTAAAGAACACTGTTGAACTCCCTCAAGAAAAGTTAAGCGACAAAATAGACAAAATCATCACAAATCCTGTAACAGGAATTCCTATATTCTTCGCAGTAATGTGGCTGGTTTTCAAGCTAACCTTTGAACTTAGTGCACCTTTTTCCCATTGGATTGACCAGATTTTCAGCTCTTACCTACCAGGATTGGTTGAAAATTACCTTAGTTTTCTGCCAAAAAGTGCTATTTCGTTAATAAACGATGGAGTTTTAGCAGGGGTTGGTGCAGTAATGGTCTTTATTCCCGTTTTGGGAATCCTTTACTTTTTAATGTCTATTCTTGAAGACACCGGATACATGGCAAGGGCGGCAGCCCTTTGGGACAACTTTATGAAACACTTCGGCTTAAGCGGAGCTTCCGTTATTCCTATGATTTTAGGATTCGGCTGCAACGTTCCGGCCGTATACGCAACGAGAGCCATGAGGTCTTCCGTCCAGAAAATGGTAACAATGGCAATAATTCCCTGGATGTCGTGTAGCGCAAGGCTTACGGTGTATACAATCTTTGTTGCAGCCTTCTTTAAAAACTACCAATCTGTCGTAATATTCGGCCTCTACCTCTTCGGTGTTCTGATGGCGCTGCTCTTCGCACTTGTAATGTCCAGGTTTGTAAAAGAAACGGAAGACGAGTTCTTTATAGAGCTCCCCCCCTACAAACTACCGGCGTGGAACGTTGTATTTAACCAAACTTGGATAGAAGTAAGAGAGTTCATATTTAAAGCAGGAACGATAATATTTGCCGTTTCTGTATTTATCTGGGCTCTCGCCTCACTTCCACCCGGAACGGAATATGCAGGTAGGGAGAGCATTGTAGGAAGAATAGGAGAATATCTGGCCCCTCTCTTTGAGCCTTTAGGAATACACGACTGGAAACCGATAGTAGCTCTAATTTTTGGAGCTCTGGCAAAAGAGGTCGTAGTGGGGACACTGGGAACACTTTACGGAACAGGGGAGTCGGGGCTTGTTAAGGCTCTCCAGTCAACATTCACTCCGGAAAGCGCTCTGGCCTATCTGGTATTTACCCTTCTCTACATTCCCTGCGTTGCAACGATAGCGGCGATTAAACAGGAAAGCGGGAACTGGAAGTTTCCGTTAGGAGTTGTGGCGGTAGAGCTCTTAGTTGCGTGGGTTTCTGCCTTTACGGTTTACCATATTTCAAAATTATTTGTATAGTTTATAAAAGCTTTCTGGAGAGAATTTGGCAAAGAGAAAAACCGTTTACGTGTGTCAGAAGTGCGGATACAGAACTCCGAAATGGGCAGGAAGGTGCCCCGAGTGTGGAGAGTGGGGTAGTTTGGTTGAAGAGGTTGAGAAGTCAGAGCCGAAACACCGTTCCTCTTGGGTAAGTCCTTCCACTTCCGCTCCTATTCCTATTACCGAAGTAAGGAACTCCGCCCAAAAGAGAGAGAAGACCGGCATTCCCGAATTTGACAGGGTCTTAGGAGGAGGACTCGTTAAAGGCTCAGTCTCTCTTATCTCCGGAGAGCCGGGAATAGGAAAGTCAACCTTCCTCCTTCAGGTTGCAAGTCTTTTTGCCGAAAGAGGGAAAGTTCTATACGTAACTGCAGAAGAATCTCCAGAACAGGTGGCCATTAGGGCTAAAAGGCTCAAAGCTGAAAAGGAAAACCTCCTCATCTACTCAGAGAACAACTTAGAGGAGATAGGCAAACAGGTTGAAAAGGTCAATCCGGTGTTAACTGTATATGACTCCGTCCAAACCCTCTACCTTCCCTACATAGAGTCTGCTGCAGGTTCCGTTTCACAGGTAAGGGAGTGTGCGGCATTCATAACGAACCTCTCAAAGAGAAGGGGCATTACCAGCTTTATAGTAGGTCATGTAACAAAAGAAGGGACAATTGCTGGCCCCAAGGTTTTGGAGCACATAGTTGACGCCGTCTTTCAGTTTGAAGGGGACAGGGGATACAACTTCAGAATTTTCAGGAGTATTAAGAACCGTTTTGGGTCAACGGGAGAGCTTGCCGTATTTGAGATGACAGAGGAGGGACTTAAAGAAGTCCCGAACCCTTCTCAGTTTTTCTTAGAGGAGAGGCCTAAAGAGAAGGCTGGCTCGGTCGTGTTTGCAGGAATAGAGGGAAGTAGGCCTCTACTCCTTGAAGTTCAAGCACTTGTAACGAGGGCAGTCTTTACAACCCCTCAACGGAGAGCAAAGGGAATAAACGCAAACAGGCTCTCCATAATCGTTGCAACGGTAGAGAAGGAGTTGGGAATTCCACTGAGGAACTTTGACGTTTTCGTCAACGTTGTTGGTGGGGTAAAGGTTGACGAGCCTGCAATTGACCTTCCCGTAGCAGCAGCAATTATCTCAAGCTACTTTGACAGACCTGTAAAACCCGAAGTAGCCCTGTTTGGAGAAATAGGCTTAATAGGAGAAGTTAGAAGGGTAAAGCTGGAGGAGCTCCGCCAGAAAGAGGCTGAAAAAAACGGCTTTAAAGTGGCTACTGGAATTAAGCACATCTCTGAGATTCCGGAGAAACTCCTTATTTAATGGCGGAGGCGGATGGGAATCGAACCCACCACCCCGCTCCTAGCGGGGCCACCGGATTTGAAGTCCGGGGGGGACACCAGCCCCCGTCCGCCTCCAGAGTTAAATTTCTAACGGAACCCCTTTCCCGTCAACTTTTTTACCAAACTCTCGCTATTGGCAAAACACTCCTCAACCTGTGAAACCGTAAGTCCGGCTCCTACACCGACAGTAATGGCAAAGCTCCTCGTTACAAGGTCTCCGGGGGAATGGGTATCGGTATTTATTACCATAGGAGCTCCTACCTCTGTAGCAAGTTTTGCAACGTGGCCGTTTGTTATGCTGTGGCCCCTTCTGGTTGTAATCTCAAGGAAGACTCCGTTCTCTTTGGCAAGCTCAACTTCTTCCCGCGTAATAAGACCAGGATGGGCAAGAATGTCGGCCCTACCCTCAATTGCAGCTCTGTTTGTTCCCGGAGCAACAGGCTCAACAACCGTTTCACCGTGAACAACGACAACTTTAGCCCCAGCCTCTCTACACCTCTCTATAAGTTCAGGTATTCTAACCGGTGGAACGTGCGTAATTTCAACGCCGGGAATGACAACGAGTGAAGTGTTCTCATTGAGAACTTCTAAAGTCTCGTAGAGCTTTTCCAAAAGGAACTTGTAGTTTGAAAAGTCTGCATGGTCGGTTACTGCAATAGCCCTGTAACCAATGGCTTCTGCTCTACGAACCAACTCACTGGGGAGGAGCTCCCCGTCGCTAAAAAACGTATGGGTGTGAAGGTCTATCATTTCTCAAACTCCCGAAATAGATTTTCTAAACTATGAAAAGTATAACGGAGATTTACGAAGTTCTACTGAAGACCTACGGAAAGCAGAACTGGTGGCCAGCAGACACTCCTTTTGAAATCTGTGTAGGGGCAGTTCTAACCCAGAACACCAGCTGGAAAAACGTTGAAAAAACAATAGAGAACCTTAAGAAAGAAAACCTTCTATCACCTGAAAAGATAATCTCCTGTTCTCCTGAAAAACTGAAAGAACTAATAAAACCTGCCGGTTTCTTCCGTCAGAAAGCCAAATACCTGAAAAACCTAAGCAAGTTCATATTAGAAAAAGGTGGAATAGAGAGCCTAAAAAAAGGGAACTTGAAAGACCTGAGAGAAAAGCTTTTAAAAGTAAAAGGAATCGGAAAGGAAACTGCTGATAGCATACTCCTTTACGCTTTAGATAAACCGAGTTTTGTTGTAGACGCCTATACAAAAAGGTTATTCTACAGGTTGGGATTGATAGAGAGCGAAAAGATAGGTTACAAAGCTGTAAAAAGACTTGTTGAAAGTGAAATTCCACCGGTTGAACGAAATCTGGAAATTTACAAGGAGCTCCACGCTCTAATAGTTGAACACTCAAAAATTAAGTGCAGGAAAAACCCAAACTGTAAAAATTGCCCTTTCTCTTTTAAATGTTTGATATACCTTAATCAAGGCAGGTAGAAAAGAACCTCTGTGTTAGAATAGATGAGCCTAAACTCTCAGAGGAATAGGTTTATGCGAAACCTTAGCTTCTTAAAGCTGCCTCAAGCCGGTGCAGATACGGTAATAGTCTTTATACTGATTCTTGCCGTTCTAATTTTGGGCTTAATTCTAATTGGACTTCTCAGGAATTACTTAAGGTCAAAGAAACTGAAGGAGTATTTTTTCAAAGAGGCTTACGATAGAGGGCTATCTGAAAAGGAGGCTCAGATACTCTGGGAATACTCCATTAAGTTGGGAAGAGATCCGTTTTTAGCCCTTGAGTTTAAAGCTCCCTTTGAAAAAGTCGTTGACCTATACCTAAGAACCGACCCAAACGCCGACGAGAAACTAATTCAGGACATGCGTTCTAAGTTAGGGTTTGACTACGTTCCTTACTTTGTTCCTCTCGTCTCAACAAAAGACATAGAACTCTTCCAACCTGCAAAGCTCTACACCCCTACGAAGGAGAGTTTTGAAGTTGCACTCTTTGACAAAGACGAAAAGTTTATGCACTGGGCAGTTATTGATAAGAAGGGAATTCCAAACTTAGTCGGTCAGAAGGTAACTGTCTCCTTTATAAGGAAGGGAGACGGTATATACAAGTTTGAAAGTACTGTTAAAGAGATGATCAGGGAGAACGGGAAAACTATCCTCAAAATTCCCCAAACCTTTGAGCTAACGAGGTATCAGAGAAGAGAGTATACGAGAGTAGAGGTTGAAATTCCCGTTAAGGTCGGAGTCCAGATTGGAGAGGATGTTAAGTGGCTTAACGGGGAAATTGTTGACATATCTGAAGGTGGAGCCAAAGTGTGTATCTCTCTGAGCGACTACCAGACGGAGCTCCAGCCTATGACAAGTCTCACCCTCAGTTTTGTCCTTGCCGAGAAACAGTTTAACCTGAAAGCTACCGTTCTTAACATCTACCCCAGAAGGCACGCTACGTGTTACGGCGTGAAGTTTGAAAATATCAAACCGGAAGAACAGAAGTTCATACACGACTTTGTTAAGAAGGAACAGCAGAAGTTGGCACAGTTAATGGTGAAGAAGAGAGGATGAAAGGGCTTACGACGGTTTTAAGGGTAAAGAAGAGAGAGTTATCGGACGAGGAAAGGAGGCTGAAGGAGCTCCTCACAAAAAGGGAAGAGCTGAAACTGAGAGAGAGAGAAACTCAGGAGAGGCTAAACTCCCTTAAAAGTCTCAGCGTGAAAAACCCTTTTGAGCTCGGAATATGGAAGGAAACGGGGAGAGCTCTCTTAAAAGAGTTGGAAAGGCTCAGAGCTGAAATGGAACTCCTTCAAGAACAGTTAGAAAAGCAGAAGGAAAAAGTGGCCGTTAAGAGGGGAGAGGTTAAGGCTGTAGAGAAGTTTATTGAGAAACGGGTAAGGGAAAAAGAGAGGAGAGAAGAGCTCCTTTTAGAGAGGTTCATCCATGAGGTTCTGGGTAGCCGTTATACTGATTAGCCTTCTGTTCCCCAACGCTTTGGGACAGGAACAGGTAGAGAAAAAGGAGACACAAAAAGAGATAGAGAAACTCCTCTCCCTCAAGAAAAAAGTTGAATCACTAATAGAGAAGAACAGGGAGATCCTTAAAAAGATAGAGCAGGAGAGGGAAGCCCTAAAGAAAGAGAAAGAGGAGTTTGAGAAAGAGGTTCAAGAAGTCCAGTCTGAAAGGTATAAGAAACTCGCCCAGATGTTCTCTAAGATGGATCCAGAAATGGCAGGTCAGAAGATTTCGGCAATGACAGACCCTAAAGAGGCAGCTTACATCCTATACAACATGAAAAGCAGGGTAGCGGGAGAAGTACTGAACTACGTAGACCCGAAAATGGTTGACAAAATAGTCAAAATCCTTACAAACCTTAAGGAAGCTTCCCCTTCCGGCGGTAAATCTTAGCCAAAATACGGGCAACAGCCCTGTAGAGCTCCTCCGGTATGTAATCTCCTATGTCGCAGGTATCGTAGAGAGTTCTTGCAAGCTCTGGGTTTTCTTCTATTGGAACCCTATTTTCCAGAGCAATCTCTTTAATTCTAAGAGCTACAGAGTCTACCCCCTTGGCGACAACTTTTGGAGCGTGCATCTTACCCCTTTCATACTTTAGAGCAACGGCGTAGTGGGTAGGGTTTGTAATAACAACATCTGCCTTTGGAACTTCTGCCATCATCCTCTTCATAGCTATCTCCCTCTGACGGCGCCTTATGGCGGACTTAACGAGGGGATGTCCTTCTTGCTGCTTCCTCTCCTCCTTAACCTCCTGTTTACTCATCTTTAAGTTCTCCTCATACTCCCAGCGCCTAAAGAGGTAGTCAAGGCCAGCAATGGGAATAGAAAGGAGGCCGAAGGTAAAAAAGAGGAAAACAGAATCTCTGGAGAAAAGGTAACTCTCGTCTTTAAAAGGAATAAAAGAGAGTGAGCTGAATCCATAGAGTGTATGGACTAAAGCATAGTAACCCACAGCAACGGCAATTAAGAGCTTTAGAGAGCTCTTTATGGTCTCAAAT
The DNA here is from genome assembly GCF_055380895.1 of Thermovibrio ruber. Classification (NCBI taxonomy): domain Bacteria; kingdom Pseudomonadati; phylum Aquificota; class Aquificia; order Desulfurobacteriales; family Desulfurobacteriaceae; genus Thermovibrio; species Thermovibrio ruber. Next base: position 1,213,317 of record NZ_AP042397.1, on the reverse strand, counting down.
AGAGTTTTAAAGGAAAAGACCCTCTGAATTCCTGTAATTGGATTAATGTTTGAAACTTTAGGAGTTAAAGGTTTTAGCGTGAAAACAAAACCGAACTGGACTACGTTTCCGAAAACGCCGACAAGAAGAAGAACTATAAAGACAGGAATAACCAAGAAAAAAAAGATATAAATGGAAGTTGTTATTAGATGAGAAATATCGAGGTAGGCAGACTGGGAGAAGACGTAGTAGACGTAATCCCTCAAATTTTTAAAGGAAAACGGCAGGTAAAAAATCAGAGTAAGGGAAACGGCAATGAGGGAAAGGGCTATGGGAACGTCCTGACTCTTTAAAACCTGTCCCTCTTCCCGGGCTTTCTGGCGCCGTCGCGGGGTCGCCTTTTCGGTTTTTGAAGGGTCTTTTGCCACCTATCCTCCTAAAATTTTAAAGACGGTTAAAAACTCTTCAATAAACCTCTCAACCAGTCCCCTTGTAAAGTATATAAGGGCTGAAAAACCTGCGGTAAGAAGGAAAAGACCTATAAAGAGCTGAACGGGAAGGCCTACTATAAAAACGTTTATTTGAGGAATTAACCTGTTTATCAGTGCAAGGGTAAGGTTGGTCAGGAAAAGGGCTAAAATGAACGGGAAGGCCATTTTAAACGAGAGGACGACGAGGAGAGCTCCCTCCTTCACAAAGAACTTGTATAAAGGCTCAGAGAGGGTAAAAGAGCCTACGGGAACAACTCTAAAGCTCTCAAAGAGAGCTCCGAGAAAAACCCTGTAAGCACCGGTAGAGAAGAAAACGGCGTAGAAGGTTAGAACGAAGAAGCGCCCTAGAACCGAGACCATACCGAACGTAGGGTCAAACATGTTGACGACTGTAAGTCCCATCATGTATGAGATAAGCTCGGCAGCGTAGATGACTATGCTGTAGAAGATAAAGGCAATAAGCGATAGAAAAACTCCTATCAAAGCCTCTTTCAAAACCAAAAGGGAGAGCTCCAAAAGTGAAAGCTGTGTAAGGTCAACTGATCCGTTAACGTAGGGAAGGATGAAGAAAGTGAGTGCAAGGACAAGGAGAACTTTCACGTTTGGCGGAATAAACGGCGTTGAGAAAAAAGGAAAAGAGATAAAAAGGGAAGCAATTCTTATTAGAACCAGTAAGAAAACACCGAAGTGGACTGAAAGGTAGTTAACAAGTTGGCTCATTTCACCATCTGAAGAAGATACTGAAAGTTCTCCTTCGTATACTCAACAAGTTTCATAAACATCCATCCGCCAAAGATAAATATGGAGACAAGGGCTGCCAGAATTTTGGGAATAAAGGTTAAAGTCATTTCGTGAATCTGGGTTGCAGCCTGAAAGATGCTGATGAGAACGCCTACAACAAAAGTGATTATGAGGACGGGAGTTCCTACAATGAGAGCTACCTCCAACATCTTCTGCCCTAAAAAGACAACTTGATCAACCGTCATCTGTAGCTCAGAATAATGGATTTAACGAGAAGTTCCCAGCCACCGGAAACAACAAAAAGTATCAGTTTAAATGGTAACGAAAGCATCATAGGTGGAATCATCATCATCCCCATAGACATGAGAATACTGGCAACCAACAGGTCTATAACGACAAAGGGAAGGTAAATGACGAAGACAAATTCAAAGGCGGTCTTTATCTCACTTACCATAAAAGCAGGAATCAGGGTTACCATTGAAACCTGCTGAGGAGAAGAAGGCTTCTCTCCCCTTATATCAAGGAAGAGCTTCAGGTCTTCTTTACGGGTGTTCCTCAACATAAACTCTTTTAGCGGAACGGTAGCCTTCTCAACGGCTGCAACGTCAGAGAGCTCCCCCTTCAGGTAGGGCTGAAGTGCAACCTCATCTACCTTTTTAAAGGTTGGAGCCATCGTAAAGAGGGTAAGGAAGAGTGAAAGGGCAATGATTACCTGATTCGGCGGCGTTTGAGGCGTTCCAAGGGCGTGGCGAAGAAGAGAGAGGATGATAACTATCCTTGTAAAGCTCGTAACTGTTATTAGAATTGAAGGGGCAAGGGCAAGAACAGTTATGAGAAAAAGGATTTTCAGGGTTATGTCAACATGCCCTAAGGAGTTTGCAATTTCAGAAGCCGTCTGTCCGTAAGAGTTAGTCGGCAGAAACACCGCTGGAAGTAGAAGTATCTGAACTCTCTTCATCTTTCCACTCTCTTAAAACCTTAACCTCTCCCCTACTCTGGCAGCAGAGGAACGTTGTATTTTTCACTCTAAACAGGATGAGGGAGCTCTCCCTATCTATAGGGCACCTGTCTAAGATCTCAATTTCTCTACTGCTGCCCTTCCTTAGGTTCAGGTTGAACCTTAAAACGAAAAAGTAAACGGCTAAAAGACCTAAAATGAGAAAAAGGGAATTAAGGAAAAATTTAAAGGCCTCGTCAGACAAGGTCTACCAACCTCAAGCCTATCTTGTCATTTATGATTATTATCTCACCTATTCCAAAATCCTGGTCGTTCAGCTTTACGTCAAGGTAGTCCTCTAACTTCTTGTCAAAGACAATAAGGTCCCCTCCTTTGAGCTTTAGAACTTTTGAGAGGGGGAGCTCCTTATTTCCCAAAACGAGGGAAATTTTAAGCTTTATGTCGCTGAACCTCTCAATCTCCCTTAAACTATCCTGTCTGGATGATGAACTCTGTGAAGTAGACATTTTTTACTCCGCCCAGGGGAAGAATTGCGTTAACCCTTTTTGCTATCTCTTCCTTCAGAAACTCTATACCCTCAGGGGTTCTTATGTCGGAGCTCCTCTTTGTAAGAAGGAGAGTTGTTATTGCGTCCTTCATCTCAGGAAGCCTCTTTTGAGCCTCCTGTTGAACTTTCTGATCTTTAAGCTCTAAAACTATGGAAACCTTCAGATACCTCTCTATATCAGGATCTGCCAAGTTGACAACAAAGGTTCCCAAATCAAACATTACACCAACGTTTTCTGTAGCCTTTATCTCTTCTATTATCTTCTCGGCCTGCTTTTCCTTCGTTTCAGCCGCCTTCTTTTTATCAAGAACCAAGAACTTGTAAGCAGCTCCACCACCTGCAGCAGCAAGTAAAACAAGTAAGAGCAGGAAGATGAGCTTCTTCTTACCTCCGCCCTTCTCTTCCTGTTCCTGATTTACTTTTTCCTCTTCAGCCATCTACTACCTCTTGATGTTCATTGTCTCTTGGAGTATCTGGTCGTCGGTTGTAATAACCCTTGCGTTTGCCTGGTAGGAACGCTGGGCAGTTATGAGCTTTATAAACTCGTTGGCTATGTCAACGTTAGACATCTCAAGCATTCCACTTCTAATCTTTGAGATAACTCCACCGGGCATAATAACTGGAGTGTAGGTCTGAACGTTGGGAACGTAAAGCCAACTTCCTTTCCTAACAAGTATCTCTTTATCTTTAAAAGTAGCAATTGCAAGCCTTGCAATATCCCTTACCCTACCGTTTGTATAGGAAGCTTTAATAATCCCGTTCTCACTTACAGAAACGCTCATAAGGTCGCCCTTGCTGTTTCCGTCCTGCTCTGCGTAGAACATAAAATCGGATGCAAGCTGCTTAAGGCTAAGGATGTTAAAGGACAGAGTAATAGGAGCTGCTCCGTTGTTAAGATCAACAGGGGCTGTAGCTATCTTCTTCGGGTCAAGGGCGTTTGTTGACTCGTTGCTGTCGTAAGTTTCGTAGCCTGAAACCGTTATTGAATCACTGTTACCGTTGTTTGCAAGTTCAGATATGTAAACCTTGCCATTTGAGTAATCTATAGTTCCTCTAACATCTCCCGTCTCTTTATCTATCAACTGCCCCTTCCCGTTGTCTAACAGGGTTCTAGTAGAACTACCAACGGTGTATGTAATCTCTCCTACGCTTCCTGGAACGATTGGAGCGTTTGAAAGGGTGAAAGTTCCGTTATCACTGGTATCTTCCGAATCGTTTTCACTTCCGTGGGAAGAAACGGTTCCAAAACCCTTTATAGAAGGGTCATCAATCGTCCCGTCTGTTTTAAACTTTACCTTTAAGAAAGCATAATTATTACCATCTTTCGGTATCTCAACAGGTTTTCCATCAAGCATTGCGAAAACGAGCCAGTAAGCGTTTCCGCCTTCTTCCTTATGGATAAAGTAGTAGTCAAGGTTGTGGGAGTTCCCGAGGGAATCGTAAATGGTTACCGTGTTGATGTAGTTGTATGTATCAGAGTTCGCCGGGTTGAAAATAGACTCGTCAACGTCTGCTGTATTGGGGTTGTCAACGATGAACTTTGCACGGGAGTCAAGGTTGCTAGGATCTTTAAAGGCAACGTAGGTTGTCGCTTTCGGATCCATACTCATGAGAATGTTTATGTTGCTTATAGCACCTGCCACATTTCCGTTCTCGTCAAGCATCCAGCCCTGAACTTTCATTCCCAGCATGTTTATTATGTCGCCGTTGGCATCTAACCTGAACTGACCGTTTCTGGTGTAGTAAGTAGCCCCGGACTGGTCTTTAACCATAAAGAACCCTTCACCGTCTAAGGCCAAGTCAAGGGGGTTGTTAGTGTTCTTAAAGGTTCCCTGACCGAAGTCCTTAACCGTAGCACTGACGAAAGTTCCTCCACCTACTTCTTGATTGACGGGAGCTCCATTCTTAAAAGTTGTCAAACTTCTTGCAAGAAGGTCTTCAAAAACGGCGTTTTCGGCCTTGAAACCTACGGTATTAACGTTTGCAATGTTGTCTGAGATAACGGAGAGCCACCTCTTATCGGCAGAAAGACCTGTAAAGGCAGTGTAAAAGGACTGGAGCATCTCAACCTCCTATACCAATTACGTTTTCCAGCGGTATTTGATCAAAAGAAGTGGTTAGGTAAACCCCGTCTTCTTTCTTCCTTACTCCGTCAATCAGAGCGTAGCTTTCAAGGTCAACATCAATATTATTTCCATTACTGTCTTTAGCCAAAACGGAAACTGTGTAGTAGCCGTCTTGAAGTGAAGGGTTGTCTATCTCCACCGGGTAGCTGCCAGAAGAGAGGTCTGAGAAGTCCTTCCTATCAACCACATTTCCGTTGGAGTCTTTAATAACAACTTCTACGTAGGAAGCAGGCTCTTTCAGTTCAAAAGAGAGTTCTCCCTTTCCGTCTTTAACGTAGGTTTTATCCCCCCGGTAGAGAACCCTTCTTCCTATGAAAGAGGTTGCGTAGAAGAGCTCTGTAGATTTGAGGGAGCTTTTAAGCTCACCTACGCTGTTTTCAAATGAGTTTAAGACTTCCATCTCCCTAAGTTTTACAGAGTTGTTGATGAAGTCGGAGATGTTCTCGGCCTGAAGGGGATCCTGCCACTCTATCGTTGCAAGAAGAACTTTCAAAAACTGAGATTTTGTCATTTTAGAGTTATCGTAGTCTGGACCTACGACCTTTACTTGTGAGTCACTATTCAAGAAGATGCCGTCCACAGCCATATAGCTCTCCCTCCTTAAGTATAGAGTCTACCAAATTCCGGATTTGAGAGATGGACTCCTCTAAGGGAGCTCTCTCATCAATCCTCTGTCTTATAAAGTTTTCCACCTTCCTATGGGCGGAGATAGAAAGGTCAATCAGAGGAGAAGAACCCTCTTTGTAAAGGCCTAACTGGATAAGTTCCCTGTTCTCTCTGTAAATGCTCTCCAACTTAAAGATAACAGACTGATCCCTAAGAACTTCTTCAGGAAGTAACTGGGGAGTTAAACGGCTCACGCTCTTAAGAATGTCAACAGCAGGAAAGAGCCTCCTGTTTGCCATCTCCCTTGAAAGGACGATGTGGCCGTCTAAAAGACCAACAGAGGCATCTGCAACCGGGTCAAGGGCGATGTCATCACCCTCCACTAAAACGGTAAATATACCGGTTATGCTTCCACCCTTAGAGAAGTTTCCTGCCCTCTCTATGAGCCTTGCAAGTCCGGAAAAAACAGAAGGAGTGTAGCCCTTTGACGTAGGTGGTTCACCTACAGACAAACCTATCTCCCTCTGTGCCATTGCAAACCTTGTAAGGGAGTCAAGAAGCAGGAGAACATCTTTACCCTGAGAGGAGAAGTAGTCGGCAACTGCAAGGGCTGTATGGGCTGCCCGTATTTTTGCAAGTGGAGGCATGTCAGAAGTTGCAACAACAACTACAGAACGGGAAAGTCCCTCTTCGCCTAAACAGTCCTCCAAGAACTCCTTAACTTCCCTCCCCCTCTCCCCTATAAGGGCCACAACGTTAACGTCTGCAGAAGTGTAGCGGGCAATCATTCCTAAAAGGGTGCTTTTTCCAACACCTGCCCCTGCAAATATTCCCAACCTTTGGCCTTTCCCTACCGTTAATAGGGCGTTTATTACCCTAATTCCCAGGTCAAGGGGTTCCTTAATCCTCTTCCTCTCCAACGGGTTAACGGGAACAGGTTTAAGGGGAACAAAGTTTGTGGGAATAAACTCCTTTCCGTTGAGGACGTTTCCAAACGGGTCAACAACAGTCCCTAAAAGAGAGTCTCCGACTGGAAACTTGAGGCCTGAGAGCTTAGCTTCAACCTCTGAACCCAACGTAACGCCGCTGGGGTCGTCGTAGGCCATAAGCAGGGTTTTACCCTCCTTGAAACCGACAACCTCGGCCTCTAAAGAGCCGTTAACGGTGCAGAAGTCTCCAATACGAACTTTTGGAAGCTTTGCCTCTATAACGGTACCTTTAACTCCTAAAACTTTTCCCTTTACCCTATACTTAGGTAAGTTTCTTAACCTCTCTCTCAAGCTCTTCCCTCAGAAGGTTCAGCTTCTCTTTCAGCTTTGACTCAAGGGTAAACTCTTTAAAGGTTAAACGGAAGTCGCTCTCACCTAACTTATCATTTACTTTCACGTTTTTACCTGTAACGAGTTTTCCAAGCTCTTTTCCAACCTCAACGGAGAAGAGCTCCTCAGACGAAAAGGTAGACAGGAGCTCTTCCAAGCTCCTCTTAACAAACGGAGCGTTTTCAGGCGAGATGTAGAGGAACTCTAAGATTTCAACTATTGACTCAGATACTGATTTAAGGAACCCAGATATAACACCTCTTCCCTTTTCCTCAATTTGCGAGGTTAAAAGGTCAAGGTTCTTCTTTAGTTGGGAAAGTTTCTCTCGGTAGCTCTTCTCCATCTCTTCTAAGGAAGCTTTCATCTGAGCCTCAAGCTCTAAACGGGCTTTCTCAACTCCCTCTTGAAACCCTTTACTGTAAAATTCTTTCTTAGCCCTCTCAATCTCTCTCTTAAAGTGTTCCTGAACCTTGAGGAGTTCCTCCCTGTAAAAAGCCTCTATTTCTTCAAGACTTTTCTCTCTCTCTTCTACGCCACTGTCTTTAGATTCCGACTTCCTGTGAACCTCTAAAAATGGGGAAAAGTCTTCAAGGTCTATCATCTGAGCCCTTCCTCTTTAAGCCACTTGCTTATAATGTTCGTGAGGAGCTCCGGATAGTCTCTGGCAATCTCAACAACTTTCAGGTAGACGGGGTCCTGCTCCAATTTAATCTCCTCAAGTTCTTCCTCGTGTTTCTTCCTTGCCTCCATCTCGGCCATAATGGCCTCCGGAAGCTGAGTTTCAGGAGGAATCTCCTCTTTGGCTCTACCCTTCAAGAGCTTAAAGGCTAGAACCCCTACAAGGAGTATACCCAAAACGCCGCCGGCAATGGCGTAATAGAGCCACTTAGCTTCTTCTTTACCCTGCGGTTGACTCATAAGGAGTTTTGCCTCAAACGGAACGCTTGCAACCGTTACAACGTCTCCTCGCTTAGGGTCGTAACCTATTGCGCTCTTAACTATCTCCTCGTAAGTTCTTATCTCCTCAGGAGACCTCGGAACAAACTTATATTCATTAGTCCCGTCCTTCGTTTTTACTTTTTCATATTTTCCGTCAACTAAAACGCCTACAGTGATTCTCTTTATCTTGAAAACGGGAGTAAAGGACTCTTCAACAGTTTTTGATACGTCGTAGTTTTTTGTTACATCTTTCTTCTCTTTCTTAATCAGCTGCTGCTGTGAGCCCAAGTTAACTACAGGTGGAACGTTTGTGGTCGTTCCGGGAGCTCCCTGAGGCCTTTTCTTAACACCCGTCTCACTTTCCTGAACTTTTCTCTCACTTACAACGGCGGTCATGTCGGGGTCGTAGATCTCTTTTTTAGTCTGAACTTTACCGGTTTCAATCTCTACAGAAGCTCTTACAACAACTTTGCTGCCACCGAGAACCTGAGAGAGCATAGACTGAACTTTCCTCTCTATATCCCTCTCAAGCTCCTGTTTTATCTGGAGCTCTTTTCCCGCCCCCGTCCCATCTTCGTTTTCAGAAAGTAGGTCTGTCAAAACCCTTCCTCTATCGTCAACAACAGTAACGTTTTCGGGCTTCAAACCGGGAACTGCATGGGAAACTAAGAAAACGATAGCCTTTACCTGCTCGGGGGTTAAATCCCTACCCGGCCAGAGCTCTACAAGAACAGAGGCCTTAGGTTCTTCGGAAGGCCTTACAAATATGGACTCTTTTGGGAGGGCAATATTGACCTTTACGTCTTTTACCGCATCTATCCGCCCTATAGTTCTCTCAAGCTCTCCCTCTAAAGCCCTAAGGTATTCAACGTTTTGCTGAAACTGGGTTATTCCTAACTTGGTATTATCAAATATTTCAAAACCTACAACCTTACCGTGGGGAATGCCCTTTGCGGCAAGCTTAAGCCTTATATCGTAAACCTTATCTTTCGGGACGAGTATTATTGAACCGTCTCCTACAACTTTATAGGGAATGTGTTCTTGCTGGAGAACAGAGAGTATCTCTCCGGCATCGTCCGGGCTCAGGTGGGTATAGAGGACAGCGAAATCCTGAGAGGAATGCCTGTTAAGGGCAATAAACGTTAAAAAGGAGAGTAGCGTTAGAGCTCCCAAGATGAGAGCAATATTCTTAGGGTTTGCTTTCTCCCTTAAAAGGGCTTCTACTTTACCCTTTATCTCGTCAAACTTCAAGGATTCCTCTCTACGTTATACCTGCATTCTCATTATTTCTTGATAGCTCTCAAGGGCTTTGTTCCTTATTTCGGTTAAAAGGCGTAAAGACAGGTCTGCTTTCTCTATAGTGAACATAGCCTCTTCAATGTTCTTAACCTTTCCTTCAGAGAGAGATCTCTCCATCTCCCTGGCGGAAAGCTGCTGAGAGTTAACCTCTTTGAGAAAGTCCTCCAAAATACGGGAGAAAGAACTGCCGTTATTCTTCTCCTGAACTCCGTCTTTTATGGGAACAAGGCCACGAAAATTGGCGTTAAGCTCTACTTTCATATCCCCCCCTAAGCCCTTAGAATCTCAATAGCGTTAAGGATGCTGTTTTTATAAGTGTTAAAAGCCGTTAGGTTAGCCTCGTAGCTCCTCATTGCAGATATCATGTCAACCATCTCTTTTACGGGGTCAACATTCGGAAGCCTTACGTAACCGTTTTTACCGGCAAGGGGGTTTGAAGGGTCATACTTTAAGCGGAAAGGAGAAGGGTCTTCAGTAACCTTTTTCACCTTTACCCTGTAAACGGGAACATCTCCGGAGCTGTCTAAAACGGCTTCAAATATGGGAACTTTTCTTCTGTAGGGTTTTCCGTTTTCATCAACAGAGTTGGCGTTTGCAAGGTTACTTGAAGCTATGTCCATCCTTACCCGCTGGACTAACATTCCGGTAAGGGAAACCTCAAGGCCTTTAAATATCACCTCTACCTCCCCTGAATAACCAACTTCAATTTCCCTATCTCTTTCCTGAGAGCTTCATTTATCGTCCTTATCATCAGGTTGGACTCTGCAAGTTTCGCAAGTTCTTTGTCAAGGTTGACCTTGTTGTTGTCGTATCCTGAGTAGTCGGGAGAATTTACTACCTTAAACCTCGGAACAGGCACTTGAGGGTCTATGTGGCGGGGATCTGTCTTTTTAAGGGGGAGAGCTCCCTCAAGCTCCCTCTCAAAGACCAAGTCCTTCGGCTTGTAGTTGGGAGTATCTACGTTGGCAATGTTACCCTGTATTACCTCTGAACGGCGGAAGAAGTAAGAAGCTCCGAGCCCAAGCTCATTTAACGGTTTGAATAGTCCCAAGGTTCTCCTCCCCCAAAAGAGCATCTTCGTAAGCTGTTCTTGCAAGTAAGGAGAAACTGTCAACACAGCCCTTTATAGCTGTGTATCCCTTCTCTGCCACGTCAGGCTTACCTAACCTAACGGCCGAAATCGTTAAGTAGCTGTCAATGAAACAGTTTCTATAGCCGGCTTTATCAAGGTCTTCAGCCATTTGAAGGGCAACCCCGTAGTTCCCATACAGAAGAGCCGCCTGTAGGAGCTTGTCTAAAGCTACCCTTACTACAGGGTCTTTTCCATAACCCTTCAAAAGGCCGTCCCTGTTTTCCCTGTATACCTTGAATGCAGAGTCAACGTTCCCCGAGTTTACATAGCCAGCCAAAACTACTGCCATTAATTTTACCGTTTTTTTCCCGCTACACACCTCTGTAAGTTTCTCAGGTGGAGGCAGTCTACCTCCGGTAACAAGCTGAATCTCAGAGTAGAGGAGGTTGTAACGGCAGAAGTTCTTGTTCTTTACCTTCTGTAAAACTTTTAACGCTTCAGAGAAGTCCTTGTCGTCAAAGAGAGCCTCTGCCATAAGAAGCCTACTCTCGTCATCTTTCCACCGGTTGACCATGTATGAGAGGAGCTCCACCCTCAACCTTCTCTGATTGCAAACTTTAAGGTCTGAGGCAAACTTTAAGAGAACTTCCTTACCAAATATCTCCTGAAAGAACTGTGGATTTGACCTGTATAGCGCGCACCCCTTTTCCGGCGGAAGTTTAAGAAGGTAAGACTTCCAGAGATACCTTAAGAATTCCCTCTGCTCATACTTTACCTGCTGAGGAAAAACGAGAGAAACCTCCCAAAGGAGGCGGCGGAAGACGTTTGAGGGAGCTCCCATCTCAAAGATCAGATACCCCAGGTCGGCAAGGGCGTATACCCCTACGTAGGTCGTCCTGTAGTTAACCAGCAGGTTAGCTATGTAGTTTATCGGGTCTTTAAAAGCCTTATCGCCGGTAAGGAGAGCTCTATACTTTATCTCGGGATCTTTCATCATGGGAATGATCTTGAGCCTTGCAACGTAGCTCTCTGTAGATTTAGGGTAGTCGCGAATTACAGAGTAGTAGTAGATAAAGGCAAGTTTTTTGTTCCCCCTTTTAAGCTCCATATCCCCCAACCGAAGAATTGCCCTTCTAATAACAGAAGGGTCTTTTGCAAAGGAAGCTATCCTTCTAAAAACCTGTTCTGCAAGGGTTAAGTTCCCAGTCCTGTAGATATCCTCGGCAACCAATAGGTAATACTCGGGGTTGTCTATCAGGAATTCCTCAAACTCCTTGTAGAGCTTAAAAAAGTATGGAAGAGCCTCTCTATACTTACCCTGAGAAAACAGGATAAGCCCCTTTAAGAACTCTACTTCCTTCTCCTCCTGAGGGTTAAGCTTTGAGGTAGAAACCAGAATGAAGTATTCGTCGACAATGTCGTTTCTCCTGCTCCAAACGGCAGTTCTGACTATTCCTATCGTAGTGTCTATCTTCTGCTGGGGAGTTTTGGCGGCCAAAAACGCCACCCTGTAAACGGCAAGGGCTTGTTCATAGAAAGAGAGAGCTTCGTAGATCTTGGCTTTTGTGTAGTAGTAGTCCCACGGGAGCTGTTTATTACCGGCGGAGATAAAGTAGAGCTGAAGGTAGTTCAAAGCCTGCCAGAAAAACTTCTTATTTCCGGTTTTTCTACCTATGGCGTAGTAAGTTTTTGACAACATAAGAAGGCTTTCAGAGTAGTATTTAGAGCCGGGTTTTAAGAGTTTCAGGAAGTAGTCAAGGGCAGTTGAGTAAGAACCTATTTCAAACTGCTGAACGCCTCTTTTGTAGAGAGTTGCGTCTCTGTCTACCGTAAGAGCTCTCGCTTCAGAAAAGCTAAGAACAACCAGAAAGATAAAGAGAAGCCAAAGCCACCTCAAACCTTTAACTCCAGCTCACCAGAGGCTTTCTCGTGAAACAGCGTATAACGCCCCTTTTTCTGCTTCAGTGTAATTTTACCCGTAACAAAGCCCGAATCTTCAATAACGGCCGTAAGGTCTTTCAGAGTTGAAGGATCAAGGTGCCAATCGGCCAAAAGGTTTAAGTTCAGGTTCAGAACCTTTCCCCTTAATGTAGCCAACAGCTTTAAATTTTTATCAACATACGAAACCTGAAATCCTGTATCCTCTTTAAAAGGATGAAAACGGGAAGAGTGGTCTGAAGCTTCTAAAAAGCTGTGTTCCCCTTCGGCACTACCGTTGGAGATATCCGGCAGAAAAACAGTTGAAGAGCCTGTAAACGGAACGTCTGAATATGCGGTGTTCAATTTGGAATGGTGTTGGTGTTGAAACTGAGGGAAATTATCCGATAATAGAGATGGGGGGTTCCCGACAGCAGAAGAAAAAAGGTGGACAGGAAAGGGGGAGCTCCTGTCCACCTCCGCCCTCTTTGGAGCGGGGAACTTATCCGGGGAAAAGGATGCTGAGACACCCTTTATTATCTTGGATTTTTTATCAAACTTTGAAGAAAAATGGAAGAATTTACGGTTTAAACCGTACTCCTTTAAAGGAAGGAGTTGTAGAGAACTCCCTACTGTTAAGGTTTGAAAGTAAAAATCTGCTGAAGCTCTAAATCTCTCGCCTAAGTTTATAGGTGAATTGGAACTTAAAAAACTGACACTGGTCTTTTCAGTTAAGGTAGTTTCTCTATTAAAACCATTAGTTTTTTCAATCTCTTCCCTTAAGTTGTAATCAGAGTTAGAGGCCATTATTCTTTTTCCATTTGGGAAATTTTTCTTAGTATTAGCTGAACTTTCATCTTTTCTTAGGAACTCTACTTCATTAAATTCCCTATTTTCACTTAAATTATGCTCAGATTTCTCCCTTTTAGATGTCCTTAAGGAAGGATCTAAACCCTTGGAGAGGACTTGTTTAATATTTTTTAAAGATACCTTCCCTTTTGATACCCCACTCCCTTTAAGAACTGCTTTGACTATTACCCGCTTCCTTTCATCCTGATTAGAACTTTTCCCTTTCACACCGACGTTCTTAATATGTAAATGCACCGGAGCTACACCAAAAAAGAAACCCGTTTTGAGGGGAACTCCCCCATGAGCAACTTGCTCTTTATCCAACTTGAACAGCCGTTCACCTTCTTTTTTAATTGTTTTTAACTTAAACCCCTTCAAAGAGAGTTTCTTTAACGGTTTATATAAAAGTTCTCTTTCCACTTTAGGTATAGAAACAGATCCCCTCCTTTTCAAAACACCCCTCAGTTTAGACAATGGCTTTAAGGAACGGATCTCCTTTAAATCTAAAAAGGAAAAGGCGGAAATTTCTCCTTTTAATTGCTCCTCACTTCTATGAGCAGATTTTCCTATTATCTGCCCTTTTTCAATACTCGGATAAATCAAAAGAAAAGGGAAATGACCCCTTATCGGGTCTTTCAAACTCGGCAGGTGTATTTTACTTAAATGAAAAGTTTCATTATCTTTTCCCTTTAAAGACTTTAAAAGGACAGAATCAAAAACTCCGTCCCTCTTATTTTCCTTCGTCAATCCCAGTTTAACACCTTTTTTATCTCCCAACTTAGGGGCAAACAGCAGAAGATTAAGGATGTTCATCTCTCCCTCTAAAAGGTAACACTTCTTATTATAGCTGATGTTCAAGAGTTTTCTTTAATTTCTTTAAAGCACCCGTCTTTATCTGTGAAACTCTTGAGACAGAAACTCCCAGTATCTCTCCTATAGATTTAAGGTCAAGTTCCTCAACGAAAATAAGCTGAAGAACCAGCTGCTCCTTTTCTGAGAGTTGAGAAATGGCAGAGGCCAAAACCCTTTTTGCTTCGTCTTTCAGAACTAAATCTTCAGGGGCAGGAAGGTCTGATGTAAGCGTATCCTTTATAAAATACCTCTCTGAGTTCCCAAAGAGCCTCTCCTCAATGGAGATGAGGTTAGCTACTTCCTCCTTCAGTTCAGAAACTTCCCCATTCTTAAGCTTTTCCCTTACACTTCTGGGGAGGAAGTCAAGTTTTCTCAGGTAGTCTAAAATTTCCCCCCTTATCTTTGTGTAGGCATAGGTTGAAAACTTCGCTCTGTTGGAGTCATACTTGTCTATTGCCTTAATAAGACCTATAACCCCGGTATTTACCAGCTCATCAAACTCAACAATCCCTCTAGGAAGCCTTCTAAAGATTTTGTTGGCCACCTTCCTTACAAGAGGAAGATGCTCTATTACAAGGTCTTTTTTAGATTTTGTATACATCAAGCACCTTCCCTGAAGAACCTGATTAGTCTCTTTATAAAACTTTCACTTTCCCTACCTTCTAAAAGCGCCTCTCCCGTCTCCAACTGGGCTATTTTCTTGAGCTCTAATGAAAAAGGATCGGAAGGGTAGATGTGAACAAGGGGCTTACCTAACTTTAAAGCCTCCTTTAGCCGCGGAGAATAGGGAAGAACACCTGCAAGTTTTAACCGGAACCCCAAGAACTTCTCAACTGACGTTCTAAGCCTCTCAAAAGTTTCAAAACCTTCACTTTTTGAGGTGGCTGAGTTGATGATGACTTTAAAAGAAGAGTAGCCGTAAACCTTATAAACACTCTTTATAAAGGCATAGGCATCTGTAAGAGCTGTAGGTTCAGGCGTTGTTACAACATAGGTCTCTGAAGCCGCCCTTGAGAAGTTGACTGTAAAACGGGAGATGCCGGCAGAGTTGTCTAAAATGATAAAGTCGTAGCTGTCCATAACTCTATCAAGCTGAACCAGAAGGTTGGCAGCCTCGTATGACTCCAACTCTTCCAAAGAGTCTATACCGGAAAAGCCTAAAACCACGTCAAAGTTGTAAACCCTCTGGATGACCTCTTTAAGGGCGCTCCCCCTTAAAACCGCCTTTAGGTTTTTTGAAGGGTCTAAGTTCAGCAAAAGGTGAACGTTCCCTAAACCTATATCACAGTCAAGGAGAAGGACGCTCTTTTTAAAAACGTTGGCAAGGGTGTAGGCAAAAGAGGTTGAAACAGTTGTCTTTCCAACTCCTCCTTTGCCGCTGACAAAAGAAAGGACTTTACACCTACTACTTCTGTTCCTATCCCTTACAAGCTCTATTAGTTTCTCAGCCTGCCTTTCCATCAGCCTCCCAGTAACATATCTGCCACAACAGAAGGTGTAAGAAGCTTAATGTCTTCAGGGACTCTCTGGCCGGTGCTTACGTATGAAAGCGGAAGACCGGACTTAACGCCTACATTAACCATAACTCCCGGCCTTGAAGACTCGTCAACCTTTGTAAAGAGAAGGAAGTTTACGGGAAAGAAGCTCCTATACCTGTTTACAACTTCCATAGCTTCTTTTGTATCGTAGTTGCAGGAGACAAAAAGAACGTACTCTATTGAAGCACTTAAAACGGAAAGTGTAGCTTTTACCTCTCCCAACCTGAAGTAATCGTAATGGCTCCTACCTACCGTATCTATCAGTATAACGTCTAAATCCTTCAGGTTCTCTACTACCTCTTTCAGCTTCTTCTGGTCTGTGGCAACGTAGAAGGGAACGTTAAGAATTGAGGCGTAAATCCTTGCCTGTTGAGTTCCACCTACCTTAAAGGTATCTGTAGAGATAACTCCAACTTGAAGCTCCTGCTCTATAACGAACTTACTGGCAAGCTTAAACATGTTCGTCGTCTTCCCAACTCCGGTAGGCCCTATAAAGGCGAAAATCCTCTGTTTCCCCTTCTCAACTTTTAATTCACCTGTAAAGGAAAGCTTCTGACTAAACGCGTTAATAAGAGCTTCTTTAAATGTATTGGTATTAAGGTCAAGCTTCTCCGTCTCTATGTCTAAACCACAGGAAGTTTTAACCAAATCAACCGCTATCTCCGGCTCTACTCCCTTCTTAACCAGCAGATTGATGAGCTCAACGGCATCTCCCGTAAACTCGTCAAGCTGAGGAACTATGCAGGGAGTTCTATCCTCAAGGTGCTCAGGAACTGAAGGAACGGGAATAGGCTGCTGAACGGGAATCTTGGAAACGTTCTCTTTAAGGGTTTGGAGGAGCTCCTTAACCTCCCTCAGTTCTTCTTCAAGCCTCTCAACCTCTCTCTCTTTCTCCCGTTCTTCTTCTTTCTTTGTAACAAAAAGTTTGTAGCGCCTTTTCTTCAAGAAGGGAATAATCCCCGGAACCTTTTCAACCTCGTAGTAGAGTATCTCTACATCCCCTAACTCCTGTTTTGCCCTCTCTATAAGGGCGTCTAAATCCTCTCCCTCGTAAACTTTTATGCTCATTTCCCGTCAACCACCCCAACAATGTTTAGCTGAACTCCAGGCTCAACCTCTGCGTAAGAGAGAACTGCAACGTTGGGAAGATATGGTTCAAGTATCATTCTGACAAAACGCCTCACTGCAGGCGACGTTAGAACAGTTGGTATCAGCTGCTGCCCTAAAAAGTGGCCGATTCCCTCCGAAACGCTCTTAACGAGATTCTGAACGAAAACCGGATCTAACGGAGGCAGATAACCGTCGTTCTCCTTAACCTTTTTCATTATAAACTCCTCTGCCTCCGGAGAAAGGGAAAGAGCAGTTAAAACCCCATCTTTAGCGTATAGACTCGTGATGAGACGGGAAAGGGACTGCCTCGCAAACTCTGTAAGAACGTCCGGGTCTTGAGTCTTCTCGATGTTATCGGCAACAGACTCTATTATCGTAAGGAGGTCTTTAACGGGAATTCCCTCTTTGAGAAGGTTCTGAATAACTTTAGTCAGAATACCGTAAGAGACAGGTTCCGGAACCATATCTCTAACAACAGGGTATCGGGAAGCAAGCTTTGTAACCATCTCCTTAACATCTGCCCTACTGACGATCTCGTGGGCGTGTTTCTTGATAACTTCAGACAGGTGAGTAACAATAACGGTAGGGACGTCTACAACTGTGTAGCCCAAAAGTTTTGCTCTATCCTTCTCCGAGTCATCAACCCAGTAGGCAGTAAGGCCGAAAGCTGGTTCTTTTGTAGGTTTACCCTTTATCTCTCCCCTTACGCCCCCCGTATCAATTGCAAGGAACTTACCAGGTTCAACTTCTCCCCTTGCAACTTCTACATCTCTCAAGAGTATTCTGTATTCGTTAGGCTTAAGTTCAAGGTTATCCCTTATGTGAACAAGAGGAATTACTATTCCAAGTTCCTTAGCAAGCTGTTTCCTTAACTTCCTAATCTTCTCAACTATCTCTCCCTTTTGACTCTCGTCAACGTAGGGAATGAGAGAATACCCTATCTCAAGGGTTATGGGCTCAGGCTGAACTATCAGGTCTTCAGGCTTTTCTTCCTTACTCTTCTCTATAAGCTCCTTGGCCTTCTGCTGGGCTTCCTCAAACTCTTTAACCGTTTCATACTTGAAAACCATATAACCTACTACAGCAACAAGGCCTGCAAGGAGTGTAAAGGGAAGTGTAGGCATCCCAGGAACCATACCAATGATGAGTAGAATCAGTGAAGCCATAAAGAGGGGCTTGTGATACTTTGTCAGCTGTTTAAAGATTTCATGGCCGAGGTCGGTCTCTGCAGCAGCTCTGGTAACCATAAGTCCTGCAGCTGTTGAAGTGATGAGAGAGGGAATCTGGGAGACGAGGCCGTCTCCAACTGTAAGGATCGTAAAGGTTTTAAGTGCATCCGAGAAGTTCATGTGGTGCTGAACCATACCTATTATCAAGCCACCAATAATGTTTATGAGAGTTATTATGATTCCAGCTATCGCGTCCCCCCGGATAAACTTTGAAGCACCGTCCATAGCTCCATAGAAGTCGGCTTCTCGGGCTATCTCTTCCCTCCTCCTTTTTGCCTCTTCTTCGTTGATAAGGCCGGCGTTTAAGTCTGCGTCTATGCTCATCTGTTTACCCGGCATTGCGTCTAAAACGAAACGGGCAGCAACTTCTGAAATCCTCTCTGTTCCCTTCGTGACAACGATGTAGTTGATTACGACCAAAATGGTAAAAACGATAATTCCTACAACATAGTTACCACCTACAACAAACTGCCCAAAGGCCTTTATAACGCTACCGGCTGCATCTGGACCTTCGTTTCCGTGGAGAAGAATCCTTCTCGTTGTTGCTACGTTGAGAGAGAGACGGAGGAGAGTTGCAAGGAGGAGAAGGGACGGGAAGGAGGAGAGCTCCAACGGGTGCCTAACGTAAACCGTTGTCATCAAGATAACTAATGAAAACGTGATGCTGAAGGTGAGAAGAACGTCAAGGAGAAACGGAGGAATGGGAAGGATCATGCTGGCCAAAATGGCCAATAAGAGAAAAACAAATATCAGATCGGAATACTTATAAACCCGGGAGTAGTATAGAGTTAGCGAGTTTTTCATCAACCTCCCTCTCTCCCGTAAGCCTCTAAAACCCTGTTAAAGAATGGCTCAAGGTTCTTACCGAGTTCCTCGCCTATCTTTTGGGAGAGCTCCATATTGAAAAGGTCTCGGTAGAGCCTCGCCGAAAAGCTCCTCTTTGGAGAGAAAAGGCCGTCCGGCATAGACTTTTCAGCTTCCTTAAGGAACTGGTTTAAAAGGTAAACTTCAAACTGCTTAACCGCTTCCTTACCGCTCTTTATCTCTCCAATCTGAGAAAGATCCCAGTAAACTTCTGCTTTACCTACTCCATCTAACATACCCTACCCACCTACATAATTATCAGTTTTGCATGGAGCTTCCCTGCAGCCTTTATAGCCTGAATAATGGCTATGAGGTCGCCGGGAGAAACACCTAACTGGTTTAGAGCCTTTACAAGGTCTTTAAGTGAAGGTGAATTAACGGCAAATATTCTTCCGTGCTCCTCAACAACTTGTGTCTTAACGTTTTGAACGACCTTAGTTTGACCTCCAGAGAGGGGAGAAGGCTGAGAAACAACAGGAGTTTTCGCAACCGAGACGTAGATGTTCCCGTGGGAAACGTAAACGGGAGGGTCTATTTTAACGTCACCGCTCATTATTACAGTTCCGGTCTTTTCGTAGATAACAACGGTAGGTTCAGGGTTTGTATCTACCTTCAAGTTTAAAACTGAAGAGATAAACTGAACCTTATCAACTCCGGGAGGGTAGTTAACCTTTACGGTTGCCGAATCTACCGCTTTTGCAATTCTCATTTTAAAGTGGCTGTTTATCTTCTCAGCTATTTCGCTGGCAATAGAAAAGTTGGGGGAGTTAAGGGTAAGTGTTAAATCCTTAAGCTGCGAGAGCTCAAAGGGAAGAGGTCTCTCAACGATACCACCGTTTGGAACAATACCCGCAGTAGGGAAGTTCTTCTGGACTTTCCCTCCTCTGTTTGACTCGCTGTAACCCCCTCCGGTTGAAACAGGCCCTTGAGCAAAGGCGTATATCCTACCATCGGGACCCATAAGGGGAGTCCTTATAAGGACTCCGTTTGCTATGCTCTTAGCATCCCCCAAAGAGGCCACTTCAACGTCAAACGTCATTCCCGGCTTTGCAAAAGGAGGAAGTTTTGCCGTCACGATAACGGCAGCAGCGTTTTTCGTCTTTATGGCTTTGGGGTCTACAAAAATTCCCATCTTCCTCAGCATGTTGGCAATACTCTGAAGCGTAAAAACGCTTGTAGTCCCGTCTCCACTTCCGTTTAGGCCAACAACAATTCCGTAACCGGTAAGGTAGTTAGGCCTTACCCCTTCAACGTTAACCAAAGTTCCTACTTTCACTTCTGCCCCTAACGAAACCTGAGCAAAGAGAAAAAACAGGAGCAGAAACCTTAAAACAGCCATGTTAACCCCTAAAACGGCCAGATTTTCTCAAGAAGCCTTGCCAACCAGCCGGGCCTTTGGGAGTCGTTAAAGTATCCCTTTCCGTTGTACTCAACATACATATCGGCAACTTTAGAAGAGGGAACTGTGTTGTCAGGCCCTATGTCACTGGGGCGGACGATTCCCGATATTCTCAAGACCTGAACGTCGTCGTTTATCTTTATGGTCTTCTCTCCAACAACAAACAGGTCTCCGTTTGGGTAGATCTTTACGACCCTTGTAGATATTGTGGCTATGAGTTTAGCGTTCCTGCTTGTAGAGCTCTTCCCGCTGAAACTGGTAGACGGAGAGGTAGAGAAACCTAAAAGGGGGTCTTTACTTTTTCCGGGAAACGGCTTTCCAAAAACTTTAGGTTTGTTCAGGTTTATGTTGTAGGAGCTCTTCTTACCGGAAGAAGTCTTTGCAGAGCCTACACCGGAAAGGGTTTCGTAAACGGCAATGGTAACAACATCTCCAACGCTGTGGGCTTTGGGGTCGGAGAAGAGGTTACCGCCTCCGTTGAAAAGTGAACCGGGAGACACTATTCGTTCCTGAGGTATAGGTTTAGGCTCCTTCGGAAAGGCAACGACCTCCCTCTTCTCCTCACCACAGGAAGAAAGGAAAACTAACGGGATACAAATTCCACCAATCCATTTCCAGTAACTCTGCATAACAAAACTTTTCCAGTAGATGGGTTTTTCACCTTTATTATATTCCCCACAACGCCATCCTGAAGGGCTATTCCGAGGAGTTCCACCTTTATAGCCCCACTTCTGTAAACTACTCTAACAGGCTGGTTCCTCCTTACGACAAAGTTTGGAATGATTCCGGTATTCGTTATAACGTCTCCAGGCAAAAAGTCTTTCCTTGCCGTAGCACCAACAATGGAGGAAAGGTTGCTAGTTCCCCCTCTGGCCCTGCTCTCAACAACGTCTTTAAGTGAGATCTTATCGGCAGTAATGACACTTCCACGGGGAATGGGTTTGACGGCAACAACCACTTTAATCTTCCTCTCAACCCTAACGGGAAGCCATAACTTCTTTACAGTCTTCCCGTTTACGGTTATCTCGTAGACAAAACGGGCAGAGTTCCTTCCCAAGTAGTCAAGTGAAAGGTGTTCTCTGTAATCGGTGTAGGGAAGTTTTACGTTTATACTTGGAAGCGAAATTACTTCGTACTGTGGGTAGTTCTTTTTAAAGAAGTCTTTTATAAGCTTTTTAATGTGGTCTCCATCAATAACCGAACAGACAGAAGATACTAAAACCCTCTCCGCCCCTTTTAATGCAATTTCCTTAACGGAGATACCGTTCTCTCTCAGGTAATCGGCTATTTCTCTTGCGACATCTTCCTTTGATATGCTCCTCTCCCTACAGGGCGGTGGAAAATCGGAGACTTTGATAGAGGAAAGGAGCTCCCTTTCAGCAGGCGTCCCCTTTATTTCCGCAATCTCACTTAAGGTCACTTCCCGACCGTAAACCTGAGAACGGACTTTAAGAAGAACTTCAGCTCCAAAAGAGAGTGAAGAAACCAGAAGGAAAAAGAGAAGCAAGAGGTTAACTCTTAAGGCTGGCAACAGTCCTGAGCATTTCATCAGCAGCAATTATCCCCTTGGAGTTTATCTCGTAAGCCCTCTGGGCAACTATCAGGTTAACCATCTCTTCAACGATGTTTACGTTTGAGGCCTCTAAGAAACCTTGAGTAAGCTTTCCAAAGCCGTCTGTGTTGGGGTCTCCTTCTATAGGCTCTCCAGAAGCATCCGTTTGAACCAACAGGTTCCCCCCTATTGCCTTTAAACCTGCCGGGTTCATAAACCTGTAAAGTTTAATCTGACCAACCTCTTCGGTTACCTGCTGTCCACCGGAGTTCCTTACAACGTAAACCTTTCCGTTAGGCGAGACAGAGATGCTTACAACGGTTTCTGGAGACGAGATCTGAATGTTGGGAGACAGCCTATAACCTTCTGGAGTAACGAAGTAACCCTGGTCGTCAAGCTGAAAGTTACCAGCTCTGGTGTAGGCCTCTCCGCCGCCAGGGAGCTCTATCTTAAAGAAACCATGTCCCTGAATGGCTATGTCTAAAGGCTTGTCTGTCTTTATTAAACTCCCCTGAGTAAATATCTTACTGACGTCAGAGAGCTTTACACCGAGGCCAATCTGAATTCCCGACGGAACTCTGTTCTCGTCGGAGCTCATAACTCCGGGATCTCTGATGTCTTGGTATATGAGGTCTTCAAAGTTAGCCCTTGATTTCTTAAAACCTACGGTATTAACGTTGGCTATGTTGTTTGAGATAACGTCTAAGTTGGTCTGCTGGGCTTCCATTCCCGTTGCAGACGTCCAGAGAGCTCTAAGCATATCTCCCTCCTTTAAACTTTCCCAATTTCGTTGCTTCTCATATTCATCTGGTCAAGGCCTCTTATGAGGTTCCCGTAAATCTCAAACCTTCTCTGGGCTTCTATAAGTTTTACCATCTCCTTCACGGGGTTAACGTTTGAATCCTCTAAGTAACCCTGAAGAACGGCAGCATCTGTAGCCATCGGTCGGCCGTTTCCAGCGTAGTAAGAGTTCCCTAAAGGTTTAACTGAAAGAAAGTCTACTACTTTTAGAACGGCCACTTTCTTATTGCCTTCGTAAACAACTCCGTCTTCAGTAATCGTTACATTTGACTCACTGCTCAGAACTATTTCCCTGTCTGAGATGTCTAAAACCGGGTTACCGTTTGCATCAACGAGTTTTCCGTCTGGGCCTATGAAAAAGTGACCGTTTCTGGTGTAAACCTCTCCAGCTTTCGTTTTTACTGCAAAAAAGCCTCTTCCTTTAAGGGCAACGTCCAACGGGTTTCCCGTCTTTTTGAGAGCTCCCTGCTTTAGAACAACATCTGTTTGCTTAAACCTAGGAAAGATGAGAAGGTTGTAGCTATCTCCCCTGTTTTTGGGAATGTGCTGAGAGAACTCCTCCATAAGAACCCTTTTAAAGCCAGGGGTGTTAACGTTGGCTATGTTGTTTGTAATAATGTCAAGTTGCTCTTTTGCCCTCTCTCCACCTGCAGAAAGAACGTAAAGGGGCTGAACCGTAAGCGCCATAACTACTCCTCAATAAGTTTAAGCCTCTCCTCTGGGGTTATTATCTGAACAATCTCTACTCCATAGTTTTCCTCAACCTGATAGAGCCTACCCTTGGCTACCAACTTTCCGTTAATCTTTACATCTACCGGCTCATCTATGAACCTATCAAGTTCAACAACACTATTTGAGTGAAGCCTTAAAATCTCCTCAAGAGTCAACTTTGCAGAGCCTATCTCAACGCTTATCTCAAGTGGAATGTCCTTTAAAAGCTCAAACT
This sequence comes from Thermovibrio ruber, assembly GCF_055380895.1. Taxonomy (NCBI): domain Bacteria; kingdom Pseudomonadati; phylum Aquificota; class Aquificia; order Desulfurobacteriales; family Desulfurobacteriaceae; genus Thermovibrio; species Thermovibrio ruber. The sequence goes on along the minus strand of NZ_AP042397.1, from coordinate 1,190,183 downwards.
CCTTTTCACAGTTCTCGCCCTTTTCAGACGAAGGAACTCCGGCCTCAGTTTCAGTCTCAGTTTCAGCTTCAGGAGAACCCCCTTGAGCTTTAAGAGCCTCTTCCCACTCTTTTGCAAGGTCTTCCTGATCCTTCTCGCTACTCTCCTGCTGCTTCAGGGCTTCTTCCCACTCTTTCGCTAACTCTTCCTGACTCTTCTCCTCCTCTGCCATTTCCGTCTCCATTTATGAGTTTGTAGATAAGGGCGGCGTATTTATCTTTAACTTTACCCAACTTAGCCAAGAACTTGGGGCTTTCCTCAACGTAGAGCTTAAGAAGATCTTCTTTACCCACTCCCAACTCTATTTTATCGCCTACTCTCCACGAAAGAACGTCTTTCATGTAAAAGACTTTTCTTCCAAGCTCTAAAGAGACTCTCAGCTTGGTTCTAAAGAGTTTCTTCTGCAGGTGTTCCTCCCAAACCGGGTCTCTTTCAGTAAAGAGGGACTCAGAGAAGATGAGCTCTTTTATAGGCATAAAAAGCCCCTGAGGGAAACAGAAGAAGAAAGGAGCCTCATAGCCGTCAATATCCATAGTGCACTCAACGACTATTACCTTCTCGTTGCCTGAAACGATTCTGGCAAGGGCAGGGTTAAGCTCTATTCCTCTTAACTCCAGGCTGACAGGATAAACATCCTGCCACACCTGTTCAAAGGTATCAAGTGAAAGCTTAACCAGGTCTTGAATAACTCTCATTTCAAGCTTTGTAAACTCACGTCCCTCTATTTTAAAGGGCTCTGCCGGACCACCGAACATAACACTGATAATGACAAAGACTAAGCGGGAGTCAAGAATAAAGAGGAAGTTCTCCTTAAACGGCCTCATTGCAACTATGCTGTAACTTGCAGGCATAGGTATCTTTATCATGAACGACTGAAAACGGGTTATGTAAACAGATTCCTTCGTTACCATTCCTATTTGAGGGACAAGACTCCTTACCTTCTCCCTGTAAATCTTGACCCACCGTTCAAAGAGGAGCTCAAGGCCTGGAACGCCCCCTTTCTTTATGTGCTCTACCTGTTCAAAGCCAAAGGGAGCGACCTTTTTCTCCTCTTTTTCCTCTTTATTACCACCACCTAAAAGGGCGTCTATCTCCTCTTGAGAGAGGAACTCCTCAGCCACAAAGCCTCCTAAAGGAGCTCTTCAGAGCCGCCTAACTCTATTTTTCCTTCCTCTGCCAGTTTCTTGATTATAGCAATGACCTTCTTGCGGGCCTTTTCAACATCGGACTTTTTAACAGGTCCCAAAGCCTCAAGGTCTTCAAGGAACATCTGAGCAGCACGTTTAGACATGTTGGAGAGGAACTTGTCAAGGATCTCTTTGGGAGCTCCCTTAAGAGCAAGGAGCAGGTCGTTCTTATCAACAGCCTTAAGAATTTCAATAATCGCCCTGTTGTCAAGCTTGATGATGTCTTCAAACTTGAACATCCTCTCCTCAATGGAGTCTGCAAGGGATGGGTTCTCTTTTCTTACCTCGTCAAGGAGCTCCTGAGCAACCTCTTTCGGCAGGTTGTTGACTATTTCAGCAGCAATGTCTAAACCGCTTAGGGTCTGCTCCTTGCCGGCACCTATACTGGCAAGCTCCTCCTCAAGGGCTTCTGTAACAATCCGTAAGGTTTTCATAGATATCTTTTCAAGCTGGGCAAGCCTCTTTATAACCTCTTCTCTAACGTTTGTAACTCCCAACCTCTTTGGAAGGTATTGAATAACCTCGGCAGCCTTCATAGGGGGAAGCTGAGAAAGGATTATGGCAATTATCTGAGGGTGCTCCTTCTCTATGAGCTTGGCTATAAACTTGGCGTCCATTTTCTTCAGCTCTTCAAAGACAACCTTCCCCGATTCAGAAAGCATTGTCTCCTCAAGGAGCTCCTGCAGCTTATCAGGTGGCAGAGCCTTCTCAAGTAACCTCCTCAGCTCGTCGGGGGCAGTCCTTAAAGGTGCAATCTCGGAGAGCTCGTCGTAGGCCTCTTTTATGACTAACTTAACCATGTCCTTCTTTATGGTTCCCAGAGAGAGAATAGTCTTTGCAACTTTTGTTAGCTCGTGTTCCCTCAAGTTCTTTATTACGTTTACAGCTACGTCTTCAGGAAGGGAAAGAATAAGAATCGCTGCTTTTTGAGCACCGGTAATCCTTTCCGTCCTATGTTTTTCTGTTCCTTTCTGAGCCATAACCTACTAACCTTTCTTGTGACTAAAGTAGAGAGCCAGAGCCAACATCAAAACTCCAGCAGCGAGGTAAAGGGTTTGAAGTGGCGTTTCATACTTAATGTGAATTGCGTATTTAAAGAAAGTAACGATGAGAACCATTAAAACTACTTTTGCAAGCTTCTCTTTCAGGTCGTCTAAGCTGTGAATGGCCAAAATTTTGCTGGAACTTTCGTCGTTTTCCGCTTCGTCTATCTTACTGATAAAGAGTTCATAAAGACCCAAAGAAAAGATGATGAGAACCGTTGCAATGAGGTAGAGGTCTATAGCTCCTACAATAGCCCCGACCAACTCCTCGTGTTCTTCCTTACTCAGGTGAAAACCGTGAGAAAACATACCGTAAATAGGCTCGTAGATCTCGTAAGACGCAACGACGAAAAGACCGAAAGAGGCGAGAAGAGAAAAGAGAACGGCAATTATAACCATCCACCTGGTTCGCCACAGAAAACCTTCAAAAAACCTCTCAATTATCCTCATAACTTAGAATCCTCCAAAAACCGCATGCTCAACGTAAAAGAGGAGAATTGCCGTAATTACAGTAACTGCTGCAACAGGGGTTCCGTACTTCATAAACCTGAAGAAATCTATCTTGTAGCCGCTTCTCTCTGCAATATCGGCAGTCACGATGTTTGCAGAAGCCCCTATCAGAGTAAGGTTACCTCCCAAACACGCTCCAAGGGAAAGTGCCCACCAGAGGGGATCCATAACGTTTCCCATCTGCATCTCCATCCCCTTCAAAACGTAAGCCATAGACATTGTAAATGGGATGTTGTCAACAAAGCCGGAGATAATGGCAGAGACGAAACCAACTAAGATTATCCCCTCGTGGATGTTGTTCCCTATCGCCTCTATAAGCCACTTTGCAGCTATGTCAAAAACGCCGTTAACTTCAAGGGCACCAACGACCATGAAAAGACCCATAAAAAAGATGAGAGTTGTCCACTCAACCTTTTCAAGAATCCAAGCAGGAGAAAGATTGCTTATGAGAGCAAGTATCGTAGCCATCATTAAAGCGATGACTCCGGGTTCAAGGCCAAAATCGTGTCCCACTATAAAGAGAACTATCGTTATTAGAAAAACGGTAACTGACTTCTTCATCAGCTTCCTGTCAAGGAGTTTCTCGTCAACCTTTCCAGAAAGTATATCTTCAAGTTCCTCTGCAGTTGCCTGAGCCTTTAAAAACCCACCCTTAGCCATCATAAAGTGCATAACGGCAAGCCCTAAAAGGAAGGCAAGAATAGCGTAAGGAGCAACCTCTTCAAGGAAATCGTTGAAAGTCTTACCGGCAATACTACCTATAATAATGTTTGGTGGGTCACCGATAAGGGTCGCAGTTCCACCGGTGTTAGAGGCTAAAACGATTGCTATGAGGTAAGGAATAGGGTTGAGCTTTAACCTTTCGGCTATGTTTATCATAACCGGTGTCATAAAGAGAACCGTCGTAACGTTATCAAGGAAGGCGGAAAATAAAGCCGTAAGAAGAGAGAATATCCAAAGAACCCTCGTAGGAGAACCTTTTGTCAGTTTAACAGCCTTTGCAGCAACAAGGTGGAAGAAGCCGCTCTTCCCCATAACTGTAACGATATTCATCATTCCAAAGAGGAGAAGAATCGTGTTCTGGTCTATTGATTCCCAAGCCCTTTCAGGGGTTATAACCCCAATCACAAGGACTAAAGAGGCACCTATGAGGGCTGCTATCGTTCTGTGGAAGAACTTCTCAAGGAGTATCATTGCGTAAGTGAGGACGAAGAGAAGAACTGAAAGTTCAGCAAGCTCTGTTTTGGTTACGTGAACATGAAAAGCCTCTAAGAGTCCCCCTACCGTTTTCGTAGCCTCGGTTCCGTGCTCCATCACTCCTCCCAACTTTTTAGTAGATCCTGAGCCGTTTTTATCCCACTCTCGGTAACCTCACCTGAGAGCATGACGGAGAGCTCTCTAACCACATCATCTCCCTCAAGGAGTTCAACGCTAACGTTCCCAGCAGAGTCTTTCTCCAACTTAAATACTCTATCCGCCGCCGCAACGACCTGAGGCGAGTGGCTGACGGCAAGAACCTGCTGTCTCTCAGATATAGTTTTCAGCTTTTTTGCAACCTTCCGTATTATTTTACCCGACATTCCGGTGTCTATTTCATCAAAGACCATCGTTATTTCTGGAAACGAGATAAAGCTGAGAACAGAGAGTAGGAAACGGGAGAGCTCCCCACCTGAAATGGACTCCGAAAGCGGAGATAGGGGAAGTTTTGGATTTCCGGAAAACAGGAAAGTGACTTTTTCAAGACCGGAAGGAGAAGGTCTGTCAAACTCTTCAAAGAGTATCTCAAATCGGGCACTCTCAAGGCCAAGCTCAGAGAAAGACTCCTTCAAGTATCTCTTTAACCTCTCCGCTCCCTCTCTTCTGCTATTTGAGAGCTCCCCTCCCAAACTGTAAAGGCGACTTTCAAGCTCTTTTACCTTTTTCTCTGACTGTTCAAGCTCAAATGTTATGTTTTCAAGCCTTTCAAGTTTTTCTTTGGCGCTTTTCAAAAAAGAGTTTATCTCGTCGTAGTCTGAACCGTATTTCCTCTTTAAACGCTCTATCTGGTAGAGCCTGTTCTCTATCTCCTCTAAAGAGAACTCCGTCTCCGGCGGCTCAACCTCCCTCTCAATTTCAGAGACGACGCTCTCCAGCTCAAAGTAGAGAGAGTTGAGTCTATCAAGTATCTCAGGGTAAAGAGAACTCCTCTCAAACTCCCTGACAACCTGCGAGATACCGTCAAGGACTGAACCGTCACACTCGTAGAGTAGACAGAGGGCTTTTGAGCGGAGCTCCCTTATCTGGTCAGCCTTTTCTACCTTCTCCTTTAGTTTTCGGAGCTCTTCCTCTTCGCCGGGCTGAAGGTTAACTCTCTCAATCTCTTCAATCTGGAACCTAAGGATGTCAATCTCCCTATCCCTTAACCTCTCTTCCTCTCTGAGCTTTTCAAGGTTTGATAGGGCTTCGGTATACTCTGAGTAGACTTGCCTATATTTTGACAGGAGTTCCCCGTTCTCTGAAAAGGTATCAAGGAGCTGAAGCTGAACTGAAGGCTTTAGAAGAGTTATTCCTTGCCTTTGAGACTGGAAGATGAGAAAAGGAGATACAACCTCTTTAACCCTCTGCTGAGGAACTCTCATACCATTTAGGAAGTATCTAGAACGCCCCCCTGAAACTTCCCGTCTGACACACATTTCCTCACCGTTTAAACAGAAAACAGCCTCAACAAAAGTCCCATCAGAGACGAAAGGAAGACGGTGCCCTAAAAGAAAGTTTATTGAGGAGAGGAGAAGTGACTTTCCCGTTCCGGTTTCGCCAATAATAACGTTAAAGCCCGGAGAGAGAAGAAGTTCCCCTGAAATTGCACCGAAGTTGTGAAGGCGGAGCTCCTCAAGCATATCAAGACTCTACAAAGGACTTTATCTCTTTAAGGAGTCTATCCCTTCCTTCCCTCGTCTTTGAAGAAAAGGGTATAACCTTAACAGACTCGTCTTTAAACTCTTCCTTTACTCTCCTTTCAAGTCTTGCCTTCTCGTTTTTCTTTAGCTTGTCAACCTTTGTCGCAACTACAACGTAGGGAATTCCGAAGAAATCAAGCCACTCTTTCATCTGTTTATCCTTCTCAGTTGGACCCACTCTTGAGTCAACTAAAAGAAAAACACCTTTCAGTCTGTCCCTACCTTTTAGATATCCCTCTATTAGCTCCCTCCACCTCTTCTGCTCCTCAAAGGGAACCTTTGCAAAACCGTAACCGGGAAGGTCAACCAAGAAAAACTTGTCGTTAACTAGGTAGAAGTTAACAGACCGGGTCTTACCCGGTTCAGAACTGACCTTTGCAAGCTTAAAGTTGTTAACGATAGTGTTTAAGAGAGAAGACTTCCCGACGTTTGAACGGCCGACAAAGGCTACTTCGTTAAAAGGAGTCTGGGGAAAGTCTTCAGGTCTATAGACAGTTCTGTATAGTTTAACTTTCTTTATCTTCATTACCCCTCTTTGAGGAGCTGGTCTATAGCCTTCTTAAAGAGGTTCTCGTAAGAGGGAGCGAAACCTACCTCGTAATAGCGGATATATCCCTTCTTGTCTATTATGAAAGTCTGGGGAATTGAATCAAGCCCTGTTATCCTTCCAGCATACTCGTCCCAAGCCTTATCCGTTGACGGCCCCACGAGGTAGCTTACCCCCATCTCCTCAACAAAGGGTTTCAGTTTTTCGGGGGAAACTCCCGTATAGTCAACGGAAAGACCGATAACAACAACCTTTCCGCCGTAGTCCCTGTATATCCTGTCAAGAATAGGCATTTCAGCCCTACAGGGAGGACAGTAAGTCCCGAAGAACTGAACAATAACCACTTTTCCTTTAAAGTCAGAAAGTTGATGAACCTTACCGTTTACGTCGGTAAACGTAAAGTTGTAAGCCTTAACTCCCTGAGATGTGCTTTTACTCTGGGTAGAGCTCTTCTCAACAGGCTTTACTCCGGTAGATTCCTTCTGACACCCAGAAAAGGCCAAAAGAGATAGAACAAGAGTAGCGGTTAGAAGCTTCCTCATCTTAACCTTCCTTCTCTTCAAGGTATTTACTGGCAGACATTGCAGCAACGGCACCGTCAGCAGCAGCCGTTACGACCTGCTTTAACGGTTTGTATCTTACATCTCCAGCGGCAAAGAGGCCGGGAGTCTTAGTCTTCATCTCCTCGTCTGTAACTATGAACCCCTGTTCCGTAGTTTCAACAAGGTGGGCAACTGGAGCAACGTTGGGCTCGTTCCCGATAAAGATAAAGACGCCGTCTACGGGAAGAACGCTCTCCTCACCTGTAACTGTATCCTTCAGCGTCACAGACTCAACAAAGTCCTTTCCGTTAATAGAAACAACTACCTTGTTAAGAATCGGTTCTATCTTCTCGTTTCTCTTCACCCTATCCTGAATTATCTTCACAGCCCTAAACTTATCACGCCTGTGTATCAGGTAAACCTTACTTGCAAACTTCGTTAAATACAGAGCTTCCTCAAGGGCAGAATCTCCACCGCCGACAACTGCAACGGTTCTATCTTTAAAGAAGGCACCGTCACAGACGGCACAGTAGGAAACTCCCCTTCCTACAAACTCAGCCTCTCCCGGAACGTTAAGCTTCCTTGGAGTTGAACCTGCAGCCCAGATGAGAGCCTTTCCCCTAAACTCCTCTCCTCCTGCCTTAACAACAAACAGGTCTCCGTCTAAGTCAACCGATTCTACCGGTTTTCCGTTCTCTATTTTGGCTCCGAACTTCTCTGCGTGCTGTCTAAACTTTTCAGAGAGCTCAAACCCCGTAATCCCATCGTAGAAACCGGGGTAGTTCTCAATCATCTCAGTTATAAGGAGTTGACCGCCTGGCATCATCTGGTCTAAAACGAGAGTGTCAAGCTGAGAACGACCGGCATAAATGGCGGCAGCCAGCCCTGCAGGGCCAGCTCCTACTATCAGAACATCTTTTACCATTGTTTACTCTCCAAGAACTCTCTGAATCATGTTTTCAAAAACGGCCTTTGGCTGAAGACCAACCTTAACGTCTGCAACGTCTCCGTTTACAAAGAGCATAACTGTAGGAATCCCTCTAATGCCATACTGCATTGCAACCATCGGAAGCTCATCTGTGTTAACCTTAACAACCTTAACCTTTCCAGCATACTCCTCAGCAAGCTCATCTATTGTTGGAGCGAGCATTCTACAGGGTCCACACCAAGGTGCCCAGAAGTCAACCAAAACGGGGATATCGGACTGGAGAACTTCCCTTTCAAACTCTTCTACCGTCCTAATCTCTTGAGCCATTATCAACCTCCTCTTTTAAAAGTTGCATTATTTTAATAACTATCGGCTTTTCTATCCTGTAACAAGTCTTTACTCCATCCTTCCTATGGGAGATAACTCCTGCAGTCTTAAGTATGTTAATGTGCTGGGAAACTGTAGGCTGCGGGACATTTAACTCCTGCCAAATGTCCTTTACGCACTTCTCTCCGTCTGAAAGGTATTCAACTATCTTTACCCTTGTTGGGTGAGCAAGGGCTTTAAAGATTTCAGCTAACTGCTCCTCCTTCCCCAAAAACTCCTCCTCTCAAAGTTTGAGCGAATTGTATCATAGTTAATATATGATGATTCCTGCATACCCTACAACCTGACTATAATCTCCGGTTACATCTCCTGAAGTCCTATACATAACAAGTTCAGCTCTGTTAGCTCCTAAGAGTTTAGCTGCAACGATGCCGACTGTAGCCGGAATGACGCCGCACATTGAGATGTTGTAGGAGTGGACCCTTCTGTAGAGCTCTTCCGGATCAAGATTCAGTATAGGATCTATCGCAAGTGAGTCTAACTTCTTAGCTGTTGACTGAGAGACGTAATGGGAAAAGTCTGTACTGATAACTATCAGAGAGTCTCTACCATTTAAAACTTCCGAAAGGGCTTCCCCTGCAGCAACACAGTCTGAGTAGGAAAGGTGCTGAAAGACTATGGGAACGATTGACAGGTCTTCCCGGTAGCCTGAACAGTGTTGAAGGAAAGGAACTTGAACTTCTAAAGAGTGCTCGTAGATGTGTGCAGTAGTGTTGGGCTCGTAAGGGTAGTGTTCAATAAGCTCAGAGGCAATCTCGCTGTTTACAGGAACCTCTCCCAAAGGTGTAAGCCATACGCCCTCTGGGAATACTGAAGCAGGTTTACCAAGGCCTGTATGGTTTGGTCCCATAACGACACAGTTTGAAGGCACTACAACCCTACTGTAAGTCTCTCCTGCGACTTTACCCGAGTAGATGTATCCTGCGTGGGGAACTACAACGGCCTTTGCCTTCACTTTTGGGAGCTCCCGCCTGCAGAAAGAGTCTAAAAAGAGGCGGAGCTCTTCAGCCGTTCCCGGGTAGAACTGACCTGCTACTGCCGGATACCTTACCATCTCTCCCTCCTTTAACCGTTGTCTTTCCGTTTCTTAAATATAGTTATCTTTCTTCGGAAATTACTTCAAACTATATTTAGGGTTGCAAACTCCCGTTAAGGAGTAGTAGATGAGAAGGATAATGTTTAAGTCTAAAATCCACAGGGCTACCGTAACCGGAGCAGACCTTAACTATGAGGGAAGCATAACGATAGACAGTGAACTGTTAAAGCTTGCCAACATTTATCCGTACGAGAAGGTTGACATATACAACGTAACAAACGGTGAAAGGTTCTCAACCTACGTAATACCGGGAGAATCGGGAAGCGGTGAGATCTGCCTCAACGGAGCAGCTGCCAGGAAAGTTCAAAAGGGGGATATCGTAATAATCGTAAGCTACTGTGAGCTTACAGAAGAGGAGATTAAGGATTTCTCTCCAACTGTTGTTCTTGTTGACGAGGAGAACAGACCAATTAAGGTAAGCAGAACGTCCGGCGGACTTTTAGTTTAAAGGGGCACAAAGCCCCAAACTACCTTTCAATTTCACCGGCAATAAACTTATCAACTAACTCTTTTGCCTTCCAGTCCGGATACTGAACAGGGGGATGTTTCATAGTGTAGGAAGAAATTGAGTAGAGAGGGCCTGAAATTCTCCTGTCCATTGCCAGTTTTGCACACCTTATTGCATCTATTGCAGAACCAGCGCTGTTTGGAGAGTCCTCAACAGAGAGTTTTAGCTCTATATACATAGGAACATCACCAAAGAGCCTTCCCTCAAGCCTTATGTATGCAATTTTGTTGTCCTTAAGCCACGGAACGTAGTCGCTTGGGCCGATGTGGATGTTGTCCTTGTCAATGGGGTAAGGTATTAAGGAGCGGACGGCCTCTGTCTTTGAAACTTTCTTTGTTTTAAGTCTCTTCCTCTCAAGCATGTTGAGGAAGTCTGTATTACCACCAAAGTTCAGTTGGTAGGTTCTGTCAATCGGAACTCCCCTATCAGCCATAAGGGTTGCGAGAACCCTATGGGTTATTGTTGCTCCAACCTGGGACTTTATGTCGTCTCCAACTATCGGAAGCCCCTTCTCTTTAAACTTATTTGCCCATTCTTCGTCTGAAGCAATGAACACGGGAATACAGTTAACAAAGGCGCAGCCGGCCTCTAAAGCACACTGAGCGTAGTAGCGGGTAGCCTCCTCAGAGCCTACGGGAAGGTAGTTAACAACAACCTCTGCTCCGCTCTCCTTAAGGACTTTAACAACGTCAACGGGCTCCTTATTTGCAGGAACAAAACGTTGGTCTTCAGGGTATTCAAGCATGTGCTCTGCAAAGCCGTCCATTACAGGACCCATCTGGACTTCAACGCCCATCTCCGGAATGTCCGGATAGAAAACCTTAGTGCAGTTTGGTTTTTCAAATATCGCCTTGCCTACGTCCTTTCCAACCTTCCTTGCGTCTATATCAAAGGCAGCAACAACCTCTATGTCCCAAGGTTTATAACCGCCAATGTCGTAGTGCATAAGACCGGTTATCTCTTCCTTACTTTTGTTTCTGTAGTAGTAAATTCCCTGAATGAGAGAGCTTGCACAGTTCCCAACTCCCACAACGGCTAACTTTACCTTCTTAGACATCTACTCTCCTCCCAACCGGTACTTTTTGGAGAGCTCCTTAAACTCTCCAATCTTCCTCTCCAACAGGTCTAAAATGGGAACCATCTCGTCAACTATTTTCGGAAAGTTCTTAGCTAGAGATTCTACTACATTTTGAATAACCTGTTCCCTCTCCTCTTCCGATAGGTAGCTCCTGTTCTTAAGTGCATCTTCAATCAGAGCCATTTCAAGAAGACCTAAGGTAAGGAGAAGAGGGTTAACCTCCTCTGCTTTAAACCGCTGCTTTAAGAACTCAAGAACCTGCTGATAGTTGCTGTCAGGCCTACACCTTCCAAGCTCAAGGTTTACCCAAAGATCTGCAGCCCTACAGGCAAGCCCTTTTATACCTTTCTCATCAATCTCCATCTTACTGCTCCAGCTCCATTAGTTTTACTTTGGCTATACCAGCTTCAGGCGTTCCCGGGTATTTCTGAATTACTTCCCGAAGGATCTGCTTAGCCTTGTTCATGTCCCCCATTCCCCTGTAACACAGAGCAAGCTTAAGCATTGCGGCAGAAACTTTGTTCCCATTTGGGTATTTATCTATAACCTGCTGGAAATATTTAGCTGCAGTTTCGTAGTCGTTGTGGGAGTAGTAAATCTCCCCTATCCAGTAGAGAGCGTTGTCTGCAAGGTCGCCGTCTGGATACTGCTGAACCAACTGCTGGAAGAGCTGCTGAGCCTTGTCAAAGTCTCCTGATTCCATAGCGTTAAAGGCCTGCCTGTAGAGGTCTTTAGCACCCATCTGTACTACAGGCTGAGGTTGTTTTTCCTGCTGCCCGGTGTGCGGAGCTCCTACCGTAACCTGAGAAACAATGCCCTTTACCTGTTCAACTTCCTTCTTCAGGTCGTAGATGTTCTGTTCGTTCGTGGCAACCCTGTCCTCTACCTTTGAAACCCTCTCTTCAAGGCCGGTTATCCTCCTTTTGTTCTGGGAAACTTTAGCCTTTAATGCTTCAACTTCAGCCTTCAGAGAGGAAACGTCAGTTGTAGTCTGCTGACCAGTGGTTGCACAACTGAAAGATGCAACAGACAATATGGCTATTCCAACGAGCTTTCTCATCTACTCCTCCCCGAAATTAAGGTTTTTCCTTTCAAGTTCTGCCTCACACTCACTGACCAACTCGTCTATAAGCTCTTTAACGCTGTACATCCTGTTAACCCTTCCGACGTTACTTCCTGAGAAAACAAGCCCCCTCTCTACGTCTCCGGAAACGGACTTAAGAAGAACGTCTGCAATACAGTATATAGAATCCTCACCAGAACAGGTTTTTAAACAGTTAAACGGGCACTTGTGAGGAATTTTTCCTTCCTTCTCAAGCCTTTCAGTGAACGGGTTTCTGACGGCGTGGGCGGGCATTCCAACTGGACTTTTTATGTAGATAGAGTCTTCGGGCTTTGCCTTTATAATGTAGTCCTTGAACTCCTGTGCAGCGTCACACTCGTAGGTTGCTATGAAGCGGGTGGCGATCTGAACCCCTTTTGCTCCCATCTCAAAAGCCCTTGCCATGTCCTTTCCGTCAAATATTCCGCCGGCAGCTATAACCGGAATGTCAACAGCCTCAACAATAGAAGGAAGAACGTCCCACAAGCTCTCCATCGTTCCAAGGTGTCCGCCGGCCTCCCCACTCTCAACGATAACTGCCGCTGCCCCTAACCTCTCTGAAAGCTTTGCACCCTTTGGGGTTGCAACTATCTCTATAAGGGGCATGTCAAAAGTGTTACAGATTTTAAATACGTCCTTCCCAAAGCCTGCTCCCTGAATTATCAGGTCTGCCCCGGCGTCTATCGCCGTCATGAGGAGCTCGTAGAAGTGGGTTAAAGCGTACATTATATTCACGCCGATTATTCCGTTAGGGGCAAGCTCCTTTGCTTTCCTTATCTCCTCTGCAAGCTCGTGGGCGTAGTGGTAGGGTTTTAGACCAACGCTCTCTACGTCTATTCCCTTACAGGTCGTTTTTTTAGGCTTTGACCTGTCCTTTTCGTGAAGGAGAACTGCCGAAATTACACCTATTCCCCCTGCGTTTGCAACTGCAGAGGCAAGTCTGTGAAGGGAAACTTTTGCCCCCATTCCACCCTGAATTATGGGGTATTTCAGCTCAAGGTGTTTGATTCTGAGTTTCGGAAGTCTACTCATTAATCTCCTCTACCAGTTTTTCTAAACTTTCTCTATCATCTGAAGACAGAATTTTAAATCCTTTAGAACTTAAAAGTGCAGCCGTAACGCCCATTCCCTCCTTAAGTTCGTCACTCTCAAACCTGTAAATTCTCTTTACCCCACAGGATGGGCTCTTCTCCTTTAGAATACAAGCTACGCAACTATCTCTTAAGAGCTCTGCTGCGTAAAGGGTTTCGTAAGCTCCCTTTAAGAAGTTCTCCGTTACGTCTAAGTTAGAACCGTCAACCGTTTTAACCCTTGCCTTTCCGGAGATTACCTGAAACCCATCTCCCTCTGTAATCTTTGCAGGAGACCTCGGTGTTGGAAGCCCTCCCAACTGCTCCGGACACAGCGGAACGACAACTCCTCTTCTAAAAAGTTCAACTATCAACGTGTTTCTGTTGTTTCCACCGTTATACTTGCAGTTGATACCTAAAAGGCAGGCGCTAACTATTACTCTCTTCATCCTTTACAACAACCTCGTGGAACGGTTCACTTGATACTCTTTCTGCAACCTCTAAAATATCCTCTAATTTAACGTTTTCTATCTCCATAAAGAAATTCTTATCGTATCCGTATCCCCTTCCCAAAACTTCCCAGAAACCTAAATACCATGCCTTCTTTCCCCTTGTTTCGTGGTCAAGAAGGTAAGTCCCTCTAAAGTACCGTTTTCCCCTTTCTACAAGATCTTCAGTTAGAAGAGAGGGAATACGGGAGATTATCCTGCGGAGCTCCTCCCTTACGGCCGCCTCTTTCTCGGGGGAAGTTCCTATGTAAACGAGGAGCCTTCCGGTGTTTCTCCTTGAAGAATACAGGGAACCGGTTGAGTAGGCAAAGCCCCTCTTTTCCCGGAGCTCCTGAAACAGAAGAGAACCTATTCCCTCTCCCAAAACTGTGTTCAGGAGCTTGTAAACCGGGTATTTCGGGTCTAAAACTGAAGGGGCGTTGAGGGCGACGAGAATAAAGCTCTGGGCTGAACCTTTCCTGTGAACAGACTCTGTTTTAGACTCAGTTATAGGGCAGTCAAACTCTTCAATTTTTACCGGTTTAAGGGAAATATCCTCAAGCTCTTTTAAAACAGCATCTATATTTTCTAAGTCTCCACAGAGGGAAACAGTAGAACCTTCAGGTATAAAGACCGTTTTAAACCAGTCTGAACAGCTGTCAACGGTAAGTGACGAAACGCTCTTCTCACTTCCGTAGGGCATCTTGCTGTAGGGAACTCCCCTGTAAGTCATCTTCATCAAGGTCTCGTAGGCAAGGGTGAAGGAATTTTCCCTTTTTGCCACTATAGAGGCCAGAAGGGAGCTCTTTTCAACGCTGAAACTCTCCTCCAAAAATCCGGGGTTTAAAATGGTTTCGGTAAGCAGAGAGACGTAGTCTTCAGAGAATCGGGAAACCGACTGAAACCGAAGCTGAGAGTAGTCAACAGACACCTCAGGAGAGAACGGCGTCCCCATCTGTTCCTGAAACGAGTAAAAGTCTTCGGCCGGTCTCTTTAAGCTCCTCTTAAAGGCCGTTCTAAGGGTCAGTAGAGTTATCCCTTCAACTCTGTCTAAAGAAGACCCTCCCGGCATAAAGAGCGTCCCGGCAAGTATTTCAAACCCTTTTTCTTCCTTCAGTAGAACCTTAAGGCCGTTTGAGAGCTCTAAAACCTCAACCATTTAAAAGTCCTCTAATGCAGGAACTACTGGCAGTGAGCTGTAATCAGCACCGTCAACTACAACCTTCCTTCCCTCCACTTTGACCCTTCCGTCAACGAACCACTTAACGGCCTGAGGGTATATCCTGTGTTCCCACTTTAAGACTTTATCGGCCAAGGTTTCCGGAGTGTCTTCAGGAGAAACCGGAACGGCAACCTGAACCACAATTGGACCCGTATCTACTCCCTTATCAACGATGTGAACCGTAGCTCCCGATACCCTTACTCCGTATGTAACCGCCTGCCAGTGGGGTTTAAGGCCGGGAAACGAAGGAAGGAGAGATGGATGAATGTTTAAAATCCTGTTGGGAAAAGCCTCAACGAACACATCGGAAACTATCAGCATATAGCCTGCCAAACAGACTAAGTCCACCTTCAGGTGTTTAAGAATCTCAACCAGTCTCCCGTCGTAATCCTCACGGCTCGTAAAGGAAAACGGATCAACGAAGAGCCAGTTAATCCCCAACCTCCGGGCTCTCTCAACGGCACCGGCGTTTCTCCTGTTTACAATAAGGGCTACCAACTCTCCCCTTATTTTCCCGTTTAAAAAAGCCTTTGCTATGGCTTCAAAGTTGCTTCCCCTTCCGGAAGCCAAAACGGCCACTCTCACTCTATAACTACCCTCCCTTCCCCTTCTGTAATCTCGCCAATTCTGAAGACCTTTTCGCCGGAGCTCTCAAGGACTGAAACCGCCTTATCAATATCATCGGGAGAAACTATGACGGTGTAGCCTATACCCATGTTAAACGTTTTGAACATCTCCTCTTCCGGAACGTTCCCCTTCTCCTGAATAAACCTGAAAACTTCCGGAACTTCCCAAGAATCTTTCTTAACAACGGCGTTAACGTTCTTCGGAAGAACCCTTACAAGGTTTCCCGGAATACCACCGCCGGTAATGTGTGCCATTCCCTTAACTTTTACCTCTTCAAGCAAGGAAAGAACGCTCTTTATGTATATCCTTGTAGGAGTCAGAAGAACCTCGTAAACTTTACCGTCCAACTCCTTTACGTAATCGTCAACTTTAAACCCCAAGATCTCAAAAAAGAGCCTTCTTACAAGTGAATAACCGTTGCTGTGAATACCGGAAGAGGCCAAACCTAAAACAACGTCACCCGGTCTTATCTCCTCTCCGGTTATGTAGTCTTTCTTATCAACTATGCCTACAACAAAGCCTGCAAGGTCGTATTCACCTTCCGGGTAGAAGTCCGGCATCTCCGCCGTTTCTCCTCCTATGAGGGAGCAGCCTGCAATTTCACACCCTCTGGCTATTCCCTTAACGACGTCTGCGGCAACGTCAACAGAGAGCTTACCGGTTGCAAAGTAGTCTAAGAAGAAGAGGGGCTTAGCTCCAACTGTAAGGATGTCGTTGACACACATCGCAACGAGGTCTATTCCGACCGTATCGTGGATGTTTGCCATTTGGGCAACCTTCAGCTTCGTCCCAACCCCGTCAGTTCCGGAGACGAGAACGGGCTCTGAGTAACCGGAAGGAAGAAGGTATCCCGCCCCAAACCCGCCAATTCCGGCTAAAACGTTCCTGTCAAAGGTTCTCTTCGCATACTCTTTTATCCTGTCTACAAGTCTTTCTCCAGCTTCTATGTCAACTCCGGCATCCTTATAGGTTAAAGGCTTCTTCATTCTAAATCCTCCCCATAGTCTATTTTACCGTCAAAGAAGATTGGGACTTCGTAGGCAAAGTGGCGCTTAGTCCACCCCTTCTCTCCTCCGAGCTCCCTCTCAATGAACTCCTCAAAACCTTTTACCTTTGAGTCTAAGGCGTCTGCGTAGGCAAGGGCAACCGCCTCAAGGGTCTTGGGCTTCTTTGGAGAGCCGTGTTCATACTGGCCGTGGTGGGAAAGGATACAGTGGAGAAGTTTTGTCTTTAAATCTTTCGGGAAACCTTCAATCTGGGAAACTTTAAAGGCTACCATCTCGCAGCTCATATAGAGGTGTCCTAATAGTATTCCTTCGTTTGTCCTGTCTATAGCCGTTTCTATACTGTACTCGTAAACCTTACCGATGTCGTGGAGTATTGCTGCCGTTATCAATAAATCCCTGTCTATGCTTTTGTAACGCTTGGCAACAACTTCACATACATCAACAACTCCTAAAGTGTGCTCCAAAAGGCCGCCTATACAGGCGTGGTGGATGGTTTTTCCGCCAGGAGCCCTGAGAAACTTCTCAACGAACTCATCGTCGTAGAAGAAGCTCTCTAAGAGCTTTTTAAGGTATTCGTTTTGAACGGAGTCTATTATCTCTAATAGCTCTGTAAACTGCTCCTCTATGGAGAACCTGCTCTCACTGACGAACTTCTTCGGGTCGTATTCTCCTTCAGAGGCAATTCTTATATCAGTAAGCTTAGGTTGCAGGTTACCGTTAAAGTATTCAACGTTTCCTTTAACAAAAACAACATCTCCCTTTTTAAAAACGGTTAAGTCGGCACCTTTAGGAGGTTTCCACCATAGGGCTTGGAAAGTCCCTGTTTTATCCGACAAGACAAGCCTCAGGAAGGGCTCCCCCGTTCTGTGTTTTTTTATCTCTACATGTTCAACAACGAAGTAGCCTTCAAAGGGAGCCCCCACCGGCAACTTATAAACTTCTCTGACAAACACAACTTCTCCTTGAGGGGAAATGGGTAGTGGGAATTATAAACGATAGATGAAAGGGAGACAGAGCTCCCCTAAAAACCGACCTTTGCTGCGTAGAAGGCAGAGGTATCAACAACCGGATTGATCCAAACACCGAAAACAATCAGGAGAATAGCCATAACTGCCAGAGGAAGGAGTATCCAGTTCTTGTTTGGAGAGTCGTTTACAGGCTTCTCAAGTGTAGGCTCCTCAAGATACATCTGTTTTGCTATCCAGATGTAGTAAGCAACGGAGAATGCGCTGTTTAAAAGACCGATAAGGGCTAACCAGGTCATTCCTGCATCAACAGCAGCCGTAAAGACAAATACCTTACTTATAAAACCTGCCATCGGCGGAACGCCTGCAAGTGATAGAAGGAAGATGAGGAAAAGAGCGGCAAGAAGCGGCTCCCTTCTACCCAATCCCTTGTAGTCGTCCATCGTTCTTGCACCCCAGACAAACAGGAAAACGGCAAAACAGAGGAACGCAGCCGTCTTCATAAAGACGTAGGCGACGGAGTGGTAGATAATACCGGTAATACTAAGTGGAACAGAGAGGGCTGCAAAAGCAACGAGAGTGTATCCTGCATGGGCAATGGAAGAGTAGGCAAGTATCCTTGAAACTCTCTTTTGGGCAAGGGCTAAAAGGTTTCCAACTGTCATAGTAAGTGCTGCAATTATTGCAAGTATAAGTGTAAAGTGGCCAGCAACTACGGGAATGGCCTCGTAGACAATTCTCATAAGACCTATGAAAGCAGCGCTCTTAGAGATACCTGTAAGGAGGGCAGCAACTCCTGGGCAGGTTCCGTCGTAAACGTCGGGTCCCCAGAAGTGAAACGGAAAGGCGGTTATCTTAAATCCAAATCCTGCAAAGATAAATACGGCAGCAAGAGCAACGAGTGGGTCTGCAAACAGGTTCTTAACTAAAGCTGAAAACTCAAAGCTTCCCGTTATTCCGTAGAGAAGGGAGATTCCGAAGAGCATAAAGCCAACGGCGAGAGCTCCGCTGAAGAAATACTTTACTCCCGCCTCAAATGACTTATCGTCAAAGGCAAAGAGAACCATTAGGTATGTAGGCATAGTCATAAGCTCCATAGATATGGCAAGGGAGACGAAGTTGTTGGCGCTTAGAAGGAGGAGAGCCCCAGCAGTAGATATCATAAGAGCAGAGATGAGCTCGTTTACGAACTTGTCCTTCTCGGTTATCCAGTAAATGACCAACATAACCATCCATGAGGCCACTAAAACGAGACTTCCCACTAAAATAGAGACCGGATCTGTTGTAAAAAAGCCCTTTAAAACGTGTCTTCCTTTATCGGATATGAGAACCAGAAAGAGGGAGACAACGTAGCCGATTGAGGAGATGAGAGCTCCCTGTATCCCCGATATCCTGAATAGCCTGTTGATAACGGGAAGAAACGCTCCCGTTAAGGCTAAAACCATCGTTGCTGCAAGGAAGTTAATGTTCACCTGTTACCCCCTACTGAAAGAATTGTGCGAAAGTGTTAACAACAGGGTTATAGAGGTTAAATACAACGGCCGGAACAACCCCAACCAGTATAAAAGCTCCAATGTAAAGGGCAAGTGGAATGTTCTCAACCATAGGAAGTTCCTTTAAAGACTTCAGGTTTTCAAAACCTTCCCTTAACGGGCCAAAAACAGCCCTCTGGAGCATCCACATGAAGAAACCTGCACTCAGAGCACTTGCAAGTGGAACGATAACCATAACCCAGCCGTAGTAGTCAAAAGCTGCAAGCATAACAGAGAGCTCCCCTACAAAACCTGCGGTTCCCGGAAGACCTACTGCAGCAAGGACTCCTATAACGAACATCGTCATAAGGCCGGGAATCTTTTTCATAATTCCGCCAAGCTCAGATATATACCAAGTGTGGGTCTTATGGTGGATATAACCTGCAATCATAAAGAGAAGTGAGATAACTAAGGCGTGGCCTACCATTTCGTAAACTGCCGCAGAAATTCCAGCAGCAGTTAGTGCTGAAAGGCCGAGGAGGACAAACCCCATGTGGTTAATACTTGAGTAGGCAACCATCCTCTTTATGTGATCTTCGGCAAGGGCTCTAAAGCCAGCGTAAAAGATCGTAAGGACGGCAATAAAGGCCATAAGTGGAGCAAAGAACTTACTCGTCTGAGGGAAGAGGAATATTTCCCACCTTAGGAGACCGTAGGCTCCCATCTTAAGAAGAAGACCTGCAAGGAAAACTGAAATCGGAGAAGGAGCCTGAACGTGGGCGTCTGGAAGCCAAGTGTGGAACGGAACAACGGGCATCTTAACGGCAAAGCCGATAAACATGAGAATCCAGACAAGTTTGGCTATTGAAGGATCAAGCTGAACGTTTAAGAGCTTCTCAAACTCAAAGGTGTGGGTTGAAAGGTATAGAACGATAATACCGAGAAGTAAGAAGATACTTGCAAGGTGGGTGTAGATAAAGAACTTCATTGCCGCGTATATCCTGTTCTCTGCTCCCCAGATACCTATGTGGAAGAACATGGGAACGAGTGTAAACTCCCAGAAGATGAAGAACCAGAGAAGGTTCATTGAAACGAAAACTCCGACCATAGGTCCCAAGAAGACGAGTATCAGGAAAAAGTAAGCACCCGGTCTTTCAATATTCCAAGAAGAAAGGGTAACAGTTATTGCAAGGAAGGCAACAATTCCGAGGAGAACTAACGATATGCCGTCGGCTGCCAAGTGAAGGTTAAAGTCAAAAGGCGGGTATATAGTGTAGGATTCGTGGAAGGCAAATCCGTTTCCCGGGTATTTGACAATCAGAAAAGCAGTGCAGAAGGCTAAGAAAAGTCCTACTGCCAACGACAGGTATTTCGGAATATCCCGGTTTAACTTCTCACCTATCCAGGCAAAAGGAGCAACTAAAACCGGGAGAAGTATCATACTGAGTAGAACCATCCACTCCTCCTAAACAAAGAGAATGATTAGTGTAAGGACTAAAACGCCAGCAACGAAGTAGGTCAGGTAGTCTATAACGTCTCCTGTCTGTATCTTCCTGCACCTGTCCCAGCAGGCAAGTGATAGCTTTGCAGTGCCGTTTACTGCACCGTCAACTATGTTCGTATCAATCCACTCAACTGCCTTGGCTATTGAACCGTAGAAGACGTGGCGGCAGAGCCACTTTATCGCAGCATCTACGTACCAGCCGTTGTAGAGGAACTCGTTTATCCCCTTTCCAAGGGGGTGGGCAAGGAACTTAGCAGTGCTAATAACCCTCTTGTAGTAGATGAGGAAGACGATTCCAAAGAGGATAAACATTACCGTTAGGGTTGCCACCAAGAGATTTAAGAAGAAGGGCTCATGAACCTCTCCAAAGAGAAAGTGAATGATTTTCTCCTTGAAGAAGGGAACTAATACTGTGAGAACTGCAAGGACGTAAAGAGGAACGAGCATTACAGGGTAGGCTTCCCTTGCCTTCTTTGAATACTCAGAAGGCTCTCCAGTAAAGACAACGAACCAGAGCCTAAAACCGTAGGCAATACAGAGAACTGCTGCAACAAAGGTTAAACCGAAGATTACAGGGTTTCCATACTCGTAAGTTGCTGAAATTATCCAGTCCTTACTGAAGAAACCGTTAAACGGTGGAACACCTGCAAGGGCTAAGATACCTACCAAGAAGAGAAGCGCCGTTTGGGGCATGTATTTGTAAAGGCCTCCAAGCTTAAAGGCATCTTTCTGGTGGTGTGTCATGTGGATAACGGCACCAGCAGCCAAGAAGAGGAGTGCCTTAAAGATTGCGTGGTTCATAAGGTGGAATATTCCTGCAGCTGCAGACCCAACTCCTATAGCAACAAACATTAAGGCAAGGTGTTCCATCGTTGAGAAAGCAAGAATCTTTTTAATCTCTGTGTGGGCGAGAGCTCCCGTCGCTGCGATGAAGGCAGAGAGAGCTCCAACGAAACCAACAAGAATGAGAGCGTGGGAGTAATCAAAGAAGGGGAACATTCTTGCAACTAAGTAGACACCGGCATTAACCATCGTAGCGGCGTGGATAAGGGCTGAAACGGTTGTAGGACCTTCCATAGCATCTAAGAGCCACGGGAAGAGGGGAAACTGTGCAGACTTACCGACGGCTCCGATAAAGATGAGGATTGAGATTAAAAGGCCGAGCTTTACAGGAAAAGCACCTGCAACTGCAAGGGCGTTTAACTCCTGAAAGTTAATAGTTCCAAGTAAAACCCAGGCAACGATTATTCCTGCAAGCATAAACACGTCGCCGAACCTTGTCATAACGAAGGCTTTAAGGGCAGCCTCAGCTGCACTCTTCTTCCAGTACCAGTAGCCGATTAAGAGGTAGGAACAGAGACCTACGCCTTCCCAGAAGATGTAGAGTCCAACCAAGTTGCTTACAAAAACGAGGCCAACCATAGAGCCTATGAAGAAGAGCTTCTCAAAGTAATATCTGTTGGGAGACTCGTCCTCTTCCATGTAACCTTTAGAGAAAAGGATGTCTAAGAAACCGATTCCGGTGGCTATCAAGGCCATTACAACGGCCAAACTGTCAACGTAAATTCCCAGCGGAACTTTAAAAGAGCCGAAGGTAAACCAGTTGAAGTTGTGGACTATCGGGTGTTCACCTAAGTTAAGTGCAGTGTAGCAGGTAAGGATAAAGCCCGTTAACCCTGTTAACGCAGCAACCCAGAATGAGTTCCACCTTTCTGTAAACTTACCTATTAAAAAGGCTGATATGCTTCCGAGGAAAAAGATCCCTATTGTTAGATAAGTAACCCAGACCAACTTCTCCATACCTACCACCTCAGATTCCTGATTTTTGAAGGAATGACCTCACCAAACCGCTTGTAAAAAACGATTACTATTGCAAGACCTACAGCAGCCTCAAGGGCAGCAAGTCCTATCGTGAAAAAGGCGAATATCTCACCGTCAACGTTCCTCTGGGCAGAGAAGATGGCAAGGTTAAGGTTTGCAGCGTTTATTATCATTTCAACTGCAAAGAGCATCCTAATTACAGACCTCCTTGAGAGAAGACCGTAAACCCCCACTGCAAGAAGGGAGAATGATAAAAACAGGTATGCATGAATGTCGGCCTCAAGAAGCATTACTTAGCCTCCCTTTTCTTCGTAATGATTGCATTTGCCATGTAAAGGAGGGCAGAAACGATAAAACCTAAAACTATCGTAAAGAAGGAGTATTTCTCTACGAAAACGGTTCCTAAAACCTCTGTTGAGAAGGTTTTAAAGGGAAACGTGTCTATAGCGCTCAAGAAGGAAAAGGACGTTCCGAGGATAAGAAGGAAAAGACTTAAAACTATAGCACTTACGGCTTTACCCTCTGGCTTTTTGTAACTCTCTCCAATCATCATAATTGCAAAGAGAACAAGTATCGTTACTCCACCAGCGTAGATGGCAAGCTGAACACCTCCCAGAACTGGCATATTAAGACCGAAGTAAACGAGAGCTATCTCTGACAGCAACACGACGAACGAAATTGCTGCCCAAAGGAGAGACGTCGCTTCAAGAGCGATTATTGCACTACCTATAACAACTGCGTAGATAATCCAGAAGTAAACGTTCCCCATTACTCCTCTCCTTTAACCTCTTTCTTTGACTGTTGAGCCTGCTGCTTTTTCTTTAGAGCTTCCTGCTTCTTCTTCTCAAGGAGCTCCTCCATCTTCTTGGCCTTCTCAATTGCCTCTTCCAAGTTCTCAGGCTCAAAGACGTATTCAGTTAACTTGTCCCACGTAACATCCTCTAAGAGCATTGAGTAGTGGTCGGTTAGCTTTATGGCTTTCTCAGGCTTTGTAGGGCATGCATCCTCACAGAGGCCGCAGAAGATACACTCGTTAGCCCTAACCTTCGGAACGGCCCTTGGCTTCTTAACACCGGTTGGAACCATGTCTATACAGTTAACAGGGCAAGCTCTTGCACACATTGAACAGCCTATGCAGAGCTCTGCATTTATAATGTGCTTGCCCCGGTAGTGGAGCTCTCTCTTTATCCCCTTGTCCCACCAGATCTCAGTAGCCTTTGGAGCAAAGAGGGCTTTTGTAACCCTTAAAACCTTCTTCGTAGCCTCAACAGGTATCTTCAGAGCGTCTTTAGCTTCCATTTAACACCTCTCCTTAAGAAATGAACATCTTTACAAGAACAATAAAGGCAAGGTTTAGAAGAGCTAAAGGAGTTAATACTTTCCAACAGAACCTTAAGAGCTGATCCATCCTGATACGGGGAGTAGAAGCCCTTACGACGAAGGTAAAGAGGTAGAGCCCTACAATCTTTATGAAAAACCAGAGAATCCCCGGAAGCACAGGCCCCTTAAAGCCTCCAAGGAAAAGAACAACGGCTACTGAGTAGAGGGCAAAGAGCTCTATCAGTTTTGAAAGGACAAGTATTGCGTAGTTAAAACCTCCAAACTCAGTCAAGAATCCGTAGACTATCTCCTGTTCTGCCTCAGGTATATCAAAAGGCGGCCTATCAGTAACGATAAGAGTTGCAGTAACGAATATAAGAAATGCTGGAAGGAGAATTAAGAAACCTAAGAAAGAGCTCTGATGAACTATCTCAAGGTGGTTTAGCGTTCCGTAGAAGACGGCAGCAGCAAGGGCAGAGAGCCAAAGGGGAATTTCTCCCGAAATCATCTGGTTTACCATTCTCAAACCACCAATAAAAGAGTACTTACTCTTTGAAACCCAACCGGCGTAGAAGAAGACCGGAGGCATACCGGTAACAAGGGCAAGAACTACCAGAAGGTCAAAACTCGTGCTCACTATGTAGCTGTGTTCAGAGAAAGGTATAAAGGCAATAAGTGCTGCAACCATAAGGAAAGCAACAAATGGAATAAGTGAGAAGAGAAGCTTATTCGCCCTCCTCTGAATAATGGATTCCTTCTGGAGGAGCTTAAAAACGTCTGCCGTAGTCTGGAGAATTCCCCACTTTCCAACGTAGTAAGGACCAGTTCTAAGGTGAACGTCTGCCAGTACCTTCCTCTCAAGGTAGAAAATTCCCAAGAACACCACCAGCAGGAAGAGAAATCCCGGGAAGAATATCGCTTTAATCCAAGCTTCCATTCCTTGCCTCCTACCTGTCTATGTCGCCGTGGCACATGTAGAGGGATGCAAATATGACCGGAACGTCCGCAAGCTTTACGTTCTTCATTATCTCTGGCATAGCCCAGAGGTTTGCGAAGGAGGGAGCTCTCATCTTCAGCCTGTAGGGACCAGTTCCACCGTCGCTTATGAGGTGGAAACCGAAGCATCCCCTTGCCCACTCAACGTTAACGTAGGCTTCACCCGATGGAACCTTTATCGGGAACTTAGTTCTCCACTCTCCCTCAGGCAGCCCCTCTATCGCCTGCCTTATTATCTTTGCAGACTCCTTTAACTCTTCCCAGATTACTAGATACCTTGCGTAGGCATCCCCTTCTTCCTTTGTAACTACTTTAAAGTCAAGCTCTCCGTAAGCTGCATAGGGGTAGTCCTTCCTAATGTCTGAAGCTACTCCAGAAGCCCTTAGAGCAGGACCGGCAAGCCCAAGCTCAATGGCCTTTTCTCTCGGAACAACTCCAACCCCTTGTGAACGGAGCTTAAGAGTCGGGTTATCAATAAAGACCTCTCCGTAGCGTGGAATAAACTCTTTCTCAAGGAAATCAACAGCAGTAATCATCTTTTCTATGAAATTTCCGGTAGGTTCAAACCTAACCCCACCTGGAACGATAGAGGCAGTAGCTATTCTCTGACCTGAGTAGACCTCAAAGGCGTCTAAGAACTTCTCACGAGCAATCAGCGCCCACTGCGTTGGAGTGTGAACTCCTAAAACTCCAACAAAACCACCAAGACCTATAAGGTGGCTCACTATTCTTCCACCTTCACAAAGAATAGTCCTCACGTAATCGGCCTTTTTTGGAACCTCAACTCCTGCGATCTTCTCAGCAGCTATAGAGTAACCCGTCATAGTTCCGAAGTTGTCTATAAAGCAAGCCCTTTCAACATTAACGATTGCGTTTTGCCAAGTTCTATACTCAACCAACTTCTCTAAAAGCCTTAGAACGTAACCGATGTCTGGGTCAACCTTTACAACCTCGTCACCGTCAAGCCACACCTTTAGCCTCATAGGGCCAGATGCTGGGTGCTGAACACCCCAGTTGAGCTGGAGGAGTTTCTCCTGAAGAAGCCCTAAATCCTCACCTGAAACCTCTTTCTGCTCCTCAACTACGAATGTATACCCAGCCATAGCTATACTGTTTCCCATTACTTCTTCTCCTTAGATGGCTTCCTGTGTTTCTCAAAATCGTAAGACTTCCTAAGGGGAAACAAACCTTCTGCCCATTCAGGAAGGAGCATAACTTCAAGCCTCGGATTTCCGATAAACTCAACTCCGAACATTTCCCAAGCTTCCCGTTCGTGGGGCTGAAGGGGTGGAAATATATCTGAAACCGTCGGAATCGTCAGGTCGTTTTCAGGAAGGGTTACTCTCACCATAACCAACTTTTTGTAGTCAAGGTTTTCCAGTATGTAGTTAACCTGAAACCCCTCTCCCTTAGGGGTGTAGTCAACAACTGAAACCGTATGCGGATACCTAAAACCGTTCTCTTTTAGGAATTTCATCAGGTTCCGTAGCTCCTCCTTTTTACACTGAATAAGGAGCATGTTCGTGTCGTAAGCTTCTGATTCAAGACCAAACTCAGACCTTACCTTTTCCTTTATCTCCTCTAACATAGCTGCTCCTTAATACTCTATTTCTTCCATACAGTTCGGGTGTTTCTTCGCTGCGTTCTCTCTGTCTTTAAAGATTATTTCCTTCAATCTCAAAAGACCTTCAAGGGTCGCCTCAGGGTTCGGTGGACAACCTGCAACAAAAACGTCAAATGGGATATATTGAGAAACATCAACTGCAACGAAGTCTGAGTCCCAGTAGGGACCTCCTCCTCCTGCACAGGCTCCCATTCCAAAGACGTACCTCGGTTCCGGCATCTGCTGGTAGACCCTCAAAAGGACTGGAAGAACCTTCCTTGAGACGAGCCCAGTAACGATAATAAAGTCTGCCTGACGGGGACTTGGAGTCATCATAAAACCGTACCTTTCCCAGTCAAACCTTGGACCCATAAGAGCTAAAACTTCCAAGGAACAGCAACCACTACAGAAGTGGACTCCCCAAGGTGAGTTTGCCCTCGTCCAATCAAAGAACTTTAAAATCATTTTCTGTTTCCTCCAACCATTACGTAGGTGAGGGGAATCATAAGTAGTAGTGAGAAGAGAATAAATATCCAACCAAACTTCGGGTCTCCCTTACCTACCGAGTAAAGAACGAAGAAAACTCCAGCTATGTCCATAGCTATGAAGATAATGGCGTAGAAGTAATACTGAAAGTTAACGCTGGAGATTATAGGCTCCGGAGCTGGCAGACCACACTCGTAGGTATCTTCTTTAACAGGGTGTGGGTTCCTTGGAGCTACGGCAACTGACATTATCCAGAGTGAAAGTCCTGCAAGCGCCATCACAACCAAAAAGACGATAAAGCTGTAGAGCATTTCAACTCTCCTGTCTGCTTTTGGTAGATATTACCAAATTGTAAAAATTTTGTAAACAATCTGTAAAAGAGAACAGTTAAGACTATTTTAAGATAGAGTGAGTGGAAAGGTCAAGAATTATGAATCTCTAATTTTAGCCAAACCTTCCTGTGATGTAGTCCTCTGTAAGTTTCTCTTTCGGTTTAACGAAGAGCTCTTCAGTTTTGTTAAACTCTATCAGCTCTCCCAAATACATGAAGGCTGTGTAGTCTGAAACCCTCGCAGCCTGCTGCATGTTGTGTGTAACTATTATCACAGTTAGCCTATCTTTAAAACTTACAACCAGCTCTTCAATCTTAGCCGTTGAGATTGGGTCTAAAGCTGAGGTCGGCTCGTCAAAGAGGAGAACTTCAGGCTCAACAGCTATAGCCCTTGCAATACAGAGTCTTTGTTGTTGACCTCCGGAGAGGGCCGTAGCAGGTTTATTTAGTTTATCTTTAACCTCATCCCAGAGGGCTGCATCTTTCAGGGCTTTCTCTACTCTATCTGAGAGTTCCGATTTGTTCTTTATCCCCTGAAGCCTTAAACCGTAGGCTACATTATCAAAAATGGACATAGGAAAGGCAGTGGGTTTCTGGAAGACCATTCCGACCCTTATTCTCAGTTTTATCACGTCGTAGTCGGGGTCTAGTATGTTCTCACCGTCTAACAGAATTTTCCCCTCGTACCTGTTCCCCGGGTAAAGGTCATGTATCCTGTTGAAACTCCTTAGGAGAGTTGTTTTCCCACACCCTGATGGACCTATAAGGGCAGTAACCTTTTTCTCTGGAACTTTAAAAGAAATACCCTTCAAAACCTGGTGATTTCCATAGTAGAACTTAAGGTCGTCAACTACGATCTTTACAGGCTCAGAAGGCTCTATTATAAAAGCCATTACTCCTCCTACTTCTTAAACTTGTAGTGGGCAATTAACCTTCCTAAAATGTTTGCCCCTAAAACTCCCAATGTAAGGATAATCGCTGCAGCCCAGGCAAGCTCTTGCCAGTATTTGTAAGGGCTCATTGCATAGTCGTACATTGTAACCGTTAGTGAAGCCATAGGCTGGAAGATGTTTAACGTAAAGAAGTTGTTGTTAAAGGAGGTAAAGAGGAGAGGAGCCGTCTCTCCGCCGATTCTCGCAACTGAAAGAATAACTCCGGTAACGATTCCAGTAATTGCAGCCCTGTAAACAACATCTTTAATGACCTTAAACTTCGTAGCTCCAAGGGCGTATGCGGCTTCCCGGAGCTCCGGCGGAACCATCCTCAACATGTCGTCTGTTGTCCTGAGGATTATGGGAATCATCATTATCGCGAGAGCAACAGAGCCTGCTACTCCCATAAAGTGGCCAGCAGGCTTAACCATAACCGCGTAAATAAAGGTTCCGATAACTATTGATGGAACACTCATAACTACGTCTGACAGGTCTCTTATGAAGTTTGCCACTCTACTGTTTCCGCCATACTCAGAGAGGTACGTTCCTGCAAGTATTCCAATTGGAATACCTATAACGGTTGCAAGGAAAACGATTATCATCTGGCCGACTATTGCGTGTTTTAAGCCTCCCGTGTTATCTCCGGGAGCAGGCGGGTCACCGACAAAAACTTCCCAAGAGAGAGAACCTAAACCTTTGTAGAGGAGCGTTCCTAAGATCCAGAGTAGCCACATAAGGCCAAAAAGAGCTGCAAGTGTAGAGAGAACTAAGATAATCCTGTTTACAACTTTTCTCTTCCTTAAAGCGTCCAAGCTCTACCCCTTCTCAACTCTCTTGAGGAAAACGAACTTACCTACGGCTATGACTAAAAAGCTCATAACGAACAGAATAAAGGCAAGGTAGAAGAGGCTTGAAAGGTAGATGTCTGAGTCGGCCTCTGTAAACTCGTTTGCAAGTGTAACGGTTATAGAGGTTGCAGGCTCTAAGAGGGAGTGGGGAATTACCGGCTGGTTACCCATAACGAAGGTAACAGCCATCGTTTCGCCGAGAGCTCTCCCCAGCGAGAGAATTATTCCCCCTATAACTCCAAGCTTGGCGTAGGGAATAACGACGTCCTTCATAACGTCCCACTTCGTAGCTCCAAGGGCGTATGCAGACTCCTTTAAAACGTCTGGAACCATCTTAAAAGAATCCCTTGAGATTGCAGCCGCATAGGGAAGAATCATTATTGAGAGGACTATTGAAGCAGTTAAGAGGCCAATTCCTGGAGTGTATCCCTCAAACCACTGACCTATTAACGGTAGTTTCCCTAAAGTTACGTGGATAACCGGCTGAAGGTAGTCCCTCATAAAGGGAGCGAAGAAGAAGAGACCCCACATTCCGTAGATAATACTTGGAATGGCTGCAAGGAGCTCTATCGCCACCCCAACGGGGGTTCTTAAAGGATGGGGAGCAATTTCTGTTAGGAATATGGCAATTCCGATGGCAACTGGAACGGCAATCAGAATTGAAATAACTGTGCTGACGATGCTTCCGAATATGGCTGGAGCTCCCCCGAACTTCTCTATCGGAGGGTTCCAAACCTTTGAGGTAATAAACTTCCACACTCCAAATGTCTTTATGGCAAGCTCAGACTCGCTGTAGAGAACAAAAGCAAGAGCAATTAGAATGAGAACTACTAAAAAAGCCGAAAGCGCCGCCAACTTCCCGAAAGTCCAGTCTGCCCAGAATCCTCGGCTCTTAGCCATTTAACCTTCCTCTAAAGGCTTCTCTGCAGGCCAATTTTATCAGAAGAAACGGTAAGAAATTGTTAAGATGGAGAAGTCAACATACCTTTTAAAAGGCTAAAATTTTGAGAAACCCTCAGAGGAGAAATCAATGTCTGTAAAAACTGGAAACTTTGTCCACCTTCACCTCCACTCTCAATACTCAATCTTAGACGGAGCAATCAAAATAAAGGACCTGGTAGATAAAGCTATAGAGTATGGAATGCCGGCAGTTGCCGTAACCGACCACGGGAACATGTTCGCCTCTTACGAGCTCTACAAAACCTGTAAGGAGAAAGGGATAAAGCCAATTATCGGCCAAGAGTTCTACATAGCAAAGGGCTCAAGGTTTGATAGGAGTAAAGGAAAAGAGGGAGAGAAAGGGAGCTACCACCTGATACTCCTTGCAAAAAACGACACAGGCCTTAAAAATCTAATGAAACTCAGCACCATCGGTTTCACAGAGGGTTTCTACTACAAGCCCCGTATAGACAAAGAGGTTTTGGAGAAACACAGCGAAGGCTTAATAGCTCTCTCTGCCTGTATACAGGGAGAGATTCCTCTTCTCTACCTTATGGGAAAGGAGAAAGAGGCTGAAGAGGCTGCAAAGTGGTACAAGGAGCTCTTCGGAGACGACTTCTACCTTGAAGTCCAGTATCACGGAATAGAGGAACAGAAAAAAGCAAACAGGTTTCTGATAGAGCTCTCTAAAAAACTAGACATAGACCTCGTTGCAACCAACGACGCCCACTACCTAAACAAGGAGGACTGGGAAGCCCACGACGTCCTCCTCTGCCTTCAGACCGGAAAAAAGCTTACAGACGAAAAGAGAATGAGGTTTCCAAGTAAAGAGTTCTACTTCAAAAACGCCCAAGAGATGCTTGACGTTTTTAGAAACGTTCCCCAGGCAGTATTCAATACCCTAAAGATTGCTGAAAAGGTTGAAGGTAAGCTTGAAACTTTTGAGAACAGGGGATACCTCCTTCCAAATTATGAAGTTCCAGAAGGCTACACGTACGAGAGCTACCTGAGAAAACTTGCCGAGGAAGGACTTGAAAGGAGACTAAAAGAGCAGGGAATTGTAGACGGAGAGAAAAGACAAAAGTATTACGAGAGGCTTAACCACGAGCTTAAGATAATCAGCGACATGGGATTTCCCGGCTATTTCCTGATAGTTTGGGACTTTATCAACTGGGCGAAGAGGAACGGAATACCGGTAGGCCCCGGAAGGGGTTCAGCAGCTGGCTCTTTGGTCGCCTACGCAATCGGAATTACAGACATAGACCCTTTAAGGTTTAACCTCCTCTTTGAGAGGTTCCTGAACCCTGAAAGGGTTACGATGCCGGACATTGACGTTGACATCTGTCAGGAAGGAAGGGATAGGGTAATCCAATACGTTAGGGACAAGTACGGAGAGGACAAGGTATGCCAGATAATCACGTTCGGAACTATGAAGACCAAGATGGTCGTTAGGGACGTTGGAAGGGTCCTCGGAATTCTACCTAAAGAAGTTGACAAGCTGGCAAAGCTGATTCCAAACGACGCAAAGTCGGTTGAGGACGCAGTTGAGAGAGCTCCCGAAATACAGGACCTGATGGAGAAAGACCAGACGATAGAGAGGCTCATAAAAATAGCCAAAAGACTCCAGGGACTTGCAAGGCAGACGGGCGTTCACGCAGCAGGAGTAGTTATCGCCCCAGAAACCCTTACAGACTACATTCCCCTGGCAAAGAGTAAAGACGGAGACGTTACGACCCAGTACGACATGGGGCAGATTGAGTCCTTAGGCCTACTAAAGATGGACTTCTTAGGCCTTAAAACCCTAACAATCATAGACAGGACGATAAAGCTCATAAAAGAGAGACACGGCGTTGAGATAGTTCCAACAAAACTTCCCTTAGACGACGAGAAAACCTTCAAACTCCTTCAGGAAGGAAACACGATTGGCGTCTTTCAGCTTGAATCAAGAGGAATGAGAAACTTAATGAAGAGGTTAAAACCCTCTGTCTTTGAGGACATAATTGCCCTCGTTGCCCTCTACAGGCCAGGCCCACTAAACTCCGGAATGGCAGAAAGCTACATAAAACGGAAGCACGGCGAAGAGGAAGTTGACTACATCTTCCCGGAACTTGAGCCCGTCCTTAAAGAGACGTACGGCCTTTTCATTTACCAGGAACAGATAATGCAGATAGCAAACATACTTGCAGGCTACTCACTTGGAGAGGCAGACCTTTTAAGGCGTGCAATGGGTAAGAAGAAGAAAGAGATAATGGAAGAGCAGAGGGGAATTTTCGTTTCAAGGGCAGTAGAGAAAGGATACCCGAAAGACAAGATAGAGAAGCTCTTTGACGATATCGCCAAGTTTGCAGAGTACGGTTTCAACAAGTCCCACTCTGCAGCCTATGGCTTCCTAGCCTACGTAACCGCTTACCTGAAAGCCCACTACCCGAAAGAACTCATGGCAACAATGATGTCAATTGACTTTGACAAGACGGATGAAATAGTAAAGTTTATGAAGGACTGTAAAGAGAACGGAATTCCCGTTTACCCGCCGGACGTAAACAAGAGTGGAGCTTACTTTGAGATTGAAGGAGAGGGGATAAGGTTTGGACTTGCAGGAATAAAGGGAGTAGGGGAGAAAGCGGCTCTCCACATTGAGGAAGCAAGGAAAAGAGAAGGGGAGTTTAAAGACCTCTACGACTTCTGCCAGAGGGTTGACCTGAAGGTTGTAAACAGGAAGGTTATTGAATCACTCATAAAGGCCGGAGCTTTTGACTCTACTGGAATCTCAAGAGCTGCAAACTACGAGGTTTTAGACAAAGCGATGAGCGCCGCCCAGAGTATTCAGAAGTCAAAGAGCAAAGGGCTTATGAGTCTCTTCGGAGACGATTCGGTAGTTGTTGAAAAGGAGTTTCCAAACGTTCCGGAGTGGAACGACAGAATAAAGTGGGAGTACGAGAGACAGGCAATAGGTTTTTACCTCTCCGGTCACCCGTTGGAAGAGTATAAAGGAGTTGTTGAGCTCAAGTTCAACTCCTCGTCCGAAAAGGAGGAGTGGAAGGACGGAGAGGAAGTTTTCCTAGCAGGAGCGATAACAGAAGTAAAACTTAGAAGGAACCAGAGGGGAGAACTCTGGGCAACGTTAGAGCTTACAGACCTTGACGGAACTGTTCCTGTTTTAGTCTTTCACAATACCTACAAGGAAGTTTCGGAACTCCTTACAGAGGGAAACCTCATAGCCGTTAAGGGAGAAGTAAGGGAAGAAGAAGAAAGTAAGAGCGTCATAGCAAGGGAAATTATCTCCGTCCGTGAAGCGGTTTCGGATCAGGTAAACGAAATCGTCATAACCCTTAACGGAAACCAGGTAACAGAAGAAACACTCTCAAGGCTCAAGAACTTTATAGAGAAGAACTCCTCTCCGAAGGGAAAACCCGTTGTTGTTGAGGCGGAGCTCCCCGACTGTTTTGTAAAATTGCAAATAGACCCAGACTTGAAGTTACCCCTTGACGCTCATATCCTTAAGGAACTCCAAAACAGCCTACATCTCAAAAAAGTGAAGGTAAACTGAGGTTGAAAAGATGGCCGGATTGCACGACTTTGAACTTCAAGTAGACAGACTCAGAAAGAAAATAGAGGAACTTAAACAGATGGGAAAACACGACCCGGCAGTAATTGAGGAAATAGAGAGGAAATTCCATAGGAAAATAGAAGAGTTCTACAACAACCTCTCTGCCTGGGACAGAGTCCAAATAGCCCGCCACCCAAACCGCCCCCACGCCCTTGACTACATAAGGGCAGTTTTTGACGATTTTGTAGAGCTCCACGGAGACCGTCACTGTGGAGACGGAAAGGCCATAGTTACAGGTTTTGCAAGGTTTGAGGGTGAGAGCGTCTGCGTTATAGGGCAGGAGAAAGGAAGGGAGACGAAGGAGAAGATAGAGAGAAACTTCGGAATGCCCCTTCCTGAAGACTACAGGAAAGCTCTAAGGGTTATGAAGTTGGCAGAGAAGTTCAGGAAACCCATAATTACCCTCGTTGACACCCCCGGAGCCTTTCCGGGAATTGAAGCCGAAGAGCACGGTCAGTCTGAGGCAATAGCAAGAAACCTTCTTGAGATGTCAAAACTAAAAGTTCCAATAATCAGCGTTGTTATAGGAGAAGGGGGGAGCGGGGGAGCTTTAGCCATCTCAGTTGCAAACAGGCTCCTGATGTTTGAAAACTCAATCTACTCGGTAATTTCCCCAGAAGGGTGTGCAGCAATCCTGTGGCAGTCTCAGGACAAAGTAAAAGAGGCAGCGGAAGCCCTTAAACTCACAGCTAAAGACCTTAAAGACTTAGGAATTGTTGACGAAATAATCCCTGAACCTTTAGAGGGAGCCCACAGGGACTGGGAAACAACCTTTGAAAACTTCAGGAAGTATGTAAAGAAACACCTGAAGGAGCTGAAGCAACTAACTCCTGAAAAGTTAGTTGAATACAGATACAAAAAAATCAGAAAGATTGGAGCTCCCTAACGTTAACCTTAGTCGGAAGATAAACCAACCCAGCAACTTCAAAGGGGCAGGCGTTATCAACCCAGTGGTAACATTTCTCTGAGTGGACCTCGCTGGAATGTATAGCAGCAGTAACAGTATACTTATCAGGTTCAATGTTCATCGGTAGCTCATTCTTTAACGAGGTCTGGTAAAATCTTCTGTAGTTCCATTTTTGCCTCCTGGGGTTGGTATTTGTGGGGTGTTCCCCAGGAGGTTATCCCATTTCTCAAGCTTACACAAAATATCGTACACTCTCTAGAAGAGCTCCCTCTATTCCTAAATGAGTTTTGAAAGTAAAACTGAAATTATCTCTTCTGCTGATCTCTCTGAAAGGAGTTCCTGAGCCAACCTCTTTACCTTTTCAGGAATCTTTGAAAAATCTT
The DNA here is from genome assembly GCF_055380895.1 of Thermovibrio ruber. Classification (NCBI taxonomy): domain Bacteria; kingdom Pseudomonadati; phylum Aquificota; class Aquificia; order Desulfurobacteriales; family Desulfurobacteriaceae; genus Thermovibrio; species Thermovibrio ruber. The sequence continues at coordinate 1,155,752 of NZ_AP042397.1, read as the reverse complement.
CCTTGAGTATCTTTTCTTTCAACTCTTTAAGGTCGTTTACTCTAAACTTCTCAGGCCTAATTCCTTTTAAGCCCTTTATCCTGTACATCCTTCTCTTTTCAGGCTCGGCAACAAGGCTAATAGCAACCCCTTCTCTTCCGGCTCTCCCTGTTCTTCCTATCCTGTGGACGTAGCTTTCAGGGTTTTCAGGAAGCTCGTAGTTTATAACGAGGCCAACGTCTTTAATGTCAAGACCTCTTGCAGCAACGTCTGTAGCGACTAAAACTTTTACTTTCCCTTCTCTAAATACCCTTAAGACATTTTCCCTCTGTCTCTGGGAGAGGTCTCCGTGGATAGCCCTTGCATTTATGCCTCTACGCTGGAGCTCTCTCTCAATCTCGGCAGCGTCCCTTTTCGTCTTAACGAAAACGATCGTTGCAGTCCCCTCATTTTCCCTCAGAATCTTCTCAAGGGCCTTCAGCTTATCTTCACTCTTTACAAGCAAAATCCTCTGCTTAACCTTTGGAGTAATTAGCTGTTTACTTACCTTGATGAACTTGTAACCAGGCTTCAAGTAGTTGTCTATCAGTTTCCTGATTTCGTAGGGCATCGTTGCAGAGAAGAGCATTGTCTGTTTCTCTCTTGGGGTTTTAGAGAGAATCTCTTCTATATCCTCAATGAAGCCCATGTCCAACATCTGGTCAGCCTCGTCTAAAACGGCGTAGCGAACTTTATCAAGCTTCAGTATTCCCCTGTTTATTAGGTCTTTTACCCTTCCGGGAGTTCCAACAACTATCTGGTTCCTTCCCCTTCTCAAAATGTTAGCCTGCCTCTCTATGGAAACTCCACCGTAGACGGGATAGGCAGAAACCCCTTTGTTCTTTCCTATAAGGGAAATTTCGTGGGCTACTTGAATTGCCAGTTCCCTCGTTGGAGTCAAAATTATTGCCTTTACTCCCCTCTCCCTGGGACTTATCCCTTCAACTATAGGAATACCGAAAGCTGCCGTTTTCCCTGTTCCTGTTTGTGCCTGTCCTACTATATCCTCTCCCTGAAGGGCAACGGGAATTGCCTCTTTTTGAATAGGAGTCGGAGACTCAAATCCCATCTCTTCTAAAGACTTCTGAACTCTCTCATCTAACTGATTGAAACTGAACTCCATACGCTTCTCCTCTTAAACAGTAGTTTTAAATAAAAATTGCCACGATTCCCGCCGCCGTTTCAGACGGAAACCGTGGCAACTATTCTAATTAATCTTTAGCTCTAAGTTAAAGTCTTTCTACATCTACAGCTTTAAGGCCTTTGTCACTCTCTGTTACGTTGAAAGATACCCTTTCACCCTCTTCAAGGGTTCTAAACCCTTCTCCACTTATTCCTGTGTAGTGGACGAAAACATCCTGTCCGTTGTCGGCTGTGATGAAGCCGTAACCCTTCTTTGAGTCAAACCACTTGACTGTTCCTGTGAGCTTTTCCATGTTCCTTACCTCTCTAAAAGTTTCTAAAATTAAAAAGCCCCAGAAGGCAGAAACGGCATGCCTTCTGGGGCTTTACTCAGTTTCCGTCGTGCTGCCTTCTGTATCTGCAAAGCTAATTTAACACTTTAAAAAACAAACGTCAATAGGTAGAGGAGAGGCTGTTTGAAAAATCCAGAGGAATAAGAAAAGAACCCAGAGATTGAACAGACAAAACTTAGCTAATACAAACAACTGAGCTATCTGAAAGCTCTTAGTCCTCTCATAACTACCAACTGCCTGTTTTATCTCCCCAAATATCCCTTCTATAAGTCCTCTGGAACGATAAATACCATCAGATTCAACAAGTTCCTTCGCCCTTAACCTTAAACCTACACTCTCAACAAGCTCAGTAAGTCTCTCACTGTCATAAGCTTTATCTGCGGGAAAGGAAATTAAGGAAGTCAATTAAAGGGTATTTCTTGGGTCTTCCCATTTTGGATTTGAAAGGATATAAATTAGAGCCTGTCCTCTCCGGTGCATGTAGCGTTTAGTGAGTTTAAGAACTTTTTTGAAGTTAAGATTCTTTACTCTCATACCGGAGAGGATAGGCTTTTTTCTTCGGTTTGGCAATTTTCAAACACCCTCCTATACGGAAGAGACTGAGCTCAATTCCAATGTTAAAATAATTTCCCACTCGTCAGACCCGTACATGAAACGGCTGATTGAGGAGATAGGGGAAATTACAAAGACCTACTTAAGGAGTAAGAGATGAAGCTGAGCAGGGAAGAGGTTCTCCACATAGCAAAGCTTGCAAGGATAGAGCTCCGGGAGAAAGAGGTTGAAAAGTTCAGGGAGCAGTTATCTGAAATACTTAACTTTGTTGAGAAGCTGAACGAGCTTGACACCGAAGGGATAGACCCGAAGTTCTCAGTTGTTCCTCCGGAAAACGTTTTAAGGGAAGACGTTCCGGGTTTGAGCCTTCCAAGGGAAAAGACCTTTATGAACGCTCCCGAAACTGACGGTCAGTTCTTCATAGTTCCGAAGGTAGTTAAAAAGTAGGAGGAAAAAATGGAACTGCTCAACAAGAGCCTGAAGGAGCTCCACACTCTCATAAAAAAGAAGGAACTCAAGCCGTCTGAACTGGTTGAGACCGTTTTAAAGAGAATAGAGGAGACTGAAGATAAGCTAAACGCCTACATAACGGTTGCAGAAGAAAAAGCAAGAAAGAAGGCAGAGATTGCAGACGAGGAACTTGCAAAACTCTCAGAGGATGAGGTTCCGGAGCTCTTCGGAATTCCCCTCTCAATTAAAGACAACATAAACGTTGAGAACGTCAGGATGACCTGTGCCTCGAAAATCCTTGAGAACTTCATCTCCCCTTACGATGCAACCGTTATAAAGAGGTTAAGGGAAAAAGGAGCGATATTCGTCGGGAAGAACAATCTTGACGAGTTTGCAATGGGTTCCTCAACAGAAACCTCTTACTTTGGCCCTACTAAGAACCCATGGGACTTGGAGAGAGTTCCCGGAGGCTCTTCTGGAGGTTCTGCAGCCGCAGTTTCAGCCCGCTCAGCACTTGCCTCTTTAGGCTCAGATACGGGAGGTTCAATCAGACAGCCTGCAGCCTTCTGCGGAGTTGTCGGTCTAAAGCCAACATACGGTAGGGTATCAAGGTACGGGCTGACTGCCTTTGCTTCCTCTTTAGACCAGATAGGCCCCATAACGAAGACCGTTGAGGATGCAGCCTACCTCATGAATGTTATCTCTGGTCAGGACTCAAAAGACGCAACCAGCGCAAAGATTCCAGTTCCAAACTTCCTTGAGGCTTTAAATGGAGAGGTGAAAGGACTAAAGGCAGGCCTTCCTAAAGAATATTTCGTTGAGGGAGTTGACCCGGAGGTAAAGGAGAAGGTCTTAAAAGTTGCAGAAATTCTTGAGAAGAACGGAGTTACGGTTGAGGAAGTTTCACTACCCAACACCAAATACGCTGTTGAGACTTACTACATCATAGCTCCGGCCGAGGCCTCTTCTAACCTCGGTAGATACGACGGAGTTAGGTATACATACAGGGCTAAAGACTACAAAGACCTGATTAATATGTACTGTAAAACTAGGGCTGAGGGCTTCGGAGACGAGGTTAAAAGGCGTATTATGATTGGAACTTACACGCTTAGTGCCGGTTACTATGACGCTTACTACTTAAAGGCTCAAAAGGTTAGAACTCTCATCTACCAAGGATTCCAGAAGGCCTTTGAGAAGGTTGATTTCCTCATAACTCCGGTTACTCCCGAAACGGCCTTTAAGATAGGTGAAAAGACGGACGACCCGATAAAGATGTACCTATCAGACATATTCACGATTGCCGTAAACCTTGCAGGGCTTCCGGCCGTTTCCATTCCTTGCGGCTTTGACAGTAAGAACCTTCCGGTAGGAGTTCAGTTTATAGGAAGGGCTTTTGACGAGGAGACAATTCTGAAAGTCGGAGATTTCGTTGAGCAGGAGTTAAAACTCAATACGGTGCCGGAGCTCTAAGCTCCGGCGTTTTTCAATGTTCCAGAGGAAATTATTCCCCGTTTCTCTCTTCCTATCTTTCCTCATAAATGCCTTAGCTTTCGGTTATCTGCTAAAGTTTAAACCGGTAAAACTTAAAAAACAGTCGGTTCTAAACCTATCATTTGAAGCGGAAAAACCGGAGATAGGTAAACAGAAGAGTGAAAAGGGAAAAGGGAACGGAAAGAGTAAAGGAAAAGTCCCGGGTCTTCAGGAAAAAAGGACTCTTAAAGTTTCAAGAGGTGGCAATGAGAAAGAAATAGTTAGAAAGAGCTCCCTAAATTTACCTGCGAAAAAGCTAAAGAAGAGACTTAGAAAAGAACAGTTTTACAGGAGAGAAAAGGCAAAAAAATCAAAATTAAGTGAGAAACCACAAGTAGTTAATCGGGCAGAACAAAAAATAAAAGAAGCATTTCCTCAACCTTTACAGGGCTCTGAGACTAAAAAAACTTTAGCTCCGATAAACTCTCAGCTGAGAAAGAGAAAAGAGGAAAGTCTCAAGGGATCAGCGGAAAACAGAGTTCAGAGAGTTCAGGAATCTGCGGGGAGCTCCGCCATCAAAAGCAATCCCAAACCGGTCGGTGGCTCTGAAAGAGCTAAAGAGGAAACCACTCAGAAAAAGCCATCAGGAAAAAGAAAGACAAGTAGAGAGAACTACTTGAAACTCCTATTGGCAGAGGTTGAGAAGAACAAGTTCTACCCCTTCATCGCAAGGAAAATGGGAATTGAGGGAAAGGTAAGGCTGAAGGTAGTTATCGGGAGAAGGGGAGAACTCCTCTCTGTAAAGGTCCTCTCTTCAGATTCATCGTTTCTTGAAAAAGCGGCAGTTAAAACCCTAAAAAAGTGTCTCTTTCCCCCTCCTCCCGGTGGAAAGTTTGAAACAGAATTAACCATCCGCTACAAGCTCAACTAACTACTCCCTCAAATCTCCAATCAACTCTGATATGTCAGAGTATCCCATCTCTTTCAAATACCCCTCTAACCCTTCAACTATCTCCTCTACAGCCTTTGGGTTAAAGAAGTTTGCGGTTCCAACCTGAACGGCGGAAGCCCCTGCAAGGAAGAACTCAACTGCGTCCTCCCAGTTTGAAATTCCCCCTATGCCAATAACAGGAATAGAGACGGCCTTAGAAACCTGATAGACCATCCTAACGGCAACCGGCTTTATTGCAGGTCCCGAGAGACCTCCAAACTTGTTCTTTATCCTCGGCTTTCTCTTCTTTATATCTATCGCCATTCCGAGGAGCGTATTGATTGCAGAGAGAGCATCTGCTCCGGCTGACTCAACGGCTTTTGCTATCTCAACGATGTCTGTAACGTTTGGAGAAAGCTTAACGATTACAGGTTTGTCTGTAGCTCCCTTAACGGCTTCCGTTAGCCTTGCAGCCTCAATAGGGTCAACTCCAAAGGCAAGTCCCCCTTTTTTAACGTTTGGGCAGGAAATGTTAAGCTCAATGGCATCTACTCCGTCAACACCCTTTAAAACCTTTGCAACCTCTACATACTCCTCAACTGTGGAGCCGTAGATGTTTGCAACGACTCTGCACTTATACTTTTTAAGCTCTGGAACTATCTTTTCAACGAAATACTCAACGCCGGGGTTCTGAAGTCCTATTGCGTTGAGCATTCCGCAGGGGGTTTCCCATATTCTGGGAGGCTCGTTTCCTTCTCTCGGCTTTATGGAAAGTCCCTTGACACAAACGGCTCCAACTTTGTTAAGATCTAAGTAGGGAGCGTATTCAAGACCAAAACCAAAAGTTCCCGAAGCCGTCCAAACCGGGTTTTCAAACTCAACTCCGAAAAGTTTAGTTTTCAGCATCATCTAACCTTCCTCAAGTAGGCTACCGTTTCAACGTGGTAAGTTTGGGGAAACATATCTATTACCTTTGCCTTTTCCATGTTTACTCCGTACCGGTGGAAAGTAGCAATGTCCCTTGCCAGGGTTGAAGGGTTGCAGGAAACGTAGACGATCTTCTTAACCCGTGAAAGAGTAGCTATCGTTTTAACTATCTTTTCGTTGAGACCACTCCTAGGTGGGTCAAGTATTACGAGGTCTGGATTGTGTTCCTTTAAAATCGGAAGTCCCTCCTCCGTTTCCCTGCAGTAGAAACTGACGTTCCTCAGACCGTTTATGTCCTTGTTGTAGAGGGCATCACTGACGGCAGAGAAGTTTGCCTCTATTCCAAAAGCCCTATGGACGTATCTACCAACGGGAATTGTTAGCGTTCCTACTCCGCAGTAGAGATCTCCTGCCAGTATGTACTGGTGTTCCATTGCAACTTTTGAAACCCTGTTTATCAAGTTTTCAAGCTGAAACCTGTTGACCTGAAAGAAAGAGTCTGCACTTACTCTAAACTTAAATTTCTCTGTAAATTCGTAAGAGAAGTCTTTACCAAAAAACCTTATCCTCTCCGGAAATCCGTTTAACTGTCTGTAGATACCGTAACCTATGAGGTTGACCTTTAAAACTTCTCTTAACTTTTCAACAGGGATCTCAAAGAGCTTAAACCTTCCTTGAAAGACGATTTTAAGGAGGACTTCGTCTTTTTTAGATGAGTAGACGTGAAACTCTAAAGGTTCCGACGGAAGGAGTGTAAGGAGTTCTTTAAGCTTTGGGAAGATTTCCGATATATCTTCTTTAAGTAGAGGGCACTTCTCTATGTCAACGACCTGGTGGGAGTTCTTGGCGAAAAATCCGACTTTTCCGTTTCTGACCTTAATTTGGGCACGGTTTCTGTATTGCCAAGGAGAGGGAGACGGTATTACTTCATCTATATTGGGTTTTTTTATCTTCCCTATCTTTTGAAGATTTTCCTCAAGGATTGCCCTTTTATACTCTACCTGCTTCTCGTACTTTACGTGCTGCCAGTCGCAGCCTCCACACCTGCCAAAGTAAGGACACAGAGGCTCTACTCTATCTCTGCTCCTTTCTAAGATTTTTACAACTTCAGCTTCGCTGTATCCGCTCTTTCTGCTCTTCTCCTCAACTAAAACGGTATCTCCCGGGGCCGTGAAAGGAACGAAAACTGCTCTGCCGTTAAGTCTTCCTAATCCTCTTCCGCCGTAAACTAACTTCTCAATTTTCAGTTTAAACCGCTTTCCCAAAGGCGAACCTCCTTCTTAAGCTCTTGAATTATACGAATTTGTTGCGATAATAGACTTGAGGTTATGAGGATTAAAACTAAGTTGGTTGTGTCCCTCACCGTTAAAGTTTCATAATTCTTCTCTTAACAGAGTTTGCCTACCACAAAATAGAAGATTTAAGAGTAAGTATAGGTTTGGAGAAACTGTTACTAAACTTGAGAAGGAATTTCCTAACGCTGATTCATTAGTTATTGCCGGGGATAGGAAAAAGGCGGCTCAGGAGATTGAAAGGGTTGCTCTAAAGGTTAGTAGTTATACAAACTCTGAGGCTAATAAGGTTTATTCACTTCTTCAATAAAAACAGTTCACGAGAACATCTCTTACTTTAACATCGGGGAACTTTCAGTTGTTATTAAAAGGTTCAATGAGACTCAATGGGATATTCTTTAAAAGGGATAAACGGTAGCCGTTTCAATACAGTGAAGGCTTACGCTCAGAAACTTAAAGGTGGAGAGTGCAGAATTACTGTGGAAGGGGAAACATCAAGGGACAAAAGGCTCTTTGAGAGGTTCTCTTTCTGTCCTGAAGAAGGGGTTGTTAAGAGGGGAGAACTCCTTACCTTCACGCAGGAGAAGAGGGTTCTCACAGTTAAAGTTCTATGGGTTAATGAGAAAAGTGACGGATTAATCGTTGGATGATTATGAGGTTCATAATGGAGCACTACGTTAAAGAGATACTGTGTCAAAACGTTTAATTTTGTTGTAGAGCGTATCTCTCTGAACGGGAGTGTAGCCGGCATCTCTTATGAGCCTTAAAATCTCTGAAAGGGGCATTCTGAACTTTACTCCTGCCGCTGCAACGACGTTCTCCTCTATCATTAGAGAGCCAAAGTCGTTTGCTCCAAACTTTAGGGCTACCTGAGCCATCTTACCGCCCTGCGTAACCCAAGAGGCCTGAACGTTTTGGAAGTTGTCAAGATATATCCTGGAGACGGCTAAAACCCTTAAATACCTCTCTCCGCTGGCCTTTTCCTTTACCTCTTTTCCAAGTTCTGTGTTGTCGGGCTGGTAGCTCCACGGGATAAAGGCCGTAAAGCCGCCGGTTTCATCCTGGAGCTCCCTCAAAACTTTCAGGTGCTCAACAATGTCTTCATCTGTGTCTAAACTGCCGAACATCATAGTTGCCGTTGTCCTTAAACCAAACCTGTGGGCAGTTCTGTGAACCTCCAACCACTCAGAAGTCCTTGCTTTGTTTGGAGCTATTCTTTCTCTAACCCTATCTACAAGTATTTCTGCTCCACCTCCGGGGATTGAGCCTAAACCTGCCTCTTTCAGCCGTTTTATCACCTCTTCAACAGAGAGGTTTGAAACCCTGGATATGTGGATGATTTCGGGGGCAGAGAAGCCGTGGACGTGAATCTGAGGAAACTCACCCTTTATGAAAGAAAGGAGCTCCTCGTAGTATTCAATTCCAAGGTCTGGGTGAAGCCCTCCCTGAATGAGGATGGCAGTTCCTCCCAGCTTTATGGTCTCCTCAATTTTTTTCCTTAAGGTTTCCTTGTCTATCACGTAAGCGTCGGGAGCTCCTTTATCCCTGTAAAAGGCACAGAACCTGCACTTGCAAACGCAGATATTTGTGTAGTTAATGTTCCTGTCTATAACGAAGGTTACTTCCCTTTCGGGGTGAATTCTGTTTCTGACGAAGTTTGCAAGTTGGCCTAAGGTCAGCAAGTCTTCTTCCTTTAGGATTCTCAGGGCTTCCTCTTCCGTTATTCTCTCTCTGGAAGTTACTTTCTCTTTTAACCCCATTTAGCTCCTCCGGACTATAATTAGTCTTAGCTAACGTTAGAAGTGTAGGGAGTTAAACTTGGAGTGTCAAATATGCCGGGGAACCGGCTGGATTATTGAGGAGAGCGGCGGCCGAAGGGTAGCAAAGAGGTGCCGCTGCCAGTTTAAGAGGCTCAGCAGGGTTTACTTGGAGAGCTCCGGCATACCAGCCCGCTACAGAAATTGCCGCTTTAAAAACTTTGAGCCGGAAACTCCATACCAACTGAAGGCTTTAAGAACCTGCATAGACTTCTTTTCCCGTTTTCCCTACGTTGACAGGGGAATTCTCCTCTACGGCCCTCCCGGCACGGGAAAGACCCACTTGGCTGCTGCAACTCTCAGAAACATCGTTGAATACAAGGGTTTAAAGGGAGTTTTCTGCGACTTTCGGGGACTCTTAATAGACCTTAAGAGCTCCTACGAAGGTAGAGCTTCAACTTCAGAGATACTTGACTCCGTAAGGAAAGTTCACCTTCTCGTTTTAGACGACGTAGGAGCCGAGAGGAATACGGATTGGGCAAAGGACATTTTGGCAGAGATAGTGAACTACAGATACACCCAGAGCTTACCGACGATAATCACTACAAACTTGCGTTTTGATGACATTTCAGGTGAAACGTTTGCCGAAAAGTTTGATGAGAGGACAGAGTCCCGCATCTACGATATGTGCCGGATAGTTAGGGTGGAGGGTCATGACAGGAGAAAGGTTGGCGTATAAACGGGTAGGAGTTGTTGCTAACCCTACAAAGCCTGAAAGTGCAGAGGGCTTTAAGAGAGTCGTTAAAAAGCTTATGGAGAAGGGGGTAAAGGTTTACACCGACGAGGAGTCGTGTAGGCTTGTGGGAAGTGACTGGTGCGGAAGTGAGATAAAAGTCCTTGACCGGCTACTCCTTCCCGATAAGGTTGACATCATTTTGGTTTTAGGTGGGGACGGAACCTTTCTAACAGTTGCAAAGCTCATAGATAAGAGACCTGTTCCTCTCCTTGGAATAAACTTTGGAACTTTGGGTTTCCTAACGGAGATTTCCATAGACGAGATTGACCAGTGTATAGATAGGCTTCTTAAAGGGGAGTTTGTAATTGAGAACAGGCCGGTTTTAAGGGTAAAGGTTGTCAGGAGGAACGGCCACGTTTCTATCTACAGGTGCGTTAATGAAGTTGCCATAAAGAGGGACACCCTTGCAAGAATTATAGAGATAGAGGTGAAGGCCGACGGAGATTACGTTACGACTTTCAGAGGAGACGGGGTTATAGTTGCAACTCCAACTGGTTCAACGGCATACTCACTCTCGGCTGGTGGGCCTATAATCTATCCGACCCTTAACGCAATGCTTTTAACTCCCGTCTGCCCACATACTTTAACCCTTAGGCCTTTGGTTTTAAACGGAGAGGTGTGTTTAACGGCAAGCCTTAAAACGGAGAGCGAAAACGTTATGGTTATCTTTGACGGTCAGGAGGGGATAGAGCTCCGCCTTGGCGACCTAATAGAGATAACTCGATCCCCCTACGACCTGTTAATTTTGAGGGATCCCAAAAAGTCTTACTACCAAACTTTAAGGGAGAAACTGAAATGGGGATAGTTGCAGGAGTTACGGCTTTCTTTGCCGCCGTTGTTTTCCTCTTCAACATTAATCAGGGGCTTAAAACACCTGAAAGTGCCCAGGTTTACAACGGTAAACTATACATTTCAAACATAGGGAACCTTCCTCCCGACAAGAAGGACGGAGACGGCTACATCTCTCTTGCCAACTTAAACGGGGAAATTGTCAAAGCTAAGTTTATTAAGGGCCTTAATGCTCCTAAGGGAATAACGTTCTGTAACGGAAAGCTCTTTGTTGCAGACATTGACAGTGTAGTTGTTGCAAACCCTGAAACAGGAGAGATCTTGAAGGTTATCCAGGTTCCCGGTGCTGAGTTCCTTAACGATACTGCCGCTTACGGTGGAAAGGTTTACGTTTCAGATACCCAGACTAACACTATTTACGAGGTAGATGCTAACAGTTATGCCGTTAAAGTGTTCCTTAAAAGCCCTCTCCTTCAAGGACCTAACGGAATAGACTTTACGCCTAACGGAAAGATGATTGTTGTCAGCTGGGGGGGAGGGAAAGTCCTTGAAGTTGATGGAGTTGTAAAGACTCTCGCTTCAGGGTTTGAGAACTTAGACGGAGTTGTCGTTACTGAAGATGGGACGATAATCTTCTCTGACTTTTCAGCCGGTAAGATATACGCTCTTAAGAACGGAAAGGTTTCACTTGTTGCGAAGAATCTCATCTCCCCTGCTGACATAGGTTACTATAAGGGAAAACTTTTTGTCCCCGAGTTTATGATGAACGACGTTAAGGTTCTGGAGATTAAAAGGTGAAGAGAGTTTTCATACTAACCGGTGAGGCTGGAGCTGGAAAGTCAAGTGCCGTAAAGCACCTTGAGGATTTGGGTTTTTACTGTATAGATAACGTTCCTCCTGCCCTTGTGCCGGAGCTCCTCTCCCTCGTTGAGAAAAACCCAGAAATAGAGAATGCTGCCTTAGTTGCCGACGTTAGAAACCCTGAATTTAAAGAATCTGCCGGAGAGCTCTTTAAACGGATAAAGGAGGAGTTCCCGTCTGTTGAGGTGTGGTATTTCACGGCCAACAAGGATACTTTGATAAACAGGTTTAAGGAGACAAGGCGTCCACACCCTTTTCAACGCTACTACACAGATGAAAGTTTAGAGAAGTTAATAGAGAGAGAAAAGGAGTTCTACGAAGGGCTTAAAGACTCTTTTGACAGGGTAATAGACACCAGCAACCTTACATACCACGACCTAAAAAGGCTCATAAAGGAGCTCCTTGAAACGGGAAAACCTAAGCTTCAGGTTAACTTCCTCTCATTCGGTTTTAAATACGGGATACCCCACAGTGCCGACAACGTCTTTGACGTCCGGTTTCTTCCCAACCCCCACTTCATTCCCCACCTAAAAGACAAAACCGGAATGGAGTCTGATGTTGAAGAGTTTGTTATGGGCTATGAGGAGTCAAGAAAAACCTTAAATACTATCCTTGAGTTTGTAAGGCTAACGCTTCCACTCTATGAGAAAGAAGGGAAGGCTTACATTACCTATGCCGTTGGGTGTACAGGGGGACAGCACAGGTCCGTTGTTTTCGCTGAAGCCCTTGCAAATAAGGTGGCTGAGGAGTTCCCTCAGTATGAGATATACGTTGAACATAGGGAGCAGAAGGTTAGGCGGAAAGTGAGTAAAGAACAGTGAAGTGGTCTTTCCCAGGGTAAACGGTCAACTGAACGTTCTTTAGGCTTTTAAAGACGGAGAGAGCTCCCTTTAATCCTGTAATCGTATCTTCCTGACCGACGAAGATCTCAACGGGAACGTCAATTGACTTAAGGTAGGGTGAAAGGTCAAACCTTGAATAGTTTTCAAGGAGCTCTCTAGCCACTTCGGGATTAAGCTTAGGAAGTGGAAACTTCTCTTTTGAGCAGAGACTTCTAAACTCAAGAACCGTTTTTTTAAAGTTCCTACTGAGCTTTTTTAAAAACCTCTCAACAACAACTTCAGGCTGTGAAATCCCTGAAAACCTTACCGTTGGAGCAATGAGAATCAGCTTCCCAATTTTCTCCGGGTAGAGAGCCCCAACCAGAACCGAAACCGTTGCTCCTAAAGACCAGCCAACTAAGGTAGAACTTTGGGGGAGAGCTTCTGCTATCTCTTTTGAGAGCTCTAATAGGTCTGTTGACTTAAACGGAAACTCCCCGTGGCCGGGGAGTTCCATGTGTGTCCCAGTTTCAAAGGGAGTTCTGTTCCAAACGGTTTTATCAAAGCTCCAGCCGTGGAGTGTAAATATCACGCCGCTTTCTTATTCTCCTCTTTCCCTTTTCTCATCTCCCTAAACAGGTGGAACTCTTTGATTACCTCAATGGCCCTTTTAAGCTGGTTATCTATTCTCTTCTCCTGCTTTTTCCTTATCTCTTCCGTCTTTTCAGGGTGCTTTTCCATCTCCTTAAACTCTTCCTTTAGGGTCTCTATGTCTTCCTTAGAGAGCTTAACCTCTACGTCCGGATTAATTCCCTTTCCATCTATACACTTATGGTTAGGCATGTAGTACTTGGCGGTAGTTATCTTAACGGCGTATCCCATGTCTAACGGGTAGAGGGTTTGAACTGACCCTTTCCCGAAGGTCTTCTCTCCTACAACAATAGCCCTGTCGTTGTAGCGGAGAGCTCCCGTCAGAATTTCGGCAGCACTTGCCGTTCCTCCGTTTACTAACATGACAACCGGAACGTCGGTTGGAACTATGGAGTCGTGGAGTGAGTAGTATTTTTTGATGCTTTCGGGGATTCTTCCTTTTGTGTAAACGATGAGCTTACCTTTTGGCAAGAAGAAGTCGCTAATTGCAACTGCAGAATCTAAAAGTCCACCGGGGTTGTTCCTTACATCAACAATAATTCCTTGTAGCTTTTTATCCTTCTCAAGGGACTCAAGGGCTTTCTTGAACTCACCAACAGAAGTCCTCTGGAACATTGTAAACCTTATGTAGCCTATGCCTCCCGGCAGAATTCTGTACTTAACGCTCTTAATTTTTATAACTGCCCTTGTTATCGTGAAGGGCTTCGGCTCAGACCAGCCCTTCCTCCATATCCAAATTGTTATCTTTGTTCCCGGTTTACCCCTCATCAGCTTAACAGCTTCAGAAAGGGTCATGTCGGGGGTTACCTCTTTTCCATCAATCTTTACAATAATGTCTCCCGGTTTTATACCTGCCCTGTAGGCGGGGGTGTCTTCAATTGGAGTTATTATTAAAAGCTTTCCGTCTTTCGTTTTAGTTATCTGAATTCCCAGTCCTCCAAACTCTCCACTTGTCTCTATCTGGAACTCTTTAAGCTGGTCGGGAGTAAACAGGGTGCAGTGTGGGTCTAACTTGTTAAACATTCCCTTAATTGCCCCTTCAAACAGAACTTTTGGGCTCTTCTCCTCTACGTATCTCTCCTTTACAAGCTGGTAGGCTTCCATAAAGAGCCTTATGTATTTCAGTTCACCTTCAGAGGAACTCTGTTTAACTGTGGCGGAGATGGAGCTCTTCCCAACAAGGAAGATGAATAGAAAAAGAGTTAGAAAAAAGATGGCTTTTTTAAACCCTGTTCTCATCTTTTCCTCGCAAGAACTTTTTTAACTTTTTCTTCTATTCCCTTTTCGTTTAATCCGAAGTAGTGGAGGAGCTCCCATCCTTTCCCGGAACGGCCGAAGACGTCTGGAGTTCCCAACCTCTCCATAGGAACGGGACAGTTCTCAACCAAGACTTCTGCCACGGCGGAACCCAATCCCCCTATGATAGAGTGCTCCTCTGCTGTTACAACGGCTCCTGTTTTTGAAGCAGATTTTACTACAAGGTCAACGTCTATCGGTTTAACAGTCGGCATGTGTATCACTTCTACAGATATTCCTTCCCTTTCTAAATTTTCGGCAGCCAAAAGGGCAAAAGAGGTCATAACGCCGTTTGCTATAACAGTTACGTCCTCTCCTTCAACCAAAACATGTCCCTTTCCTACCTCAAATTTGTAGCTCTCGTCAAATATCCTTGGGAACTTCTCCCTTGTTAACCTCACGTAGAAAGGTCCCTTTGTGTATGCAATCTTCCTTATGACCTGTCTTGTTTCTATATCGTCGGCCGGAACGATAACCCTCATGTTAGGGATGTTCCTCATGTTTGCAACGTCTTCCAGAGCCTGGTGGCTCGCTCCATCCTCTCCGACAGTTACCCCTCCGTGGGTGCACACGATTTTCACGTTTAAGTTTGGGTAACAGATAGTCTGTCTAACAGCCTCCCACGCTCTCCCGGTTCCAAATATTGCAAAGGTACTGACGAAGGGAATCTTTCCCGTTGTTGCAAGCCCTGCGGCTGCGTTCATCATATCAATTTCTGCTATTCCAAAGTTGAAAAACCTTTCAGGGAAAACTTTTGCAAACTTTGCAGTCTTCGTTGAGCCCGAAAGGTCTGCGTCTAAAACGACTATCCTTTCATCCTCTCTTCCAAGCTCAACCAAGGTCTCTCCGTAAGCGTCCCTGAGGCTTACTTTCTCCATAACAGTCCTCCTTAAACTGCCTCTCCTAACTCTTTCAATGCCTCTTTCAGTAAATCCGGCGGGAGAGCCTTTCCGTGCCACTCCGCCCTGTTCTCCATAAACGAAACTCCCTTACCTTTAACAGTCTTTGCAACTATCATTGTAGGTTTAAACTTTACTCTGTCTGCTTCATCTAAGGCCTCTTTAATCTCCTTAAAGTCGTGGCCGTTTATCTCAATAACGTGCCAGCCAAAGGCTTTCCACTTCTCAACTGCTGGGTATATGGACATTACCTCATCAACGGGGCCGTCTATCTGAAGGTTGTTGTTATCAAGGATTACGACCAGGTTGTCAAGGTTGTAATGGGAAGCTGCCATGCTTGCTTCCCATACGCTTCCCTCTTGAGCCTCTCCGTCTCCAATCATGCAGTAGACTTTACTGTCGCTCTTATCAAGTTTTAGCCCTAAAGCCATTCCGACGGCTGCCCCGATTCCGTGGCCTAAAGAACCGGTGCTTATCTCTATTCCGGGAGTTTTATGCATGTCTGGATGCCCCTGAAGGTCTCCGTCAATTTTCCTGAACTCGTGGAGCTTCTCAAGTGGAAAATAGCCAGTTCTTGCAAGGACTGAGTAAAGAGCCGGGCAGACGTGACCTTTAGAGAGGACGAACCTGTCCCTCTTCTCCCACTTTGGGTTCTCTGGGTTGTGCCTCATCTTGTAGTAGTAGAGGGTTACTATGATGTCTGCGGCAGACATCGCTCCGCCGGGATGACCGGACTGGGCTTCAGACGTCATCTTCAGTATATCTTTTCTTACTTCCCTTGCTATAGCCCTTAAGGTTACTTCGTCTATTTCTCTACTCCTTTCTAAGAAAAAGGAGGGTTCAAACCTAACCATTTTAAACCTCCAATCTTAAAAGCCTTCTTCCTCTTTGATTTTTTCAACCTCTTTTTCTACCTGTTCTCTGGCGGTTCCGCCCGTTATGTTTCTGCTGTTTATAGAACCTTCAACGCTCATAAGGTTTAAAACGTCCTTGTCAAACTTGTCGGAGAATTTCTTAAACTCGTCAAGGGTTAAGTCTTCAAGGCCTTTACTGTTGTCTAAGCAGTAAGAGACCAACTCTCCAACGATTCTGTGGGCTTCTCTGAAGGGAACGCCCTTCTTTGCAAGGTAGTCTGCAACGTCTGTGGCAAGTGAGAATCCTTTTTTGGCCTGTTCTCTCATCCTTTCCTTTTTAGGTTTCATTCCTTCTACGATGAGGGCGTTAACCTTGAGGGAGAGTTTTACTGTGTCTATGGCGTCAAACAGAGGCTCTTTGTCCTCTTGAAGGTCTCTGTTATACGTGAGAGGAAGGCCTTTTAGAACAGTTAGTATTGCAACTAAATCTCCGTAGACCCTTCCGGTTTTTCCTCTTGTTAGCTCTGAAACGTCGGGGTTTTTCTTCTGGGGCATTATTGAACTTCCGGTGCAGAAGGCGTCGGGGAGCTCTATAAAACCGAACTCCTCCGTTGACCAGAGAACAAGCTCCTCAGAGAGCCTTGATAGGTGCATCATAACCATTGCACAGTTGAAAATCGTTTCTACTACAAAGTCCCTGTCGCTAACTGCATCCATGCTGTTTCTCGTTACTCCGTCAAAGCCAAGAAGCCTTGCTGTAAACTCCCTGTCGAGAGGGTAACTGGTTCCTGCAAGTGCTGCAGAGCCAAGTGGAGAGACGTTTACCCTTTTTAGAGTGTCTTTGAATCGCTCCTCATCCCTCTTAAACATCCAGTAATAGGCTAACATGTGGTGAGAGTAGAGAACTGGCTGGGCTATCTGAAGGTGGGTGTATCCGGGCATAACAACATCTAAGTTCTCCTTTGCCTGTTTCCAGAAGGCCCTTCTGAGGTTTTTGAGGAGCTCCAAAATCTCCTCAATCTCCTTTCTAACGTAGAGCCTTACGTCGGTTACAACCTGATCGTTCCTTGATCTTCCTGTGTGGAGCTTCCCTCCAACGGGACCTACTATCTCCGTTAACCTCTTCTCAACGTTCATGTGGACGTCTTCAAGCTCCCTCTTCCACTCAAACCGGCCGCTCTCAACTTCCTTTAAGGTTTTATTTAAACCCTCTATAATCTTTTGAGCCTCTTCAGGTTTCAGGATTCTCTGTTTTTCAAGCATCTTTACGTGGGCAATGCTACCGGCTATGTCAAACGGGGCTAAACGATTGTCGTAGGAGACAGATTCTGTAAACTCCTCAACCAGCTCGTTCGTGCTTTCTTTAAACCGGCCTCCCCAGAGCTTCTTCTCAGACAACGTTCACCTCCTACTTGCCCAATTCTACCAGTAAAACTATAATTCCCTAAAGTTTTCAAGGAGGAAAATATGCTCGGCAAAGAGGTTAAGGAAGCCCTTACATTTGACGACGTCCTTTTAGTTCCAAACTACTCTGAAGTTCTTCCCACACAGGTAGACGTAAGAACAAAGCTGACGAAGAAGATAACCTTAAACATCCCTATAATGAGTGCTGCAATGGATACAGTTACAGAAGCCGAGCTTGCCATAGCGATTGCCCGTGAAGGGGGTATTGGGATAATTCACAAGAATATGTCAATAGAAGAGCAGGCAGAGGAAGTTGATAGAGTTAAAAGGTCTGAAAGCGGGATGATCGTTAAGCCTGTAACTGTCCGCCCAGACCAGACGATAGCGGAAGCTGAATCATTGATGAAAAAGTATAAGATTTCCGGCCTTCCCGTCGTTGATGAGAAGGGAAAACTCCTTGGAATAATAACCAACAGGGATATTAGGTTCGTTAAGAACTTTAGCAAGAAGATAAGAGAAGTAATGACAAAGGAGAACCTTATAACTGTTCCCGTTGGAACTACTTTAGAAGAAGCTAAGGAGATACTCCACAAGCACAAGATAGAGAAACTTCCCGTCGTTGATGAGAAAGGATACTTGAAGGGCTTAATTACGATAAAGGACATTGAGAAAAGGGAGAAGTACCCCAACGCCTGTAAGGATGAGCTAGGAAGGCTCAGAGTTGGGGCAGCAATTGGAGTTGGACCAGAAGCAATAAGAAGGGCAGAAGCCCTAATTGAAGCTGGAGCAGACGTAATCGTTGTTGATACCGCCCACGGCCACTCTAAGGGAGTTCTTGAGACTGTTGAGAAGCTCAAAGGACTCTTTCCAGAGGTTGACGTCATCGCAGGGAACGTTGCAACCCCTGAAGCAACTGAAGCCCTTATAAAGGCTGGAGCCGATGCCGTAAAGGTAGGAATAGGACCCGGTTCAATATGCACAACTAGAATCGTTGCAGGAGTGGGAGTTCCTCAGCTTACTGCCGTTGCCCAGTGTGCAGAAGTTGCAGACAAGTACGACATCTCGATCATTGCAGACGGTGGTATTAAGTTCTCCGGAGACATTGCAAAGGCTATAGGGGCAGGTGCAAGGGTCGTAATGATTGGAAGCCTCTTTGCAGGAACGAAAGAGGCTCCGGGAGAGGTGATTCTCTACCAGGGAAGGAGTTATAAGGTTTATAGGGGAATGGGCTCACTGGGAGCTATGAAGAAGGGAAGTAAGGACAGATACTTCCAGTCTGACGTTGAGGAGAAGAAGTTGGTTCCCGAAGGCATTGAGGGAATGGTTCCTTACAGGGGACCACTGGCCGATACAATTCATCAACTTGTAGGCGGTTTAAGGGCAGGAATGGGCTACTGCGGTGCTGCAAACATTGAAGAGATGAGAAAGAAGGCAAGGTTCGTTAAGATAACCTCTGCGGGGCTGAAAGAATCCCACGTCCACGACGTTATCATCACAAAAGAGGCTCCTAACTACTGGATTGAGAGGTAAGGGGGGATAACTCCACTCCCCGCAGTTCATTCTCTTATATTGCTTCTACGTCGCGAACTCCGTAGAGGGAAAGAGCTCCCAAGAACTCCTCGTTAAACCTGTGGCGCCACCTGTTCAGTGAAATCTGGAAGTTTGACGGCTTTTTGGGCTTGAAGAGGAGCTCCATTTCGGCCTCTTTGGGAGTTCTGTTTCCCTTTTTCTGGTTGCACTCTGAGCAGCAGGTTACCAAGTTCTCCCAAGTCCACTTTCCGCCCTTGCTCTTTGGAACGATGTGGTCAATGGTGGCTTCGTTGTCCTTAACTGTCTTGCCGCAGTAGGCACAGGTAAAGTTATCCCTGATGAACACGGCCCTTCTGGTTGGGGAGCTCTCCCAGTGGCGAATAAGAACGGGAATTCTTATTACTAAAGGGGCAGGGTAGTCCCGACTTGGAGAGTGTAGAGATACCGTTCTGTAGTGTTCAAGAACTTCACACTTGTTTAGAAGCTCAAGGAGAAAGGCCTTCTTGTGGGAGAAGATAGAAACCGGAAGGTAAGTCTTGTCAAGAACCAGCGTAGGATAGAGAACCAAAGGTGCCTCCTAAAACGGTTCCCCTCTATTTTTGTTTTTTATTTCTTAACATTCAAGTTGTTAACTTTACCTCTCCAGACTTTAACATAGTGTAGAGTTTAGTTCCCAGGTAACTTTCAAACTTCTTCCTCTCCTTTGCCAACCGGATGGCTTCCTTTAAGTAATCCTCTCTTAGTTTAAAGTTTGAGAAATCCTTTCTGTATTTCTTCTGAAGTTTTTCCAGTTTTTCTCTAAACCTCGTTTCAAAGTTCGGTTTTCCGTAGAAGTTTGAAAGCTCCTGAGAGAGTTCCAACAAATCCCTGTAGAGGGAAACCAGCTTCTTCAGTCTCTTCCGCTTTTTCTCTCGGAGCTCCCTGTTTAAAACAGAGCTGAACAGATCGTCTGCCTTCCCCTGGAGGAACAGGTTAAAGAGCTTGTGGTCAGGGATGTTGTGTAGGTATGTAAAGGCATAATGGTGTTTGTAATACCAGGGAGACTTCAGCTTAACAAATAGTGGGAAAGGTTCTCTTTGGGAAAAGTCCTTTAGAACGAACCCTTCTAATCCTTCTACTTTTTCAATTTTTTCCTTTAGCTTTTTTAAATTCCCAACTCTTTTTGGAGGTATTTTAAATCCCATTTCCTTTAGCTCTTCTTCTCTTTCCTCTAATAGATACTTTCCGGTTCTGTTATCCCTTACTTCCGTAAGTATCAGTTTTTCTCTGTCGTATGGAATTACGAGCTGGAACTGGGGTGAGATTAGCTCAAAGATTGGGGTGTAACCTTTGGAAAGGAGTTCCTTAACTGCTCTGTAGAGTTTCGGGTTTTTTAGAAGGAGCTCCTCTCCCTTTTCCGTTTGAGGGTTTGAGAAGGCTTTCTGTGTTAGGAGTTTAACCTCTCCATTTATAAGAACTGGGTGGAGCATTGTTCCGTCAAGCTTTTCACGTGCGATAAAGGTTCTGTTTTTAAGCTTTTCCTCTTCACTTTCCTCAGCCTCTCTTAAGTTGAAGAACTTGTGATAGGGGCGGGAGACAACTTCTCCCGTTTCTTTGCTAAACGTGATTCCTCGAAACTCCCTCTTTAATGGCGTATCAAAAACCGATGGAGCATTGTAACGGTAGGAAACTTTAACTAAATCCCCTTCACTTAAAACTTTAAAGAACCTGTTGTTTTCTACCTCTTTTAGGGCTTTATCTAAAGTGATTTTCAAGACTTAAGGAGCTCCAGAGCTTCTTTCAGGTTTACAGTCCCCTCGTAGAGAGCTTTACCAACAATTGCTCCAACAACGTTTTCTATTTGGGAAAGTTTAACTAAGTCCTCCACTTTTGCAACTCCTCCAGAGGCTATAACGGGGTGGGAAACTGAGAATGCGAACCTCTCAACCTCTTTAAAGTTTGGGCTCGTTAGTGTTCCATCCCTTGAGATGTCTGTATAGACGAATCCCCAAATGTCTAACTGGTCACTCTTTTTGGCAAGCTCAACTGCAGGAATTCCTGAGACTTCTGTCCAGCCCTTGGTCGTTGCTATTCCGTTTTTTGCATCTATTCCAACTATCAACTTACCAGGAAAGGCCTTAACCATCTCCTCAAAGAGTTCGGGTTTCTCAACAACAACTGTTCCGAGGATTACTCTATCAACTCCGGCTTTAAAGAGCTCTTCCAAAGCCTTCATCGTCCTGACGCCGCCGCCAAACTGAACGGGGATGGAGAGCTCCTCAACAATATCCTTAACTATCGGAAGGTTTTTAGGAATTCCCTCAAAGGCTCCATCGAGGTCAACAACGTGGAGGCGGGGAGCTCCCTCTTCCTCCCACATCTTCGCAACTTCAACGGGGTTTTCGTAGTAAACCTTCTCCTGGTCTGCCCTTCCTTGGTAGAGCCTGACGCACTTTCCACCCTTAATATCAACGGCCGGAATTACTTCAAACACGGTTCCTCCCTATCCTTCGGCAAGTGGATCGTTTAAGTAAGCAAAGAGTATTGCCAGAATAAACGGAAGAATAAGGAAAAAGACTTCTTTCATCTAAATTCCTAAAACATCAAACATCGTGTAGAGTCCCGGCTCCTTGCCGGCTACCCACTTTGCGGCAGTCAAAGCTCCCCTTGCAAAGGTCTCTCTGCTGGTTGCCCTGTGGGTGAGCTCTAACCTCTCTCCAAGGGTTGCAAAGTATACCGTGTGGTCTCCTACTACGTCTCCCATCCTTGCAGAGAGGACTCCTATCTCGTCCGGCTTTCTCTCACCTATTATGCCTTTCCTTCCGTAAACCGCAGACTTTTCAAGGTCAACCCCTAAGTTCTCTGCAACTATCTCTGCAAGTTTTACGGCGGTTCCTGAAGGGGCATCTTTCTTGAACCTGTGGTGAATCTCAAATATCTCAACGTCGTATCCCTTATCCTTTAGTGCCTTAGCAGCTTCAGCTACAAGCTTAAAGAGTAAGTTTACTCCAAGGCTCATGTTGGGAGAAAAAACAACTGGAACTTTTTTAGCCGTTTCCTCTATGAGCTTTCTTTGAGTTTCAGATAGTCCGGTTGTTCCGATAACTAAGGCTACTCCTAACTCTTTTGCCTCTTTAAGGAGTTTTTCAGTAGCTTCGGGAGTTGTAAAGTCTATAACTACGTCAGGTTTTTCAGGAATTTCTGAAATTGAAGAGTAGAACTTAACTCCGGGAGAAAACTCCTTTCCTATTAGCTCTGAATCCGGCCTTTCTGTTACTCCGGTTAGCTTAAAGTCTTTATCCTCAAGGGCTAACTTCCCTATTAATCTTCCCATTCTTCCGGCTGCGCCGGTTACCGCCAGCTTTACCATCCCTTACTCCTAACTGAGCTTTTTCTTCTGCTTTATCTCAAACCACTTAACAATGCCGTAGACGATGCCGAGGATGAGAATGAGAGCTCCGATCCCGAGCTTAAACTCTATGGGTTTTCCGTGTTCAAGGGAAACTACTAAAGCTTCCCTGATTGTTGCAGCTAAGGCAACGCTTACAAAGGCTGAAACTGCAAGCTCTCCTCCCAACATAAACTTGATTTCGCTGTTTAGGAGTTCCAACACCGTCCAGAGTATTAGCAGGTCTCCCATTGCAGCTATAAGACTGTGGGCGAGGTCTCCGTGGAAGAAGTGGACTACGTCCATCCCGAAGAGGAAGATAACGAAAATCGCAAGGGACATAAGACCTAATAGTATTGCTATGTCCATAAATACGGCAAACTTCTTGCTGAGCTTTATGGCTGCCCTTTCAACCTTTCCTGCTTCAAAGAAGGTGCGGAGCTCCGCGTCAACGTAGTAAGAAATGAGAACGTCCTCGTTAAGGGCAAGTATCTTCCTTAAAGACCTGTTTAAATCCTCAAGTCTTTCAAAGACTTCCTCTAAAACGAAACCTTCAAGGATTTCAGTCTTTGAAGGGTCGCAAAACTCTTTCTGTTCCTTCTTAAAGTCTTCAAAGAATACTTGTGCTTTATCTGAGAAAAACTGTGCAACTCTTCTACTGCAGAACCTACTGACAAAGTTCATTGCAACGATGATGTAGTGGGGTGGTATTCCCTCCTCAACGTGAACCTTCGCTATTCTCAGAAGGTATAACAGGTATTCAGAGTCGTATCTTCCAGAAAACAGCTTTTCATACCAGATTTTTATTGTCTGTTTTAACCTTTGAAGCTTACTTTCAGGGATGTACTCCTTTACGTCTTCAAACTTCATTAAGTTGTCGTAGAAAGCGTTTGCAAACTCTTCCTTGTAAGGGAGCAAGATGTTTCCTAAAAACCTTAAGTTTTTTATGTCTTTTTCCCTTATCTCAAAGTAGTCTAAGAGCCTTTCTAAGTCTCTGTAGTCAATCCCTAAGTGCATTACAGAACTCCAAACTCTTTTAAGGTTTTCTCAATTACCACCTCTTTCTCGGGGGTTGTCGGACACAAGGGTAGCCGAAACTCCTTCTCCATTCTTCCCATCATAGAGAGGGCGGTTTTAACGGGAATGGGGTTCGTATCTATGAACAACACTTTAGAGAGAGGGTAGAGCTCCCTGTGAATTTTGGAAGCTTTCTCAAAATCTCCAGAGGTGAATGCCTTGTACATCTCTACCATTCTGTTTGGAACGACGTTTGCCGTAACAGAGATTACTCCCTTTGCACCAACAGAAAGGAGAGGGAAGAAAGTTAGGTCGTCTCCCGAGAGGACTTCAATTTTGTCGCCGCACAGGTTGATTATCTCTGTTGTCACGTTTGTGCTTCCCGTTGCCTCTTTGATTGCAACGATGTTGTCTATTTCTGATAGCCTTGCAACTGTTTCAGGGAGCATGTTTACGCCTGTTCTACCGGGGACGTTGTAGAGGACTATCGGGATTGAGACGGCCTCTGCAACTGCTTTAAAGTGTCTGTATAGCCCCTCTTGGTTTGGCTTGTTGTAGTAGGGAGTTATGAGGAGAGCTCCGTCTGCCTTCACCTCTTCTGCAAACTTTGTGAGTCTTATGGCTTCAGATGTTGAGTTTGAACCTGTTCCAGCAATTACCTTAACTCTACCTTTCGCCTGTTCAATCGTTAGGGCTATAACCTCTTCGTGTTCTTCATATGAGAGTGTAGCGCTCTCTCCTGTCGTTCCACAGGGAACGATTCCGTCAACGCCGTTTTCAATGAGGAACTCTATGTGGTTTTTAAGGGCTTCTGTATCAACTTTTCCGTTTTTAAATGGGGTGGGGATTGCAACGTAGATTCCTTCAAACATCGTTCCTCCGTATCCTTTTAAAACCAGGAAGTATAATTCCTACTCCGTATTTTAACTGTTTTTCTGGAGGTATTTTATATGGAAAGGTGGAAAGGCATAATAGAGGAGTTTAGGGAGTTCCTTCCCGTTACAGATAAAACTCCCGTAGTAACCCTTTTAGAAGGTAACACTCCTCTAATAAAGGCAGATAACTTGGCAAAAGAGATTAAGCCGGGGATAGAGCTCTACCTCAAGTTTGAAGGTTTAAACCCGACGGGCTCTTTTAAGGACAGGGGAATGACAATGGCCGTCTCTAAGGCCGTTGAAGAAGGGGCAAAGGCTGTAATCTGTGCCTCTACGGGAAACACTTCTGCATCTGCTGCAGCCTACGCGGCAAAGGCCGGTTTAAAGGCTGTGGTCCTGATTCCTGAAGGGAAAATAGCTTTAGGAAAACTCTCTCAGGCAGTTATGTATGGGGCTGAGGTTATTCAGATAAAAGGAAACTTTGACGACGCTTTAGAGATAGTAAGAGAGATTGGAGCTGAATACCCGATAACTATTGTCAACTCAATAAACCCTTACAGGCTCCAGGGACAGAAGACTGCAGCCTTTGAAATATGCGAGCAGCTGGGGAGAGCTCCCGACTACCACTTTATTCCCGTCGGAAATGCAGGGAACATAACGGCATACTGGATGGGCTACAAGGAATACTACGAGGCCGAGAAGGTTGACTCAAAGCCCAAGATGTGCGGCTGGCAGGCTGCTGGGGCTGCTCCGATAGTTCTCGGCCACCCGGTTGAAAACCCTGAGACCATCGCAACCGCAATAAGGATTGGAAACCCTGCAAGCTGGAAGGGGGCGGTAAACGCTGCAAACGAGTCCGGCGGTTTTATAGACATGGTTACAGACGAGGAGATACTGGAGGCCTACAGGTTAGTTGCCAGAACAGAGGGGATATTCTGTGAGCCTGCCTCTGCGGCTTCTATTGCTGGGGTTATAAAGAGCGTTCGTGAAAAGGGAATGTTTGAGAAGGGAGACGTTGTCGTCTGCACTCTAACGGGGCACGGCCTTAAAGACCCGGATACTGCAATTTCAATGGGAGTTAAGCCGGTAACACTTCCTGCAGACAAAGATGAAATAGTTAAACACTTAGGGTTTTAAAGATGAGGTTAACTGAGATTCCGAAAGGTTTTAAGAGCCTCCTGCCAAACGAAGTTAAGAGAAGGTGGGAGCTCCTAAGGAGCGTTAAAGAGGTCGTTGAAAAGTGGGGATACGAACCGGTTTGGCCTCCGACAATTGAGTTTTTAGAGCTCTTCACCGCAGTTGATAGGAGCACAGAAGAGTTCGCCTTTAAGTTGGTTGACCGGTTTACCGGAAGGTTGATGGCAGTAAGGCCAGACTTTACTCCTCAAGTTGCAAGAATCGTTGCTTCGTCGTTTAAAGACGAGGAACCTCCCTTCCGTTTCTACTACACGGGAAAAGTTTTCAGGGATAGAAACGGAGACAGGGAGACTTACCAGTTTGGGATAGAGTTCCTTGGCGTTAAAGAGGTAGAAGCAGACGCAGAGGTTATTTCTGTAGTTGCAAACATTCTGAAAGAGCTTGGGCTTAAGTCTTTCCAGATAGACATAGGCCATACGGAGTTTTTGGAAGGCGTTATTCAGGAGCTCGGTGTAAAGGATAGGGAGAAGCTCTTAACCCTCTTAAAGCACAAAGATTTTTCTGGGATTGAACTCTTTTCAGAAAGTGAAGGAATAACGGGGGAGGCTAAGGAGAAGCTTTTTTCACTCCTGGAGCTCTACGGCAAAGAGGACGTTTTGGAGAGGGCAGGAGAGCTCTTTAAGAATGAAAAGTCAAGAAAAGCAGTGGAAGAGCTTAAGAGCGTTTACAAGATTCTAAAGAGCTACGGGTTTGAGGAGAGAGTGATATTTGACCTTTCAGAGAAGAGGGGAATGGACTACCACACGGGGATAACCTACGAGGTTTTCCATCCACTCTACGGCTTCTCTTTAGGAATGGGGGGAAGGTACGACCAGCTTACCGGGAAGTTCGGGTTAGAGCTCCCTGCAACGGGAATAGCCCTCAGCGTTGATGCGTTAGAGGAGCTCCTTGAGAAGAAGGGACTTTTAAAGGCTCCTAAAAAGAAGGACTTCTACATAGTTGACCTTAGCCCTGAAAAACACCTTGCCTACGAGGTTGCGAAAGAGCTCAGAGAGAAAGGTTTTTCCATTGCAAGAGACATCGTTAAAAGGGACTATCGGGAGTCTGTAGAGGTTGCGTTTAAGAAAGGGTACAAGTTCGTCTTGGTTCTAAACAGAGAGGAGGAACCTAAAAACCTTCTCTACACTTCACCTGAAGGCTTTTTTAAGCTTGAAGGGAAGGTTGCAGACGCCGTTTTAGAGCTAGTTTCAAGTATTTAGTATTATTCTGCCGCTAACTTTAGACGGAGGCGTTTAATGTCCACTCTTGCGATAGTTGGGACCCAGTGGGGAGACGAAGGAAAGGGAAAAATAGTTGACATCCTCTCTGAGAAGGCCGACTACATCGTTAGGTATCAGGGAGGAAACAACGCAGGTCATACAGTTGTTGTAAACGGAACCAAGTACGTTCTTCACCTCCTCCCGTCTGGAATCCTCCACGATGGAAAGAAGTGTGTTCTCGGAAACGGAATGGTCATAGACCTTGAGTCGCTATGGAACGAGGTTGAGTTCATAAAGAGGGTTGGGAAGAACCCGGAAGGTAGGCTCTTTGTAAGCGAGAGGGCCCACGTCATCTTTCCCTACCACAAGGAGCTTGACGCTGCTTCTGAAAAGTTAAAGGGAGATGGCTCAATAGGAACTACCCTAAAGGGAATTGGGCCTGCATACAGGGACAAGGCCGGAAGGGTAGGAATTAGAATTGCCGACCTTAAGGACGAGGAGACCTTTAAGGAAAAGCTTCGCTGGAACTTGAGGGAGAAGGAGTTAACTCTTAAGCACGTCTATAACTACCTGGTTTCCTTTGACTTTGACGAGGTTTACTCCCACACAATGAGGGTTTACGAAAAGGTTGCAGACTTTGTCTGTGATACGGTTTTTCTCTTAAACAGAGCGATTGATAGGGGAGAAAGGGTTCTCTTTGAGGGAGCTCAGGCGACACTCCTTGACATAGACGTTGGAACTTATCCGTTTGTAACCTCCTCAAACTCTTCAGCCCTTGGAATACCAGCAGGAACGGGAATCAGTCCCAAGAAGATTGATAGGGTCTATGGAATAGCAAAGGCCTATACAACGAGGGTTGGAGGAGGACCTTTTCCGACGGAACTTAAGGACAGCGTTGGGGAGCTCCTCAGGGCCCGCGGCCACGAATACGGTTCAACAACTGGAAGGCCGAGGCGCTGCGGCTGGTTAGACCTGTTTGCCGTTAAGTTCTCTGTTATGGTTAACGACTTAGACGGAGTTATCGTTACAAAACTTGACGTTTTAGATGCCTTTGATGAGATAAAGGTCTGCGTAGGATACGAACTTGACGGGGAGGTGATAGACCGCTTCCCTTCAACTGCTAAAGAGCTCTCAAGGGTTAAGCCTATCTACGAGACCCTCCCCGGCTGGAGGAGTGAGACGACCCACGTTAAGAGGTGGGAAGACCTGCCGAAAGAAGCTCAGAACTTCATAAGGTTTATTGAGGATTACTTAGGAGTTTCCGTTCCGATGGTCTCAACGGGACCTCAGAGGGACGAGACAATTACTTGCTGTGAAGTTTGGTAGCCTCTAAAACCTTAAACTTCCTTCCCATGTCAACTAAAAGCATTAAGGCCTGGGGAGCTTCCCCGGGCTCTAAATACCTCTCTATTCCGTTTTCAAGTAGAAAGGAGCTTTGTGGAGTTAACCTTTTAAATTTGAAACCTACCTTTTCAAGTAAAGAGCTCAAGTAGTCAAAGTCAACGAGAGCCGTTAAATCTGCTTTACCGGGGTATTTTAGGTATTCGTCGGTTAACCGGTTTTTCATAAAAGCTCGGAAGCTCTGCCTTCCTGAAATCTCACGGCACTTTCCGCCGTAGTCAAAGGTAATGAAAAAACCTCTCTTTAGTTTTTGAGAGAGCTCCTTCAGAAACCCTTCCCAACCTGTAAAGAGGCAGTATTCATCTCCTTCCTCTATAGTGCAAGGAATCTTCCCTCTGAACGGGACTAAATCTTCGTATAACTCTCCCCCTTTTTCTTTTATGACCACCTCGTAGAGTTCTCCCCTAATCTTTCTTATTCTCTTAAACGGGAAAGCGTCAAAGAACTCGTTTGAGATTACGATGCCTTCAAATGGAGAAATTTTGTCCAAACTTTTGATCCAGTTAACGCCTGTTAGCCAGTTAGGTTTTTCCCTTACCTCTAAAACTGTGTAGTTTTCGGGGCTTAAAGTTTCAAGGATGTCCTTTGCCAAGAAACCTTTACCGCCGCCGAGCTCCAAAACGTTTAAGGGGAGAGAGAGCTCTTTTCCTATCTTTTTCAGGTAGCTTGCAACCGTTTTCCCGAAGGCATCGGAAACTTCAGGGGCTGTTACAAAGTCCTCTCCCAAGTTTGGGCTCGTTCTTTTTTTTGTGTAGTAGCCCTCTTCTTTGTCGTAAAGGGAGATTTCAACGAATCTATCAAAAGATATATAACCTTTTTCTCCTATCTCGTTAATTATCTTTTCTTTCAGCATACTCTGTAAGTGGCTCCTTCCCTCTTTATAAGTTTTTCAAGCTCAAGTTTTGTGAGAATAACGAAAACTTCACTTGGAGTTTTCCCTGTTATCTGTGAAATTTGATCTGCAGTTAAGGGTCTTTCACAAATGAGGTTGTAAATCTCTTTAAATTCCTCGGGAATTTGTCTCTTATCATCTCTAATCTTTAACTGTGGAACTACCTCAAAAATTTCCTCAAAGTCAGTTAAGGGAGGAGCTCCCTCCTTTATCAGCCTGTTTGTTCCCCTGCTAAAGGGTGAGTCTATACTACCGGGAACGGCTAAAACCTCTTTTCCTTGGTCTAAAGCATAGCTGACGGTTATGAAAGTCCCGCTTTTCTCTGCTGCCTCAACGACTACGACACACTCAGAAAGTCCGCTTACTATTCTGTTTCTTCTGGGGAAGAACTCCTTCTTCGCCCTCGTTCCAAGTGGAAATTCAGAAATAACTGCCCCTCCAGATTCAATGATTTTCTCCGCCAAAGAATTGTTCTCCAGAGGGTAGATAAGGTCAACAGAGCTCCCCAAAACTGCTACGGTATTTCCGCCCCCTGAGAGAGCTCCCCTGTGGGCGGCACTGTCAATTCCGAGGGCAAGTCCACTTACAACCGTTATCCCCCTCTCAGATAAGAACTTTCCGAACCTAAAGGCAACGCTCCTTCCGTAGGAGGAACACCGCCTTGACCCTACGACTGCAACTGCCGGTTTTTCCTTCATCTCCCCCTTAACGTATAGAACTACTGGAGGCTGAGAGATGTCTAAAAGCTTTTTAGGGTAGTTTTTAGAGGTAAATGGAACGATTTTTACGCCTGACTTTTCTGCTTTTTTTACCTCTTCTTCAGCCCGTTTTAACTCCTCTGAGAGTTCTATCTTTTCCTCTCTAATACCTTCCTTTAGAGAGCCGTAGTTATCAATGAGCTTTTTTATCCTTTGGAACCCAAAGCCTTTTTTGAAAAAGAGTGCTAAAGTGAGAAGGAGCTCCATTAAATCAACCTTATGGCAGAGAGTGTTCTCTTGTCGGTTTTCTCCTTTCTGTAGGAGAAGAACCTGTCGTTGTTACACACGGAGCAGAGGTTTAAATCCTCAATTTCCGAAACTCCGGCGGCTTTCAGCTGTATCCTGTTGGCCTCTTTAAGGTCAAACAAGAACTTTCCCCCTTCTAATTCATAGAAGCACCTTTTATACTCTTTTGGAAAGAGTTTATACATGTCTTCCCCTACCTCGTAACAGTTCCTGCAGATTCCAACTCCCAAAATCGCCTTTTTCACCCTTGTAAACCTGTTTATGTAGGAAACTGCGTTGAAAGTTATACCTTTAAGGGTCCCTCTCCAGCCGGCGTGAACTACCCCTACGGCAGTTTCACCTATCAAGAAGATCGGAAGGCAGTCTGCCGTTAGAACTCCAATCCAGATGTTTTTTGTATCGGTTACAAGGCCGTCTGCTACGGGATTTTTTTTTGGAACTGATCCGACGAATACAACGTTTGCCTCATGAACCTGAACGGGAATTACTACTGGAAGTCCGTCTATTTCCTTTATGTCCCTGCCGTTTTGAGGTTTTTCGGATATGAATATTTCGTAGTTCATAGTGGTAGAATTTTAGCATGGCTGTTTTAGTTCTAAAGGTTGAAAAGAGAACAAGAAAAGTGCCTTCTCTTTACTTTCTTAAGCCTTCTGAACAGTTTCTCCTGTTTGAGGAAACGTTTCTTCAGACTCTCAACTCTTTAGACAGGAAAAGGATTACAAACAGAGCTCTCACTGAACTTGTAAACAGAAGGGGCTTGAAAAAGCTAAAAATTTTAAGGAAGGGATTTAAGAGGTTGGACGGAGCTCCCTTAAAAAAACGAAAGGCCGTTTACAACGCCTTTTACAGGGTTTTCCAGAGGCTCCAGTGGGCTCTTAACTCCGGAAGTGAAAAAGAGATTGAGCTTAAGGTTTGGCTCACTTCCTCTTTAGACTACCTGTGTGAACTCGTTGAAATTTTAGAGGAGATGGATGACTGAGGTTTCAAGTAGATGGGTTCTTCAGGAGGTCTTCGTTGACCCTTCTGTGGAAGGGGTCGGTGAGTGCACACTAAACCTCTCTGTTGCCTGTGACGTTTTGGAGAAGAAGGGGAACAGTTATAAAGTTGCCGTGGAGCTCTCCGGCTCTATCGTCGGAGACCGGTTTCAGGTTGCAAACGTTCGGTTTGTTAACGTTTCTGTGGTAAAGGCCAAACCGGGAACGAGAAGGGCAACGGTTCTAAAGAGGGTTGAGAAGGCAAAAGAAAGGGAGTTCTTGTCGTTCCTTCCTCTTTACCTGTTAAAGTCCGGAATCTTCCTGAAGGAAATTCACTATGAGCTGTAGCTGTAGGAAGGGAAAGAGACTCTCCTCAATCAGGAACAGGGAAATAGACGCTTTTTTGAGAACTCTCTCAAAGAACCCCAAAGCCTTTTCACTCCTTTTAGAGGTCGTTAACAGCTTCAGGCCAACAGACTCTCAGAGGGTTAAGGCAGAGAGGGTCTTCTTGGCCGTTAAGGATATGGTTGAGCTCGGGCTTGTAGACTTTTCCTCGGCTGAGAAAGTTCTGAAAGTTCTCCGTTCCTTCTTCCTCTCAGGAGATAGACAGAGGGGAGACCTTTTAGAGGTTTTGGTGTCAAAGCTTGGTCCTTTTGCCTTTGATGGAAGGTATAGAAGGGTCAACCAGTGTAAGGTCTTTAAGAAAAGTAGAAAGCTCTCAGACAAAGAGATTGACGTCGCCTTCTCTGGAAAGGAGGTTTTGGAGCTCCACGAGTGTAAGGCAAATATGGTTCGCCAGTGGAGAGACCCTTTAAGGAGGGGAAAAAGGGGAGGTAAGCTGAAGTTCCTTAACTCACTTTCAGTTGAGTGTAAGGACGGAAAAAAGGTAGTTCCCTGCTGTAGCGGATTAGACGGAGAGTTTGCTTGCCAGTATGTCCATATGGTTTTTAAGTTTTACAACTACCGACGGATTAAGGTTTTTGGAAGGGGGGAGCTCCTTGAAAAGTTCAAGAAAAAGTTCCGTGGCTAATCTGCTGGCTGACAAATAAATTTTCAGTTGAAACTACTTGGAGGCAAAACTTGAAAACGCTCACAGTGGAGTTAAACGACAGCCTTTTTGAACTGTTAGAGACTCTTTCAAGGAAAACAGGAAGTCCAAAAAGGGCAATTTTAGAGAGAGCTCTTCTCCTATACAAGAAGGAGCTTGAAAGACAGGAGATGTTAAAAAACCTTATTGAGTCTGCCGAGGAGCTTTCAAAAGACCCTGAAAACCTTGAAGAAATAAAAGAGCTTGAAGGCACTATAAACGATGGAATTGATTAGAGGTGGCATATACCTTGCCAAACTTAGCCCAACGAAAGGAGCGGAACCGGGGAAAGTTAGACCTGTAGTAATTGTTCAGAGACAGGAGATACTTAACGTTTACCCAACGGTTCTCGTTGCTCCCTTAACTTCAAACCTCAAGGGTAAGTATCCGATGAGGCTTTTCATTAAAGCGAGAGACCGTTTAGAAAAAGACTCTGCAATTATGATTGACCAGTTAAGAGCCATAGATAAAGGAAGGCTAATTCCCGACAGGATAACTTCCCTCTCTCAAGATGAGTTAGAGAAGCTGGAAAGGGCCATCTGTTTCTTCGTTGGAGCCGACCGAGAACTTTTTATCCTGTAAAGGTTAAAATTTCTCCTCAAAACTCCTTAAGGGGCTAACGTGGACACTAAACTACTTGAACTAATTGTTATATTTATCGTTGGATTTACAGTCTCAATGGTCTTTCTCTACTTTGTTTTGAAGAAACTCTAATTTAGGAGAGGTTATGGCCGCTAAGGACATTCACGAAAGTAAGATTCTCATTTTGGACTTTGGCTCCCAGTATACTCAGCTCATTGCAAGGAGGCTGAGGGAGAAGCACGTCTACTGTGAGATTCACCCCTACAACAAGCCGATTGAGAAGATTAAAGAGTTTAAGCCGAAGGGAATAATCCTATCCGGAGGGCCTGCAAGCGTTTACGCTCCAGGTTCTCCAAAAGTAAGTAAGGAAATATTTAACTTGGGAGTTCCTGTCCTCGGCATCTGCTACGGAATGCAGCTGATTACTTACCTCTTTGGAGGAGAAGTAGTTAGGGCAGAGAGACACGAGTATGGGAAGGCGGAGCTCCGTGTTTTAGACAACTCGGACCTCTTCTACGGTCTCCCAGAACGGTTTACTGTCTGGATGAGCCACGGAGACAGAGTTCTGAGAATTCCGGAAGGCTTTGAGCCGATAGCCGAAACGGAAAACGCCCCATACGCAGCAATCAGGAATAGAGAGAGGAAGATATTTGGAGTCCAGTTCCACCCGGAGGTTAAACACACCCAGTACGGAGACAGAATTCTTGAGAACTTTGCAGTGAGAATCTGCGGCTGTGAACAGACCTGGACGATGCACAACTTCATTGAGTATGAGGTAGAGAAGATTAGGAAAACCGTTGGAGACAAGAACGTAATATGTGCCCTCTCCGGAGGAGTTGACTCCTCAGTCGTTGCTGCACTCCTTCACAGGGCAATTGGAGATCAGCTCTACCCGATATTCGTTGATACAGGTCTTTTAAGAAAAGGGGAGAGGGAGACTGTAGAGAGGACTTTTAAAGAGAAGTTCCACATGAAGAACTTTAGGGTAGTTGACGCCTCAGAACTCTTCTTAGAGAGGCTAAAAGGGGTAACAGACCCTGAGAAGAAACGGAAGATAATCGGCCACACTTTCATTGAGGTCTTTGAGGAGGAAGCGAAGAAGATACCAAACGCAGAGTTCTTAGCCCAGGGAACCCTCTACCCAGACGTAATAGAGAGCGTTTCCGTTAAGGGCCCCTCTGCAACGATAAAGTCCCACCACAACGTTGGAGGGCTTCCAGAAAGGCTAAACTTTAAACTCATTGAACCACTAAGGGAGCTCTTTAAGGACGAGGTTAGAGAGCTCGGAAGGGAGCTTGGACTTCCTGAGGAGATAATAAAGAGACAGCCCTTCCCTGGACCAGGCCTTGCTATAAGGATAATTGGAGAAGTTAAGCCGGAATACCTAAAAATACTGAGGGAAGCTGACGCCATAGTCCTTGAGGAGATTAAGAAGGCAGGACTTTACGACAAGATATGGCAGTCCTTTGCCGTATTTCTGCCGATTCAAACAGTCGGAGTTATGGGAGATGTCAGAACTTACGACTACGTTATAGCCGTTAGGGCTGTTGAGAGCACAGACGGGATGACAGCCGACTGGGTAAAGCTTCCCTACGAGCTCCTTGAGAGGATATCAAACAGAATAATCAACGAGGTTGAAGGGGTAAACAGGGTCGTTTACGACATTACATCAAAACCCCCGGGAACGATTGAGTGGGAGTAGAAATGGACGTTTTAGAGAGGATAGAGGAACTAAAAGAGGAGAAGAGGGCCGTTGTCCTTGCCCACTACTACGTTGACGGAGCTCTCCAGGAGGTTGCAGACTTCGTCGGAGATTCACTTGAGCTTGCAAGGAAGGCAAAGGAGGCAGAGGGAGACATTATTGTCTTCTGCGGCGTCTACTTTATGGCAGAGACGGCAAAGATTTTAAACCCTGACAGAAAAGTCCTCATTCCCTACTATAAAGCCGGCTGCCTTATGGCAGATATGGCAATTGCCGAAGAGATAAAGGAGTTCAGGGAGAAAAACCCTGACTACGTGGTTGTTACCTACGTGAACAGCTCTGCCGACGTTAAGGCGGTTTCAGACATCTGCTGCACCTCTGCAAACGCCGTGAGAATCGTTGAGTCCTTAGGCGCTGAGAAAATCCTATTCGTTCCAGACAAGAACCTTGGCTCATTCGTTGCAGAGAAGGTAAAGGGAAAGGAGGTTAAGGTCTGGAATGGATACTGCCCCGTCCATCAGAAACTGACTCTGGAAGAGGCAGTAAGGGTAAAAGAGGAAAACCCAGATGCCGTTTTTGTCGTCCACCCCGAGTGTAGGAAAGAGGTAAGGGACATTGCAGACTTTGTAGGAAGCACCTCGCAAATAGTTAGGTTCGTAAAGGAAACTAAGTCAAAGAAGGTAATAGTTGGAACCGAAAAGGGAACAATCTACCAGCTCAAAAAACTGAGGCCGGACGTTGAGTTTATACCTGCCTACAGCGAGTTTATCTGCGACCAGATGAAGATGATAACGGTTGAGAGACTCCTTAGAGCCCTTGAGAGGGAGCAGTTTGAGGTTCGGGTTAACCCAGAGGTAGCAGAGGGAGCAAGGCAGGCGATTGAGAGAATGCTGGAGGTTAGCTGATGGAGAGGAGAGAGTTTAGAGTTAAGCAGGACATTCTATTCATCGCAGTTCCTCTCATCTTTGATTTTCTTTTCTTTGTCGGAGCTCTCTTCCTCTCCTCACCGTGGAAATGGATACTCGGAGCTTTAGCCCTTATCTTTGCAGGAGTTGTCATCTGGCAGTCAAGACCTTTCCTAAAGAGCTTTGAGCTCCTCTTAACTCCAAAGGGAGTAAAGGTAAAGGACTTTAGAGGGAACACTGTTAGAGAGGTTGACTGGAAAAAGGTAGAGGCGGCTGCTGCAGGATACAAGAAGACCTGGCTCATCTACACCTACAGCTTCTACTTCAGGGTTAAAGGGGACGAAGACGTTCTGTTCGGACTTGTCTCAAGGGAACCGGGACTTACCGGAAAATTCCAGCAGTTTATGAAGGTATTTGTGAGGAAGAGAATTCCCGTTCAGGTTGTTAAGTCTTAAAGGTAAAGGTATATTAAAATCGTGTTGATACTCATTCTCAAGAAGGGGTAGTTAGTTGAAAGAGACATCAACGAGGTTAGTTCTCCACTTTCCCAAGGAGACTTGGGACAAG
Source organism: Thermovibrio ruber (assembly GCF_055380895.1). Lineage (NCBI taxonomy): Bacteria > Pseudomonadati > Aquificota > Aquificia > Desulfurobacteriales > Desulfurobacteriaceae > Thermovibrio > Thermovibrio ruber. The sequence goes on along the minus strand of NZ_AP042397.1, from coordinate 1,120,210 downwards.
CCGGTTATATATAAGTTGGTAAAAGACTACGACTTGGTCGTCAACATACTGAGGGCTGAAATTCTCCCAAAGATGGAGGGCTCGGCGGTTGTAGAGCTCCGAGGGGACAGGAAGAAAATAGGAGAGGCGGTTAAGTTCCTACTGAGCCTAAAGATAAAGCTTAAACCCTTAGAGCTTGACATATTCAGGGAAGACGAAAAGTGCGTCCACTGTGGAGCCTGCATAGCCCCCTGTCCGACAAACGCCTTTTACTTAGACCCAAAAACCTACAGGGTTGAATTCAACAAGGACAAGTGCGTGGGCTGCGGCCACTGCATACCCGCATGCCCACTGAGGATAATCTACTCTGCAGAGTTTTAACTACTTTACGGTAAGAACAATTAGCTGAACCATAACTCCAACAAAGAGGGTTAGTGCTAAAACAGGAAGGATTAGGGTTTTTAGGAGCTCTCCCTCCTCCTTTCCTTTAACTCCTACTAAAGCAGCAGCGTTTGTAATCTTTGAAGGAGTTATGGCGCTTGCTATTCCTCCTGCAACTGCATGGGCTCCGTAAATGGCCATAAAGGCGGGAGCTCCAACAGTCGCAACGGTGGCTCCGAACTGTATCTTTGCAAATAGAACGTTTGAGGCCGTCTCACTTCCACCTACAAAGGCTCCAAGCAGCCCTAAGAACGGAGAGACTAACGGGTAGAGAGAACCGAACCAGTCTGCAAGTGTTTTCCCTATGATGTAGTCCATGTTGAGCTGCTTAAACTGAACCATCGGGTGGAGCTTTCCGTTTACAAACTCCATTCCAGACCAGGCCATTATAAAGGCAACAGCGAAGAAGAGAGAGTAGGCGATAAAGGGCTTCCAGACGCTCTTTATCCACGCACTAAATGCCTTCTTGAGCTGCTCTCCCGTTGGCTTTAGAATCGGCAGTGATAGAACTGTTGAAACCAAAATCCAGAAGTAGACGTGGGCAAGGACGTTAAGATCTTCCTTTTTTCCAGCAATTGTAAGAACTTCAAGGTTTCCAGGGAGCTGGGCTAAGAACTTTTTAACTGGAGGGTAGTTCGTTATGAGGGAAAAGGTAAATAGGAGAATCCATGGAGATGCAGCCTTTAAAAATTCTATATCTAACTTTACCTTTTCCTCACTTCTCCTCTTGTAGATGAAGTATGAAACAACCATAGTTAGAAAACCTGAGAAGATACCGATAACTTCCACGGGGACTATTCTCGTAAAGGCTAAAAGTAAAGCCGTTAGAGAGAGAGTAAGCCCTGCAACTGTAGCCCCAAACCAGTTTTTCTTAATGGCTTCCCACTTTCCGACGAAGTAGAGCATCATAAAGGCAAAACCAACGGAGACAACCGGAAGGAAAACGGTTATGTGCTGAGTGAAGCTCCAGATGAAGTGGTCTAAGTCCTTAATCCCGGGAGGGTGAATCCCAAAAGGACCCCATGCAACCTTTGCGGGAAGGGTTATGGGAATAGAGAGGAGCGCAAATGAAGTTAGAGGGTCGTAGCAGAGAACCGATATTGCAACGGCAGCAAGAGGAGTAAAACCTAAGGCTACAAAGACCGGTGGAAAAAGTGCAGGAGTTACGACACCTAAAGACGTTGCAAGTGAACCGAAACCTAAGCCAATAAACAGAGTCTGCTGGACTTTGTCTTTAGTGATTGAAAGAATTGTTTTAACTACCTCATCGAGAGCTTCCGTCTCCCTCATTATGAATATCATCAGCATTGTAAAGGCAACGGCAAACGTAATTGCAAAGGCCTTGACGATACCGTAAACGCTTGCTCCCCAAACAACAGAAAGGGGAGTTTTAAAGTACAGGTAGGCTACAAGGCCTGCGAAAATCCAGCCAACCACAGACATAAAAACGCCAGAGCGGGAAAAGAAGAGCATTCCAAACAGAACCACCAAAATTGGCAGAACCGCCATTAAGAAATCCATCTGACACCCCCTAATTGTTCTAGGAGTAAAACTCTGCAGCCTCTACTAACTTGTGGCCTTCGCCGTGGAGGAGGCTTAGAGCTTTTTCAAAATCATCGTCTGGAACCTTGAAGAAGAGAATTGCCCTGTTTGAGGCACCTGCAAAGGCATAGGTATACTCAACGTCAATTCCATTTTCAGACAGGGTCTTAACAACCCTGTAGAACCCTCCGGGCTTATCCTCAACCTCAACGGCGAAAACTTCTGTTTCGCTTGCGGCAAAACCTTTGGCAGAGAGGACAGCTCTTGCCTTTTCAGGGTTGTTTACGACAAGCCTCAGTATTCCAAACTCAGAGGAGTCTGCTAAGAAGAGAGCTCTTATGTTTACCTCTGCTTCAGCAAGGGCCCTTGCAACGTCTGCAAGCCTTCCCCTCCTGTTTTCTAAGAAGACCGATATCTGCTTAACTCCATACTTTCCTCTCATTCTCTCCTCCTAACCTTCAAGTTGTCTCCTGTCAACAATCCTCTTGGCCTTACCCATACTCCTCTCCAATGTTTTGGGCTCAACTAATTTCACTTTGGCGTTTATGTAGAGGTTGTTTAGGAGCTCCTCCTCAAGCTTCCTTTGAAGCCTCTCCAGTGTTCCAACGCCGTCTCTAAGGATGTTTTCGTCAACTTCAACCCAGACTTCAAGCTTATCTAAAACCCCCTTCTTATCTACAACGATAACGTAGTTTGGAGTAACCCCTTCAACCTTTGCAATAACGTGTTCAACCTGGGACGGGAAGACGTTTACGCCGTTAACGATCAGCATATCGTCAGCCCTTCCCTTTATACTCTCAATGTAGAGAAGAGTCCTACCGCAGGAGCAGGGCTCTCTGTGGATTACAGTTATGTCTTTCGTCCTGTAGCGAATCATAGGAAGTGCCTGTTTCGTCAGGGTCGTTATTACAAGCTCCCCTTCCTCTCCGTCTGGTAAAACTTCTCCGGTTTCCGGGTCTATGACTTCTGGGATGAAATGGTCTTCAAAAATGTGGAGGTTACCGTGCTCACAGCTTGCGGCAACTCCCGGGCCTATGATCTCCGAAAGTCCGTATGCCTCAACGTACTGAATTCCCCACTCCTTTGCAACAGTCTCCTTTAGAGCCTTAGATGCAGGCTCAGCCCCGAAGAAACCTGCCCTCAGCTTAAAGTCTTCCTGAAGGTTGTATCCTTCTTCCCTTGCAACCTCTGCAAGGTGGAGGGCAAAGGAGGGAGTGCAGCAGAGAACCGTCGCTCCAAAGTCTTTCATTAACATTAACTGCCTTTTCGTAAAACCTCCGCTTGCCGGAACAACTGCTGCTCCTATTGCCTCTGCCCCGTAGTGGAATCCCAATCCCCCTGTAAACAGTCCATAACCGTAGGCGTTGTGGACTACGTCTTTCTCGTTAACGTCTGCCATCAGGTACGTTCTAACCATCACTTCAGTCCACACCTTCAGGTCGTGCCTCGTGTAGCCTACAACCGTCGGCTTTCCGGTTGTTCCTGAGGATGAGTGAATCCTGACAACCTGATCCATAGTAACGGCGAAGAGGCCGAAGGGGTAGTTATTCCTAAGGTCTTGCTTCGTGGTAAAGGGAAGTTTCTTTAAGTCATCTAAACTTTTTACGTCTGAAGGTTTTACTCCAGCCTCGTCAAACTTATTCCTGTAGAATGGAACGAGGTGGTAAACCCTCTCAACCGTCTCCTTTAACCTCTTTAGCTGGAGTGCTTGGAGTTCCTCCCTTGGCAAGTAGTCCTTCTCTTTTAAGGACATTCCCTACCTCCCTTTCAAATGAATATGAAAATATTGTATAAAATCTAGATATTATTAGAGGTTTTAAATTTGCTGGAGGAGGGATGTTTCAAAGGAGATTGGAGACTTTAGATAGGGAGCTCCTTGAGAAACTGCAGTTGGATAGGCTGAAGAAAACTGTTTCAAGGATAAAGGAGAAAAACAGAAAATACTGGGAGAAGATCGGAAAACCGGAGCCTTCAGATTTAAAGAGCCTTGAAGATTTAAAGAGCTTTCCCTTCCTTACAAAAGAAGACCTGAGAGAGAACTACCCTTTCGGGCTTGCCTGCGGCGACAAGTGCGAGTTTGTAAGGTTTCAAATGTCCTCCGGAACTACGGGAACGCCTGTAGTCAACCCCTACACCCCTTCAGACGTTGAACAGTGGGCAGAGGTTATGGCAAGGTGCCTCTCTACCGCAGGTCTTAACTATACAGACGTTCTTCAGATTACACCATCGTTTGGTCTCTTTAACGGAGGCTTCGGCTTCCACTACGGGGCTGAGAAGATCGGCTGTTTTGTTGTTCCCATAGGCCCCGGAAGGAGCCTCCTACAGCTGAAGTTCATGAAAGACTTTGGAACTACTGCCCTTGCAGGAATCGCCTCTTACGCAATAAGGCTGATAGAGGTGGCAAGGGAGGAGGGTTTTGACTTCTCAGAAACAAACCTTAGAGTTGGTATCTTCGGCGCAGAGGTCTGGAGTGACGAGATGCGCCGATACGTTGAGAAGGAAATGGGAATAGAGACCTTTGACATTATAGGGATGACTGAAACGGGAGGAGTTGGACTGGGAATAGACTGTAAAGCCCACTCTGGAATCCACGTCTGGGAAGACCACTACATCGTTGAAATTATTGACCCGGAAACGGGAGACGTCCTTCCGGACGGAGAAGAGGGAGAGCTGGTAGTAACGACCCTCACAAGGGAAGGGCTTCCCCTCGTTAGGTACAGAACCAGAGATATAACTAAGGTGGTTTCACGGGAGAGGTGTAACTGTGGAAGGACTCACCTGAGGCTTGACAGGATAAAGGGAAGAACAGACGATATGTTAAAGGTTAAGGGAGTCTGCTTTTACCCGAGGCAGGTTGAAGAGGTGATAATGAAGTACCCCGAAGTCCTTCCTAACTACCAGATAATTATCGGGAAAGTTGAAGGAAAGGACACTGTTGAGGTGGTAATTGAGTCTGAGAGGCAGGACGAGAGCTTAAAGGAGAGGATTGAGGAGGAGATATACAGCCTCTTAGGTCTTCACATAAAGGTAACTCTAAAGAAGAAGGGAGAGATACCAAGGAGCGAAGGTAAGGCCGTTAGGGTCAAAAAGTTCTCTTAGGAGGAGGTGGGGAATTATGAGAAGAGCTCTGTTACTTACAAGCTTAGTTTTAGTTGCATCTTCCGTTTCGCCGTCTCAGGCTTCAGACCCGGAGGTTGAACAGCTGAAGCAGATGATTGAGCAGATGCAGAAAGAGCTCCAGCAGGTAAGGGAAGAGAACAGGGAGCTCCGCCAGGAAGTAAAGGTTTTAAGGAGTAAGTTGGGAGGAGTTCCGACTGTTTCTGCGAAGGGAGCTCCGTCTTTTAAGAGCAAAACCGGTAAGGCCGTTGACTTCTACGGCTACTTCAAGATTGACGCATCCTATTCAGATTCAAAAGCCGTAGGAAAAGACTTTATCCTCTTTGCACTACCTGAAAACTCTGATGGCAAAGTTATAGACAGTTCGTTTCCTTACCTTAAACATAGTAACGACAATGACTTCAACATCAACTTTAAGCACAGCCGTTTCGGTTTCCTGATAAAAACTAAAGAGGGAGACTACAACATACTCGGAAACTTTGAGTTTGATTTCTATGGAACACTTGACGACAACGACAACAACCCCAACCACGCCGGAATCAGAGTAAGGAAGGCCTGGGTTCAGTTCGGAAAAGAGGACTGGAACATTAGAGCTGGTCTTGACTGGATGCTTCTAACCCAACTCTATCCTCATCTTTCAAACTTCCCTTCCGGTGCTATGATGGGTAATATCGGTTACCGTATTCCTCAGATCAGATTCACAAAGCTTTTAAAGTTTGAAGAGAGTAAGTTAACTACACAAGTAGCCCTTGATAAAGTTTGGGGAGACCCTGATCCGACTCTTAAGCCGTGGATAGATACAGGTTCAAACTCTGGAAGACCTGACGTTCAAGGAAGATTAGCTTACGATTTCAGCCTTGGAAGTGTTAAGCTCCACGTTGGAGCTATAGGCCATGTTGGAAAAGAACAGGTTACCCTTTCTAATGGCGATGAGAAAAACCTTGATACTTACTCTTACGGCTTAGAAGGAGCAATTTCTCCGGCAGGATGGCTCACAATATCCGGAAAGCTCTGGAAAGGTAGAAACCTTGGTGGTTGGTATACGGGAGGAGTTGGTCAGGGAGTTCTATACGTATACAGTGGAGGAAAGGTAGATACAAAACTTAAAGGTTATCCTATTAATGCAAAAGAAATTGATGCAAAAGGAGGTTGGGTAGAAGTAACACTTAAACCGAATCCTCAGTGGATTTTCCACTTGGGATACGGAGTAGATAACCCCGACGATGATGACCTTCAGTACAACGGAAAATATCCTGTGTTAGCAAGGTTAAAGAACACTATGTATTACGCCAACGCCTTTTACAGGCTTACCCACTCTTTAGGCTTTATGGGAGAGTACTTAAGGGTTAAGACAGACTACCCGGATACAGATTTTGCGGGGAATAAATACGGAGACGGAACGGTTAACAGGTTCCAGGGTAGCGTTCTCTACTTCTTCTAATTAAGGGAGGGAGCTCCCTCCCTCTACCACTTTACCTAAGGCCTCTTTTCAACCTCTTCACCGAACTGGAGATATTCAAGCTTTGTAAACCCGAAAAACCTTCCTACGAGGTTTGAGATAACGTAGATGAACAGAACAGCCAAAACGATTAAAAGAACTGCTACTAAAACCTTTCCCAACTTTCTCTCCTAATTTGGTTTACCTTCCCCCTGCTCCGCATCCTCCAAAACCTCCGCCAGCTCCGAAGCCGGAGCTCCTCAAATACCTCAATGCCTTCTCAAGGTTTGCCGAGTTTTCGGGATAGGAAGGAAAACAACAATGGGGTTTGGGAAGGTGAGGCTGGTCGGAAAGGAGAGCACGAGTCACAGAAAGAACTATCTTAAAATCTACAAAATTCACTGAAGGAGAGAGATGAAGGTAGTAAACGTTATTGGCGGTGGACTGGCTGGAGTTGAAGCTGCCTACAGGCTGGCTAAAGAGGGAAAAAAGGTAAGGCTTTTTGAGATGAGACCAGAGAAGACAACCCCAGCCCACAAAACCGATAAACTTGCAGAGCTTGTCTGTTCCAACACTCTTGGCGGAATAGACATAACCACTCCGAGAGGCCTTTTAAAGGCAGAAATGGAGAAGTTGGGCTCTTTGGTTGTTGAGGCTGCGAAGAAGACTGCAGTTCCTGCAGGGGGAGCTCTGGCCGTAGACAGGGAAAAGTTTGCAGACTACATAACGGAGAAGATAGAAAGTAATCCAAACGTTAAATTAATCAGGGAAGAGGTTATAGAGCTCCCGAAAGAAGGAATAACCATAGTTGCAACGGGACCTTTAACCTCAGATAGGTTTTCAGAGTTTTTGAGGGAATACTTGGGAGAGGAGGAGCTCCACTTCTACGACGCCATTTCACCAATCGTTTACGCCGATACAATTGACTACTCTAAATGTTTCTGGGGTTCCCGTTACGGTAAGGGAGGAGACGACTACCTTAATTGCCCGATGACTGAAGAAGAGTATGAAAGGTTCTACAACGCCCTTATGGAGGCCGAGAAAGTTCCCCTTAAGGACTTTGAAAAGGCCTGTTACTTTGAAGGTTGTATGCCGATAGAGGAAATGGCCGAGAGGGGAAAGCAGACCCTTCTCTTTGGTCCTCTAAAACCTGTTGGACTAATTGACCCGAGGACGGGGAAACAGCCCTTTGCAGTTGTACAGCTAAGGAAGGAGAACAGAGAGGGAACCCTTTTAAACTTGGTTGGCTTTCAGACAAAGCTCAAGTACCCTGAGCAGAAAAGAGTCTTTAGGCTCATCCCAGGACTTGAGAACGCAGAGTTTGCTCGTTACGGGAGTATCCACAGAAACACCTTTATAAACTCTCCAAAACTCCTTTTGAGGACTTTACAGCTGAAGAAGAACCCAAAAGTTCTCTTTGCAGGGCAGATAACGGGAGTTGAAGGTTACCCCGAATCTGCGGCAACAGGGATTATTGCAGGCCTTAACGCTTCAAGGCTTTTAGATGGAAAGGAGCCAATTTACCCGCCGGAGACTACCATGGTTGGAGCTCTTTTTAAATACATCACAAGTGCAGACCCGAAAACCTTCCAGCCTATGAACGCAAACTTCGGACTTCTTCCTCCCCCTGAAAGGAGAATAAAGGGTAAACTTAACCGTAGAAAATACCTTGCCGAAAGAGCACTGAGGGATTTAGAGAAATGGTTAAGAAAGTTCTCTTGATTCTCTCTTTGATTTCTTATTCAGCTTACGGTGCAACTTATCAGATAAACGTTGTCAAGGAGCAAGTTTCACCTAAACTTGAGAAGAAATTTGTTGTTTACAAGGTAAAGAAAGGAGATACTCTGTTAAAGATAATGAAGTTATTTAAAGTTCCATTTCATCTTCTCTATGAGGTTGTGAAACTGAATAACATAAAAAATCCTGACTTAATATACGTCGGTCAGACTATAAAGCTTCCAGTTGAGAATGGAGCTCCCGTTCTCAAAACTCCCAAAAAAGTTTCTAAAAAATTGAATGAGGAGAGGGAGCTCCAGCTTATTCAACGTTTAGGAGGCAGTGTAAATAGAGACGGATACCTTTTTGTCGGAGATAGGAAGATATCATTTAGAAAAGACCCTCTGGTAACTGTAGGTGGAAGAAGATTTTTAATAGATTTTTCAAACCTTCCGGGAAACGTAAAAAAGTCCCTTTCAGAAGCTGGAATATCGGTTGTTAACAGTGATTCCCTCGGGACGGTTCTTGAGTCTGCTATATCTGCAAACTTCTCATCGGTTCAGAAGAACGGAACCCTTATTATTGGGGAGAACGACATTTTAACCTACCACTACGACTACCTTGCTTACAACCGGTTTACAGGTCAGAGAACTGTGATAAATAGCTCTCCCGATACACCTCCAACGCTGAAGAACTTACTTTTGGCCTACGGAATTGCCGTTGTTGAACCCAGATTTAAAGTTCCCGACGATAGAGAAGGTTGGGGTGAGTTAAAAATCCTTACAGGCGAAGGGCTTGACAAGATATCCCAGCTCATCTACCTGCTGACCGGTAAAAAGGGACAGGAGATTCTGGAAGGAATGGTCTTTCCAGACTTTAAAATAGCCGTTGTTTACGATTACATTACCCCTGAGAAAAGAACCAATTTAGAGCTTCAGGGGTATAAAGTTTTCGTTCTTACAGGGAACTTCCTCAACGATGTGGAGTCAATTCTCTCACTGATTCCTTTGGCAAACAAGTTTGTAAAACTTGTCCTCTATGAGCCGCCGGGGACAAACGGGAAGAGGTCAAAGTTCGTCGTAGAGGGACTTTTAATATCAACTCCTAAGAAAGACTGGTTTATGGTTGACTCCTTTGACAAGTCTGAGGAGATACCCTACCTGAGGTATAGGGGAGTAAACCTAATTGTTTATTAGAAGGCGGGAGCTCCCGCCGAAACTACTCTTTATCTGTAAGTGCCATTACTCCGGGGAGCTCCTTACCTGCAAGGAACTGTAGGAAAGCACCTCCACCCGTTGAGACGTGGTCAACTTCGTGCTCCAGTCCAAGCATCTCAATTGCGGCAACGCTGTCCCCACCGCCTACGATTCTGAGAGCTTCTTTGCGTTCTGCAACTATCTTTCCGATTGCCATCGTTCCGAAGCGGAACTTCTCAAACTCAAAAACTCCCATTGGGCCGTTCCAGAGAATTGTCTTCGCGTCTGATAGAGCCTCTTTAAAGAGTTCAACGGTTGCAGGACCTATGTCTAAGCCCATCATGTCGTCAGGGATTTCCTTGTAGGTGGTAAGTTTCGTATGGGCAGTTGGAGAAAACTCATCTGCGTTGTTGCTGTCAACCGGGATGTAGAACTTAACTCCCTTTTCCTCGGCATCTTTCATAATCCTTTTTGCAGTGTCTATCAGCTCATCTTCAACCAAAGACTTTCCTACGTTATACCCGGCAGCCTTGAGGAAGGTGTAGGCCATACCGCCGCCAACGAGCATCTTGTCAACGATTTTTAAAAGGTTCTCTATAACCTCCAACTTCCCAGAAACTTTTGAGCCACCGATTATGAGGACTAACGGCCTTTCAGGGTTTGCCAGAGCTCTCTCAAGATACTTTATTTCCTTTTCAAGGAGAAATCCTGCAACTGCAAGCTTTACGAACTCTGTAATTCCGTAGGTTGAGGCGTGTTTCCTATGGGCAGTTCCGAAGGCGTCGTTAACGTATATGTCTGCAAGATCTGCAAGTTTTTTAGCAAACTTAGGGTCGTTTTTCGTCTCCTCCGGGTAAAACCTAACGTTTTCAAGGAGGGCTACTTCTCCTGGTTTGAGCTCCTCAACCCCTTTTTTAGCTACTTCCCCGATACAGTCGGGAATAAACTTTACCTCTTTCTCTAAAAGCCTTGAAAGCCTTTCAGCTACAGGTTTTAGGGAGAGTTTCGGATCCCACCCCTTTGGTCTATCTAAGTGGGAACAGAGAACGACTTTCGCCTTATGATCCATCAGGTAATTAATCGTCGGAAGGGCAGCTCTAATCCTCTTGTCGTTTGTGATAACGCCGTCTTCAATTGGAACGTTAAAGTCAACTCTTACAAAAACCTTTTTCCCTTCAAGTTCTTGTGGTGGGACGTCTCTAAGGGTCATCTTCTTAAACATTTTGCTGTAAGGCATCTTCCCGCCACCTCCTTAGAATTTCTTCAACTTTTTCAGGAACCATGTATGTAATCGGTCGGCCAGATTTTAACCTTTCTCTGATTTCGGTTGCACTAATCTCAATTAACCTTCCCCTGTAAAGGGCCACCCTCCAGCCGTTCAGTTTGGTTTTTCCCTTTTTAAACTCCGCAGTAGGAACCTTTACTCCTACTTTCTCTAAAACGGAATCTAAGTTGACTTTTTCACCCGGTCTTGAGACGACTAAAACTTTAGAGAGCTCCAAAATCCTCTTTGGCTTTTTCCACTTTGGGAAGCTCTTAAAAGAGTCCGTTCCCATCATAAAAACGGGCTCTTCTCCGTAGAGTCTGTGGAACTCCTCCAACGTCTCGTATGTGTATGAAATCCCTCCCTTTTTGAGCTCGTAGTCCCAAACTTTAAACCGAGGTTCAGGTTTAACCGCCTCTTTCAGGGCCCTCAGCCGAACTTCTGAAGGAATGAGGAGCTCCCCTTTTAACGGCTGGACGTTTGCCGGAACGAAAATGACTTCTTTAAAACCGAAGTCCTCAAGGACGTCCCTTGCAACAAGGAGGTGTCCAAGGTGAACCGGGTTAAAACTTCCACCAAAGAGGAGTTTCAAGTTTCCCTCCCTGCCGAAATTCTACAATTTCAGCTGGTTAAACTAAAGCCACTGATATAATTTCAAGCTCTAAAACTCCTAAAAGGAGAGACGAGATGGGAATGACGATAACACAGAAGATACTGGCAGACCATGCAGGTAAGAAGGAGGTTTACCCAGGTGAACTTGTTATGTGTAAGGTAGACATAGCCCTTGCAAACGACGTTACAGCCCCAATTGCCATCAAACAGGTTAAAGCCTTAGGCGCTAAGAACGTTTGGGATAGGGAGAGGATAGCCTTAGTTCCAGACCACTTCGTTCCGGCCAAGGACATTAAGGCTGCAGAGCAGGTTAAGATGATGAGGGACTTTGCAAAGGAGTTTGGGATTAAGCACTTCTGGCCGGAAGGAAGGGTTGGTATTGAGCACGCCCTCTTACCTGAGCAAGGAGTTGTGGTTCCTGGAGACGTTGTAATCGGAGCAGACTCCCATACGTGCACCTACGGAGCCCTCGGAGCTTTTTCAACAGGAGTAGGCTCAACGGACATGGCATACGCCTGGCTAACAGGAGAGGTATGGTTCAAAGTTCCCGAGCAGATGAAATTTATCTACTACGGTAAACGCCAAAAGTGGGTAGGTGGTAAGGATATCATTCTCTACGTTATTGGAAAGATAGGGGTTGACGGAGCTCTCTACAAGACGATGGAGCACACAGGAGAGGCCATAAGGGAGCTCCCCATGGACGACAGATTTACGATCTGTAACATGGCTATTGAGGCTGGAGCTAAAAACGGAATCATTGAGCCAGACGAGATAACACTTGAATACGTTAAGGGAAGGGCCAAAAGACCCTACAAGCTCTACAAGTCCGACCCAGATGCCGAATACTCAGAGGTTTACGAGATAGACGTTTCAAAGATTGAGCCTCAAGTTGCATTTCCATACCTTCCTTCAAACACAAGGCCTGTAACAGAGGCAACCCACGTAACAATTGATCAAGTTGTTATCGGTTCCTGCACAAACGGAAGGATTAGCGACTTAAGAATTGCAGCCCAAATCTTGAAAGGGAAGAAGGTAAACCCAAACGTTCGCTGTATCGTTATACCTGCAACTCAGGAAATTTACAGGCAGGCTCTAAAAGAGGGTCTTATTGACATCTTCCTTGACGCAGAATGCGTCGTATCAACTCCAACCTGTGGTCCGTGTCTTGGCGGACACATGGGAATCTTGGCCAAAGGTGAGAGGGCAGTTGCAACGACGAACAGGAACTTTGTAGGCCGTATGGGTCACCCTGAAAGTGAAGTCTACCTTGCTTCACCGGCAGTTGCGGCAGCTTCTGCAATCCTTGGAAGGATTGCCCACCCGGACGAAGTCGTTGGTTCAGATAACTAATTAAGGGGGAGCTCCTTCCCCCTTTCACAACCACCGAGGAAGCCACAATGGATCTGTTTGAAGTTAGAAACTGGTTTGCCCACAACCTCTGCGACTACCTAAGGGAAAAAGAAGAGAAACACCTTCTAAAGTTAAAGGCAGTCGTAGATTCAGTCTTTGAGAGAGAAGGAAATTACTCAGAAAAAGTTTTAGAGGAAGTCGTTTCGGAGTTTCCCCTCTTTAAGGTAGAGGGCAGTTCCTTAAAGTTCTCTCCAGATGATCCAATAACTGAAGAATACGTAAGGGAGAAGGCGAAAAACTACGATGGGTTTTTAAGAGAGCTCCCACCAGACTTTAAACCGGTAGGAGAGGACATAGAGAAAAACGTTAAGATGGCAAGGCTTCTCTTTAAAAAAGGTCTTTACTTTGAAGTCCACGAGATTTTAGAGGAAGTCTGGATGGGGGAGTTTGGGAAAGAGAGGGAGTTCCTTCAGGCACTAATTCAGATAGGGGTCGCCTACTACCACCTTTCAAACTACAACTTTAGAGGGTTTAAGCTCTTGCTTGAGAACGCATTGGAGCTCTTAGAAGGTTACTCTGGAACGGTTTACACGGTTAACGTTGATAAACTAAAAGAGGACATAAAGAGGGCTATGGAGACGGAGGAGTTAATCTCCTTTTAGGATAAATTTTAAATCTGCTCTAAAAACCCTTGAGCCTGTGCTCAAGTTGTAGGAGAGATTAAGAGTTTCTACCGGAAGGGAAGGTTGGAAGAAATAGCTTGCTTTTTAAAGACTACAGAGAGAAGATCGGTGGAGCTCTACCCCTACGAAGTTCCCCAGATAGTCGCTATTCTAACCTCTTTTGTCTTTTCTCCTTACTTAAAATGGGTAAGTAAAAAGGTTAAGTAGTATGGAAGTTTACGTTCTCCTCTTTATTGCAGGTTTAATTGCCGGTTTTTCTGCTGGGCTTTTTGGGATTGGAGGGGGTGTAATTTTAGTTCCCATGTTTAACTATTTCTTCTCTGGCTACTTAGGAGTTCCTGAAGAGGTCGGGTTCAAAATCTCGGTAGCAACGAGTCTTGCAGTAATAACAGTCTCAACCCTCTTTACGTCGGGAGTTCACGTTCTAAGTGGTAAAGTTGATTTAAGGGAGCTCCTTAAACTCCTTCCGTGGATATTTGTAGGTATTCTCTCAGGCGTTCTCTTTTCACACTTTGTTTCTGGATACGTTTTAAAGAAGATATTTGGCCTTTTCCTTCTCCTTTTAAGTATCAAGCTGATTACCGATAAGGGAGGAGCTCCCTCTATATCTCTAAGTGAAGAGCTTCTCATTCCTTTAGTCCTTCTCCTTTCCGCCTTTGCCAGTGCTTTACTTGGAATAGGTGGTGGAGTTGTTGTTAATACGTTTCTCTTCAGCCTTTCTCAGATAGAGACTAAGCGGGTTGTAGTCCTTGCCTCTGTTGTTTCATTTATAAACGCTTTTCTCGGAACTCTTCTCTACATGATCACTCCTGCCCACAAAGTTCTCAGCTGGCAGCTTGGTTACATCTACGTTCCGGCAGCGGTTTTTGTTGCCCTCGGGGGAATTTTAGGCAGTCGGTTTGGCGTGAAGCTCCTCCACAGGATGAACCAGCACCTTCTGAAAAGGCTTTTTGGAGTTCTCTTAATTGTTATAGGCGTAAAAATGGTTTTGAAATAAGGGAAGGAGAACCTTAGAAGGTTCCCCCACCGTGGGAGTGACATTTAACGCAGCTTGAGTCACCGCCGTGTGTAGCTATGTCCTTTGGTAGTCCAAGGTTATTGACACTTGAGTAACTTGAAGTACCGTCGTGGCAAGCTGCACACAGTGATGGAACAGTTGCCCTGTTCGTTTCGTTAGACGAGTCATCGTTTTTAACAGGTAGGTTAACGTAAGCCTTTAGTTCTCCAGAGTTTGAAAGGTCGTAGGTCTTTCCTTTCGCCTCTACTACTCCGCTGTAGCTGAGGTCTTTAAAGAATGCTGTTGTTTGAGGGTCTATTAGGACATACTTTACCTCGGCGGTGTTATCCACCTGTTTTACTGCTTTAACGAGCGTTAAAGTCTCTCCTACTTTTTCAACTATCAGCTTATCATTGTTGCTTCCGTGAGGGTTGTGACAGTCTACACACTCTAAAGCCTCGTGCTTGGTATAGAAGAGGAGTTCCCCGGAAATGTCAATATTCTTAAAGGGTTTATCTCCAGCAGTGAACTCGTTTAAGCCGTGCCAGTTATCTATCCAAGGAGTTGCAATATCTGGAGGCGTTTGAGTAGGAGAAATCTTCGCATCTGCAACGCCGTCTCCGTTCGTGTCGGCCAATTTTTCACCACTTAAAGAACCCCAACCTTTTGAGTGGCAGGTTAGACAGAGGTCTTGAGAGTTTCTTTTAACTGTTCCGCCTATTCTTCCAAAGTCTGTATAGGGCTCTACAATTCCATCCATGTCGGGCTGCCAGTGGCAGACTACGCAGTCAAAGTCGTCAATTCTTCCGTTTCCGTTAAAGTCGTGGAAGTGTTTCCTTTGGGAAGTTCCCCTGTAGAAGTGGAGCCTTTCAAAGTTGTCGTGACAGACTAAGCACTTCCTTTCAACGGGCTGTCCCGCTCCCGTTTTTGTTACTCCGTTTGTTCCGTGGCAGGCAGAGCAGACGAGTATAGAGTTGTTTATTCCAACCTTTTCTACAGCGCTGTTAATTAAACTTTGATACTTGTCTGCCGGCATGTCGGGAGTTGCCATTGTGTGCTTGAAGTTCTGGTGGCAGATTAAACAGTTGCTCTGTCCCCAGCCGTCTTTGTGATTTTCAGGTGTTAGATAGGAAACACTTCTCTTGGCAACGTTTATTCCAAAGTCTCTATAGTGGACGTCGGGTTTTGCCAGTCCTCCACCACCGCCGCCGCAGCTTGCGGTAGTGAGGAGAGTTCCTGCCACAAGTAAAAGCCTTCTCACGGTTCCCTCCACCGATTTGAAAAAAAGAAAATAAACAATTCAAAATCGTATTATACGATTATCCTTTCAGCGTGTAAATCGTAGCCATTCCAAAAAGTAGCGGTCTGTAGCTACCGCCTTTAAAACCGACGCTTTTTGCAATCTCTAAGAGCTCCTCGTAGTGTGGAAAGTTGGCTATGGTCTCGTAGAGGTGTTTTGTAACGTCAGCCTTAGACCTGAGTTTTCCAAGGGGTAGCATCACCCTTTTTAGGAACTGGAGAAATAAGAACCTCAGGGCAAAGTTTTTGGGAATTGAAACCTCTAAGATTCTAACCTCTCCACCCTCTCTTAAAACTCGTCTGATTTCTCTGAGTCCTCCTTCAGGGTCTTCAAAGTGTCTGAGAGCAAGGGAAACAGTAACCGTATCAAAGGTTTTATCCGGAAACGGTGTATTAAGGGCGTCTCCTCTGACCAAATAGAGCTCCGGGTACTTCCTCTTGGCAACTTCAAGCATCGGTAGTGAGTAGTCAAGACCTACAACGATTTCTGCCCTCTTTAAAAGGAGAGCTCCCACATCTCCAGTTCCACAGGCAAGGTCTAAAACCCTTTCCGGTTTCTCTAAACCTTTAACTAGTTCCCTCTGCCACCTTGGGATAATTCCTAAGGAGAGAAACCTTGAGATTGAGTCATACTTGTGGGCAATCTTGTCAAATATCTCAACTCCGACGGGCTTTCTCTCCAAAATAACGACCTCCCAAGGGTTTGAATAACTATTTTAGAATAAGTCAAAACAAACCGGAGAGAGAAATGGTTGTTGTAGGAGTTGATACAGGAGGAACATTTACAGATTTCATATACCTTAAGGATGGAAAGTGGCAGGTCTTAAAAGTTCTCTCAACTCCCAAAAACCCGGCTGAGGCCGTTTTAAAGGGGCTTTCCCAGATTGGAGGAGAGAGGAGGAGGATAACCCATGGAACGACAGTTGCCACAAACGCAGTTTTAGAGAGGAAAGGGGCAAGAACCTCGTTCATAACGAACAGAGGATTTGAAGACCTTTTAGAGATAGGAAGGCAGAACAGGGAGGAGCTCTACTCCTTCAAGGTAAAGAAGGTGAAGCACCTTGTTCCGAGGGAGCTCTCCTTTGGCCTCTCCTGTAGGCTTAACTCAAAGGGAAAGCACGTTGAAACACTGAAAGAGAGAGAGGTTGATGAGTTAGTTGAGAAGTTAAAGGAGCTAAAGGTTGAGTCCGTTGCCGTCTCGTTTCTCTTCTCTTTCTTAAACCCTGCTGACGAACTAAAGGTTAAAGAGAGGCTTGAAAAAGAAGGATTCTTTGTTTCGGTTTCTTCTGAGATTGTTCCAGAGTTTAGAGAATATGAGAGGGCTTCAACAACGGTCGTCAACGCCTTTGTTATGCCGAAAGTTAAGGGATACGTTGATTACTTGGTGAAGAACCTGAAAGAGGGAGACACACTGAGGATTATGCAGTCAAACGGAGGGGTTATCTCTCCGGAAACTGCATCTAAAGAGCCGGTTAGAACCGTCCTTTCTGGGCCTTCAGGAGGGGTCATAGGGGCGTGGAAGGTCGGAAAGTTAGCCGGCTTTGAGAAGCTCATAACCTTTGACATGGGGGGAACGTCAACGGACGTCTCCCTGATAGACGGAAGGCCTAAGCTCTCAGTTGACTCAAAAATTTCAGGCCTACCTGTAAAGGTTCCGGTTATTGAGATTCATACTGTCGGAGCAGGGGGAGGCTCGATAGCCTGGGTTGACAGTGGCGGAGCTCTTCAGGTAGGCCCGGAGAGTTCGGGAGCCGACCCGGGACCTATATGCTACGGCAGAGGGGAGAGGATAACCGTTACAGACGCAAACCTCTTCTTAGGCCGCTTAGACCCCGACCACTTCTTAGGGGGGAAGATGAAAATCTACCCCGAGAGGCTAACTCCCTACTTTAAGGAGATGGCAAAGAGGTTAGGAATAACTCCTTTAGAGCTTGCAGAGGGAATTTTAGAGGTGGCCAACACGAAGATGGCAAAGGCTTTAAGGGTCATATCTGTTGAAAAAGGTTACGCCCCGGAGGAGTTTACCCTTGTTTCGTTTGGAGGTGCCGGGGGAATGCACGCAGCTTACCTTGCGAGGGAGCTCTCTATCCCCAGAGTTCTCGTTCCGAAGAACCCCGGAATACTCTCAGCCCTTGGAATGGTTCTATCAGACGTCGTTAAAGACTACTCTAAGACCGTTATGCTTACAGAAAGAGAGGCAACTAAGGAGAACTTGGAAGAACACTTCAGGGAGCTTGAGGAGAGAGCTCTAAAGGAGATGGAAGGTGAGGAGTTTACAGGAGAGGTTGTCTTAGAAAGGCAGGTTGACGTTAGGTACAAGGGGCAGTCCTTTGAGTTGACGGTTCCATATTCAGAAGGTTTTAAGGAGAGCTTTGAGGAGCTCCACGAGAAAGTTTACGGCTACAGGCACAACAGGGAAGTTGAGGTAGTTAACGTAAGGGTCAGGGCTGTTGGAACGGCCGAAAAACCTACAATTGAGCCTGTGGCTGCCTGTGGAGAGGGTTTCCCGGAGGGAGCTCTCTTGAAGTGTAAAAAGGTCTACTTTGACGGGGAATGGGTAGAAACTCCGGTTTTAGACAGGGAGAAACTCCTTCCCAGCCACTCCTTCAGAGGGCCTGCCCTTATAGTTGAGTACAGCTCAACCATCGTAGTTCCACCCTTTGCCACCGTGAAGGTTGACAGCTACGGAAACCTGCTCTTAGAGGTAGAAAATGGTTAACCCGATAAAGCTTGAGGTTATAAAGAATGCCCTAATCTCGGTTGCAGAGGAGATGGGAGCTGTTCTCCAGAGGACGGCCTTCTCTCCCAACATAAAAGAGAGGAGAGATTTTTCCTGTGCAATATTTGACCGCCACGGCCGTATGATTGCCCAGGCTGCACACATTCCCGTTCACCTCGGCTCAATGCCGATGTCTGTTAGGAGTGTTATTGAAAGGGTAAATCTGAAAGAGGGAGATATGGCCGTCGTTAATGACCCCTTTAGAGGTGGGACACACCTTCCAGACATAACGGTGGTTGCTCCGGTCTACTACGAAGGGAAGCTCCTCTTTTACGTTGCAAACAGAGCCCACCACTCAGACGTCGGAGGTATAACTCCGGGCTCAATGCCCCTCTCTACGAGCCTCTTTCAGGAAGGGTTGGTAATACCTCCTGTTAAGTGCGTTGAGAAAGGTAAGGTTTTAAAAGACTTTCTGAACCTTTTAAAGGCAAACACCAGAACCCCTGAGGAGAGGGAAGGAGACTTTAAAGCCCAAATAATGGCAAACAGGGTGGGGATAAAGAGATTGGAGGAGCTTCTTAAGAAATACTCTCCTGAAGTTTTAGAAGCCTACTCAGAAGCCCTCCTTGACTACTCTGAGAGAATGATGAGAAAGGTAATTTCTGAAATCCCGGACGGAGTTTACCCCTTCGGGGACTTCTTAGACGACGACGGAGCAGGAAACAGGAACGTTAGAATAAGGGTAGTTCTTACGGTGGAAGGCGATAAAGCTCTCGTTGACTTCTCCCCTTCAAGCCCTCAGGTGAGGGGCTGTTTAAACGCAGTAAGGTCAATTGTGGTTTCATCTACTCTCTACGTTTTCAGGTGTTTAGCAGAGGAGAACATTCCAACGAACGAGGGAATACTCAGGCCTATAAAGGTGATAACGAAACCTGGAACGGTGGTTGACGCAGAGTTCCCGGCAGCAGTCTCCGGCGGAAACGTTGAAACGTCTCAGAGGATTACGGACGTCCTCCTTGGAGCTCTCTCTAAGGCCGTCCCAGAAAAGATTCCAGCTGCATCTCAGGGAACTATGAACAACTTGAGTTTTGGAAACGACAGTTTCACATACTACGAAACCGTTGGAGGTGGGGCAGGAGCAGGAAAAGGATTTAACGGTGAAAGTGCCGTTCAGACTCACATGACGAACACCCTAAATACTCCCGTTGAAGCCCTTGAGTTCCAGTTTCCAGTAATGGTTACGGAGTACTCAGTAAGGGAGAACTCAGGAGGAGAGGGAAAGTGGAGAGGAGGAGACGGAATTGTCAGGGAGCTCCTCTTCTTAGAGGAGGTTTACGTTACCGTAGTTTCTGAAAGGAGAACCCACAACCCTTACGGCCTTCAGGGAGGAAAACCCGGAAAGAGAGGAATGAACGTTCTGATTAAACCGACAGGTGAGGAGGTGGAGCTCCCTGCAAAGTTTACAAGGCGCTTCCACCCTGGAGAGAAGTTGAGAATTGAAACCCCCGGAGGCGGCGGTTGGGGAAAAATTTAAGATAGGCTGCCCCGAACTTATGCCCGTGGAGGTTGCTACTGCACCCTGTGAAGTGGGAAGCCCCTTAGTAAGGGAGGAAGTCACCAAATTCTTGAGGTTTCTTTTCTTTTTCAAATAGGATATATTTCCCGTTGAAAACTCACCGGCCAGACTCCGGAAGGGGTGCCCTTTTGGGTTCTTCCGGAGGGTGAAGGCTCGGGAGGAAAAACCTAAACAGGAGGTAGGTATGTCTGAGGAGATGAAAGAGCAGCAGCCTCAGGTAAACCAAGAGGCTCAAGAAGTTCAGCAGGAACAGACTCAAGAGGTTCAGGAGCAGGAAGCCTTCAAGCCCAGGCCTCCAGGCCAAAGGGTAACGATGAAGGAGCTCCTTGAGGCTGGCGTCCACTTCGGCCACCAGAAGGAGCGCTGGAACCCGAAGATGAAGAAGTTCATCTTCACAGAGCGTAACGGCATCCACATCATTGACCTTCAGCAGACCATCAAATACTTTGAGGAGGCCTACGACTACATCGCAGACCTCGTTGCAAACGGCGGAAAAGTCCTCTTCGTCTGCACGAAGAAGCAGGGTCAGGACATTGTAGAGGAAGAGGCAAAGCGCTGCGGAATGTTCTACGTTAACAAGAGGTGGCTCGGCGGAACCCTGACAAACTTCCAAACGATCAGGAAGTCTGTTTACAAGTTAAAGATGCTCAAAAAAATGGAAGAGGAAGGCGTTTTAGAGCAGCTTCCGAAGAAAGAGGCCGTTAAGCTTCGCAGGAAAAAGGAGAAGCTTGAGAAGTACATCGGCGGTATTGAGAACATGAACCGCCTACCGGACGCCCTCTTTATCGTTGACATCGTTAGGGAGGAGAACGCCGTTAGAGAGGCAAGGAAGGCAGGAGTTCCGATCGTCGCCCTGGTTGACACAAACGCAGACCCAGACCTCGTTGACTACCCGATCCCTGCAAACGACGACGCCATCAGAGCTATCAAACTTCTCACCTCAAGGATTGCAGATGCTGTCCTTGAAGGAAAGATGAGGAGAGACGCAATTAAGCTTGCAGAGGGAGAGGAAGCAGCCGAAGAAGAGCTTGACTTCCTTCCAGAAGAGTAAGAAGGAGGAGGAGAAATGGCTGAGATAACGACTCAGATGATAAAGGAGCTCCGTGAGAAAACCGGAGCCGGAATCGTTGACTGTAAGAAAGCCCTTCAGGAGGCCGGAGGAGACATAGAGAAGGCCGTAGAGATACTTAGGAAGAAGGGAGCAGCTAAAGCTGCAAAGAAGGCTGAGAGGGCAACTGCTGAAGGAATCGTAGTCTCTTACATCCACGCAGGTGGAAAGGTGGGAGCTTTAGTTGAGCTCAACTGTGAGACGGACTTCGTTGCAAGGACTGAAGACTTTAAGCAGCTAGGCCACGAGATAGCTATGCAGGTTGCTGCAATGGCTCCTGAGTATGTAAGTAGGGAGGAAGTTCCTGCTGAAGCAGTTGAGAAGGAAAAAGAAATTCTGAAGCAGCAAGCTCTTGCAGAAGGGAAGCCTGAGCACATCGTTGAGAAGATAGTAGAAGGAAGGCTTGCTAAGTTCTTCTCTGAAAAGTGTCTCCTTGAGCAACCCTGGATCAAAGACGACAGCAAGACAATTCAAGAACTTCTCACAGACTACATCACAAAGCTCGGTGAGAACATTAAGGTTAAGCGTTTCTGCCGCTTTGAAGTAGGTAAGTAACCTTTAGGGGGCTCCTGCCCCCTTTTCGTATAATTTTCTAACTCCTTTAAAGAAGGTAAAGATGGGGTTCAAGTATAAGCGCATTCTTCTAAAGCTAAGTGGAGAAGCACTCCAGGGGAATAAACCCTACGGAATTGACCCTGAGTTCCTCCGAAGGCTCGCCCAGGAGATTAAGAAAGTTGTGGACCTTGGAGTTCAAGTTGCCATTGTTATTGGTGGTGGAAACATCTTCAGGGGAGTCTCCGGAGCTACTCAGGGAATGGACAGGGCTACTGCAGACTACATGGGTATGCTTGCAACTGTGATAAACGCCCTTGCACTCCAAGACGCCCTTGAAAAAGAAGGTCTCCATACGAGAGTTCTAACTGCGATAGAGATGAGAGAAATTGCAGAGCCCTACATAAGGAGGAGGGCAATAAGACACCTTGAGAAGGGAAGGGTGGTTATATTTGGAGCCGGAACTGGAAATCCGTTCTTTACCACCGACACAGCTGCTGCTTTAAGGGCTGCTGAGATAAACGCCGACGTTCTTCTCAAAGCTACGAAAGTTGACGGAATCTATACGGCAGACCCGATGAAAGACCAGAATGCCAAGAAACTTGACAAGCTCTCGTATAAGGAAGTAATTACAAATGGTATAAAGGTTATGGACTCTGCCGCCGTTTCCCTGTGTATGGAGAACAACATTCCAATTGTTGTTTTTGACGTCAGAAAACCGGGAAACTTGGAGAAGGTTGTAAAAGGAGAGACAGTAGGATCACTGGTTGAAGGAGAGGGGCTATGATTAACGAGCTGCTGAAAGATGCAGAAAAGAGGATGAAAAAGGCCGTTGAAGTTCTAAAGGGAGAGTTTGCAGGTTTAAGGACTGGGAGAGCTTCTACCGTTTTAGTTGAGGACATAAAGGTTGATTACTACGGCTCCATAATGACGATAAAGCAGATCGCTCAGATCTCTGTTCCCGAGGCTAACCAGATCGTAATCCAGCCTTGGGACGCCTCCGTGGTTCCCAACGTTGAGAAGGCCGTAAGGGAGTCAGATTTAGGAGTTCAGCCTCAGAGGGACGGTAACATCATTAGAATTATCCTTCCGCCGTTAACGGAGGAGAGAAGGAAGGAGCTTGTTAAGAAGGCCGGAAAGTTGGCCGAACAGGCGAGAATTGCAATTAGAAATATTCGTCACGAGATAATGAAAGAGCTTGACAAACTGAAGAAAGAAGGCGGATATTCGGAGGATGACATTAAAAGGGCTAAAGACGAACTCCAGAAAATTACAGATAGATTCGTGAAAGAGGTGGACAACCTCCTCTCTAAGAAAGAGGAGGAAATCCTTACTATCTAAGGAGGTGAGAACTATGGCTCACAAGATTGACCCTGAACTCTGCATTGGCTGTGGCGCATGTGCATCTGTATGTCCAACAAACGCCATCAGCCCAACTGACGACGGAAAATACTACATCAACCCGGACGACTGTATTGACTGTGGTGCATGCGTAGAGGTCTGCCCAACAGATGCAATCTCTGCCGAGTAACTAAGAAGAGGGGGCTTTTGCCCCCATTTAAATTTTAGGGAGAGGGAGATTGTTATTAAACCTTCTTAAAATTAACGATCTCATAATATCTGCTACTAACCTTCACGCAGCTGTTGATTCTTTCCTTAGAGACCATAACTATAGAGTTGCCTTTATAGCGGTAAGTATTGGAAGTAAACTTACATATTCCGTAAGTTTTTTAAGAAACCTTCTTTTAGCTGGTCTTTTCCACGATGTAGGGATTCTACTCTTCAGAGAGAAAAATCAAACGTACCTCTTAAAGAGTGAAACTGCTGAAAACCTGAACGTTCACCTTCATGCTTTTATAGGTTACAAACTCTTAAAGGACTACCCATCCTTTGCAAAGGTTGCAAAGATAATAAGGGATCATCACAGAACATATAAGGAGTTTTTAGAAAATCCTAAGGAAATTACCTTTTCTTCTCAAATTATTTATCTTTCAGACAGAATAGATGTGTTTATGAACACCCAGCTTGAAAAAGGAGTTGATTTATTTAAGGCTGTTGAACTCTTAAAAGAAAAGCTCCTTAAACTAAAAGGTTCTGTGTTTCATCCAAAACTTGTTGATCTGTTTTTACACTTCTTCTTACCTGTAGAAACCTTCTGGTTTGAGCTTTACTTAGAACCAAGCTACTTTAAAGATTCCATTGCGAATTGGTTAAAAAAATTTAGCTTTGCGATAAGCTACAAAGAGTTCCTAAAAATTATAAACCTCTTTGGTTATATCATAGACTTCAAAAGCCCTTTTACAGCAACCCACTCTTCAGGAGTTGCCCAAACTGCCGTTCAACTGGCTTCCTACTTTCAGTTCAGTCCCGCTGAGCTTAGAAAGATGAGAATTGCAGGCTTTCTTCACGATATAGGAAAGCTCTTTATTCCAAAGGCAATCCTTGAAAAGGAAGGTAAACTTACAGAAGCTGAGTTCAACACTATAAAAACACACGTCTACTACACCTACAAGATTCTATCTGAGTTTATTGATGACGGAGAAATAGTTAAGTGGGCCGCCTACCACCATGAGAGGCTTAATGGAAAGGGATATCCCTTTAAGTTAAAAGCTAACCAAATTCCTTTAGGTTCAAGAATAATGGCTGTAGCAGACATCTTTACTGCCCTGACAGAATCCAGACCTTACAAGAAGGCTATGTCCTCTGAAGACGCTTTGAAGCTAATAGTCCAGTTAGCAGAGAAGGGGGAGGTTGACAGGAAAGTTGTAAATGTCCTTAGCGTTCATCTAAAGACTATTAATAAAGGAAGACTGATTTCTCAAGAGAAAGCTCTAAAAGTTTACCAATCCCTTAGAAACGTTGTTTCTGACTTTGAATCTCTTTCAGAACGGCCTCAGCAGCTTTCTTAGGCTCTTCTGCCTGAGTTATCGGCCTTCCAATTACCATGTAGTCAGCTCCAAGTTTCACGGCATCTTTTGGAGTTACAACCCTTTTCTGGTCGTTCCTTACAGCCCAAGTCGGTCTTATCCCCGGAGTAACTGTTATAAAGTCTTCTCCGAGGTTTTCCTTTATGAGGCGAACCTCTTTGGCCGAGCAGACGACTCCGTCTAACCCAGCTTTTTTTGAGAGCTCTGCCAGTCTTAAAACTTCTTCCTTAACGGTACTGTTAATTCCGACGCTTTTTAGGTCGCTTTCGTCCATACTTGTTAGAACTGTCACTGCTATAAGTAGAGGTCTTTTAGCTCCAAGTTTTTCTGAGTATTCCCTGTTAAACTCTGCAACCTGTTTGAGGAACTCGTATCCTCCCAAAGCGTGGACGTTGAACATCCAGACTCCCCCCTCTACTGCCACCCTTGCAGCAGATTTAACGGTGTTTGGAATATCGTGGTATTTGAGGTCTAAAAAGACTTTCTTCCCTCTTTCTGAAATCTTTTTTACAACCTCTATTCCGCACCTTGAGAAGAGCTCCAGTCCAACCTTGTAGTGGTTTATTGTATCTCCTAACAGGTCAACTAAGTTTAGAGCTCTCTCGCAGCTGTCAAAGTCTAAGGCTACTATTACCATCTTAGAGCTCCTCAATCATACAGATGAACGTCGGCTTTACTATAACGTCAAGGTTGTCAATCTCGGCAACTGCCCTGTCTATCTGCTCCTTTTTGGCAGGGTGGGTTGTCATAACTATCGGGACTCCACCCTCAAAGTCAACGTTCTTCTGGAGGGCGCTCTTTATGCTGATCTTCTCCCTTCCCAGTATTTCAGCTATTTTGGCAAGAACTCCGGGTCTGTCAAGGGCTGTAAACCTCAAGTAAAAACTTGAGGTAAACTGGTTTTGAGGTTTAAGTGGGAGCTCCCCTTCTCCTCCTAAAAGGCACTTGGGAACGTCAAACTTGTTTCCGAGGGCAAGGTCAACGATGTCGCTAACAACGGCACTTGCAGTTGGTCTCCTTCCGGCTCCATTACCGTAGTAGAGTGTATCCCCAACGAAGTCCCCCTCTATCAGACAAGCGTTAAATACTCCGTTAACGCTTGAGAGGATGTTCTCCTCAGGAATCATAGCAGGGTGAACCCTTACCTCCAACTCTCCGTCTGTGAATTTAGCTATTGCAAGGAGCTTGACTGAATAGCCAAACTCCTCCTGGGCTACTTCTATATCAAAGGGAGTTAACTCTCTTATTCCCTTAACGAAAACGTTTTCCGTCTTAACCCAGCGGCAGTAGGCAAGGCTTGAGAGGATTGCAATCTTGTGGGCTGCGTCAAACCCGTCAACGTCTAACGTTGGGTCTGCCTCGGCAAACCCAAGTTCCTGAGCCTTCCTTAGAGCTGTTTCAAAGTCAACTCCCCTCTGGCTCATCTCTGTTAGAACGTAGTTTGCAGTTCCGTTTATTATTCCGTATATGGCCTCTATCCTGTTTCCAACGAGCCCTTCCCTTAAAGCCTTAATTACAGGAATCCCTCCGCCAACGCTTGCCTCAAACTTGAGAGAAACTCCGTTTTCTTTCGCCAACAAGAAGAGCTCCCTTCCGTAGTCTGCAAGGAGTGCCTTATTTGCAGTAACTACGTGCCGTTTCCTTTTTAGAGCTCCCTCAACTACCCTCTTTGCAATCCCGGTTCCTCCTATCAGCTCAACGACTGCATCGCAGGGAACTTCAAGGGCTTTTAGGCCGTTGTCGTAAATCTTTTCCTCAGGAACTCCGAGCCCTTTCACTTTTTTTGTATCTCTATCTGCAACGAACGCTATCTCAACGGGTTTCCCTACTCTTTTTTCAATTATCTCGGCGTTTTTAAGAAGGAGCTCTACAACTCCCCCTCCAACCGTTCCGCAGCCGATAATACCGACCTTAAAACTCTCCACAGCCTCCTCCGGCTTAAATCTTGATGTTCCTCAGGCCATACTTCTCAAATGCCCTCTTTATTCCCCTAACGGCCTGTTTTATCCTTAGCTCGTTCTCAACTAAGGCAAACCTTACGTATTTATCTCCATATTCTCCGAAACCGACTCCCGGAGAGACGGCAACTTTACCATCTAATAGGAGCATCTTTGAGAACTCTAGTGAGCCCATAGACTGGAACTTCTCAGGAATCTTTGCCCAGACGAACATCGTTGCCTTGGGCTTCTCAACCTGCCAGCCTATCCTATTTAACCCTTCAACTAACGTGTTCCTTCTGCTCTCGTAGATTTTCCTATACTCCTTAACACAAGACTGGTCACCTTTTAGGGCTATAATTGCAGCTATCTGGATAGGCTGGAACATTCCGTAGTCTAAGTAGCTCTTCATCCTGTAGAGGGCGTGGATTACCTCCTTATTTCCGGCGGCAAAGCCGACCCTCCAGCCGGCCATTGAGTAGGTTTTAGATAAGGAGTAAAACTCAACGGCTACCTCTTTGGCTCCCTTAACCTGAAGGATACTTGGAGGGATGTAACCGTCAAAGGCAATCTCTGCGTAGGCAAGGTCTTGAATTACTATCAAGTTATTTTCCTTAGCAAAGTCAACCACCTTCTCAAAGAACGGAAGGTCAACGGTTGCAGTCGTCGGGTTATGGGGAAAGTTAAGGATTAAGACCTTTGGTCTCGGCCAGCTTTCCTTGTAAGCTTTTACTATAGATTCAAAGAAGGCTTCCGGGTCAAAGCCCTCTTCTGTAAGGATCGGAACGCTCCGGACGTCTCCTCCGGCAATGATAATTGAGTAAGGGTGTATCGGGTAAGCAGGAGTTGGAACGATTGCAACGTCTCCGGGGTTAATAAGGGTAAGTGCAAGGTGGGCAAGTCCTTCCTTTGAACCTATCGTTGTGATTACTTCAGTTTCCGGGTCTAAGGCAACGTTATACTTCCTTTTGTACCAAAGGGCTAACGCTTCCCTCAGCTTGAAAAGACCCTTTGTCTGAGAATACCTATGGTTTTTAGGGTTTTGGGCCGCCTCACAGAGCTTGTCAACTATGTGCTGAGGTGTAGGAAGGTCTGGATTTCCCATTCCGAGGTCAACAATGTCTTCCCCGGCTCTCCTTAACTTCATCTTCAGGTCGTTTACTACAGCAAAAACGTAAGGAGGAAGCCTGTCTATCCTTGCAAACTGAAACTGTGGCATTTCTTAACTCCTGCTTGTAAGTAAGACTAAATTATACAGCCCTTCTGTTAAAATTTGGCTGCACGGGTGAACGGGAAGTCCGGTGAAAGTCCGGCGCTGTCCCCGCAACCGTAAGCAGGGAAAAACCGAGGCCTTTGCCACTGGGGTAGAAAGGTTAACAGCCGCTACCCCGGGAAGGCACTGGCCTAACTAACCCTGCGAGCCGGGAGACCGGCCCGTGCGAAAAACCGACTGCCCTGCGGGGGTTCGGGGCAGGGAGGTGAAGTGAAAAGGGTATTTCTTTGTCTTTTGGCGTTTTTTCTGTTTACCTTGAACAGTTTTGGATTTGACAGAGTTGTTTCCCTCTCTCCGGCACTTACGGACATTGTTGCCTACGTTGGAGCAGGAAATAAGCTAATCGGTGTAACTGTTTTCTGTTCCGGAAAGGTCTGTAAAGGTAAGGAGAGAGTAGGGGGAATCGTAAATCCGAATTTAGAGAAGATATACAGTCTCCACCCTGACTTAATTATCGCTACAACGATGACTCCCAAGAGAGATATTGAAGCCTTAAAGCGTTTAGGGTTAAACGTTTTGGTTTTTAGGCTCGTTTCCCTTGAGGATGTAATTAGTGCTACCGGGAGGTTGGGGGAGCTCCTCGGAGGTGATGAGAAAAAGGGGAGGGAGCTCTTAAGAAGAATAAAAGAGAGAGTTCTCCCCCTCTCCTGGTGTTTAAAGGAAAAGCGCGTTCTGATTGTCATTTCTCTAAAACCCTTATACGTTGCCGGAAAAGAGAGCTACTTAGGTGAAATTTTCTCTTTGGCCGGGGCTCAGGTTGTTCCAGATACGAGCTTTTCTGCTCTGTCTTACGAGTCTTTAGAGGATTTAAACTTAGACCTCGTTATTCTCATCAGCACAGGCAGCTCTCCATTTTTAAAGGGTTTTCACGCCGTTAAGCTCAGGCCTTCAGACAACTTACTCCACCCCAGCCCAAGGGTTTTAGAAGGTATTGGGGAGCTCCGGAGGGCAGTTTGCGGAAAGTAACTCTTTTTATGTTAACGGTTCTTCCGCCCGTTCTTTTTCTTTTTTGGGGCTTCCCTTCAAAAAAACTTGTCCTGTTTTTAAGGCTTCCAGAGCTCTTTCTCTCCTTTGGTTTTGGAGGTTCTTTAGCCGTTGCCGGAGGAGTTTTTCAGGGAGCTCTCAAGAACCCTTTGGCAGAACCCTATACCCTCGGAACCGCTGCAGGAGCAGCTTTAGGAGCAGCCCTATCTTCTGTTTTCGGGTTTCCCCTTGAAGGGGGAGCTCTCTTTGGTGGTTTGTTTTCCGTTCTCCTTATAGTTCTCGCCTTTAGGCTTTTTAGCGACCCCCTTTCTGTTCTCCTCTTCGGAGTAGGCTTAACGGCTTTCTTCTCGGCATTGATTCTCTTCCTATACGCTCTCTTTCCCGTTTATACCCTTCAAGAGGCTCTTCTTTTTACCCTCGGCTACATTTCGCCGGTTGAAGTTACAACGGCCGTTTTTCTGTTCCTCATCTCCCTTATCTTCCTTCTTTTCATTACTATTCGCTCAAGAGCCCTTGACCTTATCTCTTTGGGGGATGAAACCGCCTTCTTTTCAGGCGTTGACCCGAGAAGGGAAAGGTTCCTTTTACTCATTCTCTCCTCTCTGCCGCTTTCACTGTTTGTTGCCTACTGCGGGATTATTGGATTTATTGGAATAGTTGTTCCCCACGCTGTTAGGTTTTTAGGATACAGACAGGGAAAACAGCTTCTTCCCCTCTCCTTTGCCGTTGGAGGAGGGAGTTTAACCCTCTCACACTTAATAGCTAAAGTTCTCCTATACCCTACCGTTCTCCCTGCCGGAGTTGTTACAGCTCTTCTCGGCGTTCCCCTTTTCCTCTACATTTTGTGGAGGTATACCGGTGGTAGAGCTTAGGGAACTATCCTTTAGAGTTCTAAAAAACGTTTCGTTTTCGGTTGAAACGGGAAGAGTTGTTGGAGTTGTTGGGAAAAACGGCGCAGGTAAAACCACCCTTCTTAAGTCTTTGGGAGGTTTTTACCCATACTCAGGAAGCGTGAAGGTTAACGGAGTAGAGGTAAGGGAGCTCCCCCCTTCAGAGAGAGTTAAAACCGTCAACTATCTTCCTCAGGATTTTTACCATCCCTTTCCTTTTACTGTTTATGAGTTTTTAAAGACTACAACTGGGAAAGACGGCAAAAGAATAGATAGAGTCCTAAATAAGCTTGGAATCTTTAGGTTTAAAAATCGGCTGCTTAACTCTTTAAGCGGAGGAGAGAAGGTAAAAGTTCACATCTCAAGGCTCATTTTGATAGATCCGGAAGTTTTCCTTTTAGACGAGCCAGTTGCCTATTTAGACGTTTCTGTTTCCCCGTTTATTGAGAGTTTGGTTAAGGAGCTCTCTGAAAGAGGCAAAACTGTTTTCATTACGTCACACGACCTCAACTTCCTTTACAGCCTCTGCGACTCATTTGTCGGTTTAAAGAACGGAGAGCTCTCCTTCTTTGGAGGGAAAGAGGAGCTCGTTAAAAATGGAAGGAAAGTCTTTGGAGTTGAGCTGAAACGAATCAGCTGTAACGGAGAGACTTTTATAAAAACCGCAAGGAGGTGAAAGGTGAGGAAAGCTTTGCTCTTAACTACTATTTTTGCTCTCTCTCTGCCTGCTTTTTCTCAAGAACCCGAAGTAACAGTTACTGCAACCCGTGTAGAAGTTCCGGTAGAGAACGTCGGAGACGACGTTGACATCATTACCCACCAGCAGATAGAGGAAATGGGATTTACTTCAATTACAGACGTCCTTAAGTACGTAGCTGGGCTTCACTTCTACTCAAACGGCGGCTGGGGAAAGCAGTCAAACGTCTTTATTCAAGGACTTAACGGAAGATACGTTTTAGTTCTCCTTAACGGTGTTCCCGTAAACGACCCATCAACTCCAAGTGGCAAGGCAAACTTTGAGTGGATAGACCTAAACAACGTGGAAAGAATAGAGGTTCTGAAAGGTTCTCAGAGCTCCCTCTACGGCTCTGAAGCTATAGCAGGAGTTATAAACATTATAACTAAAGCTCCTGAGAAGAACCTGTTTAGCCTTAACCTTGAAGGGGGCAAGTATAAAACTTTCAAGGAAAACCTGTATGGAGCTCTCTCCCTCAAAAATGGATTTTTAAGCATCTCAGCCGAGAACTTCAAAACAAACGGCTTTAGTTCTACAAATGAAAAGTCCGGAAACTATACCTACAACCCGGATAACGACCCATTTCATTACACTACAGGAATGGTCTCATTTGGATACTTCCCTTCAGAAAAAGTAAAGCTCTACGGAGACTTTTTGGCAAAAGGAGGGTATACAGACTACGACGCTGGAAACTACCCGGTAAGAACAGACTACGATAGGCTCTTTGCAGACGTTAGGGGAGACATTCTATCCTCAGATAGCCTCTCCTGGCACTTCGTCCTCGGAAACAACAGGGAGAGGAGGGATGATACGTTTGGTTTCTACAACGGCATAACCCGTTATGTTTCAGTTTCTCCAACCTTCTACCTGAACGACTCTACCTTCCTGAAAGGAGGTCTTTCCTACAGGTATGAAAAAGCCAAAGTAAACTCTTATCCGAACGTTGACAACAAAAGCCAGTTTCTTCGTTCAGCTTTCCTTGAAGGGTATACGGAGTTTAAAAACTTAGCCTTCTCTTTAGCCGGAAGGTTTGACGACCACAGCAGGTTCGGAAACCACGGAACCTATAAAGCTTCACTTGCATACAGGATAGACCGAACAGGAACAGTTTTGAAGGGACAGTATGGAACAGGATTTAAAGCTCCGACTCTATCAGAGCTCTACGGTTACTATTCCTCTTTTTACGGAACGACTAAAGGTAACCCAGACCTTGACCCGGAAAAGTCGGAAGGTTGGGACTTAACTTTAAGTCAGAAACTACCAGAAGTTAAAGGGAAACTCTCAGTTACTTACTTTAAGAACAGGTTGTGGAACAGGATTCATACAGTGAGGAATGGATCTACTACAACCTACACGAACACAGGAAGGTTAATTACAGAGGGAGCAGAAGTTAAGGCGGAAGTATCTCCGTTAAACTGGCTGACTCTGTATGGAACTTACACCCACACAAACGTTGTAGGAAAAGAGCAGGATAAAATTAGAATTCCTGAAGACAGCTCTACCTTTGGCTTTAGAGTTAAGTATGGAAAAATCATGTTTAATGGCTGGGCTGAGCACTACAGCTCAAGGAAAGACTACGACTACTCTTCTTGGCCTGCCAAGTTGGTTACTCTTTCTTCATTTACGACCTATAACTGTTACGTTTCTTATTCCCTTAACGAGAGAGTTAAACTCTACGTAAAAGGAGTTAACCTTACAGACAAAGACTACGAGCTTGTCTACGGGTACAACACGATGGGCAGAGCTCTCTTCGCAGGAACGAACTTCTCCTTCTAACGCTCGGGGCTTCTTGCCCCGTTATAATTTTTATATGGGAAATAGAGTTTTAGTTGCCGGAGCTTCCGGTTTTATCGGTTCAAACGTTGTGAAAGTCCTTATTGGCAAGGGATACAAACCTATTTTAACCGCAAGAAACCTTGAAAAACTTAAAAACCTCTTTCCTCAGCTACCTGCCTTTTTGGTTTCTGAAGTTAAAAAGGCCTTCTCTTTAAAGCCCTTTGCCGTTGTAAACTCTGTCGGAATCTTAAAAGAGGAAGGCTCAAGTTACGAAGAAGTTCACGTTGAGTTTACTAAAAAACTGGTAGAGCTCTCAAAGAGAGCCGGAGTTAAGAAGTTTATCCAGATCTCCGCCCTTGGAGTTTCACCAAATGAGAGGAGCCGATACTTTAAGACCAAGTGGGAAGCAGAGGAAATCGTCAGGAAAAGCGGTATTTCCCACGCAATTTTAAGACCTTCAATTGTTTTAGGAGAGGGGCAGAAACTCTACAGCGACTTGAAGGAGCTCTCTAAGTTCTTGCCGATTCTTGGAGCTCCCTGCATGAAAGTCCAGCCTGTCAGGATAGAGAAGGTAGTTGAAACCGTTTTAAGGGCAGTTGAGTGTTCAGTTCAGGGAACGGTAGAGCTCTGCGGAAACGAAGTTGTTACAATGGCAGAGCTCTTTAGGAAGGTTTTAAAAGAGCTGGGAATAAACAGACCTGTAGTTGAAGTCCCAAAGTTCCTACTGTTCCCTCTTGCCCTTTTAAACCTTGGAGGGCTTGACCTTGAACAGTATAGAATGATTAAGGACAACATCTGCGGAGGGAAAAGTGGAGGAGCTCTTTAACATTGCTGAAGCCGTTTTGGAAGGAAAGGAGAGCATAGATAAATTAAAAGAGTTCCCGGAGAAGAAACCTGAAAGGAAAAAGGTAGAAAATCCCTTTAAAAGGTCTGCACTGATTGTTTCGGGAGACAGGGTTAAACACCTGAGAAAGGTTTTTATGAGGCCTGCCGACGTTATCATCTTCAACGTTGAAGATGGAGTAGCAGACAGTAGAAAGCCATTTGCAAGGCTGTTAATCAGGAAACTTCTCTTAAACACAGAGCTTGACGGTTCAAAAGAGGTTGTAATCAGAATTAACCCGATAGATTCTCCACACTTTTACGACGACATAACGGAGCTCCTTCCAGCGGTTCCCCACGCAGTTCGCCTCAGTAAGGTTCGCTCCTCTGTGGAGGTTGCGGCTTTAGACAAAATTATCTCTGCTTTTGAGCTCTCAAAGGGTTTAGAAAAAGGCTTTATAAAAATTCAACTCTCGGTAGAAACTCCACAGGCGGTTGAGGGTTTGTCTGAAATTCTTTCGGTTTCAGAAAGGATTAACGCCGTTTACCTCGGAATTCTTGACCTTTTTGCAGAGCTCTCCCTTCCTCAGAAGTACCAGTCTGAAAAGCTGGGGAAGTTTGTAAGGAGCTCCTTCGTCTTTACGTCAAGAGCCCACGGAGTTTACCCGATAGCTCCAGCCTACCAAGACTACAAGGATCTTGAAGGTTTTGAAAGGGAAGCCCAGTTAGAGAAGGAGATGGGGTTTGCAGGGAAAATGTGCATATCTGTAAGTCAGGTTGAAGTTTCAAACAGGGTTTTTTCCCCTTCCCAAGAAGAGGTTGAGGAGGCCAGGAATATAGTAGAGCTCTATGAAAAGGCTCATTTAGAGGGAAAGGGGGGGATTACCTACAACGGCAAGTTTATAGACCAGCCGATATACCGGGATGCCCTCAACATCCTCCATTTTTCCCGTTATTAAACAGTTTGTCAAGCTTATCCCACAGAGTCCTTACTGCCGGAAGTGGAGTTATATCCTTTCTCCTTACGGCAAAAAAACACCTCTTTATGGATAAACCTTCAACCTTTAGGATTTTCAGTTTTCCGCAGCTAACCTCGTCCTTTACTGAGTATTTGGAGACCAAACCGTAGCCGGCTCCTTTCTTTACCGCTTCTTTAATTGCCGTGTTGCTTCCCAAGTATGCAACAATGTTTAAACTTCTCGGGTCAATTCCCGCTTTTTTAAGCTCTTCTTCAATAGTTCTTCTGGTTCCCGAGTCTGCCTCTCTAAATATTAGGGGAAGTTTGGGGAGCTCTGTTAGCTTTACAGAGTTCTCCCTGTGGTAAGGTGGGGCTATTAAGACGATCTCATCATCGTGAACCTTCTTTGCCTCAAGTTTAGAGTCTCTTACTTCAACACCTACAAATCCTATGTCAAATGAAGGAAGCTGCTCTTTCAGAATTCCTATAACCTTGTTTGAGTCAAATATCTCAACAGTAAAAGTAACTTCAGGGAAAAGATCTCTGAGTTTCCTTAGGATGTGGGGTATTAGGTAATCTCCTGGAATGTTGCTGGCAGCTATGTTTACAGTTCCGATGTAGGGTTTTTTGTCTAAAGAGAGGAGCTCCGCTAAAGCTTCCTCTCTCTTCTTGAGAATTTCAACTGCGTGTCTGTAGAGAATTTTTGCCTCTGTCGTTGGAATTACTCTCCTTCCAACCCTGTCAAAGAGTTTTTTCCCTAAAATGTCTTCAAGGTGCTGAATGTGCGTGCTAACAGTAGGTTGGGAAAGACCCAACTGCTGTGCAGCTTTAGAAAAACTCTGATTTTCAAATACCCTTGCAAAAACTTCAAGCTGTTTAATGTCCATCAGTTACTCTAACCCTAAGATTTTTAAAACTACGTCAACGGTTACAAAGAAGAGAACGCCAGACATGATTATTGAAATCATTGCGCCGAATCCCCATACGATTGGAGAGAGCTTGAGGCTCTTAATGTACCTTACGTAGTATAGGAAAGTTATAAGTGAGAAGATTGCTGCAAGGCCGATTTTAAGCCCGAAGAAATCTTTAAGGTTTAGGACCTTAGAGAAGATGCCTAAAGGTAGGAGTGAAAACATTGTCATCATATAAAGCCCAACGATCGTAGCTCCTATTCCAAGACCTTTTGCAAGGTCGTCGCTGAAGCTTCTGGCCATTTTTCACCTCCGTTAAATGTCTGAATTGATATTCTATCAACTTTTCACTGTTTTCATTCGTAAAGTTTGAGGGTGTTTGAAAACTGCCAAACCGAAGAAAAAAGCCTTTCATATCTGGTATGAGAGTAAAGAGTCTTAACTTAAAAAAGTTCTTAAACTCACAAAACGCTACATGCACCGGAGAGGACAGGCTCTAATTACATATTTATATCCCTTCAAATCCAAAAAGGGAAGACCCAAGAAATACCCTTTAATTGACTTTCCTTGAGGACTTATAGAAGGGATATTTGGAGAGATAAAACAGCTGTTGGTAGTTATGACTGGATTTTTCAAACAGCCTCTCTCTTTTAGATCTTGACCGTTCTAACAACTGTATAATCAAGAGACGGCGGGTCTCTCCAGTCGTCAAGGAACAGCTTCAACCCTTACCTCTGGAGGCTGTTGTGGGAAGAATTGTAGTCCTTATTGACGGAAAGGAGAAAGAGGTTGACTTTAAAGGAAAGAGAATAAGAGTTGACAAACTCCTTGAAACAATGGGTATATTCCCCGAAACTGCCGTTGTTGTGAAGGACGGGGAGCTCCTCTGCGACGACGAACTCTTAAGCGACGGAGACAGGGTAAAAGTTGTTGTAGCAACCTCAAAGGGTTAGAGATGAAGAGGGTAATGGCTTTAGACGTCGGGTTTAAGAAAATAGGGGTTGCCCTTTCAGACCCTTTAAGGCTAACGGCATCTCCCTACAGGGTTATTGAAAGGAAGAGCAACAGGGAGACTTTTGGAGAGCTCCTCTCAATTATTAGAGAAAAGTCGGTTTCAGAGGTAGTTGTCGGAATTCCCATAAACAGCGAAGGCCAGAAGACAAAAATCGGACGGAAGATAGAGAAGTTCGTTGAGAAGTTCAAGAAATTCCTTGAAGAAGAGGGAGTTAACGTTAAATTTCACACAGTAGACGAGTCCTACTCAACCCTTGAGGCAAGAGAAATCCTCTTCTCAACGGGGAAAAAGAGAGAGCTCGTTGACGACGTTGCAGCGGCGGTAATTTTAAGGGAATGGCTTGAGAGGGAGAGATGAGGAGGAAGAAGAGCGTTAAGGAAATTCTTGAAAGGAGGAAGAGAAGAGCCTTTGACCACAGCAACGAGGTTTTAATAGGAAAAGTCGTCGGAGTCCACGGAATAAAGGGAGAGTTAAAGGTTAAGTCTGAGTCTGACGTCTTTGAAAGGCAGATGGAGGTAACTCCTGAGGTTTCACTCTACAGGGGAACGAAACACGAACGTTTAGAGATTGAGGAGATTAAGCCCTACAAGGACATCTACCTGATAAAGTTCAAGGGGATTGAAGATAGGAGCTCCGCCGAGGAGAGGATAGGAGGGGAGCTCTTCATAAAGAAAGAAGAGCAGGTTCCGTTAGAGGAAGGGGAGTTTTACTACCACCAGCTTATGGGTCTAAAAGTGGTTGATGAGAGCGGAAGGGAGATTGGAGTTGTAGACTCAATCTTTGAACAGCCTGCAAGCCACATACTTGAGGTAAAAACTTTGTCAGGTAAAACGGTTCTCATTCCTTTCATTGACCAGTTCGTAAAAGAGATTGACCTAAACAGTGGAAAAATCGTCGTCTCACTCATAGAGGGGATGGAGGATTAGTGAGGATAGACATTCTTACAGTCCTTCCCGGCCTCTTTGAGTGCTTCTTAAGGGAAGGAATTATCGGAAAGGCGGTTTCCTCGAGAAAGGTTGACGTAAACGTCATCAACATAAGGGACTTTGCGACAGACAGACACAGGGTAGTTGACGACGTTCCCTACGGCGGAGGCCCCGGAATGGTCTTAAAGCCGGAGCCGATATTCAGGGCCTACGACCACTTAACGAAAGAGGGAGAGAAACCTTTTGTAATTCTAACCGAACCTTGGGGAGAGACATTCAACCAGGAGATGGCCTTAGAGTTCTCCAAGAAGAAACGCCTCATGATAATCTGCGGCCGATACGAAGGAGTTGACGAAAGAGTTAAAACAATTGTTGACAGAGAAGTTTCCATAGGGGACTACGTTTTAACAGGAGGGGAGCTCCCAGCAATGGTCATAATGGACGCAGTAATAAGGCTCCTTCCGGGGGTATTGGGAAACGAGGAGAGTTTAAGGGCAGACTCGTTTATGGACAGGGGACTTCTCGGCTACCCAAACTACACCCGCCCTGCAGAGTTCAGGGGAATGAAAGTTCCAGAAGTTCTCCTTTCAGGTCACCACAAAAAGATAGAGCTCTGGAGAAAAGAACAGAGCCTTAAGAAAACCCTACAGAGAAAACCGGAGCTGATTGAGAAGCTCAAGAGAGAGGGAAAGCTCTCAAAAGAGGAGCTTGAGATCTTGGAGAGAATAGAGAAAGAGGAACCCGGAGATGAAAACAAATCTTCACAGCTTAGTTAAAAGAGCTGGAAGATAAGTTTGGAGTAAAACACGTAAGTATTTTCGGTTCGTTTGTTAGAGAAGAACAGACAGAAGACAGCGACGTTGACATTTTGGTTTTCTTAATAGAGAAAATATTAAACATATTGAAATAAACTGTGGCGGGAAACTCCCGCCTTTAGATGCCTCAGCCAAAGGCTGTGCAGGAGCTTCCTGAAGAGGATGAAGAATCTCCTCCACCTATTGCACAGGCAGAAATCTTCTTGACCACTTTGTCACTTCCACACTTTGGACACTTAACCTGGTTTACCTGAGATGCAGATATGACAAACTTCTCAAACTCCTCTCCACACTCTGAGCACTTAAACTCGTAAATCGGCATTCTTGCCTCCTTTCTTTGGAATGCAGATGAAAATATAGGAACCTTTCCATCTTTTGAGTAATCCTTAAAGTATAATTTTGAGAACTTGGGAATTGCCATGGCAATTTACGTTTTAATCGTTATTGCCGTTTCTGTCTACGTTCTTTTCAGGGTTTTAAACAGAAACGATTGTGGAAACAGCTGTTCCTTAGAGGTAGAAGATGAAGAGTCTTTCGGAGCTGAGAGAGGAGATAGACAGAGTAGATAGGGAGCTCCTAACCCTCCTCAACAGGAGGGCAAAGCTTGCTCAGGAAGTTGGAGAGATCAAGAGGAAGAAGGGGCTTCCTTTTTACGTTCCCGGAAGGGAAGCAAAAATCCTTGCGAAACTTGAGGAGCTAAACCAGGGACCTCTTCCTCCTGAAAGTATTAGAGCAATCTTCAGGGAGATAATCTCTGCATGCAGGGCCCTTGAAGAGCCGACAAAGGTTGCCTTCTTAGGCCCTCAGGCGACGTTTACCCACTTGGCTGCACTGAAACACTTTGGAACTTCATCAGACTTAAGGCCAAAAGACTCAATAGACGAGGTCTTTGACGAGGTTGAAAAGGGGCGGGTAGATTACGGTGTCGTCCCAATAGAGAACTCCATTGAGGGAATCGTCAACTACACGATAGACATGTTCTTAGACACAGACCTTAAAATCAGCGGAGAGGTTTTCGTTCCCGTCAACCTCCACCTGATGAGTAAAGAGGGAGAACTCTCCTCCGTAAAAAAGGTTTTCTCCCACAGGCATGCCATTGCCCAGGCCAGGAAGTGGCTCTCTGAGAACCTTCCGAACACGGAAGTTGAAGAGGTTTCAAGCACGGCGAAGGCAGCAGAGATTGCAAGCAGAGAGCCTGGAACTGCTGCAATAGCAAGTGAAGCGGCTGCACTCCTCTACGACCTGAATATCCTTGCAAAAAACATTCAGGAGCTCTCCAAGAACTTCACCCGATTCCTGATAATCGGTAAGTCAGACTCTGAGTTTCCCTCCGGAAGGGACAAAACTTCAATTATGTTCAGCACGAGGCACGAGGCGGGAGCTCTCTTTAAAGCCCTCCAGCCTTTTGCAGTTTACGACGTTAACCTCTCTAAAATTGAGTCAAGACCGACGAAGAAGAAACCCTGGGAATACGTGTTTTTCGTTGACCTTGAAGGGCACAGGAAAGAAGAACGGGTGGCAAAAGCCCTCTCTGAGCTTGAAATGGGCTGTAGCTTCTTCAAAATCTTAGGCTCCTACCCGGCCGGATTCAAGGAGTGAGTTATGAGAGAGGCAGAGGTAAACAGGGAGACGAAAGAGACAAACGTTTACATCAGTCTAAACCTTGACGGAACAGGCTCCTATTCTGTAAAAACGGACGTTCCGTTTCTGACGCACATGTTGGAGCTCTTCTCAAAACACTCCCTCATAGACCTAAAAATCGTTGCAACCGGCGACGTTGACGTTGACCACCATCACCTGATTGAAGACGTTGGAATCGTTTTAGGAGAGGCAATAAAGAAAGCTTTAGGGGATAAGAGGGGAATAAACCGCTACGGCCACTTTACACTACCTATGGACGAAGCCCTTATTTCTGTAGCCTTAGACCTATCAGATAGGCCCTATTTCGTATACAACGGGTTTCCAGAGTTTACGAGCCTTATGGGAATTGAGTTTGACCTCTTTAGAGAGTTCTGGAAATCCTTTTCAAACTCTTTAAGGTGCAACCTCCACATAAACTGCTACTATGGGAAAAACCTCCACCACATGGCAGAAGGAACTTTTAAGTGTGTAGCCAGAGCCCTCAGAATGGCCATTGAGGTTGATCCGAGGGTTAAAGGAGTTCCTTCAACCAAGGGAGAGCTCTAACGTTTACACCGTTTTAAGATTTATCATATAAAATTTTTTTAATTCCCGACTTCTGGAGACAGATATGAAAAGGACTCTCCTCGGAAACGAAGCAATAGCTTGGGGATTACTATACGCCGGGGTAGACATGATGACAGCCTACCCGGGAACTCCCAGCTCTGAGATTCTTGAAACCTACCAGAAGATAATTAAAGAAAACAACCTTCCAGCATACGCAGAGTGGTCAACAAATGAAAAGGTAGCCTTTGAAACGGCCTACGCAGGGGCAATAACCCAAAAGAGAACCGCCTGCGGAATGAAGATGGTCGGACTAAACGTGGCTTCAGATGCCCTTATGAGTGCCGCCTACATAGGAAACAGAGGAGGATTTCTTATCATCTCTGCCGACGATCCGGGTTTTTACAGCTCTCAGACTGAACAGGACTCAAGATACTTTGCAAAATTTGCAAGGATTCCGGCTTTAGACCCTTCAGACCCTAAAGATGCCTTCAGGCTTGCAGTTTTAGGGGTTAACATCTCTGAGCAGTTTGAGATACCGGTTCTCCTAAGGCCGGTCTTGAGGGTCTGCCACGGAAGGCAGATTGTAGACGTTCCGGACTTTGAGTTTAAGGGAAGGAAGGGAAATTTTGAGAGGAACATAGAAAGGTGGGCTGCCGTTCCGAGAAGCCCGAGGCTAAAACAGGGCTACGAGCTACTTGAGAAGTTGGAGAGAATTGCAAGGTTTAACTGGGAAGAGTTCCTGAAAGACCAGTTTGAGAAACTTGAAGAGGGGGAGCTCATCATTTTAGCTTCAGGAACCCTCTACAGCTATGCACAGGAAGTTTTAGAGGATACAGGCCTAAAGGCAGACATTGTTAAGGTTGACATGCCGACTCCTCTGCCTGCCGATGAGATGGTTCCATACCTTAAGAGGTATAAAACGGTTTTAGTCCTTGAAGAGACCTACCCGCTGGTTGAGGAACAGATAAGGCACGCCGGAAACATAAGGGGAAAGCTGACTGGAGACGTCTACAGAGTTGACGAAGCTACCCACTCAAGGGTGGCAGAGGCTTTAAAGAGCGTTGGAGCCCTTAAAAAGAACATCTACGTTGGAAAGAATTACGAAGGGGAAGTTCCTCCAAGGATTCCGGCCCTATGCCCCGGCTGTCCCCACAGAACGGTCTTTTACGGAATAAAACGGGTATTTGGAAATAGGGCAATCTACCCTTCAGACATCGGCTGCTACACGTTAGGGCTTAACCAGAAAGCCGTTGATACAGTCCTCTGTATGGGAGCATCAGCAGGTCTTTCCTGCGGGTTCTCAAAAGCGGATACCGAAAAACCGATAGTTGCA
The DNA here is from genome assembly GCF_055380895.1 of Thermovibrio ruber. Classification (NCBI taxonomy): domain Bacteria; kingdom Pseudomonadati; phylum Aquificota; class Aquificia; order Desulfurobacteriales; family Desulfurobacteriaceae; genus Thermovibrio; species Thermovibrio ruber. The sequence continues at coordinate 1,079,131 of NZ_AP042397.1, read as the reverse complement.
ACCATCGGAGACTCAACCTTCCTCCACGCAGGAATCCCTCCCCTCATAGATGCCGTAGCAAACAAACATAAGTTCATTCTTGTAATAATGGACAACAGCACAGTTGCTATGACAGGCCTTCAGCCAACACCTGAGAGAATTGGTAACGTAAGTATTCCAAAAATCGTTGAGGGCTGCGGGGTAAAACCGCTGATCCTTAACTACGACGGAACGATAAAGACGACTGTTAAGTTCTTTAAGAAGGTAAAAGAGACATACGAAAAGGCAAACGGCCCCGTTGTAGCCGTCGTAAACGAGTTCTGCACCTTTGATAAGGAAAAGGCCAAACTGCCTGGAAAGTTTGCAAAGGTTGACCAGGATAAGTGTACGGGCTGTGGCCACTGTATAAACGACTTCGGCTGCCCGGCATTTGAGTGGAACGACCAAGGCAAAGTTGAGGTTAATCCGTACTTCTGTGTAGGCTGCGGAGTGTGCCTTGAGGACTTGTGTCCCTTTGAGGCTTTTGTGGAGGATAAAAGATGAGGTATCAGTTAGTTCTAACAGGAGTCGGCGGACAAGGAACGATATTCTTGGTTAAAGTCCTCTCGCAGTGTGCCCTTAATAGGGGAGTTGACTTTATCGGAACTGAAACCCATGGAATGGCTCAGAAAGGCGGAACGGTTATCTCATACATAAAAATCGGAGACTTTAAAGCTCCCCTCGTAGGTGAGGGACAGGCAGACCTACTCTTAGGGCTCTACCCAACGGAGACGCTAAGATTTCTCTACTACTTAAAGCCCAACGGTTTCATCGTAACAAACGTTGAAGGGGAATTTCCGGAGCTCCCCCCGTTCAACGTCGTAAAAGCCCCGGCCTCTCAGCTTGCCGTTGAAGGGAAGATAAACCCTAAGTCTCTCAACGTATTTATGTTAGGGCTTACACTTAAGACCGTTCCTAACTTCCCATTTACAAAAGAGGAAATAGAGAGGGCAATAACGGAAGTTAACCCGCGGTTTGCAGATGCTAACCTTTCTGCCCTTGAGAAGGGATACTCCTACAAAAGCCAGTAGAAAAGGTAAACTGTTGAAACAAGAGAAACCAGAAATGTAAGGGCGAGGAGCTCTCAAATGCGTAGACCTCTGAAACTGCCCGGAGTTCTGTATCTGCAGCAAATATCAAGTCAAACCTCGTTGCCTTAACGGCCATCTCTGGAGGGGTAAGCGTTAAAAGCTGAGCCTTGTCTATGTAGTAAGAGGCTCAAACGAAACCCCTATAACCTTTGAAACTCCGGGAGTTTCCATTGTTACGCCGAAAATTGCGTCTGCAACCTCCATAGTCAGCTTGTTGTGTGTAATGATGATTACCTGGGTATTCAGAGCCATCTGTTTGAGGAGCTCCGTTAACCTCAGCGTGTTTGCGTCGTCTAAGGCTGCGTCAACCTCGTCTAAAACGAGGAACGGAGCAGGCCTTACGGAGTAGAGGGCATAGAGGAAAGTAAGGGCAACCAAAGTCCTCTCTCCGCCGGAAAGTAGGTTAAGGTTTGAGTGGCGTTTACCCGGCGGCTTCACCTCTATCTCAAGGCCGGCTTCAGACAGGTCCTCAGAGGTCAGAATGAGCCTTCCCGTTCCCCCTCCGAAGATTGTCTTTACGGAGCGCTTAAACTCCCTGTTTACGGCTTTAAAGGTTTCAAAGAAGCGCTTCTCAATCTCCTCGTCTAACTTCTTTATGGCCTCCTTTAGGTTCTTTATTGACTCTACAAGGTCTCTCTCTTGCTCTAAGATGAAGCCGTAACGCTCCTTTATCCTCTCATACTCGTCTATTGCAAGCATGTTAACTGCACCAAGCCTACTGATTCTTTCCTTTAGGTTAATTAACTCTCTCTTAAGCTCTTCTTCGTCTTTAACTGTCTCTGCAAGCTGGAGTGCCTCTAAAACTGAACCTTCGGCGTCAACGATTTTCTTAAGGAGCTCCTCCTCCTGAACAGTTAGCTTTGCAAGCTCAATCTCTGAAGACTTTAGTTTCTTAGAAACCTCTGAGAGATGGACGTTCCTCTGCTTTAGCGCCTCCTCCTTGTTCTTTATGAGGGAAGAGAGCTCCCTCCTCTTCTCCTCTAAGTTCTTTAGCTCATCCCTTATGTCGGCTATCGTCTCATCAACTCCGGAGAGGAGCTCCTCTGCCCTTTTAAGCTCCAGCTTTGCCTTCTCAAGTTCCCCCTTTGTCCTTTCAATCCTCCTCTCAGACTCCTCAACTTCCCTCCTCAAAGACTTTAAAGCCCCCTCTTTCGCCCTTACCTTTTCCCTCAGAGAGGAGAGCTTTTCCAGGAGAACAGAACGCTCAGACGAAACCCTGGAAAGCTCCTCCTTTACTTTCTCGTAGAGGCCGTTAAGCTCCTCTTTTTCTGTCTTTAGCTTGTCTATTTGTGAAAGGAGCTCCCCTTTCTCCCCGTTCAGCTCCTCTACCTTACTTTTCAGTATTTCGGAACGCCTCTCAAAAGAGTTAACGCTCTCCTTAGCCCTCTTCTCCCTCTCTATGAGTTCCCCCTTCCTCCTCTCCACCTCAGAGAGTTTCCTCTTAAGTTCTTTCAGTTTAGACTCCCCTTCAAACAGAGCCATCTTTTTCTTTTGGAGCTCCTCCTTTAACTCCTCAACCCTCTCCTCTAAAGACTCAACCTCTTCCCTATAGGGAGTTAGCCTCTCCTTTAGCTCCTCAACCTCAGAGTTGAGCCTCTCAAGGAGCTCCCTCTTCTCCCTTACCTCCCTCTCAAGCTCCAAGAGGGAAGACTCTTTAAACTTTCCGACAGTGCAGCCCCTTGCTGAAAACAGGTTAAAGTCCTCATCTATGAAGACCGAGTCTGGAAACTTTGAGGCAAGAGTTGGAGCTCTCTCCGGAGCGTAGTAGACCTTGTGAAAGATTGCCTTTATCAGGTTCTCAACCCTCGTATCCCTCGGCTTTACAAACTTCTCAACAGGAATCGCCCCTTCAACCTCCGGAGACTCTGGAACTTCCGGAACTTCGGCAAAAAGCAGGTTAACCCTTCCCTTACCCTGAATCCTCTCTTTTATCCAGACTACTTCGTCAACGCTCCTTAAAACGATTCCGGCTCCGTAGGTTGAGAGGTAGTTCTCAACTATCTTCTCCCAGCCCGGCTCAACCTCTATCAGGTTCAAAAGAAGCCCTACGTATCCTTTAACTTTCCCTCTTTGTCCGCTTTCAACAATCTTCTGCTCAACCTTTTTAAGGTTTATTGAAGAGAGGATTCTCTCAGTGTTCTCAATTTCCGTTTTGACCCTTAACGCCTCTCTCCTCTTCTCCTCAAGCTCAGACTCAACCTCTTCTAACCTCTCCCTTGCCTCAGAGAGCTCTGTTCTCTTTATATCAAGGAGTTCCTTTGCCTTCTCAATATCCTCCCTTAAATTTTCAACTTCCCTCTCAACCCTTTCAATCCGAGAGGTATAGTATTCCTTCTCCTTCTCTACCTGTGAGATTTCAGACGGGATTCTCTCCAAAAGAGCTCTCTGGGACTTGAACCTCTCCTCTTCCCTTGCCAAGTCCATCTGGAGCTTGTTTATCTGAGCGCTAACTCCTGAAAGTTTCCTTGAAAGGGAGAGCTCCCTCTCCTCCAACTCCTCCTTCTTTCTCTTTAACTCTTCAATCCTTTCCTTTACCTTCTTTTCTTCCTTTTCAAGCTCTGAGAGTGACTTTAGGAGCTCCGCCTCCTTTTCCTTTAACTCCTTTATTTCAGAGGAAAGGCCCTCAAGAAGTTTCAGTTTTACCTCTCTCTCCCTTTTTCTCTCCTCTATCTCTCCCTTCAGTCTGTCTATCTCTTTCGTTAAGAACTCCCTCTTTACAGAAGCTTCTTTCTTGCTCTTCTCAACCTCTGCAAGCTCCCTTGAGGTTTCCTCAACCTCCCTGTTTAAACGCTCAAGCTCTGAGCGGAGCTCCTCTATTTCAACGGTTAAAAGTGAGACCTCCCTCTCTAAGGAAGCCCTGTCCTCCTGAAAGACCCTGATGCTCCCCTCTAACTTCGCCTTATCCTCCTGAACATTCTTGAGCCGGTATCCCAAGAGTTTCAGCTCAAGCTCCCTCTCTTTTGAACGGAGCTCCTTGAACCTCTTTGCCTTTTCGGCCTGATTCTTAAGAGCCCTAAGGTTCTTTGCAACCTCATCTATTACGTTTTTAGTATTCTCAAGGTTCTGCTGAGCCTCCTGAAGCTGCTTTAGAGTCTCTTCCCTCTTAACCTTAAATGGAGTAATTCCAGCAGCCTCGTCTATGAGAGCTCTCCTCTCCGTCGGCTTCATCCTGAGAACTTTCTCTATCTGACCCTGTTCAAAGAAGGCGTAGTCCCTGTTTGAAAGGCCGAGTTTCAGGAAAACCTCCTGAATGTCCTTCAACCTCACCTTCCTGCCGTTTATGAGAAACTCGCTTTCACCGTCAGACTTTACTTTTCTCGTTATTTCGGTTTCCGGAAAGGTTAAGTCGTCGGAAGAGACAACAACAGAAACCTCAGCATTCTTTGCCGGCCTTCTACCTTCGGCACCTTTAAAAACAACGTCCCGTATTGAATCAGCCCTCATTCCCTTTGCAGAGGTTACGCCAACAACCCACTTTAGGGCGTCAACGATGTTGCTCTTGCCACAGCCGTTTGGCCCAACGATACAGTTAATGCCGTCTACAAACCTTAACTCAGTCTCATCTGCAAAAGACTTAAATCCCCTAAGCCTTAAGCTTTTTATCATCAGACACAACTCCTGAGAAAGTTTCAAACTGTAATGTTAAACTACACGTCAAAATTTAAAAACGGAGAGGCTTCAATGAGAACAGTTCTACTGACCGGCGCGGCAGGTTTTATAGGAAGCTACGTTGCAAAAAAGCTCCTTAATAAGGGCTACAGAGTTGTAGGGGTTGACAACCTGAACGACTACTACGACCCGAGGCTTAAAAAGTTCAGGCTGAAGGAGCTCCAAGAAAACAAAAACTTCACCTTCTACCCCGTTGACATAGAGAACAGAGAGGCCCTGAGGGTAATCTTTCAGGACACAAAACCTGACGGAGTAATAAACCTTGCAGCAAGGGCAGGAGTTCGATACAGCCTGGTTAATCCATTTGTTTACGAAACAACAAACTCACTGGGAACCCTTAACCTCCTTGAGCTTATGAGGGAGTTTGGGATAAACAAGTTCGTTCTTGCCTCAACCTCCTCCCTCTACGCCGGCCAGCCTATGCCCTTTAAGGAAGATCTCCCTGTAAACACCCCAATCTCTCCCTATGCTGCCAGCAAAAAGGCAGCAGAGGTTATGTCTTACACTTACCACTACCTCTACGGGTTTGATGTAACGGTAGTTCGTTACTTCACGGTCTACGGCCCTGCAGGAAGGCCGGATATGTGCATCTTCAGGTTTATAAAGTGGATAGACGAAGGAACCCCCATAACCGTTTACGGAGACGGAACCCAGAGCAGGGACTTTACGTTCGTTGAAGACATTGCAGAGGGAACGGTTAAAGCTTACGAAACGGAAACTGGCTACGAGATAATAAACCTCGGCGGAAACCACCCCCATCAGCTCAAAGAGGTAATCAGTTTAATTGAGGAGTACCTCGGGAAAAAGGCGGAGATAATCTACAAGCCCTTCCACAAGGCAGACCTGAAAGCCACCTGGGCAGACATAACAAAAGCAAAAAAAATACTGAACTGGGAGCCCAAAGTTCCCTTAGAGGAAGGCCTCAAAAGAACCGTTGAGTGGCACGTTGAAAACAGGGACTTCGTTAGAACAATTCCCTTACCTTAATAAAGAGAACACTTAAGACCGTTTGGGCCGTAGAGGAGAGCTCCCCTCTCAAAGTCACCGATTTCCTGTATAGAAGGAAGAACATAAGACTCCGTTAGATAACGACCTTTTCAAGAAGTTCTCCCGGAACAAGAGACATTGCCTTATGGGAAAGTATCTTCTCCCTCTCCTTTATCCCATTTAGGTTTATGAGAACTATCCTGCCGTATCCCCTACCGTAGTAGTTTCCGAAGTCGTAAACGGCCCCCAAAATGGCAAGGAGCTCCCTCCTGACCAAAAGACCATACCTCTCAAGTGCTATCCTAACCTGCCAGTGGATGTTCTCCTCAACAGCGGAGAGCCAATCCCTCTCAAAATTCCCTGTTCTCTCAACCTTTGAAACCGGAATACACAAGTGGTCAAGCTCCTTCCTAATATCTGCGTGCTCATTAGAGTATCCCTTTAAGAAAGCTTTAATAGCTCCACAGTTAACGTGGCCCAAAATGAGAAGAACGGGAGTCTGAAGGTGGTAAACGCCGTAGTCAACAGAGCCTACGCAGTTTTCAATTTGGTTTCCTATGTTCCTTATAACGAACACTCTATCTATCAGCTCCTCTGAAAAAACAGTTGGGTGAACCCTTGAATCTGAACAGGTTATCAGAGTAATCACAGGGTTTTGATCCTTAATGTGGGACTTGAAAAAGTCCTCTCCCTTCCCCAGAACGAAGGAATTGTTATCTTCAAATATCTCTTTTACGACCTTTTCGGGTTCTTCCCGTTTCACCAATTTCCCCTCCCTATATTTTGTTTCTTTTAATCGTAGGGGCAGACTTCTTTTAGAGAAACTCCCCTTAACTTCTCCATGTCTTTTTTAACCACCTGCCAGTTGTCTGCAGCCTTCAGGACCTCTGAAAGGATTCGGCGGAGCTCCCCATTTTCCGGTTCAGACAGAGAAAAGAGAACCTTTGCTCCCTCCCGTTTGTCCTTTACGAAACCGAACTGTTTAAGCTTTGAGAGATGGGTTGAAACGGTGGAAGGGGAGAAGCCCAAAACGGCCGTAATCTGGCACAGGTATGAGGGCTTCTCCTCCAAAATCTTCAGAATTCTTATTCTGGTCTCGTCTGAGAGAACCTTTAAAGCCTCTACAAACTTCTGGCTCTCCATTATTCTCCTAACTTTGCAATGAAAGGCGGTTTAACCCTGTCAACAATCTCTGAAGGTGAAGAGGCAAGAACTTTAACGTTGTCAAATCCTTCAGTTAAAAGGTAGCACATGGCAATTGTTGCTCTGATCTTTCCAGGGCAGAGAGTGCACACCAGCTTGTCTTTCGGAATTTCGTTGAGCCTTTCAGGAAGTTCGTTTAACGGAACATGAATTCCAAAGGCTGTTAAAGGAGTTAAAGCCTGCTCCTCCTTGGTCCTAACGTCAAGTAAGACGGCTTCGTTAGCCTTCCACTTCTCTAAAAACGCGTCAAGAGTAATTTTGGGTTCTTTCTCCAGGAGACCTTTAAGGTCAAGTTGGGATACGAGTTCCTTTAACGTCATCCAAAACCTCCTTAAATAAATTTTAGCAGGAATTTTATTCCGAGAATGAAGAAAATGACCCCCAAAAGCTTTTTAACCTGTTTCGGACTTAAGTAGTGATGAGAAATGTAAGCTCCTAAATAACCTGCAAATATGGCAGGAATTGCCATCCACAGCGTTACGTTCCAGTCAACGCTTCCCATCTTCCAGTATGCAAGGAATCCGGTAAATGAAGAGAAAAGAACTGCAAAAGGAGTTATAGCAACAACTCTTTTGGGATTATAACCAGCCATTATGAAAAGCGGAGACATTATGCCACCCCCTCCAACTCCTAAAAATCCTGAAAGGAAGCCAGAGAGAGCTCCGACAAAGGCCGGGTAGAAAAGGGAGTTTTTCTCTTCAAAAACCTCCTTTTTAGGAATGTAAACCATAATTCCTGCAAAGAAGAGGAAAAGGGTAAAGACGATCCCTACAACTTTCTCGGAGACCAAATAAGAAGAGTAAGCTCCCAAAGGAGAGAAGATGATTGAGGCGGCTATCAGAGGAACTGCAATCCTAAAGTCAATGAGCCTCTTCTTTAAGTTGTGGTAGGAAGCCGCAGACGTTGAGAGAAAGTTTGTAAAAAGGCCTGCAGGCCTTGCAATAGAAAACGGAATACCTAAAAAAACGAGAATAGGAATAAGAACAACTGCAGCTCCAATTCCTCCTAAGGCAAAGACAAAGGAAGCAGCAAACGAAATTAACCCTAATTCCACTCCACTTACCATAGTAGCCTCTAATTTTCGTTAATTAACAAATATATAATACGAAAGTTAGATTTTCAATTCTGGAGGATAATTATGGAAGATAAGTTTGCCTACTGGTACGGAATACCAAGGAACGAAGTAGATTGGAACCCAATTATAGATGAAAGCAGGGGTAGAAGCTTGAAGGCATAAGAAATAAGTGCTAATATTAAAAAATAGAAATTTAGTTGTAGGCCAAAAGAAGGCTGATTTGAAAAAGTTAACAGGCCTCTTAAGGTGGAGTAATCGGCTAACAAAACTTAAGGTGTTGATTTTCAATAATTATCCCCGAGTATATTAGAGTTGTATAATAAACTTAAGCTCAATCCGAGACAATTGACGCCTACATCAGAATTCGTTAAAATTTAGATAAAAGTTGTGTTCTTTGCCATTAGAATATGGCAAAAAGGGTGGGTTTTGAGCGTACCTATAAGGAATTGAAACTTTCTACGTATTCTTCTAATCTAAACTTAAAAATTGTTTTAAGCGTACCTATAAGGAATTGAAACATGAAAACTGTTCCTCCGATAGTCCATTCTTTTATAAGTTTTAAGCGTACCTACAAGGAATTGAAACACAAGCGGAGGAGCAATAGGAGATTCACAAGGCACTTGAGTTTTAAGCGTACCTATGAGGAATTGGGGAAAAAGGAAATTTAGGATAAATTTTTCGTTAATCCTCTCCTTTTCAAAAGATAGATAAAGCGCACGGCGTAAGCCGTTGTGGTATAATTCCAATACGGCGATAACCAAGCCGTAGGTCTTTGTACAAGTGAATAGGCCGGAATGCTAAACTGGAGATTTAGATGAAAATCAAAATAACATTAATACCTAAAAAGGGAATGGGGGTGTTTGAAAATTGCCAAACCGAAGAAAAAGCTTATCCTCTCCGGTATGAGAGTAAAGAGTCTTAACTTCAAAAAAGTTCTTAAACTCACCAAACGCTACATGCACCGGAGAGGACAGGCTCTAATTACATATTTATATCCCTTCAAATCCAAAAAGGGAAGACCCAAGAAATACCCTGACGAAATAATCCTTGCCCTCCTTTTCCTACAGGTAGCCTGGAAACTTTCATTCAGAGAGTTAGAACTTATAGCAGTTCAGCTATTTGGAAGGAAAAACGTCCCAGATTTTTCAACTTATTACTATCGTCTCAAAAACTTCCTCCTCTCCTTTTAATTGACTTCCTTAATTTCCTTTCCCGCAGGCTTTTAGGTAAATATCACAAGGAGATAAAGTTTCTTATAGCTGATGGAACAGGGTTTAAGTATGAAGAGCTTTATCCACTGAAGATTTTAAGAGGACTGGAGATAAAGAAGGTCAGAAGCCACGTTAAAGCAGTAGTTTTGAGCGTTCATCTTGAAAGTAGGAAGAGGTTTGTTCTAACGGCAATTCCTGAGCGAAGTTATGCCTCGGAAGTAAAGGTTGCAGAGAGGATATTTCATTGGCTCTGTGAGAGAGGGTTTATTAGGAGGGTTTTAAAAGGAAAACCTTTTCTTGCAGATAAAGCTTATGACAGTGAGAGATTTATTGAGCTTGTTGAGAGTGTAGGTTAAAGGTAAGGTTAAGGGCGAAGGAACTTGTTGAACCTGATGGTATTTATCGTTCCAGAGGACTTATAGAAGGGATATTTGGAGAGATAAAACAGGCAGTTGGTAGTTATGAGAGGACTAAGAGCTTTCAGATAGCTCAGTTGTTTGTATTAGCTAAGTTTTGTCTGTTCAATCTCTGGGTTCTTTTCTTATTCCTCTGGATTTTTCAAACAGCCTCGGTAGAAGCTTGAAGGTATAAGAAATAAGTGCTAATATTGGAAAATAGAAATTTAGTTATAGGCCAAAAGGAGGCTGATTTGAAAAAGTTAACAGGCCTCTTAACCCTAATAAGCATCCTCTACGGCACCGCCCACGGAATAACCCTTAATCAAGCAGAAAAGCTGGCGGTAAAGAACTACCCTAAACTTAAAGAGCTCCAAGCATTATCTAAGAGTTCCGAAGAGCAGGCAGAAGCCATAAAGAGAGAACGGTTCGGAACTCTTAACATTTTCACCTCTTACACAACCTATAACAAAAACTTGGTCTTAACGCCCCTCTACTACATGCCGAGTCCAAAAAATCTGCCACCATTTGACAGCAGAAAGGCCATTTACGGCATAGACATTACAGTCCCCCTCTACCTTGGTGGAACGATAGAGAAGAGATTTGAAATAGAGAAACTCAATTCAGACTTGTTTAAAACGCTAAAGGAAAATGCAAAATGGCAGATAAAGTTTAACGTTGATTCGGCTTACTTAAGCTATTTAAAGTTAGAAGAGATCAAAAAAGCCCTTAAAGAATATGAAAAGAGCCTTCAAAAGTTAAGGTCAGACGTTGAAGACGGAGTTAAAGCCGGAAAGTTCGCAAGGGTTGACCTGTTAAAGGTTGACTACTCCCTGCAAGACGTAAGGGCAAAGATAAAAGAGGTTGAGAAGAACCAAGAAACGCTGAAAACCGTTCTTGAAACGTTAACAGGAGAAAAGATAGAAAATATTGAACCATACAGAGTTAACTACACTCCGAAAAACTACTCTCTTAACGAACTCTACTCAAAAGCTCTCTCATCAAACAGCTTAATAAAATCAAAGCAGAAAACAGTTTTGATTGCTCAAAAAGGTGTTGAGTTAACAAAAGGAAAATACGGATTAAAGCTTCTTTTAGACGGGAACTATGCCAGAAACTACGGATTTGACTCCGGAGAGAATACAGGAATCGGTTCCATATCTGTAAAGGTTGCTTACCCCATCTTTGAGTGGGGAAGAAAGGGAAGGGAGGTTTTATCAAAGGAGCTCCTCAAAACGGCAAAAGAGAGGGAGCTAAAAGATGCAGAGCTCTCACTGAAGAGGGATCTCTCTAAGGCCATCAACTCCCTTGAGTCAATCCAGTCCGACATAGAGGCTTACAGGACAAAACTTGCCTACGCAGAAGAGGTAGAGAGGATAGAAAGACTTAAATATGAAAGCGGTAAGGGAGACATGGATCACCTTCTCCTTGCAGAAGCCCACAAGTTTTTAACGGAAGCCCAGTTAAAAGGAGCTTACTACAGTTGGGAGATAGAGAAGAGAAGAATTGAAGCTCTACTGGAGGCAGAAAATGAGTAGAACCGTTAAGGCAATCGTAGTAATCCTTATAATAACCGTTATAGGAGTAGCAGTCGGGAAAATTCTCATAAAGAAGAAAAGGGCGGAGCTCCTCTCATTCCCCCCTCCGAAGGTCTACCCTATACCCGTTGAGTATGCCGTTGCAAAGGAGGGGAGTGTAAGGGATACGTTCCACTACGTTGGAGAAGTTCTGCCCTACACGTATGCAAACGTCTCAACGAAAGTTGCCGGAACAGTTCTAAAAATCTACAAGAGAGAGGGAGAACACTTTAGAAGAGGAGAGCTCCTTGCAAAAATAGACTCATCTCAAATTGAAAACACAGTCCTTTCGTTGGAAAGTGAAAAGAGGGCAAAAGAGGAGCTCCTTGAAGGTCTAAAGGCTCAACTCAAAGCCGCAGAAATCGTTGAAAGGAACGCAAAGAAAGAGTATGAAAGGGAAAAGTTCCTCTACGAGAAGGGAGCAGTTCCAAAGGAGGAGGTTGAGAAGTATGAAAACGCATACCATAGAGCTCTCTCTCAGGTAAAAACTCTGAAGTCAAAAATCGGAGAGCTGAAACTTGCCGTTAAGTCAATTGAAGAAAAGAAAAGGGCAGTAGCATCACAGCTTCAGTATACAGAGGTAAGGGCGGTTAAAGACGGAACAGTAGCAAAAGTTCTCCTCTACCCCGGAGACGTTGCAGTTCCGGGAAAGCCGATAATTAGAGTCTTTTACGATTCAGACGGTTTCAGAGTCCTCCTCAACGCACCGCCGGAAGAGGCGAAAGAGATAGAAGTGGGAGCTCCCGCAGAAGTTGAAGGAAAGCCGTTAGGTACCGTCTCAAAAGTCTACCCGGCGGCAGACCCAAGAACTGGACTTTATACAGTAGAGGTAAAACTGAAGGAGCTCAACGGTCTCAAGTCAGCCCAAACCGTTAAAGTTGACCTCAAAGGGAAGAAATACTCAGGAATACTTCTTCCCTACCTATCAATTCTCCACATGAAAGACACAGACTTGGTCTTAAAAATAAAAGGAACACAGGTTATCCCCACCCCTGTAAAAGTCCTAAAGCAAGTTAACCGGTGGGTCGTAGTTTCCGGAAACCTCAAGCCGGGAGAAAAAGTTGTAGTGGGAAGGGAAAGTAAACTCCTTGAAGTTCTGAGAAGAAAGAGCGCCGTCCCTACGGAGGCCTTCAATGGGTAGGATCGTTGACTGGTATGTTAGAAAACCCCACGGCGTCTTGGCCGTTCTCCTTTTCTTCTGCGTAATCGGAATAATAGGTTACTTTAAAATACCCCGTAAGTTCTTCCCCGACGCCAACAGGCCACAAATAGCAGTCGTTACTATAGAGCCCGGAGCTTCAGCTGCAGATGTAGCTTCCCACATAACAAGACCTATTGAACAGAGACTCAAAACCTTAGACCTCGTCAGAACTATTCGTTCAGTTTCAAAAGACGAAGTCTCAGTAGTTACAGTTGAGTTTGAGTATAAAAAGAGGATAGACGCTGCTGCAACAGACGTCTCAAACGAGCTCTCAAAGGTTATTCCTTACCTGCCGAAAGACATTCTACCACCTCAAGTCTATAAAGTAACAGATGCAACTCAGCCGGTAATGGTTCTTGCAGTTTATCCCAAAAAAGGTTCCAACCTATCCCTTGCTCAGGTAAGAGAGCTTGCAGAGAATGAGATAAAAGACGAGCTCCTCAACCTACCACACGTTTCAGACGTTGAAATTTTCGGCGGATATCAGAGGGAGATAAGGGTTTATCCAGACTACCAAGCACTTGCCAAATATAACATCTCCCTATTTCAGCTTGTAAACGCAATAAGAGCAAACAACAAAAACGCCCCTGTAGGCCTCATAATAAACAAGAACGGGCTCGTAGTCCTAAAAATCAGAGATGAAGCAGAGAGAATTGAAGAGATTAGAGACATCTACGTAAAACCGAACGTTCAGGTCAAAGATGTAGCAAAAGTTGAGTGGGGATACAAAGACAGACTCTCTGCTTATCACGGAAACAGCCACAAGGCCATAGGTATCTCCATACTCCGCTCCTCAAAAGGCTACGAGCTGCCGGCAATAGAATCTGTAATGGCCTATCTACCGAAGCTAAAAAAGGAATACCCACAGCTCAACTTTGTCGTATCAGACACTCAGAAGTGGTTGATAGAGCTCTCAAACAAAAACATGCTTGAATCCCTAAGAGATGCAGTAATATTTACTCTTCTTGTAATTTTCCTGTTCCTGGCAAACGTCAGAATGCTCATTGTCTCCTTTTTCTCAGTTCCAATCACATACACAATTACAATCGGCCTAATGTGGCTCTTTGGATTCAACTTCAACATAGTAACCCTAACTGCTGTAATCCTTGCCCTCGGAATGCTTACAGACGACGCAGTTGTTGTCCTTGAAAACATAGAAAGACACTACTTTGAACTGAAAAAAGACATCTGGCAAGCAACAATTGATGGAACAAAAGAAGTCATGCTTGCCGTCTTAAGCGGAACTTACACAACAGTTGCAATGCTCCTCCCCATCGTCTTCATCGGTGGATACGTTCAACACATTCTACGTCCACTCTCCCTAACTCTTATCATTGCCCTCGTCGTCTCCTACTTCGTTGCAGTTACGGCTATTCCAATAACTGCCCCATACATCCTCAAAAAAACTCCGGATAAAAACTGGTTAGAGAGAAAAATCTACGACTACTTCGTAGTAGCCATCGTTTACAGGCTAAGGGACTTTTACGTTTGGCTCACAGACGGAATGCTCAAAAGTTTCTGGCTAAAGCTTGGAGTGATAATTTTCGGCTTCTTTCTCTTCGTTATAACCATGAAAAACGTTATTCCTGTCCTTGGAAGAGACCTCATGCCTCCGATGGATACAGGCATAGTAATCGTAAGGGCAGAGACAGATTCAAACTCCTCTCTTCAGAAAACAGAAGAAGTCCTTACAAAAATGGAGAAAATTGTCTACTCAATGCCCGGGGTAGTGAGAGTTTCTTCAACAATCGGTTCTGAACCTGGCGTTCTTTCATTTGGCAGCGGAAAACCACCCCAGCAAATAGAGATGAAAATACAGTTTATAGACCGCTTCCACAGGAAAAAGACAATATGGCAGATAGAAAATGAACTGAGGGAAAAATTCCACAAACTTCCGGACCTTCGCTACGTAACAATTATGGACTTTGGAGCAACTCCTCTCTCTTCAATCAAAGCAACAGTAGACGAAATGATATACGGCAGAGACCCCAAAATACTCAATCAGATTGGAGAAAAACTGGTTCAACTAATGCACAAAGTCAGAGGAATTACAGACATTTCAAGAACTTGGTATTTAGACAAAAAGGAATTTGTCTTCAAGATTGACTCCAACAAAGCCTCACTCTACGGTCTAACTCCTTTACAGATAGCTCAGTACATAGGTGGATACGTCAAAGGAATCCCGGCTTCTTCCTTTGTAGTCCCCATGGAAAATGGCCTGTTAATCAGAGTTATCCTTCCAAATGACAAAAGAGACTACATAGATAAACTCAAAGACATACCAATCCCAACAAAAAAAGGATTTATTCCTCTTTCATACTTCGTTACAGTAAACCAACATACGACCCAAACAGTAATTACCCACCAAGACCTACTCAATACCCTTGACGTATACGGATACAGAGCAACAGCTCCAACAACTTTCGTCCAAATGCAGACAAACATGTTAGAGAAGAAGTTCCTCAAACTTCCAGCAGGCTACGGCATTTCCCACGAAGGAGAGATAAAACAGATGATGGAAAGTTTCAAAAGGCTCTTCCACTCCCTCATGATTGGAATAATCATCCTTTACTTCTCATTAGTCCCTGCTTTTGAATCTTTCACCTACCCAATATCAATAATCTCAGCAATTCCCTTAGCCCTAATCGGAGCTGCCTTTTCAATGCTCATAGCCCACAAACCTCAGTGCATGCCTTCATTTATGGGAATGATCCTCCTTGCCGGAATAATCGTTAAGAACTCAATCCTTTTAATAGACTTCTTTAAGTGGGCTAAGGAAGAAGGTCAGGAAACGAAAGAGGCCATCCTTAACGCAATAAGAATCAGAACAAGGCCTGTTCTTATGACCGCTTTTGGAACTGCCGTAGGAATGATTCCAATAGCCCTTCAATGGGCTTTAGGACTTGAAAGACTTGCTCCACTGGCAGTTGTAGCAATAGGAGGACTTATCTTTGGAACCTTCATGACCCTCTTCTTTGTTCCCGTTCTCGTATCTCTAATAGAAGACGTAAAACAGTGGTTTAAAACTTGACTTCTCTAAGTACGAGTCTATATCGCCGGAAAGCAAATAGAAAAAGCTGAATAGGAAGTCTCAAGTGATGAACCTCAGTCCTGAGGCTGCCGCCTCGGGATGGGCTCGCGTCCCATCAGGTAGTTGGTGGGGTAACGGCCTACCAAGCCTACGACGGGTAGCCGGCCTGAGAGGGTGGTCGGCCACACCGGGACTGAGACACGGCCCGGACTCCTACGGGAGGCAGCAGTGGGGAATCTTTAGCTGAGTAGAAAAATAAAAGGCTGGTGCCCATAGCGGCGGGGAAACACCCGATCCCATTCCGAACTCGGAAGTTAAGCCCGCCAGCGCCGATGATACTTCCTGCGGGAGCGGGCTTAAAAAATCTAAAGTCGCACTTCACATGTTCGGCTAACAAAATTTAAGACCTTGATTTTCAATAATTATCCTCGACTACATTAGAGTTATATAATAAACTTAAGTTCAATCCGAGACAATTGACGCCTACATCAGAATTTGTTAAAATTTAGATAAAAGTTGTGTTCTTTGCCATTAGAATATGGCAAAAAGGGAGGGTTTTAAGCGTACCTACAAGGAATTGAAACTTGTAGCAGAAGACGGAAAAACCTACACGTTTGACGTTTTAAGCGTACCTACAAGGAATTGAAACTAGCTATTTCAAGTAAACAGTCAAGGGGGAGCTCCCCGTTTTAAGCGTACCTACAAGGAATTGAAACTGGTATCTGGGGTTGCTTCTGTTTTGATAGTTTTTGGTTTTAAGCGTACCTACAAGGAATTGAAACTAATTTCTTCATAACGCTTTCTCGCTTCCTCTGTCGTTTTAAGCGTACCTATAAGGAATTGAAACTATATTTAATTTCAAAGTTAAAAGGAGAGTTATATGTTTTTAGCGTACCTATAAGGAATTGGGAAAAAGGGAATTTAGGATATTCGCTAATCCTCTCCTTTTCAAAGGATAGATAAAGCGCACGGCGTAAGCCGTTGTGGTATAATTCCAATACGGCGATAACCAAGCCGTAGGTCTTTGTACAAGTGAATAGGCCGGGATGCTAAACTGGAGATTTAGATGAAAATCAAAATAACATTAACACCTAAAAAGGGAATGGGGATAATTCTCCCAATACATTACAATTATATTCTACAGTCTTTTATATACAGAAATTTGGAGGAGGTTTACTCTTATTTTCTTCATAACTCTGGTTTCAATTATAAAAAAAGAACATTTAAGTTACTTACTTTTTCCAATATCTTTGGAAGAAAAAGAGTGATTAAACCAGCTAAAAAGATAATTTTTATCGGAAAAATTCACTTTTATATATCTAGTATATTGGATGATATAATGGCTTCTCATATCAAGACTTTAATTAAAAGAAAAAATTTAAGACTTGGAAAAAATGAAGTTGAATTTGAATCGGTTGAACTAATAGAAGAAAGAGTTGATGGAAACGAAATTAGGGTTAAAACTCTTTCTCCAATAACTATACACAGTACAGATAAAAACAAAAAAACAATTTACTTTAATCCTTATCAGGAAAAGTTCTATCAGCTGCTTGTTGAAAACCTCAAAAAGAAATGTAACATCGTTGGCTTAAAAGTTGATTCAAGTAACGTTTCCATAGAACCAGCTGAAGGGGCTTACTTTAAAAAGGTCGTTACTTACTATAAATTAAACTTTGTTATTGAGGCCTGGAAAGGGAAGTTTACTTTGAAAGGTCCAAAGCCGGTTTTAGAAGTCGCACTTTCCTCAGGTTTAGGAGACAGAAACAGTCAGGGTTTTGGAATGGTTTCCGTTAATAATAAATAGAACCAATTAAGAGGATTAAAGCTTGATAGAGGCTATTTACAACCTTGGAAAATTATTAGATGATAAAGATACAAGTATTGATATTCTCGTTGTTGCAGAAATAGAGAAAGGTAAACTTAAAAAGGTTTATACAACTAATGAGTTTGACGTTAAAAAACTGGGATATAAAGAAGTAAATGTTCCTAACCGCTGCAAATCCGATGTTCCGGTTATAAAACTGGAAACTCGGTTTAAAGAAAGAGAAAAGGCAGAAAAAGCTGCTAAAAAGAAGGTAGACTGTTTAAGAAAAATCCTTGATAGGCTTCGGAAGGTAGAACCTACAGTTCCTGAACTAAACGAGGAAACACAGGATAAGCTCCGCCAAGAACTCTCAGACATCCTCTTTAACTCAAACTTCGACAAGGGAAAAAAAATCTTCCTTGCCCTCAAGTTTGACGGCAAGTTTCCCGGGGAAATTCCACACCTAATGAAAACAGTCAAGGAGCTCTCATTTAAGGAAATGGAGTTTGAGGATGGAGTTTGTGCTCTATGCGGCAAAAGGACAAAAGTTTCAGGAATGAAGTTTCCTTTCACGTTTTATACGATTGACAAGCCAGGATACATTTCAGGCTTAACGAAAGAGCTCCACAAAAGAGGCTTCCCCGTGTGTCCTGAGTGTTTAGAGGTAGTGGAAAGAGCGAAAAAAGAGCTGGAAGAACACGAATTTTCTTTGGTAAGGGAAGCTCCAAAGTACTACTTAGTTCCAGACTTTGCACTTAACAGAACACCTGACGTAAACGCTAAAGAGGTTGTAGAGATAATCTACGACTACGACTTTATTAAGAAACGAGAAAAACTAAACCTTTCAACAAAAGAGCTTGAAAGACTTTCGGAAGATAATGAAGATATCTTGTCCATTCTTAAAGAGTTTAACGACTTTATCTCTTTTCATTTTCTATTCATAAAGAAGAACCAGTCTCAGACGCAAATAAAACTCCACATACCTGACGTTTTTCCTTCCAGGATTAGGGAGCTCTTTAGCGTAAAAGAGTTTATTGACAGGAACTTCTACTCAAACTCTGAAAAAGAGTTTACGCTTAAAGTTTTATCTCAGTTATTTCCCAGAACCGGTAAAGACAATTTACCACAGAAAGAGTTCTTAGATTTAATTGACTCAATTTTCAGAAAAATTCCTTACTCTGAAGAGCTCTTGATTAAACATTTACTTCAAGGAATAAGAAATGCCTACTTTAAAGACGTAAGTGAGAAGACAAGAACTCTTCCCTATAGAAGTTTTGACGCACTTACTTCGTACCTTTTTGTTAAAGCAGCCACGGAGGGGGACATGGAAGATTTAAAAAAAGGAAGTATCAGAAACTTAACGGAAAGCCTCCCATTTCTTAAAAAGCCTGAGGAGAAGGGAATATTCCTTCTTGGAGTTCTTACTCAGAGGCTCCTTGATAAGCAAGCATCAGAAAGAGGAGGAGCAGCTCCGTTCCTCAAAAAGCTTAAGGGATTTAGGCTTGACAGGAGAGACTTTGAGGAGCTCCCCCTCAAACTGAGAGGAAAGCTTGAGGAGTACAGTGCATTTAAAGGAACGGAAAGGGAGATTTTTGACGTTGCTATGGAGTACTTCTCCCAGTCAGATAGCTGGAACTTAAACGTTGAGAGGATGAACTTCGTATTTGCCGTAGGGATGGGAATGAAGAATACAGTGTATAACCAAATCTTTGGTGGAGGAATAGATGATAAAGAATAGGAGGGAGTACCTATTTTTCTACGACGTAACCGATGCAAACCCTAACGGAGATCCAATTGACGAAAACAGGCCAAGGATAGACGAGGAAGTTGGTACCTGCTGGGTTACTGACACAAGGCTTAAGAGGATAATAAGAGACGAACTTATGGATATGGGAGAAGAGGTATTCATAAGGCAGGAGAGGAAAGAAGACGGAACACTTAAAACTAAGGAAGAGCTCTTAAAACTCTACAAAAACGGAGATTATGAAGAGATCCTCAACATGTGTATTGACATAAGACTCTTTGGAGGAACGTTTGCAGTTGGCAACAACTCAAAGAGCTATACAGGTCCAGTCCAGTTTAAGTTTGGCCGTTCACTTCACAAAGTGACCGTTAAGCTTATAAGGGGAACGACCATTCTTCCTTCCAGCGAAGATAAAAAGCAGGGGACAATGACAGACTTTTTCATAATTCCTTACGGTTTTTTCTGTTTTTACGGAATTGCCAACGAAAAGGCATCAGAAGATACAAAGCTAACTGACGAAGATCTTGAGAAGATGACAAAGGCTATGTGGTTTGGAGTTAAGGAGTCAACAGACGTAATCTCACGCTCAAAGTTTGGCCACATGCCAAGACTCTTGATTGAGATTACCTACAGAGAAGGAGAAATGTTTCACATCGGAGAACTTAACAAGAGGGTATCAATAGAAAAACCTTCCGGACTTGATGACCTTGCAATAAGGGACGTTGAGGAGTTTAAGCTTAACCTTGCTAAGTTAAAAGATGCCGTTCAGAAAAACAGAGAAAAAATTGAAAGGGTGAGGTTCGCAGTAGACGAGAGGCTAAAGTTCTCAGAGGGTTCTAAACTTG
The DNA here is from genome assembly GCF_055380895.1 of Thermovibrio ruber. Taxonomy (NCBI): domain Bacteria; kingdom Pseudomonadati; phylum Aquificota; class Aquificia; order Desulfurobacteriales; family Desulfurobacteriaceae; genus Thermovibrio; species Thermovibrio ruber. The sequence goes on along the minus strand of NZ_AP042397.1, from coordinate 1,059,280 downwards.
AGGAGGTATTTGAAGGCATACCACTGGAGAGATTCTCATGGTTAGAGACGTAGTTGTTTTTGACATTTGGGGTGAGTTAGGACACTTCAGGAGGTTCTTTACGACCTCCTCCCCTTTAACCTTTTCTTTTCCGCCTCCAACAACTGTTAGAGGAATCGTCGGAGCAATTCTTGGACTAAGTAAAGATAGCTACATTGGCGTTACAAATAACTTAGACGTTGGAGTTTCTCTACTAAACCCGGTAAAGAAACAGAGGTTCGGACTAAACTTCATCAATACAAAAGGAAGCAGTGGTTTTGAACCAACTCTGTTTAAGGATAGAAAGGAAAAAAAGAATAAACCTCCAAGGACTCAGGTTCAAGCTGAGTTTCTGAAGGATCCAAAATTTAGAGTTTTCATATCCGGAGAAAAAAAACTGTTGGAGGAGCTCCTTTCCCTCTTAAAAGATCACAGAACCAACTACACGGTTTCACTGGGTATCTCTGAGTGCATTGCAGACTTCTCACTTATTGGAAAGTTTAGAGCCGTAAAAGTCAATTTAGGAAGTTACGTTAACAGCGTAATACCGGTTGAGAACGTCTTGGACGTTGACTTTAAGCAGGGAAAAGTTATGAAGGAGAGAATTCCTTCTGCCATGAATGAGAATAGGGAAACAGTTGAGTTTAAAGACGTAGTATTCAACCCTGACGGGAAACCTTTAATAGGAGAGTTTAATGAGCTCTGGGAAGTTGAAGAAACGGGAGAGAAGGTCTACCTGTTTACTTTCCCATCCCAATAAGTGCTTAAAGGATCATTTAAAGGGAGTAAGCGAGGAGATAAAGGAAAATTTTCCAATAAAAGACAAAGTTAACTTGGCAGAGCTTACCGGACTCTTCCACGATTTAGGGAAGGCATTACCGGAGTTTCAGAAGTTCATTAAGCTTATCTCTGAAGGAGAAGAGGAAAGGGCAAGAAAGGTAAAAAATAGGGAACACTCTCTCCCGTCTGCCGTTGCTCTATTTTCTTATTTAACCAATGAATTAAAAGTAGAGCCTTTAGAAGCCTTCCTATCTTTTCTTTCCGTTAAGAACCACCACTCATTTCCAAAAGATGCCTTTGAAGAGGAAGTTAACAAGAAGGAGCCCCTCAAATCGGTAGAAAGACTTAAAAAACTTAAAAAAGAAAACCTGAAAGAGATCGGCATTCCAGAAAGAACTTTAGATACCTTAAAAGAAGAGAAAATTCTGGAGAAATTAAGACCTTTTGGAAGGCTAAGAAGGTTCAGGAAACTTTACGGAAAGCCCGAAGATTTCTCTCTCTACGTGCTATTTATGTCTCTATACTCAACTCTTCTTTACTCAGATAGAAAAGATGCCTCTGGAACAAAAATCAATTTTAGAAACAGGATTAACTTTAAAGAAGTAAAGAAAATTATTGACTCAATTCCGCGGAAAAGGGAAATAGATGAACTTAGACAGAGAACAAAAGAAGAAGTCTTATCTAAACCCTTTGATCCGAGTAAGAGAATCTACTCAATAAACTTACCAACTGGTCTTGGAAAAACTTATACTGGTTTTCTATTTGCACTGAAAGTTAAAGAAGAGCTCCAAAAATTAACTCAAAAACCCGTTAGGATAATCTACACACTACCTTTCATCTCTATAATTGACCAAACTTACGAAGCTTTAAAGGAAGTTATTGAAAAAGCTATCGGTTTTTCAGATTCTACATTAATAACGAAACACCACCATTTAACGGAGCTCAGCTACAGAAAAGAAGGGGAGGAGCTCCCCTTTGATCAGGCAAAGATCCTAACTGAGGGATGGGAAAGCGAAGTCATTGTAACAACTATGGTTCAGCTATTTAACTCCCTATTCCCGAAAAACAGAAGTCAGGCTCTAAGGTTTTCAAGGCTCTCTAACTCCGTAGTTATACTTGATGAGATTCAAACGCTCCCGGCAAAGTACTGGATACTGGTTGAAAAACTGATAGGGAAGCTCTCAGAGAAACTTAACTTCTACTTGATCTTCATGACTGCAACAAAGCCTGCCCTCTTTAAAGAACACTATGAACTTGCAGGAAAAAAGTTCTTCGTTAACCTCAAAAGATACGAAGTTGAAATTGAAAAAGAGGAAAAGAACTTAGAGGAGTTCTGTAGTAGCTTGGAGCTAAAGGGGAGCTCCCTCTTTATACTCAACACAGTAAGATCGTCTCAGGAGGTATTTAACCGCGTGTCAGAGCTTACCGGCTGTGAAGTAGAGTACCTCTCAAGGTCAGTAACTCCTTACGAGAGGAGAGAGAGGCTAAAGAGGATAAGGGCAAGAGAGGTTAAATACCTTGTTTCAACCCAAATTGTTGAAGCTGGAGTTGACGTTGACTTTGAATACGTATTGAGGGACTTTGCCCCTTTTGACTCACTGAACCAATCGGCTGGAAGGTGCAACAGAAACATGGAGAGTAGAGGGAATTTTAAAGTTGTAAACCTCATAGACGAGAACGGGAAAAAGTTTTCATCTTACATCTACGACAGAATACTCCTTGAGGCTACAGAAGAGACTTTAAAAAACAAGAAAAAACTAACTGAAGAAGAGTTCCTAAACCTAACTGAAGAGTACTTTAATATTGTAAGAGAAAGGGGTGTAAATAGTAAGAAATCCAAATATATGATTGATTCGGTAAAACTTTTAAGGTTTAGAAATTCACGCAACCCCGAGTTTGGAATTTCAGAGTTTAAACTAATAGAGGAAGACTACGGCACAGAGGTCTTCGTTCAGTTAAACGAAGACGCTTTAAACATCTGGGAAAAAACAAAAGAGCTCGTAGAGAAGTTAAGAAGAGGAAATAGGGAAGTCCTTGAAGAAATCTTCAAAGTTAAACACCTCTTCTACGACTTTGTTGTTAGTGTAAGTGAAAGGGAGCTCCCTCTCCCCTTTGATGAAACGCTCTCACTCTACTTCGTTCCCATTGAAAACTTAAGGGACTTCTACGACAAGAAAGTAGGGCTAAATGTAAGAGGAGCACTATAGAAGATCTCCTAACTGAGGGAGGAAGAGTAATAGGAGAGGTAAAAAAGAGGAAAGATATTACTTGGTTTTACATGAAATTTTTGTCTTAACCTTAAGGTAAATGCTCTCAGAATCTAAACCGACTAACTTCCTCAACTCTTCTTGTTTTCCGTGTTCTACGAACTTATCCGGGATTCCAACGTTTATTACTCTTCCCTCATACCAGGGAGAAAGGAACTCGTCTACGGCTGAACCGAAACCTCCTTTTACAGTATTTTCCTCTACTGTGAAGATAATCGGGAACTTTTGGGCGAGTTTTTTGAGGAACTCCTCGTCCAGCGGTTTAACAAAACGAGCATTAACGACTGAAACGCTTATTTCCTCCTGCTCTAATCTTTTAGCAGCCTCAAGGGCTTGGTAGACAGGCCAGCCGGTTGCAAGGATTACAACGTCTTTTCCCTCCTTTAGAATTTCCCAGCTCCCTACCGGTATCTCCCTTAAAGGTTCCCTTATGGGAACTCCGTATCCCCTTCCCCGGGGGTAGCGAACTGCAAAGGGTTTATTAGACTTAATTGCGGTGTAGAGTAAGTGGCGGAGCTCCTCCTCGTCTTTAGGAGCTGCAACAACCATATTTGGAACTGCCCGCAGGTAGGAAAGGTCAAAGAGGCCGTGGTGTGTAGCTCCGTCCTCTCCAACTATTCCTGCCCTGTCTATGGCGAAAACAACGGGGAGCTCCTGAAGTGCAACGTCGTGGATTATCTGGTCGTAAGCTCTTTGGAGAAAAGTTGAGTAAATGGCAACGACAGGCTTTAGACCCTTCTTTGCAAGGCCTGCCGCAAATGTTACTGCGTGCTGTTCCGCTATTCCAACGTCAAAGTAGCGTTCCGGAAACTTCTCTCTAAACTTATCAAGGCCAGTTCCTGAAGGCATTGCCGCAGTAATTCCAATAACTCTTTCATCTTTTTCTGCTATTTCAATGAGGGTTTTTGAGAAAACCTCTGTATATGTAGGAATTTCTTTCTCTTCCGATTTTTTCTTTTTCGGTGAAATACTGTGATACTTTTCAGGCCTTTCTTCAGCCGGTCTGTAGCCTTTTCCCTTCTTAGTCAAGACGTGGACGAGCGTAGGTCCCTTCATCTTTGAAACGTTCTGAAGCGTGGTTATTAGGGTTGGGATGTCGTGGCCGTCTATGGGTCCAACGTAGCGGAAACCGAGCTCCTCAAAGAGCATTCCAGGAGGGAAAAGGCCTTTAACTATTAAATCTTCTACTCTTTTTAAACCTTTATAGACTTTCTCTCCAAAAATTTTTTTTGTTACCTGCTCTAACCTCTCTTTTGCTTTCCTTAGATTCTCCCCAGTTGTAAGTTTCGTTAAGTAATTTGAGATAGCCCCAATGTTCTTTGAAATTGACATCTCGTTGTCGTTAAGTATTACTATCAGGTCTTCTTTCAGCTGTCCGGCATTGTTTAGCCCTTCGTAGGCCTCTCCTGCTGTGAGAGCTCCATCCCCTACAACTGCAATTACGTAACCATCCTCTCCCCTTAACCGCTTTCCAACCTTTATTCCAAGGGCTGCGGAGATTGAGGTTGAGCTGTGGCCTGTTCCAAAGGCGTCGTAGACACTCTCCTTTATTGACGGAAAACCTGCTATCCCTCCAAGCTGCCTCAACGTGTGGAACTTGTTCTTTCTCCCCGTAAGGATTTTATAGGGGTAGGATTGGTGGCCAACGTCCCATACGATTTCGTCCTTTGGAGGGGAGAAGACCCTTAATAGGGCAATCGTCAGCTCAACGACTCCCAAAGAAGAGGCAAGGTGGCCTCCAGTCTCCTCAACAACGGAGATGATGAACTGGCGAATTTCTTCCGCAAGCTTTTTAAGTTCCTCTTCAGAGAGTTTTTTAACGTCCTCCGGAGTGTTTACTCTATCTAAAACCAAAAACTTCCCTCCAACTTCCAAGTTTAACGGTCAATAGTGAAAATTTAATACTCCCTTTCTACGATAAAACGGGCTATAGCCTCTAAGGGCTCTCTTTTCTCTTCAGGGAAAATCCTTAGGGCTTCAATAGCCTTATCTATCTCCTCCCTTGCCCTCTTCATAGAGCCCTCAATTCCGAAGAATGTAACGAAGGTGACTTTCCCCTTTTCAAGGTCTGAACCAACGTTCTTTCCGAGTTTCTCCTGATCGCCAACAACGTCTAAAACGTCGTCAACTATCTGGAAGGCGAGGCCGATGTGGTCTCCGTACTTTCTAAGAGATTCTACATCTTCAGAGCTCCCTCCGCCGGTAATCCCTCCAGAAACGACAGAGGCGGTTATAAGCCTTCCAGTTTTATGCCTGTGGATAAAGAGGAGCTCCTCCAAAGAAACGTCACTCCTCCCTTCGGCATCCAAGTCGCACTGCTGACCCAAGACCATTCCAAGCATTCCGGAAGCTTTTGAGATTTCAGATATAACCTGAACTTTCCTTTTACAGTCAAAGTTCCAGTCGGCTAAAACCTCAAAAGCCCTGTTTAGAAGGGCATCTCCTGCAAGGATAGCAGTTGCCTCTCCAAACTTCACCCAGGTTGTAGGGTGACCTCTCCTCAAAGTGTCGTTGTCCATTGCTGGTAGGTCGTCGTGGATGAGTGAGTAGGTATGAATCATCTCTATTGCGCATCCGGGAGTTATAGCGTCCTCTAATTTACCTCCGACGACTTCGCAGCCTGCCATGCAGAGAATCGGCCTTAGCCTTTTCCCTCCAACTGTTAAGGAATACTCAACTGCATCGTAGAGTTTCTTTCCGAACTCTGGTTTAGAAGGTAGGAACTTGAGAATTTCCCTATCTATCAGCTCTTTCCTCTCCTTTAGGTAAGCCTTTAAGTCCATACCTCTTCCCTGCCTAAGTGAACTTCTTCTCCTCTCCCTTTAAGAGCCTAACGATGTTGCTGTAGTGTTTAACAACTATAACAGCCGCAGTTAGTGATACAAGTATAAAGGATAGCCCCGACTTCCCCTCAAGAAACTTAAAAAGGAGAGGATAGGAGAGGGCAGCAGTTATTGAAGAGAGTGAAACGTAGCGGGTAAGAAAGAAAACCAAAAGGAAAACAAAGAAGGCAAGAAGTGTTAATTTTGGAGATATGACTAAAAAGGCGCCCAATCCCGTTGCAACCCCTTTGCCGCCTCTAAACTTCATAAAGGGAGAGAAGCAATGTCCTAAAACGGCAAACAGTCCGGAAAGGACTTGATACTCCTCAGGAAAACCTAAGAGCTTAATCGTTAAAACCGGGAGAGCTCCCTTTAGTGCATCAAGGAGAAGGACGAGAGCTCCGTACTTTTTCCCTAAAACCCGTGAGACGTTGGTCGCCCCTATGTTACCACTTCCGTAGTTTCTTACGTCAACCCCCTTCAGCCTGCCGATTACGTAACCAAAGGGAATGGAGCCGAGCAAGAAAGGAAGGAACGTGCAAAGGAAGATGAGCTTTAAGTCCATCTTAAATCTCCTTTAACTCTTTAAAGAAGCTGTAAAAGTAGAGAAACCCGGTGTAGAGAGCGACAAAGGCAGATGTTACGAGGAGGAGCTCCCCGTAGTAGGTAAACCCGGAAAGGAGAAGAACAACAGAAAACATTATCAGAGCCGTTTTCAGCTTTCCACCCTTGGAAGCGGGGATGACAATTCCCCTTGAAGCGGCTATCGCCCTCATTCCCGTTACAGCCTCCTCCCTCCCGACGATGGCTATAACTGAGTAAGGATCGCAAAGCTTAACGTAGGCAAGGGATATCAGAGTTGAAGAAGTTAAAAGCTTATCTGCAATCGGGTCAAGGAGAATCCCAAAACTGGTTACCGTTCCCTGCTTCCTTGCTGTGTAGCCGTCTAAAAAGTCCGTAACGGCTGAGACGATAAAGAAAACTAACGCCCAGCTATAAAACCCCTTAACGATAAATACGACTATAAAGGGAAGGAGAAGAATCCTAAATAGGGTTAAGAAGTTTGGAAGAGTCTTTACCCTTCCCATTAGACTCTCATAGGCATCACTACGTTTTTAAGGTTAGGCTCCTCGTCACTAACTATGAGAACCGGAGTCATCTCCTCTTTGAACTTCATAGTAACCGTTGAACCGTCAAAGGAGCTGATTGACTCAATCATGTGGATAATGTTGAAGTTAATGGTAAAGGGATCACCTGTGTAGTCTACGGGAATTGTAACCATAGCCTCGTCGGGAGATTCACCTTCAACGTTCCTTGCCTGAAGGGTAAGCCTTCCGGATTCAAGGTTAAATGAAACTGCCATAACCTCGTCTTTGTCAAAGATAATTGAGACCTCTTTAAGAGCTGAGAGGAGCTCCTCCCTGTCGGCGTTAACTACCGTCGGGTTGTCCTCGGGAATAACGGCAGTGTAGTCTGGATACTCGCCCTCTATGAGTGAAGTCCACATAACCGTATCGCCGCTACTGAAGTAGAGCTTGTTCCCCTGCTCTGCAACGGAGACCTCCTCACCCTCTCTGAGCACCTTTTTAAGCTCGCTGAAGGATTTTTTCGGAATAATAGCACTCAACCCTTGAGATGGGATAAAAACCTCGTAGAGAGCCAATCTGTGGCCGTCAGTGGCAACTACGTGGAGACGGTCACCAAGGGAACGGAGGAAAACACCCGTTAAAACGTATCTGGCCTCATCTTTACTGGTTGCGTAAGAGACCTTCCTAATTGCCTTATCTATCTCCTCTGACGGAAGGATTATAGGGTAGGAAGAAGGAATCTCTATCTCCGGGAACTCCTCCGGCGGGAGTGTAGCAAGGGAAAACCTTGAGTTAGCAGATTTAACTGTAAGCTTTGAGTCTGAAGTTTCAATGAGTATTTCATCGCCGGTAAGTGATGAAAAGAGCTTTGCAGCCTTGTTTGCATTAACTGTTACCTTCCCTTCTTCCTCAACTTCACACTCAACAACCGTAGAAACTCCTATTTCAAGGTTTGTAGCAGTCAGCCTCAAGACGTTGTCATCTGCCTCAAGCAAAATGTTAGAGAGAATCGGAATTGTTCCCCTTCTGTCGGCTGCAGAGGAAGCCAGTTTGACTGCATCGCGAGCTTTGAGTTTGCTGATCCTAATTTTCATTCTTTCTTCCTCCTTATTAGAGTATATATACAGTAATTACTATATATATACCGTAATAATAATAAGAGCGCACAATTTTTGTGCACTCTGAGTAAAAATCCTTGTGTAACTTTACTTTGAACCGAAAAAGTTATCCACATTATGTGGATAACTCCGGCAATTTTATGTGGATAACTGATGTGGATAACTTTTTTATGTGGATAACTTCTGAGAGCCGTTCTGAGTTATCCACAATTTTTTAGTTATCCACATAACTATCCACATAGTTATCCACAGTAGTGTGGATAACTTGGGCCGATCTTTCTACCGCTTCCTTTATGGCCATTTCCAACTGTTCTACTCTCTCTTTAAGCTCCTCGTCTTCTTTCAGGAGCTCTTCCACCTTCCTAACGGCGTGGATAACCGTAGTGTGGTCGTCCCTCTTAAAGGCCTCTGCTATTTGGGCATAAGGGTAGTTTCCAAGCCTTTTTGCTATGAACATCGCGATCTGTCTTGCAAAAGCTACCTTCTTTTTCCTGCTCGGGCTCTCTAAGAGTTCTACCGTTATTCCGAACTCTTTACTGACCATCTTCTTTATGATTTTCAGTGAAACTTCTTTTATCTTTCTCTCCCTTCTCTTTTCAGGGGTCTCTGCCGAGAAGAGCTCTTTTACCAGCTTCTCGTTTATCGGCCTTCCCTCTAAGGTTGCCTTGGCCTTCAGTTTGACCAGAGCTCCCTCAAGCTGTCTGATGTTTGACTTTATCATCGTTGCAAGGAGCTTTATGACTTTGTCGCTTACCTCTATTCTCTCTTCTTCAGCCTTCCTCTTTAAAATTGCGATCCTCGTTTCAAAGTCCGGCGGCTGAATGTCTGCAATTAACCCCCACTCAAACCTGCTTCTGAGCCTTTCTGTTAGCGTAGGTATATCTTTAGGGGGTCTGTCGCTTGTTAAAACTACCTGTTTCCCTGCGTCGTATAGAGCGTTAAATGTGTGGAAGAACTCTATCTGGGTTCTCTCCTTTCCACCTATAAACTGGATGTCGTCTATCAGGAGAACGTCTACGCTTCTATACTGCTCTCTGAACTTGTGAATGTTGTCGGACTTTAGAGCCTCTATCAGCTGGTTCATAAAGGTTTCCGTAGTTGTATAAACCACTTTTTTTGTTGGATCTTTCTTCAGAATGTAGTTCCCTATTGCCTGCATCAGGTGGGTTTTTCCCAGTCCTACTCCTCCGTAGATGAAGAGGGGGTTGTAGGCTTTACCGGGATTCTCCGCTACTGCCAGGGCGGCTGCGTGGGCAAACTGGTTGCTCGAACCGACTACAAAATTTTCAAAGGTGTATTTCGGGTTGAGGTTTGAGTTTATCTTTGATGGTTCTTGTAGAACTTCTTTTTCTCTCTTTTTCTTCTCTATTATCTGGAAAAGATCGGGCTGTTTAATGTTTTTAACCTCTTCGGGGGAGAGGAGTTCCACCTGAAGCTTTTTCCTAAAGGTCTTCTCTGCTACCTCTTCTAAGAGCTTTAAATACTGCTTTTCAAGAAGGCTCTTTACGACTTTATCCCGGGTTTTGAGCTTTATTTTATCCTCTGAGAGCTCTATGAGCTTAAGGTCTTTAAATAGGTTCTTGTAAAGTCCCGGTTTTACACGCTTCTTTATTTCCCCCAAAAAGGACTTAAACGCTTCAGCCACCCTTTGCCTCCCGGTAGAGCTCTACGTAAGAGTCTACCATTGCAGAAACTGAGAACTTGTTAAGAACAAGCCGAAAGGCGTTTTCCTTTAACTGTTCCTGTAGATTCTCATCTTTAAGTAGCCTTAAAATTCCTTCTGACAACGCTTTGGGGTTTTCCGGGGGAACAAGAATTCCCGTATACCCGTTTTTTACGGCTTCTACAGTTCCTCCAACTTGAGTTGCAACAACGGGAACTTTTAGTGCCATAGCTATCAGGAGGGAGCTCCCCAACCCTTCGTTCTTTGACGGAAGGACGAACAGGTCTAAAGCCTTTGTGTAGTTTGGAACGTCTCTTACGAAGCCGTAAAGGACGAACTTCCCTTTTAATCCCTTTTTCTCAATTAGCTTTTCTAAGTGTTTCCTTAACTTTCCCTCTCCGAAAACGACAAACTTTGCCGAGGGGAGCTCCTTCAAAATCAACTCTGCTGCGGCGATAAAGTTGGGAATGTCTTTCTGCTCCGTTAATGCTGCAAGTGTTCCAATTAGGGGTTTTCCGCCGAGTTTTTCCTTTATTTCCTGAACTTTTTTTAGGTTAAGTTCTCTTTTAACCTCCTTAACGTCTACAGCAGAGGGAATTACAGTTATTTTTCCTCTGATGAAGGGGAGCTCCTTCTCTAAAATTTCCTTAACAGCTTCTGAGATTGCAACAACTCTGTCTGTCAGCCTGTATTTAAGCCTCGTAACGGCGTTCTTCTTTGGTGTATAGTCAACCCGCCTTGTATAAACAATAGGCTTTTTATGGAATTTCTTTGATAGAGCTGAAATAGTGTGTGCCTTTGCAGAGTGGGCGTGGACTATGTCAAACCTTTTTCCTACTACTCCCAATCTTAAGCAGTCTGAGGTTTGGTTTCCTTTTAAGGGAATAACCTCTATTCCCTCTTCTCTACACCTCTTTTCAAGTTCCTCTCCTACTCTACAGCTAACTGCCTGTTTAAATCCCTTTTCCTTTAAACCCTTAACCAGGTAGAGGAGTTGCTGCTCTCCTCCCCGCCAGCCTCTCTCTGTGTCAACGTGTAGAATTCTCATGACTCACCGGATAACTTATTTTCTGTACAGAGTCAAAATTTTGGAGGAGAGATGAGGTTTTCAAGGGCGTTCATCCCTACGAAGAAGGAGAGCCCTGCAGACGCCGAAATTCCCAGCCACAAGCTCCTGATAAGGGCAGGTTTTATAAGGAAGGTAGCCTCTGGCCTTTACGACATACTTCCTCTGGGAGCTCTCGTCATAAGGAAGATTGAGAGGATTGTTAGAGAAGAGATGGACAAGTCAGGGGCTCAGGAGGTAATCCTTCCGATTATGCACCCGGCGGAGCTCTGGATAGAGAGTGGAAGGTGGGACGTTTATGGGAAGGAGATGGTTAAGTTTCAAGACCGCCACGGAAGGGACTACTCATTGGCTCCAACGGCAGAAGAGGTGATAACAGACCTCGTTAGGAAAGAGGTTCGCTCCTACAAAGACCTTCCACTGAACCTCTATCAGATAGGGAGAAAGTTTAGGGATGAGATAAGGCCGAGGTTCGGCCTCATGAGGGCGAGGGAGTTCATAATGAAGGACGCCTACTCCTTCCACGCCTCAGACGAGGACGCAGAGAGGGAATACTGGAACATGTACGAGACCTACAGCCGAATATTTGAGAGGATGGGGCTTGAGTTTAAGGCAGTAGAGGCAGATACAGGAGAGATTGGAGGTAAGTTCTCCCACGAGTTTATGGTCATTGCAGATACGGGGGAAGGAAAGCTCGTTTACTGTGAGAAGTGCGGATACGCTGCAAGCACGGAGAAGGCAGAGCAGCTAAAGCCTGAAGTTCCTGAGAACAGAGAGGAGCTCTTTAAACCTGTTGAGAAAGTTCACACCCCAAACGTTAAGAGGATTGAGGAAGTTTCCCGGTTCTTAGGAGTTCCTCAGGAGAACATTCTGAAACTCCTAATCTACGTTGTTGACGGAGAGCCCGTTGCAGTTGCCATAAGGGGAGACAGGGAAGTTGAAGAGACAAAACTTAAGCAGGTCTTTAGGGGAAAAGATGTCCGCCTTGCAACAGACGAGGAGATAGAGAAGTTTACAGGCCAGCCTAAAGGTTTCCTCTCTCCGATTGGGCTGGGTATACCCGTTTACGCCGATTACTCAGTTATTCCTATGGTTAACTTTGTTGCAGGAGGTGGAGAGAGGGACTACCACCTTAAAAACGTAAACTGGGGAAGGGACTTTGAAGTTGAGGAGTTTATAGATGTTGCAGAAGTTAGAGGAGGAGACCCCTGCCCGAAGTGTGGAGCTCCCCTAACGGAGAAGAGGGGAATTGAGGTTGGTCACATCTTTAAGCTTGGAACGAGGTACAGTGAGGCGATGGGAGCTCTCTTTGTTGACGAAAACGGAGAGGAAAAGCCTATAGTTATGGGTTGTTACGGCATAGGAATAACGAGGGTTATGGCTGCAGCAGTTGAGCAGAACCACGATGAGAACGGAATAATCTGGCCTGTAGAGATTGCCCCCTTTGAGGTTATCGTTATACCTGTAAACGTTAAGAACGAGGAGATTAGGAGCGTTGCAGAGAGGGTTTATAGGGAGCTCCGGTCTGCCGGATTTGACGTTCTTATAGACGACAGAAACGCCCGCCCCGGCTTTAAGTTTAAAGACGCAGACCTTATAGGAATTCCCTATCAAGTAATAGTTGGGAAGAGAGCTTCAGAAGGTATAGTTGAGCTGAAAGAGAGAAAGACCGGAGAAAGAAAGGAAGTTAAAGTTGATGAAGTTTTAGAAACTTTTAAAAAATTAGTTGAGTGACCTCGCTTCTCCTCTAACTTCTTTCCAATCAAAGTGCAGGGTTATGTAGGGGTCAAATTCCTCAAGACAGTCGTATAAAACATCGGCTACTTTATCGGTTAGCTTCCAAGTTTAAGGTAAGTCTGTATAAACGATAAAGCTGATATCGGCTCCACTCTCGGTTTCATTAGAGAGGTCAAGTTTTACGTGCTCTTTTAATTCGGGAATGGACTCTATGCACTCAATTGCTTTTTTGAGCATGTCAAGTTTCGTAGTCAGTTTAATCATGTTTAGGTAGAAATTCCTTTCCTTAAATACTTGTTTTGATGTTTTCCATTTTGTTTGTTGTCTCCCTGAAGTATGGTAGTTTGTAAACGTTTCCTTTCATTCGGTTCTCCGTGCTAATATATTAAACACATCAATTTTAGCTGGTAACGGGCGTTTGATGATAAGCTACGAAAAAGTTGTCTCTTTAGCTCACTTAAGGCCTTGGTCTTTCTCTAAGGTTCAGAAAGCTAAGAAGTGTCAGTATGAGTTCTTCTTCAGATACGTTGAAAGGATTGAACCTCTAACGAGGGCGGACTTTTTAATCCTTGGCAGCGGCGTCCATTTCGTTTTGGAGAACGCCCTTAATACGGTTTTTAAAGAGGGAAGACCTATAAAGAAGGAGCTCCTTTCAGACTTTGCCGTTAGGTTTAAGGAGATGGAGCCGGATGCAGATCTTTCCCAGATAACCCCTTTCTTTCCTAACATCGCTAAGTTTGTGAACGGACAGCTTCGGAGGGTTGAGAGGAGTTCTTTAGTAGCTTCAGAGATTGAGTTGGCAGTTGATAGAGACTTTAACCCGGTTGACTACTCTTCAGAAGACGTTTTCCTGAGGGGGAAGCTTGACTTTATTTTCTCTAAGGAAAACACTCTTTACATCGTTGACCACAAAACCAGTAGGAGCTGGGAGTTTAACAACAAGATTAAGACTCAGCTTCGCTGGTATGCGCTCCTTGCAAGTGGTAAGTTTCCGCAGTTTGAGAGGTTTGCCTTAGAGGTTCACAACGTCAGGTATGGAACTGTAAACAGAGTTATCTTTAACCTAAAAGAGCTTGAGCTTTTTAAGGAGAACCTGATTCCCAAGATTTCCTCTGTTGAGGAGGAGCTCAAGGGAAGGAGTTTTGAGGAGCTCTCTCCTAACCCTTCAGAGTTTAATTGCAGGTGGTGTGAGTATAGGCACATTTGTCCCTTAATAGAGGAAGAAAATGGAGAAGGAAAATAAAGGATCGTTCTTTTCAGAATAACAGAGAGCACAGGCGAAATAGCTGAAACTCTGAAAGAATCTAAAACTGAAAGAGCTCATCGTCTCCAAAGGTGAAGTCGTCTTCAGGTGGGGAGCTCTCTTCCTCAAAGACAGGCGGTTGAACTTCCTCTTCTGCTGTTTTCTCCTCAGAGGTTTCAGTTTTTACAAGGTTAGGATCGGGGTTTTCAAACCTCGTTAGGTCTTTAATGAAGGCAAGCTTAACGGGTCCTGTCGGGCCGTTCCTCTGCTTCGCAATGATAATTTCGGCTATTCCCTCCTCTTCAGGGTCTGGGTTCTTCTTGTAGAACTCCGGCCTGTGGATAAACATAACGATGTCGGCATCTTGCTCAAGTGAACCGGATTCCCGAAGGTCTGAGAGCTGAGGCCTTTTGTCGGCCCTGTGTTCAACCTGTCTGGAGAGCTGAGAGAGAGCTATTACCGGAACGTTTAGCTCTTTTGCTAAGGCCTTTAGCGACCTTGAGATTTCAGAGACTTCCTGCTGACGGCTCTCTGTTCTCTTTATTCCCCTCATAAGCTGGAGGTAGTCAACGACTATTAGGTCTAAGCCCCGTTCACTCTGGAGCCTCCTGGCCTTTGCCCTCATCTCAAGGATTGAGATTCCCGGAGTATCGTCTATGTATAGGGGAGATTGTGAAATCCTGTCTGCTGCCTCTACTAAGAGCTCTATCTCCTGAGGCTTTAAGAATCCGCTCCTTATCCTGTGGAGAGGAACCATTGCGTCCTGGGCTAAGAGCCTCGTTATAAGCTGTTCTTTCGTCATCTCTAATGAGAAGAAGGCAACGGTTTTTCCTTCCTTTACTGCTACGTTGTAGGCAATTGAGAGGGCGAATGCAGTTTTACCCATAGATGGCCTTGCTGCAAGGATTATTAGGTCTGAAGGCTGAAGTCCCGAGGTCATCTGGTCAAGCTGGAAGAAGCCTGTCGGGAGGCCGGTTACCATCTCACGGCGGGTTGCAAGCTCCTCTATCTGGCCAATTATGTTGGGAATAACCTCTCCAACGTGGATGAGTGAGTTTGTTATTCTGTCCTCTGAGAGGGAGAAGACCTCTTTCTCTAGCGTCTCTATCAGGAGGTCTGGGTCTGGGGTCTGTTCTACGAGCTCGTTTATCCTCTTTCCAAGGTCAACTACTTTCCTTAAAAGAGCCTTGTCCTTTACGACTTTACAGGCAGACTCAAACTTATCTTGGCTCTCAAGGGCGTATTCAACCAGCATAGAGAGGTAATCCTCTCCTCCAACCTTTTCAAGGAGTCCTCTTTTCTGGAGCTCGTCCTTGTAGGAGATCTCGTTGAGCTGCTTTTCTGTGTGGCCTTCAGCTATTAGGTCTCTAACGAACCTGAAAAAGTTCCTGTGTTCAGCCTTAAAGAAATCTTCAGGGGAGAGGAGCTCCACTCCCCGAAAGGCAAATGAGGGCTGGACGATTATCGTTCCAAGGACTGAGTACTCGGCCTCAAGGTCAAAGAGCTTCTCGCTCAACGTAAGCCTCCCTCTGCCATTTCAACTGCCCTGAAGAGAGCTCTCGCCTTGTTCAGGGTTTCCTTAGCTTCAAGCTCCGGGATTGAGTCTGCAACGATGCCCGCTCCCGCCTGAACGTAGACTTTGTTCCTCCTTACTATTGCCGTTCTTATCGCAATTGCTGTATCCATGTTTCCGTCAAAGGAGAAGTAGCCGACGGCTCCGGCGTAGACTCCCCTCTCAGAGGGCTCCATCTCGTCTATTATCTCCATTGCCCTTACCTTCGGAGCTCCCGAAACTGTCCCGGCAGGGAAACAAGCCCTTAAAACGTCAAAGGCGTCTCTGTTCTCTTGGAGCTCCCCAACAACGTTTGAAACTATATGCATAACGTGGGAGTACCTCTCTATAACCATAAGGTCTGTAACCTTTACGCTTCCGACTTTTGCAACCCTTCCGACGTCGTTCCTTGCAAGGTCTACAAGCATAATGTGTTCCGCCTTCTCCTTCTCGTCTGAAAGGAGCTCCCTCTCAAGGGCTAAGTCTTCCTCTTTCGTCCTTCCCCTTCTCCTGGTTCCGGCTATCGGCCGCGTCTCAATTAACCCGTTTTCAACCCTTACTAAGACTTCAGGTGATGCTCCAACTATCTGAAAGTCCTTGTAGTCTAAGAAGTACATGTATGGAGAAGGGTTAACGTGGCGGAGAGCTCTGTAGAGGGTAAGAGGGTCTGAGTAGAAGGGCTTTTCAAACCGTCTTGAGAGAACTACCTGAATAATGTCTCCAGCCCTTATGTATTCCTTTGCCCTCTCAACCATCTCCATAAACTCTTTGTCTGGAACGTTTGTCTCCCAATTGGAAGAGGACTTAACTGCCCCAACTTCCGGGAGTTTTGAGGGAGTTTTAAGGAGCTCCTCTATCCTCTCAAGCCTTTCCTTTGCTCTTCTATACTCGTTCTCAACCTCTCCTTTCTCCGTAAAGGCAAAGGAGATGGCCGTTATCAGGTGGTTAACATTGTCAAAGATGACTAACGCCTCTGGAAGTGAGAAGACCATGTCGTATAGGTGAGAGTCTTCCTTGTTTAGGTTAACGTTTACTCTTGGCTCAAAGAACTTAACGGCGTCGTAGGCAAGGTATCCGAAGAAGCCTCCCCACAGTTTTGGAAGGTTTCCCGGGTTGTAGGGTTTTACAGAGTTAAAGACGGACTTAAGGAGCTCCAGCGGGTCTTCAACCTTTTCAACCCTTATCCTTCCCAGCCTGTTGATTTCTCCAAACCTCTCTTTAGACTTTACAGTTATCAGCCTTCCGATTCCAATCACTGAGAACCTTCCCCACTTCTCTCCTCCTTCAACGCTCTCAAGGAGCATGTTTGCCTTGAGCTCCTTTAGTTTGAGGAAGGCAGAAAGTGGAGTATCAAGGTCTGCCAGGAACTGAACAGAGAGTGGAAACAGGTTAAAACCTTTGTTGCTTAGTTCCTTGACTTCGTTTAGAGTTATCATTACTCCAACCCCGTTTGTGTGTGAATAGAACTTATACCAAGTTTGCCTCTCTTTCAGCCTATATTCTCAGTTGAAACTTTTTAAGGAGACATAGTGAAGGTCAGTGAGTTTGACTACCACCTACCGAAAGAGCTGATTGCAAAGTTTCCCGTTGAGCCCAGGGACTCTGCAAAGCTCTTAGTTTTAAACAGGAGAACCGGAGAGATAGAACACAGGATATTTAGAGACATAGTTGACTACCTCAATCCCGGAGACCTTCTTGTCATTAACGACACTAAGGTAATTCCGGCAAGGCTCTTTGGAAGGCTTGAAACTGGTGGAAGGGTAGAGGTTCTTTTAGTCCGTCAGGTTGAGCCAGATCTTTGGGAAGTTATGGCAAGGCCTGCAAGGAAGTTGAAGGAGGGAAAGAGGGTAATTTTTGATGGGGAGCTCTCTGCAACCGTCAAGGGTTACTCTGGAGAGGGAAAGAGGCTTTTAGAGTTTCAGCTAAAAGGTGAAAAAAGCTTTATGGAGAAGCTCTCTGAGATAGGCCATGTTCCACTTCCACCCTACATAGAGAGGGAGGAGAGGCCGGAAGATAGGGTTAAGTACCAAACGGTCTTTGCAAGGAAAGAGGGAGCAGTTGCCGCTCCAACTGCAGGTTTGCACTTTACGGAGGAGCTCCTTCAAAAACTTAAAGATAAGGGCATTATAATAAAACCTGTAACACTACACGTTGGCCCCGGAACCTTTAAGCCTGTTAAGGTTGAGAACGTTGAAGACCACAAGATGGACTACGAAACTTACTCTGTTCCTGAAGAGACCGCCGTGGCGATAGAGGAGGTTAGAAAACGGGGAAGTAGAGTTGTAGCAGTTGGAACTACTGTAGTTAGGACTTTAGAGAGTGCAGCCAGAGATAGGGGAACAGTTGAGCCGGGAGAGGGAAGGACTAACCTGTTCATATACCCAGGCTACAGCTTTAAGGTTGTTGACGCCCTCATTACAAACTTCCACCTTCCCCGGTCAACACTACTGATGCTTGTTAGCGCATTTGCAGGAAAGGAGAGAGTTCTCAATGCTTACAGAGAAGCTGTTAAAAAAGGTTATCGCTTTTACAGTTACGGTGACGCTATGTTTATCTATTAACTCCTTCGCCGGGTATAAGCCGGAGCTCCTCATCTCAAAAAAAACCTCAAGCTACGACTTTGCCGGCGAGGAGATAAAGTTTCGCCTCTATTGGACCATATTCCACGTTGCAGACTCAAAGTCAAAAGTTGTTAGGTTAGATAAGAACAGAATAAAGCTCTGGGGGAAAGTTTCAACTGCTGGAGTTGCCTCTTGGTTTAAGAAGATCTCAGATGAAGGCTACTCAATCTGGAACGAAAAGACCCTGTGTCCCGAGAAGACATACCTCTTCCAGTACGAAGGGCACTACAAAAGGGAAAAGGTCTACACCTACGACTTAAAAAATAGGATTGTTAAGTACGAGAAAGTTCACCCAGATAGTAAGAGAGTTCAGGTTAAATACATAAAAATTCCCTTCATTCCATTTGAAGACATAGCAACTGCCGTTTACTTTTTCAGACGCTACGGAATCTTTGAGGTTGGAAAAGAGACCGTTTTTCCCCTGTTTGCCGGAGGGAAGTTTCAGAACGTTAGCTTTAAAGTAGTTTCAAAAGAAAAAATAGATACTCTCTTCGGGAAGATGGAAGCTTTTAAAGTTATTCCCTCAAACAACCTTTCTCCTGAGGGAGCTTTTCAGAGGAAAGGAAAGGTCGTTTTCTGGTTCTCTGCAGACGAGAGACACTTGCCTTTAAAGGTCGTTGCAGAGGTTGCAATCGGTAACGTAAGTGCCGTTTTAGTTGATGCCAAGGGAAAGGGTTTTGACCTGAGGAAAGACTACGAGAAAAAGAAGAAGAAGAGCCTATTTGAGAAGTTCATAACCGGAGAGTATGGAGGCGAGTAATGGCCTTTAAACCTGAAACTCCTTACCTGACAGTAGACGGAATTATTAACCTTCAGGACGATAAGGGAAAATTTAGAGGAATCGTTCTAATAGAGAGAAAGTATCCGCCTTTAGGGTTTGCAATTCCCGGAGGTTTCGTTGAGGTCGGAGAGACCGTTGAAGAGGCAGTTATCAGGGAGATGAAAGAGGAGACCGGTTTAGACGTTGTTATCTTGAGGCAGTTTAGAGTTTACTCAGATCCTAATAGAGACCCGAGATTTCACACGGTTTCCGTTGTCTTTGAGTGTGTCGCAAAGGGAGAGCCTAAAGGTTCAGACGACGCAAAGGTTGCAAGGGTTTTCGGCTACGACGAGATACCCTTTGAGAAACTCGTTTTTGACCACTCAAAGATTTTAAGAGATTACCTAAACGATGTTAACACCGTTTTTAAGAACAAGGTTTAGGAGGAAAGGTGGGGTTTAAAGCGGTTATACTGGCTGCCGGTAAAGGGACGAGGTTTAAGTCAGACCTTCCGAAAGTTCTCCATAAACTCCTTGGAAAGCCTATGCTCTGGTATGTTGTAAAAGCTGCAAAAGAGGCCGGAGCCGAAGAGGTAGTGATTGTCGTTGGCCACAGAAAAGAGTTAGTTGAGGAGTTTTTAAAACAGGAGTTCCCGGACGTTAAAGTGGCAGTTCAGGAGGAGCAGTTAGGGACGGGACACGCCGTAAAGAGTGCTTCCGGATACTTTAAAAGCTATTCGGGAAAGGTGGTTGTTCTAAACGGAGACGCGCCCCTTGTTAAAAGTGAAGACATTAAGAGACTTGCAGAAACTCCCGGAGATATGGTGGTTTTAACTGTGAGAGCTCCCGACCCAACTGGCTACGGAAGGGTAGTTAGGGACGGAAATGAAGTTCTCTACATAGTAGAGGAGAAAGACGCAACCCCTGAAGAGAAGAAGATAGACGAGGTTAACACCGGAATTTACGCCTTTGACCCTGAAAAGCTCGTTGAAGCCCTTGATGAAATAAAGAACGACAACGCTCAAGGAGAATACTACCTTCCGGATGTTTTAAGGATCTTTAAGGAGAAGGGTTACTCCGTAGTTCCCGTTGAGGCTTTAGACTTTTCCTCTGTTATGGGTGTTAACAACAGGTATGAGCTCTCTATCGCCGAGAGGGTTTTGAGGGATAGGATTATAAAGAAGCTCTCCCTCTCCGGCGTAACCTTCCACAACCCAGATTCTGTCTACATAGAGCCTGAGGTAACTGTCGGAAGGGACACAGAGATATGCGGCCCCGTTTACTTAAGGGGAGAGACAAAGATAGGAGAGAACTGTTACGTAGGGCCTTTCTCAGACATAAAAGACTCTAAAATTGGAAACGGAGTTACAGTTGAGAGCCACTGCTGGATTAGGGGAGCTCTCCTTAAAGACGCCTCGTCAGTCGGTCCGTTTGCGAAGCTAAGACCCGGAACCGTTTTAGACGAAGAAGCAAAAATTGGAACTTTTGTTGAGACGAAGAAAGCTCACTTAGAGAGGGGAGCAAAGGCTAACCACCTTACCTACTTGGGGGACTGCAGGGTAGGAGAGAACACAAACATCGGCGCTGGAACGATAACCTGCAACTATGACGGATTCAACAAGTGGTTTACAGATATAGGGAAAAACGTTTTTGTAGGCAGTAACACCCTCTTTGTCGCTCCCGTAAAGATTGGAGACGGTTCAATAACCGCGGCAGGTTCGGTTATAACGAAAGATGTTCCGGAAAACACACTTGCAATAGCCAGGGCTAAGCAGGTAAATTACGAAGGCAAAGCCGAATCTGTGAGAGAGAAGCTCAGAAAGAGGAAGAATGATGGACATTCTAAGGGAAATAGTTGAGTATAAAAAGAGGGAGCTTTCAGAGAAAAAGCCTAAGTTCAACCTTAACGTCTTAAGGGAAGAGGCAGAAAAGCTTAAAGTTCCATACAGCTTTAAGGAGGCTATTTCTGGAAAAGGAATAAACATTATTGCAGAGGTTAAGAAGGCGTCGCCTTCAAAGGGAGTAATAAAAAAAGATTTCAACCCCGTTGAGATAGCAAAGGCCTACGAGAGAGGCGGAGCTAAGGCCATATCTGTTCTTACAGACGAAAAGTTCTTCCAAGGCTCTCCCTTCTATCTAAGGCAGGTTTCAGAGGCGGTAAAACTCCCAGTCCTTAGAAAAGACTTTATCATAGATGAGTTTCAGATATACGGAGCAAAAGCTCTTGGGGCGTCTTCCTTTCTTCTCATAGTTTCAATCCTTTCAGACTATCAACTTAAAGACTTCATTGACCTTGGAAGAGAGCTTGGAATGGAGCCTTTGGTTGAGACCCACACGGCTGAAGAGGTTGAGAGAGCTCTCAAGGCCGGAGCAGAAATTATAGGAGTGAACAACCGAAACCTTAAAACCTTTACAGTTTCACTCTCAACAACTCTGAACTTGCTACCGTTAATAAAGTCTGAAGGAAAGTTGGCCGTCTCTGAAAGCGGGATTAGAGGAAAACAGGATTTAGTTATGTTAAAGGAAGCGGGAGTTGATTCCTTTTTAATAGGTGAAACCCTAATGAGGAGCGAAAATCCGGAACTCCTTCTAAAGGAGTGGTTGTCTTGAGGAAGTTTACCTCTATTTTCCTTTTAACATTGATGGTTTCTCCAAATGCTCTTGCGGACTGGTATATTCTTCTTCCAAAAAGAAATCCTCCAAAGCAAAATAGAAAAATCCCTAATAATGTTCCTATTCCCAAGCTTAAAGGGAAAAATATAAAGCCTAAACCATACTCTGTTGAAGTTCAGAAAGTCCTTGCTCCGTCTTTCTCTGTTCCTACAAAGGAAGGGAAGATAAAGAAGAAAGACCTTGAAGGGAAAAACGTTGTGATATTTTTTGTTAACTCCTTCTTTTCTCCGTTTACAGAGAGTTTGGTTTCTCGTTTAGAAGAACTTAATGATAAAAAAACTGTCTTTATCGTTGTAAGTGTAAACGATGCCGATTTCTCATCTGTAGAAACATTTAAAAAACTTATGGGTGTAAAGAGAACGATCGTAACGGCAGACAGTTATCTTTTCTACCAGTTTAAGACCAGACTGAAAAAACTGAAAGTTCCATCTGTGGTTTTAATAGACAGGTTCGGCTTTATCAGGTTTTTCTCTCCTGACATAGAAGGAACAAGCGTAGCTCGTATTAGTGAAGAACTTTCGGGAATACTGACTTCCCTAAAAGGATAATTCCATCTATTAAAAGTCAAATATTTTTAGAACGCTCCAGTTGAAATACCTTACAGTGACGTAGGATGCTACAGCCCAGATAAAGTTTTCTCTGCTTGTGAGGCATTACAAACCGGTTGTGTTTTATTCTGTCGTAGAGAACCATCCCGAGGCCTTCTTCAAACTCTTTTTTAGAGATCCACTTCCTTTTGACTACGAGGCGTTTTAGTTATTGGAGGGCAACGGGGCCGTACGCAGTAAGCCCCATTATCAAGAAGGTTTTAGACAGCTGAAGTAGGGAGGGAGCTCCCTTCTCTTCCTTCATCTCAAGTTATATAGCTTTCTGAACTTTTCCGGCCTTGAGACACTTTGTGCAGACCCAGATTTTCTTCTTCTCTCCGTTTACGATTGCCCTAACTTTTTGAAGGTTAGCCTTCTGCTTCTTGCTTGTAACCCTGTGGGAGTGGCTCACGTTGTTGATGAAAATACTTGTCTTTCCGCATATTGCACACTTTGCCATTTCATACCTCCTTACTCAAATTGCAGAGGCAAATTTATCACTGACCGTTAATACTTTCAAGATGAAAAGGAGTTTTGAATATTAGTAGTATTCGCTTTCGTTTTTTAATCTTGATGTTTAATTTCTGATAATATAGAATAAAGTCTACTATGGGAGAAAAACTTAAGAAGGTTCTTTCTTTTAGGTTTTACCTGAAGAAGCTGACGGAGCTCCGTGAGAGCCCCGACGGAGTGGCAAGGGGGCTGGCGGTAGGAGTGTTCATCGGTTTTCTTCCAATCATTGGATTTCAGGTTATTACTGCAGTTGCAGTAGCCCTCTTTACCAGGGCGAGTAAAGTTGCCGCTGCAGTTGGAACCCACGTTACAAACCCTTGGACGACAATCCCGATTCTCATTCTTGACTACTACGTTGGTTGCTTCTTTTTGGGAAGGAAAGCCTGTACCCCCCACATAGATTTCAGCTCCTTTGGAGCTCTCTTAAACTCCGGCAAAGAGATACTCGTTCCCATGTTCGTTGGAGGAGTAATCCTCGGTTCTATATTCTCGGTTCTCTCATACTTTGGTATGAAAAAGCTCCTCAAGAGGAAGGTAGAAGAGGTTAAAGATTACGTTAAGAAACTCCCCGAGAGAAAAGAGGTAGCGAGGGGGGATGTCTGGCAGTAAGTTTGAGGAGCTCCTCTCAGAGCTCTCAGGCCTCACGGTAGAGGACGCAAAAAGAGTTGAGGAGCAGGACAGACAGTTTAAGGCTTTACGGAAACTTTATGAAAAAATAAAAAATCAGGAGCTCTTTCTTAAGTTAACTGTTATAAACGCTCTTCTCTCCTACCAGCTTCAAATGAAGGGAGAGGACTACTGGAAGAGGTTCTCTGAGTTCTTTTCAGAAAAGCCAAAAGTTGAGGCCTTTCCGGAGTTTTTAGGGAAGTTCAACAGGCGTTTCTTAGGTGCAAAACTTAAAAGGTTTGAGAAAGTAAAACTCTGCGTTGAGGAACTCTTTAAGAAATACTCCGTTGAAGACTTTGGAGAAAACCTTAAACTTTTGGTTGACGAGCTCTCAGGCTGTTTGAATCAGAGAAGAGACGCTAAAACCGTAGTTTTTGCTGCGAAGATGTATATGTATGGCTATAGAATCGTTTTCGGAGAAGACCCAAAAGGGCTTGAGGAGATAGACATCCCCCTTGACTCAAGGCTTAAGAAACTCCTTCCGACGGTTGAGGAGTGGAGGGAGCTCTCCCGCCGTTTAGGAATTCCTCCCATTCACTTAGACGCCATTGTCTGGGTTCCTCAGGGAAAAGGTTTAAGTAGGGAAAAAACTTGAAAAAGAGAGTTGCCTTAGTAACGGCCTGCGGAGGGAAGAAGGAGAAAAAGAAGCTCCCGGCAGGGAGACTCTACAGGTCTGCAAGGATAAGGCATCTGTATAGAAGGTCTAAAGAGCTCAGAGTTCCCTTTTTTATCCTGAGTGCAGGTTACGGCCTTATATCGGGAGATGAGGAGATTGAGCCCTACGAAGCGATAATGACGGAAGAGAGGTGCAGGGATCTCCTTCCCACTCTCCTTTCCCGTCTGAAAGACTTTGACGTTATCGTTTATTACAGAGGGGGAGCCCGAAAGGAGTATCTGAACTGTGTAGAGAAAGCGGCTGAGCTCCTTAACAAAGAGTTAATTGTTTTCGGCTACGGTAACATGGGGGATATAGGAAAGGTTGAAGAGGTTATACAGGGGGTCTTAAATGGAACTTAAGCCTATAGATAAAGACCAGATACTTAACATTATAAAGGAAGACCGGGCAAGGGAACAGGCAATTTCAAACATTCTAAGCTCTATTATCTCCTCTTTAGGGGAGAGTCCGGAAATAGACAGAATTATAGATTCCTACTTCAACTTTGTTCCTCTTGTTAGAGAGGTTTTTAACCAAGGCATTTCTGTAAAGGTAGGGAGTAAAAATTACCCCTTAGAAATTAGGAGAGGAGAAAGAGAAGAGATTAGAGAAAATTTCTACAGTAGAGTGCGTGATAAATGGGTTATTGCCGTTGATGAATCTCAGCACTCAGACGACCTGATAATGAGTAAAGATTACTTCTACAGGGGAAGCCTTGCCTTTGGAATGAAAGTTTCAAAGCCTGCTGCCGACAGGGAAAGGATACTTGCAGTTCTCTCCTCTTTCAGAATATCTGAAGACGACGATGTCGTTAAGAGGAAGTTAGACCTTCTTACATACATTCAAAACTTAATAGTTTCCTTCTACGCATCAATTCTCCTTTTAAGTCAGGAAGAGGAGATATACGCTCTCTTTATTGACGGTCCGCTTATAAGGCAGCTCCACTCGTTTCTCTTTGTAACGTTTACTGAAGACGAGCTGAAGAAACTCTTTGCCGTAGACCCATATGTAAGGAAGTTCGTTGGGAACGCTCATTGGCTTGATAGACGTTTAACTTTTGAACTTCTTGAAGAGGGGTTAACCGTTGAAGAACTTGCAAATGGGAAACTCTTAGATCTTATTTTAAAAAGTTCCCTCTATGAACAGTTGAAAAAACAGTTGAAAGAAAGAGTTAACGACTTTAGTCAAGTTCCAGATTTTAAGGAAGCCGTCCTTAATAGGGAAGAGGTTCCTGGTCTGTTTATCTACTTTTTCCTGCTGAGGCTTCTAAATGACCTTTCAAAGAAACACAACTTCCTCGTTTGTGGGGTTGTTAAATCTTCAAGGTCTAAGGAGTTTATAAGGTTCTACTACGCGTTTGCATTTGCAAAGTTAGCCGAGATAGACAAGATGTTTAGGTATAGCGTTTACTCTACGGGGATTTTAGGGGCAGATAGTAGAGGAGAGCTGAAGTTTTTTAAGGACTTTCTTAAGGAAGGGAAAATCCACAGGGAGTTGGAGTCGTTGGGCATCTACGACGACCACCTTCTGACTTTTGTGTTGGACTTTGACCCAGTTACAGCTTACTACACTTCCCCTTTTGAGATAAGACGTTACAGGAGCAGAGAGGCAAACAGGAGGGAAGTTTACGAGGTAGATGAGGAGTATCAGGTCTTCAGAACTCCTGTCGGCAGTGCAAACGATGGCCTTCAGCACTTCTGGTTGGAGGAGGTTCTTCTAAAAGCTCTTCTTCCGCCAGACAAGATTCGTTTTTACATGGCCTACGTTAGAACTTCCGACTTTAAATTTGCCCTCAGAATAGAGTTTCCAGAGTCTTCATTTGATAGGGTAGACGAGCTATGTCAGATGGTTTACCTGTTCAGCTCTGTCTACAGGAACTACGGAATTCCCATTTTCCTCAAGTATGCAGACAATCTGGTTAGGGTTTCTACGGATATGATTAACCAGCTCTCTAAGGGGCTTTTGAGGGAAAGGGTTTTAAGGGAGCTCTTCGGAAAAACCGAAGTTAGTAGAGATGCCCTTGAGATAGTTAAACATCTGATATTTGGAATGAAGAGGGATTTCTACTCCCGTTAATTAGGAGGGGAAGATGGTAGAGGAAATAGGAAAGGTTTTCGGTGAGACTTCAACGGAAAGGTTTTCGTTCGTCTTCTCTCCTCAAAAAGTTAAAAGTTTGAGGAACTTGTTTGTTGTAGTTAAGTCTAAAGACTCAGAAGGAAAGACTTACAAAATTATCGGGAAGGTTGTTGACATTCTAACCGACAATCCGCTCCTCTCACCTGAGAACCTGAAGTTTTTTGTAACTGACGAATACGGTAGAGAGGTTGCAGATTACTTAAGGTCAGATCGGTTCAAGACCTACGTTGCAAGGTGCGAAGTTATAGGGGAGTTTGACGACGAGACCACAGAGATAAGACCACTTAAGAGGCCTGTTGAGACGGGAGCTCCCGTCTTCTTCATAGACAAAGACCTTCTTGAGAAGCTCTTCTTCAGCCCTGAACCTTACAACCTCTTTCCCGGCTTTACGGAGCAGGTGAGGGATGCCCGCTTCTCTTTAGACGGAGATCAGCTAATTACGATGCACTGCGGTATTTTCGGAATGACAGGAATGGGTAAGACGACAACTACGGGAACTCTACTTGAAGAGCTAACGGTTCGGGGTATTAAAAGTATCATTTTTGATCCCCACGGAGACTACGTAAACTTAGGGGTTTTAAAAGACAGCCTTTTTTCAGCTGTTAGTGATGAACTAAAAAACGAGAATTCCCCTTTGGGGAGTTTGGTAAAGTCCTACCAGGAGTTTTTAAAACAGAGGTGGGAAGCCCTCCTTAAAAAAGTTCCTGAACGCTACAAAGAGATTCTAAAGAAGGAGATTGATGAGGAGCTCTCTCCCGAGTCAATCTGTTTTAGGTTAGCCCTCATTTCATCTGTCCTTAAGGGAGAAGTGGCTTTACCTGTTGGGGACATAACGGATGACGTTTTAAGGGAGAGGCTTTTAGCTTTCTCTCGGGAGTTTGACTTTAAGAAGCTCAGGAATGCTGTTCCTCATCAGATTCTTGACAGATTGATTAAACTGAAAATTGAAGGCTACCCGAGCGTTGTTCTTAACAGGTTCTTCAACAAATATTTCGTTATGAACATGATTGAAGCCTACTCTGGAGAGGAGATATCTGAAGCTCAAGGGGGGTTTTATATCGGGTGGCTTGGCAGTTTAGAGGCTAAAATAGAACAAGGCGGGGCTGAAATAAGGGATTTAAAGCTTATAGATTACCTTCTTTCAGAGGCAGATAGACTTGATGATAGAAAATCATCAAAGTATCCTATAAAGCGGCAGCTTGAGAAGGCAAGAATGGTTCTATCGTCTCAGTCTAAGCTTTTCCCCGTCGACTCTTACGAGCTGATTAGAGCCTTCTCTAAAAAGGATGGCTTCCTCTCTTTCGTTTCAAACATCATATTTGACCTTTCGTCTTTAAGTCCTGAAACTGTTCAGAGAGCTCTCCTCTACTCCGTTGTCTATTCGGCATTTCACCTTCACAAGTCTGGGGAGCTCTCCGTCCAAAGGGGAGACTATCCTATTCTGTTCGTTATTGAGGAGGCAAGGGTTTTAATCCCAAGGTCTGGTGCTGAAGATTTAGACCACCCTGCCAGCCAGTTTGCCAGAAACATGGTGAGAAGGGTTGCAACAGAAGGAAGGAAGATGGGGTTGGGGCTGGTAGTTATCTCCCAGAAGCCGGCCTCTGTTGACCCTCTGCCAGTTTCACAGTGTAACACCTTAATACTTCACAGGGTTATAAACCCAGAAGACCTCTCCTTCGTTAAAACCGTTGGTGAGTCTATTTCTCAAGAAGACATTGAGACGCTTAAGGCTGTAGAAAGAGGTGTTTCTATAGTTACAGGAACAGCCCTGAAAACGAGGAGAAGTCTGTTGGTCCGGTTTAGAGACAGGCTCTCTAAAGAGGGTAGAGAACATCCAAGACCGCTGAGGAACTTGTGGAATGGAGCTAAACAGGGAGCAGAGGGCAGTAGTTGAATTTGATCAGGGGGTTCTTCAAGTTGTTGCGGGGCCGGGAACCGGTAAAACTGAAGCCCTTGTAAGTAGAGTCGTTGAGCTTCTAAAGAAGGGAGCTCCCCCCGAATCAATAATGATGGTTACGTTTACTAAGAAGGCTGCAGAGGAGTTTGAGGTAAGGCTTTTGGAAAAGTCTCAGGATAAAGGGGTTGACCCGTTAGGGGTTTACTGTGGAACCCTCCACTCACTTTGCTTTCAAGTTATGGAGGAGTTCGGATACGAGGAGCTCCTAAAGAAGAAGCTAATTGAGGATTTTGGAAAGAGGGTTCTCCTATACGACCTTTTTAGGAATGAGTTTTCAAAGTTCCCCAACTTTTTCTCCTGCTTTTTCGGTAGTGACTGGGAGAGTAAAGAGGAAAGGCAGCTCTTTGGGAAGGTTGAAACTCTCATAGAGAGGGTTTCCCTCTACTCACCCGACCTTGAGAGGATGAAAAGCTCAAAGAACTTGGCAGTAAGGGAGGCTGCTGAAATTTACGAGATCTACCGAAAGTTTTTGGAAGATAACAGTTTTATAGATTTTAACGGAGTAGAGAAGTTATTTCTAAAGTTCCTTAACTCTGAACTTGGAGAGGAGTTTTTAAAGAAAATAGACCACCTCCTTGTAGACGAGTATCAGGACACAAACCCTTTAGATGAGTCCATCTACTTTAAGATAGCTTCCCGTTGTAAAAGCTTTGTTGTTGTTGGAGATGAAGACCAGTCTCTGTTTAGTTTTAGGGGAGCAACTGTTAAAAGCTTCATAAACTTTGAGAGTAGGGTTAATAAAAAACTAAAAAAGCCCGTCAAAAAGGTATTCTTAACGAAAAACTACCGTTCCGTTAAGGATATCGTTGACTTTCTCAACTTTTACATAAGTGAGTTCCCTGAACTAGAAAGGGTTGATGGTAAAAAGGGGCTTGTCCACTGTGGTCCCCGGGGAGAAGGGGCAAGGGTAGGGTATTTGAGGAAAAACAGTAGGGATGAACTCGTTAAAAAAGTTGCCAAAATAATTTTTCTCCTGATGAAAAAGAAAGTCATATCAAAAGTTTCAGACGCCGTTCTCCTTGTTCCTTCTGCAAGGGAGGAGGAGTCCTCTTTTGTTAGGAAATTGAAGGACAAACTTGAGAAAGAGGGAATTAAGGTTTACAACCCAAGGTCGAGGAGTTTCGGTAGAAAAAAGAGAGCCCGTCGCCTTCTAAGGGTTTTAGACTACGTTTTAAACGGCAATGAAAAGTTCCTATTTGGCCTAAACGACGGAGAAAGGAAAGTTTTAAGGAAAATAAAGTCTGACTTTGACTCAGGAAGTACAAACCTCCTTGAAACTTACTACAGGGTAGCTTCCCTTTTGGGATACCTTGACAGTGAAGAGCCTGAGGTTCTCTTTGACATCTCCCACCTTTCAGTTTTCATCTCTCAGCTTCAGGAAGTTTACGGGAGAGAGGAGCTTCCCGATAAATTCTTCTCCGTTTTCGTCCCCTTTGTTGAGACTATTGACGACCCGGAGATTCCGCCGGAGTTCCTCCCTGAAGACCACTTTCCGGTTATGACTATACATCAAGCCAAAGGCCTTGAGTTTCCTGTTGTTTTCGTTGCGGTGGACTGGTTAAAAGAGGAGGAGGTAGAGAAGGTTAACGACCTGATTAGGCCCTTTGTTGACCCGGAAATTGAGGAGCTTCTTCTCCCTTCCGTTGACTTTAATACGGTTAAGAGGAAGCTCTACGTTGCCTACTCAAGGGCCCAGCAGCTCCTCATAATTATTGACGGAAGGGAGAAGGTAAGGGATGAGTATTCTTCTATCTACCCGGGAGGGGACCCTGAAAAAAGAGGGAAGTTCAGAAAGGGTGGAGGAAGCATAAAAGTTGAAAAGCTCTCTTTTGAGGACTTTACAGAAAGGTCTTTAAAGGGGAAGCCTCGTCTCTACTCCTTTACCGGAGACGTTGTCTCTTTCCTCCTCTGTCCAAGGCTATACGGTTATAGGAAGTTCTTCGGTTTTGCCTCCTCATCTGCCGTTCAGGAGTGGTTCGGAACGGCTATCCACAGAACTTTAAGGCAGGTTTACGCATTCTTTAAAAAGAACAAAAGGGTTCCAAACGAAGGTGAGGTAGAGGAAATCTTTAGAGTTGTCCGTTCCTCGCTAAAAGCTGCCGGCGTTTTAGAGCCGGAAGAGGAAAGGGTGGAGAGGGCTCTCTCCATCGTTAAAAGGTTTGTTAAAGTTAAGGGAGGGGAGTTTTACAGCAGAGTTGTGGGAGCGGAGCTCCCCGTTAGCGTAAAGAAGGAGGGTTTCTACCTAAAAGGGGTTATAGATGCCCTCCTAAAGGATGAAGGGGGGGTTGAGATTTGGGACTTTAAGTCTATGAAGAACCCGATGAGGGAGGAGAGGGGGGAGCTCCTTGAAACCTATGAGAAACAGCTGAAGTTCTACAGTATGATGCTCTCAAAGAAGGGAATGAGGGTAAAGAGGCTCGTTCTCTGCTTCCTGAACGAGTATTTGGAGGAGTACCCGAAAGCTGAGGAGGTTTTCTTTCCAAAAAGAGATGAAGATTTCTGGAGATGGGTTAAAGGAGTTCTTAAAGAGATTGAGAAGTGTAAAGAGACTAATCACTGGCCTCCTGCTGAGAACCCCGATAGGAAAACCTGTCTGGTCTGCGATTTCAGGTTCTGTTGTCCAAAAGGTAGGGATATAATTCAGGCCACTTAAAGACTGGAGTGGCCGGATGAAGTTCTTCCTTCCCTACTGGGAAGACTGGGTTCATAAAGACTTTAATTCCGTTAGAGACACATACTCTGGAGGGTATGAAAACTCCCTCTTTGCCCACGAGATTTTCAAGCCGCCCCCCTACGATGGAATTCTCTTGAGCCTTGGAATGTTTGAGTTTAAGTTGAGACTCTTAAAGGTTAACGGAAGGCCGACGATAAGGGGAATCGGGAACGTTAAGGAATACTTGAGACTTAAAACTTTAAATCTTCCGGTTATGGGAGACTGCGGAGCCTTTACCTACGTAAACGAAAAAAGTCCTCTCCTTACTGTTGACGATGCCGTGAGACTCTACTTTTTTCTGGGTTTTGACTACGGAATCTCAGTTGATCACATCTGCTCCGACGTCATCCTCGTTGAAAATGGGAAGGAGGCACTCTTCTCCTACAGGGAGAAATCTGAAAGTAAAGGAAAGTTAAAACTTTTCCTCTCTGAAGAGGAACTTGAGGAGAGGAGGAGGCTAAGTTTAGAGAACGCAGAGGAGTTTTTAAAAAAAGCAAGAGGGTTTCACCCCGTTGGAGCAGCCCAAGGGTACTCCGTTGAGACCTACGTTGAAAGCGTTGGAGAGCTCCTTAATATGGGCTACGACTTTATTGCATTGGGAGGTTTGGTTCCGAGGAAGACTTCGTTTATAGCCGAGCTCCTGACGGCTTTAAGAGATAAAGGGTTAATAGGAAAAGCGAGGTTTCACCTTTTAGGAGTCTTGAGGAAGGAGCTCCTTCCGTTAATGAGGGAGCTCTCAGTTTACAGTTTTGACAGCGCCTCTTACCTGAGGAAGGCCTGGCTGAAGGCAAAGGGGAACTACCTTGGAGTTGACGGAAAGTGGTATTCGTCAATCAGGGTTCCAGACTGCAGGAACACGAGGCTTAAAAACAGGGCAAGAGAACTTCCTTCAAATGTTGAAGAGTTAGAAAAACGGATTTTAATAGGTTTGAGGGAATACGACAGAGGAGACTTAAAAGACTACGGGGAGCTCCTTGAAGATATTATCTCCTACGACAGCCTCTTTTTGAGGAACGAGTTTAATGAGGAGGTTTACAGGGAGCTCTACAGGGAGCTCTTAGAGAGCAAAATCTGGAAAAGGTGCAGCTGTCCCGTCTGTAAAGGTTTGGGAATAGACGTTGTTATCTTCAGAGGAGCGAACAGGAACAGGAGGAGAGGGTTCCATAATACCTACGTTTTCTACAGGGAGCTCTGCTCTCTAAACTCCAACTCCTAATATAGACTGTAGGAGCTTCCCAAACAGGAAGGATAGGCCAGCTGCAGAAAAACCTGCTCCAACCATCTCTGCGGCCTTTCTCTTTACGTTGATTCCAGAGAAAAGGGCTATAAATCCTCCAACAACTCCCAAAACCGTTCCGGCAAGGAGGAGGCTAACAGGGAGAGAAATTAAAGATGATGGTAGTAAGAAGTAGGGTAGAACAGGGAACGAGGCGCCAAAGAGGTATGCAGCTCCGGTAAAAAAGGCAGAGCGTATCTCACTTTCCTCTTCTCCTGACGTGATAACTTTTACTAAGTTTTTAGGCTCTTCCGTTTTAGAGAGCCTTTCTGCAACCGTCTCAGGAACTCTTTTCTCTACTAACTCTTCCTTTATTATCTCCATTGCCCTGTCTGGGGCTACCTCCGTCAGGATTTCAAGCTCTTCTTTGAGAGTTCTGTTAACCTCCTTCTGGGATTTAACTGAGACGAAAGCTCCTATTGCCATGGAGAGAGCTCCTGCCACTCCAACGACAAGACCTGAAACTCCTACTAAGAACGGCTTATCAGGGTAGATGGCAGAGAGGCCTGTCGTTGTTCCCAGTATCTCAACGAGGCCGTCGTTCATTCCAAGGACGAAGTCCCTTACGTTTGACAGCCCAAACTCCTTTGCTTCTTTTGAGAAGAAGGTTTCGTGTTCTATCTCGTCAAGAATGACCTTTTTGAGCAAGTTCCTCTCCTCTGGGTTCAGGTTTCCCTCTTTCAGGAAGGAGAAGTACTCCTTAACCGTTTTAGACTCCCCCATCTCAAGGAGGGAGACAAGGAGAGCAGGGTTTATAAAACAGGAGAGGAACGCAATCAGTTTCTTCTTCCCGTGGAGCTCCCTGACCTGTGGCGGGTTTACTCCGTGTCTTTTCAGGATATTTTCCCAGAACTGGCTGTGGAACTTCTCTATTTCGGCTATCTCTTTGAGTTTTTGGCGGAGCTCCCCTCTGCAGTTTTTTGATAGCTCACTGTAGAGAAGGTAGTCTTCCATCTCCCCAATGTAGAAAGAGACTACCTTTTCAACCTTCACTCCTTTCTCCTAACAACCTCTTCAACCTCTTTCTTGCCTGTCAGGTCGTCTTCTGGATTCTGAGAGAGCAAAACCAAAAACTCCTTGTTCCCCTTTGGTCCCCTCGGTTTAGAGAGGGTAAGTTTTTCAGGATAGAGGCCTATTGAGCGAGCAAAGTTTAGAACCTTATTTATAGCCTTCTTGTGGAGCTCTGGATCCCTTATTACGCCCTTTCCTCTGTCAACCTCCCTCTTTGTTAGTTCAAACTGGGGCTTTATAAGGGCTACTATCTTTGCTTCAGGCTTTAAAAGCTGCTTTACGACAGGTAGTATTTTCTCAAGTGATATAAACGAAACGTCAATAACTATCAGGTCAACCTTCTCAGGAACCTCTTTTGGGCTTAAATACCTTGCGTTAAAACCCTCTATTGAGATAACTCTCTCGTCGTTTCTCAGTTTCCAGTCAAGCTGTCCTTTTCCGACGTCTACTGCATAGACCTTTTTAGCTCCGTGCTGGAGGAGGCAGTCTGTGAACCCTCCAGTTGAGGCTCCAACGTCTAAGCAGGTAAATCCTTCAACGTTAAACCCGAACTCGTCTATTGCGGTCTTTAGTTTCAGCCCTCCCCGTGAAACGTAGGGGATGTCCTCTCCCTTAACCTCTATCTTTGAGTCTGGGGAGACGGGAGCTCCCGCCTTGTCAACAACTCTCCCGTCTACCAAGACCTTTCCCGCCATTATGAGAGCTTTTGCCCTATCCCTGCTCTTTACCATTCCTCTTTCGACTAAGAGCTTGTCAAGCCTCTCTTTCTTTGCCATTACCTGATTAACCTCATTATGTCGTTGTAGAAGACTACGGCCATAAGGAGACCTATCAGTGCAAGTCCGACCTGCTGGAACCTCTCCCTGAACTGAGGAGAGACTGGCCTTCTCCTGAGGAGCTCTATCAGGAACAGAACTATCAGTCCTCCGTCTAAAACCGGTAGGGGCAGGAGGTTAAAGTATCCCAGTTGGAGGCTTATGAATCCCATAAAGTAGATGAAGTTTGAGATTCCCGCCTCTGCAGCCTTCCCTGCAACTTCTGCTATTAAAATTGGGCCACCTAAACTCTTTAAAGAGGCTTGACCTGTAATCAGTTTATAGAGGAATGTAAAAAACAGAACAGTCTGGGCCTTAAACTCCTCAATACCTTTTTTTACGGCTTCCGGGAACGGATATTTGACGAAAACCAGATTAACTTTCGGAACGATTCCTATCGTATACCTTCCAACCTTTTCGTTGAACTGAGGTTTTACGGTTACCTTAAGCCTTTTTCCGTTTCTGAGGATTACAATCTCCACAGGCTTCCCGTTACTCTTACCTATCAGCTCAACTACCTGCTCCCAGCGGTTAATCTCCTTTCCGTTTATCTTGAGGATAACGTCTCCTGGTTTAAGCCCTGCCTTCTCTGCCGGTGAGTTTTTAATTACTTTTCCGATTGTCGGGTTTATTGCAGGAATTATGGGAAGTGTTCCTACTCCGTTCTTCTCGTCAACTCCGGTTTTAACCTTTACAGTTTCAAGCTTTCCTTTTCTTTCAACCTGAAGTGTGATTTCCTTACCTGGGTTTAGTGCCACTATCTCGTTGAGCTCTTTCCAGTTCTCTACTCTCTTTCCGTTTGCCTCAACGATAACGTCTCCGGGCTTAAGGGGAGAGTTTTCAGACAGGACGAATCCAACTTTTGCAGCCTCAACTTGGTAGGAGGGAACATACCTTCCGATTGAGTAAGAAGCCGCAAAGAAAATAACGGCTAAAAGTAGGTTCATGAGTGGGCCTGCAAGGGCTATTACTATTCTCTGCCACGGAGGCTTTGCGTAAAACTCGTCCGGAGACTTAACTGGCTTGTCCGGGTCTTCCCCTGCCATCTTAACGTATCCGCCAAGGGGAATAAGGCTTACGGCAAACTCGGTTCCGCAGCACTTAAACTTAAAGAGCTTTGGGCCGAATCCTATTGAGAAGGTTTCAACTCTGACGCCGAAAAGCCTTGCCGCCAAGAAGTGGCCAAACTCATGGACGAATATCAGGATTCCGAGGGCTATTACGAAATAAAAGAGCGTGTGCATTTAACCTCCGAACCGGTTTTCTGGAAATTTATTGCTTCAGTCAACAAGTTGAAAAGCCAACTGTTTTAGGGCTTCGTCTTCGGGCAGCTTTCCGGTCTTTATAGAGAACTCTGCCTCGTTTAGCGTTTTTAAGAGTTTAAGGGCCCTCTTTACTCCGATTTTCTTTCCGTAGAGCTGGAGTTTCCTTAAACTCTGAAGGGGAAGTCTAACATTCTGCCCCGTTGCCACCTTTATTAACTGTCTCAGCTGGGACTGGAGAAGTCCTATCAGCTGTAGGGGTTCTGTTCCTTCTGAGAGGAGGACTTCAACTTTACGGAGAAACTCTTTTCTCTTACCGTCTAAAAGGGTGTAGATGAGTTCAAAGGGGTCAACCTTTGGGGTGCTTGAGATGAGGAGCTCCACTGCCTCGTCAGTTAGCTCCTTCGGATAACAGAGCAGTTTGTCGGTTTCGTTCTTAAGCTCCCAGAGGTCTCCTGTGACTTTCTCAGCAATTAGGTTTATCACCTCAGGTTTAACGTCTCCTCTCTGTGAGAGTTTCTTCTTTATTAAGTTCAGCTTTGCCTTTACGGGGTATACTTCTGAAACGATAACAACGTCTGAGAGTTCTGTCACTTTTGAGAAGAGCTCCCCTTTTAGGGTTCTGTAGTCAAGCTCTTTAAATGCTGCAACAATAAAGGAATCAAGGCTTTTGATTTTCTTTAAGAATTTCTCTCTGTCGGACTTCTTTCTAAGGGCTTTTGGGAGCTCCTCTCCGTAGACGACTACCGGAACTGCCGACCGGCCGAAGAGGGAGCTCCCGCTAAACGAGTAGAACTCCTCTAAAGAATCTGGATAGAACTTCTCAACGCTCCGGAGATCTGCGACTTTCTTGATGAACTGGTCTGTTAGATAACTCTCCTCTCCGTGGATGAGGATTCTCTTCCAAGGGACTCCTTTTTTCAGCTCCTTTAGGGCTTCCTGAACCTTAAGAGTTTTCATTTTTGACCTTTACAAGTTTTATAGACTTTGGAATCGTTGGGCAGGCATGGATGCACCTTCCGCACCCTTTACAGTGCTCAGAGTGGAACTCAGGATAGTTAAAGTCAATCAAAGTGATGGCCTTGTCCATCTGTGGGCAGCTCCAGTAACAGCTCTGACAGAAAACGTCCTGGAATGCTACACACCTATCTTTGTCAAGCTTCGCAACATATCTGAACTTTTCAAGGTTTTCTTTAGAGAGAGCTCCACTCCTACAGGCCTCTATACAGGCGTAGCACTGCTCACAGTAGTTGTTCTCAAAGTTCATAAATGGAGTGTCTAAAACGATTGGGTTCATCTCCTTTACAGTATCCAAAACTCCTGTTGGGCAGCTCTTTACGCACTCCCCACATTTATTGCAGAAGGAGAGAAACGTCTCTTCGTCGGCGCTCCCCGGAGGTCTTATAAATGTCTTGTTTGGCTTCGTTACCTCGTATGTAAACTCTGCCGCTGCCTTTACGATTGACTCCCCAATTACCTTAAAAAACCTTCTCCTGCTCACGGTAGAACTCCCTTTTTAATCCTTCTGTAAATTAGGAACGCAGTTAAGAGAAGAGCTCCTCCAATCAGTGAGATTATATTGATGTTCTTGATTACAAATTCCTGAACCTCTTTCCCAAAGAGGTAGATTACAGCCGCCTCTGCAAAGAACCTGCTTCCCCTTCCTATGAGTGAGAAGATAAAGAGCTTCCTCAGTGAAGCAAATAGGACTCCTGAAGTGACTGTAAATAGTTTATAGGGAAGCGGAGTAAAACCTGCAAGGAGGATTATTAGGCTCTCGTAAGACTCGTAGAGCCTGTGGACTTTTGCCACTTTCTCCTTTCCGAAAAACCTCTCGGCTAAAGGTCTTCCTCCAAAGTATCCAACGTAGTAGCCCACAACTCCTCCTAAAGAGGAAAAGAGGGTAGCTACTGCTGCGTAGAGAAAGGACTCTTTTGGGTTTGCCATACAAAGGGTTAAAAGGAGGACGTCTGGAGGGATGGGGAAGAATATCGCCTCAATGAAGGCGTTAAGGGCCAGTGCATAAACTCCGTATTTAAGGGCTAAACCTTTCCAGAAGGCAACAGAGAGAGCTTTCATCTACCACTCGTATTTTTTTAGTTTCTCTAAAGTTTTGTAGTCTGTTAGGTCTAAGTGTATAGGGGTTACAGAAACGTAGCCGTTCTTTACAGCCCAGTAGTCGGTTCCTGGTTCTGCCTCCCAGTTTGGTTCCTCACCACCTATCCAGTAGTAGACCCTTCCCCACGGGTCCCTTCTCTCCTCAACCTTTTCGGAGTATGCCTTCTTTCCCTGCCTCGTTACCTTTACTCCTTTTATTTCGTCTTTTGGAAGGTTTGGAATGTTAACGTTTAGACAGCACCCTTTCGGTATTCCCTGCTCGTAGACCTTTAGGGTTATCCTCTTTGCCCAGTCTGCTGCGTCCTTCCAGTAAAAGTCTTTAAAGGTTACAAGTGAGAAGGCGATTGACGGGATTCCAAGAAGAGCTCCCTCCATGGCAACAGAAACCGTTCCAGAGTATGTTATGTCCTCCCCGAGGTTGGGTCCTCTGTTTATCCCGCCTATAACCATGTCCGGCTTCTGCTTCATTATTGCGTGGATTCCTATGTAGACGCAGCTTGTTGGAGTTCCGTCTACTGCAAACCAGTTCTCGTCAACCTGCTCACACCTTAACGGCCTGTGGAGGGTTAGAGCTCTCCCGACTGCACTCCTTTCCCTGTCTGGAGCAACAACAACTACGTCTGCAAACTCAGTTAAGGCTTCGTAGAGAGCTCTTAAACCTTCAGACCTTATCCCGTCGTCGTTTGAAAGTAGGATCTTTAACCTCTTATCCATTCTTCACTCCCAAGAAAACCCACCTGATTATACCTACAACCTCAACGGCGGCGTAAATGAGGGAGCTGACCATTATTCCGTACTGTTTTGTCAAATAGCCGTAAGTTGCGTAGAGTGCCGAGGCAAAAAGGGCAACGACAAAACCGACTTGGGGGTAGCCCAGCGCCGTAATCAGAAGGGCTAAGACTCCTATTACTGAGGCCGTTATTTCTAAAAACTTCTGAAATTTCGTTCTCTTCAAGTTTCCTCCTGTGTAGTTTGGTTTAAACTATTTTCCCGGGAGGGAGACGTTGCAAAAAGTCAACTTAATAGTTGAGATTCTTAAGGTTCTCTCTGAGAGGGGCGAGAAATTTATAACAACAACCGAGATTTTCAAAGAGCTGGTAGAAAGGAAAAGCAGAGGGCTGAGAGGAAGAGGTTCCAGATAACTCTCTCAGACCTTTTAGAGGGAGGATACGTTGAGAGGAGGTTCTTCAGAACTAAGGGGAAAAGGCCGGACGAGTGGAAGATAAACCTTAAAGCTTTTCCCTACTTTGTTTCATACTCAGAGGAAGAGCTCATTTTTAGCAAAGATCCTTTCATTCTGAAGATTCGCCTTCCTGCCGACTACTACAGAGAGTTGCAGCCGGAACACGGAATCCTCCTCTACCCGACGCAGTTTAACTACAGGCTTTTTTAGTTGCTTATCCTAACTACCGGTTTGTCAGCTGGATTATTCTGGAAGCGCTGAGGAGTATCTCTCCCATTTAACCCAAAATCTGTCTTAAAAGAGGGCATTTATCACCTCGGAAATGACGCTGTTTGAAATAAAGAGACCTTTCTTTTCCAACTTTAGCCTGTTTCCTTTTAATTTTAAGAGTCCCTCTTCAAACATTCCTTTAAGAATTTCAGAGCTTTTGAGAGCTCCGTTAAACCTCTCCTCAAGCCCTGTCTCCTTTAGATCTACTCCTTCTGTGAGCCTTAAGCCCATTATGAGCTTTAACTTCTTGAGTTCCTCTTCAGTAAACTTTTCTTCCTCCTGGATGGGGAGCTCCCCGCTGTTAACTCTCTCTACATACTCCTGTATATTACTTACGTTTTTCCAGTAACTGTTGACGTAGAAAGAGGCCGCAGAAGTCCCAAGCCCCAAGTAGTTTTCAAGTTTCCAGTAGTTTAAGTTGTGCTTGCTTTCAAAACCGGGAATGGAGAAGTTTGATATCTCATACTGTCTAAATCCCCTCTCCTCTAAAAACGAGACGGCTTCTGAGTAGATTTTATAAACTATTTCTTCTTCCGGTAGTTTAAACTTCCCTTCAGAAACTTCCTGAAACAGCTGTGTCTCCTCGTACACGGTTAGTGCGTAGAGTGAAACGTGTTTTACAGGAAACGAGAGGGTAATCTTCAGGTCTTCTAAGAAACTTTCAACCGTTTGACCAGGAACGCCGTATATGAGGTCAACAGATACATTTGAGAAAACGGAACAGACGTTCTCAAGGGATTTCAAGTTCTGTTTTAAACTCTGCCTTCTTCCCAGCGTTTTGAGAGTTTTAGGGGAGAAACTCTGGATGCCCAAGCTAATTCTGTTTACACCTATCTGGTAGAGCTCTATCAGTTTCTCTTTCTCTGCATCTTCCGGGTTAAACTCAACTGTTACTTCAGAGAACTGCCCAACTTTAGAAAGAACAGACTCAAAGAAAGAAGGTTCCATGAGAGAAGGAGTTCCTCCCCCAAAGTAAACCGTCGGAAACTGGGAGAACTCCGGATGAAGA
Source organism: Thermovibrio ruber (assembly GCF_055380895.1). NCBI lineage: Bacteria > Pseudomonadati > Aquificota > Aquificia > Desulfurobacteriales > Desulfurobacteriaceae > Thermovibrio > Thermovibrio ruber. The sequence continues at coordinate 1,019,702 of NZ_AP042397.1, read as the reverse complement.
AGGAAGAGCTCATTAAAAACGGCCTTCTTGTATGGAATAACAAACTCTAAAAAGTTCCCGGAGTAAAAGTCACAGTATTTGCACTTTTTCATACAAAAGGGAACGTGAACGTAAAGGGAGTTAAACGGTTTCCTTCTCAAGTTCCTCTATCTTTTCCTGAAGGAGTTCGTCTTTTAAGACTTTCTGAGCTTCTTTGAACCATGAGAGGGCTTTCTCTTTATCTCCCAAAGATTGATATATCTCTCCTAACTTAACTTTCAGCCTTGCTCTGTCTTCTTCCGTATAGTCTTTCCTCTTAAGCTCGTCAAACAGGAAGGTGATGGCCTCTTTTTCTCTATTCTGCTGTTTTAGTATCTCAGCCAAGAGAACAGCTGCTTTGGGTCTGTACTCTGTATTAATAGCTTCTCTCGCTTCTTCTTCGGCTTTCTCAAGGTTCCCTATTCCCATGAGAGCTTCAGCTGCAGAGATAAGTCTCTTTCCATCTCTCTGTTTTCTAAGGGAAAGGACTTCCTCTTTGAGCTTCTTAGGTGGTTCTTCTTTGTTTGCCATGAAATCACTAACAAGTTCGTTAATGTCAAGAACTTGGTCAAGGACTTCAAGTATCTGCTCCGGTTCGGGGAGCTCTTCCTCTTTAGGAGTTTTAACAGAAAGTGAGAGTTCCTCTTCCGGCTTAACTGCTTTCAGGTAGGCAACGAGTTTCTCGTAGAGGTTTTTGTCTATCAGTCGGATTTTGTTCAGATACTCCTGTCCCTCTTCAACTTCTCCCAATTCGTAGTTTATGAGGACAAGTAGCGTATATTTGAGCTTAGGTATGGGAATAGTTGAGGCTACCCTTTTTAGATAGTCTAACTTATCTACTTCTTTAAACTGGGAAACTACAAAGGTTATAAAGTTAAAGTCGTCTTTATGTTCCTCAAGAAGGGTAAGCAAGATGGACTGAACTTTTGGATCGTCCATGTAGGAAATTGTTTCTATTAACTGTTTATCAAGGGCTTCTGTTGACCTGATTCTCCTTGCCTTCAGAAAAGACCTAAGGGCTGCCGAGTAGTTTTTCAGGTTTATATACATGTTTCCTGCGAGGATGAAGTTGACAAGGGCGTTTTCTGTATCTCCCCTTTCAAGAAGAACGTCTCCATACCTTTCGTAGAAAACGGGATGGAAGGTATCCTTGAGGAAGTCTTCAATCATCCCTTTTATAGTTGACGTGTTTGCTCCCGTCTCCTCCATTTTCTGGAAGGCGTCTAAAAGGATGTTAAAGGCGTCGTAGTAGAGCTCCTTCCTCTTAAAGGCGTTTACCAGCATTTTTATAGCTTTTAGGTTTAAGGGGTCTATCCGAAGGGCTTTCTTCAGAACAGGTATTGCAACGTCGTAATACTCCTCTTCCAACTTCCTCTCCGCAAAGGAGAGGAGCGTTGATACGGCTTCGTCTTTCCTTCCCAATTTAACAAGGGCGTCAATGTAGGGGTTTAAAATGGATATCTGGTCTGGATTCTTCTCAAGGAGAGATTTTCCGAGTTTTGCTACTGTCATAAAGTCCTGATTTTTGACGGCTTCTGAGAAGAGTTCGGCATCGCTCTTTTTCCTGAAGAAGTCAAATAAGCCCAACGTTTCCCCCAAAGTTTGGGTGTCAAAGTATTATATTACAGTTAACTTTTATAGGATTGAAAAAATGAAAGTAAACCTGCACCTGAACCCGGAAAGGGCAAGGGAGGTCGGTCTTTTACTTTTAGAAGTTCTTGATAGAGAAGGCATTTTCGGCCACAAGGACCTTCCAGACGACGCTGTAAGGGAGGTGGCAAAAGACCTTGATAGGGAAACACTCCTATTGGTGGTTACCTATACAACGGCCCTTGACTACATGAGGAACGCTGAAGAGCTCTGGCGGAGCTCCATCAACACCCTCAAAGACGATGAAGTAAGCTGGGTTTTTAACCCCCATTCTGTTGTGAAGAGGACAAAGGGAGAACTCCTTAAGGCTTTAGGTAAACACGGCCTTGCAAAGAAGAAGAACCGGGATACCGAGATTTGGTATACCCTTTCCCAAACCCTCTCTAAGAAATACGGAGGGAAAATAACACCACTCTTTGAAGAGTATAGTTATGATGCTTTCTCAATGTTTGAGGACTTTTTGAAGAACAGGAAAGATGAGTTCCCTTCCCTTTCAGGGATGAAGATATTTCCTCACTGGATAAGGAGTTTAAAGGAAAAGGCCCCGATTCCTATTAAAAGGGTAGAGGAGCTCCCAATCCCTGTAGACGTTCACGTGGCGAGGGCTACCTTCACGACAGGCTGTATAACCGGAAAGTATTCTGCCAAGGGGATAACTGAAGCTGTGAAGAAGAAGGTTATTGAGGTCTGGAAGGAGGGTTTAAAGGGAACGGGCATAGCTCCTATAGAGATGTTTAGACCTCTGTGGCTACTCTCAAAACACGGTTGCCACTACAGGAAAAATGGGGAAAGGCCTAAACTGGACCAATGCCCAGTTTCCTCTTACTGCGTTGAAGGAAAAGTTATCGTCACTTCAAAAAAGGTGGAGATAGACACTTGAGACGAGGATTTACTCTTTTGGAGCTCCTTATAGTTCTTGCGGTTCTCTCTATCCTTCTTACCCTTCTCTTTCCCGTTATCGTTAAGTCAAACTTCTGCTCTGAGGAGAGTTTTAAGACGGAGGTCTCAACCCTTTTTTCCTCTTCCTTTGTTCCGGGGGAGTCTATTCAGTTTTGTGTAGACTTTAAAGAGAATAAAATCTCTGTAGGGAGTAAAAGTATCAGTGTTCCTTACAAAATTGATACTCTTGTTCTTCCGGGAAAACTTATCTCTTCAGAAATTACCAGTAAGTTCTGTTTTGACCTTAAAAACTTGACCTACGGAGCTCTCATTGGTGAAAAGGGAGAGCTCCATCCTTCAATCCTCTTTACCTTTCCCTCGGGGGAAGTTCTTTTCTATAATCTCTCAAAGGCCGAGGCGGAAACATTAAAGGATAAGGTGGGAAAGGGGAGGATTGTTGAATGGTTCAGTTATTACTCGTTCTGAATCTCCTTGCTGTTTCTCTGCTCTTTCTCGTGGTGGGAGCTCTTTTCTACTCGCTGAGGAAGGTTGCTCAGAAGGTAGAGGAGTTGGAAGCCGACCAGCTGAAGCTTTCAAATAACTTTAGTGAGCTTAAAACAAAGGTAGTGAATCTTGAAAGTAAGCTTGAGTTTCTTCAGAATCAGGTTAAGATTCTCTTTACAGGACTTAGGAGGAAAGAGTAATGAAAGACTTTATCTCAATGCTTGATGCAGATAGGCTTTTTATAGAAAACATTATTTCCCTTTCCTCTTTTCTAAAGGAAAAGACGAAAAAAGGAGAGCTCTACAGACCGTTGGACGGATTTACAGCAGCTCTCATATTTGAGAAGCCCTCTACGAGGACAAGGGTATCCTTTGAGGTTGGAGTCTACCAGCTTGGAGGCCACGGGGTTTACATGGATACGAGGAGCTCCCAGCTGGGAAGGGGAGAGCCGATAAAGGACACGGCGAGAGTTCTCTCCCGCTACGTTGACCTTATAGTAATAAGAACCTTTGGTCAGGAGAAGGTTGAGGAACTTGCAAGGTACTCAGACGTTCCTGTTATAAATGCCCTAACAGACGAGGAGCACCCATGTCAGGTTTTGGCAGACCTTTTTACAATCTGGGAGTATAAGAGAAAGCTTGAAGGACTTAAGGTTGCATACTTGGGAGACGGAAACAACATGTGTAACTCTTGGCTCATCGGCGCTGCCTATATGGGAATGAAGTTTTACGCTGCAACTCCGAAAGGCTATGAACCCTTGCCTAAATACGTTGAGGCTGCAAAGGAGATAGCGAAGGAAACGGGAGCCGAAATTGTATTAACTAACGATCCGGTAGAGACCGTAAAAGGTGCAGATGTCGTTTACACAGACGTTTGGGCTTCTATGGGACAGGAAGAGGAGGCGGAGGAGAGGAAAAAGATATTCTTACCCTATCAGGTTAACTCAGAGCTCGTAAAACACGCAAAACCAGATTTCCTCTTCATGCACTGTTTACCTGCCCATAGGGGAGAAGAGGTAACAGACGAGATTATTGAGGGAGAGCGTTCTGTTGTTTGGGATCAGGCTGAAAACAGACTTCACACCCAGAAGGCTCTTATTCTCAAGCTTGTGAGGAAAACAACTCCTTAAATTAGGTTAGGCTTTCCTACTTTACTCTTTTTACGAGAGAAGTTTTGTAAACAACCTAACATTTAAAATTTTTAATAAACGGGTGAGGGGGAAATTCCCCCTAACCCATCTCTTTGAGCTGTTTCAGGGTTCCTTCAAGTTTCTTGACTACTTCGGAGAGCTCTGTAAGCTCCTCTTTGTTCTTCTCAACGACCTCTTTTGGAGCTCTCTCAAGGAAGTTCCTGTTTGAGAGTTTCTTCTCTAACTTCTCAACCTCTTTCTGGAGCTTTGCAAGTTTCTTCTTTATCCTTTCTATCTCCTTCTTAACGTCTATAAGCTCCCCAACTTTCACGTAAACTTCAACTCCGGGTAGGAAGAATGAGATACTCTTAGGTGGAGGTTCACTTACCAGGTGGAGCTCCTTAACCCTTGCCATCTGCTTTATGGCGGGAGCTATCTTTCCAATTACTTCAAGGAGCTTGTCGTTCTCAGTTTTAACTCCAACCTCAACCTCTGTTGAAGGTGAAATGTTCAGTTCTGCCTTTACGTTTCTTATTCCCCTAATAATCTCCTTTACAGTTTCTACCAACTCCGCAACTTCTGGAAAGCTGCAGCACTTGGCACTTGGCCAGGGGGAGATAACTATTGACTCGGCGTCCTTGTTTGGAAGTTTTTGGTATATCTCTTCGGTTATAAAGGGCATTATCGGGTGGAGGAGCTTCATTGAATCCCTTAAAACCCTTAAAAGGGTATGGGCTGCTGCTTTCTTTTCTTTATTGCCGCCCCTGTAGAGCCTGTGCTTTGTGAACTCAACATACCAGTCAGCAAGCTCGTTCCAGATGAACTGGTAGATTGCCTTTGCCGCATCGTTAAACCTGTAGGCGGAGAGCTCCCTGTCAACGGTCTCTATAGTTTCAGAGAGTTTTGTAAGGATCCACTCATCTTCTGGAGCGTAGTCTACGGCTCCGTTTTCCTCTATTCCTTCAGTTGCAGTTAGAACGAACCTCGCAACGTTCCAGACCTTGTTTGCAAAGTGTCTGTAGCCTTCAATAATTCTTTCTGAAAGCCTTATATCCCTTCCTTGGGCTGCCAGGGCTGTCAGCGTAAACCTTAGGGTGTCTGCCCCATACTTCTCAACCATCTCAAGGGGGTCAATAACGTTCCCCTTTGTTTTGCTCATCTTCTGGCCTTTCTCGTCCCTTACAAGGGCGTGGACGTAAACGTCTGCAAAAGGCCTTTTTCCCGTAAAGTGGTAGCCCATCATCATCATTCTAGCTACCCAGAAGAAGATGATGTCAAAGCCTGTTACAAGGAGGTCTGTAGGGTAGAAGGCCTTAAGGTCGTCTGTCTCCTCAGGCCAGCCGAAAACTCCAAAAGGCCAGAGTGAGGAGCTGAACCAGGTGTCTAAAACGTCCTCGTCCTGTTTCAGATTCTTGCTGCCGCAGGCTTCACACTTTTCCGGTGTGTCTTCAGAAACGTTTACGTGGCCGCAGTCTAAACAGTACCAGGCGGGAATCCTGTGTCCCCACCAGATCTGCCTTGAAATGCACCAGTCTTTTATGTTGAACATCCAGTCAAAGAAGGTATTCTCCCACTGTTTGGGGATAAACTTGACCTCTCCATTTTTAACGGCTTCTATCGGTTTTTCGGCTAAAGGCTTTGTCTTAACGAACCACTGGTCTGAAAGGTAGGGCTCAACTACCGTTTTACACCTGTAGCAGTGGCCAACTGCATGTGTGTGTGGTTCTTCCTTTTCAAGGAGTTCTTCTTCCTTAAGGAGTGTAACTATTGCCTCCCTTGCCTCAAACCTGTCCATTCCTTTAAATGGAGGAACGGTTATTCTTCCCCAGTCGTCCATTACTTGAATGGCCTCAAGACCGTGTCTCTGACCGACTTCAAAGTCGTTAAAGTCGTGAGCTGGGGTTATCTTAACGGCTCCGGTTCCAAACTCAGGGTCAACGTATTCGTCGGCGATTATCGGAATTTCCCTTCCGACTATTGGAAGGCGCACCTTTTTTCCGATTAAGTGTTTATACCTTTCGTCTTTTGGATTGACGGCTACTGCAACATCTCCTAAGAGGGTTTCTGGTCTTGTCGTTGCAACAACGATGTAGCCCTCTTGGTCAACTAAGGGATACCTGATATACCAGAGCTTTCCCTGTTCCTCTTCGTGTTCAACTTCAAGGTCTGAAAGGGCCGTGTGACACCTAGGGCACCAGTTTATAAGCCTTTTACCTCTGTATATTAAACCTTCCTTGTAGAGGGAAACGAAGGCCCTCCTTACTGCCTTTGAAAAGCCTTCGTCCATTGTGAACCTTTCTCTATCCCAGTCGCAGGAAGTTCCAAGTTTCTTAAGCTGGTTGATTATTCTGTTTCCATATTGCTCTTTCCACTCCCATACTCTCTTTAAAAACTCCTCTCTTCCAACGTCGTGCCTCGTAAGTCCTTCTTTGGCAAGTTCCCTCTCAACTACCCACTGGGTTGCAATTCCTGCGTGGTCTGTTCCAGGAACCCAGCAGACCTCGTAACCCTTCATCCTCTTCCAGCGGCAGATAACGTCCTGAAGTGTTGAGTTAAGAGCGTGCCCAACGTGGAGAACTCCGGTAACGTTTGGAGGTGGTAGAACCACGCTGAACTTCTTTTTCTCTCCGGATAGGGCTTTCTTCTCGTCGGCGTGGAAGTACTTCTTCTCTAACCACTTCCTATACCACTTATCCTCAAAGAGCTGCGGATTGTAAGTAGGTTCCATTTCCATTATTTCCTCCAGCCTTAAGTTTTGAAAATTTTAGTTGAAAAGTATTTTGGTCGGGATAAATTTATATCCTGCCCTGCGCCCGTAGCTCAACTGGATAGAGCGTGGGACTACGGATCCCAAGGTTGCAGGTTCGACTCCTGCCGGGCGCGCCACTTCTAACCGCTTCTGGAGTTCTATGAGCGCAGACCTCCACTTCCTCAGGGAAGCCCTCGCAGAAGCCCAGAAAGCTTTCAGGTTTGGTGAAGTTCCAATTGGAGCTCTTATAGTCAAAGAGGGCAGAGTTATCTCAAGGGCTTTTAACAGGAAGGAGTTCCTCCAAGATCCGACTGCCCACGCGGAGCTCCTGGCCATACGGGAGGCTGCAAGGAAACTCAACTCCTGGAGGCTCAACGGCTGCACCCTCTACTCTACGGTGGAACCCTGCGTTATGTGTTGCGGTGCTATAATTCAGTCAAGGATAAGTAGGGTCGTTTACGCCGTTCCAGATCCGAAGTTCGGAGGGGTTGAGAGCCTCTACTCCATACTCTCAGACGAGAGGAACAACCACAGGCCGGCTGTGGAAAAGGTGGAACTCCCCGAGGCTGCAGAGTTATTAAAGACGTTCTTTAGAAAATTGAGAACTTAACATATTCGGAGAGGTGCCGGAGCCTGGCTTAACGGGCCCGACTCGAAATCGGGTGTGTGGGTAGCCCCCGCACCGCGGGTTCAAATCCCGCCCTCTCCGCCATTAACCTCAATTGAAGGAGTGTTTATGCAAGAGGAAAAGAGGAAAGTTTTAGAGGACGCCCTAAAGAGGATAAGGAAAGAGTTCGGCGAAGGCTCTGTAATGTTTTTAGGTGAAAAGCCTGTTGAGAAAGTTCCTGCAATTTCAACTGGTTCCATTGCCATAGACAGGATTACCGGAATAGGCGGTATTCCCCGTGGAAGAATAACCGAAATCTACGGCCCTGAATCTTCGGGAAAAACGACCCTTGCACTCCACGTTATCTCAAACGCCCAGAAAGAGGGTGGAGTTGCCGCCTTCATAGACGCAGAACACGCTTTAGACCCAACTTACGCTAAAAAGTTGGGAATAGATCTTGAGGAGCTCTTAGTCTCTCAGCCAGACAGCGGTGAACAGGCGTTAGAGATAGCTGAAACTTTAGTGAGAAGTGGAGCTGTAGACGTCGTCGTTGTTGATTCCGTGGCAGCACTGACTCCCGAAGCTGAGATTCAGGGAGACATGGGAGACTCCCACGTTGGGCTCCAGGCAAGGCTCATGTCTCAAGCCCTTAGGAAACTGACAGCTGCAGTCAGTAAGAGTAACTGCGCTCTCATATTCATTAACCAGGTGAGGGAAAAGATTGGAATGATGGGCTACGGAGGCCCTCAGGAGACAACGACAGGGGGGAGAGCCCTCAAGTTCTACTCCTCAATGAGAATAGAAATAAGGAACGTCGGTCAGATTAAGGGAAAGGGAGACGAGAGGATTGGCCACAAGGCCAAGGTGAAGATTGTTAAGAACAAGCTCGCGCCTCCTTTTAGAGAGGCCATTGTTGAAGTTTACTACGGGGAAGGAATTTCCCGTGAAGCCGACATTTTAAACCTCGGAGAGGAGCTTGGTATAGTTAAGAAGAGCGGTGCTTGGTATTCCTTCGGAGATTTAAGGCTGGGACAGGGTAAGGAGAACGCAAGGCAGTTCCTTAAGGAGAACCCGGAGGTTGTTGCAGAGCTTGAGAAAAAGGTTCTGGAGGCTTTAGGTGGGACTTCAGAGCAGGCTTAAACTGGAACTTAAAGACCTTCTCAAGAAGGCTTTTAATGTTGGTGCTTCAGACGTTCACCTAAGAATAAAAGCTCCTCCCATATTTAGAATTGCTGGAAAGCTCGTTAAAACTGACCTTCCACCTTTAGAGCACACGGACATTCTTGAGTATGTGAAACAGATTCTGCCCCTAGAAAAGAGAAAACAGATTCCGTATATAAAGGACATTGATCTTGCTTACTCTCTTCCCGGTGTGTGCCGTTTTAGGGTTAACATCTTCCGCCAGAGGGGAACCTTTGCGATAGTTATGAGGGCAATTCCCGTAAGGGTTCCTAAAATAGAGGAACTTAACCTTCCTCCTATACTGAAAAAGATAGCCCTCTACCAGAGGGGACTGGTTCTCGTTACCGGAACAACTGGTTCCGGTAAATCTACAACTTTGGCAGCAATGCTTGAAGAGTTAAACGAGAGGGATTCAAGAGTAGTTATAACAATAGAGGATCCGATTGAATACCTCCACAGAGATAAAAAGTGTCTCTTCTATCAGAGGGAGATAGGTGATGACGCAGAAAACTTCTTTACAGCCCTTAGAGCTGCTCTTCGTGAAGACCCAGACGTTATCTTAGTAGGAGAGATGAGGGACGTTGAAACCGTAAGGACAGCCCTTGACGCTGCCGAAACGGGTCACATGGTTTATTCAACCCTCCATACCCTTGATGCCAAAGAGACCATAAATAGGGTTATTTCTTTCTTCCCTCTACACGAGCAGCAAGCCATAAGGTTCCAGCTTGCTTCCGTCTTGAAGGCTACGGTATCTCAGCGGCTTTTACCTACTGCAGACGGTAAAGGTAGAGTTCCAGCTGTAGAGGTGATGATAGTTACAGAGGCCATTAAAGAGAGGATTATGAACCCAGAGCTTACTGATGAGATACCTGAGTTTATAGAAAGAGGAAAGGAGGTTTACGGCTCACAGACCTTTGACCAGTCACTTTACGATCTGTGGTGGAAGGGACTTATCACTAAAGAGGATGCTCTTAAATACGCAACCCGCCCCGACGACTTGCGGCTGAAGATGGAGGGATTTATCTCAAGTGGAGAGGAACAATTTTAAAGAAGCTTTTAGCTACTTACTGAGCCTTCTCTCAAAGAGAGACTACTCGTTAAGAGTACTTGAGAGAAAAGTAAAGGATAGATTTCCCGATATACGAGAAAGTGAGATTGAGCTCTTGAAGAGGGAGCTCCTTAAGTCAGGCTACGTAAACGAGTTGGAGTCTGCCCGCCGTTATTTTCTGAATAAACTTGAAAAGGGGTGGGGAAAGAGGAAAATTGCGTACCACTTGTGGAGTTTAGGGTTTTCTGAAGAAGTTATAAGAGAAGTTGAGCTAACGACGCCTTTTGATTACTCCTACATAGAGAGAGAGGTAGCCAAACTCTCGTCAAGGAAAACCAAAGACCAAATCAAGAGATTTCTCCTTCAGAGGGGCTTTTCTTTTTCAGAGGTTAACCGTATTCTGAAAAAGGTAAAATAGCCCAAACTTTTCCAGCTGGAGATACTATGAAGTGGAGCGGAAACGAGATAAGAGAAGCTTTTTTAAAGTTTTTTGAAGACAAAGGGCACGTTCGAGTGAAGAGCTCTCCTCTAATTCCCAAAAACGATCCGACGCTTCTCTTTACAAACGCTGGAATGGTTCAGTTTAAAGACTACTTCTTAGGGAAGGAGAAGCCGCCGTTTAAGAGGGCAACGTCCTGCCAGAAGTGTATGAGAGCTGGCGGTAAACACAACGACCTTGAGAACGTAGGGAAGACGGGAAGACACCACACGTTCTTTGAGATGCTGGGTAACTTCTCCTTCGGAGATTACTTCAAGAAAAAGGCGATTCAGTTTGCCTGGGAGCTCGTTACGGAAGTTTTCAAGCTTCCCGTTGAGAGGCTCTACGTATCCGTTTACGAAAAGGACGACGAAGCTTTTGAGATATGGAACAAGGTTATAGGCATTTCTGAAGAGAAGATCTACCGGCTCGGAGAGAAGGACAACTTCTGGGCAATGGGGGATACGGGTCCCTGCGGTCCGTGTAGTGAGATCTACTACGACCGGGGAGAGGAGTTTGCCTGCGGGGAAAACTGCGGAATAGGAACCTGCGACTGTGACAGATACTTAGAGATCTGGAACCTGGTCTTTATGCAGTATGAGAGGGACGAGCAGGGGAACCTTCACCCCCTTGCAAAGCCCTCAATAGACACGGGAATGGGTCTTGAGAGGATAGCTTCAGTTCTCCAAAACGTCCCTTCAAACTACGAAACAGACCTTCTCTTTCCCTTGGTTAAGTGGGCTTCAGAGGTTTCGGGAGTTCCTTACGGAAAGGTCGAAAAGAGCTCTACCTCAATGAGAGTAATTGCAGACCACTTAAGGGCTATGACTTTCCTCATTTCAGACGGAGTTCTCCCTTCAAACGAGGGAAGGGGTTACGTTTTAAGGAGAATTATAAGGAGGGCTTCAAGGCACGGAAGGCTCTTAGGGATAGACAGGCCTTTCCTCTTTGAAGGCACAGACGTTGTTGTTGAGATAATGAGGGATGCCTATCCGGAACTTGAGCTTAACAGAGATCTCGTTAAACGGGTTGTTAATAGGGAAGAGGAGCGTTTTGCTAGAACGGTTGAGAAGGGGCTTTTCATACTTCAGGAATTGATAGAGAAGCTGAAGGAAGAAGGGAAAGATACGATTCCTGGAGAGGAAGCCTTTAAGCTCTACGACACTTTTGGGTTTCCTTTAGACCTCATACTTGAAGTTGCAAACGATGAGAACGTGAAGGTTGACGTTAAGAGGTTTGAGGAGCTCCTTGAGGAGCAAAAAGAGAGGGCAAGGAAGAGCTGGAAAGGTGGCGTTCAGAAGGTTGTTTCCCCTGAACTTCAGGAGCTCTCTGAAAAGTTCCCGACGCTCTTTACAGGTTACGAGCACTTGGAGGAATACGCAAAGGTTGTCGGAATTTTGAAAGGGGAGAAGTTGGTTGACTCCTTGAAAGAGGTAGAGGAAGGAATTGTAGTTCTTGACAGAACTCCCTTTTACCCTGAAAAAGGCGGTCAGGTGGGAGATACGGGAATTTTAGAGGGAAACAGCTGCTACTGTAGAGTTCTTGACACTCAGAACATAACTGAGAACCTGATAGGGCATAAGGTTAGAGTTGTTAAGGGAGAGGTTAAAACTGGCGATTTCGTAAACGCCGTTGTTAACGAGAAGAGGAGAAGGGCAGTAACGAGAGCCCACACAGCTACTCACTTACTCCACAAAGCACTTCGGGAAGTCCTTGGAAACCACGTAAAGCAGGCCGGTTCCTTAGTTATGCCTGACAGACTCAGGTTTGACTTTACCCACTTTGAAGCTCCGACCGACGAGGAGCTCCGCTCCGTTGAGGAGCAGGTCTACAGGTGGATTTTAGACAACTACCCGGTAAAAATTGAGGAGATGCCGTTGGAAGAAGCCCTGAGCAGAGGAGCTATCGCCCTGTTCGGTGAGAAGTATGGAGATACTGTTAGGGTAGTTGACGTAGGGGGAGTGAGCGTAGAGCTCTGCGGAGGAACACACGTAAACAGGAGCGGCGACATAGGCTTTTTCAAGATAGTTTCTGAATCTTCAGTTTCCTCTGGGACTAGGCGTATTGAGGCCGTTGTCGGAGAAGAGGCTGCCAACTACGTAAGAAAGAAGGAAAGCTTGCTTAAAGATTTGAGGAAGGTTCTTCAATCTCCTGAAGAACAGATAGTTCAGAAGGTTGAAAGGCTAAAAGAGGAACTGAAAGAGAAAGAAAGAGAGCTTGAGCGCCTCAAAAAGAAGTTTGCAACTTCACATGTTGACGAGGTTGTGAAGGGAGCTCCCACTATAAACGGCGTTAAAGTGATAACTGTAAAACTTGAAGGTTTTACTGGAAAAGAGCTTGCACAAGTGGCAGATGTAATAAGGAACAAAGCCGGCTCTGCAGCAGTTATGCTTGTAGGCCTTAAAGATGGCAGAGCCTCCCTTCTTATAGCCCTTACAAAAGACCTTACAGATAGGCTAAAGGCGGGAGACCTAATTAGGGAGGTCGCTCCCATTTTAAGGGGTAAAGGCGGCGGCAGACCTGACCTTGCCCAAGGAGGGATAAGAGACATATCAAATCTTGATTCAGCCTACGCAAAGTTTAGGGATTTAGTGAAACGTTCTCTTGAAGGGTAGGGAACTCCCTGCCCTTTTACGCGCTGCACAATATAAGAAATTCCTAACATATTCCTGTTTTTATCAAACTTTGATAGAATGTCGTATAGCAGATTTGTAAACATTTTGTAAATTTCTGGAGGGTAAGCTATGGGAAGAAAGTGGAAGAGGAGTAGCTTCTCCCTGACAACGGGCTTCATAATGTCTGCACTTTTATCGTCTCAAGGACTTGCTCAACACCCGTCTGTCCAGCTCATTGACATCTACGGAAACGTTGAAAAAAAGGTGATTGATGATCCAAACCACTACAGAGAAGATTTTGACACTTCAACAACTCCAGACACAATTACTGTAAAGGATAAGGATGGTAACAGTGTAACTCTCTACAAAGGAACTCCGATAAGCTTTGAGAAGTCCTGTGGTCAGTGTCACGAGAATATCATTACGGATATTAGAGCTTCTCACCACGGAGCTGTCGGCCTTCACGATATGGGGTGGATGGACAATAGGGAGACCTACGGAGACGATACAGGGGCTAAAGATTTCGTTACTAACGTTGTCCTAAAAATGAGATACTTCCGTAGTAAGTCCCACTACGGAGGATGGTGACCACCTTCATACCGCCAGTTGGCGGCTAAAAAACCCCTCCAAGACCCGGCAGTTCCAGACGGAGCAGTTGACGGAATTAACCCTGCAGATCCTACTGCTTATAAGGGCTTCAACTTTGACATGGGAACTCCGACTCACAACATCACTTGTAACTCCTGTCACGCAGGAGGAGGTGCTGCCCAGTTCGGAAGAGAGAACAAACCGCTTGATGAAGTTCTGAAAGAGAGGCTTGGAGAAGACCTGTTCAACGAGCTTAAAACGAAAGATTGGTTTATTAGAGACGAAGCTATCCTTTCTCAAATAAACTCTGTAATTCCATTTGACGGAGACCTTTTCGGCTACTCAGACTACGAAGTAGGGGCAGGCTATACAGGAAAGCCCGGGCTTTTCAACTTTGCCCGCTCCGGAGTAAACGATACAGACTGTTTTATGTGTCATGCCAAGGCTGATGCCGATTCAAAGATAAAGACATCTATAAACGGTTACGTTCAAGAACCTTTAATGCCTGCCAACCCAAGGGTTATGGTCTTTAAAGGAGTTTCAGATGACGGAGAAACAATTGTTTTATCGTTGGGAGTTCCTCCAAAGGTTGGTGAAGAGGTAGAAGTTGGGAAAGATGAAAATGGAAATCCTGTCTACAAAACAGTTAAAGAGGTTGATTCAGCCTACTACAACTCCGTTCCACTTTCGGTTCTTAAAGCCCTCTACGGTCTTTCAGATGACCAGATTAACGCTATAAAGAACAACGATGGAGCTTGGTCAAAGTTCTTCATCTACCCTAACAATGCAAACGGTGCTACAAGGGAAGTTGCAAGGGTTGCCTACTTTGAACATCCCGCATCTACCAAAGATAAAGACGGCGGGGATGTTTACGTAAACGGTGGTGATGCAACCTTCCACGACGACACTGGAGAGGTTGTTTACAGAACTTTTGCAGGGTTCTTCTTCAAATACATCTCAACGGCCTCTTTGATGGGAGTTGATACAAACCATAACGGCGTTCCACTTGCATACGTCCGTTTTGTAAAAGAGGATGGCGTTTGGAAGCCTGAAGTTTACTACGATAAGGATGAATTTAACGATAAAGGAGAAGTTGACCTTCCAGTTCTTGAAAATAGAATAGGAGATAAAAATACACCGTCAGATCAGGTTCCTCCAGAGAGTTATAACTATTCTGTTCCTAAGGAACTTGGAGATGCAGACCATCCCTATCCAAACATGACGCAACCGGCTGAAGGAGATAGTGCCAACAGAGATTGGGGATACGTCTGTTCCTACTGTCACATGGCTATTCCATACAAAGATGGTAAGCTCCCCGATGGTAGCGAAACCTACGCTTGGGTTACAAGGAAGGGAACTTTAGGACTTGGAGCGGAAATTGTTAAGAGGGGAGACGTCTTTTCTTACGATATCCACAGAGGAAGTGATAGTGGTAAGAATCTTGAGCCAACAGAGCTTCAGCAAACCCTTCAAAATCAAGGTTTTGATGCTGCTTACAAGAAAATGGTAAATGCAAAGTCCGTTCTCTCAATAGACAACGATATTCCGATAGGTTACGACGCCCACTTTGATAGTCAGAAGGGAAATATGACCTGTCTCTCATGCCACGGTGAAGGGACGCTTTCACCTGATGAGAAGCAGTATCACCCTATTCACCATAACTTCCTGAAAGGAAACGACTGGGGCGGTCACTGGGATCAATCGTTGGACTACAATCCTTCACTTAAAACCTGTTTAGACTGCCACTTTGGAGGTTCAAGACAGCTTGCAACTGATGTTCACAAGAATTACTTCGGAACTGAAGGAAATGCTGCCGTTCATATGGATAAAGTTGCCTGTGAAGTTTGCCACATTCCGTTTAAGACCCACTGGACTTTTAGGACTTTCTACGATGTTGTCGGTTACTCTTACAACTTTGACAACAGGATTTTAGGGTACGACCTTGCAAATGGAACTGTCCAAAAGCTTCCAGAGCAGATGTTTACTCCAGGGTTTGGTCCCTTCATGCCGATTGCAGGGTATGGAGCTCCCCAACCCTTCTGTATAGTTAGAACTGATAACGGAAAAGATACTCTCGTTCCCATTTATCAGGCAGACTTTGATCCAAGGCAGGCTGCGCTGAGGCTTGAGAATAAAAACTTTGGAATATGGAACGTTCCAAATATTTCATTCCCTTGGGCTTGGGCACCTGTAATCATAAATAACGGATTTAGACCTGATACCCCTGGCGCTCAGAAGTTCATGTATAGAATTGCTGATCCGCTGACACTTGTAACATGGTATGACAAATCAACAGGTAAAGTTCTCTACACCCGTGAGATAGCTGCTGCACTTGACGGAGCAGTTAAATCCGACTACGCCGGTAAGAATGTCCCTGCATACTTCATACACGATGATGGAAAAGCTAAAAAGATTTGTGTTAAGACTATAAAGGGCGACTGGATCTGTGATGACAACGGAGACTACCTGCCTGAAATAGATACGAACGGCGAATACGAGGCAATGAGGAACGCACTCATTGACGTTCTTAAGAAGGAAGGTGTCAAAAATCCCGATCCTGTCTTCTACATCTGGACGGCTCCGTTTAGTATAGACCACGGAGTTCTTCCAAAAGAGTACGCCCTCGGTGCAGGAAAAACAGTTAACGGTGAAGAGTTAACCTGTAATGCTTGCCACGACGCAAAGACCGGAAGGCTTCCTGAAGCAAATATGGCTGATATAGAAGGTAGCAGTGCCCTTAAGTCTCTGATAAAGAGAGACAAGAACGGCCACATAAAATTCTTCGGTCTTGGAAGGGAAATAATAACTGTTCCTTCAGCTATTCCACCTGAAGCCTATAAGAACGCTGTAAAAGTCTTCTTTAACTCTCCTGAAGATGAGAACGGCAACCCGGTTTATGGAACTATGGAAATTAAAATTGCCGGTCAGGAAAAGGATATTAAGGTAATGTATACAACGGCCGGAGATATCTTAGTTAACGCTCTTACAAACGGAGTGGATGTTGACAGGCACCTTGTTCCGATTCCTGTTGAGAGCTCCGGCATTGACGGAATCGTTTTCGCCCTTCCAGAGAAAGAGTCTAAATGGAAGATGAGAGTTGAAGGAATTGAGGCTGAAGTTGAAACAGAAGCCCTTGAGAACGATGAGGTTCCAAGAAGGGCTATCGTTGTCAGGATGAGAAACGAGCTTCCGGAGCTTCTCGGATTTGAGCACCTTGCAGAAGAGATAATGTCTGCAGGAACTGTCAACCTTGCTCCAGTCTTTACTCCAATTATTCCCTCTGAATACATAACGAAGATGGAGTTCAATCTTGCAGAACTAAAGGTTGCAGACCCTGCTGATCTCTACATTAACTATGCAAAGATTCACAAAGTTAGGATTTCAAAGGGAAGCGATGTTCATTACGAGGTTGATAAGGAATACTTTAAACCTGAGTCAATCTCTGTAAAAGACGCCATTTTGAAGGGTTGGGCATCTTACGACCCTGCAGAGGGAGTTCTTACCGTCAACACTGCCGCTATGTCTGAGGAAGTTCCAGGTAAAGGTGAACTTGCCTTCTCAATTATGAGGAAGGTGGGAACGGAGGTTCTTGTTCCGTCTGAAATTAAGATTGTTAAGGAAACGTCAAATGAGGTAATAGTTGAGGTTACCCTTGCAGGGAAGAAAGAAGAGGCAACTGTTAAGTCAAACGATGCTGTAATTTCCGAAATTCTTGAATCACACCAGCTTCTAAAACGTGCTGCAGAGTATAACCTGAAAAAAGCAGTTTTAGGTGTAGAGCTCATAAGTGATAAAGATTCATTTACCGTTGAGTTTGACCTTGATGGGCTTGTAGATCCTAAGAAAGCCGTTGCCTTCGTAGAAGTTAACGGCAAGTCCGAGAGATGTAAACCGGAGGTTAAGGGTAATTTACTTGTTGTTAGCTATCCGTGCTCTAGAACGGGAGCAGATACGGGAGCTGAAACTCCAGTAACGATTGTTATAGGAGAAACTAAATCTACACCGACGGTTAACTCCGGAACAGTTTCTGGAGGCGGTGGAGGAGGTGGCTGTTCAGTAGCTCCTTCAACACCTGCCGGAAGCGGGCTGTTCAACCTTGGTGTTCTCCTCTCTGGTCTTTTAGGTCTCTTTGGATTCAGAAGGAAGAAGCACTAAATCTTTTCCCCTTTAGCTCCGATCCTGAATTCGCGGGTCGGGGCTTTTTCATATACTTTTAGAAAACTTTTGGAGGAACGTATGAAAAGAGTTCTTCTTTTAGCTTTTCTGTTTTTCCTTTCTGCCTGCGGTTCTAACACGTCTGTTTCAGAGGGTAACTCCGACTCAGCTTCTAAAACAGAAACTCTTCAACCTGAAAAGAAGAAGGTCTGCTCTCCTGATACTGTTCTTGCAGAAGGTAAAGGTTTGAAAGTGACTCTTTCAGACTATAAGTACGTTGAGGGGCTTTTGAGCCAGAAATCAAAGGCCTTTTTCTCTGCTCACCCTGAGGAGCTCCTCAAGAGGATGGTAAACAGAAGGCTCGTGGTTGAATACGTTCAGGATTCCGGCCTTGGGAAAAGATATGGGTTAGACAAAGAGATAGAGGATTTTAAGAAAGACTACCTTTCCCGCCTTTTCATTTCAAAGGAGGCAGAAAAGAGGGTTAAACCCGTTACCGATGAGGAAATAGTAAAGCGGTTTAAAGAGCTCTTTCCAAAAAAAGACCCTTCAAAGATGAGTAAGGGAGATAAGGAGTTTATAAGGAATGAGCTTAAAGTTAAGCACTACGATGAGGCCGTTAAGTCGGTATATAGTGAGGTTGAAAAGAAACTTAAGTTTACGAGGAAAGGAGACGTTTTAAGTGTTAGCTGTTGCGGTATAGAACTCTCCCGGAAACTTAATAAAGGCGAAAATGAAGAGTTTGTAAAGAACCGTTTGAAAGAGGAGTTCTTTAAAGAGTATTTCTACAGAAAAGCCCTTGAAGCCGGCCTTGACAGAGATCCCCAGTTTAACAGAATGCTGACTGAGTATTTTGCAAACAAGGTAATTGAGGTTTTCAGGAAAGAGCTTGAAAAGGGAATAACAGTTTCTTCCCAAGAGGTTAAAGACTTTTACCATAAGAACAAGGATAAGTTTTACATGCCCGATAGAGTTAAGGCCGTCGTAATTCTTGTTGACAGCAAGAAAAAGGCAAGGGAAGTTGAGAAACTCCTGAAAGAGGGTAAACCCTACCAAGAAGTTGCAAGGCGTTTCGGAAACTTTACCGTAAGGCCGAAGATCTACTTTAAAGACGCCAACGACCCTGTAGGAACTCTCCTGTTTGTAGAAGAAAAGCCCAAGAAAGGAGAGACTCTTGTTGCCCAGTTTGGGGATAAAACCTACGCAACCATCTACGTCCTTGACTACATCCCCGGAGGGGTTCTTCCCTTTAAGAAGGTTGAAAAGTATGCCAGTTTGGTTCTGAAAGAGAAAAAGCTAAAGGAGAGGGAAGAGAAGAAACTTAAAGAACTCTGGAAGGAGTATGGCGTTAAGCTTGAGAACTTAGACTGTATTAAAGGAAGCCCTTAAAGTTTAGCCAGAAAGGAGCTCCCTTTTCATCTCCTCCCAGCTTCCCTGAGGCTGGGGGAGTTTTTCCTTAAAGAAGTGTTCATACCTTCTTACAACTTTTTCCCAAGTTGGAAGGCTTGTTTGTGCTCCCTCTGCCTCAATTGTGAAAGAGGCTACAGTTGATGCTATCCTTCCTGCCGTTTCAACGTTGTAGCCTTTTAGTAGTGCAACTAAAAATCCTGCCCTGTGGGAGTCTCCTGCTCCCGTTGGGTCAACCAGCTTTGCCGGTTTAACTGCTGGAATTCTGTAAGTTCTGCACTTGTAGATGATTATTGAACCTTGAGCCCCTAAGGAGACGCAGATAAGTTTTGGCCCCTTTAGTTCCTTCAAACTTTTAAGCCTTAAGAACTCTTTGAGCCTTTTGGCCTCGTGGTTGTTCATAAAGAGCATGTGGACGAAAGGAAGAAGCCTTACGACCCTGTAAGGGTAGGAGAAGGTTTCCTGGCCCGGGTCAAAACTGACAACGCTCTTAACCTTTCCCCTTCTTAACAGGTAGTAGTAGAACTCAAAGTGTCCAGTTGAGAAGTGGCATATCTCATACTCTTTTGATAGTTCTTCAGCCTTTTCTATGTTCTGGAAGAGGAGCTCCCTTACGCCTTTTTTGTTTTCGTAGTAGAGAAGTATCTGGTCGTCGCTGTTTTCCTTACTGATTATAAAGCTTCTGGGCATTAAGAAGTTTGCAGGTATTACTCCTTCTAAAGAGACCTTTTCCTTTATCAGGTGTTTTCTGTAGTTCATCCTATCAAAGTCACTTCCGGAAACGGCAAACAGACCACTTTTCGCTCCTAACCTTGCCGCTGTAACTGCTACGTTTGCCCCTGCTCCTCCGTAGGTGTATCTGAATTTCTTTGCTTGAACCGTTTCGTTTACCGATGGAAACTTTTTTACAACCAAAACGTTGTCTATTACTACGCTTCCAAAGGCTAAAATATCTCTCATGATGCCTCCCTTCCCCTATTTTAACTTTTTGGAGGAGAGGCTAAAAGTGAATTAAGCTTCTCTGCTACCGAGTGGAGTTTCCTTCCCAAACCTACCTTTTCAACAAAAACCGCTCCAGCCCTCGTCTTCTTCCTCAGAGCATTTCCTACTTCTTCAGAAGTAAAGAGGTCTTCTAAAACCGTAAGTTTCCCCTTTCTTTTTAGTCTCTCTTTTGTTTTCGGGCTTAGGTCGACGGTCAGAATGAGCGTTCCCTCTTTTTCTGGTGGGAGCTCCTTTATGCTGTCCTGCCCGACAACAGTTACTCCCGTTTTGTGTGAGAGCGACAAAAGGTGAAGGAAGTATTCTTTAAGTGCCTCTACTGTTTGGCTGTAAACTTCCTCAGGATTTACTTTCCCCTTAAACTGTTTTTTAACAAGCTGTTTTATGCATTTAAACTTCGGGCAGACGTTAAAGCCCCGGCCGGGAGCTTTTCTTGCAACATCTAAAACCGGCCGACCTTCAAACGCTACGAACCTTAAAAACTTGTCTGTCTCGTCCTTTTTCCTACAGCCTGCGCAAGCCCTCACTCCTCTTCCATCTCCTCTTCAAGCTCTTCCAGCTTCTTAAAGTCACTCTCCTTAATAATGTCTATTCCTACGACCTGACCGGCCTGTGCGGCAAGCTTTGAGGCGAGCCTTGCGTTAACCCCGTGCTTTCCTATTGCCAGTGAGAGCTGGTCGTCCGGAACTACAACCTCAACCCTTAAGTCTCCGTTTTCGTCCTCGTAGCTCTCTGCGTGGATTACCTTTGCAGGTGAAAGTGCCTCTGCTACGAGTTTTGCAACGTCGTCGTGCCACCTGATTATCTCTATCTTCTCCCCGGAGAGCTCCCTTGATATGGGAAGTATTCTGCTTCCCTTAACGCCTATACAGGCTCCTACAGGGTCTACGTAGTCAACCTTAGAATCAACGGCTACTTTTGCCCTAACTCCCGGCTCCCTTGCAACTGCCTTTATCTCAACTAAGCCTTCTGCTACTTCGGGTATTTCAATTTCCATAAGCCTTTTAAGAAACTTGGGGTGAGTCCTTGAGAGGATTACGTAGGGCGGCGGGTAGTCCTCAATTCTGCTGGGTTTTTTCCTGTTATACCTTTTGTAGTCAAAGACAACGTCGTATATGTATGCCCTTACCCTGTCTCCGACTTTGTAGCGCTCTTTTTGGATCTGCTCCTCTTTCGGAAGGATTCCGACGACCCTTCCAAGGTCAACGACGATGTCTCCGTTCCTCCTTATCTCCTTGACCGTTCCTGAGATAACGTCTCCAACTTTATCCTTAAAGTAATCGTAGAGAGCTCTCCTCTCGGCTTCGGTTATCTTGTCGTGAATTACCTGTGCAGCAGCCTTTGCAGCTATCCTTCCGAGTTCTTCCGTCTTTATCTCAATTAAAACCTTGTCTCCCGGCTTAACTTCTTCTCCAAAGAGCTCCCTTGCCTCCTCTAAAGAGATCTCGTGGTCTGGGTCTTTAACTTCTTCAACAACGACCTTTTCCTGGTATATGCCAAAGTCCTTTCCGTCCTCGTCAATCTTTACTACGAGGTTTCCCCTGTAGCCGGCCTTTTTTGCGGCATTGATTATTCCAACCTTAACTGCCTCTATTACGTCTTCTTTTGAGATCCCCTTCTCCTTGCATAGGAGTTCTATTGTCTTTCCAAGGCTTTCCATTAATCTCCTCCATATTTACTTGTTGAACAGAGAGTCAATATCTACCCTTGCACTCTTTATGTTTTCGTAGGGTATTTCCACCTCTGCGTTCCTTGAAACGTCGTGAATTGTAACTCCGGTATCTGAGGTTGAAATTACCTCTCCTTTGAAGTTCCTCTGGTTGTCCATAGGTTGATGGGTTTTAATCTTTATAACTACCCCTTTTTGCCTCTCAAAGTCCTTTCTGTTCTTTAAAGGTCTGTCAAGACCGGGAGAGGAGACCTCAAGGTTGTAGGGGTGGTGGATTAGGTCTTCAACGTCTAAAAGAGTTCCTATCCTTTCGCTTATCCACTGGCAGTCGGAAATTGTTATGCCCCCTTCCGGCCTGTCTGCGTATATCCTCAAAACCCAGCCGACGGGTTCCCTTACGAATTCAACGTCAACTAACTCAAAGCCACCTTCCTCTAAAATAGGCTGTAAGAGTTCTTTAACTCTATCTACAATCTCTTTCTCTTTTTTATCCATCTCTAACCCCAAATGCGGTTAAATAAAAAGGAGCGGTTCCGAAGAACCGCTCTAACCAAGAAGTATGAGTGCGATGAACACAGACAGCTTCTAACCGCCGAGATTAAATTTAGTGCACAGTAAGGACAGTAGCAAATGGAGGGTTATTTATAGAACTTCATCGCCTTTTGGGCTTCCCTTTCAAGCTCCCGTCTTTTTATTGCCTCTCTTTTGTCATACTTCTTTTTGCCTTTAACTAGGGCTATATCAACTTTTACCTTTCCCCGGTCGTTGAAATACATCCTCAGTGGAACAATGGTTAACCCTTTCTCCTGAACCTTTCCCATAAGCCTTTTAATTTCCCTCTTGTGGAGAAGGAGCCTTCTCTTCCTCGTAGGCTCGTGGTTAAAGAGGTTTCCGTGGGTGTAGGGAGCTATGTAAGCGTTAAACAGGAACGCCTCGCCGTTCTCTATTCTAACGAACGAGTCTCTAAGGTTTGCCTTCCCTTCCCTTAAAGACTTCACCTCTGTTCCTTTCAGCTCAATCCCGGCTTCGTATTTCTCAAGTATCTCGTAGTCGTAATAGGCCTTTTTGTTCTTTATTTCTGGTGTGTTTCTTCCAGCCATCTCAGTATGACTCTCCTCTTTTCTCTGTCTATTCCGTCAACCGTGAATTTATACCTGTGCTTGTATTTAAGCTTTACCCCTTTAGGTAGAGTTTCGGCAGGAACAAAGCCGGCAACGTCGTGGGGGAGGTAAACCCAAATGCCTTTCTTGTCCTCCTTTACGACTTCTCCCTCTACCTCAGTTCCCGGTTTGTAAAGCTCCTCAATCCTCTCCCAAGGGTCTGGGTTTACATCTTTCAGTGAGAGAACTAACCTTTCTTTGTCTTTCTCTATTTTTTTGATTTTTACCTTTATTCTGTCTCCAATTTTTGCAACGTCAAAAGGAGTTTTTAATCCTGACCAAGAGATATCGCTCTTGTGAACAAGTCCGTCAACGCCGTCAACGTCAACGAAGATTCCGAAGTCAACTATATTTTTCACGGTTCCCTCAACAATGTCCCCCTCTTTTAGCCTTTTAAGGGTCTCTTTTCTCTTTTTTGCCCTCTCTTCCTCAAGGAGCTTCCTCCTTGATATGACGATACTCCTCCTCTTCCTGTCAATAGATAGGACTTTTGCCTCTATTTCTCTGTCAAGCCAGTCGTCTGGCTTTGTTACAGGCATTATGTCAACCTGAGACATCGGAAGGAATACGGTAATTCCCTCTTCAAGCTGGACTTTGTAGCCGCCCCTTACCCTCTGTCTTATTCTTCCCCTAACGATTCCTTTCTTCTCTATTTCGTCTGCCGTTTTTTCCCATTCTTTTATTGACCTTGCACAGTTTACAGACAGAAGGGCATATCCCTCTTCCGTTTCTGGCTCAACGATGCATACGTCTATTTTTTCCCCAACCTTTGGTTTGTAGCCCAACTCCTTAAGAGGAACCACCCCCTCAGACTTCCAGCCGAAGTCTACAAAAACGTCCCTGTCTGTTACCTTTACTACCGTTCCCGTAATAACTTCTTGGTTAAGCTTTTTAAAGCTTTCCTCCAACAGTTTCGCAAACTCCCCTTCCACTCTTATCTCCCCCTTGGCCGATCTCTTGAAGCCTTTGAAGTATCTCCTCTATGACCCACTGTGGTGTAGAGGCTCCGGCCGTTATGCCTACGCTCTTAACCCCTTCAAACCACCTTTCGTCAATTTCGTCTTTTGACTCTATGTGAAAGCTCTTTGGGTTGACACTTTTTGATATCTGGTAAAGTTTTGTCGTGTTAGAGCTGTTTTTACCTCCTACCACCAGCATAACATCAACTGTTCTTGCAAGCTCTTTTGCCTCTTTTTGCCTTATGGAAGTTGCGCTGCATATAGTATTGTATACTTTGAGCTCTTTTACTTTAAGTGACAGTATCGCTATTGCTTCCTTGAAAAAGTTGAGGTTTAACGTTGTCTGGCAAACAACACCAAGTTTTGCCATTTTGGGTAATTTCTCTAACTCCTCAAGAGTGTTAATAATCATCGGATTTTTTACGTGGCCAGCAATTCCTATAACTTCCGGATGTGCAGGATTTCCTAAAATCAGAACTGGGTAACCTTCCTCTTGGAGTTTTAATGCCTTCTCGTGAACGTCCTTTACGAAGGGACAGGTTGCATCTACTATGTTGGCTCCTTTCCTTTTAAGGAACTCTATAACCTGAGGGGCGACTCCGTGGGAGCGTATTACTACCGTGTCTCCCCTGCCGATGTCTTCCATGTCCTCTATGAAGGCCATTCCGAGGCCTTTAAGCCGTTCTATCTCTCTTTTGTTGTGGATAAGCTCTCCTAAGCAGAGAGCTCTTCCCTTTCCCTTCTCAACGGCATCAACGGCCATATTTACGGCTCTCTTAACTCCCCAGCAGAAACCTGCACTCTTGGCTACCTTAATTTCCATCTTTGAGCTCCTTTATCCTTTCCATTATCAGGTCTGCAGCCTTCTGGTAGTTTTCCTTCCTATCCTCTAAATCTAATCGGAAAGGCTTTCCAAATGCAATTTTTACCTTTGGAATCCCGTTAATCAGTCTCTCTTTTCCGATTAGGGCTTCGCTTCCCTCTATAAGGCAGGGAACTATTGGGGCTTTTGACTTTAAAGCAACCATTCCAGCTCCCCACTTTGGCCTTACGAACTTTCCGGTGGGAGCTCTCTGTCCCTCTGGAAATATACAGACCAGCTCTCCATTCTCTAAAACTTCTAAGGCTGTTTTAAGGGCTGTTAGGTCTGCCCTTCCCCTCTTTACGGGAAATGCGTTTCCCCAGTGCTTTATTAGACTTCCCAAAACGGGGGTTGTGAAGAGCTCCGACTTTGCCATAAAAAAAACAGGCCTTTTGTAAACGGCGTAGGCAACTAAAGGCGGATCTAAGTAGCTCCTGTGGTTTGCCATTAGAAGAACTTTTCCTGTATCCGGTACGTTTTCCCTTCCCTTTACTTCAAGTCTGCAGAGAGCTCCGATTAACCTTGCTACAGTTTTAAGCCAGATCCAGTACGCCTTTTTTCTCTTTACCCAAGGATAATTTCTTGTTAAAGATTTCATAAAACTATTTTATCAAATAGAAAAAAGCCCCAACGGGGCTTTGGGCGGGGAGGTGCCCGAAGAGAAAGGACAACTAAAACGTATATGCAAGCTGAATAGACGCTATACCTTTGTGGTCTGAACCGTTAAATGCGTCGTTGTCATTGCTCTTTACATAGGAGTACTCAGCTCTGACTACTGTATGGTCTGATAGTTTGTAGGTTGGAGTCACAGTAACAGAGTAGGTTGATTTATCGTTAAAACCATAAATTTCAGAATTGTCCTTATCTTTTACATATTCAACTCTTAGAGGAAGAGAAAATTTATCAAACTCAGGAATTACATAAAAAGCAATTCCATAACCTTTCTTGCTACTATCTTCATCAAGCCACTGGTAATCAGCATTAACTGCAAACTTAACGTTTCTGTACTTGTAACCTAAAGTAAAGTCCACAAGGTTTTTATAATTTCCGTAGTCAAAGTAAGTAAAAGTATAGTTAACATCTCCGATACTTCCTATGCTACCAACTGCAAAAGCATGGTTTTTGTTGTCTCCGTTTAGTTCATCACCTCTATCGTACTCTCCGTAAATTTGTATGTCATCCGTAACGCTATAAGTAACTCTAGCGCCCTTATAGATAAAGGGTTGTGAATTCCAGACAAGACCGTAAGTTATGTTTAGGTTTAGATAAGTAGCGGCAAGCTCATAACCTACGTTTGTAGGGAGAACTCCCGCATCAATTTCAAGACCCTTTACTGGAGTGGCAGAGACGTATCCCCAGAGAATTCCGTATTCGTCCCCAATTATTGCTGCATTGTTATTATTCACACTTCCAATTACAGTTGGTTCAACAATTGAACCAATAGCAATATCAAACCCACCGGAATCATCTCCACCTGACAGATCAATCACAGCATCTGTAAGCTTTATATCGTTCGTTGAGCTGCCATCATCTTCTGCCTTTGATTCGTTAAATCCAGTATTAGAGATACCTCCAGAGAGTTTGATGTCTGGAATATCAACCTTTACTTCTGCTGCACCTGCTTCAGCAGCAGCCATTAGTAGAGCAGTTGTTACAATAGTTAGTACGCGTCTAACCATGATTCACCTCCTTTTGGTTTTAAAGGGGGCAGAAAGCCCCCTCATTTTTATTTTGTTGTTTTAAAGGTTAAAGCCTTTTTCTCCATGTATTGCAGAATCAAGCCCTTCAACTTCATATTCTTCAGAGACTCTTGCCCCTCCTGTAAGTATTGAGGAAACAAAGTAAACAACAGCAGTCATAATTCCAGAGTAAATAATCGTCACTGCTACTGCTTTAAGCTGAATCCAGAGCTGAGGTAGGTTCCCTTCAAGAACTCCTGGAGTCCCTCCTATTGCTTTGACTGCGAAAATACCTGTAGCTATAGCTCCCCAGATACCGCAGAGGCCGTGGACACCGAAAGCATCAAGGGAATCGTCGTATCCAAGTTTTTTCTTAAGGACAAAGACCCCAAACCAACCTAAGATTCCCGCAACAAGACCGATAATAATTGCTCCCGTTACATCAACAAACCCTGCAGCAGGAGTAATAGCAACGAGTCCTGCAACAACACCAGAAGCGGCACCAAGGAGTGTAGGTTTCCTTAATATTATCCACTCTGTAACTATCCATGAAATTGCAGCTATTGATGCAGCTACGTTCGTAACTAAGAATGCAGATGCAGCAACTCCATCTGCAGCAAGTTCAGAGCCTGCGTTAAATCCAAACCATCCGAACCATAGCAGTGCTGCACCAAGAACTGTCAGGACAACAGAAGACGGAAAGAAAGCTATCTTCCCATAACCTTTTCTTTTTCCGAGTAGTAGTGCCATAACAAGACCTGCTATACCTGCGTTAATGTGGACAACCGTTCCACCAGCAAAGTCCAGAGCTCCATCATTTCCGAGGAATCCTCCTCCCCAAACCCAGTGAGCAACAGGTGCATAGACAACTGTTACCCAGAGAATTGTAAAAATAAGCCAGGTTGAGAACTTTAATCTTTCAATGATAGAACCACTTGCAAGGGCTACAGTAATTGCGGCAAACGTCCCTTGAAATGCGGCAAAGAGGAACTCCGGAATGGTTCCACTTAAAGTTTCAACACCAATTCCTTTCAAAAAGATCTTGTCAAGACCGCCAATAAAACCGCCAATATCTGGCCCAAAGGCAAGTGTATATCCCCACAGTACCCACGCAACAGATGCTACACAGTAGGCAAGAAAGCTCATTCCTATGGTGTTCAAAATGTTCTTACTTCTTGTCATCCCACCGTAAAAGAGTGCAAGACCAGCAGGAGTCATGAGCATAACAAGGGCGGTGGCAACTAACATCCAAGCCGTATCCCCGCTGTTAAGGGTTGGCTTCTCTCCTGCCAGTGCAGACAGGGGCGCTAACGTTGTTATTAGGGCTCCTAATAACCTTTTCATACTGAAAACCTCCTTTAAGTTTTTACAGAGCCTTCTCTCCCCTCTCTCCCGTTCTTATTCTTACGGCCTCCTCAACGGGAGAGACGAAAACCTTTCCGTCACCTATCTTTCCAGTCCTTGCAGTGTTAACAATTGTCTCAAGAACCTTCTCAACTAAAGAGTCCGGAATGACAACCTCAACCTTTACCTTTGGGATAAAGTCAACAACGTATTCCGCTCCTCGGTAGAGCTCCGTATGTCCTTTCTGCCTTCCGAAACCTTTAACCTCACAGATTGTCATTCCGGAGATTCCTATCTCCGCAAGGGCTTCTTTCACTTCATCAAGCTTAAACGGTTTGATAATTGCCTCTACCTTCTTCACGTTCTCCTCCTGAAAACTTTTATTGATAGATGAAGCAATAGTTGTGCCAAATTGAAAAAGCCCAAGTTTTGCTTTAATTTTCAACTGAAACCGCACCTGATTTGTTAATAAACTTTTGAATTTGCACAAATTTTGTGCAGGAGCGTGCCGTGGAGAAGGAGATATACCACCCGCCTGTTCTCTTAAGCGAGGCGATTGACTACCTCAACGCCAAAAAAGGGGGGACTTTCGTTGACGCAACCCTGGGAGGCGGCGGCCACACAGAGGCCATTTTAAAGGCAAACCCGAGGAACAGAGTAATTGCCATAGATAGAGACGAGGAGGCTATAGAGAGAGCTCTTAAGAGGCTTGAACCTTTTGAAGAGAGACTTGCCGTTTACCACGGAAACTTTTCACAGATAGATAAGGTTTTAGAGTCTGAAGGAGTTGAAGAAATTGACGGAGTTCTCTTTGACCTCGGAGTTTCACACTTTCACCTGAGGGGTGAGAGGGGGTTTACCGTCTGGCATGAGCAGCCTTTAGACATGAGAATGGATAGAAGCCAGAAGTTAACTGCGAGAGATGTTGTAAACAAGCTACCTGAGAGGAAATTGGCAGAGATAATTTTCAAGTATGGAGAGGAGAGGTTTGCGAGGAAGATTGCAAGGGAGATAGTGAAGAGGAGGAAAGTTAAGCCCATAGAGACGACCACTGAGCTTGTAAAGATTGTTGAGGATGTAATTCCAAAAAAGCTGTGGGCTGGAAGAAAGAAACACCCTGCAATAAAGACCTTTCAGGCGATAAGGATTTACGTTAACAGGGAGTTTGAGGAGATAGAGGGAGCTCTCCCGAAGGCCGCCTACCTTCTAAAACCTGGCGGCAGGCTCGTTGTAATAACTTTCCACTCTCTGGAGGATAGGCTCGTTAAAAACATCTTTAAAAACCTTGAGGAGGAAGGTTTCAAGATAGTAACAAAAAAGCCCATTGAGCCTTCAGAAGAAGAGGTTAAGGAGAACCCAGCCGCAAGAAGCGCAAAGATGAGGGTTTTAGAGAGGATTTAGAGCTCCTCTATTTTCGCTCCTTCTCTGTCAACGTCTAAAACGAGGTAGCGGGATTCTATGCCGAGGGCGTCAAAGACGTTGCACATCGCCTTTCCAATCTCGTCAAAGTTCTTATCTGCAAGAGCTCCGATACAGCTACCTGCCCC
Source organism: Thermovibrio ruber (assembly GCF_055380895.1). Lineage (NCBI taxonomy): Bacteria > Pseudomonadati > Aquificota > Aquificia > Desulfurobacteriales > Desulfurobacteriaceae > Thermovibrio > Thermovibrio ruber. Next base: position 990,474 of record NZ_AP042397.1, on the reverse strand, counting down.
AGAGAGGTAAACGGCGTAAGCTCCCGCCTTGTAACCCTCTGACAGGATTTCCCAGAAGGAGGGAATTAGGTCGCAGCGGTAGGGCTGGTGTATTCTGTCCTTAACAGCCTCTTTCAGGAGGCCGTAGTCTCTTTTTTGGAGAGCTCCCAGAAGAAGGGCAACTCTCTGAATGTTGAATATAACGTCCTCTCTGCTGTATTTATCTGGAAGGACTGAACGGGACTCTTCCGTTGAGAGGAAGAGCTCCGGAACGACTATTACAACTTTTATGTCCTCCGGCCAGTCAAGCTTTACGTAGGTAAGGTCTCCGTTTGTTGCAGCAACTACGAATCCCCCGGTGTATGCAGGGAGAACGTTATCCGGGTGAGGCTCAAACTTAAAGGCTATGTCTATAACCTCTGGAAGAGAGAGCTCCTTTCCAGAAATTCTCTCGGCAGCGAGTATTCCCCCTACTATTGCGGTGGCGGAGCTCCCTAAGCCTCTTCCTAAGGGAATTCTGTTTACGAGCTTTACTTTTATAGGCTGGTTTAGCCCCAAATACTCCATGGAACTCCTGTAAGCCCTGAGAAAAAGGTTATTTTCGTCCTTTGGGAGCTCCTCTTTTCCCTCTCCATCTATCTCAACTTCGTACCTGTCTGAAGGTTCAACGTAGAACTTGTTGTAGAGGGTTAAGGCGAGGCCTAAGGCGTCAAATCCTGGCCCTAAGTTGCTGGTTGAGGCGGGAACGGAGACCTTAAACTTCATCTTCTACCTCTTTTTCTTTAGTCGGCTCAATTTTATCAGTTTCTCCTCTCATCCACTTAAGCCAGTTTTCAAGCCTTTTCTCAAAGCCTATCCCTTTCGGTCTGTAGTACTTCCTTTTTTCCTTCAAGTATTCCTGTTTTATGTAGTTCCTCTCGTAGTTGTGGGGATACCTGTAACCCCTGTTCCTCTTTCCGGCTTTCAGGTGTAAAGGAACTTTAGGCTGAAAGCCTTCCTCTACGTCTTTTTGGGCGTCTTTTAGAGCTCTATAAACGGCGTTTGACTTTAGAGACGTTGAGAGGTAGATAACTGCATGGGCAAGGTTTATCGCTGCTTCAGGCATTCCTACGTTTAAAACGGCGTTGAGGGCAGCGTTTGCTATTAGTAGAGCTTCTGGGTTGGCGTTCCCTACGTCTTCAGATGCAAATATGACTAAACGCCTTGCTATGAACTTGGGATCCTCTCCTGCCTCTAAAAGCCTAACAGCGTAGTGGAGGGCTGCGTCTGGGTCGCTTCCCCTCATAGACTTTATCAGAGCTGAGATAAGGTCAAACCGCTGGTTTTCGTCCATTAAAAGAACTGATTCTCCTACAGTTTCTTTTGCAAGTTCAATGGATGGTTCTTTTCCGTTTGAAAGTATGTAAAGTTCCTCTAAGTAGTTTAGAAATCTCCTTCCATCTCCGGCAGAAGCGGATATTAAAAGATTTAGAACTTCCTCAGGGACTTTAAAACCGGGAAGTCCGTTTTTCCGTTCTGTTACCGTTCTGTAGAGTTTTAGTAGGTCTTTCCTCTCTAAGGGTTTAAACCGGTAAATCTTTACCCTTGAACGGAGAGCCGGAGTGAGGCTAAAGTAGGGGTTCTCTGTAGTCGCCCCAATAAGGATTACGTTTCCCTCTTCTGTATCCGGTAAGAGTGCGTCCTGCTGGGCTTTGTTGAACCTGTGAATCTCGTCAATGAACAGTATTGTTTTCCTACCTAACTTTCTGTTTTCCCTTCCTTTTTCAAGGATTTTCCTAACGTCTGAAACGGTAGACGTAACGGCGTTGAGCTCGTAAAAGTCTGCCTTCAGTTTTTCCTTTATCAGGTGGGCAAGTGCAGTTTTACCGGTTCCCGGAGGACCTACAAAGATAGAGGAGAGAATTTTTCCTCTCTCAATTAACCTCCTTAAAGGTTTCCCCTCTCCGACTACCTGTTCTTGGCCGACAAATTCAGAAAAGTCTTTTGGTTTTAACCTTGCAGAGAGGGGGTTCTTTCCCTCAAAGAGCTCCAACTACTACCTCTCTTCTCCTGTCAGGGCAACCAGTAGGTTAAACAGCGACCAGAAGAGGTTGATTATGTCTAAAAAGAGGGCAATGGCAATTTCAACTGGATTCCCTTTTTCGTTTACGAGCCGTGATGTGTCGTAAAGAATGAAGCCTGAGAAGACGAGAACGCCCATTCCTGACACAACAACGTTGAGCATACTGTTGTGCCAGAAGAGCCCTACAAGAGCCATAACGACAATCAGAACAAGGCCTGTGAATAGGAAACCTCCAAGAAATCCAAAGTCTTTCTTCGTAATCAGAACAAAGAGGCTGAGAGCTCCCGTAACAACTCCTGTTATAAGGGCGGTCTCTTTAAAAATTTCAAGAAGGAAAGCAGACTGAAAAATTACCGCTACCGCAGGGGCATCAAAGAACCCTACTGTAAAGGTGAACAGGGTAAAAAAGAGATAACCTAAAACGTTCCTTTGAAAGAGTAGAGCTAAGAACATTGTTCCAACTGTTGCTACAAGTGAGAGGAGTAAGTATCCCCACTTTCCAAAGTGTGCAAATACGGGTAGAAACTGAAGGCCAACTCCGGTTCCCAAAACCATTGTTATAAAACCAAATGTTAAAAGGAGGTAAGTCTTCCCAAGGAGGGAAACTCTACTCTCCTCAGGATAAGTTATTACAGCAGTTCTTCTCTCCATCACTTCTCCTTTTCAATGAATAGGAAATGCCTCTTAAAATTAACCCCTTTCGGTTTAAGTTCAATTTCTCTTACCCTGTAGCCGGGTATCTCTCTGCCAAAAGGTTCTTTCCCCCTGTAGATGCAGAGGAGAGCTCCCCTCTCAAGAAGGTGCTCGGTTATCTCAACGGCAGTTTTCGGGTCTTCAACTGCCCTCATTAAGAGGAGATCAAACTCTCCATCAACTTCTTCAACTCTTGAGCAGATTACAGAGGCGTTAATTAGTTTTAACTGCCTCTTTACCTCCTCTAAAAAGACGCACCTTTTTTTCCGTGTTTCAACGAGGGTAAAGTTTGAATCCTTCATAACAACTGCCAGAGGAACTCCGGGAAAACCTGCCCCGGAACCGACGTCGCAGAAACTCTTTCCGTGGGGGGAAACTCCAACTTTCTTAAAGGCAATTAAACCTAAGAGGGAGTCAAAAAAGTGTTTCTCTTCAATCTCTCTGTCTGTTAGTAGAGACGTTAGGTTTATCCGCTTTCCCCACTTCTTGAGGAGCTCCCTGTAAACGGCTAACTTCTCAAGGGCTTCTTCTGTTATTTCAATTCCGTTGAGTCGGCAGAGCTCCTTGAGCCTCTCCATTAGGCCCTCTCCTTTGAGAGCTCTCCCCTCTTCCACTTCTCTATGTAAACGGCAAGGATCGGAATTGACGCTGGTCTTATTCCCTCAAGCCTTGCCGCCTGTCCCAAAGTTAACGGCTTCATCTCTTTTAGCTTCTGCCTCTCCTCAACGGATATTGGGACTAAGTCATAGTTAAAGTCTTTCGGTATCTTTATGTTTTCAAGCTTTCTAAACCGTTCAACCTCTTCAAGCTGCCTCTTTATGTATCCCTCGTATTTAACCTCTATCTCAACCTCTTCAAGTATCTCCTGAAGAAGTTTTCTATCGTCAACAGAAAGGTCAAGGGGAATCAGTGGTAGGATATTCTCTAACTTTACTTCTGGCCTTTTAAGGAGCTCGTAAACGCTCTTACTTTCCTTAATAGGTGTTGAGCCCTCCTTTTCAAGGACCGGGTTAACGGCTTCAGGTTTTAACTTCACCTCTTTGAGTTTTTCTGTGAAAACCTTTACGGTCTCATACTTTTTCTTAATCCTTTCATACTGTTCCCTTGTCAGGAGGCCGAACCTGTAGCCGTACTTTGCAAGCCTGTAGTCGGCGTTGTCGTACCTTAAAAGGAGCCTGTACTCAGCCCTTGAGGTAAAGAGCCTGTAAGGTTCTCTGACTCCTCTGTTTACGAGGTCGTCTATCATAACCCCTATGTAGGCCTCGTCCCTTCCCAAAACGAACCTTTCGTCTTTCCCAAGAGCATAGAGGGCTGCGTTTATACCCGCAACTATACCCTGTCCTGCAGCCTCTTCATAGCCTGTTGTTCCGTTTATTTGACCGGCATTGAAAAGTCCCTTTATCGTTTTCGTCTCAAGGGTTGGGTAGAGGTGCCTCGGGTCTATAAAGTCGTACTCTATTGCGTAGGCAGGTCTGATTATCTCTGCGTTCTCAAGGCCGGGTATTGACCTTATTATTGCAACCTGAACGTCGTAGGGGAGACTCGTAGATGTTCCGTTGGGGTAGAACTCAACGGTATCCCTTCCTTCAGGCTCTACGAATACGTGGTGCCTCTCCCTTTCCGGGAACTTTACTATTTTGTCCTCAATTGAGGGACAGTAGCGGACTCCGACTCCGCTTATGAGTTTACACTCTCCATACATCGGGGAGCGGTGGAGGTTTTCCCTTATTATCCGGTGGGTTTCGGGAGTTGTATAGGTGAGCCAGCAGGGTATCTGCTCAATCTCTTTAGGTTCCGTCCAGTAGGAGAAGAACGGTGGAGGTTCGTCTCCGTCCTGTCTCTCCATTTTAGAAAAGTCTATAGTTCTGCCGTCTATCCTCGTCGGAGTTCCTGTTTTGAGCCTTGCCACTCGGAAGCCGTGCCTTTCGTAGAAGGAGGAGAGCTTGTTTGCCGCCGGCTCCCACATCCTTCCACCTTCAAACTCCTGAAACCCTATGAAGATTCTTCCCCTTAAGAAAGTTCCTGCGGTAACTACAACGGCCTTTGCTCCGTATCTGGCTCCAAGGTGAGTTACAACCCCCTTAACTTTTCCGTCTTCAACGATTATGTCGTCAACTATCTGCTGGATAACCTCAAGGTTGTCGGTATTTTCAATGACCTGCCTCATCCTCTTCCTGTATGCCTCTTTATCGGCCTGTGCCCGGGGAGCTCTGACGGCAGGCCCTTTTTTCCTGTTGAGTATCCTGAACTGAATTCCTGTCTCGTCTATGTTCTTGGCCATTTCTCCACCTAAGGCGTCTATCTCACGGACTACCGTTCCCTTTGCTACGCCTCCGATGGCGGGGTTGCAGGACATCTCGGCTATCCTGTCAACGTTTACCGTAAAGAGTGCCGTTTTACACCCCATCCTTGCAGCGGCAAGGGCAGCTTCGCACCCTGCGTGTCCTGCACCGACAACTATTACATCGAAGACTTCGTCCCACATAGACTCTCCACTAATAGTAGAGTTTTACTTTCGTTCCCCTTGTAGCCTTTAAAAGTTTAGAGGCGTTTGACATGTAGGCGACTATCTGGACGTGGTTTTCTGGGTTAAGTGAGATGAAGAGTTCTCCCCTCTTTACCCCTTTAAAGCTCTCCTGAACCTTCTCTACCTTTACTCCGTTAATTTCTGCAGTCTTGGGTAACCCTTTTTCTCCCGTTGCGTTCAGTATAAGGTTTCCAAAGTAGTCAACGTCAAGGACTATTGCCTCGTAAACGTTTCCTCCCAACGGCTGAAGAGCAGGGAGCTTAAATCGTTTAAGCTGTTTCAAATCCATCTCCTCCCCAAGGTGCGACGCCGTTTGAAGGCGGGAGAGTTCTGCAGCTATTGGCGTAAGCTGGTCTCTACTCCTAAAGTTCCCTGCCCGTCTCTTATTTACGAAGTAGTGTTCCGCCGTAATTCTGTGGACGGCTTCCGGTGGCTCTTCCTCAAACATTAGACTTCCGATTCCGTTGTTTGGACAGACTAAAAAGTAATTTTCCGTTGTAACGATGATGGGCTCTGCAGAAGGGTCAGGGTCTACAAGGCAGAGGAAGATTGTTCCCGTAGGAAAATACCTGAAAGACCACTTGAGTTTGAGAGCTCCGTCAACAACGTCAAAGGGCTTGACAAAGTGGGTTACGTCTATGACTTTTGCCTCGGGGGCTACGTCGTAGATTATTCCGTGAACGGTTCCTACGTAGTGGTCTTTAAGGCCAAAGTCTGAGATTATCGCTATTGCGCTGTTCATCTTTTCTCCCTATCGGTTTTTTCTGTAAGCTCTCTCAATTTTAATTCAATCTTGCTCCTTAAAGCTTCTTCACTTTTGAAGGCTCTTGGTTCTATCGGTTCTCCTAAAACAACTCTGCACTTAGAAAGAGGAAGGGGAACTAAAAACCTGTCCCACGAGTTGAGCTGAAACTTCCAGTCTGCCGAGAAGGTTAAGGGGTAGACGGGAGCTCCCGTCTTCATAGCAAGTTTTGCAACTCCTGGCTTCACAACTTCCCTTGGTCCCCTTGGGCCGTCGGGAGTTATCGCTACCGTGTAGCCCTTTTCAATTAACTTAACCATCTCTTTAAAAGCTCTCTCTCCCCCCTTTCCCTTTCCTGCTGAGCCCCTTACGGTTTTAAACCCCATCCTCTCTACTATTTGGGCTATCAGCTCACCGTCCCTGTGTCTGCTTATGAGAATGGCCACTCTTTCTGCATACTCTTTTAAAACGAAGGGCAGAAGAAACATCCTCCCGTGCCAGAAGGCAACAATTGAAGGAAACTGAGGTTGTGAAAGGAATTTAACCTCCACCCTTAATGTTTTGACCCACAGAGAGCTTAGAGCGTAGATTATTTTAGGTTTACTTAACCTCAAACTTCACCTTCAACCTTACTTTTTTCTCCTTTACACCTTTGGGAAACGGGCCAAAGGACTTTACAGAATATATTGCTGAAATGGCCGAACGGTTGAAGGTAATGTCAGGAGAGAGTTTTTCTACCATTAGTTCATCAATAGTTCCGTCTTTTTTCAGAGTTATCACAACTACGGCTTTCCTCTTTTTGGGGGCATTAGAGTAGTAGGGGATTTTCCAGTTTTTCATTATCGTGTCCCTAACTTTTATTAGGTAGGGAACCAGTTTTGACATTGAAACAGATGGAAGTCCTTTCCCTTTTCTGTTGGGAAGGTCAACGGAGAGCTCTATACTTCCCTGGTCGTTTGCCGTTTTAAAGTCTCTCGTCAGTTTTGACGGAGACCGGCCGGCGTTCAGGTTTGTGCTTTTTTCCCCTATTCCCTTTTCCTTCGGTTTTTTTATTTGACTTCCGCCTCCGCCCCTTTTCGGAGTTGACCGGCTTCCGCCAGTGATGGAGTTTTCTGTTTTTGGAGCTCCACTCTTTAGCTTTCCCTTAACCGGTTTAATCCCTACTAAGTTTGATTCAACCTGTGTATCAAAGGATATGGGAACCACGTTTACCACTTCGTAAGTTTTCCCCGAAAGGACGCTGTTTACGGAAATGATAACCAAAACTGCAACGTGGGTGGAGAGTGAAATGAGAAGAGAGATGATGTCTAACTTTTTTGAGTTTCCCAACTCCTGAACCTTCTTTTTTTATGGAGCGGGCGACGGGACTTGAACCCGCGACCCTCAGCTTGGGAAGCTGATGCTCTACCACCTGAGCTACGCCCGCCCTTTCAGGATATAAATAATAGTCAACCTACACCGCTCCTTCAATACCTCTGTGGGTAGTTCTGATAAACGGTGAAACGAGCCTTCTTTTCCTGTAGTAGAGGAACTCCAAGCTGAAAGAGACGAGGAAAATGAGGAGAGTTGCTACAAAAGTTGTTTTACTGTGCTTAAACTGGAATATAACGATCTGAAAGGCGACAAAAGTTATAACTATAAGATTAAAGAAAATTAATCCTCTCTTTCCTCCTACCTTCTTCCATAGCTTTAAGTGTGAGAGTATTACTCCTATGTAGAGGGCTGTTGTAACGACGCTTATCATTGAAGCAACTGACGTAACGTTAAAGAAAAGGGTAAAAACGAGGCCGAGTCCACAGGTCAGGTAAAGTCCCAAGTGCTCTCCCATCCACCTCTTCTCAACTAAACTCCCGGGAGAGGGAATGTAACCGTCCTTCATTAAAGCATAGGAGGCATTTGCCCCGGTATAGATGGTTGCGTTGAGGGCAGAAGAGATGCTGACTAGGGCTCCTACAGATAGGAGCAGAAAACCCAGCTTGCCTAAAGCAGGTTCTGCCGCAAATGCAAGAGCGTTTTCTGCATACTTTGCAATTTCTGATGTAGGAAGAGCTCCAAGGGCAGCAACAGAAACTCCCACGTAAACCGCCATAACGACGGAAATACTAAGGTAAATAGCCCTTGGAACGTTTTTACAGGGGTTCTCTATGTTCTCGCTAATGTTGGTTATGAGGCCAAATCCCATGTAGGAGAGGAAAAATATAACTGAGGCGTTGAGAATCCCCTTAAAATACTCAGGAGAAGGTTCTGGCTTTAAATACTCTATGTGGATAACCGACAGTCCAGCTGCTATGAAGGTTAAAAGAATTAAGAGTTTAGTAAGAACTATCCAGAACTCAAGTCTTCCAACGACTTGAGAGCCTCCAAAAAAGCTAATTGCTCCAAAGAAGGCGATGACTAGAACTTCCACAACAGTGTGGAAAACTCTGTAGTCTAAGTGGATAAGTGGTAGAAAGTAACCTGCAAAGCTGATGGCAAAGAGGGCAATTGAGATAACGTAGGTGAACCACATGAGAATGGAGAGAGCTCCAACTAAAGGTGAGTGCCCGAATGCTCTCTGAATAAAGGCTACAGGGCCTGCATTAGATATAAACTTCTTTCCAAGGTGGGCGTAAGAGTAAGCTACCATAAGTGCATAAATTCCGCTTAATAAAAAAGCAAAGGGAAGCCCGTTTCCAGCAATCTTCACCCCGTATCCAAATATGGAGAAGATGCTTGCCCCAATCATCGTTCCTATTGCCATTGCAGAGGCTTGAAGGAGGTTGAGTTTTTTCTCTTTTTCCATTTTTCTATGCCTCAAGTTAAAATTCTCAAAACTCAATAACTGAGGTAACCTTGAAGGGGAAGTTTTTACTATTAGTTATTTTATCCTCTCTTTTCTTAACAGCCCCAATTAGGGCAGAAGAAGAGAAGCCGATTGAAGCTTGGATATCCTATAAACAGGTTGGTAACAAGGTAGTTGAAGTGGTAAAGGTAAAAACCAATACTGGAAAGGTTTATGAGTTCTACCCCGGTCTTTCTCCTCAGAGTATTCCTAAGCCGAAGGGCAGTTTATTTGGGAACGTTTCAAAAAAATTAACTTTAATATCACTGGGATTTCTTTTGGGATCTCTTTTAGGAATGGGAGTTCTCTGGTTTAGATACGAGAAAATAAGGAAAGGTTAGAAGAGAAAGGAAGGCCTATCTGGCCTTCCTAAGTAGGGTTTCTTTCCTCTTAATCTCGGCTTCTAAGGAACTCTTTGTTTCAACCTCTTCTTCGCTTAGAGAGGATAGCCTTTTCTTGAGCTCAGAAATTTCCCTCTCAACAGATTCAACGTTTACCTCACCCGGCTCGTAAATTTCCTGAGCCCCAATCCTAACTGCATCTGGTTCTATTTGGACAAAACCATTGTAAACGAGTTTCTTGATTTCGTTTCTGTTAACGTCTCTGCAGATTACAAAGCCAGCTCCTATGGAGTAAAACTCAGGCTGGTGTCCGGGGAGAACGCCGATATCCCCGTCGTCTGTTTCAACGTATACCTCTTTCGCCTCAGCCTCGTAGTGTTTACCGGTTGCCGAGGCCAGCTGAAACTTCATCTCTGTTGGCAGTCCTTTTTTGGCAGCCATCTATCTTCTCCCCTATTTGCTCTGGGCTTCCTTCATAAGCTTTTCGCCTTTCTCTATAGCCTCATCAATGGTTCCAACCATGTAGAAGGCCTGCTCAGGTAGGTGATCAAGCTCTCCGTTAACTATCATCTCAAATCCGCGGATTGTTTCTTCAACAGTTACATATCTACCGGGCATTCCTGTAAAGACCTCTGCAACGTGGAAGGGCTGAGTAAGGAAGAGCTGAATTCTCCTTGCCCTGTGGACAACAAGTTTGTCTTCCTCTGAGAGCTCTTCCATACCGAGAATAGCGATGATCTCAAGGAGTTCCTTATATCTCTGAAGGTATCTCTGAACCTCCCTTGCTACCCTGTAGTGCCTTTCACCTACGATATGTGGGTCAAGCATACGTGATGTAGACTCAAGTGGGTCAACGGCTGGGTAGATACCCTGCTCTGCCAGTGCCCTTGAGAGAACTGTCGTTGCGTCAAGGTGGGCAAAAAGAGTAAACGGAGCCGGGTCTGTAAAGTCGTCGGCCGGAACGTAGATAGCCTGAACAGACGTAATTGAACCTTTGTTTGTTGATGTAATACGCTCCTGGATAGCACCTACTTCAGTTGCAAGTGTTGGCTGGTAACCAACCTCAGAGGGAATCCTACCGAGGAGGGCTGAAACCTCAGAACCTGCCTGGATAAAACGGAACATGTTGTCAACGAAGAACATCATATCACGGCCTTCAACGTCACGGAAATATTCGGCCATAGTAACGCCCGTCATTGCAACGCGCCACCTGTTTCCAGGAGGTTCGTTCATCTGACCGTAAACTAAAACTGTATTCTCAAGAACTCCAGACTCCTGCATCTCAAGCCACAGGTCTGTTCCTTCCCTTGTTCTCTCTCCAACCCCTGCGAAGACGGAGAAACCTCCGTGTTTCATAGCAACGTTGTGTATGAGCTCCATAAGGAGAACCGTCTTACCAACTCCAGCACCACCGAAAAGGCCCGTCTTACCACCTTTCGCGTAAGGCTCAAGGAGGTCAATTACCTTAATTCCCGTCTCAAATATCTCTGCAACTGTCTTCTGCTCTGTAAGTGGTGGAGCAGGCCTGTGGATCGGCCAGTATTCTTCAGCCTCAACGGGCCCTTTGTTGTCAATAGGCTTTCCTACAACGTTGAAGATCCTTCCCCTTGTTGCGTGGCCAACGGGAACTTTCAGGTAGTCTCCGGTATCTATAACCTCCATTCCCCTCTTAAGCCCTTCGGTGGCTCCGAAGGCAACGCAGCGAACCCTGTTCTCTCCAAGGTGCTGGTGAACCTCAAGCATAAGGTCACCAGTTTCAATTTTTCCATCCCAGGTAATCTGCTTAACGTTTGGAACCCTTAAGGCGTGGTAGATCTCAGGAAGCTTTCCGTCTGGGAACTCAACGTCTATAACCGGACCAACAATTTGAACAATTTTTCCTTTATGCTCTGCCATACCTATCCTCCCTATTTCATTGCTTCAATAGCAGTTGTAATCTCAATTAGCTCTTTTGTAATAGCAGCCTGTCTTGCTTTGTTGAAGGAGATGGTGAGTTTTCTAATCATGTCTTCAGCGTTCTTCGTAGCGTTGTCCATAGCCGTCATACGGGCTGCGTGTTCACTTGTTTCGGACTCCTTAAGAGCCCTTAAAACAACTGCAGAAGTGTAAGACTTAATAGCTTCCTCTATAACCTTCTCGTCTGGGCCGACTGTATACTCGGCAACAGGAGTTTCCTCTTCAGATTCAACGGCAAGGGGCATTATCCTTTCAAAAACAACCTCTTGTTTGAGGGCGTTGTAGAACTTGTTGTAGACAACGTAAACTTCGTCAAAGTATTCAGACATGTATCCTAAGAAGAGGTCAGCAGAGATCTCTTTAGCAAGCGGAAGGCCTATTCTCCTGAAGATGTCTTTAAAAGTCTTCCTTACGTGGAGGTCGGAATACTTGGTAAAGAACTGGCTAGCTTTATTTCCAACGGTTGTAAGACTTACCTCAATTCCCTGTGACTGCTTCTCTTTGGCAAACCTGTTAACGCGCCTTATGATGTTTGCGTTAAATGCGCCGCAGAGTCCTTTGTCTGAAGAGATAACTACTAACTCTATTCTCTTAACAGGCCTTACCTTGAAGATTGGGTGTATTGTCGGGTTTCCTCTTCTGTAGAGTCCTGCTGCTATCTCTTTCATAACTTCGGCGTAAGGCCTTACGTTGAAGAGGTCTTCCTGAGCCTTACGGAGTTTTGCAGCGGAAACCGCCTTCATAGCGGCGGTTATCCGCTTTGTTCCTTTAAGGCTCTTTATCTTAGCTTTAATTTCCCTCATTCCAGGCATTTTCTACCTCGCTATTAGGCTGTAAACGTTGCCTTGAACTCCTTAATGGCCTCGTGGAGCTTCTTGGTGAGCTCATCGTCAAGCTGTTTCTTCTCAAGGATTTCCTTGAGTATCTCTGGATATTTTGCGTCCATAAAGGCGTAGAGCTCCCACTCAAACTTGTTAACGGCCTCAACGGGGATGTCGTCTAAGTATCCGTTGATCGCTGCGAAAAAGGCAACTATCTGCTTCTCAACGGGAATCGGCTTGTGAGGAGGCTGCTTGAGGAGCTCCATCATACGCCTACCCCTCTCAAGCTGAGCCCTCGTAGCAGGGTCAAGGTCTGATGCGAACTGGGCAAAGGCCTCAAGTTCACGGTAACGGGCAAGCTCAAGTCTGAGCTTTCCTGCAACCTGCTTCATAGCCTTTATCTGAGCAGCACCACCAACCCTTGAAACGGAAAGACCAACGTTGATAGCAGGTCTTTGACCCTTGTAGAAGAGGTCGGTTTCAAGGAATATCTGACCGTCCGTAATGGAGATAACGTTCGTTGGAATGTAAGCAGAAATGTCACCAGCCTTCGTTTCAACGATTGGAAGGGCTGTAAGTGAACCTGCTCCAAGCTCGTCGTTGAGCTTAGCAGCCCTTTCAAGGAGCCTTGAGTGGAGGTAGAAGACGTCTCCAGGGTAAGCTTCCCTTCCAGGTGGACGCCTTAAGAGAAGCGACATTTCACGGTAGGCAACAGCCTGTTTTGAGAGGTCGTCGTAGATTATAAGTGCAGCCCTTCCAGTATCCCTGAAGTACTCTGCAACTGTACAGGCTGCGTAAGGAGCGAGGTATTGGAGTGAAGCTGGGTCTGACGCGGTAGCGGAGATGACGATCGTGTACTCCATAGCTCCAAGCTCTTTGAGGAGCTGAATCGTCTGGGCTACTGTTGAACGCTTCTGTCCAACTGCACAGTAAACGCAGATAACCTCTTCTCTCTTCTGGTTGAGGATGGTATCTATGGCAATGGTAGTCTTACCTGTCTGCCTGTCTCCAATGATAAGCTCCCTCTGTCCCCTTCCGATTGGGATGAGGGCATCAATTGCCTTAATTCCCGTTTGGAGTGGTTCGTGAACCGGTTTTCTCGTTACGATACCTGGAGCAATACGCTCAACAGCCCTTCTCTCTACGTACTCAATATCACCTTTTCCGTCTATCGGGTTTCCAAGTGGGTCTAAAACCCTTCCAATGAGCCCCTCTCCAACGGGCATGTCAAGTATTCTTCCGGTTCTTTTAGCCTTACCGCCTTCAACGATTCCCTTTCCTTCACCAAGGAGAACGACACCTACGTTGTCCTCCTCAAGGTTGAAGGCAACTCCTTCAGTTCCATCTTCAAACTCTACAACTTCACCGTACTCAACGTTTTCAAGTCCGTAAACTCTTGCTACTCCGTCTCCTACTTTGATAACGATTCCTGTTTCATCAAGGTTTACAGAGGCTTCAAACTCCTCAATCTGTTTTCTTATCAGTTCTGAAATTTCCTCTGCTCTGATCTGCATCTCTGCACCTCGCTATCGGTTTTTTTATCTTAATCGGCTATAGTTTTCTTAAGGTTTTCAAGCTGCGTCTTTATTGAGGCATCAAGAACTTTGTCAGCAACCCTTACTATAAAGCCGCCGATTATGGAGGGATCAAGTTTTACCGTGATTTCAGCCTTCTTGCCGAAAAGCTCTTCAATCTTTGACTTTATCTTCTCTACGACCTCTTCATCAAGCTCTGTTGCGCTTGTGATCTCTGCCCTTACTAACCCTAACCTGTCGTAGGCGAACTTTTCAAACTCCTCTGCAAACTCCCTTATAAGTCCGAGCCTGTTCTTCTGGGCCATTAAGAGGAGGACTTTTTGGAGTTCTGGCGAAACCGCAACTTTCTCTAAAACTTTTTTGAGGAGCTCCTCTTTCTTCTCGTTTGAGATTATGGGGCTTTTGAAGAACTTGATGGTTTTCTCGTCAAAGAACGAAAGGAGGGTCTTTATCTCTTTGAGAACTTTCTCAAGCTTTTCGTCGGTAAGAATTTCTGATAGGGCTTTAGCGTATCTTCTTGCGATTCTGACTTCCAGTCTCAACTTGATCCCTCCTAAAGCTTTTCAAGGCTGGATTCGATAAGCTTTTTGTTGACTTCCGGTGTTATGGAACCTTTAAGCTTTGCTTCGGCTATCTCTACAGCTTTCTCTGCTGCAAACTTCTTGAGCTCTTCTTTTGCTTTGTAGAGCTCCTTCTCTATCTCTTCATCTGCCATTTTTACTATCCTTGCAGCAGTTTCCTTTGCCTCGGCTATTATCTGTTCTTTTTCCCTCTCAGCAACCTCTTTTGAGTAGGAGAGAATCCTTTCGGCTTCTGCCTTTACCTCTTCCGATTTCTTCTCGGCCTCTTTGAGGAGCTTGAGGGCTTCCTCCTTTTCCTTTTTAGCTCTTTCAAACTTGTCCACTACAGATTCAATACCGTCTGACAGAAAGCGAGAAACGGGTTTTTTAAGTAACCAGTAAAGAAGGGCGAACAGAATAATAACGTTGACTGTTTTCCAGAATAGAAGATGTCCTCCGTGTTCCATATTTCCCCCTTAAGCAACTTTTCCAAGTATTTTCTTGACTATCTCTTCAGCTAACTTCTCAGCTTCGGCTTCAAGCTTAGACTTCTCGGTTTCAAACATCTGCCATATCTCTTCTTTCGCCCTTTCAACCTTTACAGAGGCCTCTTCCTGAGCTTGAGATACTATCCTTTCCCTTTCCTCTCTAGCCTCTTTCACGGCAGCGTCAATAACTTTCTTTGCCTCTTCTTTTGCCTTTGCCAGAATCTCGTCAACTTCTTTTAGTAGCTGTTCAGCTTTTACCTTAAGGGCTTCTGCTTCACTGTATATACCGTTAAGCTCCCTCTCCCTTTCTTCCATAAGTTTAAGTAGGGGCTGAAAAAGGAACTTGTTGATGAGAACCATAAAGATGAGGAAGTTTACTGCCTGAACTAAAAGAGTCCAGTCTATAGCTACGATACTTCCTTCCATCACCTATCTCCTTCCCTCAGGATTTCCCCTCCTCCAAGGAGCAGGTCGTTGCTGTAGAAGGCACAGACCTGCCCCGGGGCAGGGGCGTCAACTTTCGCCGCTAATTTTACACGATATATACCGTTTTTTAAATACTCTACACTTCTAACAGGTGTAGGTTTTGCCCTGTAACGTACCTGAACTTGAACCGGGATTTTACACCACTCTTTCGGTTCAACGTGCCAGTTTGTTCTCCAGACGAGTATTTCGTCTCTTAAGACGCTTTCCTTTGGCCCTACTATGACTGTGTTTTCTTCCGGTTTTATCTCTACTACGTAAAGAGGGTGTTTGTAAGAAATTCCCAGTCCCCTTCTCTGCCCAACCGTATATCTGAAGTAGCCCCTGTGTTTCCCAACAACTGTTCCATCTTCCAACTTAAAAAGGCCGGTTTTCGGTTTTATAAACTTTTCAACGAAGGAAACGTAATCAGACTCTATGAAACAGATGTCCTGGCTTTCTCCTGAGTAGGGAAAGCCTAACTCTTTTGCCCGTTTTACTACTTCTTTCTTTGTAAACTCTCCCAACGGAAGGAGGAGGTGGTTGATAATTTCCCTCTCAACCAGCGCTAAAAAGTAGGACTGTTCCTTTCCTCTATCTATTCCTCTGTATATAAGTTTTCTTTTGAACTGCTCCGATTGGAGAGCCCTCGCGTAGTGGCCGGTGGCAATGAAGTCGGCGCGGAGCTCCTCTTTTAACTTATACAGGTATTTAAGCTTAATCTCTCTGTTGCAGAAGGTACACGGGTTGGGGGTTAAGCCCTTTTTGTAGTAAGAGATAAAGTAGTCTATAACCTTTTTTTTAAACTCTTGAGATAGGTCAATAAGTATCGGTTTAAGGTTAAGGAGCTCCCCACTCTTCTTTACTTTTTCCGTATTAGCATTTGGAAGGAGCTTGAAGTAAACTGGAATAACCTCAAACCCATTTTCTTTCAGCAGGTAGGCTGTAAAGAAACTATCTACTCCCCCGCTGAAACCTACAAGGACTCGTTTCAAAGTTCCTCTCCACCGATTTTTGGAATTCTATCAGACAAAAAAGAAGGGGCGCCCAAGGCGCCCCCTTAAGACTTATGGGGAGGAGGGAGGGGGATAGGGGGTGTCTGCTATTAATAATAGTTCTCATTTTCAGATTGTCAACCTTTCTGCTTCTTACAGAAGCTTTCATTTAATATAGGTTGTTTTCCATCCGTTGCACCCATTGAGCCGGAAAATATACTTAACACCAGAAAAACTTAAAGCTGGAGAGTTAAATGGTTGTCGTTAAGTTTAAGTATCCGGATACTGAGAAGACTGGGCTTGCCTCTGCCGAAACCGGAGGGTTCAGTTACGGCCAGGAGGTTGTTGTTAAAACAGATAGAGGGGAAGAGCTCGTAAAGGTTTTAAAGAGTTACGAGGTTGAGTCTGAAGTTTTAAAGAAGTTCGGAACGGAGCCTGAGGAGCTCTACACCTTCTTAAGGGTTGCTACGGAAGAGGACAGAAAACGGTTTTTAGACAACCTTCTCTTTTCACAGGAGGCCCTTGAAGTCTGTAAGAGAAAGGTTTTAAAGCACGGCCTTGAAATGAAGCTCGTTAAGGCCTACACAACCCTCAACAGGGAGAGGATCGTTTTCTATTTTACCGCCAAAAGTAGAGTTGACTTCAGACAGCTTGTTAGAGACCTGGCTTCCCACTTTAAGACGAGAATAGAGCTCCGCCAGATAGGTGTCCGTGACGAGGTGAAGATGTTAGGGGCGGTTGGGATGTGTGGAAACGTTTGCTGTTGTAAGTCTTTCCTTGAGTGTTTTCACTCGATATCCCTGAACATGGCAAAGATTCAAGGGCTCCCCCCTAACCCTGCGAAGCTTTCTGGAACGTGTGGAAGGCTTTTATGCTGCCTTAAGTATGAGGAAGCCAACTACTTTATAAGGGAGTTCCTTCCCGAAGTGGGCTCTTTTGTTGACACCCCTGAAGGAAGAGGGAAGGTAGTTGACGTCAACATTCCCCTTGAGACTCTGACGGTGGAGATAGAAGAGAAGGGAAGGGTCTCCTTCCCCATTCGTACTTTCGTTACGGAGGAGCAGTGGAACCAATACATAGATAAACTGAAAGAGAAGGTTGATGACAGGTTCAGGTGCTTTACCAAAGCGGGAGTGATCGGCGATGAGAGTAGTTAAGGAACTCCAAAGCCCGTTAAACAGGCTCTTTATATTTGAAACTGAAGACGGCTACAGGGTTGAGTCGGTGTTTTACAAGGGAGAGAGGCTCTGTGTTTCCTCTCAGGTAGGCTGCCCCGTAAGGTGTCTCTTCTGCGCTTCAGGTAAGAACGGCTTAAAGAGGAGTTTAACTGCAGAGGAGATTTTTAAACAGTATGAGCTTTTGAAAGGGGAGCTCCCAATAAAAGGCGTTGCAGTTGCCGGAATAGGCGAGCCCTCTGCTAACGCTGACGAGGTTGTTAAGGCAATTGAAATGTTTAAACGGGAAGGGTTAAAGGTAACCGTTAGCACTACCGGTTATCCCCTTGAAGGGTTTAGGAAACTGATAAGAGCCCCCCACGACGGTTTAACGGTTTCGGTCCACGCCGTATCTGAAGAGAAGAGAAAACGGATTTTCGGAGTTTCTGTTCCCCTTGAAGCGGTCTTTAGAGAGCTTGAGGAGTACTTTAAAGAGATTTCCTCTTCACGGAAAAAGAAGTTCCAGATAGGCTACCTAATGGTAAAAGGACTTAACAACTCTGAACAGGACTTGAGAGCCCTCGGAGAGCTTGCAAAGGAATACACGATGACGGTTATGCTTATGGCATACAATCCTGTTCCAGGAGTTAACCTGAAGGGTTTAACGGATGAGGAGTATGAAAAAGCGTTTCTTAAACTGAGGAAGATGGGAGTTAGGGTAACCTTAAGCAACAGGTTCAGGAGAGATCCTTTGGGGGGCTGTGGAACTCTGACTATAGCACGGGAGGTTTGAGATGAGGAGAGCTCTCTTAATCCTTATCCCGGCTCTAACTTTTGGCTGTATCCACAAACAGAGCTCTCTTACGGAAACGGAAAAGGAAAAAGCGGTAGAGATTGGAAACACGGCAGTTATGAAGCTCATGAAAGAGCTCAAAACCAACCTCGGAATGGCCTTAAAGGAGGGAGGATTCCCTAAGGCCATTGATTTCTGCGGGGATAAAGCTCAGAAGTTTACTCAAAAAGTAAACAAAGAGCTTGTTGTAGTGAAGGTAAAAAGGGTATCAGACCGCTATAGAAATCCTGCCGATAGGCCAGACTCACTTGACCTTAAGGTTATCAACTATTTCAAGGAAAAGCTAAAGGAGAACAAGCTTCCTCCCTACTACCTGACAGTTGCTAAAGAAAAGGGAGAAAAATTGGTTATCTACTACAAGCCGATAAGGGTTGCTCCTTTCTGTCTCAACTGCCACGGGGACCCAAGGAGTATGAACCCAGAAGTTTTAAGGGTTCTGAAAGAGAAGTATCCAAACGACAGAGCTCTCGGCTACAAGCCCGGAGACTTGAGGGGGGTCTTTAAGGTTATAATCCCTGAAAGAGAGCTGAAGGAGGGTTAGATGTTCGTTAAGGAAGGGGAGCTCCCCGGAATCGGAAAGAAGTATTCAATGAAGACAGAGAGTGGAGACACGATAGTTGTCGTAATCCACTATACGGGAAAGAGGGAGATTTACTACTTTGAGGACGATTCTGAGGAGCCTACGGCTGTAATTGAGCTTACAGACGAGGAGGCAAGGACTTTAGGGACGATACTGGTCGGAGCTCTCTTCCAGCCGACCTCAGACGAGGAAAAAATAGGCTTCCTTATGAAGCACTTAGCCTTTGAGTGGGTTAAAGTTCCAGAAAACTCTTTCTTAGTCGGTAAAACCATCAAAGAGTTAGACATCAGGAAAAACTTTGGAGTCATCATCGTTGCAGTGGTAAGGGACGAAAACGTTGTAGTCTCTCCATCCCCGCTGTTCAGAATAGAGGCAGGGGATATCCTCGTAGTTGTAGGGACGCTTGAGAACGTTAAGAAGTTTGTTAAAGCAGTGGAGGGAGAGTCTAAATAATGGAGCACTTTTCCTTTTTCCTCTCAGTATTTTTGGGAACCCTTCTCTTCTCCTACCTCGTTGCCCACGTTTTAAGGTTTCCCGTAATTCCCATCTACATCCTCTCAGGAGTTATCCTCTCCCTCTTCCTCCACTCAGATGACGCCTACATCTTTGAAGTCCTTGGGGTTGTTCTTCTTCTCTTCTACATAGGCCTTGAGTTTTCCCTTGCCGAGATGGAGAAAAACCTAAAGAACATACTCTCTGTAGGGTTAGTTGACCTGGTACTGAACCTGTTCTCTGCCTTCTTTTTACTAAAGTTCTTAGGATTTGACGGAATAACTGCCTTCACTCTGGCGGTTGCTCTCTACCCGAGTTCTTCTGCCATTGTCTCCAAGCTCCTTATAGACCTTAAGAAGCTTGCAAACCCTGAGGTTGAGCCAGTTCTTGCAATTTTGGTGTTTGAGGACATAGCTGCGGCAACTCTTTTAGCCGTTTTGGTAGGCCTTTCGGGGGGAAGTCCAGACCCTGTGGGAGTTCTGAAGGTTGTCGTGAAAATTTCCCTTTTTATCTTCTTAGCAGTTCTCTTCGTTAAGAACTTTAACAGAGTAATAGACCTTGCATTTCACAGAGTAGGAACCTCAACCGAGTTTACAGTCCTTTTAGTTGGAACTGTTCTGTTCCTACTGGTTGAGGTCTCTATGGGGTTTGGCCTCTCTGAGGCAATTGGGGCTTTTGCGGCGGGAACGCTGTTTGCTGAGAGTTCCCATAAGGAGCAGGTAGAGTCTGCAGTTATTCCCTACAGGGACTTGTTCGGAGCTCTCTTCTTCCTAACCTTCGGACTCTCAACAGATTTATCCTCCTTTTCTATTTCTCTCCTTTTCCCTCTAACTGCCGTTCTTCTCTTTACCTTTCTTACTAAAATTCTTACAGGCGTTGTTGCTGCAAAGCTCTACGGACTTTCTCTGAAGAGGGGGCTTTCCGCCGGCTTTATGCTCCTTCCAAGGGGTGAGTTCTCAATACTGGTTGCGGCAACGAACCCTGCAACAGTTCCATTAACAGCTCTCTACGTTCTTTCCTCTTCTATTTTGGGTTCTTTAGCAGTTAAAGAGTCTGGAAGGATACTGAACCTGTTCTTCAAGAAGAAAGGAAAGAAGAAGAGCCGACTTACCCGCTCCCAGCTGCTGGGGGATTAAAAAAGCTCAAGCAGAAAAAAGGTTTTGCAGTTATTGGATAAATTTTCAGAAGATTTTAAACTTAACCTAACGCTTGAACAAACGGCTATTTTGAACACTCCACTGGTTCTGGCAAAGGGAAAATTAGGTATATTTACTTTAAGGTTTTACGGAGGAAAAGGTTTTTCTATTTAAGAAACCTGCGAAGGAGAAGGGGTAGAGTTAATAAATTCTGCTGAGAAGCTGATGAAAACCTTTAACGTTCAGGACTGAAAATGCTGTTTATCACCTTTGAAGGAATTGAAGGCTGCGGGAAGACCACTCAGGCAAAGCTTCTCTGTGAGGCGCTGATAGACAGAGGGTTCTCCGTTGTATTTACGAGGGAACCCGGAGGAACTCCGGCTGCTGAGGAGCTCCGCACCTTCCTTTTAAAACCTCGGGATGAGAAGTTCCCACCCTTTGCAGAGCTCTCCATCTACGAGGCTGCAAGGGCTTTTCATGTTGAGAACCTGATAAGGCCTTCGCTCCGAGAAGGGGCTGTCGTTATCTGCGACAGGTTTGCAGACTCAACGGTTGCCTATCAGGGTTACGGTAGAGGAATAGACATTTCCCTCATTGAGAGGCTAAACGTTGAGGCTACGGGAGGTTTAAAGCCAGACCTTACAGTTCTAATTGACCTTCCCGTTGAAGTTGCCTTTGATAGGATTTCAGACAGGCTTAAGGATAGGATGGAGTCTGAAAGTTTTGATTTCCACAGGAAAGTTCGTGAAGGTTTTCTGGAGCTCTCCAAAAAAGAGCCGGAGAGGTTTTTGGTTCTTGACGGAACGGGAAGCGTTGAGGAGCTCCGCGAGAAAATTCTCTCTGAAGTTCTGAGGAGGATAAGTGCTCTTTAACGGTATTGTCGGTCACTCAAGGCAGATTAACCTGCTGAGGCGCTTGGTTGAATCGGGAACATTTCCTCAGAGCTCTCTATTTGTAGGCCCAGAAGGGGTGGGGAAGAAAACGGTTGCACGGGAGCTCTTTACACATCTGTGTAAGGGGGAGTTCAACTTAAGAGAAGTTGGAACTGAAAAGCCCGTTACAGTTGAAGAGGTTAGAGAGACGTCATCCTGGCTTTTTACAAAACCTACGTCTGGCACAGGAAAGGCGGTTATCATAGACAGGGCAGACGAGATGAGAGGAGAGGCCGCAAACGCCCTCCTTAAGACCTTAGAAGAGCCGCCGGCCTATGCTTACATCTGTTTGATAGGTAAAAGTGAGGAGTCTGTTCTGCCAACGATACGCTCCCGGTGTAGGGTTTTCCGGTTTGGCCCTCTAACGGACTCAAGCGTTGCCTACATACTTGAAAAGATGGGCTTTAAGGCCGACAAAAAGGTTATTAAACTTGCCCACGGGAGCGTAGGGAAAGCTCTCAGGCTACTTGAAACTTCTGTTGTTGACTTTGTAAATGAGTTTAGGTCTCTCGTTAAAGGAAGTGACAGGCTGAAGAGAGTTGTTCCTTTTTCAGAGAAGTTTGGAAACTTAAGTCGGGAAGAGGCTCTACTCTTTTTTGACTCTTTAGAGGTTCTCGTTTTTGAAACGGGAGGAGCTTATAGGTGGGAGGAGCTCATAAACAGAGCCCGCTACTACCTAAAGTTCTACGGAAAGCCACAGTCTGTTATGGAGTGGTTTCTGACCTCTGCCTTTGGTCTTTAACGTAAGGGTAGATTTTTGTCAGAAAACTGATTGAAAACGTCCTGTTAGAACAGCCGGTTTCCTTAAAGAGCTGGTTCAAGTAATACTTTATCGTCTGTTCTGCCAATCCCATCGCTTTTCCTATCTCTTTGTTAGTTTTTCCCTTCATCAGCAGGTCAAAAACTTTCTTATCTTTTTCCGTTAACTGCGATATGTGAGGCGTCTCCGCTCTCCTTGAGTTAGGTCAGAGAATCTCTTTCTGATATCCCACCACAGACCCGGGGAAGAGCTCTTCAACAAATTCAACGCTCTTTTCAAGGGTTGCGTCAACTACCTTACTGCTCGTTCCGACGGTTACAACGGCTATCCTGCTCCTCTGCCACTTGTCCTGCTCTCCGACTTCACTTACGGAGACGTTAAACTTTCCCTTAAGCCTCTCAACGACCCTCTTAACAACTGATCTCTTCTCCTTTAGTGAATGGGCGTGTGGAATCTGGAGCTCAATTTCCAAATACCCGATAACAGAGGCCATTTAACCCTCCTTAAGGAGCTCGTTCCACTCTTTCCTTATGGAATCCCTGATTTCCATATAGTCTTTTCCTTCATTGTAGGCCTTCTCTATGGCCGGTCTGAAGACTTTCTCGTAAAACTCCTTTCCCATTCTGTTAACAATTTTTTCGTCAAACTCCTCTGGAGTTGCAAGTTTCCTCCACCACTTTTCCTCCGTTTTTCCCTCTAAGTAGGCTCTCGTAGCTCCCCTGTATTTGAGACGGTGGCCGTAGAATTTCCTTGCTGCAACTACTTTGGCCACTGCAAGGCCGTAAGCTTTCGCTTCATCTTCAGGGAAACCGAACTCTTTAACCGCCTTTATCCTGTTCCACTCGGCAAAAACGTCAAATCGCTTTATTGGGGCTTGCGGCTTTAGGACCTCTACCTTTGGTGCTTTCTCTCTAATTTTCTCAGCCATCTCTCCCTCCTAAATTTTCCTATACTTAAAACTAAAGATTGGAGGAAACTGTGGAAGTAAGGCATAAACTCTGGAGGTGCACCGTTTGTGGTTACATATACAGCGTTGACGAAGGCGACCCGGACAGTAACATTCCTCCCGGAACACCGTTTGAGGCTCTTCCGGACGACTGGGTCTGCCCAATCTGTGGAGCTTCAAAGGACAAGTTTGAGCCTGTAGATGAATGAGAGCTTTAGTTGTTCGGTTTTCATCTTTAGGTGACGTAATCCTTACAACCTCTGTTCTCCCTGCCCTTAAGAAAGCGGGGTTTGAGGTTCACTTTTTAACATTTAAACCCTTCGGCGAAGTTTTAAGGGGTCAGCCCTTCGTTGACAAGGTAATTGAAGTAGAGAGGAGCTCCCTCAAAAGTCTCTCCGGAATAAAGAGGTTGGCAGAGGAGCTCTCCGACTACGACGTCGGCTTTGACCTCCACGACGTCTTGAGAACGAAGGTCCTGAGAAGAATTCTCCCTTTTAAGTTCTACACCTACCCTAAGAGAGCTCTCCTAAGGCGTTTAATGGTTATTTTCAAGCCATTCAAAGCAAAGTGGTTATACGTTCCGGAACTTTACGCTGAAGCTCTAAAGGAGGCGGGAGTTGAGGTCAGAAACCCGAGGCCTTACCTTGAGTTAAGGAAGGAAACGCTTGAAAGAGTTTCACCTTTGGTTCCTAAAAACGCCGTGGTCGTTGCTCCCGGTGCCAGGTGGGAGAAAAAACGCTATCCGTTAAATAAGTTCTCAGAGGTTGTGAAAATCCTGAGGAAAAGAGGTTTTAAACCGGTAGTTGTTGGAGGGAAAGAAGAAGAAGAGCTGGGGAAGGTTTTAGAAGGGGAAGGAGCTCTCTCCCTCTGCGGAAAACTCTCTATAACCGATGGTATTGGGGTAATTTCCCTCTCTTTAGGGGTTATCTCAAACGACTCGGCAGTTGTCCACATGGCAAGGGCTGTTAGAAGGCCGGTAGTCTCAATATTTGGTCCAACCCATCCTGCCTTCGGGTTTGCCCCTTACCCAGACGAAGGAGTAGCACTAACGAAAAACCTTCCCTGTTCTCCCTGTTCACTTCACGGGAAAACAAGGTGTAAAGAACAGAAGTGCTTTGAAATTGAGCCAGATTTAGTTGTTGATTCCCTTCTCTCTCTGATAGAATCCCGCTGATATGAAACTAAGAAAGCTTTTAGCTGAATTTGTCTTAATATTTGCCGTCAGCTGGCTGATTGAGTTTGCCTACATGGGTATAAAGGGGGTATTTGAGGGAACAACCCTTTCACTCCTTGAGATTTCCCTCTCATTTGACAACGCCGTTATGAACGCCGTAATCCTCTCCGGCCTGTCGCAGGTCTGGAGGAGGCGTTTCCTCACCTGGGGAATGGTCATTGCAGTTTTTGGAATGAGGTTTCTCTTTCCAGTTCTAATAGTCGTTCTCACCTCCGGGCTTTCGGTTGAAAAGGTTCTGGAGCTTGCATTTAAAGAGCCGGAAGTCTACGCCCACTACCTTGAATCTGCAGAGCCTTTAATCCTGGCCTTCGGCGGTTCTTTCCTCCTGATGGTTTTCGTCAACTGGCTCTTTGACGCAGGAAGGGAGCTCCACTGGATAAAACTATTTGAGAACTTTGCCTCAAAAATTGCAAAGCTTGGAGAGGTGAAGCTGATAATTGCCCTCTCAGTTATCTTTTTGGTTGGCTACTTCAAGAAAGAGCCGAACATTCTCCTATCTATGATTTTAGGAGTACTTTCCTTTGAGGTCGTTCACTTCGTTAAGAGCTCCATAGAGTATTTCAAGGAAAGGCAAGGTATAGAGAGTGGAATAGGTACATTTATCTACTTAGAGCTCTTAGACGCTTCCTGCTCTTTAGACGGAACTGTTGGAGCTTTTGCAATCAGCCAGAACTTGATAATCATTACCGTAGGTCTTTCAGTGGGAGCTTTTATCCTCCGCTCCCTAACGCTGTATTTTGTTGAGTCTGGAAAGCTCAGTGAGCTTCCCTACTTGGAGCACGGCGCTCACTGGGGAATTGGAGCTCTGGGTATAATGATGCTCCTGGAGCTCTTCTTCCAAATTCCTGAACTCGTTATAAGCGCTTTAGCCTTGGTTTTTATCCTCTCTTCCCTATACTCTTCTTTAAAAAGAACGAAACCTCTTCTCATTAAGTGAGCTTCTCAATTAGGGAGAGAGCTCCGTTTATTCCGTCAACGGCAGAGCTCGTTATACCTCCTGCGTAGCCCGCTCCTTCTCCAACCGGGTAGAGGTTTTCGGCAGAAACAGAAGTAAAGTCTTGGTTCCTTAAAATCCTTACTGGAGACGACGTCCTCGTCTCAACTCCCACTAGGGTTGCGTTTGACGGAACGAAGAAAGAGACCTTCTCATACCAGTAGAGGAAAGCCTCCTTTATTGGAACGGCTATTTCAGGTGGCAGGAGCCTGTCTAAACGGGCGCTCCTTATCTCCGGTATGTAACCTCCTTCTATAAGATCTGATGAGGTTTCTCCGTTTATGAAGTCCCAAACAGTTTGGGCAGGCATAGAGTAGTTGCTTCCTCCGACAACGAAGGCTGCCCTCTCCAAGGCCCTCTGAAACTCAATTGCCTTAAACGGGTCGTTCTCAAAGTCTTCAGGGAAGAGCTGAACAACTACTGCACTGTTGGCGTATCCGCTGTCCCTTGCGTGGTTGCTCATTCCGTTGGTTACAGCTGTGTGCTTTTCAGAGGAAGCGCAGATTACGTAACCTCCCGGGCACATACAGAAGGTGTATACGTTTCTCTCTTTCCCCTTGTATGTAAACAGATACTCCGCCGGAGGCAGTTTCGGGTTTTTAAACCACTTTCTTCCGTATTGAATCCTGTTTATTGTCTTCTGTCTGTGGATAACCCTTAATCCAACGGCAAAGGGCTTTCCGGAGAGCTCTATACCAGCTCTCTTCAACATCTCAAAAGTATCCCTTGCACTGTTTCCGGGAGAGAGGAAGTAGAAGTCAAACTCCTCTGAGTAGTTTCTTTTCTCCTTAAGGTCTTTAAAAGTGGCGGAAACTATTCTGTTTCCGTCTTTCCGGAGCTCCGTTAAAAGGGTTGAAAACCTAAACTCAACTCCCATTTTCTTAAGTATTTCTCTAAAGTTTCCAATAACTTCCCTTAGCCTGTCAGTTCCAACGTGGGGCTTGCTCTTGTAGAGGATTTCAGACGGAGCTCCACACTCAACCAGAGTTTTAAAAACAAAGTATTTCTTCTTGTCCTTAACCCTCGTAGTGAGCTTTCCGTCTGAAAAGGTTCCTGCTCCTCCCTCTCCAAACTGAACGTTTGAGTTCTCGTTGAGTTTCCTCTCCTTCCAGAAAAGAGAAACGTCCTTTACCCTCTCTTCAATGGGCTTTCCTCTCTCTACAATGGTAACCTCAAGCCCTGCTTGTGAGAGAACGTAGGCCGAGAAAAGTCCCCCAGGACCCGTTCCAACCACTAAAACCCGCTTTTTACTCTTTACCCTTGGAATATGAACTTCCGGAACGGGCCTGTGTTCCCTTGCAGTTCCCCTTTCTATTAGTTCTTTGGCCTTTTCGTCGGGGAGCTCTGCCAAAATCCTGTAGACGAATATTGGCTTTTTCCTTGCGTCTATTGATTCCCTTAGAATTTCGTAGTTCTCAATCCCTAACCTCTTAACCTCTTCCTCTAAAGAGCTCTCTAAAGGAACCTTCACGTCTATCTCAACTCTCATCGGGGAGCTCCATCCTCATTTTCTTTAAGAACTTGTAAAACTCCTCTGGAAATTGTGGTTTTCCCTTCTCGTGGTCAAGCTTTTCGTTCTCTGAAAGTTCTTCAATTTCTATGTAAACCACTTCGGGAAATCCCTTTACTCCTATCCGTTTTTCTACTCTGTCTTTCCTGTAAATCAGAGAGTCCCTCTTTAAGACACCTCCCTTTTCAAGGATGTCTCCTACAAACTTCTCTGCGTTATCAATGTCCCTCTGCTTGACCCTTCCCGAAAGGTAAAAAATGAGAGATACTTTTACGGGATTTTCAATAGGGAAATTTGAAATACCGTAGGAGAGCTTCTGAACGTGGAGCTGCCAAAGGGCTTCCTTCTGAGACTTAAGGACCTCCGGGTTGTTAATTATAAAAGGTTTCATTTCTCCGTTAACCCGCCTGTGGGATATTTTTTTGTAGTTGGCCTTGCTGGGAATTTTCCCGATAAAAAAGAACTTATACTTTGGCACTTTAAGCTCCTATTAAACTTTTTACTGGTATAGGGTTGAGATGGACTACAGAGAGCCGCTAAAGAAGTTTATAACAATTTTAACCGTTCTTCTTCTGTTAGTTCTCTTTTCAACCGTTGGTATTCACCTTATAGAAGGTTGGTCTTGGTTAGACTCTTTGTGGCATACAATAATAACTATCTCAACAGTAGGTTATGAAGAAGTTCACCCACTCTCTACTGCAGGGAAAATCTTTACAATGGTTGTTATCGTTTTTACTTTTGCCATTTTTGCTTACGGGGCTTCAACAGTTGCTGCTATGATTTTTGAGGGGGAGCTCCAGAAAATCTTAACGGTAAAGAGGATGGAAAAGATGATTTCAAAGCTCAAAAACCACACAATAGTGTGCGGTCTGGGAAGGACGGGTCAGGCGGCGATAAAGGAGCTCTACAAGGAGAAAATTCCCTTTGTCGTTATTGAAAAAGACGAATCAAAAATAGAGGAGGCAAAGGAACACTATCCCAACCTTATCTACATCCACGGAGATGCCACCCAAGACGAGACCCTATTAAAGGCCGGTGTTAAGTCTGCCTCAAACCTCATAGTTGCAACCGCTGACGATGCCGATAACTTGTTTATTACCCTCTCTGCAAAGAACCTAAACCCAAAAATCAGAATAGTTACAAGGGCAAACAGCGAAGAGAACGTAATAAAGCTTAAAAGGGCAGGTGCAACTGAGGTAATCCTTCCAAATGTTATAGGTGGTCTCAGAATGGCCTCTTTGGCTATAAGACCAAGCGTTGTAAGTTTCTTAGACATCGTTACACACCACGGAGAGATTGACTTAAGGCTTGAAGAGGTAAAGGTTCCGAAAGGTTCTCCCTTTCATGGAAAGCTCTTAAAAGATCTTGACATTCCGAAAAAGACAGGAGTCATAGTTATCGGAATAAGGCGTGAAGACGGTTCGTTTATACTTAACCCTACGTCAACAACGATGGTTTTAGAGGGAGATTCTTTAATTATTATTGGAACCAAAGAACAGGCTGAGAAGCTTAAAAAGCTGGTTTCAGGAGAGGATGATAATTAAGTGGTGCGGGAGGCGGGATTTGAACCCGCACGCCCGTAAGGGCACCGCCCCCTCAAGACGGCGCGTCTGCCGATTCCGCCACTCCCGCTTAAGTGACGTTGAGAAATATAGGCAACCGTTAAACGGGTGTCAAGGTTTAAAGCCTCTCTTCTAAAATAAAAAAGGGGGCCGCAGCCCCCTTAATTGTTTTTAGATTAGCCGACCTTAGAACTTGAGATCAGCCTGAACCCAGATGTGGTCTTCAGCGTCGTCTTTGCCACCGAGGTATGTTTTACCGAAGTCGCTATCTGGGTCAAAGTGATCCCAACCAACGCTTAAGCAGAGGTTCTTGCTGTACTTATACTTAGCTTCAAGGTCTGTTTCCCAACCGATATCATCAGAAGTTGATCCACTGTATCCTGCAGGTTTAACACCTTGTCCAACTGCATAATCTTCTGCTGTTTTGAAGTAATGAACATCAAGTCCAAGAGCTACTTTATCGAGCGGCTTGGTGTGAAGCTTGAAGTAAAGGTCTTCAACGCCAGGAGAACGTTGTGTAATTTCGTTTACAAGTCCTGTTCCGTTAAAGAGGTATACGTTGTTTAACCAGAGAACGTCAGAGTGGCCTAACCACTTGTGGGCTGTTGGGAGAACGGACCAGAACGCATCGTAATCGCCTTTGTCATCTTTATCTCCAGAGTAGTAGTCATATCCTACAAATACACTTGGAGCCCAAGAAACTTGGTCAAAGTCAGCACCTGCACCTACACTGAAGAAGTAACCGCTAAAGTCGTGGTTCTTCTTACCATCTGGAGATTGAGCAGGATTGATGAAGTCAGCATTTCCGCTTTGGAAAGCACCTTCTAAGTTAAGCTTAATTTTTGCAAAGTCAGTATCAAATGTAGGAGTTACACGTCCGTAAATTGTATTAATGTTGAGGTCAATTCCATCTGTAACACCAAGAAGTTTAGCGAAGTTGGTTGTTGGGTTAACATAGATATCTGTTAACTCGTAAGTTCCGCCAATCCCAAATGGCTTGAAGTTACCCTGCCATGTAGCTACGTAGAGATCAATATCATAATCTTTGTCTCCTTGGCTGAGCCATGGACCTGCACCTGTTGCTTCATCGAGAAGTTTACCGTAGAAGAATCCAGCAAGTCCGTAGTCCCCGGCTACGTAACCTACTAAAATACCGTCAAGAGATCTTCCAGCTTGAGACCAGTCAACAGTACCTACGAGCCTCTCGTTACCGAGGTTAACTTCTTGACGACCAATTTTAACGATTACGTTGTTGATTCCAAATGGGTTTGCAAGAAGCATGTAGGCTTCATGCATATTAAATACTTCGTTTCTACCTGTATCAAGTTCAAGGCCTTGTCCGTTTTCACCCCAAACACCTACGGCTTGAGGAACAAATACTGCTGTTACGCCGTCAGAGAGCTCAGCCTTGATTTTAAGCCTTGCTCTGTAAGTTCCACCTACTTCCCTTCCTGTTCCGCTTCCAGCTTCGTTGGCATACCACTCAAGCCTTTCTCTTAACTGACCGCCGATAGTCACTTTTGTGCTGCCCATGTCCATGTCGGCAGCTTTAACTGTAGCAGCAGGAGCAATTAACGCTGCTGCAAGACCCATTAAGGTCACTGCTTTCAGTGCTTTCCTCATCTGGGACCTCCCCATTAAAGTTTTTCTAAATTGGTTGTTTCAAACATCTTCAGCTCAAAATTTATCATTACCCATTGTAGCATGTCAAGGTTTCTCTTTGGGACATAAGCCCTTTTTGTTGCAAACTTGCAAACGACGTTAAATCCTACTCATTCTTAAATTTTAATTTTATCACACGTTTGGGGTTACTCTTCCCTTGCAATCCTTATTTTATAAGTCTATATTTCTCACCACACACAGGTTGCCCACGTGGCTCAGGAGGTTAGAGCGCACCCTTGGTAAGGGTGAGGTCGGCGGTTCAACTCCGCCCGTGGGCACCATCTATTATCGTTTCTCCACTTGAATTTTTCCCCTCCTATGTTAAATTTCCTGCCTGAAGTTTTCTGACTTTACCCTTAAATAATGTTTTATTGGAGGAATAACCATGGCGAAGCAAAAGTTTGAAAGGACGAAGCCCCACAAGAACGTGGGAACAATTGGTCACGTAGACCACGGAAAAACAACCCTTACAGCAGCAATTACCCACTGCCTTTCACTCCAAGGAAAGGCACAAGAAGTATCCTACGACCAAATTGACAAAGCCCCAGAAGAGAGGGAAAGGGGAATCACAATCGCAACAGCCCACGTAGAGTACGAATCAGACAAGTACCACTACGCCCACGTAGACTGTCCCGGTCACGCAGACTACATCAAAAACATGATTACCGGTGCAGCCCAGATGGACGGAGCAATCCTCGTAGTATCAGCAGCAGACGGTCCAATGCCCCAAACGAGAGAACACGTTCTCCTTGCAAGACAGGTAAACGTTCCATACATCGTAGTATTCCTCAACAAAGTAGACATGGTAGACGACGAAGAACTACTTGAGCTTGTTGAGCTTGAAGTAAGGGAACTTCTCTCAGAGTACGGCTACCCGGGAGACGAAGTACCAGTAATCAGAGGTTCAGCGTTAAAAGCCCTTGAGTGCACATCAGCAGACTGCCCAGACTGTCAGCCTATCTATGAACTGGTAAACGCCCTTGATGAATACATACCTGAGCCTGTAAGAGAAGTAGACAAGCCATTCCTCATGCCAATAGAGGACGTCTTCTCAATCTCTGGACGTGGAACAGTCGTAACGGGAAGAGTAGAGAGGGGTAAGCTTACAGTAGGAGAAGAAGTAGAGATAGTTGGTTTAAAGGAAGAGCCTATAAAGACAGTAGCGACAGGAATAGAGATGTTCAGGAAAGTGCTTGACGAGGCACTTCCTGGAGACAACATTGGAGTACTGCTCCGTGGAGTAGGTAAAGACGAAGTAGAGAGGGGAATGGTAGTAGCAAAGCCTGGTTCCATCAAACCTCACAAGAAGTTCAAGGCAGAAGTTTACATTCTCTCAAAGGAAGAAGGAGGAAGGCACACGCCGTTCTTCAACGGATATCAGCCCCAGTTCTACTTCAGGACGACAGACGTAACGGGAAAGGTTAAGCTGCCTGAAGGCGTAGAGATGGTAATGCCTGGGGATAACGTAACGTTTGAGGTAGAGCTACTTAAGCCTGTAGCTATAGAAGAAGGGTTAAGGTTTGCGATCCGTGAAGGTGGAAGGACGGTAGGAGCTGGCGTAGTTACGGAAATTCTTGACTAATTTTAGGGGGCTTCCCCCCTTTAAATTCTGCTGTTAAGGAGTTGAGAAATGGCAAAGAAGGGACCCCGTGAGATAATACAGCTTGCCTGTACAGAGTGTAAGCGTAGGAACTACTCAACTACAAAGAACAAGAGAAATACCCCAGACAGGATTGAGCTTAAGAAGTACTGCCCTTGGTGTAACAAACATACCTTGCACAGGGAAGTGAAGTAGGATATATTTCCTGCTGCAGGTAGGCCAGTAGCCCAATTGGTAGGGCTCCGGACTCCAAATCCGGCGGTTGGGGGTTCGAGTCCCTCCTGGCCTGCCATTTATAATTTTTCCGTTTTTATTAAAATCCCTCCTGCAAACTTAAAATAAAAAGAGGTTTTTATGTCTCCTGTTCAGTTTTTAAAAGAAGTTAAAGAGGAATTGGGTAGAGTAACTTGGCCTACGAGGGAAGAGGTTATTGAAGCTACTGTGGGAATTATCGTTTTCTGCGCTTTTATTGCCGTCTACTTCTGGGTGCTGGATACGATTTTTGCCAAGGGACTTGAGCTGATAATTGTAAAGTAAGGAGAGCTGAAATGGCTGATAAGAAGTGGTATTCCCTTCACGTCCAGTCCGGTTTTGAACACAGGGTTAAGGCTAATATTTTAAAGGCCTTAAGGGAATCAGGAAAGGAAGAAAAGGTTGAGGAGATTTTTATACCTGCCGTTGAAAAAGTTGTTTTTAAGGCTATGGGTAAGGAGAAGGGAGAGCTCCCCCTCCGCGGTGAAGAACCTCGTATCTTTGAAGTTGAAGGAGAAGAAGGTAAGAAGGTCGTTTTTAGAGTTGAAGACGGAAAAGTTTCTGTTGAATCCTGTGAGTGTGAGAAGAAAAAGTGCACCCCGGAACAGATAGAAAAGGTAGGACAGAGGATAAGGTGTCTGGAGAACAGGGTTGAGGCTAAGATAGAGCTCAGAGACAGACTCTACCCTGGATACATCTTCATAAAGGCCGACCTTGATAAAGACCTTCAGAGTCAAATCAGGAGAGTTCCGAGGGTTTTAGGTTTCGTAAGTGCAGGGGGAAGGCCTGTAGAGGTAAGTGAGTCTGAAATCGTTGCAATGAAAGAGAGACTCAAAAGAGGTATTCCCAAGATTAGGAAACTTAAGTTTGATATTGGGGATAAGGTCAAAATTAACGAGGGACCGTTTATCGGGTTTGAAGGAACTATTTCAGAGATTGACCCTGAGCATGAAAAGCTTATAGTTTTGGTGAACATTTTTGACAGGCAAACTCCCGTTGAACTGGAGTTTGACCAGGTAGAGAAAATAAGCTAAGAGGCGGAGGATACAATGGCTAAGAAAGTAGTAGCTGAGGTTAAGCTTCAGCTGCCGGCTGGAGAGGCAACACCTGCACCACCTGTAGGTCCGGCGTTGGGTCAGCACGGCGTAAACATTATGGAGTTTGTAAAGGCTTTCAACGCTGCAACTGCAGATAAGAAAGGCCTTATCATTCCGGTAGTTATCACAATTTACGCTGACCGGTCTTTTGACTTCGTTCTTAAAACTCCACCGGCTTCTGTTCTTATTAAGAAGGCTGCCGGAATTGAGAAGGGGGCTCACCAGCCTAAGAAAGAGTGGGTTGGTCAGATTACAAAGGAGCAGCTCAGACAGATTGCAGAGCAGAAGATGCAGGACTTAAACTGCTACGACATTGAAGCTGCGATGAGGATCATTGCAGGAACGGCTGAGAACATGGGAGTTAAGATCGTAGACTAATTTAGTTTTTGAACTACCACCTTTAAAGGTGGGAGGCATAAAAGCCGAAGGAGGTAAAGATGCCAAAGCACGGAAAGAAGTACATGAATGCCCTTGCCCTTGTTGAGAAGGGCAAACAGTATCCCCTCAAAGAGGCCATCTCTTTGGTTAAGAAGATGGCGGATGTAACAAAGAGGAACTTTGACCAAACCGTTGAGATGGCCGTTCGCCTCGGAGTTGACCCTAAGTATCAAGACCAAATGGTTAGAGGAAGCGTCGTTCTTCCCCACGGTCTTGGTAAGGAGAGGGTAGTTGCGGTTATCGCTCAAGGTGAGAAACTCAACGAGGCAAAGGAAGCAGGAGCCGACTACGTTGGAGGAGACGATCTTATCCAGAAGATCCAGCAGGGATGGTTGGACTTTGACGTTCTCATCGCCACCCCTGACATGATGGGTAAGGTTGGAAGATTAGGTAGGATCTTAGGCCCAAGGGGACTTATGCCTAACCCTAAAACAGGAACGGTTACTTTTGACGTTGCAAAGGCCGTTAAAGAGGCTAAAAGTGGAAAGGTTGACTTTAAGGTTGAGAAAGCCGGTATCGTTCACGCTCCCATAGGAAAGGTTTCCTTTGACGAAGAAAAGCTCTACGAGAACGCCGTAGCTCTTATAAAGGCAATCCTTGCAGCTAAGCCTTCCGGAGCTAAAGGACAGTATGTAAGAAGTGTTGCTGTTGCTGCTACGATGGATCCCGGCGTTAAAGTTGACGTGTTTGACGCAGTTAACGCGGCTCAATCTGCAGAGTAGATGTTGACAAGAGAGAATTTCTGAATAGAATTACCGCTGCCAACAGGCAACCGGTTGAAGAGGGTAGGTGCATAGCTTAAATGCCTGAAAAGGCAGCCTACTGAGACCGGCGAGGAGCTGTTTACCCCGCCAAACTATGCCCTCCCTCTTCACAATGCCAAACCTATCAGGAGGTAACTCCGTTGAAAACGAGAAAACTGAAAGAACAGATAGCAAAGGAGTTAAAGGAGAAGTTTGAAAAGGCTCCTTTAGTTATCCTTACAAACTTTGAAGGAATGACAGTTGCAGAGTCGAATGCCCTGAGAAGGAAGCTCAGGGAGGCAGGAGCAGAGTACAAAGTAGTTAAGAACACCCTTATGCGCTACGCCTATCCAGGAACTCCCATTGAGCAGATCAAAGAAGCTTTCGTAGGCCCAACGGGAATAGTTTTTGCCTACGAGGATATAGTAGCTGCTGCCAAGGTTCTTAAGGAATTTATTGAAGAGAAAGATTCTAAGCTAAAGTTCAAGGCTGCCGTTGTAGAGGGTAAGGTTGCCGACTTTAACATGATTAAGCAACTGGCAGAGCTCCCGAGCAGGGAGGAGCTCCTCGGACAGCTTGCCTTTACCCTCAAGTACCCCGTTAATGCCGTCGCTTGGTCTCTTGAGAACCTATTTATAAAACTCGTTACAGTTCTTGAGAACGTTAAGGCTGAAAAAGAAGGCGCAGCTTAAAAACTAAAACTGGAATACTTAAAAGGAGGAGCAAAATGGCTGAAATCACAAAAGAGCAGATCATTGAGGCTATCAAGAACATGACAGTTCTTGAGCTTGTAGACCTCATCAACGCTATCAAGGAAGAGTTCGGTGTTTCTGACATGCCTGTTGTAGCTGCTGCAGGACCTGTTGCTGCCGGCGGTGCTGCTGGAGCTGCTGAAGAGGAGAAGACTGAATTTGACGTTATCCTCAAGTCCCCAGGTGCTAAGAAAATCAACGTTATCAAGGTTGTTAGGGAAATCACGGGACTTGGTCTTAAGGAAGCTAAGGAGTTAGTTGACAACGCTCCTAAACCTGTAAAAGAGGGAATTTCTAAGGAAGAGGCTGAAGAGATCAAGAAGAAGCTTGAGGAAGCTGGGGCTGAAGTAGAAATCAAGTAACCAGTTGAATCTCATTTTAGTTGAGACTATAATTTATCGGCTGGGAGACTGCCTACAGGGGTAGTCTCCCTTCTGTCATTTAAACCCAAAAACTCTTTGAGGTAGAGGAGACTATGGGAAAAGTTCAGAAAGTAACCCCCTCTGTAAAGAAAGAAAAAATAACAAGTCTTCCAAGGAAAAGTTTTTCAAAAAGGGAGGAAAAATACCCAGTTCCGGATTTACTTCAGTTTCCTTTTGAATCCTACGAAAGGTTCCTTCAGCTAAATAAGGCTCCTCATGAAAGGGAAAACGTAGGTCTTGAATCTGCATTTAGACAAGCTTTTCCCATTGTTGATGAGGCTACAGGCGTAGAGATTCACTATAAAGGATACGAAATAGGAGACTGGTACTGTAAATGTGGAAAGTTCCAGGGGCTTGGCGGTAAAGGAGTAGTATGTCCAAAGTGTGGAATGGAAGTTGTTTTCCGTCCAAAGTACACTCCTGACGAGTGTAAGGAGAGGGGAATAGACTACAGCGCTCCATTAAGGGTTCTCTTTGAGCTCCACGTGTGGCAGAAGGATCCTAAAACGGGCGAGAAGATTGCCCCGATTATCAAAGAGAACAAGATGTACTTTGGTGAAATTCCCCTTATGACCGATAGGGCAACCTTTATCATAAATGGAACTGAAAAAGTTGTCGTAAGTCAGCTACACCGTTCACCGGGTCTTTTCTTTAAGAACGAAGTTTCTAAAACGACTCAGGTTGCCCGTATTATTGACATTGCAAGCATAATCCCTGCAATGGGTTCTTGGCTTGAGTTTGAAATTCCCTACAACGATATCCTTTATGCAAAGATAGATAGAAAAAGAAGATTTATTGGAACTTACCTCTTAAGGGCATTTGGACTTAGAACTGACGAAGAGATAATTAACGTCTTCTACGGAGACGTTATTGAAACGTTAAAGGTTGAAAATGGGGAAATAATTGATGTTGAAACTGGAGAGGTTAAGAGTGGAGATGAGCTAAACGACTACTACTTAGTTACGGACGTTGTTGACCCTGAAACGGGAGAGGTTGTTCAGGAGGCTTACGAGGAGCTCTCCACCAGCTCAAGGAAGCTTCCGGAGGGAGCAGGGTTTAAGGCTATTAACAGGAAGAAGACCCCTTACGGTGCCGTAATTGTTAACACCCTGAGGAAAGAGAAGAGGGACAGGGTAAGGGAAAAGATAGAAGACCCTCTTATCGCTGCATACGTTGAGATATTCAGGAAAGTTCGCCCAGGTGATACTGCGACCGTTGAAGGAGCAAGGAAGCTCTTTGAATCCATGTTCTTTAGCACCAAAAACTACGACCTTTCAAGGGTTGGTAGGGCAAAAGTTAACGAGAAAATATACCCAAAAGAGAAGCTTGAAAAACTCACAAAAGACGACCTTAAGAACATTGAATGGCTTCCGCCTTTAAGGGTAAGGGAAGACATATCCAATGAAGAGGGAGACATTGTAGTTCCAAAGGGAACTCTCATCACTCCTGAAGTTGCTCTAAAGCTTGCAGCTGCTAAGGTTGAGGAAATTCCCGTTGAGCCGGACTACGACGACGCCGGAAGACTCCTACACAAGGCAGATGTTGTTGGAGCAGTTAAGGCTCTTATGGAGGTTCACGCGGAGCTCCGTCCCTACGACGACATAGACCACCTCGGAAACAGAAGGGTTAGGGGCGTAGGAGAGCTTGCCGAAATAGCCTTTAAGTCCGGTCTATTCAAGCTTGAGAAGGCAGTTAAGGAGAAGTTAGCAGTTGCAGATATAGATTCTGTAATGCCTCAAGATCTCATTAACCCGAGAACTGCCCTTAACCCACTGAGGGAGTTCTTCACTCTTACCTCACTCTGCCAGTTTATGGATCAAACCAACCCACTTGCAGAGACAACCCACAAGAGAAGACTCTCAGCTTTAGGTCCCGGTGGACTTACGAGGGAGAGGGCTGGGTTTGAAGTTCGTGACGTTCACCCGTCCCACTACGGCCGTATCTGCCCAATTGAAACCCCTGAAGGACAGAACATCGGTCTTATAAACTCACTAACTACTTACGGAAGGATAAACTGGCTTGGTTTCCTTGAAACTCCTTACAGAATGGTAGTTAACGGAAGGGTTACAGACGAGATCGTTTACATGACTGCAGAGGAAGAGGAGAACTACGTAATTGCCCAGGCGAACGCTCCGGTAGACGAGAACGGCTACATCACAGCCGACACCGTAATGGCACGCCACAAGGCGGAGTTTAAACTCGTTAAGAGAGAAGAAGTCCAGTTTATGGACGTTTCACCTAAACAGGTCTTCTCAGTATCCGCTTCACTTATTCCTTTCCTTGAGCACGACGACGCCAACAGGGCCCTCATGGGTTCAAACATGCAACGTCAGGCCGTTCCACTCATTAAGACAGAGGCTCCTTTAGTTGGAACGGGAATGGAGAAGGAGGTTGCCCTTTACAGCCGTTCTGCAGTTGTTGCAAAACGTTCTGGAGTTGTTGAGAGTGTAACTGCCGACAAGATAATCATTAAGGTTGACCCGGAAGAGCTTGAAGAGGGCGGACTTTCTGTAGATACGGGATTTGACGTTTACAACCTGAAGAAGTTTCAGAAGTCAAACCAGAAGACCTGCATTAACCAGAGGCCGATAGTTAAGAAAGGGCAGAGAGTTAAGAGAGGACAGATAATTGCAGATGGTCCTTCAATGGAAAACGGAGAGCTTGCACTTGGTAAGAACGTTCTTGTTGCTTTTATGCCCTGGAGAGGTTACAACTTTGAGGACGCTATCTTAGTTAGCGAAAGGCTCCTCAAAGACGACGTTTACACTTCAATTCACATTCAAGAGTTTGAGTGTGAAGCGGTTGAGACGAAGCTCGGTAGAGAGGAGATAACGAGGGACATTCCCAACGTTTCAGAAGCCGCCCTTAGGAACCTTGACGAGTCCGGAATCGTAAGGATTGGAACCTACGTTAAGCCCGGGGACATCCTCGTCGGAAAGGTTACTCCTAAGGGAGAGCAGGTTCTAACCCCTGAAGAGAAACTTCTCCAGGCGATATTCGGAGAAAAAGCAAAGGGAGTTAAGGATACATCTTTAAGGGTTCCCCACGGAGTTGAGGGAGTTGTAATTGACGTTAAGATCCTCTCAAGGAAGGGTGAGGCCAAAGACCCGAGGACTCAGCTCATTGAGGCTGAGGAGAAGGCAAAACTGGAGAGAGAGAAGCAGGAGGAGATAAACCTTATTAAGAAAGACAGGGACAGGAAGGCTGCCGAGCTTATCCTCGGCAAGAAGGTAAGGGAAGACGTTTACGACGCTTCCGGAAACCTCATCATCTCTGCAGGCGAGGAGATTACAGAGGATAAAGTTGACGCTCTCGTCTTCTTTGCCCTCAGGAAGCCTTCAATAATTGACGATGAAGAAGTCGCTCAGGAGCTTAAGAGGATAAGGCTTCAAGCAGTTGACAAGATTACTCTTGTTGAGAACATCTACGAAGAAAAGAAAGCCGCCATTGAGATGGGCCACGACCTTCCTGCCGGTGTAAACAAAAAAGTGAAGGTTTACATAGCTACCAAGCGTAAGCTCACAATCGGTGATAAGATGTCCGGTCGCCACGGTAACAAGGGTGTTATCTCTCAGATAAGGCCTGTTGAAGACATGCCATTCTTGGAGGACGGAACGCCTATTGATATTGTCCTCAACCCACTTGGTGTTCCATCCCGTATGAACGTCGGTCAGATCTTAGAGGTTCACCTTGGGCTTGCTGCGAAAGCCCTCGGTAAGAAGATTGAGGAGCTCCTAAAGGTTGGCCTTGAGAAGGTGAGAGAGGAGCTTAAGGCCATCTACAAAGACGAAAGGATGAACAAGCTCATAGACTCCCTCTCAGACGATGAGCTTAGGGAAGTTGCCAAGAAAATAGCTAAAGAGGGAGTTAGGTTTGAGTCTCCGATATTCAACGGAGCTAAAGAGGAAGAGATTAAGGAGCTCCTCCGCCGCGCCGGCCTTCCGGAAACCGGCCAGCTTACAGTTTACGACGGCTTAACTGGTGAGCCTTTTGACCAGGACGTTACAGTCGGTTACATGTACATGCTCAAGCTCATCCACCTTGCAGACGACAAGATCCACGCCCGTTCAACAGGTCCTTACTCCCTCATCACTCAGCAGCCTCTTGGCGGTAAAGCCCAGTTTGGTGGCCAGAGGTTCGGTGAGATGGAAGTATGGGCACTTGAGGCCTACGGTGCTGCATACACGCTCCAAGAGATGCTCACAGTTAAGTCCGACGACGTTGAAGGTCGTTCAAGGGTTTACGAGGCCATCGTTAAAGGTAAATACTCCTTTGAACCAAGCCTTCCAGAATCCTTCAACGTTCTGGTTCGTGAGCTTAAGGCACTTGCACTTGACGTTAAGTTCATAAAAGAGCTTGAGGAAGAAGAGGGAGAAACTCAAGCTTAACTAAACGGGGCTTTTTGCCCCTTTTCTTTAAACCCTTTAGGAGGAGTCTGTAGTGAGCAAGAAAGAGATTATCTTCTCTGAAGAGCCTAAAACCTTTGACTTTGATGCCGTTGAGATTGGACTTGCGTCTCCGGAGCAGATTAGAGCGTGGTCTTACGGAGAGGTTAAGCTTCCGGAGACTCTTAACTATAGAACTCTTAAACCGGAAAGGGACGGTCTTTTCTGTGCAAGGATATTTGGTCCTATCAGGGACTGGGAGTGCCTCTGTGGGAAGTATAGGGGTTCAAAGTATGCAGGTGTTGTCTGTGATAGGTGTGGAGTTGAAGTTACCCTATCTAAAGAGAGAAGGAGACGCTTTGGACACATAGAGCTTGCAGCTCCCTGTACCCACATCTGGTACGTGAAGTCTGTTCCAAGTAAGATTGGAGCTCTCTTGGGGCTCTCCGTCCGTGAGGTTGAGAGGGTCGTTTACTTTGAGAGCTACATCGTTTTAGACCCGGGAGAGCTGAGCGAAATTGAAAAGGAAGAAGAAAAAGGGAAACCTGTTCTTAAACAGTTCCAGCTTTTAACTGAAGAGGAATACAGAGAGTTAGTTGAGGAGTATGGAGAAGACGCTTTTAGAGTAGGTATCGGTGCCGAAGGTATTAGGGAGGCCTTGAAGCTCATAGACCTTGAGGAGCTTGCAGAGGATTTAAGAGAAGAGATCAGGATGTATTCCGGAGAGATCTCCTCAATCAATGCCGATCTTCAGAAGAAACTACCTAACGTATTCAAAGCGGCTGTAGATACCCTCTCTTACTATACAGGCCTTTCAGAAGATACGATTATCGGTATCGTTAAGAACGTTTTGGTTGTGGTTACTGATCCTGGGGACTCCGGGCTTGAAAAGGGTCAGATAATTGAATACTCACAGTACAAAGAGCTTAAAGATAAGGTTAACCTTGAAGTTGAGAAGGGCGGAAAAGCCCTTGAGTGGTATGTTGAGTTCTTAGTTGAGCAGGGCAAGATTCAGAGTAAAGAGCTTGTTAAAGAGGAGATAAGAAGGGCTACAAGGAAGGATACGACAGAGGCTAAGCTTAAGAAGTTAGTTAGAAGGCTCAAGATAGTTGAGGGATTCCTCAACTCAAACAACAGACCTGAGTGGATGGTTCTTGAAGTTCTTCCTGTTCTTCCGCCGGAACTCCGTCCGCTGGTTCCACTTGAGGGTGGAAGGTTTGCAACTTCAGACCTCAACGACCTCTACAGGAGAGTAATAAACAGGAACAACAGGCTGAAAAGACTCATAGAGTTGGATGCCCCGGACATTATCATCAGAAACGAGATGAGAATGCTCCAGGAGGCCGTTGATACTCTGATAGACAACGGCCGCCGCGGAAGGCCTGTTAAGTCTTCTAAAGGTCATCCCCTTAAGTCCCTCTCTGACGTTTTAAGGGGTAAGCAGGGTAGGTTTAGGCAGAACCTTCTTGGAAAGAGGGTTGACTACTCCGGCCGTGCCGTTATCGTTGTCGGTCCTGAACTCAAGATGCACCAGTGTGGACTGCCCAAAATAATGGCACTTGAGCTCTTTAAGCCGTTTATTTACAGGAGGCTTGAGGAGAAGGGCTACGCCAACACGATGAAGCAGGCCAAGAAGATGGTTGAAAGGCAGGAGCCAGAGGTCTGGGAATGCCTTGAAGAGGTAATTAAGGAACACCCTGTCCTCTTAAACAGAGCTCCAACACTCCACAGGGTTTCCATTCAGGCCTTTGAACCGGTTTTGGTTGAAGGTAAGGCGATACAGCTCCACCCTCTCGTCTGTCCTGCATTCAACGCAGACTTTGACGGTGACCAGATGGCAGTTCACGTTCCACTCTCATTAGAGGCTCAGCTTGAGGCTTATACACTTATGCTCTCAACCCAGAACATCCTTTCACCTGCCCACGGAAAGCCCCTTGCAGTTCCATCCCAGGATATGGTTTTAGGTCTCTTCTACATGACGCTTGAGAAGGAAGGGGCTAAGGGAGAAGGAAAGGTCTTCTCATCTATAGATGAGGTTCTAAAGGCCCTTGACCTTAGAGAGGTTGACCTCCATGCCCGTATTAAAGTGAAGCTTCCTCCAAACAAGACAGAAAGCGGAAGAGAAGAGATAGTAGAGACGACGGTAGGAAGGGTTAAGTTCAATACTCTCCTTCCTGAGAACTACCCGTTCGTCAACAAAGTAATGACGAAGAAAGCAGTTGCAGCTTTAATCTCAGACGTTCATAAGAGGCTTGGAAACGAAGTTACCGTAGACATGTTAGACAGGCTAAAAGAGGCTGGTTTCGTTCAGGCTACACTCGGCGGTCTTTCTATTGGAATTGACGACCTCCACATACCTCCTACGAAAAAAGAACTCATAGAGAAGGCCAAGAGAGAAGTTGCCGAGATAGAGGAAGGTTACAGAAAGGGTCTTCTTTCAAAGGATGAACGCTACAACAAGATCGTAGACATCTGGACGAGGGTTACAGAGCAGCTCACAAGGGACATGATGGAATACATGGAGAACCACGACCTCAACGCTCGAGGAAGGATTCCAAATAACGGTAAGTTCAACCCGGTATTCATGATGCTCCAGTCTGGAGCCCGTGGTAACGTTACACAGATCCGTCAGCTTGCCGGTATGAGGGGTCTTATGGCTAAGCCTTCCGGTGAAATTATTGAGACCCCGATTATCTCT
Source organism: Thermovibrio ruber (assembly GCF_055380895.1). Classification (NCBI taxonomy): domain Bacteria; kingdom Pseudomonadati; phylum Aquificota; class Aquificia; order Desulfurobacteriales; family Desulfurobacteriaceae; genus Thermovibrio; species Thermovibrio ruber. Next base: position 948,290 of record NZ_AP042397.1, on the reverse strand, counting down.
AACTTCCGTGAAGGGCTTACAGTTCTTGAGTACTTCATTTCCACCCACGGTGCAAGGAAAGGTCTTGCAGATACGGCTCTTAAAACTGCAGATGCAGGTTACCTTACTCGTAGGCTTGCAGACGTTGCTCAAGACCTCATCATTATGATGGAGGACTGCGGCTGCGAGGACGGAATAGAGGTTTCTGCTCTCATAGAGGCCGGAGAGGTGGTAATTCCACTCTCTAAGAGGATTGCCGGTAGAGTTGCAGCTGAGGACGTTATAGACCCTGTAACTGGAGAGGTTTTAGTAAGGAAGAGTGAAGAAATTTCCGACGAGATTGCTCAGAGGATTGAAGATCTGGGAATAGAGAAGGTTAAGATCCGTTCCGTCTTAACCTGTAAAGCTCCCTTTGGCGTCTGTGCTAAGTGCTACGGTAGGGACCTTGCAAGGCAGAGATCTGTTCAGCTTGGAGAGGCCATCGGTATCATTGCCGCCCAGTCCATTGGAGAGCCGGGAACACAGCTTACGATGAGAACGTTCCACATCGGTGGTATTGCTATGCGGGGTGCCGAGGCCTCTGAGTATAGGGCTAAGCACGATGGAGTTGTAAGGATATTTGACGTCAACACGATTACGGACGATGAGGGAAGGGTTATCGTAATCAACAGGGCAGGAAAGATTGCCGTAGTTGACGAGGAGAGCGGAAAACACCTTGAGCGCTATGATATTCCGTACGCTGCTGTTCTTAGGGTTAAAGATGGAGACAAGGTTCAGAAAGGGCAGATCCTTGCAGAGTGGGATCCCCACGCTATTCCGATTCTTGCCCTCAGAGGCGGAACTGTAAAGTATAAAGACATTATTCCAGGTGTAACGGTTTCTGAAACTGAGCCGGTTATACTTGAGTATAGGACGCTTCCGTACGAGCCTACGATAGAGCTCCTTGACAACGAAGGGAACGTTGTTGACTTTTACCCGCTTCCCGTTGGTGCTCGTATAATGGTTGAAGAGGGGCAAAAAGTTAAGGTTGGAGACCAGCTTGCAAGGCTTCCCAGGAGAATTGGAGGAACAAAGGATATTACAGGTGGTCTGCCGAGAGTTGCCGAGCTCTTTGAGGCGAGGAGGCCAAAGGATACGGCAATACTTGCAGAGATAAGCGGAAAGGTTTACGTGGAGACCGAGAAGAACAAGATACTCATTACCATCGTTGACCCGGAAACTGGTGTTAAGAGGGAGTATGAAGTTCCAAAAGGTAAATACATCTACGTAAGAACCGGTGACTTTGTTAGGGCTGGAGAGCCTCTTACAGATGGACAGCTTAACCCACACGACATTCTCAATATCTTAGGTGAGAGGGCGGTTGCAAGGTTCCTCCTTGACGAGATCCAGTCTGTTTACCGTGCACAGGGCGTTGACATCAATGACAAGCATTTTGAGGTAATCATCAGGAAAATGCTCTCTAAGGTTAGGATTGAAGACTCCGGAGACTCCAACTATCTTGTTGAGGAGATTGTTGACAGGCACGAGTTTGAGAGAGTAAGGGAACAGCTCTTTAAGGAAGGTAAGAAACCACCTAAGGCTAAGCCTGTTCTTACAGGTATCACAAAGGCTGCCCTCTCAACAGACTCTTTCATCTCTGCAGCCTCCTTCCAGGAGACCACAAGGGTTCTCTCTGAGGCTGCAATCGCAGGTAAGAGAGACTACTTGAGGGGACTTAAGGAGAACGTGATCATCGGTAGGTTAATTCCTGCTGGAACGGGAAGGAAAGAGTACAGGAAGGTAACCTGGGACTACTGTGAAAAGACAGGAGAAGCTCAAGAGTAGTAAACTTAAATACTAACAACCTTAAGCCCCGCCCCGAGCGGGGCTTTTTTTTTGATACTATTAGCCGAGAATAGGGAAGGAGGTAGAAAATGAAGGTTGAGCGTTCAAGAGCTCTCTTTGAGGAGGCAAAGAAGTACATACCGGGAGGAGTAAACAGTCCCGTTAGGGCTTTCAAGTCCGTCGGAGACGTTCCCAGGTTTATAGCAAAAGCAAAAGGTTCCCACATTTGGGATGTTGATGGAAATGAGTATATAGACTACGTCTGCTCTTGGGGGCCTATGATTTTAGGTCACGCCCACCCGTCTGTCGTTGAGGGTATAAAGGAACAGGCAGAGAAGGGAACCAGTTACGGAGCTCCCACCGAGTTAGAGGTAGAGTTAGCAAAAATGATCTTTGAGCTTGTTCCTTCCGTTGAGAAGGTGAGGATGGTCAACTCTGGAACAGAGGCTACGATGTCTGCAATAAGGCTTGCAAGGGGGTATACGGGAAGGAACAAGGTCATAAAGTTTGAAGGAGGTTACCACGGCCACGTTGATGCCCTTTTGGTTAAGGCTGGCTCCGGACTTACAACCTTTGGGGTTCCCACAAGCCCCGGAATTCCCGAAGACTTTGCAAAACATACGATTACCGTTCCCTTCAACAACATTGATGCCCTTAAAAAAGTGGTTGACGAAGTTGGAGACGACGTTGCCGCCGTTATTATGGAACCGGTTATGGCAAACGCCGGACTGATAATTCCTGAGCCTGGCTTCCTTGAGAAGGTCAGGGAGCTCACGGCAGAGAGAGGAATAGTTCTGATATTTGACGAAGTTATAACAGGCTTCAGACTCTCCTTAGGTGGAGCTCAGGAGTACTTTGGAGTTACTCCAGACCTTTCCTGCTTTGGGAAGATAATTGGAGGAGGCCTTCCGGTTGGGGCATTTGGAGGGAAGGCAGAGATAATGGACTACCTTGCCCCTGAAGGACCCGTTTACCAAGCAGGAACCCTATCCGGGAACCCCCTTGCAATGGTTGCAGGGATTAGGACGTTGAGGGAGCTCCAAAAGCCTGGCGTCTACGAAGAGCTAAGGAAGAAGACAGAGAAGCTCTCAGAAGGCCTTAAAGAGGCTGCAAAGTCTGCCGGAATTTACGAGAAACTCTGCTTCAAGCAAATAGAGAGTATCTCCATCGTCTACTTTACTCCCGTTGATGTTAAGAACTACAAGGACGCCCTTACCTCAAACACAGAAGCCTACGCAAAGTTCTTCAGGAAGATGTTAGAGCAGGGAGTCTATTTGGCTCCGTCCCAGTTTGAGGTTGCCTTTATGTCAACCGCCCACACAGACGAGGACATTAAGAAAACAGTAAGAGCCGCAGAGGTTGCTTTTAGAGAAGTAAAGGAAATTCTTTGACGATGAATTGGAACAGAGCCTTTTACGAGTTCGGTAAACAGCTGTTAGGTTTAGGAGTTGCAGGTTGCTTTTATTCAGCCTTTTGTTCACGAGGAGCTGAATGTTTCCAAAGCAGGAATGACCTTTTTAGCTGTAGCGCTTTTTTAGCCTTTATGTCATGTAGGGAGAGAAGTGGGAAAGCTTAAAGACTATATAGAGAGAACGTCTTACATGATGGTGGGGGTGCAGTTCGCCCTCGCCATCTTTATCGGTTTAGCCATAGGCTACTGGCTTGATAAGAAGTTCCATACCTTCCCATGGTTGACAATCTTTTGGTTCTTCATAGGTTTGGCTGCCGGTTTTAAAAACGTTTACAGGGAGCTGAAGAAGATATCCCGATGAGAGAGTTTGAAAGTTTTGTTAGGACGTTTGTTTTGGTGGAACTCCTCTGTTTTGTCACAGGTCTTCTTGCATCTTTACTCCTGAAAGGACTCTCCCTTTTTACCTTCTCTTTCTTCATCGGCTATCTCACTATGGCTTTTGATTACTACTTACTTGTAAAGTTCTCCAAACGCCTTCCTCAGCAAGTCCTTGCAGGTTACCTTCCAAAGCCCGGATTCTTCTGGCGATACCTCTCTATTCTTCTTATCCTTGTTGGTTTAAGTCTGTTTACTCGTTTAGACTTCTTTGCTATAATTTCGGCGGTCACGCTGAGCCAATTAGGGCTGTTTATCTCCGTTGTAGTTCACCGTAAGGAGTGGAGGAAATGGAAGGAAGCGTAATCAAGATTGTGGGAATTCCCGACCACGTTACAATGACTTGGCTTGAGATGGCCGTTGTCCTTACTTTTGCCTACATTCTTGGGAAGAACCTGAATAGGTTCCCCGATAGAGTGCAGTATATCTTTGAAGCCCTTACTTCCTTCATCGTCTATACCCTTGAAGATGCGATGGGAAGCTACGGAAGGAAATTCTTTCCCCTTATTGCAGGGCTTGCCGTATTCATCCTCGTCGGCAACCTGATGGGTCTTATCCCCGGACTTGCTCAGCCGACGGCAAACCTTAACACTACCCTTGCCCTTGCAATCATCTCATTCCTCGTCTACAACTACGAAGGTATTAAGAAACACGGTTTCATTAACTACATTAAACACTTTGCAGGGCCGATTCCCTGGATGGCTCCTTTAATGTTCCCCATTGAGGTTGTTTCTCACCTTTCAAGGATTCTCTCTCTCTCCTTCCGTCTGTTCGGTAACATGTTCGGCGACGAGATGGTAGTTGTAGTTCTCCTTATGCTCATACCTTTCTTAGTTCCTGTAGCAGGTGAGTTTATCGTCTTTGCAAACAGCTTTCTTCAGACCTTTATCTTCTGTATATTAACGGTTGTTTACATTGCTACGGCAATTGAGGAGCACGAGGAAGAACACGTAGGTTATTAATAGAAACAGGAAGGGAGGTATCTGATGAAAAAGAGTTATCTCAAGAGCATCCTCTTTACGCTCTTCCTCATGGTTGTAGGAGCTCTCCCGGCTCTTGCAGGTGAGGGAGGAGCTGAGTCTGGTAAGGCTCTTATCCTCGGCCTTTCAGCAATCGGAGCAGGCCTTGCCATCGGACCTGCTGCCGGTGGTGCCGGTGCCGGACAGGGTCAGGCCGTAAGAGGTGCTTGTGAAGGAATGGCAAGGAACCCACAGATGGCCGGTAAGCTCACTACAACAATGTTTATCGGTCTTGCTATTATTGAAGCACTTGCCATTTACGGTCTTGTCATTGCTCTAATTCTCCTCTACGCTAACCCACTTGCTGGCTAATTCCTTGGTTGGGAAGTGAGGCTGCCCCCGCACCTGCGGGGGCTTTTTATTTTAGTGGTCTCTGTGCCAGAAAACCCTTGCCAACTTTTCTCCTTCGTTATACTTGACCTTAAAATCTCCCTTGTAAGCCTTGTTAACTGCCTCTCCGATGTGGCGGGCAAGGTGTTCGCTTGTTGTTGCTATCTCCGTTTTCCCGTCCTCTTTTTCCTCTATCCAGAGGATTCTCTGAAGAGGCCTTTGTGACATAACCTCGTCTACTACGTTCTTTATCCTGTTAAGGATTTCTTCCCTGTGCTCTTCAAAGAACTTTCCGCTTAGATAGACAAACCCTCCAGGGTACCTGTCCCTCTTCCTCCTACAGGCAGGGCAAAGTGACCTGTTTGCGTTTTCTGGGATAGGTTCAGGAAGCTGCTCAGGCCACTGCCAACGGCCGTCTTTAAATACGGCTCTACACTCTTCACAGACTGTCGGTTCCAGATACTTTCTCTTTTCGTAGTAGGGGTTATCGCTCTCCCACGTGTACTCTTTCCTGCCGGCCGGAACGTACCTGTTTCCCATTCTACCCTCCTCACGTTTTTTTGTTTCCTAATCCTAAATTAGTCCCGATCAGTAGATAATTTCCAGAGGTAGGGAACGGGAGAGGAGTTTTATACAGCCTTCCCTTCTGGACTTTATGAGATCTGGAGGCTCTGAGAGGTGCAGGTCTCTAAGGGGAACAGACGTTGGGAGTTTGAACTTTTCAGTCAAGTTTTCTTCTGTTTTAAAGAATGGCGAAGCTACGGTTGAACGGGATTTTCTTCCTACTGCTACTCCCTCTTTTACTCCGAAGCCGGCCATGTGGAGAGCTCTCCGCACCGCCGTTGACGTTGAGTAGGTGGCAAGGATTCCCGTCTCTTTGGTCATTTTTCTTATCTCTTTGAAGAACTCGTAAGTCCAGAGCTCCGGGTTCACTTTTGGAGAGAAAGGGTCTTGGAAAACTGCATCTGCAAAGTTTTCATACTTACAGGAGAACTTTTTCAGGAAATCCCGCCCCTCAGTTATGTAGACCTTCAGCTGAATTTGTGGCGTTTCTGTTGAGAGGACTAAAACGTCTTTTTCGCAGTTTCTGTTTTTGAGAGCTCCTCTTAAAACCCACTTCCACCTGTTAAACTCTTTCCAGTCAAGTTTGAGAGACTTCTCAATTACCGAGATATCAAACTCAAATGAGACAATCTTCAGGTGGGCTTTCGGGTTTTCAGAGAGGGCTTCGTTTATGAACGCAACTGTGTTATATCCTAGTCCGAAGCAGATGTCTAAAAGGTTAACCTTTCCTTCTTTAGCCTTTTCTCTTATTCGGCAGGGTTTACAAAACTTCTCAACGGCCTCGGTAAAGGCTCCGGCAGTTACAGAATGGTATGGCTCTTTGAACCTTTCGGAAAAGAGCGTCAGAGAGCCGTCTTCGGTCTTTACCTCTTTAACCATTAGAGCTTTTCTTTTACGTCCTTTACCTTCTCTTCTATGTGGAGTTCCTTGTCAACCCTCTCGTCTATCTTGATTGAGGTGACTACCCGGGGAGCTCCCATCTCAAACGGAACTCTGTGCATCCTCTTTTAAACTACCCTCAACAATCGTTCCCATCGCCGTTAGCTGGTATTTAACCCCATCTCTTCTAAAACTTTTACGCACTCGGCAACGAACTCGCTTACACCCGGCTTTCCCGTTCCCATCGGGATAACGACTATCTCCATTACGGCCACTACTCGCCTCCGAAGAGCTCCCTAATTAACCTCTCCCACTGTTCTTGACATTCGTCCCCTTCACACTCGTCCAGCGGAATTACAGAGGCCTTCTCTATGACCTCTTTCTTAACGTAGATGGGAGCGTTGACCCTTACTGCAAGGTTGATTGCGTCACTTGGCCTTGAGTCTACCCTTAGGACTTCTCCGTCGGCTCTTCTAACCTCAATGACGGCAAAGTAGATTCCCTTGTCAAAGTCGTTGATTACCACCCTCTCAACTTCTCCGCCGAAAATTGAAAGGAGCTCCCTTATAAGGTCGTAGGGAAAAGGTCTCGGTGGAACTGCTCCCAGGAGCTCTGTCTCAAGGAGTTCTGCTTCCCAGTTCCCGACCCAGATGGGAACTGCAAACCTCTCTTGCTCGTTTCCTAAGATGATTATCGGCATTCCGGTATACCTGTCCTGGGCAATGCCGATTACAGAGACTTCAACCATGGCTCTCTCCTCTACCCAAAGTTGTAGCTTTATCTAAAATGAGCTCTAAAGACTAAATCCGCCGGGAACGACTTAAAAACCTCCTTAACCTCCAACCTTAACCTCTTCTAAAGCCGGTTTACCCTTTAAGAAGAATGGGGAGCTCCCAGTTATCTCAACCTTTACTATCTTCCCTATTAACTCCTCTTCCCCTTCAACGGCAACAGGTTTGTTGTCTTTAGTTCTTCCGTAGAGCTCCGTTCCTTTAGGGCTGAAACCCTCTATGAGAACTTCTTCAATTTTCCCTACTCTTTCCCTGTTTTTTTCCTCTGCTTGGCGTTTAATAAGGTTTTGGAGTTCCGTGAGGCGCCTGTTTTTTTCCTCCTTGGGAACGTCGTCTTCAAAAGTGGCAGCTTTTGTAAACGGCCTCGGGGAGTATTCAAAGACAAACCCTTGGTCAAAGACGCACTCTTCAACAAGGGAGAGGGTATCCTCAAAGTCCTTCTCCGTCTCTCCGGGAAAGCCGACTATAAAGTCTCCGGAAAGGGCGACCTCTGGAACCAACTCTTTCAGCATCTTGACTTTTTCAATGTACTCCTCTCTGGTGTAGCCCCTGTTCATTCTCTCTAAGATTCTGTTTGAGCCACTCTGAGGCGGAAGGTGAACGTAGGGGCAGACCTTGTCTATGTCCCTGATTGCCCTTGCTATTTTCTCGTTGAAACCTGCCGGATGGGAAGTTGTAAACCTTACCCTCTCTATTCCCGGAACTTCCGAAACCTTATAGAGAAGGTCTGCAAGGTCTGTTCTGCAGTAGGAGTAGAAGTCGACGTTCTGCCCTAAGAGGTGGACTTCCTTTACGCCCCTCTCTGAGAGCCTCTTTACTTCCTCTAAAACCAGCTCCGGCTTAACGCTCCTTTCCCTGCCCCTCGTAAAGGGAACGATACAGTAGGTGCAGAACCTGTTACAGCCCCTCTGAACTGTAACGTAGGCAACGAATGGGTTTTCAGGGGAGCTCTCTATCAGTGGGATTCTCTCTTCCTCGGGAATTTTTGAGTTCAGTATCTCAACTACTCTTCCTTCTCTTTTTACTCTCTCAAGGAGCTGGGGAAGTTTGACGAAGTTAAACGTTCCGAAAACGAGGTCAACGTGGCCGAACCTTAAGATTTGGTCTTTCTCTTTCTGTGGAACGCAGCCTGCAACTGCAACGACGGTTTCAGGTCTCTTCTTCTTGACTCTCTTCAGGTTTCCTATAAAAGAGTAGGCCTTGTTATCCGGCTTTGCCCTAACGGAGCAGGTGTTGACTATGATTATGTCGGCCTCCTCGGGAGATTCAGCTTTTTTGTAGCCCATATCCTCAAGAAGGCCGGCCATCTTCTCAGAGTCGTTAACGTTCATCTGGCAGCCAAAGGTCTTTATGAAGTACCTCTTTTCCATACTTCTCCTTTTAGCAGGTTTAAGGAGAAATATAGTTTTAATCACAGGGGTTAGGTATCGTTACTCCCTTTGGATAGACCAGGATTTCTACCCTTCTGTTGAGAGCTCTCCCCTCAGGGGTGTTGTTTGGAGCTATCGGGTGTTTGGGACCGCAGCCGAACGTGAGGATTCTCGTTGGGTCAACTCCGTTTAAGACGAGCTCGTTCTTAACGGCCTCTGCTCTCTTCTCTGATAGTTTTACGTTGTAGTCAAAATTTCCGGTACTGTCTGTGTAGCCAACTACGAGTATTACAGTGTTTGGGTTCTGGTTGAGGGTTTGGGCGACTCTTTTCAGCATATCCTTAGCTTCAGGTTTTAAATGGTAGCTGTTAAAGTCAAACAGAACAGAATCTTTCATTATCAGTTTAACCTTTTCGGGCTCTTTCACTACAGCTACAGGTTTCTCATTAGAGATTGGTGGCTCTTGGGGTTTTACTTCGGGGTTTGTGTTGTCTATCGGCTGAACGCCAACGTCTTTTGCTAAGGAGCTTGCCTGTTGGTCTAATATGTAGCCTATGGTTCCGCCTATGAGAGCTCCCGCCGCTGCACCTATAAGAATTCTTTTACCCTTGTGGTGTTTAGGGCCAGTTACAGCTCCTGCAACTCCTCCGACGACAGCTCCTATTGCAGCTCCCGTTGCCGTTTTGTTAGGAGTAGTTTGAGCGCCCTGCTGGGTAGTTGCGCATCCTCCTAAGACGAGACTTCCCGTAAGCGTCAATGCTAAAATTTTTCTCATCGTATCCCCCTAAAAACTTTATTACTTTCAATTTAAACCTTACACAGGAGGGAATCTAATGTTTAACGTTAAACAAGTTGCAAAACGTGCAAAAGAGGTGAGCTACAGCCTTATTGATATCTCAACAGAGGTAAAAAACAGAACCCTCTTAAAGGCTGCCCAGCTTATAGAGGAGAAGAGAGAGCTGATTCAGGAAGAAAATAGGAAAGACTTGATTGCCGGAGAGGAAAAAGGGCTATCTAAGGCGATGCTTGATAGACTCCTTCTAAACGAAAAGAGAATTGCTGGAATGGTTCAGGTTCTAAAGGACGTTGCAAACCTCAACGACCCTGTTGGAGAAGTTGTAAAGATGTGGACGAGGCCTAACGGCCTGAAGATTGGGAAGATGAGGGTTCCCCTTGGAGTTGTTGCTATTATCTACGAGTCCCGTCCCAACGTTACGGTTGAGGCCGGTTCACTCTGTATAAAGAGCTCCAACTCAGTTATCCTGAAGGGAGGGTCAGAGGCAATAAACTCAAACAGAGTTTTGGTGAACATACTGAAAGAGGCTGCTGCTTCAGAGGGTTTCCCGGCGGAAGCCATCCAGTTTATAGACACTACAGATAGGTCTGCAGTTAAAGAGCTCCTTCAGCTTGACGAGTATGTAGACGTTGTTATTCCGAGGGGCGGAGAGGGGCTCATAAGGTTCGTTGCAGAAAACGCCAGAATGCCTGTAATTAAGCACTACAAGGGAGTTTGCCACGTTTTCGTTGACGAGTTTGCAGACCTTGAAAAGGCTTGGAACATCTGTTTCAATGCGAAAGTTCAAAGACCCGGAGTTTGCAACGCAATGGAGACGATGTTAGTTCACAGTAAAATTGCCGACGCATTCCTTCCGACAATGATAGAGCTCTTTAAGAAGGCAAAAGTAGAACTCAGAGGAGACGAGAGAACCAGAAGCTACGATCCAGACTACGTAAAGCCTGCAGCGGAAGAGGACTGGTATGCAGAGTATTTAGACCTCATTTTAGCTGTAAAGGTTGTTGACTCTTTAGACGAGGCCATAGACCATATAAATACCTACGGTTCCCACCATAGCGACGCAATTGTTACTGAAAACTACACGAACGCAATGAAGTTCCTGAATAGGGTTGACTCAGCAGCCGTATACGTCAATGCCTCAACCAGGTTCACAGACGGAAATGTCTTTGGCTTAGGTGCAGAGATGGGAATCTCAACCGACAAGGTTCACGTAAGAGGGCCAATGGGACTTGAGGACTTAACAATTCCAAAATACATAATCTTCGGAAACGGTCAGATAAGGGAGTAAGTTGATAAATAAACCTGAGATAGGAACTGTTTTTTTCTGGTTCTTCTTCGTTGTTACTATTGCTTGGACTGTGTTTTTTGTTTTCTTGAAAATTAGGGAGCTCCTCAGGAGAAAAAGGAGTTAAATGTGTTTATCCCCAACCAAAAAGACGGGGCCGAAATCTGTAAGAACTACTTTTACCTGCACCTCGTAGATTTCTGAGAGGAGATCCTCGCTCAGTATCTCCTCTTTCCTGCCTATAAAGTATTTACCGTTGTATCCTATCAGGATAACTTTGTCTACATACTTCCAGACGAAGTTGAGGTCGTGAGTTACCATACAAATACCGAAGCCTTTTTCCTTGTGGAGTCTATCTAAGAGTTCCAAGATTTTACGGGAGCTCCTTAAATCTACTCCCGTTGTCGGCTCGTCTAAAAAGATGTAGTGGGGGTCACTGATGAGAGCTCTCGCTATGAGAACTTTCCTCTGCTGTCCCCCTGAGAGTTTGCTGAAAGGCCTGTCGGCAACGTCTTTGAGGTGGAGCTCCTCCATCCATCGGAGGGCTTTTTCTATTTTCTCCCTTCCTATTTTCTCAAACCTCTTAAGCCTTGGAAATAGGCCTGAAAGAACAACATCTAAGGCCGTTGCAGGAAACGAGTGGGAGTAGTTCTCCATCTGTGGAACGTAGCTCAAAAAACGCCTTTCATCACAGCTGTAGGTGCAGTCTTTCCCGTGTATGAATACTTTTCCTGAAAGTGGTGGAACTATTCCTAATATCGTTTTTATCAATGTGCTCTTCCCGGCTCCGTTTGGACCAACAATAACCCAAAACTCCCCTTCTGACATGTGAACAGAAAGGGAAGATATGAGAGGTTTCCTATAGCCTAAACTTAGCTCTTTTAAAGTAATTCCTTCCATTTAGTTGCTTTTCTTATCTTGTATGAACTTGTCTATAGGCATAAACCCTACGTGGATCTTTCCTTTATTCTCTCCAGGTGGTGCGTAAATGAGTGTAGGAGTTGCCCTTACTCCGTTCTTTACGAGCTTCATTTCTACGTCTTTAAGGGTTTTTATGATCTTCTCCTGATCTGGAGAAATTTCTTTCTGGTTCTTGAGCTTACTTTTGAGTTCCTCTTCATACTTCATAAAGTCACCGTTTCCCATACCGTAGAGCTCCTTAAGAGCTCCTACCGTTCCCTTCTCTCTTGCAATCTTTGTATAGTAGACGAGCCCTTTAAGGGAGTCCTCTCCGTGAACGGCCAAAGGTATCATGTGAATTTCAATGTTATTCTTTTTAGCTATCTCCTCAACTTGGTTAAAGTGACTATAACAGAACGGACAGAAAACGTCCCAAACGATGTAGATCTTTTTCTCGCCTTTTCCTACAATATAAGGAATGTTGGCCTCTGTTAACTCTTTGTCTATCTGTTTTAGGAAAGAGATGTCAACTTTTAAGGGCTTTTCTGCGTTTTTGGGCTTAAGGGGCTTTAGAATAACTTTATCTCCTTTAACGGAATACTTAAATATCTGGAGAGCGATGTAGTTATCTTCCGTGTTGACGAAGATATACCTTTTTAACTCCCTGTGGTTGTTGTTGTCTATAAGGTCAACTTCAAACGTTTTAAATCCCGGAACTTGCACTTCAGAGGTAGGTTTTATGCTTTTAACTTCTACTCCGCGAACAGATAAAGGTTTAAGGAGAGTTCTTATCACCTTTTCCGATTCTTCTGTTTTGTTTTTTTGAGTTGACTGTTTCTGAACTTCAACTTTTTCAAGTTTTGCCTGAGAACACCCTGAAGCCAGCAGCGCTATCAGGAGTGCGGATAGGAGCAATTTCACTGTTGCCTCCCTTTCTTTAATTCAGTTTTTATTTTAGTCTCAAAAAAAAGAAAAGGGGGCGCAGCCCCCCGATTTGTAAGCTTTAATTTAGGTTTAGAGTTCTCCCCTCTTCTGTCTAATCTTGGCTTGAGCTGCGGCGAGCCTTGCTATCGGAACCCTGAAAGGAGAAGGGCTTACGTATTTAACTCCAACTTTTTGGAAGAAGTTGATAGACCTAGGGTCTCCTCCGTGCTCTCCGCAGATTCCTGTCTTCATGTTGGGTCTTACGGAATTACCTTTTTCAATGGCAAGCTTTATGAGCCTTCCGACTCCGTTCTCGTCTATGTGCATAAACGGATCACCTTTTAGGATTCCCTCGTCAATGTACTTTCCGATAAACTTTCCGGCGTCGTCCCTTGAAAGGCCGAAGGTCATCTGTGTAAGGTCGTTTGTTCCGAAGGAGAAGTACTGGGCGTAGCGGGCAAGCTGGTCGGCTATGAGAGCTGCTCTTGGAACTTCAACCATAGTTCCAACTTGGTATTCGACCTCTGTTCCTTGCTCTAAGAAGACCTTAGCTGCAACGTCGTCTATAAGCTCTTTCAGTTTCATAAGCTCCCTGTCGTCTGCAATCAATGGGAGCATTATCTCAGGGAGAACGTTAATTCCGTTCTTCTTACAGATGCAGGCAGCCTCAAGGATTGCCCTAACCTGCATTCTGTATATCTCGGGGTAGGCAATTCCGAGCCTTGAACCCCTTAAACCTAACATCGGGTTTACTTCGTGGAGCTCCTCAGCCCTCTTCTTCAGTTCCTCAACCGGAAGTCCCATCTCCTTGGCAGTCCTCTCAAACTCCTCTTCTGTTCTCGGCAGGAACTCGTGGAGAGGCGGGTCAAGGAGCCTTTTGTTAACGGGAAGGCCGTTCATAACCTCAAAAATGGCGATGAAGTCTTCCCTCTGCATCGGGAGGAGTTTTGAGAGAGCTCTCTCCCTCTCCTCTTCAGTCTTTGCGAGAATCATTTCCCTAACTACAGGAATTCTGTCTTCCTTGAAGAACATGTGTTCAGTTCTACACAGACCTATACCTTCGGCTCCAAACTCCCTTCCCTGTTTTGCGTCCTCTGGGGTGTCGGCGTTGACTCTTACCTGAAGGTCTCTGATCTCGTCTGCCCACTTCATAAGCTCTTCAAACTCTCCGGAGATCTGGGCAGGGATTGTTTTAAGCTCTCCGTGGAAAACTTCTCCCGTTGATCCGTCTATCGTTATAACGTCTCCCTTTTTAACGACGACGTCTCCGACTCTGAACTCTTCTTTGTCATAGTCAACGTGGATAGACTCTGCTCCAACGATACAGGTTTTACCCATTCCCCTTGCAACGACTGCAGCGTGGGAGGTCATTCCACCCCTTGCGGTAAGAATCCCTTCTGCTGCGTGCATTCCGTGGATGTCCTCAGGAGACGTCTCGTGGCGAACTAAAATGACCTTTTCTCCCTTCTCGGCCATCTCAACGGCCTCGTCGGCATTAAAGACAACCTTACCGCTAACTGCTCCCGGAGCTGCTGGAAGACCTTTTGCTATAAGCCTTCCCTCTGCTATTGCTTTTTTCCTATCTTCCTCGTCAAGCATCGGGTGGAGGAGCTGGTTTATGAGCGTAGGGTCAACCCTTAAAATGGCTTCTTCTTTTGTAATCAACCCTTCCTTAACCATGTCGACGGCAATTTTTACTGCAGCCCTTGCAGTTCTCTTTCCAGCCCTTGTCTGGAGCATCCAAAGTCTTCCGTTCTCTATTGTAAACTCAATGTCCTGCATATCCCTGTAGTGCTTCTCAAGGATGTCCCTTACTTCAAGGAGCTGCTTATAGACCTCTGGAAACTCTTCCTCTAACGAGATCTGGTTTTCACTTGTCTTCTGAGCTTTTGTTAGTGGTTGGGGAGTTCTAATTCCTGCAACTACGTCCTCGCCTTGGGCGTTCTTCAGGTACTCTCCGTAGAAGATGTTTTCTCCCGTTGACGGGTTTCTCGTGAAGGCAACTCCCGTTCCGGATGTATCTCCCATGTTTCCAAAGACCATTGCAACGATGTTTACGGCCGTTCCGTAGTCTTCAGGTATCTTGTTGATTTCACGGTACTTAATAGCCCTGGGGTTGTTCCAGGAGTCAAAGACGGCCTTAATTGCCATCTTGAGCTGTTCGTATGGGTCTTGGGGAAATTCTCTTCCGGTTTCCTTCTTAACGAGCTCTTTGTATCGTTTAACTATGTCTTTCAGGTCTTCAGCTGTTAGATCAACGTCCTGCTTCGCTCCTACTTCTTTTTTCTTCTCTTCAAGGATTTTTTCAAACTTATCGTGGGGAATTCCCATTACGACGTTTCCGAACATCTGGATAAAGCGGCGGTAGGAGTCCCAAGCGAACCTTTCGTTTCCAGTAGATTCTGCAAGCCCCTGAACGGTTTCGTCGTTAAGGCCGAGGTTTAGAATTGTGTCCATCATTCCCGGCATTGAAACTGGAGCTCCAGACCTAACGGAAACGAGGAGAGGATTTTTCCTGTCTCCAAACTTCTTACCCATCTCCTTTTCAACTTTCTGGAGCCCTTCAAGAACCTGTTCCCACATCCCCTCTGGGAACTTCTGTCCCTCCTCAAAATACTCTCTGCACACTTCTGTTGTTATTGTGATTCCCGGTGGAACGGGAAGTCCTAAGTTGGTCATCTCGGCAAGGTTTGCCCCTTTACCACCTAAAAGCATTTTCATTTCGGCACTTCCTTCGGCCTTTCCACCGCCGAAGTAGTAGACCATTTTTTTAGGCATTTCCGCGCCCCCTTAAAATACGAGTTTTGAAAAGTCTACAAGTTTAAGAAGTTGGTCTGCTATAGCTTTAAGGAGACTAAGTCTCCTGTTTCTCACCTTCTCGTCCTTATCCATAACCATAACGTTGTCAAAAAAGCTGTCTACTGCCGGTTTTAACTCCTTAACTTTGAGGAGTGCCCCCTTGTAGTTTTTCTCTTTAAGGAGCTCCTCAATCTCTTCCTTTACCCTCTGGAACGTTTCCCAGAGTTTCTTTTCATATTCCCCTTCAGGTTCAAAGGAGGAGGGAACAAAACC
Organism: Thermovibrio ruber; assembly: GCF_055380895.1. Classification (NCBI taxonomy): domain Bacteria; kingdom Pseudomonadati; phylum Aquificota; class Aquificia; order Desulfurobacteriales; family Desulfurobacteriaceae; genus Thermovibrio; species Thermovibrio ruber. Next base: position 932,711 of record NZ_AP042397.1, on the reverse strand, counting down.
TTCTGGGATTATGTTAACAACTCTCCTCATTGTGGAGAGAACAGCCTCAAACTCGGGGTTCTGTCTCAGCTTCTCTATGGCCCTTACCCTTAGAAGGGAGTCGTAAGGGTCGTCTGAAACCGAAAGGACAGCGTCTACTGAATCGGGAGAGAATCCCTTCTCTCTCAGGTGGTTCTTGAGCCTTTCCTTAACGAACTCAACAGTTTCAGAAACGGTATTTGGAGAGAGTTTGACTCCCTGCTCCCTGTAGAGTGATGAAGCTTTCTCTACGATGGGAGTAAGGTTAACAGAAATTCTTCTTTCAATAAGGGTATAAATCAGTCCTAAAGCGTTTCTTCTGAGGGCAAACGGGTCTGCAGAACCAGTTGGCTTTAGTCCAACTCCTATGAAACCTGTAAGGTTGTCAACTTTTTCTGAAAGAGAGAGGGAAATTCCCGTTTCAGTTTCAGCAATTCTGTCTCCTGAAAACCTCGGCAGGTAATGTTCCTCTATCGCAACTGCTACCTCTTCGTCTTCTCCGTCTAAGATGGCGTAGTATTTACCCATCGTTCCTTGGAGCTCCGGAAACTCGTTAACCATTTCGGTTAGAAGGTCTGCCTTACACAGGTGTGCAGCCCTTTTAGCCTTTTCCTCTTTCTTAAATCCGAGAGTTTTGGAAACAAAGGGAGCTAAAACTTCCAACCTTTTTGTTTTTTCAAGCATTGTTCCTAATTTATCGTGGAAGACGATTCCGGAAAGGTCTTTAACCCTATCTTCTAAAGGTTTTTTTCTATCTTCCTTAAAGAAGAAGTGGGCATCTGAGAGCCTTGCCCTCAAAACCTTCTCATAGCCGAGCCTAACGGTGAGGTCGTCAACCGGTTTTATGTTTGAAACGCCGATGAAGTAGTTTTTCGGTTTCCCGTCTTTATCAACAACTGAGAAGAACTTCTGGTGGTCTTTCATAACGACGACGGGGACTTCTTTGGGGAGCTCCAAAAACTCCTCTTCAAAAGAGCCCAAAATCGGGTATGGAAACTCAACTAAGTTTGTTACCTCTTCAAGGAGCTCTTCGTCCTCAATGAGCTCCCCTCCTACTTTCTCTGCTAAGTCCTTTGCTCTATCAAGAATTATTGCCTTCCTCTTCTCTATGTCTGCAACTACAAACCTCTCCTCAAGCTGGGAGATAAATTCTGAAGGCTCCTCAACGACGAAAGGCTCAGGTGAGAGAAACCTGTGGCCAAAAGAAATATTGGAGCTCCTTATTCCGTCTATCTCAAACTCAATTTGTTCTTTCCCGTAAACGGCAGTTATCCACCTGATAGGTCTTGCAAACCTTACCTTTTTAACTCCCCACCTCATACTCTTCTTAAACGGAATTGAGGTGATAAGTTCGGGGAGTATCTCTTTTAGAACGTCTGCAGCTTTCCTTCCCTTAACGGTTCTTCTTACGGCGACGTACTTTCCCTTCCTTCTTGGAGGGTTTTCAACGACCGTTAACTGAGATACATCAACCCCCTTTGACCTTGCAAAGCCAACGGCTGCCTTAGTGGGTTTCCCATTTTCGTCGAAGGCAGCCCTTTCAGAGGGGCCGACTATTAACTCTTCTCTGTCCGGCTGAACCTCCGGAACATCGTAAACGATGACGATGAGCCTTCTCGGAGTTCCGAAGGTTTCAAGTGACGTGAAAGAGAGGTAATTCTCGTTAAGTTTTTCAGAGATTTTGTCTTTCAGGTAGGAAAGTGCCGGCTCTACAAAGGAGGCCGGGAGCTCCTCGCATCCTATTTCAAGGAGAAGGTTTTGTGCCTTCACTTTTACCCTCTTTTAGCTCTAAGTACTTTTTTGCGCACATTCCTGCAAGTCTTCTAACCCTTCCAATAAACGAAGCCCTTTCAGCAACGGAGATGGCGCCCCTTGCGTCTAAAAGGTTAAAAACGTGGGAACACTTGAGGCAGTAGTCGTAAGCTGGAAGGGCTAAATCTTCCTTGACGAGCCTTTGAGACTCTTTTTCAAACATGTTAAACAGTTTAAAGAGCATTTCAGTATCGGCCTTCTCAAAGTTGTAGATAGACCACTGATACTCGTTCTCCCTATAGAGGTCGCCATACTTAACGCCCTTTGTCCACTCTATGTCGTAAACGCTGTCAACCCCTTGTATATACATAGCGATACGCTCAAGGCCGTAAGTAATCTCAACGGAAACCGGTTCTAAAGTGATTCCCCCAGCCTGCTGGAAGTATGTAAACTGGGTTATCTCCATTCCATCTAACCATACTTCCCAGCCAAGTCCCCATGCTCCAAGGGTCGGAGATTCCCAGTCGTCTTCAACGAACCTAACGTCGTGCTCCCTCAGGTTAAATCCGAGGGCTTCAAGGCTGCCTAAGTAGAGTTCCTGAGAGTTTTCAGGGGAGGGTTTTAGAATAACCTGAAACTGGAAGTAGTGCTGGAGCCTGTTGGGATTTTCACCGTAGCGGCCGTCTGCAGGCCTGCGGCAGGGTTGAACGTAGGCAACTCTCCAGGGATCTTTGTCTAAGACCTTTAGAAAAGTAAACGGGTGCATCGTTCCGGCACCCTGCTCAACGTCGTAAGGGGAAGCTATTATGCATCCCTGTTTTGCCCAGTAGTCTTGAAGGGTAAATATGAGCTCTTGAAAAGTCAACGCTCTCCCCACACGCAGTATTTGTCGCCGTAATTTTATTTAGTTGTTAATACGTCGTCAAATTCAGGAAACTCTCCAATCCAAAACCTCTTTAAAACGGGAAATGACCGATTTCATCGTCAACGGAAAGGTCAAGAGGAATGAAACCCCTTAAGATTTAGTTTCTGACTGAGTGTTATTATATTCTCAGTTTAAAACGAATTGGGAGAGACAATGAACTCAGCAGTGGTCATATTCTCAGGAGGACTTGACTCAACAACAGCCCTCTATTGGGCAAAGAAGCAGTTTGACGAGGTTTACGCCATTACCTTTTACTACGGCCAGAGGCACTCTATAGAAGTGGAGATGGCAAAGATAACTGCTAAGAACGCAGGCGTAAAAGAGCATGTTCTCTTTGAAGTTGATCTCTCTAAGTTTGGAGCTTCTGCACTGACGGATAAAAACTTGGAAGTTCCTGAAACCCACTCTGTTGAGGAGGTGAAGGAGAGGGGAATTCCCATAACCTACGTTCCCTTTAGAAACGGCGTTTTTATCTCAATAGCTGCAGCTTTTGCTGAAAGCAGGGGAACTACCAATTTGGTTGGAGGATGGAACGCTGTTGACTACAGCGGCTATCCAGACTGCCGTCCTGAGTTCCTGTCAGCTATGGAAGAGGCCCTAAACAGGGGAACTAAGTTTGGAGCAGAGGGAAAGAGGTGGAAGATACACGCACCGCTGATAAACCTAACCAAGGGAGAGATTATCAAACTCGGTCTTTCTTTAGGAGCTGATTACTCCTACTCAATCTCCTGCTACAGGGGAGAGGAAGTTCCCTGTATGAGGTGTGACAGCTGTATCTTGAGGGCTAAAGGGTGGGCAGAAGTTGGAGAGGAGGACCACTTAATAAGGAGACTGAAAGAGGAGGGAAAGATTCTTGAGTAAGAAGTTCAAGCTGACTCAAACCGTAAGGGCTTCCGGCTGAGGGGCAAAGCTGAGCCCGGTCGGGCTTTCGGAGGTTTTGAGTAAGGTTTCTTTTTCAAAAGACGCAAACGTTTTAGTTGGAATAGAGACTGCAGAAGATGCGGGAGTTTACAAGTTAACCGATGAGATAGCTTTGATTCAGACGGCGGACTTTATCACTCCCGTTGTTGACGATCCCTTTGTTTACGGTCAGGTTGCCGTTGCTAACGCCCTCTCAGACATCTACGCAATGGGAGGAAAGCCAGTAACGGCCATCAACTTGGTTATGTTTGACACCTGTAAAGTTCCCATGGACTACTTAACTGAAATTCTTAAAGGGGGAGCAGAGAAGCTCAAAGAGGCCGGAGTTTCGCTGGTAGGAGGTCACACGGTTGACGACCTTGAGACCAAGTTCGGCCTCTCAGTTACGGGGTTAATTCACCCTGAAAAGGTTGTTCGGAACTCTACGGCAAAGCCGGGAGACGTTCTTGTCTACACAAAACCGTTGGGAATAGGGGTTTTGACTACTGCAATAAAGGCCGATATGGCAAAGGAAGAAGAGATAGAAGCAGTTTCGGAAGTTATGGTTCACCTTAACAAGGATTCCTCTGAGGCTATGGTTAAAGTCGGAGTAAGTGCCTGTACAGATGTTACGGGATTTGGATTTTTGGGGCACCTCTACGAGATGGTGAAGTTCAGCGGAGTGGCGGCTGAAGTTGATTCTAAAGCGTTTGAACTCTTACCTGGAGCAAAAGAGTATGCGTCTATGGGACTTCTTCCTGCTGCCACTTACGACAACGTTGACTATGTAGGAAAGGCCGTCACTTTCTCTGAAAGCGTTGACGAAGACCTGAAGATGCTCCTCTTTGACCCTCAGACTTCAGGGGGGCTTTTAATTTCTGTTCCGGAAGAGAAGTTGGAGGAACTCCTTGAAGAACTCCAAGAAAGGGGAGAGATGTGGGTTCAGGTTGTTGGTAAGATAAAAGAGGGAAGCGGAATAAAGGTTTTCTGAGGAGACGGAGTTGAAGAAAAAAGTTGCAGTTATAAGCCTTGGCTGTCCTAAAAACTTAGTTGATACAGAGCTTATGGTAGGTTTACTGAAGGCTACGGGAGACGTTGAGTTTACAAACAGTTTAGAGGACGCAGACGTAATTTTGGTAAACACCTGCGGTTTTATCCAGCCGGCAAAAGAGGAGTCTATTGACGAAATACTGAACGCTATAGAGGAGAAGAAGAGCTCCCCCGAGAAAAAGGTCGTAGTTGCCGGCTGCCTCTACCAGAGGTATAAGGAGGAGTTAAGGAGGGAGCTCCCGGAAGTTGACGCCTTCATCGGAGTAAATGAGCTACTTGACAGCGTTGAGAGGATACTCAACAGGAAGGTAGCAGTTCATAAGCCCTACCTTTTGAGAGAGATTCTTACGCCGAAACACATTGCCTACCTTAAAATTGCAGAAGGGTGTTCAAACGGCTGCACCTACTGTGCGATTCCGATAATAAGGGGAGCTCTAAAGAGTAGGCCGATTAAAGAGGTAGTTGAAGAGGCAAAGAGATTAGCAGACCTCGGAGTAAGGGAGCTCTACGTAATAGCCCAAGACACTACAGCCTATTTAACGGATAGAGGAGAGGAGAACGGGCTCCTTAAACTCCTACCTGAGCTTGAGAGGATTGAAGGGATTAAATGGATAAGGCTTATGTATACCTACCCTTCCCACATTTCAGATTCACTCATTGACTACATTGCCTCATCTGAAAAGGTTGTTAAGTACTTGGACGTTCCGTTCCAGCACATAAACGACAAAGTCCTTGCCTCTATGGGAAGGAAGTACTCAAGGAAGTTTGCAGAGACCTTGATTGAAAAGCTCAGAAGGAGAATTCCCGGCATTGCAATCAGAACGACCTTTATAGTCGGTTTCCCGACAGAGGGGGAGGCGGAGTTTGAGGAGCTCCACTCATTTATAAAAGAGGCTGAGCTTGACTGGGTAGGCTTTTTCAAATACTACAGGGAAGACGGAACAGCAGCCTACAGGCTCGGCGACCTTCCGGAGGAGTTAAAGGAGTCCCGCCTCTCACTCCTTGAAGAGGCGCAGTTCTGGATTTACGAGAAGAAGCACAAAGAACTGATAGGAAGGGAATTTGAGCTAATCGTTAATTCTGCTTCCTCCGATATGCCCGGTTTCGTAGAGGCAAGGAGCTACAGGAACGCCTACGAGATTGACGGAATTGTCTACCTGAAGGGAAACTTCAAACCGGGAGAGTTCGTAAGGGCAAAGGTTACAGATCTTGCAAGTAACGTTGACCTGATAGCGGAGCCTATTAAATGAAGAAAGAAGCTTTTGACTTTATAGACGGAATGCTTGAAAGACCTCAGACTTTGACGTAGCAATAGAGTTGAGAGATAAAGTTCCACTCTCCACCATCTACAGAATACGGGAAGAGCTTGAAGAACTGCCTACGCTTAAGAGTTTTGATATTGTTGACCTGAAGAGAAGCAGTAGAGAGTTTTCTGAATCTGTAAGAGAGACCGGAGTTATCCTATGACGCAGCTATCCAGAGGTTTGAGTTTACATTTAAGCTTTCCTGGAAGACGGTTAAAAGGTTTTGCCGAATTTTTAAACGCCGGTGAGTGTAACTCCGGAGCCTACAGGTTAAGCTGGATAGACGAGGAGAGGTAGCTCAGCCTTTTAGAGGCGAGAAACTTAACCTCTCACACTTACAACGAGGAAATAGCTTGGGAAGTTTACGAAACAGTTAAGATTAACTACGGCGTTTTTGAGAAACTTATACTTTCTCTTAAGGCAGAGTTAGGGAAGTTGAAGAGAGGAGAAGGTTAGATGGAGAAATTCAAGGTAGTTAAGACCTATGAGGAGATAAACGAGAAGATAAGGAAGGGTGAGGCTGTAGTAGTTACGGCCGAGGAAATGATTGAGATAGTTGAGGAGTTGGGAGTAGTAAAGGCTGCAGAGGAAGTTGACGTAGTCACTACCGGAACTTTCGGTGCCATGTGCTCTTCCGGAGCCTTCCTAAACGTTGGTCATACCAAGCCAAGGATGAAGATGGAAGAGATTTATCTCAACGGGGTTCCGGCCTACGGAGGAATTGCCGCAGTTGACCTCTACATAGGAGCAACTGCCCTTCCGGAGAACGACCCAAGGAACGAGGTCTACCCTGGAAAGTTTGAGTACGGAGGAGCCCACGTTATAGAGGAGCTCATAGCCGGAGAGGACATAGAGCTTGAGGCCTACGCCTACGGGACAGACTGCTACCCCCGAAGGGAGATAAAGAAGCTTATAAACATAAAGACCATAAACGACGCAATTCTATGTAGCCCCCGAAACGCCTACCAGAACTACAACGTTGCTGTAAACAAGTCTTCAAGAACTATCTACACCTACATGGGAACTCTAAAACCGAACTTCGGAAACGCAACCTACTCAGGAGCTGGCCAGCTCTCTCCCCTAATGAACGACCCGTTCTTTGAGAGCATAGGGATAGGGACAAGGATTTTCTTAGGGGGAGGAATAGGCTACGTTGCCTTCCACGGAACTCAGCACTCCCCATTTGGAGTTAAGAGGAGTAAGAAAGGGCAGCCTATGGAAGGTGCCGGAACGTTGATGGTAGTTGGTGACATGAAACAGATGTCAACGGACTTTATAAAGGCTGCATCTATTTTGGGCTACGGCGTTTCAATGTTTGTAGGGATAGGAATTCCAATACCGATACTCAACGAAAGGATTGCCTACTACACCTCTGTAAGGGACGACGAGATATTCGCCCCCGTCATAGACTACTCAGTTGACTACCCTTCCGGAAACGCAAAGCCAATTAAGTACGTAAGCTACGGGGAGCTCCGCCGTGGCTTCATAGAGATAAACGGCAAGAAAGTTCCGACCTCTCCCGTCTCCTCATACTACAAAGCCCGTGAAATTGCTGAGATACTGAAAGAATGGATAAAGAGCGGTAAGTTTGAAATCAGTAAACCTGCAGAAACTCTTCCAGCTCCGAAACCGAATGTAAAGATTGAATACGACGAGAGAAAGTAACTATGAGCTGACGATGACCCGAGATATGGGATTTGTCAATAAAGATTACGCAGTCTTCAAAGACTTCACTTTAAGTTCTTAGTTATTTGGAGGCGGCGGGCGGAATCGAACCGCCGAATAAGGGATTTGCAGTCCCCTGCCTTACCACTTGGCTACGCCGCCTCTATGGAGCGGGCGACGGGACTTGAACCCGCGACCCCAACCTTGGCAAGGTTGTGCTCTACCAACTGAGCTACGCCCGCCCTGTGGTGCGGGAGGTGGGAGTCGAACCCACACGCCACGAGGGCACTGGATCCTAAGTCCAGCGCGTCTGCCAGTTCCGCCACTCCCGCTTGGCGGATTGTGGGGTGGGAGACGGGACTTGAACCCGCGACCGCCGGGGCCACAACCCGGCGCTCCACCAACTGAGCTACTCCCACCACAATAAATAAATGGCTGGGGCGGCAGGATTCGAACCTGCGAATGGCGGATCCAAAGTCCGCTGCCTTACCGCTTGGCTACGCCCCAGCTCTACACTGCGGACAGAAATTTATACCACCAGCCTGTCTTTTTCAAGGGGGTGGTGTCAAAGCTTTCGTTCTCTTCAACGATGGCAAAGACGGAAGAGCCGCTTCCGCTCATTAAAGGGTGAAGTCCAATTTCTTTTAGGATTTCCTTTACTTCCTTGGCCTGTTTAACGCACTTGGCTTCGCTTAGCTCAAGGTCGTTGTTCATGTTCTCTTTAACTTCTTTGAGCCTGTGGGATATAAGAGGAGAAATTATCAGTTTCTCGGCGTCTTCAGGTGTAATGTTCCTCTCTATCCTCGGAAGCTTTTGGTAGACCTCTGCAGTTGAGCAGGAAAAGTTTGGGTAAACTAAGAGGAGCTTGAAGCTTGCAGGGTTGTAGTGTTTGAGCTTTTCTCCTCTTCCGTAGGAGATGGCCAGACCGCCTTTTATGAAAAAGGGAACGTCGCTTCCTATTTGGGCTGATATCTGGTGGAGCTCCCCCTCACTTAAGGGGTTCCCGTATAGGGTATTAAGCCCTTTAAGGGTCGCTGCTGCATTGGAGCTCCCCCCTCCAAGCCCTGCTCCAACCGGAATGGCTTTTCTGAGGGTTACCTTAACTTTCGGCTTTATCCCTGTTACCTCTTTAAAGAGCTCCTTTGCTTTAACTATCAGGTTGCTCTTTCCTAAAGGGAGGGGTTGATTCCCTTCAATTTCAAGTTCAAACCGGTCTGACGGGAGGAACGTAAGGGTATCAAACAAATTTATAGTGTGCATAACGGTTACTATTTCATGGTAACCGTCAGGTCTTTTCCCTTTAACCCAGAGTGATAAATTAACCTTTGCAGGCGATGGAACTATTAACTTCATTTTAAGCCACCCGGTTAAGGAGTTTTGATGGCAGACCTTATTTTCTACCTTCACAAAGTATACCCTGAAAATGGGGTAGATGATCTGACTTTAAAGGGATTTGTTTACGTTTTAAGGCTTATAAAAACCAGGTTTAAGGTAGTTCCACTTGAAGCTTTGTTTGAAGAGAAAGGAAGTAAACCGAGGGCAGCAATAACCTTTGATGATGGTTACGCCGATAATTTCATATATGCCTATCCTGTCCTTAAAAAGATGGGAATTCCCGCACACCTCTTTATAACTGTAGATAGAGTAGGTTCCGGTATTGTTAGGAAAAACCTATCAGACTACTGGAACGGTACCGTTTCGTTCAGAGAACTCCAAAAACCTCTTTCAATGTTTGAATCCCACGTAGCTTACTTGAAGGGAGACAGGCAGGATTACTTAACATGGGAGGAGCTCTCTCTTATGAAAGATGTCTTCACCTTCGGTTCCCACGGGCTGAGACACCTAAGAGAAGCTGTATCTTTTGAGATCGTTGACTTCTTTGACGGCAGGAATTTCCACTGGGAGTATCTCCTGTTTGGTGAGCCTGAAGTGGGAACTCCAAGGTTTAAGACCAGGAGCTCCCTATCATCCCTTCTCTTTAATGTGAATTCAGAGGTTGTTAAATTTTGCAGGTCTTTCCCAAAGAAAGGGAACTGGAAAGAACGTTTAAGGGAAGAGCTGAGTAGGAATTTTAAGACCTTAGGGGAATTTGAAACAGAAGATGAGGCGAGGATTAGGATAGAACGGGAGTTTATACTTTCCAAAGAACAGATTGAAAAGAAGTTAGGAGTAAAAGTTAATACGTTTTCTTGGCCTTTTGGCCATTTCTCCAATTTTTCAAAGGAGATTGCTAAGAAACACTTTAAATACGTATTCACAACAAAGAGAGGAGTTATTAAAGAGGATTTTAAACCTTATCGTCTTCCCAGAGTTCCTTTAGGAAGGGACATTTTTACAGCTTTCGGTCGGGTTTTTGTTTTTTCAACTCCTCTTTATAGGTTTTATAATCGGTTTAAAAAGGAGAAAACCCTTTGAGTTTAAGTGTAGGAGTTCTCACTTTTAACTCGGAAAAACATATAAAACAGGTTCTTGAAAGCGTAGAAGGTATTGCAAACCAGATTGTTGTTCTTGATTCGGGTTCGGAGGACAGAACCTTAGATATAGTTAAAGGGTTCGGGACGGAAGTTCATTTTAGACCTTTTGATAACTTCGTTAATCAGAAGAATTACCTGTTAAGCCTCTGTAGATGTGACTGGGTTCTGTTTTTAGACGACGATGAGGTTGTATCGGAAGAGCTCTCCAAGAGCATTAAAGAGGCCATTTCTAAAAACTCAGAGTTTTCAGGCTACAGATTCAACAGACTTACAAACTACCTTGGCAGGTGGATACGCCACGCCTGGAATCCCGACTACCAGCTGAGGCTTGCACGAAGGAAAAAGTGCCGCTGGGTTGGAGATATGGTTCACGAGAGATTAGAAGTAAACGGAAAGGTAGGAACTTTGAGGGGGGAGCTCCTTCACTACTCCTACGAGTCTGTTTCACAGCACCTTAGAAAGATTGACCTCTACTCAACACTTTACGCTGAAGGGGTTTATGAAAAGGGTAAGCGCTTTTCCCTCTTTAAACTTCTAACCTCTCCTGCCGGTTCGTTTTTCAGACGCTACGTTTTAAAAAGAGGCTTTTTAGACGGTTTTGAGGGTTTTGTTTTGAGCGTTATGGCCTCTTACTACTCTTTCCTTAAGTACTTGAAGCTTTGGGAGATTGAAAGGGGTGAGAGCTCTCGTCGTTTTAGATGAGCGGTGGAACAGTGCACTGACCGACTTGGGAATAAAGGTTGCAAGAGCTCTATCTGAGGCGTGTTCTGTTTCGGTTGCTGCCATTCCCGGTTTTCCTGCCTATAGAGCTGCAGAAGAGATAGGCTTTAACGTTCTTCCGATAGAAGACCCCAGAAGAGGGCTTCCTTTTAAGGCTTTCTTTTCGTTTAAAAGGGCGGTTGAGTCTGTAAGGCCGAAGGTTGTTTTTACGATAAGGGGAGACGAGATGCTCTTCGGAGCTCTCCTGAAAAAACGCTACGGTTACAGGCTTTTCCGTCTCCACGGCCAGGCAAAAGGAGTTCGGGAGAGTTTCTTAAACAGGGAACTCCACCGCCGCTTCGTAGACGGAGTGATTGTCTCTTCAGTGAAACTCTTAAACAGCGTTATCTCTTCGCTTCCGAAGATAATCATCCCGGGAATGGTTGATACTGAAGTCTTTAAATACTCGGAAGAGGGAAGGAGAGCCTTTAGAGAAAAGCTGAAAGTGGGAAAGAGAAAACTAATCGGAGTTGTAGGCAGGTTGGATCCCGTTAAGGGGCACAGAGTTTTTATTAGAGCTCTCTCAAAGCTTAAGAGGAACGACTACTTAGCTGTAGTCGTAGGAGAGGAGAAGAACGAGAAGCTATCTGAACTGAAAGAGCTTGCCGTTAAACTTGGAGTTTCAGAGAAAATTGTTTTCATTCCAGAGAGGTTAAGTTCCATTTCACACTTTATGTCTGCCTGTGACTTAGCAGTAGTCCCGTCGGTAGGCTCGGAGGTTATCGCGAGAGCTCCCTTAGAGTTTATGGCCTGTAGAACGGCGGTGGTTTCAACGAACGTTGGAGCTCTCCCTGAGATAGTTCTCCCTCCTTACGGAATTACAGTCCCACCTAATGAAGATGCCCTATCAAGGGCTGTGGACGAGTTCCTATCAAAAGACCTAAAGAAATTGGGTAAGATTTCACAAGAGGTGGCAGATGAAAAGTTCTCTTTTAAGGCTCTCTCTCCTGTTGTTAGGGGGTTTATTTGCGGCAGGTTGTAGAACGGCTACCGGTGACTACACAATAACCTACCCGGCGGGGCTTCTCTCAAACCACCCAAAGGCCTACTGGGACTGTTACGTAAAGGTTATAGGTAAGCTCACCTACAAAAGGCCTCAAGACCTGTTTCCCCCCTACCCGGGAGATCCTTTGGTCTGCGACTCTTCCGGGTGCATATACGTCCACTACGACTACGGAGATTTGTCTAAACTGATAGGTAAGAAAGTTAAAGTGGTTGGTTATGTTCGGGTTACAACTTTTAACTTCCCCTACATAGACGCCGTTAAAGTGGAGCCGGTTTATAATTCTCCCGGCGAAGGGAGGTAGTTGTGCCTAAGCTCTTTGAATTCTTTGTTATCTCTTTAGCCGTTCTTTCAGCTCTTCTTCTTCTCCTTATGGCCGTTGGCTCTACCGTGAGGAAGAGGTAAGGTGTTCGTTGAAGTAGCCCTTGACCTTCCTTTAGACCAGACCTTTACCTACAGAGTAACGGGCTACGAGAGTTTTCCACCTGAAGTAGGGAAAAGGGTAATCGTTCCCTTTGGAAGAGGGGACAGGTTAAGAACGGGAATTATTCTATCCATAAGAAAAGAGCTGCCGCTTTCATACGAAATTAAAGACGTTTTTGACGTTCCAGACCCCTACCCCCTTTTTACTGAAGAAACTTTGAAGGTCTGTCGGTTCGTTTCAGACTACTACTGCTCCTCTTTTGGCGAAGCCCTTTTCAGGTTTTTGCCGGAGGGTTTTGTCGTTGAAGAGAACGTAAAGCTTAAGGTTAACAGGAATTTCTCTGGAAAGCTCTCTCCAAACGAGGAGAAGGTTTTCTCACTGCTTCTCTCTTCCTCTTCCGGAGCTCTCTCCCTCTCAACCATTAGAAAAAGGCTTTCAGTATCGGGTTTTTACGACTGCGTAAAACGACTTGTAAATAAAGGGGCTGTAGAGCTCCTTGAAGAGATAAAGAAAGACGCCGTTAAACGGGTTTCCTACCTAAGGTTTATTTCGGACAACTACTCAGGAAAGGGGAAATCTGTAAAAGAACTCCTTTCATACCTTAAAGAAAAGGGAATAGCGCCTCTTTCTGAAATACGTAAAGACTTTTCCGAATACGCCGTAAAAAGAGTATGTGAGTTAGGCCTAGCCGAACTTGTTTATGAGAGGGAAATAGGGGAAGTTCGTCAGCAAGATCTTAAGGATAAGAGAAAAGTAAAGCTTACAGGTGATCAGGAAAGAGTCCTTTCGGAGATTTTAAACCCTGGAGTTCACCTTCTCTACGGGGTTACTGGTTCTGGAAAAATGGAAGTTTACCTTCAGGCGGCAAAGAGAGTAGTTGAGTCTGGAAAGAGGGTAATAATCTTGGTTCCGGAACTCCTCCTTACTCCAGAGCTCCGGGCAAGGGTTGAGGCATACTTCGGAGAAGTTGGCCTCTTCCACGGAAAGTTAACAAGGAGAGAAAAGGTCTCTATGTGGCTTTCTGCCCTTCAGGGACGCTACAGAGTATTTGTAGGGACAAGACCTGCCGTTCTGCTTCCCGTTAAAGACTTGGGGTTAATAGTTGTAGATGAAGAGCAGGACCCGTCATACAAGGAGCAGCAAAAACCCTACTACAACGCCAGAGACGTTGCTGTTTACAGGGCAGAAAGCTTAGGAATTCCGGCCGTTCTCGTCTCTGCCACTCCCTCTGTTGAATCCTATAAAAAGGCAAAAGAGGGAACTTACACGCTAAACCGTCTAAACAGTCGGGTAACTGGCCTTCCCCTTCCAAAAGTAGAAATTCTTGACCTTAAAACTGAACCCCGGAAAGGAATTTTCACCGAGAAGCTCCTTAAAACCCTTGAGAAAGTCGTTGAAAGGGGGAATCAGGCACTCCTCTACATTAGCCGGAGGGGTTACTACTCTCAGGGTTTTTGCCCAAAGTGCGGTTATGTTGCCGAGTGCAAATACTGCAAAGTTCCGCTGACATATTACAGGTCAAGAGACCTGTTTGTATGTCACATCTGCGGGAGGCGTTATAGACCAATCTTCAGATGTCCTAAGTGTGGAAGTTATTTGGAGTTTAAAGGTTATGGAACAGAGAGGGTAGAGAAGGAGTTGAAAGACCTCTACCCAGATTGGAGTATTGTCCGTTTAGACCTTGACACTGTAAAAGATCCCTTTAGAGGAGCCACTCTTATAAAAGAGATAAAGGAAGGAAAGTATAGCGTAATCGTTGGAACAAACGTAGCGGTTAAAGGCCACAACTTTCCCCGTCTAACTTTTGTCGGTGTTCTTATTGCAGACCAGCTGGGGGGAGCTCCCGACTTTAAAGCTTCAGAGAGGTCTTTCCATTCAATAGTTCATGCGGTTGGAAGGGCAGGAAGGTTTCAGCCCGGTTCAGCCATCGTTCAAGCCTACGATACAGAGAAACCTTCGGTAAAGTGTGCGGTTAACTACAGGTTTGATGAATTTTACGAGGGGGAGCTCCTCTCAAGAGAACTCTTCGGCTATCCCCCCTACTCTGTCGGTGTTCTCCTTGAGTTCCAGGTTGAGAAACAGAAAAAGCTCCAGAAACTTAGGGAAGCTTACCAGAAACTTTCACTAAGGCTCTCGGAATACTTCAGTTTTCCTAAACTTAACCCAGCTCCTATTCCGAAGCGGAACGGGAGATACAGGTATATTGCCTTCTTAACCACTAAAGAGGAGAGAATTTTTAAGAAATTAAAGTTGTTAAAAGAGGAAACAGAACTCCTTTTTCAACCCCTATCAATCAGGTATAAAATAGACGTAGACCCTGTTAGAATCCTTTAACTTTAGGAGGGGAAAATGAAGAGAATACTTCTCGTTCCTGCGATTTTAGTAGCCTCAGCCTGTGCTCCTGCCACCCAACAGGAGGTAAAAACAACCCCTACCCTTCAAGAACAGCAAGTAAAAACAGACCTTTTAGAGGAAAACGTTCCCGTGTACCCTGGTTTTCACCTAATTCCGGATAAGAGCTTCATTTACGAGTCTGGGAATATAAAGGTCGGAAGGTTGGCTTTTAGGGGGGGAGCTCCCGTTAAAGATGTCGTATCCTACTACAAGGCAACGTTGCCAGAAAAAGGCTGGGAGCCCCTTACAATAACAGTCTACGGTAAAAGCGCAGAGCTTACCTTTACAACCCCAGATAAAGTTCTCCAAATACAGGTTAACAGAGGTTTCAGCGAAACTTATCTCACAATTCAGGTAGGCCCCAAAGGGGAGTTGACAAACCAACAGTAGTTCCTATTTTTATTACTCGCCTTAAGCGGGCGTAGCTCAGTTGGTAGAGCACAACCTTGCCAAGGTTGGGGTCGCGGGTTCAAGTCCCGTCGCCCGCTCCATAAAGTTGAATAGGTTTCAAACGACGAACCTCAAACTTGAGGTTCCTCTCCATGAGCCCTTGACAGGGCATCTGATGAGTCATAAATTAGTACTTTGCGTTCTTTGAAAGAAAGTTGAATAAGCCTCTCAAAGCTTTAACTCCTGTAGAGTAGTAGTTTCTCGACTACAGGGGTTGACAGCAGAGAGGGAGAGGCATAAATTAAACTCTTGCTGCGAAAGGCGGTCTTTGAGAAAAGCCGAATAAGTACCCTCTCACTCCCACTTATCAGTTGAAATCGTTAAAACCTTGAACGTTGGCAAGTTTTAACTTGAGTCTCTCCTGAGGGGTTGACAAGGAAGAGAGGGTGGAATAAATTTAAACATCGCCGCCAAGGAGCGGAATCCAAAGCGGTCTTTGACAGGAGAATAAGGGACACGCACCCTGCGGAGAGGAGAAGCCCGACAGGGCTTGTAATTGAGGTGTTCCGCAGGTTTTTGTAGCCTTGCGAAACTGAGCCAGAAATAGCTTTGTGATATTTTGCTGGAGAGTTTGATCCTGGCTCAGCGCGAACGCTGTCGGCGTGCCTAACACATGCAAGTCGTGGGGCAGCAGGCCGGAACCTTTTGGTTCTGGTGCTGGCGACCGGCGAACGGGTGAGTAACGCGTGAGCAACCTACCCCGAGGAGGGGGATAACCCGGGGAAACCCGGGCTAATACCCCATAAGCGCACGGCCTGCATGGGCTGTGTGAAAAGGGTGGCCTCTGGGCTTTGCCTAAGCTGCCGCCTCGGGATGGGCTCGCGTCCCATCAGGTAGTTGGTGGGGTAACGGCCTACCAAGCCTACGACGGGTAGCCGGCCTGAGAGGGTGGTCGGCCACACCGGGACTGAGACACGGCCCGGACTCCTACGGGAGGCAGCAGTGGGGAATCTTGGGCAATGGGCGCAAGCCTGACCCAGCGACGCCGAGTGGAGGAAGAAGCCCTTCGGGGTGTAAACTCCTGTCGCCGGGGACGAGGCGGGGATGGGTTAAGAGCCCATCCCTGTGACGGTACCCGGAGAGGAAGGGACGGCTAACTACGTGCCAGCAGCCGCGGTAATACGTAGGTCCCGAGCGTTGCGCGAAATTACTGGGCGTAAAGAGCGCGTAGGCGGGCCAGTAAGTCAGAGGTGAAAGCCCCCGGCTCAACCGGGGAATTGCCTCTGATACTGCTGGTCTAGGGTCCGGAAGACGCTGGCGGAATTCCCGGTGTAGCGGTGAAATGCGTAGATATCGGGAGGAACACCGGTGGCGAAGGCGGCCAGCGAGGACGGAACCGACGCTGAGGCGCGAAAGCGTGGGGAGCGAACCGGATTAGATACCCGGGTAGTCCACGCTGTAAACGATGGGTGCTGGGCGTTGGCCACGAGAGTGGTCAGTGCCGAAGCTAACGCGTTAAGCACCCCGCCTGGGGAGTACGGCCGCAAGGCTGAAACTCAAAGGAATAGACGGGGGCCCGCACAAGCGGTGGAGCATGTGGTTTAATTCAATGCTACGCGAAGAACCTTACCAGGGCTTGACATGCCGGGGGTAGCCCTGGCGAAAGTCAGGGTTGAGGCCCCTTTGGGGGCCCACCCGGCACAGGTGGTACATGGCCGTCGTCAGCTCGTGCCGTGAGGTGTTGGGTTAAGTCCCGCAACGAGCGCAACCCCTGCCCTTAGTTGCCAGCGGGTAAAGCCGGGCACACTAAGGGGACTGCCGGCGATAAGCCGGAGGAAGGGGGGGATGACGTCAGGTCAGTATGCCCCTTACGCCCTGGGCTACACACGTGCTACAATGGCCGGGACAGAGGGAAGCGAAGCCGCGAGGCGGAGCGAAACTCAGAAACCCGGTCCCAGTTCGGATTGCAGGCTGCAACTCGCCTGCATGAAGCTGGAATCGCTAGTAACGGCCGGTCAGCTACACGGCCGTGAATACGTTCCCGGGCCTTGTACTCACCGCCCGTCACACCCCGGAAGCTAGTTCTACCAGAAGTCCCCGGGCTAACCCACGGAAGTGGGAGGCAGGGGCCGAAGGTAGGGCTGGTGACTGGGGTGAAGTCGTAACAAGGTAGCCGTAGGAGAACCTGCGGCTGGATCACCTCCTTTTATGGAGAAAGGGGTGGGCAGGTTCCTGCCCCTGAAGAATTGCAGGGTGCGTGTCCCTTATCGTCCTGTCAAGGACGATCGGTCTTTGACAGCAGAATAAGGGAACCAGTACTGAGGCGGTAATAGGCCGAGGTGCTAAGGGCACACGGTGGATGCCTTGGCGCCAGCAGGCGAAGAAGGGCGTGGTAAGCTGCGAAAAGCCCCGGCGAGGCGCAAACAGCTGAAGACCCGGGGATGCCCGAATGGGGAAACCCGGCGGGGAGAAAGCCCGTCATCCCGCTCTGCGGGAGGCGATACCCTCCGAACTGAAACATCTCAGTAGGGGGAGGAAAGGAAATCAACCGAGACTCCCTGAGTAGCGGCGAGCGAAAGGGGACCAGCCCAAACCGGATGGGTGGAAAAGCGGGCAGGCGTTGCCCATCCGGGGTAGCGGGACGTACCTGGAA
>NZ_AP042397.1:597500-910000 GCF_055380895.1 Thermovibrio ruber | reverse complement strand
GCTGTAGTGCTTGTCACGACATTGACTTCATAGCTGCAGCGTACCATTTCCAACAGGGAAGGCTTGTAATCCTCTCAAAAGACATTTATGAGAAGAACTACTACAACAAGTACGGAGACAACCAATTTGCCAACGGTCTTCCAAAGGAGCTGACAAAACTTGATATGGGAATGTACGGAAAGCTCTGACCACCAGCCTACCGCCAGTTGGCGCCTGAAAAGGGAACAAACCCTGGAACTGTTGACCTTACAACTCCAGACTATGCTGGAAAGTGTGGAATGTGCCACCCTGGTGGCGGTCCAATGGAGAAGGATAGAGAAGATAAATTCCTTTACGAAAAATCCCTATCCGAAATTCAAGCTGAGTTGAACAGTGGAGTAATTCCTGGAGACTATGTAACTTTTGAAAACGGCAAGTTTCAACCATTTGAGTGGAAAATTAAAGTTGGTGACCAGACAATAAACAACACAATGGCTCCAGCCTGTTTCCTTTGTCACTCTAAACTTCAATCAATAGAGAGCCACAACGGTATCCTCAACTTCCGGATGGCGGTCATTAGTCGCTACTTTGCAGGAGCTGACACGGCAGCCAGCGGAATGGCTACTCAAAATTCAGATAAAACGTTCAACTACGATACCTCTTTAGACGTTGATAACAGCACAAACGGCCTTCAGATAGACAACAACGTGATAGGAAGGGCGGAGGATAAGCACTGTGGCCAGTGCCACGGTGGCGGCTGGGACGATATAAACGGTGATGGAAAGATAACACCAATGGACTTTGTAATTCAGGCTAAAGACCCTAAATACGTTCAGCCAGACTTCATGAAGGAAGCTAAGGTCTGGTACTTTGACAACAATGCTACAGACGCAAACGGTGTTCCTAAGAACGTTGAAGTCCACCAGTGGGCTGAACACGTAGGTCAGCAAAACGTTAAAGGCTGCGTAGACTGCCATGCTCCCGTTAAACATGATTACATCGGAACCGGCTACTTCCCTAACATTTCTGTTTTAGCCCCGTCCCACGACTTTGCAAAGGGTAACGCAGGGCCTGCCCACGGTATTATGTGGCATCAGATGGCGGGAACTGCAAAGTGTGAAAACTGCCACACAAACCCTGCCGACTTCCACTGGCGCTTTGGACCTGCAGCAAAGGAGCATATGGACAAGATTGCCTGCACTACCTGTCACATAGGGAAGAAGTACTTCTATAGGGTTAAGCTAATAGACTGGACACTTCCACTGTGGGTAGTAAATGGGAATGCAGACAACGTTGTATTCAAAGGACTTGACAAGAACGGATACCTCTACGGTGACCCACAGAATGGAAAGTGGCCAGATGTAGCATGGTTCCCCCAAAGAGACCCAGAAACTGGGAAAGTTACTTGGAAGCTGAAATCTGTTAACGCAATGGGGGTTCTCTACTTTGAGGACAATTCACAAGGAGAGTTTAAGCCTGTTCTTGCAAGGTATTTAGCTAAAGCCTTTAGGCTTGATGTAAACCTTCCGACTAAATACATCTTAATTAAGGTAGATCCTCAGACTCATAAGCCTGTAAGAAGTGGAGATAAGGGAATTTTTACTTTCAAGGTGAAGAAAGGATCTGTTATTGCAAACGATTCTGATCTCAATTCAGGTGAGTGGATGCTCTGGAGAGCTCTCCCCAACTATGTAGATGTTAACCTAAACGGTCAGTATGATGAAGGAGTGGATGTTCAGATTAAGGACGATACGGGTCTCTACAGTGACTCTCCAGACGGAACACCTGAAATCAATACAAAAGAGGAAGTTGAAGCAGCTATCAATACACTTCAGAAGATCATCTCATCCGCAACTGGAAAGAGCGATATCGTCGTAAAATTGGCGGCTTCAACAGATGCCTTTGCAATGACCCACAACATAAGGCCGGCGTTTGAAGCCCTCACCTGTGCCGACTGTCACGGAGGAAGGTCTGACGTCTTGACGGGAGAGTTTTTCACAAGAACAACACCTCTCTACTTCAAGTACGATCCTGAGGTTGAGAACGCTACTTACTTTGACAAGAAGATTGATAGAGCTCCAACAGAAGTTGATTATGCTGATTACGTTAAGGAAGAATTGGCTAAGATGGGATACGGCCAAGAGACTTCGTCTAACCAGCAACAGCAACAGCAACAACAGCAGACCACTACAGGTGGCGGAGGTGGAGGAGGCTGTTCTCTCTCTACGGCTCCTGGATTTGGCGGAGCTCTCTCTTCACTCTTAGGACTTCTACCCCTTGCTTTCCTAAGAAGAAGGAAAAGGGATTAAACCTTATAACTAAGACAGTAACTTAATAGTTAAGGGGGCTTAAAGCCCCCTTTTTTGTTTGTTAGAATTTGGCCACACGGAGGAGATTATGGCCCTGTTAGCCCCATCTATCCTTTCAGCCAACTTTGCCTGCCTTGAGAGAGACATAAAGGAAGCAGAAAGGGCGGGAGCAGACCTTTTACACGTTGATGTAATGGATGGAAGGTTTGTTCCAAACATAACCATAGGAATTCCAGTAGTTGAGTCTATCAGGAAGGTGACGGAGCTCCCGTTAGACGTTCACCTGATGATAGTTGAGCCGGAGAAGTATATACCCGATTTCATAAAGGCTGGGGCAGACTGGATCTCTTTCCACTTTGAGGCTGCCGTTCACCACCACAGAATAGTTGAGCAGATAAAAGAGTTAGGAGCAAAGGCAGGAATAGTTGTTAACCCCTCAACTCCGGTTTCCTTCTTAGAGGAGATTCTTCCCTACTTAGACTTCGTTCTAATAATGTCTGTTAACCCGGGGTTTGGAGGCCAGAGGTTTATCCCAACCTCTGTAAGGAAGATAGAGAAACTACGGCAGATGAAAGAGGAGCTTAACGGGGAGCTCCTTATAGAGGTAGACGGCGGAATAAAGGTGGAAAACGTTGATTCAGTTTTGAAAGCCGGGGCTAACGTGATAGTTGCCGGCTCTGCCGTGTTTAGAGGCGACATTTCCGCCAATGTTAAGGCGTTTAAGGATATTCTCAAAAACTATTAGCGGGGAGAGGTCATGAAACAGGTGAAGCTTATGACGGGAACTGCAAACCCTGAGCTTGCCAAGAAAGTAGCTGCAAACCTCGGAGTGCCACTGGCAGATGTAAAGGTCGGAAGGTTCAGCGACGGGGAGATTCAGGTTGTGATAAACGAGAGCGTTAGGGATTGTGACGTTTTTATCATTCAATCCCTATGCAGGCCTGCAAACGACAACATTATGGAGCTCCTCATAATGGCTGACGCTTTAAAAAGGGCTTCAGCAGGAAGAATTACGGCGGTTATTCCTTACTACGCCTACGGAAGGCAGGACAGGAAGGTTAATCCGAGAGATCCGATCAGCGCAAAGGTTGTTGCAGACGTCATAACAACGGTTGGGGTTAACCATGTTGTTGTTGTTGACCTTCATGCGAAACAGGTTGAAGGTTTCTTTGACGTTCCAGTTGACCACCTTGAGGCAAGGCCTGTTCTTACCGACTATTTCTTAAGGCTCGGTATGGGAGGAGAAGACACTGTAGTTGTCTCTCCAGACATCGGAGGAGTAGCAAGGGCAAGGAACTTTGCAAAAGTGCTTGGCTCTCCCATTGCGATCATAGACAAGAGAAGGCCGAGGCCGAACGTTTCTGAGGTTATGAACATCATAGGAGAGGTTGAGGGTAAGAAGGTGATAATAATTGACGACATAATAGATACGGCAGGAACTATCGTTAACGCTGCAAAAGCTATTAAGGAGAAAGGAGCTACTGAGGTTTACGCTGCCTGCACACATCCAGTCTTTTCAGGTCCTGCAGTTGAGAGGCTCTCTAACGCAGTGAAAGAGGGCTTTATAAAGGAAGTTGTTGTAACCGACACCATTCCACTAACTGAGGATTTTGAAGGAGTTAAAGTCCTATCAGTCTCTGGAATGCTTGCAGAGGCAATCAGGAGGATCCACTACGGAGAATCTATCAGCCAGATGTTCAAGTTCTGATAACGAATACGAGGGGGAGTTCCTTCCCCCTTTTTGATTTTATGACGATTTTAATCAGTTTTCCACCAACTCCTTTAACCCAGTCTCCGCCGGATAGGTGGTATACCTCTAAGTCTGCAACCTTTGACGAGACCGGAGCGTCTATCCCTATGCTGTTTGTCGTGTTGAGACGGAGCTCCGTCCTTATTAACCAGTTCTCTTTTTTCTCTTCGTTTCTGTATATCCAGTATTTGACTCTACATATTCCCGGAAAGTAGTAGCAGTTTTCAGTGTAGAACTCTATCCAGCGGAACTTTCCGTCTGTATCTTTTGCGTAAGAGATGCCACCGTAGTTTTCGTTTATTGATTCAATGTCCCTCTGAAACAGGTAGAAGATAGGTGAAACAAAGGCCTGAAACTGACTGTTCTCAACTGCTGCCTTTCCCGTCTTCTCAACTGCGGAGAAAAAGGCGTAGGTTACTGATATTAAAAAGGCAGAGATGGCCACTGCCAAAAGGAGCTCTATGAGGGTAAAACCTCTAACGGGCTTCGTAGAGTTCAACTAAAACTCCCCTGTCTGGCGTTCCAGCTTCAACTTTTACAACTCTAAATCCCGTAAGGTCTTCAAAGTCTTGGTTTACCTTTACCGTATAGCCTAAAAGGTTTACTTTTTTACCGTTAAAGCTCTTTCCACCGTGAATTATTGAGTTGATGGAATTGTTGGCCGCAACTGTTGAAAGGGTAGTTTTAAGGAATAGATCCGTAGAGTCTGCGCTCTTTCCGGCTAAAACGATGAACGTTCCGAAGGCCATTCCGGCTATTGCAGTTGCTATTAAAACTTCTAAGAGTGTAAAACCTTTTCTCACGTAAACCTCCGGCGATATTTTATACTTTAAGCCGAAACTTAGGAGGGTAAAATGGGAAAGAAGGTAAGACTTGGTGTTAACATAGACCACGTTGCAACCGTAAGGAACGCAAGGAGAACTTTTGAGCCAGATCCCGTTCACGCCGCGGTTATCGCAGACCTTGCCGGTGCCGACCAGATAACCCTCCACGTAAGGGAAGACAGAAGGCACGTTAACGAGAGGGACTTGAAGCTCATAAAGGAGCTTATCCACTCAAGGGTGAACCTTGAGATGGCTGCAACAGACGAAATGGTTGAAATAGCCCTATCTGTAAAGCCCCACCAAGTTACACTTGTTCCCGAAAAGAGGGAGGAGATAACAACGGAAGGTGGGCTTGACGTCATCTCTCAGAGGGAGAAGATAGAGCAGGTAGTAAGGAAATTGAAGGAGGCCGGAATAACGGTTAACATCTTCATAGACCCTGAGCCCAATCAGATAAGGGCTGCAGCTGAACTCGGAGCCGATGCCGTAGAGCTCCACACCGGCCGCTACGCAGAGGCCTTTGCAAGGAATGATGAGGAGGAGACAGAAAAGGAGCTCCGCCGACTTAGAGAGGCCGCCAGAGTTGCGAAAGAGGTTGGCTTAAGGGTTTACGCAGGTCACGGACTTACCTACAAAAATGTTAAGCCAGTTGCAGAGATTCCGGAAATTGAAGAGCTCAACATAGGCCATTCAATAGTTGCAAACGCTATCCTATTTGGTCTTAAAGAGGCTGTTGAGAAAATGAAAGAACTCATAAACGGTTAAGCTTAATGGTTCTTGGTGTCGGAGTTGATATCGTTTCTGTAAAGAGGGTTGAAAGGCTCATTGACCATTTTGGAGAGCGTTTCCTGAACAAGGTTCTTCCTGAAGGGTATGACTACTGCCTGAAGAAGAGGAGAGGGGAGCTCCCGGGCTGCATTGCCGCAAGGTTTGCTCTTAAAGAAGCTACAGTTAAAGCTCTGTCTCAGGCAGGGTATAGAGTTGGAGTTAAAGACGTTTCTGTAAAAGGTGGAGGAAAGGAGCTCATCCTCTCAGTTAGGAAACTTTCCCCTTGGCTGAAGCTCCTCTACTCAATCTCCCACGAAAGGGAGTTTGCCGTAGCTGTTGTAAACGTTATAGAGCTCCGATTCCCCCCATAACTCTTATGAGCCACTGGGCAGTTACCGTATCCATAGTTAAGATGTGTTCAGATATCCACGGTTTAAACACTTCCTCAAAGTATCTCTTAAGTTCCTGCCGGTTTTTCATTTCCTTAATAGAGCGGAGCTCTTCCCTTACCCTGTTGTGTTCTCCGTGGTGGCACTCATAGGCGAAGAAGTGAGCCTTTCTCATCATGTCTTCTTCGTAGCTAAAGTGCTCTTCAACGTCTTTCAGAAACTCGTTTAACAGCTGTTCAATTTCAGTATCACTTCTATTTTCCTCTAAGGCGTCGTAAAGCCTGTTCAGTATCTCAAGCTCTCTCTCGTGGACAACGTTCATTCCCTGGTAGGGAACTAAGGGGAGCTCCCTCTTTTCTATAAGGGCCATGAATTTCTCCTCAGTTTGGTTTCTTACCAAAAAAGTATGGAGATTTCCGGCCGTAAAAAAAATGAGATATGTCAAAACAGTTGACACTCTTTTGAGGCTATCTTATATTTCCATAGCGCAGGCCGAGGTAGCTCAGTTGGTAGAGCAGAGGACTGAAAATCCTCGTGTCGGCGGTTCGATTCCGCCCCTCGGCACCATTTTTTATTCCCCCGCCAAATTAAAAACAAAAAGCCCGGGTGGCGGAATTGGCAGACGCACGGGACTTAAAATCCCGGGGCCGCAAGGCCGTGCGGGTTCGATTCCCGCCCCGGGCACCACGGTTAAGAAAAATTATCTTTCCCGTATGTGATCTCCTCTCCTCTGTTATTTCATAGAAATTTTTTATTTCTTCAATTGATATGTAAAATATCAATCCGATATAAACGCATTTCAATTTCGGGAGGAGAGTATGAGGAAAGCACTTCTCGTTCTCAGTTCTCTCGTTCTTGCCTCGTCTTCTCAAGCCCAAGCAGTTTCAAACGAAGAGATACTTCAGAAACTTCAGCAGCTTGAGAAAAAGGTTCAGGAGCTTGAGAAGGAAAATAGAGAGTTGAAAGAGCTCCTTTACAAAAAAGCTGCAGTTGTTCCTTTAAGGAAGAAGACTGAGAAGGTTAAAGTTGGCGGTAGAGTTCTTTTTAGGTTTTCTCAAACTCAGGACATAGACGAAAACGGTGGAAAGTCTATTTACGGAGATCTGGGAAATGGTTTCACCGTTAGAAAGGCAAGGTTAAATGTAAAGGGTAAGCTCAACGACAACTTTGGATACGGTATTCAGATTAGGGCAGATAGGAGCAGCAAAGTAGAGCTCTGGGATGCCTTCATTAAGTACTCCTTTGACTCAGTTCCCCTTTCAGTAAAAATGGGACAGTTTAAAACTCCTGTCTCTATGTCGTACCTAAAGAGCGGAACGAAGCTTTGGCTTCCTGAAAGGCCTATTGCAGTGAACAAGATTGCTCCCGTATGGAGAGAAATTGGGGTTTCTGCAACGTATAGACCCTTTAAGGGAGTTAAGTTAACGGCAGGAGTTTTTAACGGTGAAGGGTGGAGCTCTGATAAGAACTACAACAAAGATAAAAAATACCTCTACACCTTCGCCGTTGATACAGTCCCCGTCAACAACGACTCACTCTTCTGGAGGTTAAGAGTAGGAACAGTTTTGGGAACAGATGACTCTTCAAAGATGGTTTACACAAAGTACGGAGCATCTTCCGTTAAAAGACACTTAATTGACGTTGAATCAGCACTTAAACTCAAGCCTTATAACCTTTCCCTTGAAGCAGGTTACCTCTACGATAACCCAACAGATGGAAAGGATAGTGACGGGAAAGAGGTCTCTTTAGGAAACGCTAAAGGATACTACGCTCAGTTTGACTACGGCCTTCCATTCTTCCCGAAAGTTCACCTCGTCGGCCGCTACTCCTGGTTAGACCCGAACGACGACGTTGACGACAAGAACGACGTTGACTACACAACAGTTGGCTTCTACTACCTCATAAACGGCTGGCAGGCGGCAGTTAGGTCTTCTTACACCTGGGCTAACGAGAGACACGGTAAGGAAATTGATAACAACCTGTTTGTAACTGAGTTTCAGCTACTCTTCTAATTAAACCTGCTGATTTTCGGCCTTAGCTCGTTTCACGTTTATTGAGAGTGGAAAGGTAGCTTGGGAGGAATTTTTGGAGTTGGAGGGGGAGCTCCCCCGAAAAATCAGGAGCTTTTTCCCCTCCCTTTAACGATTCTCACGTCTATTTTCTCAATGGGGTATTCAATTCCCTTTAAGGGCTTTACAAAGCCGAAGAGGATCTCCCTCAGCGTTTCCTTAACGTAGTGCTTTATATGAATCCTCCTTCCGTTTACAAAGAGCTCCACCTCGTCTGGAAATTGGTCTTCCCTCCTTTTTATGAACGTTTCCTCAATAAAGTCTGTCAGTTTTTCTACTTCGTCAAAGGAAAAGTTCTTAACCCCATCAACGGGAAAGTCTGAAACGATGGCTACTACTCTGTTTACCTGTTTCAACAGCAGAGGTTGGTTCAGCTCTTTCCTCGCTACCTCTATTTTCGGAACGTCTGCTCTCTTAAAGCCTTCGCATATAACGATGTCGTAGTCGTCAAAGAGGAGAAAAGAGAGGAGCTGAAGGTTAAGGCTGTCCCTGTCTATCTCTTTAAACAGAACGAGTTCGTCGGGGGAAACGATGCCGACGGCACCGGCTCCAGCTTTCTTATACCTGTAAGAGTCCTTTCCGGGAGTGTCTTCTATCAGTTTCCTGTGTTTCGTTGACTTCAGGGCTGCTACCGAGTATCCCCTTTTTTTGAGCTCTTTAACGACCTTTGTTGCAACTGTTGTCTTCCCCGAGTTGTGGTAGCCGATGAAAGAGATGACCGGAACCATTTGAGACCCCCTTTTAACTTCAGTTAAGTATAACCCTTAGTTTCAAGTTTCCAATCAAGTATTTGTTTTACAGTTTATAAAAAAAAGCTAATATTCACTTTTCGGGATTAAAGAAGTAAAAAGTATAAAGAATCGTTTAATAGAGGGTAGCCATGGGAATAACAAGAAGAAAATTGCTCAAAGCGACGGGGGATTTTACGGCAGCAGTTACCCATGGCCTTAACCTAAAACCTGCAAAGGCGAACTCCGAGGAGCTGAAGATTACAAAGGCAAGGAGACCAAGACTATATGCCCCTACTGTGCCGTAGGGTGCGGAATGCTGGTCCACTCTATTCCCCACACCAACAAGGTGATAAACCTTGAGAGAGACCCCGACCACGTTATTAACAGGGGAGCTCTCTGTGTTAAAGGTGCAACTCTCAGACAGCTTGCAGGTAGCGAGAACAAGAGGAGGCATACAAAACCTTTCTACAGAGCTCCTGGTTCCTCCGAGTGGAGGGAAGTAAGCTGGGACTGGGCAATAGAGCAGATTGCCCGTAGAATTAAGGAGACCAAGGACAGGACTTTTATAACCAAGAAGGCCAACGGAAACGTTGTCAACAGGTGTGAAGGAATAGCGAGCCTCGGTTCAGCCGCCCTTGACAACGGGGAGGATATTGTACGATATTTTGTGTAAACTTGAGAAAAGGGATAACCTCCTGGGGAACACCCTACAAATATCAACTCCAGGAGGCAAAAATGGGACTACAGAGGATTTTGCCAGGCCTAGTTAAAGAAGTGGTAAAGCAAACCTTAGAGTCAATGGGGAGATTCAGAAAATGTTTCTCAGGAGGTATTTCTAAATGACTTACACAAAATTATTGACACAACCATTGTAAAAAAATAGATTTAAAAATCCTAAAATTATATAGGAGTATTAGGATGGAAAAACCAATAGATAATAATAACAAGAATAACATTAATAACATTATAAAAACATTAAGAGAGGATTTTATTATTATTGGTTTAACTGGTTCTGTCGGAAGTGGATGTACAACTACAGCTCAATTTTTATCGCAAGAAAAAATAAATTATGAAGATATTCTTAAATTTGTAATGGTAGAAGAAAATATCAAGGATTTAAATATGTTTGATGATTTAGAACAATATAGAGCTAGGAGAATAATGTGGTTCTATAATAATAAGGGATGGGAAAAATTCAACCATATTAGGGTATCCAATATTTTATTAATTATTTTCTTGTATTCTTTGAAGAAAAAGTATACTGAAAACTTATTAGAAAGTGTATTAGAGTTTGGAGAAAATAAATTTTTAATTAAAGATATATTTAATATTAATAGGGATAAGGAAGCTGAAGAAATCGAAAAAATTAAAAAAGATATAGAAAATTTAAAAATAGAAGAATTTGTAAATGAAATTCCAAGTAAAGATAATAAAGATTTTAAAGTAAAAAAATTTTTAGAAGAAATAAATAACTTTGTGAATCAGCATGTCAATAAGAGATCAAGTTATACAAAATTATTTCAGAATGTAGGTAAATTTATCAGAAGTGAAGGAGAAGCCTTTCCGAATTCAGGTATATGTTTAATTAATGAATTTGGATTAACTAAAAATTTACCTTATGTATTCATAATTCCCGAGATTATTGCAAAAATAATCGAAATTTATAGAAAAAATAGTAATGAAAAATTTTTTGTTATAGATGCCTTAAGAAATGTTTATGAAATAGAGTATTTCAAACATAAATATAATTCATTTTACTTGTTTTCAATACTATCAAGTGAGGAAGTTAGAAAAGAGAGAATATTTAATAATTTTAAACTTTCAGAAGATGAATATATTGATATTAAATCTTTTGAAGAATCTGCAGAAAGCGAAGCAGATCAAAATATTAATGCATGTATAGGCAAAGGAGATATTTTTATAAATAATGACTTTAATGACTTTAATAATACTCATTACAAGAATTTATTGTATTATCAATTAATAAAGTATATATCATTGATAAGGTATCCAGCTTTATTTACCCCTACTACAGATGAAAGATTTATGCAAGTTGCTCTTACGGCAAGATATAGCTCAGGGTGTATATCCAGGCAGGTTGGAGCTGTTGTTATAGGAAATGATGGATATATTAGGGGTTTTGGATGGAATGATGTACCTGAAAATCATATTCCTTGTGTATATAGGACTCCTAAGGATTTATTTGAAACTGAAAATAAAGAAAAAGAAAATAAAATATTATTTAGCGATTACGAAAGAAGTGATACCTTTATAAGTCATATGAAAAATAAATATAAAGATGAAAAAGAAAAATATGATAAATTTATACATTATCCTTTTTGTTTTAAGGATGAACAAAATGAAATAGAGAATAATAAAAATTTAGAAAAATTGAAGAAAAAATATCCTAAAGACAGATATGTAATTGAAAGGATTAAAACGGAACTCAATATTAAAAATCCTACACGAGAAAGAGCTTTACATGCTGAAGAAAATGCATTTCTACAGATTGCAAAAGTAGGTGGACATTCAGTTAAAGATGGAACACTTTATACTACTGATTCTCCTTGTCAATTATGTTCCAAAAAAATTATGCAATTAAAAATAAAAAGGGTAGTATACATTGATGCTTACCCAGATATATCCACAATTCACACATTACAATCAGGTCCTGAAGAAGAAAAACCAATCTTTGAAATGTTTAGTGGAGCTGTAAGAGAAGCTTACTTTAAGTTATACTCTCCTATATTAGGAAGGAAGGATGAGATTAAACGTATCATAGATGATAAATAAAACGACCGTTTAGGTTGTGTCAATAATTTTGTGTAAGCCATTTAGGAATACCTCCTGAGGAACATTTCCTGAATCTCCTCTCTGGCTTCTAAAAGCCATTCACTACTACAAAATATCGCACACTATCCGTTTTTAACGGCGGTTCCCGTTTTTGTCCATATACCTGGTTGTTCTCCGGAGCCGATAGTTATCATGAGAATTATTTTAAAGGCTCTTAAGTTATTTAAACTTTAAACAACTACGAACCTTAGATTAAAGATAGTCTTAAAGTCGTCTTTTACGGCAAAGGATATTCTCCTTCTTATTCCGATTTTCCTCAGGTTCATGTTAACGTCTGGAGAAACTGCGTTCGTCCCGGCAGTTCCGTGGAAGGATAAAAACTCTACACGGCTGCCTTTTGGAACTTTGAACGTTCTTGAGGAGCTTACAGAGAGTTTCCTTCCGTTGATGATTAAGTCTACAGAGTAGAGAACTTTAGGCTTAAGGAATCTGGAAACTATGTAGTCAAAGTCCGGCTCTATCTCTACACTGTAGAGGTTAAAGAACTCCTTGAGAAGTAGAAGGTGTGTCTTGACCTTTAGCTCTAACGTTGGCATTTGTTTAGAAGTTTCAAGGCATATTGCCGGAACGTTTGCCTCTTTCAAGCAGAAATAAGTTAAGGACTTCCTCTGTTCAGGGTGTTTTGTTTTTGGTGAAAACGTGTGGGTGTTGTAAACGGGGACTTTCCACTCCCTTTTTGTAAAGAATCTGTTAACCCTTTTTGAAACGAGTCTTGCCAGTTTTCCGAGCTGAAAACTTTTGTATCTTTCCTCGTCTATTACGATACACTGTCCCCACGACTTTGGGTTTACTGAGTGGAAACCGAAACCGTCGTGAAGGGTTAAGAGGATGTCGGGCTTGACCTCTTTTATGTAGTTTTTTAGCCACTTAACTCTATCGTAGTCTGGATCTTTTCGTGAAAGGTAGGCAAACTTCCTGTTCATATCGCCGTTATATCCCCGCCTGTTTGCAAGGATAGAGACAAAGTTCATGCGGGGAGCTATGAAAATTTCTCCTCTTTTTACCTTAACGTGCCTAAGTATCTCTGCAGCCTTGTAAGCTCCCGGCTCGTTTCCGTGAATTCCTCCAACTATTAGAACCCTTCCTCCTTTCTTTTCCCCTTTGAGGTAGGTATCTTGAATTGGAAAAGGGGGGAGCTCTATCTGAACTTTGTACGGTTTCTGGCTGGCGAGGGCGTTAAAGGGGAGTAGTGAGATGAGGGGAGCTCCCATTAGAGCTTTTATAAGTTCTCTTCTCCTAAGATTTTCCATTTGTTCCCCTCTTTTATAATATAGAGGATTTTGTTCGTTATGGAAGTGTAATTGTTGGATCTGTAGTTTAACTTCATTCTTACAACGTAAAGGTTTCCAAAACTGAGTATTCTTCCATCTTTTGCTGCTGTTAGGTCTGATATTCTAATCTTAATCCATTTCTTGAACTTCGTTACTCGTTTCTTATAGTTAACCCAATTTCTGTAGTTGCCTTTTTCCCAAACGAAACTCTTTGAATAACAGTTAAGGTATGGTTCTATATCCTTTGGACTGTTTTCCCAGGCTCTTTTCCAGTGAAGAATAAAATTAATTAAAGATTTCTGTTCTGATAAAAATTCTTTTTTTGTTGCATAGCTTAGTTGGGAAACTACAATTACTGGTGTTTTTTTGGGGACAATAAGTTTTTTGAGAATTTTTAGATATTCGTTTTTTAAGACTATACAACCGTTTGTGCTGTGAGGCGGTCTGTTTGGGTTGTTTGTTCCGTGTATCCAGATGCCGTGTCCGTCCCGTTTGAGAATTTTCCTGTCTAACAGGTTGGGATAGTTTAGAGGGAAGGCTCCAATTCCGTAAATTGGAGGGAGGTTTGCCTTCCAGTAAAGGGGAAAGTAGATTCCTTCGGGGGTTCTAAGGTCTCCCTCTTCTAACTTGTCTCCCAGTCGTTTTCCTGTAATGCAGGGGAACTTTCTAACTATAAAAGGAACGCCTTTGTCTATCTTCACTACGTAGAGAATTTCGTTGGTTTTATCAACAAGGATTGCTGGAAGGTTTTGGGGGAGCTCCAAAACGTTTGAAACCAACTTTCCGGCGTAGAGTTTCTGGAGGAGCTCCTTCACTTTCCCGTTCTCTCCTGCGTATGTAAGTAGGAGGAGCTGAAGTTTAAGCTTTTCCTCCTGAGGAAGGGAGTTAATTTCCTTCTGGAGCTCCTGAGGCGTGAAGGAACCGATGTTGGCTATTATCTCTTCAAGTGTTTTTCCAAAGGAGCCGGAAATGAATGTTAAGAGAAAGAGAAAGGAGAGTAAAAGTATCCTCATCAGTTTCTGCTCCCCTTAAGTGTAGAGCCTATTTTACATCAGGGGATCTCTAAATTCCTGAAGAAATTTCATCAATTATCTCTTCTATATCCTCTCTCTTTACCTCTTTTCTTGTAGAGAAGTCTTCTATCCTTCCAGAGAGCCAGAACAGGTATTTAGCTTTCTTAAAGTTTTCGTCTATTCCCTTTCTCATAACTGGCCTAAAGTATCCGATAGGCCTTGACCATACGGTGACGTCATCTGAGCCGCAGTATTCACACTTTGTCCTTCTTCCAACCATCTTGTGCTTACAGCTGTTACAGGTTGTAAGGAAAGGAGTTTTCGTAAGGTACTGTATGGGGAAGTTCTCAATAATGCTGAAGATTAACCTCTCCTGCTCTTCTGGTGTCATCTCCTCTGCAGTAAAGAGGTGCATTATGCTCCCGCCGGTTGCGTAGGACTGAAAGTGTGAGTTAACGTCAATCTGTTTTAACAAATCCTTTTCCTGAAAAGGAGCTTGAAATCCGGAGGTTAAAAAGACCCTTCCGGTTTCTGGGTCTCCGTTTACAAATATCCGTGGTTTTACCTTAGTCCTCATCTGCTACCTCCACAACGTCAAAGATTTTCTCTCCAAATTTCTTAATAGATTCCTCGATAAACCGGTTAAGGACAGGGTCTTTAGATATTTTAAAGTTTTTCCTACCTTCCATAATCTCAGCCAAAGTCTTTGCAAAGGAAAGGTCTTTCTGTGCCATCTTACAGGCTGCGTTCTCACTGGGAGCATATTCTAAAGAGTATAGAACCCTGTCCCTCTCCATAAAGTAGTGGAGCTTCTCGTAGAGGTACTGTGCTATCTGGTGGGCGTAATTCTTGGCATCGTCGTTGAAGAGGCCTTCCTTAAACCCTGCGTTTACCATTCCCTCGTGAACTCCAACTACCGAGAAGATGTTAAACAGTGACCTGTCATCTTTCTGGTAGAAAGAGAGGTATGGAAACAGGTCATTCCAGTGTTTTCTGAGCCACTCCCTCTTCCTCTGAAGAGCTTTAGCTCCAACGTCCATGGTGTAATCAATCATTCTCTTTAGGAACTCAAAGTCGTCTTTTGCAAGGAACAGGAGCCTGTTCATATTTATTGCGTAAACACCGACTCCCCCAACTCCGCTTCCTGAGTGGAACGGGTTTGAACCGGTAACGGCCTCAACTTGTGAAATGTCGAAAAGCATTCTGCAGCAGTTGCTATAAATCATTCCCTCGTCAAAGGGTTTTATGTAGGGGTTCTTCTCCTTGTATACGCTTGGCCTTTCAAAAGGTTCTTTCAGGTAGTTTTGGACGTAGAAGCCTCCGAAGTATTCACTCTCCTTTAGAAGGAGCTTCCAGGCAGGGTTGTCCTTGTCAAAGTCCTCGGTAACGTTTACAGTTACGAGAGGGAACGTAAAGGGGTTTCCGTCTGCATCCCCCCGCCTCATCGCCTTTATGAATGCCGTGTTTATCCTGTCAAAGTAGTGAGAAGGGATCTGGCTGTACGTAAAATCAAGGAGTTTTCCTGCGTAGACCACAGGCTCGTTCTTCAGCCTGCTGTTAGGTTTCCCGAAGTCAAGAGTTATGTTTGAGAACGGGGAGTTTCCGCTTCTAAACGGAAGGTTTATGTTGTAGAGGAATTCCTGCCAAAGGTTTTCAAGGTCGTAGTCTGAATAGCTTTTATTTCCTTCCTTCTCCAGGTAGTAGAGGTAGCCTGCTGCAACGGTTGAGAGGTCGTTTAGCGAAGTAGCACCGCTTACTTCCTGTGCTACAAGACATATGAGGTTTGCACACTGCATAAAGAGGGTTTCCAGCCTTCTTGGAGGAGCTGCCCTCCTTTCGTTCTTTGCATTACTTTGGAGGCCATAATAGGCAATGTCTTTGGCCGATAGACCTATGCAGTAGGCTGAAAGTCTGTAGGTTTGGTGGTGGTATGCCCACCCTTCCTCGTGGTGAACCCTTACCGGAAGGCCTTCGTATATAACGTCAAAGAGGTAATCCTTCATTACTTCACCGACGACAACGTGTTCAAGGACGGGAATCCCCCTTACGAAGTTTGCGTTGTTCCTTGAGACGTCATCGTTGTCTATGAAGAGGTCTATGAGCCTAAAGTACTTGTTGTTCTCCATTAATCTCCTCCACAGGGTAGAAGGGGTTAAACTGGTGTGGAAGAGATTTTAGCTCCTCTCTAATTGCCCTCTTGTCCTCTTCTGTTAGGAGAGGGTACTCAACAGTCCTGAAGATGATGAACGGAGGGGAGTATTTCTTTATTATCTCTATTGTTTGTTTTATAAGATTTGAATATTTTAGAACTAATAAATCATTAACGTCGTCCCTTGAAAAGAGAACTCTCTTAAAGCGTTTCAGTTGGGAGGGGGTATACTCATCTAAAGGTGGAACTTTTACGTCTAAGGCTACGCCGTCTATTAACTGATTCTTTATCAATTTTTCAAGTCTTTCAGGGTTTGTTCCGTTTGTGTCAAGCCTTACAGGAAAACCCCGTTCCTTAATAAAGGAAAGTCCTTCTTCTAACCTCTCCTCTAAAGTCGGCTCTCCTCCTGAAACTATTATGAGTTCTACTCCTAAGGCTTTGAACATTGAGAGCTTTGAGGAGAGCTCCCCGTAGCTCATAAACTTCGGTTTCCCTTTAAAGTGGTGTCTGTTGTGGCAGTGAAAGCAGTTGAGGTTACACAGTTGGAAGTTCGTGTAAAGAAGTGCAGACATAACACCCGGCTGGTCTCTGAAAGTTATAGGAGTGTCAACAGATAAAAAGGGAGAGAGCTCCACCTTCCACTCCTCTAACTGGTTGTAGAGGTCAATATAGGATAGAAGAGGGGAGGGGAGCTCCTTGGCAAGCTTAACCAAGTTCCTCAGTGCAGGAATAACCTCTTCCCAACGCCTCGTTTTGAGACCGCAGTCCGGATTAACCCAGAAGCGCCCCGAACCCCCGCAGGACGCGAAGGGGTTTCCCCACCCATCACGGGCTGGTCTCCCGGCTTGCAGGGTTAGTTAGGCCAGTGCCTTCCCAGAGCAGTGGCTGTTAACCTCTATGCTCCAGTGGCAAAGGCCTTGGTTTTTCCCTGCTCACGGTTGCGAGGACAGCGCCGGACTTTCACCGGACTTCCCGTTCACCCGTGACGGGCAACAGTTTATACTAAGGAAATACAAAAGGCTACTTTTAAACTCTATTTAAGGAGGTTTCTGTTGGAGATTAAAGTTGCAAAGGATAGGATTTACGTGGAACTCCCCAACGGTGAGGAGGCCTTTATCACTTTTGGAATAGACGAAGAGAAGGGAGTTATAGTTGTTAGTACCACATTTGTTCCCGAAAGCCAGAGGGGAAAAGGAATAGCAGGTAGGCTCTCTGCAAAGCTCGTTGAGTTTGCAGATGAAAATGGATATAAGATATACCCCTTGTGTTCCTATACTCAGAAGTACCTTCAGAGGAAAAGGCCAGATTTAATAGCAGGGAGTGAATAGTGGAAGTTGTAATAACTACCGATAGAAAACCCACCCCAGAGATGGTTAAGGAGGCGGAGGAACTCTCTAAGAAGCTAAGAGCTCCCCTCGTAAAGCGCCGTCACGACACGATAAACGCCATAAAAAGGAGGTTTAAGAAAAACGTTTTGGTCGTAAACAGGGATTTAACCCTTACCCTCCATACTCTTAAGGGTCAGAAGCTCTTTTTCCACCCTGGTCTCTTTAAGATACGCCTCCTCAATTACCTTTCCGGCGGGAAGGAGGCTATGGTTGAGGCCATGGATTTAAAGGAGGGGGATACCGTTTTGGACTGTAACTTAGGACTTGCCCAGGATGCTCTCCTCTCTGCCTTCGTTACAAAGAGGGAGGTGGTTGGCGTAGAGAAAGACCCTGTTATCTACGAAATAGTTAAAAGGGGGCTTGAGAGATATAAGCCAAAGGGAAAGCTGAAAGTTGCGGAGTTTGCCTTTAAGTTAGTTAAGCCGGTTCTTGGGGACAACTACGAGTTCTTAAAGTCTCAACCTGATAAGTCCTACGACATCGTTTACTTTTCCCCAATGTTCATTAAACCTAAGTGGCACTGCAGCGTAATGTCTCCGTTTAGAGAGGTTGCGGTTAAGGACTTTGTTTCTCCTGAAACACTGAGGGAGGCAGAGAGGGTAGCCAAAAGGAGGGTCGTAATAAAAGTTAACAAAGGGGTTAAGGAGCTTTTTCCGTTCTTAGAAGACTACGAACTCCAGGGGAGCTCTACGAACGTTGAGTATCTCTACAAAGAAGTAGAGTAGTCACCGCTGCTCCCTTGAAATTTTGCCTTCTGTTTGTCTAAGGAACTTTTTCCCATCTGTTATAACCCCTTTAACCTTTCCAGTTCAAAGTTTTTAAAGTGGTGTTTCGGTTCTGGAATACCTCTTTTTGAATTTGAAAAAACTCTAAAAGAGAAGTTAAGCCAACACTTTTGAATCTCTCCTTGAGTTGGTTCCCCCTTTGGTGGTTTAATGATTAATTGCCAAATCAGGACAGGAGGGCCGATGAACAGAATAAAGGTCGTTAAGAGGAAGGGGGACAAGGAGCCTCTCAACATTGAGAAGATTAGAAAGGTGATCAACTGGGCGGCTGAGGGGCTTAACGTTAACACGCTAAAACTTGAGTCAAAGCTCAAGCTCCACTTCTTTGACGGGATAACGACCCGTCAGATACACGAGGCAGTTATAAACACTGCCCTCCAGCTTACAACCCCAGAGGAGCCAGACTGGAGAATCCTTGCAGGAAGGCTCTTCATATTCAACCTCTATAAGGAGGTCTCTATCAGGAGGGGAACCAGCAAGCTTGCCTACGTTGGAGGGGGTGAGGAGTACTTAAAGGTTGTAAAGGAT
Organism: Thermovibrio ruber; assembly: GCF_055380895.1. Lineage (NCBI taxonomy): Bacteria > Pseudomonadati > Aquificota > Aquificia > Desulfurobacteriales > Desulfurobacteriaceae > Thermovibrio > Thermovibrio ruber. The sequence continues at coordinate 891,194 of NZ_AP042397.1, read as the reverse complement.
TTAGTGGAGAAGGGTCTCTATACTAAAGAGCTCCTTGAGAAATACTCTGAGGATGAGCTTATTGAGGCAGGGAACTACTTGAAGCTTAACTACGACTTCCTCTACGACTATGCAGGGGCGAATCTTCTTGCGAGGAGGTACCTCTGCATCTACGAGGACTATCCAATAGAGCTCCCCCAAGAGATGTTCATGACAATCTCCCTTATGCTTGCCATAAACGAACCTAAAAAGAAAAGGTTAGAGATAGCCAAAAGGTTCTACGACCTGATAGCCGGAAAGAAGCTCTCACTTGCAACGCCTATACTCATCAACCTCCGCCGTCCAAACGGAAACCTCTCGTCATGCTTCATAACCGCCATGGACGACAACCTTGACTCCATAATGTACACGGCAAACCAGGTTGCTCAGATATCAAAGAGGGCTGGTGGAGTCGGAGTGAACCTGTCAAGGATTAGGGCTCAAGGTTCCTGGATAAAGAAGGTTTTTGGGGCAAGCGGTGGAATAGTTCCCTGGACGAAGATTCTCAACGATGTTGCCGTTGCCGTAAACCAGGAGGGAAAGAGGGCAGGAGCCGTTACTGTAGCCTTAGACGTTTGGCACCTTGACATTTACGACTTTTTGGAGCTTAAAACTGAAAACGGAGACCTTAGGAGAAAGGCCTTTGACATCTTCCCTCAGGTTGTGATTCCAGACCTCTTTATGGAGAGGGTAAAGTTTGACCAGGAGTGGCTCTTGGTTGATCCCTACGAGGTTGAAAGGAAGTTCGGATATAGACTCTACGAGCTTTGGGGAGAGGAGTTTGAGAAGGCCTACATGCACGTTGAGGCAGAGAGCGACAAACTGAGGCTGAAGAAGAGGGTAAGGGCTAAGGAGCTCCTCAAGGAGATCCTCAAAACACAGGTTGCAACTGGTCTTCCCTACATCTTCTTTAAGGATACTGCCAACAGGCTCAACCCCTTAAAGCACGACGGTTACATAGGAAACGGGAACCTCTGTATGGAGAGTTTTTCAAACTTTAAGCCCTCTAAAGGTTTTAAAACCTACCTGAAAAATGGAAGGATAGTTAATGAGGTAGAGGAACCGGGCCTTGTCCACACTTGCAACCTACTGTCTGTAAACCTTGCAAACATAGAGGACGATAAAGAACTTGAGGAGGCAGTTAGAGCGGCCGTAAGGATACTTGACAACACGATTGAGCTTACATCTCCTCCAATCCTTGAGAGCAAGCTCCACAACGACAGGTACAGAACTATTGGAATCGGAACCTTGGGACTTGCAGACTACCTTGCAAAGAGGGAGATACCCTACGGAAGGCAGTCTTTAAAACTAATAGACGAGCTCTACGAGAAGATTGCCTACTACGGGATAGACGAGAGTATAAACTTAGCTAAAGAGAGGGGAACTTTCCCTGCCTACGATTGCTCAGACTGGAGCAAAGGAGTGATTATTGGAAAAGATGCAAAGTTCCTCTCAGAGAAAACTACTTTAAAAGAGAAGTGGTTGGAGCTCCTTGCCAAGCTCAAAAAGTACGGAATCAGGAACGGTCAGCTCTTTGCCATAGCTCCAAACACAAGTTCAGGACTTCTCCAAGGAGCAACCCCGGGAGTCCTTCCGCCGTTTTCAAAGTTCTACATAGATAAGAACCAGAAGCAGGCTGTCCCTATCTGTCCACCCTACATAAAAGAGAGGTTCTGGTTCTACAGAGAGAGTAAGTTTATGGATCAAAAAGAAGTTATTGATGTTATCTCAACGATTCAGAAGTGGGTTGATAGCGGGATATCTATGGAACTCCTTTTCAACCTTAACCTTGGAATACGTGCAAAGGATATCTACGAAACGGTTATGTACGCGTGGGAGAGAGGGATAAAGACCATCTACTACGTTAGAACGATTCAGAAAGACAGTGAGGGAGCTCTGAAAAAAGATGAGTGTATAGCTTGTGCAAACTAATCTAATATTGACCATGGGAAGTGTAGATTTAAATTATTTATTACTATGTATTACAACATTGGGAGGCTCCCCCCTCCCGTCATTAACTTAGGGAACGTATGCTGCTCCTTAATTAATTTTGGGGAAATCCAGTGAAGAGAACTGCTATATACGTGGACTTTGATAACATCTACAGTGCTGTTTTAGATAACTGGTGGTTCTCTAAGAAAACGAAACCTCTAAGAGAAGAGGACTTAGACTTCGTTAGCAGGTTATCTTATATAGATGATGGAAAAAAGGAAGAAGTTTTTACGTATCAATGTGCAAAATTTGAAGAGAAAGTGATACCAGGGCTTAAAAGGGAAGAATACGCTACTACAGGTCTTATTATTGAAAGTTGGTTACCAAAATGGAACTTGGAAATGGATGTTAGGCAGGCCAACGAATGTCTTAGGAGATTAATACTGTCAGGGAAATTGGGACAAGATGGTATTTTCTTTGAAGAATCTGGAAAAAAAGATGGATTCATCGTTGGGAAATTTAGGAGGAAAGAAAATGTCTAATATAAAGAAGGAGCTTATGAAACCTCGTCCGATATTTAACCCTGAAGGGAACGACGACCCAGCGAAGAGGGGGATCCTCTACGGTGATACGACAAACATCTTCAACCTTAACGTCATTAAGTACGAGTGGGCCCCTAAGCTCTATCGTGTAATGATGGCAAACTTCTGGATACCTGAGACCGTTGACCTGACCCAGGACGTTCAGGACTACAAGGAGCTAACAGACGACGAGAGGCAGGCTTACGACGAAATCCTCTCTTTCTTAGTCTTTTTAGACTCAATTCAAACGACAAACATCCCAAACATTGCGGCCTACGTTAAAGCTCCGGAGATAACAATAGACCTATCAATCCACGCCTACCAGGAGGCTATCCACTCACAGAGTTACGGTTACACCATTGAGTCGGTAGTCCCTCCTGAAAAGAGAGAGGAGGTCTACTACTGGTGGAGGAAGGACCCAATTCTCTTTGAAAGGAACAAGTACATTGCAGACATCTACCAGAAGTTCCTTGAAGAGCCAACTATGGAGAACTACGGAGAGGTTTTAATCGGAAACTACCTTCTTGAGGGGCTTTATTTTTACAACGGCTTTATGTTCTTCTACAACCTTGCTTCCCGTAACTTGATGCAGGGAACGGCAGATGTTATCCGATACATAAACAGGGACGAGCTTACGCACGTTATCCTCTTTGAGCACTTTATGAAGGACTTAACGGACGAAGGCTTCAAGAAGTACCTGACGAAGGACAAGATTTATGAAATGTTCAAAATTGCCGTTGACCAGGAGCAGAGGTTCAGTAAGAAAGTTATAGGGAACAAGATCCTTGGAATGAACGAGCAGTCTATTGAGGACTATACCTACTACATTGCTAACAAGAGGTTAAAGTCTTTAGGGCTTGAACCGATATTCCCCGACAGGCCTAACCCTTACGAACACCTTGAGAGGATTGCAGATACAGGGGGGGAGGGTAACGTAAAGGCCAACTTCTTTGAGGCGACTGTTACAAGCTACAACCAAGCAAGTGCAGTTGAGGGTTGGGACGAGATTTAACTTTCGGGGAGGGAAATTCTCCTCTCCATTTTGTTTATATACATCCTTCTGTCGGCTATTTTGAGGAGCTCTGTTGAGTCGTAACTGTCCTCCGGAACTAATGCGATTCCAAAACTCACAGAGATTTTGAACTTTGAGAAAGCATCTTCAATGTGTTTTCTCAACTCCAAGAGCCTCTTTTTCACTGCTTCAGCATCACAGTTAGAGAGGATGGCTATAAACTCGTCTCCCCCTATTCTTGCAACGATATCGCTCTTTCTAAAGTACTTGAGAAGTATTTTTGTAACTTCCCTTAAAACCTCATCTCCCTTTTTATGGCCAAACCTATCGTTAACTAACTTAAACCTGTCGAGGTCAAGGTATACAAGGCAGAGGTTTTTATTTTCGTCTCTTTTAACCTTTTCAACCTCGTGGAGAAGGTAGGATATTGCAAAATTCCTGTTGTAGAGACCTGTTAGAGGGTCCTTTATTGCAAGCTCGTGGTAATCTCTTACAAGGTTAGTCGTCATTTTTGTGAAAAGAATTGAAAGGACTGAAATTATAAAGTAGACAAGTATTGCCGATCGAAGAATAGGAAGAGGATATGGGAGCCTAATGTACTTAATAAAGTAGAAAATACCGGACATAATTACAAAAGAAGTATACAGTAAATTCCAAATTATTGCTTCCTTATACGGCCTTAGGAAAGCTGCAAGTAAAGGGAAAACGAAGCTCCAAAATATTCCTGCTTCCTTATCTCCTCCAGTTAAAAAGAGGTAGCCAGCAGTTAAGAAGAAGGTTAGTAAGTAAAGTGTGGAAGCTCTATTGAAATTCTTAGACTTTACAAAGTAAAACAAAATTAAAGCATTTGCTGTTCCGACGATTAGATCAACGAATAACAGGTGATAGTTCTTTAAAACAATGTTTGAAATTGAAAATATGGCTATGGAAATGAGAGTTATAATTAAGAAATAGAAGAAAATTTTTCTGCGAAATTCCCAGCTATAGGGGTGTTCAGTCTCGTTTTTCAATAGGTTCATTTTAGTTCCTTTAACTTGCTTCTACTTAAGAGGTGTAATTTTTACTCTACTGAGGAGTCCTTTTACCTTTTCCGGAGTACAGAGCTTGGTCCCTTCCTCTGTTACAGTTGCAGTTCCGCAGGCTACTCCAAACTGCACGGCCTCAGGAATTCCTTTCCCTGAGTAGATTGCGTAAGCAAATCCTCCTACGAGGGAATCCCCTGCTCCTACAGTATTCTTAACTTCAACCTTTGGAGGAACAGTTCTGAACACTCCCTCACTGCAGACGCAGAGAGCTCCAAACTCCCCTAACGAGACTATAACGACCTCAATCCCCCAACCTCTAACTGTTTCTGCAGCTTTTGCTATCTCATCAATTGAGTAGAGTGGATGGCCTACAAGTCTTTCAAGTTCATACCTGTTTGGCTTTATTGCAAATGGTCCTTTTTCAACCGCCTTTTTCAGGAGCTCCCCGTCTGCGTCAACGATAACCTTCGTCCTCTTGCCTTTAAAGTTCTCAACTATCTCCCCGTAGAATGTGTCCCTTAGCCCCGGTGGAACACTTCCCCCTAAAATTAGAACTTCAGGCTCATAACAGTTACAAACAGCTGCCTTAAGTTTTTCAGTTTCCTCATTTGAAAGGGGAGCTCCTTTTGCAGATATGAGGATGTGTTTCCCCTTTGCTTTTTGTTCAAGTATCGTGTTAACCCTCGTTTCTCCTTCAACTTCAACAATTATTGAGAAAACGCCTTCTTTCTCTAACAGAGCCTTTACGCACTTTCCTATGCATCCTCCTAAGGGAAGGGCAAGGTAAGAGTCGTTGCAGAGGCGGGCTACTACCCTTGCAGCATTTACCCCTTTTCCTCCTGGTGATAGGAGAGGATTATCAACTCTGTTTGTGTCGTCCTCTTTGAGAGCTCCAGTATAGTAGTAAACGTCTAAACAGGGATTTGGGCATAAGGAAAGTAACATTATCCCCTCACCTTTCCCCCTTTTCAAAAAGAGCCTTTAACTTAGGCCGCAGGATTTCCCATTCAGCGTAAGCTGCCTCAATTACTCCCATAACTGGATCTTCTTCAGCCCAGTTCTCAGGGGAGTAGGAATCTAAAATTTCTTTGAGGAACTCCTTTAAAGCTTCAGAAAACTTCTCTTTGGAGTGCCTCTCCCTTACTTCCGATATTGTTTTAGAGAGGGCCTCTTCCTTGCTGAGGCCCTCATTTATGTACTTCTCGTAGGTTTCCCTTAAATCCTTTTTTGCCTTCTCCATTAGAGCTCTCTATTCACTTTTTCAATAGTATAACATTCAATGATGTCTCCAACTTTTATGTCGTTGAAGTTCTCAAGGCCGACTCCACACTCGTAACCTGCTTGGACTTCCCTTACGTCTTCTTTAAATCTCTTAAGAGAAGCAATTTTTCCGTCGTAGATTACAACTCCATCTCTAACGAGCCTTACGTTAGCGTTTCTCCTTATGACTCCATCTCTGACGTAGCAACCGGCAACCGTTCCAACCTTTGGAACCTTAAACGTTGCCCTAACCTCTGCAGAACCGAGGTAAACTTCCTTCTCCTCTGGCTCAAGGAGACCCTGCATAGCCTTTTTAACTTCGTCAACGATGTCGTAGATGACCCTGTATGTCCTTACGTCAACTTTCTCCCTTTCTGCTGCCTTCCTTGCAGCTGAGTCAGGTCTGACGTTGAAGCCGATAACGATGGCGTTAGAGGCGGCTGCAAGCATTACGTCGTTCTCAGTTATCGGTCCAACGCCTGCGTGGATTACGTTGACTTTAACCTCGTCGGTGGAGAGTTCCTCTAAAGACTTCCTGATCGCTTCAATGGAACCTTGGGCGTCTGCCTTGAGGACGATGTTGAGCTCCTTAACCTCTCCAGCTTGCATCTGACTGAAGAGTTCCTCAAGACTTACCCTCTTCTCCCTCTCTAAGGCAGACTGTCTTGCAAGCTCCTGCCTCTTTGCAGCGATCTCCCTTGCCTTTTCTAAAGAATCAACGACGTAGAACTTGTCTCCTGCAAGTGGAACGTCTTCAAGTCCTAAAACCTCAACGGGCATTGCAGGGCCGGCCTCCTTAACAGGCCTACCCTTGTCGTCAAACATAGCCCTTATCTTACCGGCATAAAGCCCGGCAACTACTGCGTCTCCGACTTTTAATGTTCCGTTCTGAACAAGTAAGGTTGCAACCGGTCCCCTCTTCTTATCCAACTTCGCCTCTAAGACAACTCCCCTTGCAGGCTTGTTTGGGTTTGCCTTTAGCTCCATTATATCTGCCTGGAGGGCTATCATCTCAAGGAGCTCGTCAACTCCCTCTCCGGTCTTTGCAGAGACCGGAACCATTACCGTATCTCCACCCCAATCCTCTGGTATCAGGCCGTGCTGTGTTAGCTCTTGCTTAACCCTTTCCGGGTTTGCCCCCGGCTTGTCTATCTTGTTTATTGCAACGATTATTGGAACGCCGGCAGCCTTTGCGTGGTTTATTGCTTCAACCGTTTGGGGCATAACGCCGTCGTCTGCCGCAACGACTAAAACGGCTATATCTGTAACTTGAGCTCCTCTTGCCCTCATTGCTGTAAAGGCTTCGTGGCCTGGAGTATCAAGGAAGACAAGCTTCTTCTTACCCTCGCTGGTTTCAGCCTCTACAACGGAAGCTCCAATGTGCTGGGTAATTCCTCCGGCCTCCCTCTCAGCAACTTTCGTGTTTCTTATGTAGTCAAGTAGGGTAGTTTTACCGTGGTCAACGTGTCCCATAACGGTAATAACCGGAGGCCTTGGTTTAATGTCTTCTTCCCTGTCTGGGGTTTCTTCAAGCTCTGCCTCAAGGGCAGCTTCCTCCTCTTCGGCTCCCTCAAGCTTTACAACTTTTCCATATTTCTCTGCAACTTTTGCTGCAGTCTCAAAATCTATCGGCTGGTTTATGGCTACAAACTTTCCGAGAGCTATGAGGTCCTGGAGGAGCTGATTGGGCTCTACTCCTAACCTTTCGGCAAACTCTCTAACGGAGATGACCTCTGGTATTACTACCGTTTTGGCCTTCTCCTCTTCCTCAATTAAACGTTGAAGCTGCTCCTCCTCTGAGAGCTCCTCAAAGGAAACTTCCTCAACGACCTCTTCCTCTTTTTTCTTCTTCTTCCTCCTCTTCTTCTTAGCCCTATTCTTCTCCTCAATCTTTCTCATAAGCTCTTCAAACTTCTTCTGGTCTTCAAGCTCTTTCTGTTCCCTCTTCTTCTGGGCTAAGAGTTCCTCCTGAGTTCTCGGCTTCTCCTTCTCTTTCTCTCTTGACTCTTTCGTTGAGGCTACAAGCTTTTCAAGCTGTTCCCTCGTTACTTTTTCGTCAATGGGTTTTTGCGTCTTTTGAGGCCTTTCGGGGCGTTTTCTTTCCCTCTGCTGGCGCTCTCTCCTCTCCCTCGGGCGGCGACGCTCCCCTTCTTCCCTACGGGGCCTTCTACGGCGTCTCCTCCTTGCAAGCTCTTCAGGTGAGAGGATCCTTACCTCAGAAGCCTTCTTAGGCTTTTCCTCTTCAGCTCTTCTTTTCTCTTCGTTTTTCTTCTCCTCAGGAGGAACTTCCCGTTTAACTTCTACAGCCTCTCTTTTCTCCTCTTTTTTAGGTTTCTCTACGGGAGCTTCCTCTCTCTCTACTTCAACCTTTTCTTTAACCTCTTCTGGCTGAGTCTTAACAGCCTCAGCCGGAAGCTCCTCAACCTTCTCTTCTTTAATAGGAGGAGCTTTTACTTTCTTCTCTTCCTCAACTACAACAGGCTGAAGAAACTCTCTAACTATCCTTACCTGTCTCTCGTCTAAGCTTGACTGTGCACTCTTAACGTTTATGTCAAGCTCGCTCTTTAACTTCTCAATGAGCTCTTTTGAAGACATTCCAAGCTCTTTTGCAAGCTGGTGAACCCTTACTTTAGCCAAAACAAAACCTCCTGAAACGGTTAAGCCTTAATATAGACGGCCTGCAAATTATAGCAACAGAAGTTTAAAAGGCGTTTTCTATGTGTTCTTCTACTTTCTCATCAATAACTGAGATAACGTCAAATCTGATAGAACTGTAGACGATTTTGTTTTCAGAGAGGAATTTAAGGGCTGTTTTCTTTACTTTTTCTGCCTTGCTTGGTGTTATGGTCTCAAGAGGGTGGGTTAGAGAGTTTCTCTTTCTGTGCTTTACTTCTACAAAAACAACAGTTTCTTTTGAAGGGTCAAAAGCGATTAAGTCAACCTCTCCGAAGGAGCTCCTGTAGTTTCTCTTTATAATAGAGTAGCCTCTCCTCACAAGATACCGGGAAGCTACCTCCTCTCCTACTCTCCCTCTCTCCTGAGACCTTCCCAAAGCTCCTCCTGTGGATTGGTGTTATTCCAAGTTCCTTTATTTTATTTACGTGTAGTTTTGTTGGATACCCTTTATGTTTCTCAAAACCGTAGCCTGGGAAGACTTTTGAGAACTCCTCCATTATAAAGTCCCTCGTAACCTTTGCTACCACGCTTGCACAGGCACAGGAGAAACTCTTCTCGTCTCCTTTCGGAATCGGGAGAATTCTGTCTGCAAACTCGGGGATTTTCAGGTAGTCGGTTATGAAAAAGTCCGGTTTAAGGGGGAGCTCCTCAACCGCCCTCTTTGCAGCTAAAATGGTTGCCCTGTAGATGTTGAGTGAGTCTATTTCTAAAGAGTCTGCAAAACCTACTCCGACGGCCTTTGCTTCCTCAAAAATTCTGTAGAAAAATTCTCTCCTCTCTCCCTCTTTCAGTCTTTTTGAGTCCTTAAATAAAAAAGGATTGACGTTCTGCGGGAAGACAACTACTGCAGCCACAACCGGCCCCGCTAAGGGTCCTCTTCCCGCCTCGTCAATCCCGGCAACAAAGGTGTAGCCCTTTTTCCAGAGCTCCCTTTCTATCTGAATGATTACTTCTTGGTCATCCACTCCTTCTTCTCTTTAATACGGGCAGCTTTACCTTTCCTCTCCCTGAGGTAGTAGAGCCTTGCCCTTCTTACAATACCTCTCTTGAGGACTTGAATGCTTTCAACTACTGGAGCGTAGAGTGGGAAAGTCCTCTCAATTCCAACTCCGTAGGAGACCTTCCTTACGGTAAAGGTTGCGTCTGTTCCGGAGCCCCTCTTCCTGATTACGACACCTTCAAAGGCCTGAATCCTTTCCTTGTCTCCCTCTTTTATCCTTACGTTAACCCTTACTGTGTCTCCAACCCTAAAGTCGGGAATATTTTTCTGGGTGTATTTTTCCTGAACTGCCTTCATAAGCTCGTCAAGCCCAGCCATAGTAAACCTCCGGTAGAGTGCGAAATTTTGCGCCGTGATTTTATAGAAACTTTTTAAAAAGTCAAGGAATAAAAAAATGGTGCGCCCGGCAGGATTCGAACCTGCGACCTCGAGATTAGGAATCTCGCGCTCTATCCTACTGAGCTACGGGCGCACGGCAGTAGGTAAAATAGGCCGTGCGGAAAGAAGTGTCAACGTTATTTCAAAATAATACCTGGAGGAATTTAATGCTAAGGTTTTTCACGGCCGGAGAAAGCCACGGAAAGGGTATTTTTGCCTACCTTGAGGGAATCCCCGCAAACTTTCAGGTTGACTTTGACTTTATAAACGGAGAGCTCTCAAGACGGCAGGGAGGCTACGGTAGAGGCGGAAGAATGAAGATAGAGAAAGACAGGGTTGAGTTCCTCTCTGGAGTGAGGTTAGGAAAGACCCTCGGAACTCCGATTCTAATGGCAGTTTGGAACAGGGACTACAAGAACTGGGAAGGGATTATGAAACCTGAGCCGGGGGAGCTCCCGGAGGAGAAGAAGGTAACGAGACCCCGTCCCGGCCACGCAGACCTACCTGGAGCTTTAAAGTTTGGATTTGACGATGTAAGGAATGTCCTTGAGAGGTCTTCGGCAAGGGAGACAGCCGGAAGGGTAGCGGCTGGAGCTCTCTGTAAGAACATTTTAAGGGAGCTTGGAGTAGAAGTTGGAAGCTACGTTATTTCAATAGGCTCTGTAAAAATTGATGAAGAGGAAGTTCAAGGAGTTTCACTAGTAGAGAGGTTTAAAAGGGCCGAAACCTCTGTTGTCAGAGCTCCCCTTCCAGAGAAGGACGATCTGTTTAAAGAAGAGATAGACAGGGCTAAGAAGGAAGGGGAGAGTTTAGGTGGAACTTTTGTCGTCTTTGCAGTTGGGATGCCTCCGGGGATTGGCTCACACACTCAGTGGGATAGGAGGTTAGACGGAAGGATAGCTCAGGCCCTCATGTCAATTCAAGCTATAAAGGGAGTTGAAATTGGACTCGGGTTTAAGGGGGCGGAGCTCCCAGGCTCTAAAGTTCACGATGAGATTTTCTATTCAGAAGAAAAAGGATTTTACAGGGAGACAAACAGGGCTGGAGGAGTTGAGGGAGGAATGACGAACGGAGAGCCAATAATTGTAAAGGCTGCAATGAAGCCGATACCAACCCTCTACAACCCCTTAAGAAGCGTTGACTTAAACACTAAGGAACCTTTTGAAGCCTCAATTGAGAGGTCTGACGTCTGTGCCGTTCCTGCTGCGTCGGTAGTTGCAGAGTCAATGGTTGCGATAACGCTTCTCTCTGCAGTTCTTGAGGAGTTTCCAGCTGCGAACTTTGACAGGTTAAAGAGGTGGTGGGAGGAGTATAAAGAAGAGGTTATGAACCGTTAGAGTCTTTCCTTCATGACCAACATCGGGTCCGCCCTCACTCCCTCAACGTAAAAGCCGAAGTGGAGGTGTGGGCCCGTTGACCTTCCTGTTGAGCCTACCTTTCCTATGACCTTTCCTGCCTTTACAAATTGTCCCTCTTTAACCGCTATCTTTGAGAGGTGAGCGTAGAGGGTATGAATTCCCAGGCCGTGGTCAATAACTACAGTGTTCCCCGTAAAGTAGAGGTTCCTTGCAAGGACTACTTTCCCAGAAAGAGAGGCGTAAACGGGAGTTCCAGTTTTTGCTCTGAAGTCCGTTCCCCAGTGGATTGAGTGCCTCTTCCCGTTTATTATTCTCTTTGCTCCAAAAGGAGTTGAGACTGAGAGTTTCTTAAGGGGCGGGTAGAGTCTGTTTTCTTTAAACTTCTTGGGAGTTACTTGATTGAGAACCCTCTTTAGTAGTTTCTCCTCCCTTAAAACCCTTTTGAGGAGCTCTCCCTTTAACGATCTCTCCTTTACCCATATTCTTGAAATTCTGTAGTATTTTGGAGTAACCCTCTTTGTTGTGAAGAAGATTCGTTTTCCGTTTCTATAGAGAGAAAGGGAAAAGCTATCATTTTGAACTCTGTAGGGGATGACGAAGAAGAGCTCCTTTTCTCCCTGTATTCCTTTAAAAAGGAATTTTCTTCCTTTGTAGCCTAATACAGCTTCGTACTTTCCTGTTGAGTTAACCTCAAACTTTCCCAAACTGCCGGGGTAGGTAAAAGGAAGGTAGAGTTTAAACTGTTCTGCCGTTGCCGTTGAGATAGCAAAGAGTATAAGGAAAAGGGCTGTTATGAATTTCATGGTTTTTATTTTAACATTAGTGGCGGAGGGGGCGGGATTCGAACCCGCGGTACCCCTTGTGGGGGTACACACGATTTCCAATCGTGCCCCTTCAGCCAGGCTCGGGCACCCCTCCGTGTAGAAAGCAAATATAGTCTGATCAGTTTAGGTTGACAAGATAAAACTCCTTTAGTAAATTTCCGCTGCCCGCTACATTTTCGGCGTTAAAAAACGCCAATATCCGGAGGAAGCAGATGAAGACCTTCATGTTGAGGAAGGAGGACGTTCAGAGGGACTGGTACTTGGTAGACGCAACAGGTAAAACCCTCGGTCGTTTAGCTTCAGAGATTGCAAAGATTCTCATGGGTAAGCACAAACCTACCTATACTCCCCACGTTGACGGTGGAGACTTCGTCGTCGTAATTAACGCAGAAAAGATCCACGCTACCGGGAAGAAGCTTAACCAAAAAATCTACTACAAGCATACAGGTTATCCTGGAGGCCTTAAGGAAACAACCTTAAAAGAGATGCTTCAGAAGAAGCCTGAGGAAGTTATCAGGCTTGCAGTTAGGGGAATGCTTCCAAAGAACAAGCTCAGGGACAGGAGGATGAAGAGGCTCAAAGTTTACGCTGGGCCTGAACATCCACATAAAGCACAAAACCCTAAACCCCTTGAGCTTTAACGGAGGAAACAATGGCTGAAGTTAGATACTACGGAACTGGAAAGAGGAAAACAGCAATAGCTAGAGTTTGGCTCATTCCTAACGGTGAAGGGAAGATAACCGTAAGGGTTTCTAAGAAGAAAGAGGTTCCTGCTGAGGAGTACTTTGGAAGGCTTGCCCTTTTAAAGATAATGCAGCAGCCATTTGACGTAACTGGAACAAATGGAAGGTTTGACGTTCTCTGCACTTTAAAGGGCGGAGGAAAGGCTGCTCAGGCAGATGCCATTAAGTACGGAATTGCTAAGGCTCTCCTTGCATTCAACCCTGAGCTCAGGCCAGCCCTTAAAAAGGCAGGTTTCTTAACGAGGGATGCCCGTATCAAGGAGAGGAAGAAGTACGGACAAAGGGGAGCCCGTGCAAGGTACCAGTGGTCAAAGCGTTAAAGTTGCCGTTGTCGGTGCTTCTGGATATACGGGGGCGGAGCTCCTCCGCCTCCTTACACTCCATCCCTTTGCTCAGGTTGTCTGCGTAACTTCCCGCCAATTTACAGGGAAACGTTTAACAGAAGTTTTTCCCCACTTTCTCAAAAGTCCCTACGAGGACTTAACCTTTGAGAGCTATTCGGCAGAGAAGGTTTCAGAAGCAGACGTAGTTTTTCTGTGTCTTCCCCACAGAGCCTCTTTTCCTATTGTGAAAGAGCTCTTTTACGCAAAGGAAGATTTAAAAATCATAGACTTCAGCGCTGACTTTCGGTTTAAAGACCCTGAAGCTTACGAGAAGGTCTATGGAGTTGAGCACACTGCTAAGGAGCTCTTTAAAGAATCTGCCTACGGCCTTCCTGAAATTTACAGGAACGAGATAAAGAGAAAGAGAATCGTTGCAAACCCGGGGTGCTACCCTACAAGCGCAATCCTCGGCCTCTATCCTGTAGTTAGAAAAGGCTTGTTAGACAGCTCTTATCCTGTGGTTGTTGACAGTAAGTCTGGAGTAACCGGAGCCGGCAGGAAGGCAAACCTACCTCTTCTTTTCTGTGAAGTTAACGAAGGTTTCAAGGCTTACTCAGTTGAGGGTCATAGACACTCTTTTGAGATAGCCGAAAAACTCTCACTCCCATCGGTTAGGTTCACTCCCCATCTTGTTCCGATGAACAGGGGAATCTTAACCACTATTTACTTTAAAACAGAGGCGAGCAGAGAGGAACTCCGTTCCGTCTACGAAGAGTTTTACAGAGACGAGTTCTTCGTAAGGTTGAGAAAAGCGCCTCCAAACACAAAGGACGTTTCAGGAACCAACTTCTGCGACATCTACGTAACAAAAGAGGAATCAACCGGATTAGGCATTGTTATTTCTGCAATAGACAACATAGGAAAGGGAGCCTCTTCACAGGCAGTTCAGAACATGAACCTTCTATTAGGTTTTCCTGAAAACACTGGCTTGAAGCTCTTCAGCCAGTGGATATAGTACCTTTCGGTTGTTCCAGTAACAAAATCAAAATATAATCTTCCTTCAACTCAACCAAATCCCGGAGGAAATTTAATGGCTCTCGTTGTCCAGAAGTTCGGCGGAACTTCAATGGGAAGCATAGACAGAATTGTAAATAGAGTAGCCCAGAAGGTTATAAAGGAGAAGGAAAGAGGAAACGACGTTGTTGTAGTAGTTTCGGCAATGGCTGGAGAGACAGACAGGCTCATTAACTTGGTTAAGTCAATTACAGAGGAGCCTAACGAGAGGGATATGGACTTTGTCGTTTCAACAGGTGAGCAAGTTTCTGCCGGTCTTCTTTCAATAGCTCTGAACCACATGGGGTACCCTGCAGTAGCCCTTTCAGGCTGGCAGGCCGGAATTAAGACGGATAAAGCTTTTACGAAGGCAAGGATCTTGGAGATAGATACTGACAGAATAAGGAACTACTTAAAAGAGGGAAAAATAGTTGTAATAACAGGCTTTCAGGGGATTACTGAAGGAGGAGACATAACAACCCTTGGAAGGGGAGGTTCAGATACCTCTGCCGTTGCCATTGCTGCAGCTTTAAAGGCAGATAGGTGCGACATATACACAGACGTTGACGGAGTTTACACTGCTGACCCAAGGATCGTTCCGGAGGCAAGGAGAATTCCCGTTCTTTCCTATGAGGAGATGTTGGAGCTTGCATCTTTAGGGGCGAAGGTTCTTCAGATTAGATCTGTTGAGTTTGCAATGAAGTACGGTGTCCCTTTAAGGGTTAGGAGCACTTTCTCAGAAGACGAGGGAACGCTTATTAAGGAGGAAGACGAGACAATGGAGAGGGTTGTAGTAAGGGGAATAGCCCACAACAAGAACGAAGCCAGGATTACAGTTGAGAGAGTCCCAGACAAGCCGGGAATTGCTGCAAAGCTCTTTGACGCCCTTGCCGATGCCAACATTCCCGTTGACATGATTGTTCAAAACGTTTCAGTTGACGGTTTTACAGACATCTCCTTCACAGTTGAGAAAAACGATGCAGCGAAAGCAGAGAGAATAACAAAAGAGGTAGCAAAAGAGATCGGTGCAAGAGGGGTTATCAGGGACGACAAGATAGCCAAAGTCTCTATTGTTGGTCTTGGAATGAGGAGCCACGCCGGAGTTGCAGGAAAGGTTTTTGAGACACTTGCAAAGTATGGAATTAACATTTTAATGATCTCTACATCTGAGATAAAGATATCTTGCATCATTGACGAGAAGTTTACGGAGCTCGCAGTAAGAGTTCTCCACGAGGCTTTCGGTTTGGATAAAGATGAGCGAGAAAATTAAGGGAAAGATAGGCATTTATAGGGAAGTATTTAGAAATCTTTTCAACTTGTTTATCGTTACAGTTAGTGGCTCCTTTGCTCTTTTGACTCGTGATATAAAAAGCTCTTTAGCTTTAATTGGACTTGGAACTTCTGTTTGACTTGCATTAGTTTTAGTATTGTTGTGGCGTTATATGATTTACCTTGTTAATGGAATAGAGGACGATGGAGCATCTGATAGAGAAACTTAATATGTTGCTTGCTATCTTGTTGGCCATGCTGGTAGTTTTTCTTACCGGCTTCATAGCCTTCTACAGAGGAAAGGAGGCCAAGTAAGGAGATGGTTTACATATACGATACAACCTTAAGAGACGGTGCCCAGACAAGGGGAGTTTCACTTTCTTTGGAGGACAAGTTAAGGATTACCCAGGCGTTGGATGACCTTGGAATTCACTACATAGAGGGTGGCTGGCCTGGTTCTAACCCTAAAGACCTTGCTTATTTTGAAGCTGTAAAGGACTTAAAACTTAGGAATTCTAAAGTAGTTGCCTTTAGTTCAACCAGAAGGAAAGGGTTAAAGGTTGAAGAAGACCCTAACATTCAGCAACTTGTAAGGACTGAAGTTCCTGCCGTTACGGTTTTCGGTAAATCGTGGGATTTACACGCAACTCAAGGGTTGGGGATCTCTCTTGAGGAGAACTTAGAACTCATCTACGACACTATTTCCTATTTGAAGGGCTACTTTGACGAGGTTTTCTTTGACGCAGAGCACTTTTTTGACGGATACAAGTCAAACCCGGATTACGCTCTTAAAACGCTCCTTGTGGCGGAGGAGGCAGGGGCAGATTGTCTGGTTCTCTGTGACACAAACGGAGGAACCCTTTGGTATGAAACGGAAGAGATAATAGATGCCGTTTTGAAACAGGTAAGAGCTCCCTTCGGCATCCACGCCCACAACGATTCAGACATGGCAGTTGTTAACTCTCTAATAGCCGTTAGAAAGGGAGCCATTCAGGTTCAGGGAACGATAAACGGACTTGGGGAGAGGACGGGAAACGCAAACCTTTGCTCAATTATCCCGAACCTTGTTCTAAAAATGGGTATTGAGTCAATTCCTGAGGAGAACCTAAAGAAGCTCTACTCGGTTTCAAGGCTTGTTTCGGAGCTCTCCAACCGCCCTCACCCCGTTAACCTCCCTTACGTTGGGGATAACGCCTTTGCCCACAAGGCAGGAGTTCACGTCTCAGCAGTTGAGAAGAACCCTAAGCTCTACGAGCACATTGAGCCCGAAAAAGTTGGAAATAAACGGAAGATTATGGTTTCAGAGCTCTCCGGAAAAAGCAATATCATCAGCAAGGCACGGGAGCTGGGGATAGAACTCTCCAAAGACTCTCCCGCCGTTAAGAAAATTTTAGAGAAGATAAAGGAGCTTGAAGCCCAAGGCTACCACTTTGAGGGAGCAGAAGGTTCATTTGAGCTCCTTCTGAAAGAAGCCTTGGGATTAACAAAAAAATACTTTGAGCTAAAAGGTTTCAGAGTTCTAACTGAGAAAAGGTCTGAAAACGAGGAAGCCTACGCAGAAGCTACGATAAAGGTTGAAATTCCCGAAGAAGTTGCAAGAGAGAGGGGAATTGAAGACAGGTTTGAGCACACGGCGGCTGAGGGAAGAGGTCCCGTTGAAGCTTTAGACAAGGCGTTGAGAAAAGCCCTTGAGAAGTTCTACCCGTCAATCAAGGAAGTGAAACTTACCGACTACAAGGTCAGAATACTCAACGAGGCAGCCGGAACGGCAGCTTCTCCCAGAGTTTTAATAGAGTCAACAGACGGTAAGAGGAAGTGGGGAACCGTCGGAGTTTCTCCAAACGTTATAGAGGCTTCCTGGCTTGCCCTTGCCGATGCTATAAAGTATAAGCTCATGAAAGACGACGAGGTAAAATAAAAACTGAAATCAAAATGGGGAGGAGCTATGGACAGCAACGTAAAGATTTTAGGAGGGGTGGGTTCACTGTTTATCGTTTTGAGTTTCATTCCCTACGTTGGAGCAGTTTTAGGCTTAGCTGGTTTGATACTTCTTATCGTAGCTGTTAAGCAGTTTGCAGAGAAAGAGGGAAAAGGAGAAGTTTTCTCAAACTTTTTGAGAGGAATTCTTGTAAGCATTATTGGAAGTATTATTGGAATGGTTATTCTGTTTGCCGGTATAGGTTCTGCAGCTGCTGGGAACTCGGAAGCTCTCAGCTACCTCATTACCGGAATAGGGGGAATTATCCTCTATGTTGCTTCTGTTTACGGGAGCTACTACGTTAAGAAGGCCTACGAAGAGATAGCTTTAATAACGGGGAATACGCTCTTTGCTTGGGCTGGAAAGCTACTGTTTTGGGGAGCTCTCTTAGTAATAGTCCTAATCGGAAGTATCGTTATGTGGGTAGGTTGGCTTCTTTCAACAGTTGCCTTCTTTACAACAGAGGAGAAGAAAGCTGTTGAGGAAACTCCTTAATTCAAGAGAGGTTTAGCTTGTAGGTTTTAAGGAGCTCCTTCAGTCTTGCAAGGAGCATTAAAGCTTCAAGGGGTGTTGTTGTTGATATTTCAACTTTTTCTATCTCTGAAAGGATTCTCTCAACTTCCTGGGGGAGCTCCTCTTTCACTTTTGGACTTTCCAGCCTGTAGGCTTCTCCCCTCTCTGCAACTGTAAAGAGGGGGAGCTCCTCTATCTCTATCTTCCTATCTCTCTTCTCTAAACCTTCAAGTATCTCTTCTGCCCTCTTAACTACCTCATCAGGCAGACCTGCAAGCTTTGCAACGTGTATTCCGTAGGACTTCTCTGATGCTCCCGGGACTAACCTGTGGGTGAAGAGGACTTTTCCGTCAACCTCTTTTACCTCAACGTGGTAATTTTTAACTCCCTCTACCTTTCCTTCAAGTTCTGTAAGTTCGTGGTAGTGGGTGGCAAAGAGAGTCTTTGCTTTTACTTTCTTAGCCAAGAACTCAACTACAGCTCTTGCTATGCTCATTCCGTCGTAAGTGCTCGTTCCTCTCCCTATCTCGTCTAAGATAACGAGGCTCTTTTCAGTTGCGTTCTTCAGTATGTTTGCCGTCTCTACCATTTCCATCATAAAGGTTGAGAGGCCTCTGCTTAGATTGTCTGCCGCTCCTACCCGGGTAAATATCCTGTCAACTACGCCGACCTTTGCATACTCTACCGGAACGAAGGAGCCTATCTGAGCCATCAAGGTAATCAGTGCAGTCTGCCTTAGGAAAACAGACTTTCCTCCCATGTTGGGGCCTGTGATTATCAGAACCCTTTCTTCCCTATTTAAACGGGTGTCGTTTGGAATGAACTCGTCCTCTAAGAATTTCTCTAAAACCGGGTGTCTTCCTCCCTTTATCTCAATAGAGAAGGAGTCTGTAACTTCCGGCTTTGTGTAGCCTCTCTCTTGGGCAACTTTTGAGAGTGAGAGGAGGACGTCAACCGTTGCAATGATTTCTGCAGACCTTGAGATTCTCGTTGCGTTTTCTGTGATGTATCGGCGGAGCTCCGTAAAGAGCTGATACTCTATCTTCTCTATCCTTTCCTGAGCCGATAGGGCTTTTTCCTCAAATTCCTTTAGCTCCGGGGTTATAAACCTTTCAGCGTTTACAAGTGTCTGCTTCCTTATGTAGTCTTTCGGGACTAAGTGAAGGTTCGGCTTTGAAACCTCTATATAGTAGCCGAAAACGTTGTTAAAACCTACCTTTAAGCTCTGAATTCCCGTTCTCTTCCTTTCCCTCTCTTCTATTCCTTTAATTATCTTTTCTGCGTTCTCCTTTATTTCCCTTAAGCTATCAAGCTCCTCATTTACTCCGTTTCTTATAAGCCCTCCTTCCCTTGAGGTGAAAGGAGGGTTGTCAACTAAAACCCTGTCTATCTCACAGTAAACGTCGTAGAGGTCATCAAACTGAGAGGAGAGTTTCTTGAGAAGTGGGGAGTTAAACTCTGAAATTAGCTTCTTTATCTCTGGAAATACTTTTAGTGAGTTCCTCAGAGCTGAAACGTCTTTCGGGTTTGCAATTCCTGAAGAGATTTTTGAGAGAAGCCTCTCTACGTCGTAAACTTTAGAGAGTTTTTCCCTGAGTTCGTCGGCGATGAAGAAGCTGTTTAGGAGCTCCTCAACGGCAGAGAGCCTTTCCTCTATCTCGTCTCTGTTCTTTAAAGGGTGGAGTATCCAGAACTTTAGGAGCCTCCTTCCCATTCCCGTTTTCGTCCTGTTTAGGACGTTAAAAAGAGTTGCAGAGGAGAGCTTATCGTAGAGTGGCTCAATAAGCTCAAGGTTCCTCTGGGTGTGGGGGTCTAAGTAGATGTAGCGCTCTCCCGTATACCTCTTTGGTTCTTTCAGTTTTGGGATGAACTCAATCTGGGTTTCTCTGACGAAAGAGAGGAGAGCTCCTAATGCTTTCTCCTCCTCTCTGCTTGTTGCGTCCGGTGATTTTTCTTCCTTAAAGAAACTCTCGTCTTTCTCCTGAATGAAGCTCTCCGGGAAGACCTCTTTAATCAGTTTTTCCGGAAACTTCGGCGGAACGATTATCTCCTTTGGCTTAAACTTAGCTATGAGGGAGAGGAGTTCCTCGCTGTTAACGGTTGTAAAGTAGAGGTCGCCGCTTGAGAGCTCTGCCCAGGCTACAGCAAACCTCTCCTTTTTTGGGTAGATTGCCATTAAAAACCTGTCCTCAGTTTCGTCCTCAAAGTAAGTTCCTGGAGTTATTACCCTTACAACTCCCCTCTTAACTACCTTCTTTCTCGGCTTGGGCTCCTCTAACTGTTCACATATTGCAACCTTATAGCCTTTCCTGACCAGTTTTGCTATGTAACCCTCAACCGCGTGGTGGGGTACACCGCACATGGGAGCCTTTTCCCCTCCCTTACCAAAGGAGCGCTTCGTTAGTGCAATCTCAAGCTCCCTTGCGGCAACCTCAGCGTCGTCAAAGAACATCTCGTAAAAGTCCCCCATCCTGAACATTAGGATGGCGTCTTTATACTTCTCCTTTAACTCCAAATACTGCTTAAGAGCCGGAGTTATCTTCTTTGACAAAGATCTCCTCCTCTACTCTATACTCCTCGTTGAGCCACTTAGAAAGGTCTGTAAGCTTGCACTTCTCAGAGCAGAAAGGCCTAAAGGGGTTGTTCTCCCAAACAGTTTCCTTACCGCAGTTAGGACATCTAACCTTTTTCAAGTTTTCCTCACATTAGGTTTCCCGTCTTAAATTAGACTGAAACCCAATTCAATCAAGGCTAAGTATGGAAGTTATTGTTGAGAGAGAGCACTCTGGAAAGAGGTTAGACCAGTTCCTCTCTGAGGTTGCCGGGGTTTCCCGCTCACAGGCAAAGGAGATGGTTGAGGAAGGGTTTGTTTTAGTTGACGGGAAACTCCCTAAGAAGCCGTCTCAGAAGGTTAAGGAAGGGCAGAAGGTTAAGTTTGATGTTCCTGAGCCAGAGCCGGTAGAGCTCCAGCCTGAGAACATCCCTTTAGACGTTGTTTACGAGGACAGGGACGTTATTGTCATAAACAAACCGGCAGGTTTGGTGGTCCACCCGGCTCCAGGCCACTACTCCGGAACTCTCGTAAACGCCCTTCTCTACCACTGTAAGGACTTGGAAGGGATAAACGGAACTCTAAGGCCGGGAATCGTTCACAGACTTGATAAAGACACCGCAGGGCTTTTGGTAGTTGCAAAGAACGACCTTGCCCAGAAGTCTTTAGTTGAGCAGTTTAAGAACAGAACTGTTGGGAGGCTCTACAGAGCTCTCCTCCTCGGAATACCCAAAAAAAAGAGAGAGAGAATCGTTCTACCGATTGGCAGGGACAGGTTTGACAGGAAGAAGTTCTCTCCAAACACAACATCTCCAAAAGAGGCGATAACAAACTACTGGGTAACGGAGAAGTTTCCGAGGTTCAACGTTTCAGAGGTTGAGTGTAAGCTTGAGACGGGAAGGACGCACCAGATAAGGGTTCACATGTCAAGTTTAGGCCATCCTCTCTTGGGAGACAAAACCTACGGATACAAACCCTCGCGAGTTGAGGACGAAACGTTGAGGAAGCTAATTGACGAGATGGGAATGCACGCCCTCTGTGCCTACTACCTCTCTTTTGACCACCCAAGGACGGGAGAGAGGATGGAGTTTAGGGTGGAACTCCCCGCCGGCTACCGGAGGGTTTTAGACTACCTGAAGAGTAAAATTTAGTTTCCTTTATAATCTTACCGAAAATACGTTTTCTGAAGAGGTTAGAGTGAACTTTTTGATGGAGTTCCTTGCAACGGGTTTTTTTACCGGAAAACTTCCTAAAATGCCGGGAACTTGGGGTTCAATCTTTGCCGCCGTTTGCTGTTATTCCTTTTGGCCAACAAACCTCTACGTTCAGCTTGCAGTTATCGGAATAACCTTCGTTTTAAGCGTTATCTCCTCAGACTACGTTTCAAAAAAACTCGGGAACAAAGATCCGGACGAAGTTGTTATAGACGAAATACTTGGAATAGAGCTAACCTTCTTCGGCCTTCAGGCAGCCCACAACGTAAAGCTTGCCTTTTTAGGTCTAATCATCTTTAGAGTTATTGATATAATGAAACCTCCGCCTATAAAGCTTTTTGAGCGTTTGCCGGGCGGCTGGGGAATAACAGTAGATGACGCTGTAGCCGGCGTGATCTCAAATCTCCTTCTAAGGCTCCTTGGAGGTTTTCTGTAATGTTTAAGAAGGTTTTAATTGCCAATAGGGGAGAGGTCGCAACAAGAGTTATTAGAGCCTGTAAAGAGTTGGGAATAAAGACAGTTGCCATCTACTCTGAAGCAGACGTTAACTCTCTCCACGTTAAAAAGGCTGATGAAGCCTACTTAATTCACGGAGACCCGATAAAGGCATACCTCAACTACTATAAGATAGTTGACATAGCTAAAAGAGCTGGAGCTGAAGCCATTCACCCGGGATACGGTTTCCTCTCAGAGAGGGCAGACTTTGCCGACTACGCAAGGAGACACGGGATTGAGTTTATTGGACCCCCTGTTGAGCACCTGAAAATCTTCGGCGACAAGATTGAGTCAAAAAAGCTTATGAAGAGCTTAGGAGTTCCTGTAGCAGAAGGTAGCGATGAGCCGATTTCAAGTGTAGAGGAAGCAAAGGAAATAGCAGAGAGAATTGGCTATCCTGTAATGATAAAGGCTGCCCACGGAGGTGGCGGAAGGGGACTGAGGGTAGCAAGAAACGAGAGTGAGCTGGTTTCTCAGTTTCAGATTGCAGTTAAAGAGGCAGAAGCTGCTTTCGGAAAGGGAGAGGTTTTCATAGAGAAGTTTATTGAGAACCCTCGCCACATAGAGATTCAGATAGTTGCAGACAAGCACGGAAACGTAGTTCATCTCGGAGAGAGGGACTGCTCACTCCAGAGGAGGCACCAGAAGGTTTTGGAGATAGCGCCGTCTCCCGTTCTAACGAGACGCCAGAGGGAGAAGTTAGGAAGAATCTGTGTTGAAGCTGCAAGGGCTATCGGCTATTACGGAGTCGGGACTTGGGAATTCTTAATGGACAAATACGGAAACTTTTACTTTATGGAGGTCAACCCGCGCCTTCAGGTTGAACACACGATAACTGAGGGAGTTACAGGAATAGACATAGTTCAGGAGCAGATAAGAATAGCCGCCGGAATGGGTCTTTCCTTTTCACAAAAAAACATCCACATAAACGGATTTGCCTTCCAGTTCAGGATAAACGCTGAAGACCCGACTAAGGATTTTGTTCCAGTCCCGGGAACGATTACCGCCTACTACTCTCCGGGAGGAATTGGTGTAAGGATAGACGGTGTTGTTTATAAGGGCTACACGATTCCTCCCTACTACGACTCTATGGTTGCAAAGCTCATCGTTTGGGGTAGAAACTGGGACGAAACTATAAGGCGTTCAAGGAGAGCTCTTGGCGAGTTCGTCATTAGAGGAGTTCCGACGACGATTCCGTTCTTCAAGAAGATCCTTAACGACCCGGAGTTTGTTAAGGGACAGTTTGATACATCTTTCATAGACAGGAAGATTAAGGAGTTCACTTTTATTCAGGAGACGGATCCGGAGGTCTTAGCTCTTGCTATATCTGCTGCGATTGCGGCACACCACGGCCTTTAAAGAAGTTTCAGGAGGAGTTTAATGGGCAGGAAGATACAGTTTACAGACGTTACTTTGAGGGATGCCCACCAATCTCTCTTTGCGACGAGGATGAAGACGAGGGACATGGTGGACATAGCTCCCGTTATAGACAAGGCCGGTTTCTGGTCTGTTGAGATGTGGGGAGGGGCAACCTTTGATGTTTGCCTCAGGTTCTTAAGGGAAGACCCTTGGGAGAGGCTGAAAACCTTAAGGAAATTGATGCCGAACTCCCGCCTCCAGATGCTCCTTAGGGGACAGAACTTAGTCGGTTACAGGCACTATCCCGACGACGTCGTTAGGGCTTTTGTAAGGAAGGCCGCCGAAAACGGAATAGATGTTTTCAGGATATTTGACGCACTGAACGACCTTAGGAACGTTGAGGTTGCCGTAGAAACGGCAAAAGAGATGGGAAAGATAGTTGAGGGAGCTCTCTCCTACACCATCAGCCCTGTCCACACAGAAGACCTCTACATAGAGCTTGCCCTTCAGTTTAAAGAGATGGGGGCAGATATAATCACGATTAAAGACATGGCAGGCCTTCTCTCTCCTGAGAGGGCATACTCTTTGGTTAAAGCGTTAAAGGAAGAGGTTGGGCTTCCTGTCCACGTCCATACACACTGCACCAGCGGATTGGCAGAAATGGCTCAGCTGAAAGCTGCAGAGGCGGGAGCCGATATCTTTGACGTTGCAATCTCTCCAATGGCGTCGGATACCTCCCACCCGGCAGTTGAGACGATGGCCTACGCCTTAGGGGAGTTTGGGTTTGAAATAGGTTTAGATAAAAAGGCCTTGAAGAGGATGGCTCAGCACTTTAAAGAGGTAAGGAAAAAGTATAAGAAGTACGACATAGACTTTAAGGGAATTGACGCAGCCGTCCTTGAGCACCAGATACCCGGAGGAATGATCTCAAACCTCGTAAACCAGCTAAAGGAACAGGGAGCTCTTGATAAGTTAGAGGAAGTTCTGGAAGAAGTTCCAAGGGTCAGGGAAGACTTAGGTTATCCGCCCCTCGTTACGCCGACCAGCCAGATAGTTGGAACTCAGGCAGTGTTAAACGTTCTTGCCGGTGAGCGCTACAAGATGATTACCCAAGAAACTAAGAACTATGTTAAGGGACTTTACGGAAGGCCTCCCGCTCCGATAAAGGAAGAGATAATTAAGAAGGTGTTAGGGGACGAGGAACCAATTACCTGCAGGCCTGCAGACCTCCTCCAGCCGGAGCTTGACAAGTGTAGGGAGGAGATAAAAGACCTTGCAAGGAGCGAGGAAGACGTTCTCTCCTACTGTCTCTTCCCTAAAGTTGCCAAAGAGTTCTTTGAGTGGAGAGAAAAGGTTGAAAAGGGAGAGATTCCTGCTATTTCAGAGGAAGACCTCCACGATATGGAGGAAGAAGAGAAGAAGTGCCCTCAGCCCCTTGCTCCAACGGAGTTTATCATTAACGTTCACGGAGAGAGTTACCACGTTAAGGTTGCCGGTGTAGGACACAAGAAAGAAGGTAAGAAACCTTACTTTATAAAGATTGATGGAAGGCTTGAAGAGGTTATGGTTGAACCGCTGGTTGAGATAGTTCCTACAAAGGAAGAGGTTGAGATTGCCGGAGAGTTAACCAGCGCATCTAAGAGGCCAAGGGCAACGAAAGAGGGAGACGTTACTTCTCCGATGCCTGCAAAGGTTGTTGAGATTAAGGTTAAAGAGGGAGACAGGGTTAACGAAGGAGACGTTGTTGCTATCGTTGAGGCAATGAAGATGCAGAACGAAGTTCACGCTCCGATCAGCGGAGTCGTTAAGGCTATCTACGTAAAACCGGGAGACAACGTTAACCCGGACGAAGCCCTTATGACAATTGAGCCGGAGTAGGGATAAAGAGGTTCTTAAATTTTGGAGCTCTGTCACCACAGGGAGTGCACTTGTCCGTGCCGCAGGTAGGGTATATATTTCCCAGTGCGTCGGGGCGTGGCGTAGCCTGGTAGCGCGCTGGCATGGGGGGCCAGAGGTCGCCCGTTCAAGTCGGGTCGCCCCGACCATTTATTAAATAAAAACAGTTAAGGTCGGCTGTGAAGAAAAAAATTTTATTAACTTTACTCTCAGTTTTCCTCTTTCCTTTGAACCTCCTTGCTTCTGAAAGTGGTTGGCTTGAGAGAAACGGTTATTACAAGCCTTTTGTTAAAGTGAAATTAAAGAACTGTTTAGTTCTGTTTGTTACTGAAAAAGGGAAAGTCTACAGAGGAAAGTGTAGAAAAAACCGTTCTATAGTTACTCCTGGGAAAAATTTTCTATCAAATTCTCAAAAATTAACTTACATTGTTCTTAAAATCAGCGACTTTTCTTACCCTCAGGTGGTTGAAACGGGAGAAATAGGTAAGTAATGGTTTCTACTGTTTTAAGCTTTGCAACTATTGGTATTGATGCTATCCTTTTAAAAGTTGAAGTTGACGCTTCAAGAGGACTTCCGGCTACAGTTATCGTTGGCCTTCCCGACTCTGCAGTTAAAGAGAGTAAAGAGAGAGTAAGGTCTGCAATAATAAATTCCGGTTACCCTTTTCCTGTAAAGAGAATAGTTGTAAACCTTGCCCCTGCTGACGTTAGGAAGGAAGGGACTCTCTACGATTTACCGATAGCTCTGGGAATTTTGGGGAGCTCCGGCCTTTTAAACCTTGAACGACTCGGAAAGTTCTTGATAGCCGGAGAGTTGGGGCTTGAGGGAGAACTCCACCCGATAAAGGGTGTTCTTTCAGCTGCAATTCTGACAAAAAAGCTCTCATTTGAAGGTCTCATAGTTCCACCTCAGAACGTTGAAGAGGCACTCCTTATAGACGGCGTTTCCGTTTACCCTGTAAAGAGCTTAACGGAGGCCGTCTCTTTTATAAACGGAGACCTTGAGATAGCTCCGGCTGAGAGGAGCTCCTTTAACCGGTCTTTTAACTACGATGTTGACTTTTCAGATGTTGTAGGCCAGTTTCAGGCAAGGCGGGCACTGGAGGTAGCCGCAGCAGGTAGGCACAATATTTTTATGGTCGGCCCGCCAGGTTCAGGTAAAACGATGCTCTCAAGGAGGCTTCCCACAATTCTCCCGCCTATGACAGAGGAAGAGGTAATAGAGACCAGCCGAATCTACTCCGTTGCCGGGTTAACAGATGAAGTTCCCGTTCTCCGTAGACCTTACCGTTCACCCCATACCTCGGCCTCAGATGTTTCAATAATAGGCGGAGGAAACTCTCTAAAACCGGGAGAGGTGAGCCTTTCCCACAACGGCGTTCTCTTTATGGACGAGTTTCCGGAGTTTAAAAGGAGCGTTTTAGAAGCCCTGAGGCAGCCTTTAGAGGATAGGGTCGTTACTATATCAAGAGCTTCTGGCTCCGTTACGTATCCGGCGGACTTTCTCCTTGTGGCAGCAGCTAATCCGTGTCCCTGCGGTTATTACGGTTTTGAAGATGGTAAGAACTACTGTAAATGCTCACCTTCTCAGGTTAGAAAATACAGGAGCAGAATTTCGGGTCCTATTCTTGACAGAATAGATCTATACGTTCCGGTTCCCGCTGTTAAGCCTGATGAGTTTAAGGGAAGTAATAAAGGGGAGAGCTCCGAGAAAATAAGGGAACGTGTTATAAGGGCGTGGGAAATTCAACAGAAGCGTTTTTCTGAACTGCCTATAAGTTTCAACAGCCAGATGGGGAGAAGGGAGATTAGAGACTTGGCCTCAGTTTCTACAGAGGCCGAGGAACTCCTCATCTCTGCCTCAAAAACCCTTAGCCTTTCAGCCCGAAGCTTTGACAGGGTTTTAAAGGTTTCAAGGACTATTGCTGACCTTGAGGGGAGTTCCACCGTTGAACCCCACCACGTTGCAGAAGCTCTGAGCTTCAGGGAGGAGTCTTGAAGAAAGTAAGGGCTGCGTTTTTAGATAGAGACAATACCCTTATCTACGACCCAGGTTATATACACGAGCCGGAAAAGGTTAGACTGTTAAAGGGAGTTCCTGAAGGGCTTAAGCTCCTGAAGGAGGCCGGTTTTCTGCTAATCGTCGTTTCAAACCAGTCAGGTATAGGGAGAGGGTATTTTGAGGAAAAAGACTTTTGGGCAGTAAACGAGAGGCTTCAGGAGTTCCTCAAACCCTTTGGTGTTCAGATTGATGCTTTTTACTTTTGCCCCCACAGGCCGGACGAAAACTGTAGCTGCAGGAAGCCGAGAACAGGAATGGTTGAGAGGGCAGCTAAAGAGTTGGGAATAGACGTTTCTGAAAGCGTCCTTATTGGAGATAAGGATACCGACGTTGAGCTTGCCTTTAGGTGCGGCTGTAAGGCAGGAATAAAGGTGGGAGAGTTCCCCTTTGAAGACTTTTTAAAGGCCGCTGAATTTACCCTCAGCCTATATTAACCTTCCAAAATCTGGGAGGTTTCCACTTGAAGCTCTACTCCAGAATTAAGACAAGGCCTGAGGACTTTATAGTTGAAGAAATACCGAACCTTGAACCGAAAAACGAGGGAAGTTACCTCTTTTTGAGACTGAAGAAGAGGGACGTTTCAACCCTTGAGGCACTAAGGGTAATTTCAAGGTTTTTAAAAGTTCCACTAAAGGAGATCGGCTTTGCAGGGCTTAAGGACAGATACGCCGTTACGACTCAGTATTTGACAGTTCCGGAAAGCTACTCAATTTCAGATGCCTGTTTCAGGTTCTCCGGTAGGTGGGAGAGGGTTGATGCTTTAGACTGGAGTAGAGAGTCCGGTTTCTGTATAGAGGTTTTGGGGAAAGTTAACAGCCCTTTAACCTTAGGAGACCTTAAGGCAAACAGGTTCACTATAACCGTCAGAAACTTTGAGAAAAACCTGAGAGAGAGGTTCTACAGGAACTACGAGATCGTTAAGAGATACGGATTTCCCAATTACTTTGGAGAGCAGAGGTTTGGAAGCGTTAAGAGTAGAGACGATTTTGTTTTAAGGTATCTCCTTAAAGGGGACTACGAGGGAGCTCTCCGCAGCTACTTCTTCGGCAAGTCTACAATAGACTTCTGGGGAGATTGGAGAAGACTATACAGAACTCTTTCTCCGACCCTTGAAGAGTATGAAAAGGACTTAATTAAAGGGTTAATGAGGGGACTTACTCCCGAAAAGGCTTTCAGAATTCTTCCTAAAAATGTTCGCCTGATGTTTAACTTCGCATATCAGAGTTTTTTGTGGAACGAGATTTTAAGGGAATACGTAGAGGAGAAATACCCGTTTGTAAGGGTTCCCTTTATAAACAACTGGAAGCTGAGCTACTACTTGGAAGTTTACGATTTAGAGCACTTAAAAAGGCTTGAGATTCCCTACACAGGCCACAAGTTCCAGCCTCCAGACGACGTTTTGAGGAGAGCTCTCAAAAAGGTCTTTAAAAAGTATGGAGTTAAAGAGGAGTGGTTTGACAGGGAAGTCGGGGGAATGGTCGTTATGACAGACGGCCTCAGGAAGGCAGTTGTTTTCCCGGAAGGTTTTAAGGTTTTAGAGAAAACGAGGAGCCGGATAAAGCTTCAGTTTTCGCTTCCTTCCGGCTCCTACGCAACGGTTCTTCTCCGTTTTCTACTTAAAGGGTAGCGAGGATTGATTCTGCGCTGTCCTCTGCCATTAGGCAACTCTCTGCGAGGTCTTCCTTGGAGAGGTTTTTGAGGAATTCCGGTATCTCTACCGGCTCTTCGGAGGTGAGTTTGTCGCACTGTTTGAGGAGTTCCTTTGCTGCCACCTTTAATTTTCCTAATTTACTTGAGTTGTCAAGGATTCCGTTTATCACGTGTTCAGATACTCCTGCTTTTTCCAAGACTTCTTTTATCTCGTCGCCGATTTTCTGGTGAACGCTGTCAAGTATTCCAACCATAAAGGCTTCGTCATCGTGTTCAGGCATAAGTTTCTTTGAGAGCTCCCTCATTAAGTATGCAAACTTGAGAACTTGTTTAATTTCCTCTTTGCTGGCGTTTTTCAGGAATGATGAGGTTAGAAGAACGAAAACGTAGTCTTTTAGATTCCTGTATCCTAAGTAGGCAATAGCCTGAACGATTGACTTTATCTCCTTTCTCAGCCCAAAGTAGGGAGAGTTTATAAACTTTAGGAGTTTTGCAGAAAGGTTCGGATCCATACTTACTATCTGTGCAATTCTGTTGAGTTCCTCTCCCTCAAGAAGCGCGTTGATGAGCTTTAACATCACTTCCCTTTTAAGCTCTAACCTCTCTATTTCCGACATTTTCCCTCTCCTCCTTTTAGAGTATTTCCGCAAGTTTCAGAGCTTCTTCCTGAGATTCTAAACAACTTTCTATAACAATTTCCCTTTTTACATCGTTCTGAGATAGTTTAAGTTTTCTTTCCCCTTTTATTATCTTTTCACACCACGGGAAGAGCTTTTTAGCAAGTATTCTCAGTTTCCCTAAGGGAGATGAGCCGTTTCTCAATCCCTCAGTTATTGCCTTTGAAATACTTACACTTTCTAACTCTTTTAGGAGCTCTTCACCATATCTTTCAAAAGCGTGACTCAGTATTCCCACTAAAAAGGCATCTTCCACTAAGTTAAGTTTTGGAAAAACTCTCTTTGCAAGGGCTTTTGTTAGGTAGGCAAACTGGACTGATTTGAGGAGCTCTTCCTTATTAACATTTTTCAGAGTTGCAGATACTAAAAGGGCAAAAGCTATCTCTTTGAGTTTTCTGTAGCCGATGTAGGCTATGGCGTCTTCTACAGAGTGTATCTCCCTCCTTAAATTATAGTAAGCTGAGTTTACGAAAGTCAGTAATTTGGCCGTAAGGTTAGAGTCTGCAGATACTATCTTTGAGATGTTTTCAACCTCCTCTTCCCTCAGTATTGCCTCAATTAGCTTAAGAAGAACCGTCCTGCTTATCTCTCCCCTTTCCATTTTTAAACCCTTAAAATGGTGTAGTAAAAACCGTCTGTATTATCTCTGTGAGGGAAGACCCGGAGCTCCCCGCCCGTTACCCTCTCCCTTAAGGGGGGAGGAACTGCCTCAAACTCTGCCGGTTTAAAGCCGTTCGTAAGGGTGAACTCTCTGTTCTCCTCTCCCTCTTCCCTCTCTAAAGAGCAGACGCTGTAGAGGAGCAGGCCTCCGGGTTTTAAAAGGTCTTTTGCCGCTAAAAGGAGTTCCCTCTGAACTTTCTGGTTGTGTCTTATCAGCTCCATACTCTTGTTCCACTTTCCCTCAGGATGTCTTCTTATAACCCCCGTTGCACTGCAGGGAGCGTCTATCAGGATTTTATCAAAGCTTTTGTAGAACCTTGCCTTAAAGGAATCATCCTTTGAGATGTCGGTTACCACCGGTTCTACCTTTTTTACCCCCAAACGGCGGCAGTTTTCCTTTAAGAGCTCCATTCTCTTTTTGTTTACATCAACGGCGACAATTACTGCCCTGTTCTTTGTTAACGAGGCTATTGCAGTCGTTTTTCCCCCTGGGGCTGCTCCAACGTCTAAGATAAGCTCCCCTTCTTTCGGATTAAGAAAGTATGCAGCCAAGTAGGATGCAGGGTCTTGGACGTAGAAAAGACCCTCTTTAAAGCCGGGGAGCTCCTCAACAATCACCTTTCCTTTTACTCTAACCGTGTGGGGAATGAAGGGGTGGAGTTCTGCCTCTATCCCGCTTTCTTTAAAGAGCTTTAGGAGTTCTTCTGTCGTAGTTTTAATCAAGTTTACCCGAACAAACAGTGGAGGAACTCTGTTTAAAGACTCTAAGAGGGGAAGGAGCTCCTCTCCGTAGAAACTGTGCCACCTCTTAACCATCCAGGTTTCAAAGGAATAGAGAATTGAGACTCTCTCGTAGAAGTCTTTAATCTTTTCAACCTTTTCTTTACAGTTGAAACCGATTAACTTTTTGGAAACCGCGTTAACAAAACCTGCAAACTTCCTGCCGGCTAACCTCTTAACTGCCTCAACAGTTTCGTTAACGGCGGCATACTCTGGAACTCCTGTAAACATCAGCTGGTAGGCAATTAGCCTCAGGCCGTTTCTGACTGCACAGAGCTGTTTTTTCAGTCTCTTCCCCGTTGATTTCTCTACACAGAAGTCTAAAAGCCTAAGGTAGCGGATAGTTCCAGAGACGAGCTCCCTTATAAAGCCTCTGTCAACAGGTTTAAGTGGTTTTATCAATGGCTCTAAGTGTTCCCTCAGCTTCTTGTCGTTTTCAAAGGCACAGAGTACCTTAATAGCTATCTGTCTCGTCTTCCAGCCAGTCAACTTCGTCAAATACCTCCTCTCCTTTTAGAGCTCTCTCTACAAGCTCTGCAATTTCCTCAGGCGTTCTGTTGGTTGTATCTATGTGGGCAATTGGCGAGTTTGGGAAATTCTCAAAAACCTCTGTTGCTATAACTGCAACCCTTTCTGCTTCTGCGTTTTCCCTCAGTTTCTCTTCAGAATATCCCCTTGGCTTTAGCCTCTCAATGACGACTTCGGGCTTTGCCCTTAGAACGACTATCAGGTCGGACGGAACGTAGTGGGCAACAAGCCCTTCTGCTATGTAGTTTTCTTTGTTCTTAAAGAACTCAAAGAGCTTTTCAACATCTACGACGTAAGCGTTTTTCTCTCTGTCAAACTCGGTGTAGAGTTTCTTTTCCTTTATCAGCTCACTTAGGTTGTAAACGGGAATTCCCAGCCTTTCAGAGAGTATCCTTCCTACCGTGCTCTTTCCCGTTCCCGGCGTTCCAGTTATCGCAATTCTCAACTCATCACTCCAAAAGCTTTAGGATAAAATTAGAGCAAAATTTTCCTGGAGGCTCCTTTGCCAAAGAGGGAAGACCTTAAAAAGATTCTAATAATCGGTTCCGGTCCCATAAGGATAGGCCAGGCTGCTGAGTTTGACTACTCAGGAACTCAGGCCTGTAAAGCTTTAAAGGAAGAGGGTTATCAGGTCGTTTTAGTCAACTCAAATCCCGCAACGATCATGACAGACCCGGACATTGCAGACAGGACCTACATAGAGCCCTTAACCGTTGAGGTCCTTGAAAGGATAATTGAGAAAGAAAGGCCAGATGCACTCCTTCCAACGGTTGGCGGACAGACGGCTCTAAACCTTGCCGTGGAGCTCCACGAAGCAGGAATCTTAGAGAAATACGGAGTTGAGCTTATAGGAGCAAAGGTTGAGGCGATAAAGAAGGCCGAAGACAGGGAGCTCTTCAAAGAGGCGATGCTAAAAATAGGCTTAGACGTCCCAAGAAGTGGTCTTGCCCACTCACTTGAAGAAGCAATGGAAGTTCTTGACTACGTTGGTCTTCCGGCAATCATAAGACCGGCGTTTACCCTTGGCGGAGAGGGTGGAGGCGTTGCCTACAATAGGGAGGAGTTCAAGGAGATAGTAAAACGGGGGTTAGACGCCTCTCCGATAAACGAAGTCCTCATTGAGGAGAGCGTTTTAGGGTGGAAGGAGTTTGAGCTTGAGGTTATGAGGGACCTCAAGGACAACGTTGTAATCATCTGCTCAATAGAGAACTTTGACCCTATGGGAGTTCACACGGGAGACTCTATAACCGTAGCTCCTGCTCAAACCCTCACAGACAAGGAATACCAGCTGCTCCGTGATGCCGCAATAGCAATAATAAGGGAGATTGGAGTAGAGACTGGAGGCTCAAACGTCCAGTTTGCCGTTAACCCAGAAAACGGAAGAATAATCGTTATTGAGATGAACCCAAGGGTTTCCCGCTCGTCTGCTCTTGCATCAAAAGCTACGGGCTTCCCCATTGCGAAGATTGCTGCTAAGTTGGCTGTTGGCTACACGTTAGACGAGCTTCCAAACGACATTACAAAGAAAACTCCTGCCTCATTTGAGCCTGCAATAGACTACTGCGTCGTTAAGTTCCCAAGATGGGCCTTTGAGAAGTTCCCAGAGGCAGACCCGACCCTCACGACCCGTATGAAGTCCGTCGGCGAGGTGATGGCAATAGGAAGGACTTTTAAGGAAGCCCTGAATAAGGCCATAAGGTCTTTAGAGATAGGCCGTTACGGTTTAACTATGAAAGGAGTTTCAGAGCTCTCAGACGAGGAGCTTGAGTCAAAGATTGCCGTTCCGAACGCCGACAGGGTCTGGTACATAGCAGAGACATTCAGACGGAAATGGGATTTAGACAGGCTCTACGACCTTTCAAAAATAGACAGGTGGTTTCTCAACAACATCAGGCAGTTAGTTGAGTTGGAAGAGGAACTTAAGAAACACACGATTGATACAGTCCCGTTGGAGCTCCTCAAATGGGCTAAAAAGTGGGGCTTTTCAGATAGAGAGATTGCCAACCTCTTGGGAACTGACGAGCTAAAAGTTAGAGAAAAGAGGAAGGAGGTTTCACCAGTCCTCTACAAAACCGTTGACACCTGTGCCGGAGAGTTTGAGGCTTACACCCCCTACTACTACTCAACCTACGACGGAAGGGAATGTGAGGCAAACCCAAGTAATAAAGAGAAGGTTATCGTTTTCGGTTCAGGCCCCAACCGGATAGGTCAGGGTATAGAGTTTGACTACTGCTGCGTTCACTCTGTTTGGGCACTGAGGGAGTTAGGATACGAAGCCCACATGGTTAACTGTAACCCCGAAACTGTTTCAACCGACTACGACACATCAGACAAGCTCTTCTTTGAGCCCTTAACCTTTGAGGATGCACTGAACATCGTTGAGAAAGAAAAGCCTGTAGGAGTTGTTGTTCAGTTCGGAGGACAGACTCCTCTGAAACTCTCAGTCCCACTTGAAAAGGCCGGAGTAAGAATTCTCGGAACATCGTCTGAAAGCATTGACATAGCCGAAGACAGGGAGAGGTTCAGAGAGCTCCTCAACAAACTAAACCTAAAACAGCCCCCTTCCGGAATTGCCCGCTCACTTGAAGAGGCCGAGAAGATTGCCGAGGAGATAGGTTTTCCAGTTCTCATGAGGCCTTCATACGTTTTAGGCGGAAGGGCTATGAGGATCGTCTACTCAATGGAGGAGCTCCGCCAGTACATGGCAGAAGCCGTTGAAGTTTCTGAGGAGAAGCCCGTTCTCATAGACAAGTTCCTTGAAGACGCCGTTGAGTTTGACGTAGACGCCGTTGCAGACGGAGAGGAAGTTGTAATCGGCGGCGTTATGGAACACATAGAGGAGGCCGGAATCCACTCGGGAGACAGCGCCTGCGTCCTTCCAACCTTCTCAGTTCCGAAGGAGATTGTTGAAAAAATAAAGGAGATAACCCGGAAAATCGCCCTTGAGCTAAAGGTTAAAGGCCTCATAAACATCCAGTTTGCCGTTAAGGACGGAGAGATTTACATCATTGAAGTAAACCCAAGGGCGTCAAGAACCGTTCCGTTCGTCAGTAAGGCAACGGGAATTCCACTTGCAAAAGTTGCGACAAAAATTGCAATGGGTAAAAAACTTAAAGAGCTTGGCGTTAAAGAGGTAGAGCCTAAATACTACTCTGTTAAAGAGGCAGTCTTCCCGTTTGACCGCTTCCCGGAAGTTGACCCGATTTTAGGCCCCGAGATGAAGTCAACCGGCGAGGTTATGGGAATAGATAAAGATTTGGGAATAGCTTTCTACAAGGCTCAGCTTGCTGCCGGTTCAAGGCTTCCGTTAGACCCGTCTTGCGGGAAAGTCTTTATAAGCGTTAAGGACAAGGATAAACCTAAGATTTACTTAATTGCAAAGAAACTTGCCGACATGGGCTTCAAAATCGTCTCAACTGAGGGAACTTACAAGTTTTTAAAGGAAAATGGAGTTCCCGTTGAGCTCGTCTACAAGATTCAAGAGGGAAGGCGTCCCAACGTTGAAGACCTAATTAAGAATGGGGAAGTATGCCTCATAATCAACACTCCAACGGGAACGAAGTCCAAGAAAGACGCCTACAGTATAAGAAGACTTGCCGTTAACTACAAAATTCCCTACTACACGACGGTTAGAGGAGCTCAAGCAGCCGTAATGGCAATAGAGTCTATGAGGAGGTCAAGCTTAGACGTTAAACCACTTCAAGAATACTACGGAGGGAAGTAATGGCCGACGAAAAAAAAGAGCAGAATCAACAACAGCCTCAGGCAATAGTTGGGAGTATGCCCTACAGGGTTTCTATGGCAGAAGTTGATGCCTACGGCGTTATGTATTACTCAAGGTTCTTTGAGCTCTTTGAGAGGGGAAGGACGGAGCTCTTCAGAGCCCTCGGAATAGAGTACAGACAGATTCTCCAGCAGAAGCAGATTCTAATGCCTGTAGTTGAAGCAGCCTGCCGCTACATTGCACCCATTGTCTACGACGACCTCATAACCCTTGAAACGGCAATAACCAACATCGGAACGAGGGGAATCAGGTTTGACTACAGGATTTTAAGGGACGACGTAGTTCTGGCAGTTGGCTTTACTCAGCACATATTCATTGATCCACAGGGAAGGCCTGTTTCTTTCGGTAAAGAGGTTGTAGAGCTCCTCAAGTCTAAAGGCATAATAAAAGACGCACAGTTTGTTGAGGAGCCGCAGGAGGAGCAGCAGCCGTCTCAGGAGGGGATCACCGACAAGCTGAAAAAACTAATAACGGAAAGGGTAGAAAGAAACGACGGCGGAACGACAAATTAAACTTAAAAGTTCAAATTTCGGGGGGAGCTCCCCCTTTCACACCGCTTTGACCTTGATATTGAAGATGAAGAGCTTGAAAAGGAAACCCTTGAAAAACTACACGATAACTATGGAATTACAGGAGAGCTTATTCTTACAAAAGATTATAGACTTATTTAGATAATGCAGCTATTAATCCAATTACTTTAGATGAAACAAAAAATCTTCCAGTAAAAGGCAAATATTCTATTCCAGAGCTTAACATCTATGATGTTTCTTTTTATTGAAACTTTAAAGGAAAATCTTGGAAGCATATCCTAAAGGTACTAAAGGTATACTCCCGGAGTATTTAAAGAAAATGTCACAATCCTGAGTCATCTATTGTTTTTGCTTTCTCTTCTAATTTTTCTTTTTCTACTTTTTGAGATAATTTCAAATCAGCATAAAAAATGATAAAATAAGCTAATTCCTTCAAGTCTTCATATTTCGTTTTGCATGATAGCTCTATTCTTTTTCCATTTTTTATAGCTGTCCTATCAATATCCATACTAAAAACATTTATGAATTTTAAATTATATTTTTTCTCAAGTTTTAATTGCACAGTATTAACTAAATCTTCGCATTCTGATGGGTCAAGACCAGCTTTAACTCCCATTATTGCAGCTACAAGTTTTGATTTCGGAGTAATAAGCACGCCGTAAATATCTATAAAATTAACTTTCTTTGGTGGATCTATTGATACTATTTCATCTCTTTGATTTATTACTTTTAATTTTTCTAAAGGCGTTCCAAATTTAATTCCAAAGGCTCCGGTTATGTCTTCTGAAAAACTATAAGTTGAA
The DNA here is from genome assembly GCF_055380895.1 of Thermovibrio ruber. Classification (NCBI taxonomy): domain Bacteria; kingdom Pseudomonadati; phylum Aquificota; class Aquificia; order Desulfurobacteriales; family Desulfurobacteriaceae; genus Thermovibrio; species Thermovibrio ruber. Next base: position 854,262 of record NZ_AP042397.1, on the reverse strand, counting down.
AAAGCAAAAATTAGTAACATGGTTAATATTGTTTTTTTCATGGCTACCCTCCATCACAGTTTATTTAAATTTATGCGAGTTCGGAAATAAAAAAGAACCTCCAGATTAAGGTAAGGTTGTGTCAATAATTTTGTGTAAGCCATTTAGGAGTACCTCCTGAGGAACATTTCCTGAATCTCCTCTCTGGCTTCTAAAAAGCCATTCACTACCCTGTTGGACCACCTATCATTAAGCATTGCTACCCTAAGGTAAACAAACTTCTCAACAGCACTAACCGACGGTAAATCTCCTATTACCTTAACCCTCTTCCTTATCTCCTTTATCGTCCTTTCTATTGTATCATTCTCTGTATAGACTCAAGATACTTGAGAAAAGTAAGGTCTGCTAAAATCTTCTGTAGTTCCATTTTTGCCTCCTGGGGTTGGTATTTGTGGGGTGTTCCCCAGGAGGTTATCCCATTTCTCAAGCTTACACAAAATATCGTACACTATCAAAATTGAAATTTTGGAGGTAGATCTGACAATATTTGAAAGATACTTTTACTTTAAAGAGTTTATCTGGAAGCCGGGTTTAGATAGGATAAAAGGGGCTATTGAGGAGTTTGGAGGAAAAGACTACCCTTCTGTTATTGTTGCAGGAACGAACGGGAAGGGTTCGGTTTCTCATTTAATAAGTGAAGCTTTGGTCAGAAACGGTCTGAAAGTTGGTCTTTTTACCTCTCCCCACCTTTACAGGTTTAACGAGAGGATTAAGGTTAACTTTAAAGAGGTTAAGACAGAAAAGTTAGACGAGGCTTTCGGTTCCGTTCTTCTGCTGATAGAGAAGTTTGAGCTTACCTACTTTGAGGCCTCTCTCCTTCTGGCTCTTGAGGTTTTTAAGAGGGAAAACGTTGACGCTGCAGTTTTTGAGGTTGGACTCGGGGGGAGGTTTGACGCAACAAACGTTCTTAACCATCAGGTTGCGGTTTTAACGACTGTTTCTTTAGATCACACGAACTACCTTGGGAGCTCCCTCTCCGAAATCGCAAAAGAAAAGGCAGAGGTTTTTAGGGGCGTTCCTTTCGGTGTTGTTGGAGAGGTCGGCAGTGAGGTTTTGGAACGGGTTGAGGAGGTTTTTGACGGGGAGCTCCACCTCTACGACAGGGATTTCTGGGTAGACGGCGTCAGGGTTTCTGTTTCAGGGACGTCTTTCTACTACATGGGTTCTGTTCCCGTTAAGACTGCACTTATCGGAGAGCATCAGGCAGTTAATGCTTCCGTTGCTATTAGAGCTTCTCAGCTTTTATATGAAAGGTTGTTTGGGAAACACTTTTTAATTCCTAAAGAGTTTACTGTAAAACTTCCCGGCCGGTTTGAGGTTTTAAAGGAGGTTCCGCCGGTTATCTTTGATGTTGCCCACAACGAGGGAGCTCTTAAGAAGCTCTTTGAGACCGCTAAAGGCTTGGGGATTTTAGGGGACGTTTACTACTCAGGGCTTAAAGATAAGGAGCAGATGAAAAACTTAAAAATAGTTTCTGAGTATTTAAAGGAGAGCTCCGGCACCCTCTACCTTCTTCAGATAGAAAATGAAAGGGCTGAAAGCGTTTATGCTCTGAAAAAAATTGCCGCCGAGAGTGGTATTGAGAAAGTGGAAATTCTTGATAGAGTGAGGGTTAGTGACATTGAAAGGCCTTCTATCATTACCGGTTCTTTCTACGTAGGAGGTCTTGTTGAGAGAAGTTGAGTTCAGCTGGAAGAGGAACAGACCAGAGGATTTCATAGTTAAAGAGATCTCTGAAATTCCAGTAGATTCCTCGGGGAAATACTACTTATACCTTCTTGCAAAGAGAAATTTAACTACAAAAGAGGTTTGTAAATGGCTTAACCTCTCTTATGCCGGATTGAAGGACAAGTTTGCTTTAACTTTTCAGAAAGTTTCATCTGAGGAGTTTTTGGGAGACTTTTTAAGGGAAAACGTTAATAGTGAGAGCTGGTTTATTCTGAAATTTTTGGGAAAAACGAGGAAAAAACTAAAAATAGGTCAGCTGAAAGGAAACAAGTTTGCCGTTAACGTTTCAGGATTTGAGGTAAAAGAGGTTCCGGCCTTTATCAACTACTACGACGTTCAGAGGATTTCGGGAAACTGGAGGAGGGGAAGGGAGCTCCTTTTTAAACTCTCCGAAAAACCTAAGAAGAGGCTCAGCTGGACTCAAAACTTCCTCTTAGACTCTTACCTCTCTTATCTTTGGAACAGGAGCTTGGAGCTCTACCTAAAAGAGAGGTTTTCTGGCTACTACGTTTTAGATGGAGAGGAGAAGTTTTTCATTCCGGAAAGATTTAGTGTTGATGAGCTCCCCAAATTTTGGACGATACTGGGTTACAAGAAGAAACTCCTTGACTCAGATGAGTTATACAGACAAGTTCTAAGAGAAGAGGGATTGGGCTTAGAGGAGCTTTTGGAACTCTTGAGGTTTCTCAGAATAAAGGGTGACTACAGGATGACTTACGTTATTCCCCGTGAGGTCAAGAAAAACAGTAACTACCTCTTTTTCTTCCTGCCGAAAGGAAGTTTTGCTACTATGTTCTTAAAGCACGCCTTTATTTGAGGTTCCAGATGGCGAGTTTAAAGGGCCTTATCTCCCCCTGTCGGCTCTGCCCGAGGAACTGTATGGCTAAACGTTCTGAAGGGGAATTAGGCTTTTGCAGAGTAACCGATAGGCCAATGGTTTCCTCTTTTGGCCCCCACTTTGGAGAGGAGCCTGTTTTGGTAGGGTGGAGCGGTTCGGGAACTATTTTCTTTACAGGGTGTAACTTGGGGTGTGTCTTCTGTCAGAACTACCAGATCTCCCACCTGATGGAAGGGGAGTATATAACTACCGAGGAGCTCTCGGAGATTATGCTCTACCTTCAGAAAAGGGGCTGTCACAATATAAACCTTGTCACTCCAACTCACCAGGTTACGCAGATCTTTGAAGCCGTTGAAGTTGCAAAGAGTAAAGGGTTAACACTTCCCATTGTCTACAACTGTGGTGGTTACGAGAGCGTTCAGGTTCTAAAGGAGTTAGAAGGGCTTGTTGACATATACATGCCGGATGTAAAGACTTTCAGCAGAGAGTTTGCAACCAAATACCTGAAAGCTCCCGACTACCCAGAGGTTGTAAAAGAGGCGGTGTTGGAAATGCACAGACAAGTGGGGCACCTGAAGGTTAACGAGTACGGCCTTGCCCAAAGGGGGTTAATCGTCCGCCACCTGGTAATGCCGAACTGGACTGAAGACAGTAAAGAAGTTCTAAGGTGGATTGCCGAAAACTTGGGAAGTGAGACCTACGTCAACGTTATGGACCAGTATTACCCTTACTACAAGGCCTGTGACTATCCAGAGATATGCAGAAGGGTAACTGATAAAGAATTCAATACCGTTTATAATTATGCGAAGAGTTTTGGTTTAAAGCTTGCTGTTTAGGGGAAATCATGAAAAAGGTTATTGTTTGTGGTCCTTACAACGCTGGGAAAACCTCTTTTGTGAGGAACGTTAATCGGCACGAGTTTTTGGGAACAGAGGAGCCTGAGATTAATCCTGTCTCTTTCAAAGAGATGGGCACAACTACAACTGTTGGAGTTGAAGTTAACTTCTTAAAACACCAGGATAAGGAAGTAATGTTTATAGGTGTTCCCGGCCAACCCAAGTTTGACTTTATCTGGGAAATTGTGGGAAATCGTTTTGATGCTTTGCTCTTTCTCATTCCATCATTTTCAACCTTAAGGGATGCTAAGCTTTATGTAGACTTTTTTTCACAGTTTAACTCTTACAGAGAGGCTTTTAAGCTTCTTGTTGTCACTTATCCTCATAGGGTGAATCAGGATAAGTTGTTCGCTTTTAAGTCTTTAGGACTTCCAGTGGTAGTTCTTGACCCTACAGATGAGAAATCTGTAAGGAAGCTTGCGTTGGAGGTTGCAGCAAAAATTTAGGGAGAGATAATGTTCTGGATTTTTGGCAGGAGGGACGATAAGGCAAGGAACCTGAGGGAGCTCCTTGAAAAGAAAAGCTCTGAGATTGAAACAACAGCTTGGATATCAACGGCTATTTTTACCTCAGACGGCCTTAAGGTTTTCCTGAAGAAGAAGAGCCACAACTACGAAGTAGAGAAAATATTTCCTTATGCCATTAAGCTCTTTCAGACGGCACAGAAGTTCCACGACAAGGCCCATCCCGGCTTAAAAGTTGGAGGTTTTGAACCGCCAAGACTCCTTTTTTACCAGATGGACACCCGAGAGGTGGTTTTTGTTATGAAGGGCTTCTCTGAAAGGCTTAACTTCTTTCTCATCTACGTTGCAGATCCGGAGCTCTCTCCGCACTTTTCAATAGATAAGACGGTAAAGAGACTTCACTCTTGGCTTTACAGAACTTCTAAACTAATTGATGAAGTAATTACAGAGAGAGAGGTGAAATGACTTTTCAGGAGCTCCTTCTTAACCTTATGGGAACGCGTACCAGCAGGAAGCTGAAAGTTATTGCAGATGATTGGGAGGGGGAGCTCCTTATAAAGGGTGACGAAATAATAAGGGTAGAAGTTCATAACGATGAAGAACTTTTTGGAATGGATGCCCTAAAGTTTATGCTTAACGAGCAGGAAAACATAGACCGGATAGAGTTTTTGCCTTACCAAAACGCTGAATCTAACGTTAGAGTTGGCCAAATGGACTTGTTCTTGCTTATTCAGGAAGAGTCTCCAGATGTTCAGGAGGAAGTTTCTCAGGAAAAGTTTGAAGAATTTTTTGTTCCTGAACTTGAAAAGAAAGAGAAGGCAGAGGAAGATTTAGAGGAAACTCCCGGGAGGTTTTTAGAGGTCTGCAAGAAGTATTTTAAGCAAGAAAACTTGAAGTTGGTTTACTGTAAAGGTAGGCTTGAGTTCTCCTCACTTAACTCTCCAGAGGACGCACTAAGCCTTATAGAAAACCTTGTTCAGAAAGTTAGAAATGAAGATCCCTGCGGCGTAAAAAAGATTTTGCTTAAGTTCAACAGAGCCTTCTGTCTCATCCTTATTTCAGGCGGAACTTTCGGAGCCGTAGCTGCCGATATAGAGGAGTATCCCAACTACGAACTCGACCAGCCCTTTATAGAGGATGAGCTGTCTGAAGCTCTCTTAAGTTAAGCTTGAATTTAATGAGGATTACAGTTTTTGAGTTTTGCAGCCTTATAAGAGAAACCTGGAATGAGATTTACTAGGTAGTTTCAGATAGGTGTTAAAATTATTTTTGTGGAGGTAGGACATGGCCAGTAAGAGAGAGAGGCTTGAACAGATACTTTCAGACCTTACGGACGCAATGGGCTCAGATATGTTAGGAGCCCTTATAGCAACCCCCGACGGTCAGGTAGTTGTCTCAATGATAATGAAGGGGCACTTGAGTGCTGAGAAGCTTGCTGCAATGGCCGCTGCTGTTGTAGGAACCTCTGATAGGCTCTCAAAGGTTGTTGACGCTGGAGATTTCCAGGACGCCCTTATTAGGTGTTCAAAGGAGAACATTCTCTCCAGACGGGCTGGAAGAAGGGCAATTCTGGTCTGCGTTATTAAGTCAGATGCTAATATAGGACTTTTAAACATAGAGGTTGAGGACGCCATAGAGAGAATAATCTCCGTTTTAGGTTCTTAACCCTACGACTGTTGGGGTAACTTCAACTATCATGTAGGCAGCGGTGTTTTTAAAGTGTGGTTTTGCCGCAGGGAACTCCCCCTTAAGCTACTACAAGAGCTTTGTTAAAACCGAGGAGCAGGTTAAAGAAGCTGCACTCTCTATTGAGTTGGCGTCAGTATTTCAGCAGGTTACGGCAATTTTCGGCAGGTTTTTAACTGCTGTTAAAGTGGTAAAGCGAGTAACGGATTTGATGTTCTGGTAAACGTCGGAGGAGACCTTAGTAGAGAAAAGAAGGTTGTTCAGTTAAAGATACCTACAAGCCTGTTTGATCTTCTTCAGACACCTGCACTCAGGAAAGCCCTTGCAGGGAGAAGTATTTCAGATTGTGATCTTCTCCTTGCAAGGGGAAGGTTGGGACTACCCGGTTCGGGAGTTTCTACCCTTGCCTAATCAGAAAATATCGTTAAGTATAGACTGGACGGGAGAATCCTCGTGGAGTAAGTCTATGCCGCACTTTAGGTTCTCTAAGAACTCAAGGGCGTCTTTAACGTGTTCCTGAGGGATAATTGAACCGTGCTGTGGAACTATTGCCTTTATGGGAAAAGGTCTAATTTTCTCTACAAAATACCTGAGAGCTCTGTTTGACGCCATGTAGTAGACGTGGAAATACATCATCTCTGTTTTGTGTCTTTCCCAGTCTGAGACGATAAGCTCCCACTTCTGCTGAATTGCGGCGAATATGTCTCCTGAGAAAAGGAGCTCCGCCCTTGAATCGTAGGTTACGAAGGCGTCGGGGAAATGGAGAAACGGAGAACTTAGAAACAGCAGGTGGCTTTTGTCTCCCAATTGGAGCATTGTATCGTCTAAGGAACTTACATCTAACCAGTTTACGCTGTTTCTGTCAAAACCGTAGTAAGGTAGCAGGACTTTCGTTCTTGGAGTTGTAACTATGGTGATTTCGGGGTTTATCTCAAGCCACTTTGGAATTGAGCCTGCAACGTCTGGGTCTTGGTGGTGGGAAACGATGTAATTAACCTCTTTTGGGTCTATGAGCTGTGAAACTCTCTCCTTTACCTGTTCAAAGTGCTGAATTCCCCCAGGGTCTAAGAGAACGTTTACCGCGTTTGAGGAAATGAGGTAGGCGTTACACCTGAAGATAAAGTTTTCAGAGCTCCCTACCCATGCTACCCTGTGTTCACTATCCTCGTAGAGAATAACTGGTTTGTTAAGGTCAAAGTTCCCAGCCTTTAGCTCTTCTATTTTAAGTCCCATACTTACCTCTCCCTTAGTTTACTTTGAGAGCTTTTGAGCATACTCGTGGAGTTTATACCTTGTAAATCCAAGGTTTGCGTCACTGTGAAGGATTGCTAACTGGTAGAGCTCCTCGTTGTAGAAGATTCTTATTAGCATAAAAAGTTCTGTTGTACTCATGAGTATCTCTTTCGGCATTCCAACGGAGTACTCTCCAAGTGCTCTGTAAATTTTCAAGTACTCGTTTACGATATTTTTCACGTTATCAAGGATCTTTTCCGTCTCGTCTCCATAGGCTGCAATAACGTCTCCGTTGAACCTAACGGCAGCGTAGCCAACTATAAAGGGAATCTCCTCTTTTGCTTTTTCTTCAATACCCATGTTCTCCTCCGTAATTTAAATTTTATGACTATACAGTTTCTATTATACGGAGTTTAGTATGTTAAAGATAGATAGGGAAGTTATTTTAGCCCCTATGGCAGGTTATACCCATTCGGCCTTCAGGTACCTCTGTAGAAAGCTTGGGGCAGATAGAGTCTACTCAGAGCTTATGAACGCAACTGGGATAATCCACAGAGGAGAAGAGTTAGAACTTGCTTACTTTACAGACGAGGAAAGGCCTATCCACCTTCAGCTCTACGGTAGAAACCCTGAAGAGATTGCAGAAGCTGCCGTGAAAATGGTTGAGAAGTATAAACCTGAGGCGATAGACATAAACTTCGGCTGTTCCGTTAAAAAAGTTCTAAAAGCAAAGGCTGCCGGTTACCTCCTTCAGTTTCCGAAAGAAATGGGAAGAATTGTAGAGGAGACCGTTAAAGCTCTGAAACCTTATAACACTCCAGTTTCAGTTAAGATAAGGTTAGGTTTTTACGAGGACAACTTGGAAGAGATTGCAGAGAACCTTTTAAGTGCCGGCATTTCTGCAATAGCTCTCCATCCAAGGACTGCCAAACAGGGATTTTCCGGAATGGCAAACTGGAAGAGGGTAAAGGATTTAAAGAGAATGGCTGGAAGCGTTCCGATTATCGGTAGCGGAGATATAAGGGGCTGGAGGGAGGTGGATGTAAAGTTTGAGGAGACCGGCTGTGACGGTGTTATGATAGGTAGAGCAGCCGTTTCTAACCCCTGGATATTTAAGGAGTACAAGGAGAAGAGGGACTACAGCCCTTTAGTTTCGGAGAGAGTTGACTTTATCTTGAGGGAGCTCTCCCTAATGTGGGAGTTTTTTGAGAAGGAAAAGGCCTGCAAGGCTATAAAGGCTCAGATAAGCCAGATATTTAAAGGAGTTAGAGGTAGGGCGAGGCTTAACGATGCCGTTATGAGGAGTAAGAGCTGCGAGGAGCTCCTTGAGAACCTCATAAAAATAAAGCTGGAATACGCCGAAGAAGAAAAATAACTTTAAAACCGAGTAACAGGGTTTTAGAGGTTTTTTTGAGGTCTGAAATCGTTATTCCTAACCGAGTTCAGGCAATTGAACCTGCCGTTGAGTTTGTAAGGAGCTGGGGTTTAAAGGTCGGTCTTCCGCCACAGAAGGCCAACGAGCTCGCCCTGTGTGCCGATGAAGTAATTACGGACGTGGTCTCAACCCTCATTCTCTCTGTTCAGAACTTTATAGACACTGCAGAGATTGTAGTTAAGATTTTTGACAGGATAAGTAAGAAGAGGAAAGGGTAAGTTGAATGTGGAGCTCCTTGGAGATTTTAACTACGAAAGAGTGCTGAAACTGAGGGAGCTCCTTAAAGAAGGTGAAGAACTAATTCTTAACCTGAAAAACTCCCGATTTGTTGACACAGAGGCCGTTGACTTCCTCTACAACTTAAAACTAAAAGGAAGAAGTTACAGGCTCTTTAACCGACCGGAGCTCCTTGAAAGAGTCTGCTCAATTTTGGGCGTAGAGGTTTAGTTTTTCATTCGGACTTCCCCTTCTGTCATAAATTCTAATCCCTTCCGTTGTTAATTTATCAGAAAATTTGGCTCCTCTGCCCCTTTACAACTTCCTATCCTTCTGCTAAATTTCCACTTGCCTTTTGCCACCGGTGAAACGAAATTGGAGGTAGAGATGCCCATAGATAAGGACGTAGTTCAAGAAATCGTTAAGAAGTATGGTTTCCACGACAAGGATACCGGTTCTCCGGAAGTTCAGATTGCCATTTTGACCGAAAGAATTAAGAACCTAACAGCTCACTTTAAAGAGCACAAGCACGACAACTACAACAAGAGAGCTCTCCTAAGGTTAGTCGGTAGAAGGAAGAAACTCCTAAAGTATCTTAGAGAAAAAGACTTTAACAGGTATCAGAACATCGTTCTTAAGCTCGGTTTAAGGAAGTAAAAGGCGTTTTAGGGGGGGAGCTCCCCCTTTCCCCATCTTAACCTCTGTTAATTTCTGCTTATTATGTCCTGTTTACTTTTCATTTCCGATAGGTTCTTGTCAAGGTTTTTAAACAGCTCTTCACTTGAAGTTGTGTATACTCCTTGAAACGGGTTTCCTCTAACTTTAAATATATTTTCAAAGAAAACTTCTGTGCATTCCTCTACCTTGTGCTATTATCCGTCAATAAGTTAACGGGTGAAAAACAGATATCGGAGGTAAAAATGCCCATTTCAGAAGTTGCAGTAGAGGTTGGCGGCCGGTCTATGAGGTTCCAGACCGGAAAGGTTGCAAAACAGGCCGACGGTTCTGTAGTAGTTTCCCAGGGCGACACTATGGTTTTGGTTACTGCAGTTATGAGCGATGAGCCAAGGGAGGACATTGACTTCTTCCCTCTCTTGGTTGAGTATAGAGAGAGGGCTTACGCTGCCGGTAAGATTCCCGGAGGTTTCATAAAGAGGGAGGGAAAACCGACAGACGAAGAGGTTTTAAAGTCAAGGGTGACCGACCGTTCAATCAGGCCGATATTCCCGAAAGGTTTTAAGAACGACGTTCAGGTTATTGCCTTTGTTATCTCTGCCGACCAAGAGAACGACCCTGCAGTTTTGGCAATCAACGGAGCATCTGCTGCCCTTCATATATCGAGGATTCCCTTTGAAAAGCCGGTTGGGGCTGTCAGGGTTGCAAGGGTTGAAGGGAAGTTGGTTATAAACCCGTCCTATGAGGAGCAGCAGAAGGCCGATATAAACTTAATCGTCTCTGGAACGGAAGATGCCGTAGTTATGGTTGAGGGTGGAGCTCAAGAAGTTCCTGAGGAGGAAGTCCTTGATGCTATTCTCTTTGCCCACGAGGAGATTAAGAAGATAGTCAAAGCTCAAGAGGAGCTTCGCCAGCTCGCAGGTAAGCCGAAGTACGAGTTCATTGCTCCTTCACTAAGCGAAGAGGCAAAGGAGAAGATTAAGAATTGGGTCTTTGAGAGGATTGAGCCGATTATAACCATTCCAGATAAGCACGAGAGGAGGGAGAAGTTAAGGGAGCTCCGGGAGCTTATGCTCATAGATCTTAACATTCCTGAGGAGGAGCACCACCTCGCAAAGGAGGCCTTTGCAGAGGCCGAGAAAGAGTTTGTAAGGAAGATGGTTCTTGATAGGGGCGTAAGGATTGACGGAAGGAAGCCTGACGAGATAAGGCCGATTTCCGTAGAGGTTGGCGTTCTTCCGAGGGCCCACGGCTCTGCCCTCTTTACGAGGGGACAGACTCAGGCGTTGGTTACAACAACCCTCGGAACGCCTGAGGAGTATCAGTTAGTAGAAGGTTTAATGCCTGAGGAGCAAAAAAGGTTCATGCTCCACTACAACTTCCCTCCCTTCTGCGTAGGTGAGATTTCCCCGATGAGAGGCCCTGGAAGGAGGGAGATTGGACACGGAGCACTTGCAGAGAGAGCTCTCACTCCAGTAATTCCGCCGGAGGAGGAGTTCCCCTACGTAATCAGAGTGGTTTCTGATATTCTTGAGTCAAACGGTTCCTCTTCTATGGCAACGGTCTGTGGCGGTTCACTTTCCTTAATGGACGCCGGAGTTCCCATAAAGGCTCAAGTTGCAGGTATAGCGATGGGTCTCATTATGGAAGGAGACAGGTTCGTCGTTCTCTCAGACATTCTTGGAGACGAAGACCACCTTGGAGACATGGACTTTAAGGTTGCCGGAACCAGAAAAGGCGTAACTGCAATTCAGATGGACTTAAAGGTTAAGGGAATAAGCAGAGACGTCCTCTCAAAAGCCCTTGAACAGGCAAGGCAGGGGAGGCTCTACATCTTAGACAAGATGGATGCCGTTATCAGTAAGCCGAGGGAAGAGGTATCACCTTACGCTCCGAGAATCGTTACAACACACATTGAACCAGAAAAGACCAGAGACCTAATAGGGCCGGGGGGTAAGACGATTAAGACGATAATAGACAAGGCGGGAGTGAAGATAACGATTAAAGAGGATGGAACCGTTTTAGTTTCAGCTCCAAGTGAAGAGGCTGCAGCTCAGGCCCTTAAGATGATTGAGGACGTTACAAAAGACCTTGAGGTAGGAAACACCTACCTTGGAAAGGTTACAAGGGTGGAGAACTACGGAGCCTTTGTTGAGCTTGCCCCGGGAAAAGTTGGCTTAATTCACATATCTAAGCTTCCTCCAGAAGTTAGAGAGAATATCTTTGAGCACATTAAAGTTTCAGACGTTATTCCGGTTAAAATCGTTGAGTTTGACCAACTCGGTAGGCCGAAGCTCAGCCGCATAGACGTTACTCCAGAGGAGGAAAGGAAGCTCCGCCAGCAGGGAGGATTCTACGCTCAGCCAGAGGGAAGCAATGAGTAACTGGGCCTTAGGCTGGGTCTACGGCAGGGGAACGGTAATTGATTTTGAGGACAGATTCTTAGACGTTGCGGTAAAGATTCAGCAGGCTTTAGGTGGAAGGCTTGAAAACTGGCTCAGCAGGAAGGTCTTCCGCCTTATCTTGGACTCCACATCACTACCTGAGCCTACAGTTGATATTGACTTCGTCAGGGGTCTATTTGAGTCAAACGGAGTTTGGGGAAACAGAAGTCTCTTTATCCCTGCTCCCGAAAAGGTTAAGAGTGAGCTTAGGGAGTTCCTAAGGCCCTTTTCCCCAAAGGAGGCAGAAGACGGTTTCTTTGTAGTGGGAGCTCCTGCCGACCTTCTCCTTCACCTATTCTACGACGAGGAGACTGAGGAGAGGTCTGAGTTCTACTTTGAGAGGTTTTTAAGCTACTTAACCGGCAGGGAGTGGGAGAGAAAGGCTTTTAGGTTCTCTTTAGAAGAGGGAGCTCTTCCCCCCTTTAAGAAAAGGGTTTCAGACAGCGGTTTTGACCTATACCTGGTTAAACTTTTAAAGGTTGATGGAAACGTTTACTTCTTTGACACCGGCGTCAGGGTAGCCCCACCTCCGGGTTTCTACTTTGACCTTGTTCCCCGCTCCTCTATCTACAAGAGCGGCTTTGTCCTTGCAAACTCCGTCGGAATAATTGACATGACCTACAGGGGAACGATAAAGGTTCCTCTTGTTAAAGTTAACCCTGAAAAGGAAGTGCCGGAGCTCCCCTGGAGGGCAGTTCAGCTAATTCCACGCCGCTTCTTTCCCATTGAGGCGGAACAGGTTGAGAGTTTGGAGGAAACGATAAGAGGAGAAGGAGGTTTCGGCAGCACAGGATAGGAGGAATCCTTGATACCCATAAAAGACCTAAACCCGAGCCGTTCAACTCCCGTTGTAACAATTCTCATAATAGTAGCCTGCACTCTTATTTTTATCTACGAACTCATCCTTCCACCTACTTATCGGGAGATTTTCATAAGAATGTTTGCAGTTATTCCCTACGAAATAATGCACGGCATTGATTTACCCCCTCCTGACCCTTTAACACCTTACGGAAACTTGGTTTCTTACCAGTACCTTCACGGAGGACTTTTCCACATATTTGGAAACATGCTCTTTTTGTGGGTTTTCGGAGATAACGTTGAAGACAGATTAGGGAAGTTAAAGTATTTTCTCTTCTACACCTTCTGTGGAGTTGTAGCTGCTCTTGTTCAATCGGTTGTTTCTCCTCAGTCAACTATTCCCCTAATAGGAGCTTCCGGAGCAATCAGCGGAGTTCTTGGAGCCTACCTTGTTCTCTTCCCGAGAGCACAAATAGTAACGCTAATCTTCATTTTCTTCTTTGTTGACGTTATTGTTCTACCGGCGGTTCTCTGGATAGGCATTTGGTTCCTTATGCAGTTTGTAAGTGCGCTTGTCTCTATTAACCACCTGTCAATGGGCGGGGTAGCTTGGTTCGCCCACATAGGAGGTTTTCTGACAGGAGTTCTGTTAACAAAACTCTTGATTTCGGGTAGGGAGAGTAAAGAGGAGTTTATTTAAGTCAAAAGATAGCCGATGACCAAGTTTACTTAAGCGTTATAATAGGTAAGATTACCGTGTCTATTGACAAAAGATTGCAGTTAGAAATAGTTTTAAGCTGAACCCTAACCGGAGGTTGGAATTGACAAGGAGCAAGGAAAAGCTCTACATATTTGACACTACTTTAAGGGACGGTGAACAGACGCCGGGAGTTAACTTAACAGTAGATGAGAAAGTTCAGATAGCAAAGCAGCTTGAGAAGTTGGGAGTTGACGTTATTGAGGCCGGTTTTGCAATAAGCTCTCCTGCCGACTTTGAAGCAATTAAGAGAATTGCAGGAGAGGTTAAGAAATCAACTGTTTGTTCACTTGCAAGGGCAAAAGAGGAAGACATAAAAGCGGCTTGGGAAGCCCTTAAAGAGGGAAACAGGGTAAGAATTCACACGTTTATAGCAACGTCTGACATTCACCTCCGGTATAAACTGAAAATGAGCCGTGATGAGGCTTTAAAGAGGGCTGTTTGGGCAGTTAAGTTTGCAAGGGAGATTATGGGAGAGAAGGCAGAAGTTGAGTTTTCAGCTGAAGATGCCGGTAGAACAGACCTTAAATACCTGTGTGACGTTATTGAAGCAGTTATTGAGGCCGGATCCGACGTAGTTAACATTCCCGATACCGTTGGTTATGCTATTCCAGACGAGTGGTATGAAAAGATAAGCTACATCATGGAAAACGTAAAAAATGTTGATAGAGCAGTTATTAGTGTTCACTGTCACAACGACCTCGGCCTTGCAACTGCAAACTCACTTATGGCAGTTATGGCGGGAGCAAGACAGGTTGAGTGCACAATAAACGGCCTTGGAGAGAGGGCAGGAAATGCAGCCCTTGAAGAAATTGTTATGGCCGTTAAAGTTCGTTCAGACCACTTTCCGGTTTATACAGACGTTGATACAACTCAGATATATAGAACTTCTCAGCTTGTGAGCCGGCTTACCGGAGTTCTTATCTCTAAAACGAAACCTATTGTTGGTGATAACGCCTTTGCCCACGAGTCCGGTATTCACCAGCATGGAGTTCTTGCCTGCAGGGAAACTTATGAGATTATGAAGCCTGAGGACATTGGCCTTAAGGAATCAAAAATTGTTCTCGGAAAACACTCCGGAAGGCACGCCTTTAGGAAAAAGCTTGAAGAGATGGGAGTGGAGCTCTCCGATGAGCAGTTTGAAGAGGCCTTTAGAAAGTTTAAAGAGCTTGCCTCAAGGAAGAAGGAGATATACGACGTTGACATAGAGCTCCTCATTGAAGGCCTTGAAGGAACGAGAGAGAGAAACTACGAGCTCCTCTACAACCAAGCGGTTAGCGGTGAAGGAATTATTCCGTCGGCTACTGTAAAGATAAAAACGCCGGAGGGAGAGAAACTTGGGCTGGCCGTTGGTAATGGCCCCGTTGATGCTACTTATAGAGCCATAAAGAACGCTCTTGGTATAGGAGATGAGGTTAACCTTAAAGACTTCAAAATAAGAGCTTTAACTGCCGGAACCGATGCTCAGGCAGAGGTTTACGTAACCTTAGAGGGGGACGGTTTTAGAGTCAGTGGAAGGGGAGTTGACCCCGATATAGTAAGAGCTTCTGCCCTTGCCTTCTTAGAGGCTTTAGACAGACTTGAGAGAAGAAAGAACAAGAAGAAAGGAATTTAATTTTGGGGCTTTTGCCCCTTTACTCTTCTATTTTGGAATAAATGAGGTTGTTGAGAACCTGTTTATCTACTCGGCATTTATTAGTGTCTTCTTTTTTATCTTTGTCTTGGCTTATACGCTTAAAGCTTCTAAAGACTATAGGGCTCTTGAAGAGTATGCTAAGTCTCTTTCACAGGGTAAATTACAGATAAACTTAGAAGGAGTTTAATTCTGTCTTAGGAGCTCCTGAGGAAAAAGGAGAGAAGGATAAGTTAAATAAAGCCCCCAAAGGGGGCTTTATTGTTATAGGTGTTTCTGGATATACTCTATTGCATCTCCAACAGTTTGAATCTTTTCAGCGTCTTCATCTGGAATTTCAATTCCAAACTCTTCCTCTAAAGCCATAACGAGCTCAACCGTGTCAAGGGAATCTGCTCCAAGGTCTTCTACGAATGAAGCCTCAGGTGTTATCTCGTCTGGGTCAACTCCGAGCCTATCGGCTATGATCTCTTTTACTTTTTGCTCAATGTTTTCCATTTTTTACCTCCCTGTGGTTTTATAGCCAACTGGAATTATAAGCAACCTCTTAGAAAAGTCCACCGTTTACGTGAATTGTAGTTCCTGTAATGTATGAGGCCATGTTTGAGGCCAAGAACAAACATACGTCTGCAACCTCTCTTGGCTCACCTTCTCTCTTCAGGGGAATAGACTTTATGAGCTCTTCCTTTATCTTTTCGGGTATTGTCTTTGTCATGTCTGTTGTGATGTATCCCGGAGCTACGGCAACAACTCTTATGTTTCTTCCTCCGAGTTCTTTTGCCAGTGATTTTGTGAACCCTATTAGGGCAGACTTCGTCGCAGAGTAGTTGACTTGGCCAACGTTCCCTGTAAATCCGACGACTGAAGAGATGTTTATGATTACTCCTTTACGTTTTTTCACCATTGCAGGAACAACGGCTCTTGTTACATTGTAAACGCCGTTGAGGTTCGTATTGATGACGGCGTCCCAGTCTTCGTCTTTCATCCTGAGAAACAGTGTATCCTTCGTTATTCCTGCGTTGTTTATCAGAATGTCAATCTTTCCTTCCTTCTCAATTATTTCGTTAACTACGCGTTTTACCTCTTCTCTGTCTGTTACGTCCATTTTTACGCCGTTTACGCCAAGCTCCTTTGCAGCGGCCTCTGTTCTTTCTCTGTTTGTTCCCGTTATGTAAACGGTAGCTCCAGCGCCTTTAAAGGCTTCTGCTATGGCTCTTCCTATTCCTCTCGTTCCTCCTGTAATTAAAACTACTGCACCTTTTAGCTCTTTAAACACACTGTCCTCCTTTCCGATTTTTTAAATTATCTCATTTTGCCGCATCTAAACCGAAGCTACCCATCGTTGAGAAGAGGAAAACTAAGATTACCGCCTTAAGAAACCACTCTGAATTGTTGATTACTGAAGGGTAAACGCCAAGTATTAGAAGAGAGAGGGCTGATACTGTTAAGGATATTACCGTTATTGTTAGGAGTCTAAGGGGTAGAAATCCTCCTAAGTTCTGTATCTTCCAGTTTCCGATCTTCCCGAACTTTATCACTATATAAAGTCCTAAAATTGTTAGGAAGAGGAGGAAAAGGGCATGTAAGAGGGACATTTTTTCAGAGAGCTCCCATACATCCTCACTTGCCGCAAACGGGAAAGCCAACAGTGCTGCTCCAGCGGCTTCTTGAATGATGTCTGACAGTTTGAGGTTTGAGCTTTCATTTTCTAACTTTCTGCTTATGGCGTTAATTTTCTCGTTAATCTGGTGTAACTCCCTTTCTATCTTTTCTATTTCTCTCCTCTCCAAGTTTCCCTCTCTGGTAAAATAGATTCCACAATGAAGAAGCTAATATTTATGGTTCTGTTTCTTTTCTGGGCAACTTCTCTGTTTGCGTCGGAGTGCCCGTCTGCTCCCGAAGTTCAGTCTATTTTAAACAGGGTTTTAAAGTTTCCCGTTATTGTGAAGTCTGTAAGTTTTTTAAAGTCGTTTAACGCCTGTAGAGTTGAAACGGCATCGGGGGATACATTCTTTATATCCCAAGACCGTAGGTTTCTCATAGAGGGTGTCCTTTTAGAGGTTCCTCCGTTAAGAGTCTCTAAGAAAGATTTTGACTTTTTTAAGGGTAAGGCTCTCTTTTCTGTAGGAAGAGGGAGGGAGCTCCTCGTCTTCACAAACCCGATGTGTAAAGCGTGTAGGGAGAATAGGGAGCTCCTCAAGAAACTGGAAGGTAAGTTTAGAATGTATTTCATTCCTTTAGGTTTTAGTGGAGAGGAGTTTAAGGCAGCAGTTGTCTCTTACTGTGAAAACGCTACTGGAGAAAAATTTTTTAACCTGAATCCACCGTTTAAACTCTGCGCTTTAGGAAAACTGAAGGTGTGGAGCGTTGAGGATAAGTTCAAGAGGTTGGGTATTACGGGAACGCCTGTTTTTATAACAGATGAGGGAAATGTTATCGTCGGAGTTGACGGTTTAAAACGGTTCCTCTCTCACAACTGAACGTGGAGTTTCTTAATTTTCTGTTTTCTCACAGATTCGGGTATCTCCTCAAGCTCCGGAAGGTTTCTTATCTCGTCTGGGTCGCTGATTCCGTTGAAGTTTATTAGGTAGAAGTTGGGTCTGTCTCCGTATAAGTTGTCTTCGTCCAGTATAAGGCCGCAGACGGCAAGTTTACTTTCTTCTACCGGTTCCTTTATTTCAGGAATGGAGAGGAGCTTGTCTATTTGGTTGTCTACGTTTATTTCCATAAGAGCTGCGTTGAAGGTTTTTGGGTTGTCGTAGAGGGAAAGGAGTATTTCTGCGTTCTCTTCGTAGGTTTTCCGTAAGAGTTTAAACTCAACCTCTGCAGACTGGGTAGGAAGAGTTATCAGTTTTTCAAGGTCAACGGTTGTAGTTCCAACAACGGCTATGAGGGGGACTTTCAGGTCTCTAACTGCGTAGTAGATTGAGGCTAAATTTGGAAAGACTTGGGCAGCTGCGTTGGAGATTATGAAACCTTCGGGAAACAGGGTTGATATCCTCCAGACTACAGTGGAAGCACAGACTATACAGGATTCGTATCGGTTAAGCGGCTCTTTAGCTCTACACTCTCTGATAAGGAGCTTCTCTATTACTTTTGCAGGGCTCATTACACCTCTACTATCTTAACTGTTAGGTTTTGGGTGTCAAGTATAGCAAAGGTGCTCTTTCCCGTTATGTAGCCGCAGAGCTCCCCTGGGTTCACTACCTGGCATCCGTTTATAACGCTTGTGTCAACTTGGTGGGTGTGACCGTAGAGGATAAAGTCAAAGTCTCCGGACTTTGCAAGTGATTCAACAAACAGTGGCTCGTGCATAACGGCAAACCTCTGGCCGTCTATGAGCCTTGAAGCTGGTGGTTTCTCTACTACTCCCCCTGAAACATTTAACAAGCCTACTACTTCTCCGTCGTTGTTCCCGAAAACTGCCATAAAGTCGCACTTAAGGTTGTTGAGGAGCTCCTTAACTGCAAAGGGGGAGACGAAGTCTCCACAGTGGATTAAAAGTTCCACCCCTTCTCGGTTTACGATTTCCACCGTCTTTCTAATCTTCTCAAGGTTGTCGTGGGAGTCTGAAACAACTGCTATTTTCACTTTTCACTCCCTTTAGGAGGTTTTGAGGAGACGTAGTTACACTCAGGGTACCTGCTGCAGCCGTAAAACCTTTTACCCTTCTTGCTCCTTCTTTCAACTACTTCTCCCTTTCCGCACTTCGGGCACTTTCCGTAGGTAATTGGGGCAGTATACTTACACTTGGGGTAGTTTGAGCAAGCTATAAACCTACCGTATCTACCAGATTTTATAACAAGGGGAGCTCCGCACTCTGGACACTTCTCCCCGGTTTCTTTTGGCTCTTCCTTCAAGCTCTCTTTGTATTTACATTCCGGGTAGTTTGAACAGGCTATAAATGCTCCGTACCTACCGTGGACTTTTAGGAGTGGAGCTCCACACTCCGGGCACTCCCTTCCGATTTCTTCGCCTTTTAAACCTTTAAGCTCTTTTTTAGCGTTCTCAAGTAGCTCTTTAAACTCTCCGAAGTAGAACTCGGTAAGGAGCTCCTTCCAGTTCTTCACTCCCTCCTCAATCTTGTCAAGTTCCTCCTCAACAGAGGCTGTAAACTTTACGTCAACGACCTTTGGAAAGAGTTTAACAAGGAGTGAATTTATAAACTCACCAAGCTCAGTAGGCTTTAGTTTCTGCTTCTCTTTCTCTACGTAGCCCCTCTGGATAATGTTTGAGATTATTGTTGCGTAAGTTGAAGGCCTTCCGACTCCAGCCTCTTCAAGGGCTTTAACCAGGGTTCCCTCAGTGTAGCGAGATGGGGGCTCTGTAAAGTGCTGAACACCTTTTACCTCTTTAGCTTCAACCTCTTCTCCCTCGTTAAGGTTTGGAAGGAGTTTCTCCTCTACTTCAATCGGGTAAACTTTTAAAAAGCCCTCCTCTTTCAGGGTTGAGCCTGTAGACCTGAAGGTTAAGCCGTTTCCATCTATATCAACAGAGACCGTGTTAAAAACGGCGTCCTTCATCTGAGAGGCAACAAACCTACGCCAGATAAGGTCGTAGAGCTTGAACTGTTCAGGAGTTAGGTAAGGCTTCACGCTCTCCGGAGTTCTGTAGACTGAAGTTGGTCTTATTGCCTCATGGGCATCTTGGGCGGAAGTTGGCTTTTTTGTTTCGTAGCTCCTTGCCCTTGAAGGGAGGTAGTTCTTTCCAATCTGGTTCTCTATGAACTCCCTTGCCTCCTTTACGGCCTCTTCTGAAACTCTCGTTGAGTCTGTTCTCATGTAGGTAATCAAACCTACCCTTTCGCTCCCAAGGTCTATACCCTCATAGAGCTGCTGGGCTATCTGCATCGTTAGCTTTGCAGAGAAACCGAACCTCTTTGAGGCCTCCTGTTGAAGGGTTGATGTTATGAAGGGAGGAAGCGGTTTCCTTCTTCTCTCTTTCCTTTCTACCTTTGTAACTCTGAACTGAGCCTTTTCTGCTCTCTCTACTAACTCTTTTGCAGTCTTCTCGTCCGGTATATCAAACTTTCCCAATTTTTTTCCATCAACGGCAAAGAGCTTTCCAGGAAACTCTTCACTTTCCTTTTTAAACGTAGCCTCTACCGTCCAGTACTCTTTCGGGACGAACTTTCTTATCTCCTCTTCTCTCTCACAGATGAGCCTTAAAGCAACAGACTGAACTCTTCCGGCTGAAAGGGCTTTCTTGAACTTTTTGGAAAGAAGCGGAGATATTGTGTAGCCCACAATCCTGTCAAGTATTCTCCTTGCATGTTGGGCGTAAACCTTGTTCTCGTCTATCTTGTCGGGGTTTTTAACGGCTTCCTGAATGGCTTTTTTTGTAATCTCGTGGAACCTTACCCTGTAGATGTTATCCCTCTTTACCCTTTTTAGGGCGTTTGCAATGTGCCAGCTTATTGCCTCCCCTTCCCTGTCCGGGTCTGTTGCCAAGAAAACTTCTTCACTCTTCTTGGCCGCCTCTTTTATCTCCTTTAATACTTTATCTTTTCCCTTAATCGTTACGAACTTTGGCCTGAATCCCTTTTCAATGTCTACTCCGAACTCCTTTTCAGGGAGGTCAATAACGTGGCCCATAGAGGCCTTAACGACGAAGTCTTTACCCAAGTACTTCTGAATCGTTTTGGCCTTTGCCGGAGATTCAACGATTAACAGCTTCTTTCCCATATTTCCCCCATTTACGGAGTAAACTCAAAATCTAAATAGAGCCCCTTTTAAAGTCAAACTGTGTAGCCTAAACTGTTCCTTGACAAACTCTTTTCCCTTTGCTTATATTCAGCCCGTCAAACTATATAAGGAGGAGTAGTATGCCCACAATTAACCAGTTGGTTAGAAAGGGGCGCGAGAAGAAGGTAAAGCGCTCAAAGGCTCCAGCCCTTCAGGGTAACCCTCAAAAAAGGGGAGTCTGTGTAAGGGTATTTACGACAACACCTAAGAAGCCTAACTCTGCCCTCCGAAAGGTTGCAAGGGTAAGGCTCTCAAATGGAATTGAGGTTACTGCCTACATCCCAGGTATCGGACACAACCTGCAAGAGCACTCCGTTGTTCTTGTAAGGGGTGGAAGGGTTAAAGACCTTCCGGGTGTTCGTTACAAGATTATCAGGGGAGCTCTTGACGCAGCAGGCGTTGAGGGAAGGAGACAGTCTCGTTCCAAGTACGGAACAAAGAGACCTAAGACGAAAAAATAATTTAGGAGAGGAGTGACATGCCCAGGAAAGGACCAGTTCCACCAAGGGAAATTCTTCCAGACCCCGTTTACGGTGACAAGCTTGTAGCAAAGCTTATCAACAAAGTTATGAAGGACGGTAAGAAGAGTAAGGCTGAGAAGATCGTCTACGGCGCATTTGAGATCATTAAAGAGAAGCTTGGAGAGGATCCTCTCAAGGTGTTCCACAAGGCCGTAGAGAACGTAAAGCCACTTATGGAAGTTCGTCCACGCCGTGTTGGTGGTGCAACTTACCAGGTTCCAATGGAAGTAAGACCGGAAAGACAGATCCACCTGGCCTTAAAGTGGATCGTAGACGCAGCACGTGCTCGTTCTGAGCGCGGAATGGTTAACAAGCTTGCAAACGAGCTTATAGACGCCTACAACGAGAGAGGCGGAGCCTTCAAAAAGAAGGAAGATACCCACAAGATGGCCGAGGCAAACAAGGCTTTTGCCCACTACAGGTGGTAAGTAACTCAATTTAGGAGGAGAAGTTGAGCAAGCAGCAGGCTCTCATAAAACAGATTAAGGTTCCCCTGGAAAAGGTTAGGAACATTGGAATAATTGCTCACATTGACGCTGGTAAAACTACGACTACCGAGCGTATTCTCTACTACACCGGCCGTATCCACAAGATAGGAGAGGTTCACGAGGGTGCGGCCGAGATGGACTGGATGGAGCAGGAGAAGGAGAGAGGTATTACTATCACCTCTGCTACAACAACCTGCTTCTGGAGAGACCACCGTATCAACATCGTTGACACCCCGGGGCACGTTGACTTTACCATCGAGGTTGAGCGTTCACTTAGGGTTCTTGACGGTGCCGTAACGATCCTCTGTTCAGTTGGTGGAGTTCAGCCTCAGACAGAAACTGTTTGGCGTCAGGCAGATAAGTATAGGGTTCCGAGGATCATCTTCGTCAACAAAATGGACCGTATAGGTGCAGACTTTTTCAGGGTTGTTGGTGAAGTTGAGGAGAAGCTCGGAGCAAAGCCAGTTCCCGTTCAGATTCCAATTGGAGCTGAGGACGAGTTTAAAGGAGTCGTTGACCTTATCACTATGAGGGCAATCGTTTGGGAAGAGGAGACCTTAGGGGCTAAGTACCACTACGAGGAGATACCTGAGGACCTCCTTCCAGTTGCCGAAGAGTGGCGTGAGAAGATGCTTGAGGCTCTGGCAGACGTAGACGAAGAGATAATGATGAAGTACCTTGAGGGTGAGGAGATTACCGAAGACGAAATTAAGGCCGCCCTCAGGAAGGGAACTATAGAGCTCCAATTTTTCCCCATGCTCTGCGGTTCTGCTTTCAAGAACAAGGGGGTTCAGCCACTCCTTGACGCTATTGTAGACTACCTCCCATCTCCACTTGACGTTCCTCCAATTAAGGGGATTAACCCGAAGACTGGTGAGGAAGAGGAAAGACCGGCTTCCTACGATGCTCCATTTGCAGCACTTGCCTTTAAGATCCTTACAGACCCATACGTTGGTCAGCTTACGTTCGTAAGGGTCTATTCAGGTCTTATGGAATCTGGTTCCTACGTCTACAACGCTACGAGAGATAAGAAGGAGCGTCTTGCAAGGATTCTCCGTATGCACGCAAACAAGCGTGAGGAGATTCCGGTTTTAGGTGCCGGAGACATTGCTGCTGCAGTCGGTTTGAGGGAGACCTACACAGGAGATACCCTCTGCGACCCAGAACACCCGATACTCCTTGAGGCTATGGAGTTTCCAGAGCCGGTTATCTCTGTAGCTGTTGAGCCAAAGACAAAGGCAGACCAGGAAAAGCTCTCCATTGCTCTCCAAAAACTTGCAAAAGAAGACCCATCCTTTAGGGTTTCTATGGATCACGAGACCGGGCAGACGATAATCTCCGGAATGGGAGAGCTCCACCTTGAGATTATCGTTGATCGTTTAAAGAGAGAGTTCGGAGTTGACGTAAATGTAGGTAAGCCTCAGGTTGCCTACAGGGAAACAATTAAGAGTGAAGTAACATCTGAAGGTAAGTTCATCAAACAGACAGGTGGTAGAGGTCAGTACGGTCACGTTTGGCTCAAAATTGAGCCCCTTGAGAGGGGTAAAGGTTTTGAGTTCTATGAGACAATTAAGGGTGGTGTCGTTCCTAAAGAATACATTCCAGCTGTCGAGGCTGGAGTAAGGGAGGCAATGGAAACGGGAGTCGTTGCCGGCTACCCGATGACGGACATTAAGGTTACCCTCTTTGACGGTTCTTACCACGAGGTTGACTCGTCTGAAATGGCCTTTAAGATAGCCGGTTCAATTGCCTTTAAGGAAGGAGCTAAAAAGGCTAATCCAGTTCTCCTTGAGCCCATTATGGAGGTTGAGGTAACGACCCCAGAGGAGTTCATGGGAGACGTTATCGGAGACCTCAACAAGCGCCGCGGAAGAGTTCAGGGAATGGAGGCAAGGGGTAACGCTCAAGTTATTAGAGCTTTAGTTCCCCTTGCAGAGATGTTCGGTTATGCTACAGACCTTCGTTCAATGACCCAAGGTAGGGCAACCTACATAATGAGGTTCAGCCACTACGAGGAGGTTCCACCAAACGTGGCTGAGCAGATAATAGGAGAAAGAAGTAAGTAACTATTAGCCCCCTCCTGGGGGCTTTTTCTTTTCCCCTTTACAAGTTAGTAACTTTGCATATAATACCAGCCTGCAAGAAGTTTGGTCTTTTACAAACCAATAAGGCTATTTAGGAGGAATAACCATGGCGAAGCAAAAGTTTGAAAGGACGAAGCCCCACAAGAACGTGGGAACAATTGGTCACGTAGACCACGGAAAAACAACCCTTACAGCAGCAATTACCCACTGCCTTTCACTCCAAGGAAAGGCACAAGAAGTATCCTACGACCAAATTGACAAAGCCCCAGAAGAGAGGGAAAGGGGAATCACAATCGCAACAGCCCACGTAGAGTACGAATCAGACAAGTACCACTACGCCCACGTAGACTGTCCCGGTCACGCAGACTACATCAAAAACATGATTACCGGTGCAGCCCAGATGGACGGAGCAATCCTCGTAGTATCAGCAGCAGACGGTCCAATGCCCCAAACGAGAGAACACGTTCTCCTTGCAAGACAGGTAAACGTTCCATACATCGTAGTATTCCTCAACAAAGTAGACATGGTAGACGACGAAGAACTACTTGAGCTTGTTGAGCTTGAAGTAAGGGAACTTCTCTCAGAGTACGGCTACCCGGGAGACGAAGTACCAGTAATCAGAGGTTCAGCGTTAAAAGCCCTTGAGTGCACATCAGCAGACTGCCCAGACTGTCAGCCTATCTATGAACTGGTAAACGCCCTTGATGAATACATACCTGAGCCTGTAAGAGAAGTAGACAAGCCATTCCTCATGCCAATAGAGGACGTCTTCTCAATCTCTGGACGTGGAACAGTCGTAACGGGAAGAGTAGAGAGGGGTAAGCTTACAGTAGGAGAAGAAGTAGAGATAGTTGGTTTAAAGGAAGAGCCTATAAAGACAGTAGCGACAGGAATAGAGATGTTCAGGAAAGTGCTTGACGAGGCACTTCCTGGAGACAACATTGGAGTACTGCTCCGTGGAGTAGGTAAAGACGAAGTAGAGAGGGGAATGGTAGTAGCAAAGC
The DNA here is from genome assembly GCF_055380895.1 of Thermovibrio ruber. Taxonomy (NCBI): domain Bacteria; kingdom Pseudomonadati; phylum Aquificota; class Aquificia; order Desulfurobacteriales; family Desulfurobacteriaceae; genus Thermovibrio; species Thermovibrio ruber. The sequence goes on along the minus strand of NZ_AP042397.1, from coordinate 829,579 downwards.
CTGGTTCCATCAAACCTCACAAGAAGTTCAAGGCAGAAGTTTACATTCTCTCAAAGGAAGAAGGAGGAAGGCACACGCCGTTCTTCAACGGATATCAGCCCCAGTTCTACTTCAGGACGACAGACGTAACGGGAAAGGTTAAGCTGCCTGAAGGCGTAGAGATGGTAATGCCTGGGGATAACGTAACGTTTGAGGTAGAGCTACTTAAGCCTGTAGCTATAGAAGAAGGGTTAAGGTTTGCGATCCGTGAAGGTGGAAGGACGGTAGGAGCTGGCGTAGTTACGGAAATTCTTGACTAATTAGAGAGGGGTAGTTATGGCTCAGGACCGCATCAGAATAAAGTTAACGGCCTACGACCACAGGCTATTAGATAGATCAGTTCAGGAGATAATAGATACAGTTAAGAGGACCGGTGCCATCGTTGCCGGTCCTATTCCACTTCCTACTAAACGTTCCTGGTGGAGCGTTATCAGGTCTCCACACAAGTACAAGTACTCTCAAGAACAGTTTGAGATAAGGAAGCACAGGAGACTCTTAGACATAAAGAACCCTAAACCTCAAACCGTGGAAGCTTTAATGGACCTGAAGCTTCCCGCCGGTGTTGACGTAGAGATAAAGCTTGACTAATGAAGAGGTGAAGTGATGAAAGGCATACTCGGAAGAAAAGTAGGAATGACTCAAATCTTCACAGAAGACGGTAAAGCTATTGCTGTTACTGTTATAGAGGCAGGTCCTTGCACAGTTGTTCAGAAGAGGACTCCCGAGAGGGACGGCTACTCTGCTCTACAGCTTGGTTTTATGGAGAAAAACAAACATGAGAGTAAGTTTCCTAAGCCTCTCCTTGGTCACTTTAAGAAGGCCGGTATAAAGCCTACAAGGTGGCTCAAGGAAGTTAAGTTTGGCAACGTTGACCAGTACGCAGTTGGAGACAAGATAACTGTTGAGATCTTTAAGCCGGGAGAAAAGGTAGATATTACAGGTAAGTCTAAAGGAAGGGGATTTGCAGGCTACCACAAACGCCACGGTTTCGGAGGCGGTAGGAGGTCCCACGGTTCAGACTTTCACGAGGGGCCTGGTTCAATCGGTGCCTGTGCAGATCCAGGAAGGGTTCACAAGGGTAAGAGGATGGCAGGCCACTACGGTAACGAAACTGTTACCGTTAAGAATCTTGAAATTGTTGACGTTATTCCTGAGAAGAACCTCCTCCTTGTTAAAGGCGCCGTTCCCGGCCACAAAGGTGGACTCGTAATAGTCAAAGGAAAGTAAGGGGTGAAAGATGGAGATTAAAGTAGTTAACCCTCAGAACCAGGAAGTTGGAACTGTAGAGATAAGGGAAGAGATAGCAAAAGCTCCCATAAAGCAGCACGCCGTTTGGGAAACCGTTAAGTGGCAGCTTGCAAAGCGCAGGCGCGGAACCCACTCAACTAAGACCCGCGGTGAAGTAAGGGGCGGGGGAAGGAAACCATGGCCTCAGAAACACACAGGTAGGGCACGTCAGGGGTCTATCAGAGCTCCCCAGTGGGTCGGCGGTGGAGTCGTCCACGGTCCAAAGCCGAGGGACTACTCCTACAACCTTCCTAAAAAGGTTAGGAAAGTTGCCCTCAAGAGCGTTATTTCCGGAAGGATTCAAGAGGGTAACTTCATCGTAGTTGAGGACTTCTCCTTTGAGAAACCAAAGACGAAGCAGGCCGTTGAGTTCTTAAAGAACCTTGGCCTTGAGAACGAGAAAGTTCTCTTACTTGTTCCTTCAGACCTTGACGAGAACACTTACCTGTCTTTCAGGAACCTTCCAAACGTTAAGGTTCTCCCAATAGAGGGACTCAACGTTTACGACGTTCTCTGCTACAACAAGTGCGTCTTCTTTAAGTCAACTCTACCTAAGTTAGAGGAGAGGTTATCATGAGAACTCCCTATGATATAATCCTGCGCCCTGTCATTACTGAAAAGAGCGTAAGGCTTGCAAACCTTGAAGTAAAGAGCTCTAAGACGAAGGAACCTAAAAAGATTACAAAGGTTACCTTTGAAGTGGCGATGGACGCCACGAAGCCTGAGATAAAGGAAGCCGTTGAGAAGATTTTCAACGTGAAGGTTGAGAAGGTCAACACTATGATCGTTAAGGGTAAGAGGAAGGGTATCAGGTTCCTTCGTGGTAAGAAGAAGGACTGGAAGAAGGCAGTTGTTACCCTTAAGCCCGGTTATGAGATTGACCTTGAGAAACTCTAAGTGAAGGAGTTAGAAAATGGGAATCAAGAGGTTTAAGCCATACACGCCCTCAAGGCGTTTTATGACTGTTTCAGACTTCTCAGAGATTACGAAGACTGAGCCCGAGAAGTCTCTCACTGTAGGTTTCGTTAGAGGAACTGGGAGGAACAACCAAGGTAGGATAACTTGCCGCCACAAGGGTGGTGGGCACAAGCGCCGCTACAGGATAATTGACTTTAGAAGGGACAAGATAGGTGTTCCTGCTAAGGTTGCCGCTATTGAGTATGACCCGAACAGGTCTGCCCGTATTGCACTTTTAGTCTACGCAGACGGTGAGAAGCGCTACATCCTCTGGCCTGAAGGCCTGAAGGTCGGAGATACTGTTATTGCAGGGCCTGACGCCGAAATTAAGGTAGGAAACGCTTTACCCTTAAGGAACATTCCCGTAGGTACTATCGTTCACAACGTTGAGCTAAAGCCCGGTAAGGGCGGACAGCTTGCAAGAGCTGCAGGTTCCTTTGCACAGGTTATGGGTAAGGTCGGAGACTACGCTCAACTGAGGCTTCCATCTGGAGAGCTCCGCCTCGTCCACCTTGACTGCATGGCAACCGTTGGTCAGGTCGGAAACCTTGACCACGAGAACATCGTAATCGGTAAGGCCGGACGCTCAAGGTGGCTCGGTATTAGGCCAACCGTTCGCGGAACTGCTATGAACCCGGTTGACCACCCCCACGGTGGTGGTGAGGGTAGGACTTTCGGTAAGCACCCTGTTACTCCTTGGGGACAGCCTACAAAGGGATACAAGACAAGGCGTTCCAAGAAGTACTCAGACAGGTTTATCATTAAACGCCGTAACCAGAAGTAGGAGGTTTAAATGGGACGTTCACTAAAGAAGGGGCCCTACGTTAACCCTAAGATACTGAAGAAAGTCCGTAAGATGAACGAAACCGGAGAGAAAAAGGTAATAAAGGTTTGGGATAGGGCCTGCACAATTGTTCCTGAGTTTATTGGCCACACCTTTGCCGTTTACAACGGCCAGAAGTTCATTCCCGTTTACGTTACAGAACAGATGGTTGGCCACAGACTTGGAGAGTTCTCACTTACAAGGACTTTCCGCGGACACGCCGGCCAGAAAGTAGCTAAGAAGAAGTAAGGAGAGGTAGAAGATGGCTGTTGAGCAGAGGGATTACTATCAGGCAGGTGAAAGGGGATTTACCACCCCGACTGAGGCAAGGGCTATTTGGAGAAGGGCGAGGATGTCTGCTTCTAAGGTGAGGCTCGTTGTTGACCTCATCAGAGGAAAGCAGGTTGACAACGCTCTTGCCATACTCCAGAACAGCCCAAAAAAGGCTGCTCGTATGGTTGAAAAGGTTTTGAAAAGCGCCATTGCAAACGCCGAACAGAAAGGTTTAGACCCTGAGGAGCTCATCGTTAAGAGGGCTTACGTTGACGAAGGCCCTACAATGAAGAGGGTAAGGCCCAGGGCTATGGGAAGGGCTAACATCAGACGCAGGAGAACTTGCCACATTACCGTTGTGGTAGGTAAACCTGAGGAGAAAAAGTAATTTCGGAGGTAAACCTTGGGACAGAAAGTTCACCCGATAGGATTTAGGCTTGGAATCACAAAAGACTGGGAGTCTAAGTGGGTAGCCAAGAAAAAGAAGGAATTTGTTGATACTCTCCACGAAGACCTCAAGATAAGAAACCTTATTAAACAAAAGTATTACCATGCCGGTATAGCCCGTATAGATATTGAGAGAACTCCAGACAAAATTAACATCAGGATCTGGGCTGCAAGGCCGGGTCTTCTGATTGCAAGGAAGGGGGCTGAGGTTAAGGCTCTCAGGCGTTTCCTTGAAGATCTTACAGGAAAGAGCGTTTACATCAACATTGAGGAAGTTAAATATCCTCAGCTCAACGCTCAGCTCGTTGCTGAAAACGTTGCTCAACAGCTAGAGCGCCGTGTGGCGTTCAGGCGTGCAATGAAGAGGGTTATTGCCGACGCTATGAAGGCAGGAGCTAAGGGAATTAAGGTTCAGTGTGCCGGAAGACTTGGCGGTGCCGATATGGCAAGGAAAGAGTGGTACAGAGAGGGAAGAGTTCCGTTGCAGACTATCCGTGCCGACATAGATTATGGCACTGCCATTGCAAAGACAAAGTACGGTGTTATCGGCATTAAGGTTTGGATCTACAAGGGAGACGTTTACAAGGACGAGACTGAAGAGCTCCTCAAGAAAATTGAGAAGGAAGTAAAACAAGAGATGGCGAGAGGTGAGTAACCATGTTAATGCCGAGGAGAACCAAGTATAGGAAGCAGCAGAGAGGAAGGTTAAAGGGTAAGTCCTACAGAGGAAACAGACTTGCCTTTGGAGACTACGGAATTCAAGCCCTTGAGCCTCACTACGTTACTACAAACCAGATTGAGGCTGCAAGGGTCGCAATGACAAGGACGATGAAAAGGGGTGGTAAGGTCTGGATCCGCATCTTCCCGGACAAGCCTTATACCAAAAAACCCCTTGAAACCCGTATGGGTAAGGGTAAGGGTAACGTTGAGACTTGGGTTGCTAAAGTCCTTCCGGGACGCATCATGTTTGAGATTGCAGGTGTTCCGGAAGATGTTGCTATGGAAGCTCTTAGACTTGCCATTCACAAGCTTCCAATGAAGTGTAGAATCGTTAAGAGGGAAGAAACTCCAGCTGGTGAGGAGTAAGTGATGAAGAAGTATACAGAGGAACTGAGACAGAAGTCTAACGAGGAGCTCCTTAAAATGGTTGGGGAGCTTAAAGAGAAACTCCTTAAACTTCGTTTTAAGAACGCCTTTGGTCAGCTTGAGAACCCTATGGATATCAGGAAGACGAGGCGTCAAATCGCCCGCATTCTCACAATCTTAAGAGAGCGCGGCGTTAAGGCTTAACGGAGGAGACAATGGCAGAAAGGGTTAACAGGAGAAAGGTAAGGGTTGGCGTAGTTGTAAGCGACAAGATGGACAAAACAGTTGTTGTTCGCGTTACGAGAGAGTTCCGTCACCCCGTTTACGGTAAAAGGGTTAAGTTCTCCAAGAAATACATGGCTCACGACGAGAACAACCAATGCCAGGTTGGAGACGTCGTGAGGATTATGGAGACAAGACCTCTCTCCCGCCGTAAGAGGTGGAGAGTGGTTGAAATTATTGAGAAGGCCAAGAAGCTCGGAGAGGTTTCTGAAGAAACCTCAGGAACTACAGAGGAGTAAATCCTTTAAAGGAGTGTAGCGATGATTCAGGTTCAAACATACCTCAACGTTGCAGACAACACAGGTGCAAAGAGGGTTCAGTGTATAAGGGTTCTTGGCGGTTCAAACAGGAAGTATGCTTCCCTTGGCGACCAGATAGTTGTTACTGTTAAGGACGCTGCTCCTAACGCTACTGCCAAGAAAGGTGAGGTTTACAGGGCGGTAGTCGTTAGGACTAAGAAAGAGTTAAGGCGTCCTGACGGAACGTACATAAAGTTTGACGATAACGCCGTTGTTTTGCTCAACAAGCAGGGAGAACCCCTCGGAACCCGTATCTTGGGACCGGTTGCCCGTGAGGCAAGGCAGAAAGGGTTTACAAAGGTTGCAACCCTTGCTCCAGAAGTTATCTAAGGGAGGAACTAATGGCTAAGAAGAAGTTTAAGATAAAGGCCGGTGATAAGGTTGTTGTTATCGCCGGGAAAGACAAGGGAAAAGTCGGGAAAGTTTTAAAAGTCCTTCCCGAGGAAGAGAGAGTTATTGTTGAGGGCGTAAGGCTCGTTAAAAAACACCTTCGCCCTAGCCAGAAATATCCTGAAGGTGGCATCATAGAAAAAGAGGCTCCTATTCACATTAGCAACGTTATGTTGGTTGACCCTAAAACTGGTAAGCCAACGAGGGTTGGTATTAAGTTCGTTAACGGTAAGAAAGTTCGCTACGCAAAGCGTTCCGGCGAGATAATTGACGAGATAAGCAAACCCCAGAAGGCGGGTCGGTAATCCGCTAATGAAGGAGGAGTGATGGCAGAAGAGAAGTATGTTCCAAGGTTAAAAAAGAAGTATAAAGAGGAAGTTGTTCCAGCTCTTATGAAAAAGTTCGGCTACAAGAACGTTATGGAAGTTCCGAAGATTGAAAAGATCGTCGTAAACATGGGAGTTGGTGAGGCCGTTCAGAACATTAAGGAGCTTGAGAACGCAATGAACGACCTTGCCCTCATCACAGGACAGAAGCCTTCCGTTAGGAGGGCAAAGAGGTCTGAGGCTGGTTTTAAGCTCCGTAAGGGAATGCCTATCGGAGCTAAGGTCACACTGAGAAGAGACAGGATGTGGGACTTCTTAGACAGGCTTATCTCTATGGCACTTCCGAGGGTTAGGGACTTTAAAGGACTCTCTCCCAAGTCCTTTGACGGAAGAGGTAACTACAACTTTGGCCTTGAGGAGCAGACCGTTTTCCCCGAAATTGACTACGACAAAGTTGACAAGGTTAGGGGAATGAACATTACTATCGTTACAACTGCAGAAACCGACGAGGAATCTAAGGCTCTCCTTGAAGCCCTTGGATTCCCATTTAGGAAGTAATTAGGAGGAGTAGATGGCAAGGAAAGCTCTTATCGTTAAAGCTCAGAAAGAGCCGAAGTATAAGGTTAGGAAGTATAACAGGTGCCCCCTCTGTGGCCGTCCGAGGGGATACATCAGGGCTTTCGGAATGTGTAGGCTCTGCTTTAGAACACTTGCTCTCCAGGGTAAAATCCCTGGCGTTAGAAAGGCAAGCTGGTAAAAACTTGTAGGAGAGGTAGAAGAGCCATGATGATGGACAGCGTTGCAGATTTCCTTACCCGTATAAGGAATGCTAATTTCGTTTACCACGAGACGGTTGACGCTCCCTACTCAAAGGTAAACGAGGCTATTGCCAAAATTCTTAAAGAGGAAGGTTTTATTAAAGACTACGAGATAGTTGAGGAGCCTTTTAAGAGGTCTAAGAACCCTGATAACAAGAAGAAGATAATTAGGATTCACATGAAGTATGGCCCGAATAAGGAGAGAGTTATCAACGAGATTAAGAGGGTTTCTAAGCCTGGTAGGCGTATCTACGTTAGCAAGGATGAGATTCCTCTTGTTAAGGCAGGGCTTGGAGTTGCAATCCTGTCAACTAACAAAGGGATTATTCCCGGCTATAAGGCCAGGAAGCTTGGAGTAGGCGGAGAGGTTCTCTGCTACGTTTGGTAAAACCATTAAAGGAGTGAGGAGATGTCAAGGATTGGTAGGCTTCCGGTTGAGATACCTCAGGGTGTAACTGTTGAAGTTAAGCCCGGTAACCACGTTATTGTTAAGGGTCCTAAGGGGCAACTTGAGTTTACGTTTAATCCAAAGCTTACTATTAAGGTTGAGGACAACAAGGTTATAGTTGAAAGGCCTAACGATGAAAAGCAGATGAGAGCTCTCCACGGAACAACGAGAGCTCTCATCAACAACATGGTAATCGGAGTTTCTAAAGGTTTTGAGAAAGTCCTTGAGGTAAAAGGTCTCGGTTACAGGGCCTTTGTTAAGGGAGATACTTTGGAGCTCCACCTCGGTTTCTCCCATCCCGTCCTCTATAAGATACCCGAAGGCATCCAGGTAGAGGTTGACAGGGAGAACAACATCTACGTGCGTGGAATTGACAAGCAGAAGGTTGGTCAGGTTGCAGCTGAAATCCGCTCCTTCAGGCCACCTGAGCCCTACAAGGGTAAAGGTATCAGGTATAGGGGCGAGAAGATTATCCTTAAAGCTGGTAAATCTGCTAAGAAGTAACCTTAGAGGGGAGAGAAAATGGCAAAGCTTACAAGGCGTGAAAGGATTGCTAAGAAACACAGAAGGGTTAGGAAGAAAATATTTGGAACTCCTGAAAGACCGAGGCTTGCCGTTTATAAAAGCCTTAAGCACATATACGCTCAGATAATTGATGACACTAAAGGAGTTACCCTCGTTTCGGCTTCTACGCTTGACAGAGAGTTGAGGGATAAGCTTCCTGAGCTTACTAAGACAGAAGAGGCAAGGGAAGTAGGTAAGCTCATCGCTAAGCGTGCCCTTGAGAAGGGTATTACAAAGGTGGTTTTTGACCGTGGTGGCTTCATCTACCACGGCCGTATTAAAGCTCTGGCAGAAGGTGCCAGGGAAGGTGGACTTGAATTTTAGGGAGGTAGTTGATGGCTAAGAGAGTAAGACCTGAAGGGCTTGAGTTAAAGGAAAGACTTGTTCACATTAATAGGAACGCTAAAGTTGTTACTGGTGGTAGAAAGTTTAGCTTCACGGCTTTCGTTGTCGTTGGAGACGGTAAGGGAGTTGTAGGCTTTGGTAGGGGAAAGGCAGCAGAGGTTCCAGACGCAATAAGGAAGGCTACAGAGGACGCTAAGAAAAACCTCATTAAAATTCCTGTTGTTGACGGAACTATTCCTTATGAGGTAGAGGCAAAGTTTGGGGGTTCAAAGGTTATAATGAGGCCTGCAGCTCCTGGTACAGGAGTTATTGCCTCCGCTCCTGTTCGTGCAGTCCTTGAGTCTGCAGGGGTTACAGACATCCTTACTAAAGTTATCGGTTCTACAAACCCCCATACTGTTGTAAGGGCTGTTATGAAAGGGCTTGAGCAGCTTAAAACTCCTGAGGAGTTTGCAAAGCTCCGTGGCGTTCCAGTTGAGGAGCTCCGCAAACGCTGGAAGCTTCCAGGTAGGAGAGTAACAAAAGAAGGTGAGATCGTCAGGAGGTAGTGATGGCTAAGGTTAAGATAACCCTCATTAGGGGGCTTGCTGGAAAGAGCAAGAGGAAAAAGGCTACTTTGGCTGCCCTTGGACTTCACAAGAGGGGAGCTACAACGGTTAAGGAGTTAAACCCCGCCATTGAGGGCATGATTGAGAAAGTTAAGGAACTACTAAAAGTAGAACCCGTGGAGGAGTAAAATGGGACTTGAGCTTCATAACTTAAAGCCAAACCCTGGAGCAGTTAAAGAGAAAAAGCGTGTAGGTAGGGGTCACGGTTCAGGTCATGGAAAGACATCGGGAAGGGGACAGAAGGGACAGACTGCCCGTTCTGGATGGAAGGGTGGAACGAGGCCTGGATTTGAAGGTGGACAGACTCCCCTTTACATGAGGTTCCCAAAGAGGGGATTCTCCAATGCTCCTTTTAAGAAAGAGTACGCCGTTATAAACGTTGGTGACCTCAACGAAGCCTTTGAGGAGGGAACGGAGATTACTCCGGAGCTCCTTCGTGAAACAGGCCTTGTTAAGAAGAAACTCCCTGTAAAAATTCTTGGAGATGGTGAGGTTACCAAGAAGTTTACCGTTAAGGCCCACAAGTTCTCAGCCTCTGCAAAGGAGAAGATTGAGGCTGCCGGGGGTTCTTGGGAGGAGATAGATTAAGGAGAGTTAAATGAACTTAGCAAAGATAGTTGCTAACGTTACAGAGGTTCCGGAGCTCCGTAAGAGGTTCCTCTTTACCTTGGCTATCCTGGCCGTCTTCCGGCTGGGGGCCCACATTCCCGTTCCCGGAATAAACGTTCAGGCCTTGGTTGAGTTCTTCCAGAGGGCTCAAGGAACGGTTTTCGGAATGATGGACGTTTTCTCCGGTGGAGCTCTCCGGAAACTTACGGTCTTTGCCCTCGGCGTAATGCCCTACATCAGTTCCGCAATCATAATGCAGCTCTTAACCGTTGCAATTCCCTCTATAGAAAGACTTGCCAAAGAAGAAGGAGAATACGGTAGAAAAAAGATTTCCCAGTATACCCGTTATGGAGCAGTTCTCCTTGCGTTTATCCAAGCCCTGGGTATCTCCATCGGGCTTCAGAGTCTGACGAGCCCTTCGGGAGTTCCTGTCGTTCCAAACCCCGGATTTACCTTTATATTTGTTACCGTTACAACTCTAACTGCCGGTTCAACTTTTCTTATGTGGTTAGGTGAGAAGATAACAGAAAGGGGAATCGGTAACGGAATTTCCCTACTCATTTTTGCTGGAATTGTCTCCCGAATTCCGAATGCCGTTATCACTATGATTACAATGCTTAAGAACGGTGATATGTCCCTCTTTAAGGCCATTGGGGTCGTTGCCATAATCGTTCTGATGATTGCCGCCATTGTCTACATTCAAGAGGCAGAGAGAAGAGTTCCCCTCCAGTACGCAAGGAGAACAGTTGGCAGACAGGCGGTAGGTAGGTATGCAAGTTATCTCCCGGTAAAGCTCAACCCGGCAGGTGTTATGCCCATTATCTTTGCCGCTTCCGTTCTCATGTTCCCTGCGACGGTTGTTCGCTTTATCCACCACCCTATAGCCCAGGCTATTTACGATGCTCTTAGGCCAGGGACAACTCTTTACATGTTGGTTTACGGAGCTCTTATCTTCTTCTTTACCTACTTCTACACTGCCATTATCTTTAACCCGGAAGAGATTGCAGAGAACCTTAACAAAGCCGGCGGTTTTATCCCCGGAGTTAGGGCGGGAACTGATACGGCAAAGTACCTTGACAGGATAGTTTCAAGGTTGACTTTTGCAGGGGCTATTTTCCTAACCCTCGTTGCTATTATTCCCTTAATAATCGTTCAGAGAATGCACTTACCTTTTTACTTCGGTGGAACGGCAATTCTTATAGTCGTTGGTGTTGCACTTGACACTCTTCGCAGAATGGAAGCCTTTGCTTTAACTCTTTCCTACGAGAACTTTTTCCGCAGACGGCAGAGAAGGTTTAGCCTTGGAGGTTCAAGATGATAAGGCTTGTTTTTTTAGGCCCTCCTGGTGCGGGTAAGGGCACTCAGGCTCAGAGAATAGCTGAGAAGTATAACGTTCCCCATATCTCTACTGGAGACATCTTAAGGGCTGCCGTGAAGGAGGGAACAGAGCTCGGAAAGCTCGCTAAATCTTACATGGACAGAGGTGAGTTAGTTCCCGACGACGTTATTATTGGAATCATAAGGGAGAGACTATCACAGCCAGACGTTAGGGAAAGAGGTTTCATCTTAGATGGTTTCCCAAGGACTCTTCCTCAGGCAGAGGCCTTAGACAGGATGCTTGAAGAGCTCTCAATGCCCCTGGATAAGGTTGTCTACTTGAACGTTGACGACGAGGAAATAGTTAAGAGGCTCCTTTCAAGGGGAAGGGCAGACGATACGGAAGAGGTTATAAGGAACAGGCTGAAAGTTTACAGAGAACAGACTGCTCCCCTCATTGACTACTACTCTGAGAAGTGCCTCTTGGTTGAGGTTTACGGAGTAGGAGAAATAGACGAAATAACTAAGAAAATTGAAGAGCTCTTAGGTTTGGAAGGTTAAGCCTTGAGGAAAACAAAGCACGGAATCATTCTCAAGACCCCTGAAGAGATAGCAAAGCTCAGAATCGCTGCTGCGACAACGATGGAGATTCTTTTAAAAGTGGCAGAGGAGGTGGCTCCCGGGATTACTGCCTTAGACATAGATAAGCTTGCAAGGAGCTACTGTAAGGATTACGGCGTAAAGCCCGCTTTTTTGGGCTACGGAGGTTTCCCAGGAGCCATCTGCGTTTCTGTTAATGAGGAAGTGGTTCACGGGTTGCCCACGAAGAAAAAGGTTTTTAAGGAAGGGGATATCGTCTCCTTAGACTTTGGGGCAATCGTTGACGGCTGGATAGGTGACGTTGCCGTTACAGTTCCGGTTGGAAAGGTTAGTGAAACAGCCCAAAAACTCATTGACGTTACGAGGGAAGCCCTATACAGGGGAATTGAAGCTGCAAGAGTAGGAGGAAAGCTTATAGACATCTCAAGGGCAATTCAAAAGTACGTTGAATCTCACGGTTTCAACGTAACGAGGGGGTATGCAGGTCACGGAATAGGCCGCTCCCTCCACGAAGAACCCCAGATAACCAACTACGTCTACAAGGGTTACCCAGATATAAACCTTGAGCCCGGCATGACCTTTGCAATTGAGCCTATGGTAAACGAGGGAACTGGAAGGGTCAAAGTAAAGAGGGATAGGTGGACAGTTGTAACGAAAGACGGTAAACTTTCAGCCCACTTTGAGCACGATGTTGCCCTAACGGAGAACGGGACTATAATTATGTCCGCAATTTAAACTGGTTTACGGAGAAAGAATGGCTAAAGAGAAGGGTATACAGGTTGAGGGTAAGGTAGTAGAGGCTTTACCCAACGCCTATTTTAAGGTTGAACTTGATAACGGGCATCAGGTTCTTGCCCACGCTTCTGGAAAGATGAGAGTTCACTTTATTAGGATACTGCCAGGCGACCGTGTGGTCGTTGAGCTTAGTCCTTACGACTTAACGAGGGGAAGAATCGTTTACAGAAAAGGATAAACCGTCCCTTCACATACCGCGGCTAACGGCACGAATCACAAAAGGAGAGGTTGAGATGAAGGTGAGGCCATCTGTCAAGAAGATCTGCCCCAAGTGCAAGATCATTAGACGTAAAGGGGTAGTAAGAGTTATCTGTGAAAACCCGAAGCACAAACAGAGACAAGGTAAGTAAGGAGGAAGGCTGTGGCAAGGATAGCTGGAGTTGACATTCCAGACAACAAAAAGGTTCCTTATTCCCTTGCTTACATCTACGGCATAGGGATTAAGAGCGGCTTTAAGATTTGCGAAAAGGCTGGAGTAGATCCTGAAAAGAGGGTTAAAGACCTTACAGAAGACGAGATCGCAAGGATAAGGAAGATCATTGAGACTGAGTATAAGGTTGAGGGTGACCTGAGAAAAGAGATTGCAATGAACATTAAACGCCTTATTGAGATTGGATGCTACAGAGGCGTGCGCCACAGGCTTGGTCTTCCCGTTAGAGGGCAGAGAACCAGAACGAATGCAAGAACCCGTAAAGGACCGAGGAAGACCGTTGCCGGTAAGAAGAAGGCGCCTAAGAAGTAATTGAAGGAGGTAATTGATGGCTAAGGCTAAGAAAGGAACGAAAAAGAAGCAGAAGAGAACAGTTGGTTTTGCAATAGCTCACATTCAAACCTCTTTTAACAACACTATCGTTACTTTTACAGACAAAGAGGGTAATACGCTTTGTTGGGAAAGTGGCGGAACTGTCGGTTTTAAGGGAACAAGGAAGAGCACGCCATACGCTGCTCAGCTTGCAGCTACTAAAGCTGCGCAGAGGGCTATGAAGGAGTTTGGGGTTAAGGACGTTGAAATAAGGATTAAAGGTAACGGTGGCGGAAGGGAGACAGCCATCAAGGCCATAGCTGCAGCTGGATTAAACGTCAAGGTAATCCGTGATGTTACTCCTATTCCCCACGACGGTTGCAGACCACCAAAGAGAAGAAGGGTTTAACGGAGGTAGTAGATGGGTAGGTATACAGGACCAAAGTGGCGCATTGCAAGAAGGCTTGGAGTTAACATATACGTTGGTGAGGAGAAGTCCCAAAAGGGTAAGGCTATCCTTGACAGAAGACCTTACGCTCCAGGACAGCATGGTCGCTCCCGTAGGAAGATTTCCTACTATGGCCGTCAGCTTATGGAGAAGCAGAAGGTTAAATACTACTACGGTATAAGGGAAGGCCAGTTTAGGCGCTTTTACGAGATGGCCGAGCGTATGAGGGGGCAGACTGGAGAGAATCTCCTTAAGCTCCTTGAGAGCAGGCTTGACAACGTTGTTTACAGACTTGGCTTTGGTAAGTCCCACAGGCACGCAAGGCAGCTCGTTGTTCACGGCCACATCCTTGTAAACGGTAAGAAGGTAGACAGGCCTTCATACCTTGTGAAGCCTGGAGATGTTATTGAAGTTAAGGAGAAGAGTAGAGACATTCCTCAAATTAAAGAAGGAATAGAGCTTGCCCAGAGGAGGGGAATTCCATCCTGGCTTGAGCTTGACGCTGAAAACTTTAAGGGAGTTATTAAAGCAGAACCTACAAGGGAAGAGATTGAGATTCCTATTGAAGAGCACCTCATAGTAGAGCTCTACTCTAAGTAATAGCTAACGTCTTGTGGAGGAAAATAATGGTTGAGTTTATAACTCCCGATAATTTTAAGTGGGAGGAGCACTCCAGTACATACGGCCGTTTCGTAGTTGAGCCCCTTGAGAAGGGTTACGGTATAACGATAGGAAACGCTTTAAGGAGGGTTCTCCTTTCGTCAATAGAGGGAGCAGCTCCAACGGCTGTGAAGTTTGAAGGGGTTTACCACGAGTTTACAACTCTTCCCGGCGTTGTTGAAGACGTTACCGAGATTGTTCTCAACATTAAGAAGTTGAGGTTCGTTCTTCACGGAGAAGGTCCCGTTTTCATAGACCTTAAGAAGAAGGGAGCAGGTAAGGTCTACGCAAAAGATTTTAACCTTCCCTCTCAGGTAGAGCTCCTTACTCCAGACCAAGAGATAGCTACACTTGACAACGAGAACTCTGAAATAGAGATACACCTAAGGATAGACAAAGGAAAAGGTTTTGTCCTTTCTGAGGACATTCAGGAGATATTTGAGATAACGACTCTTGGCTGGATACCTCTTGATGCAGATTTCTCACCTGTTAAGAAAGTTACCTACAAAGTTGAGGACACGAGGGTAGGAAGGAGGACGGACTACAACAAGCTGACCTTTGAGATCTGGACTGACGGTAGCATTTCTCCGAAAGATGCCCTTGTAAGAGCTTCTAACATTCTGATAGATCACTTTTCCCTTGTTAGGGATAGGTTGGTTGAAGCTCTCTTTGCCGTTGAGGATGTTAAAGAGAAGACGGAATCTTCAGAGGTTCTCTCTCAGACCCTTGAGGAAGCTGGTTTAACCGGAAGAGCCCTTAAAGTTCTTAAGGAGCACGGTATAGAGACTGTTGCTGACCTTGTAAAGCTTACGAAGAAAGAGCTTGAAGGCTTGAAAGGGCTCGGTAAAAAGTCCATTGCTGATATAGAGAAGTTTTTAGCTTCTCTCGGACTTGAATTGGGAGGTAAAGAGTAATGAGGCATAGAGTAAAGAGAAAGAAGTTAGGTAGGCCTACAGAGCATAGAGTTTTGATGCTCAGGAACCTTGTTACGGATCTAATGGAACACGGGAAAGTCGTTACTACCGTTGCTAGGGCTAAGGAGCTCCGCCGTATGGCCGACAGGCTCATTACAAAGGCAAAGCAGGAAGATAAGGTAAAGGCAATAAGGGATGTTTTATCAGTTGTTACTAAGAAAGAGGTTGCTTACAAGGTAGTTAACGAAATAGCTCCAAAGTATAAAGATAGAAACGGTGGTTACACGAGACTTCTTCACTACGATTTCAGGAAGGGAGACGCTGCTCCTACCGCAATAGTTATGCTTGTTGAGCCTACAGAAGAGGTTGCTACAGAAGAAAAGTCTGAGTAGAAAATGAAAGGGAAAATCCAGAAAGCCCCCGTTTGGGGGCTTTTTTATTTGGGTTTTAGTTGTTCTTTACGGGAACTTCTATCTCTATTTTACCCTTCGTATTTTCACTTTCTGTTATGTGGATGTTTACTCCGCTTGTGTCTATAAATGGAAAATCCTCAAGGGCTTTCAGTATAGCTTCTTTAACTGCTTCAACGGCGTTTGGCGGAAGTCCGGCCCTATCGTATTTCAGAATCAGCTGAAGTCTCTTCTTTGCAACTTCCTTCGCTGGTGGTTTACTGAAAGCCTCTTTTAATCTATCTATAATTCCCATCATTTACTCCCAAAGAGCCGTTTTAGTTTTTCCAAGAATCCTTCTGAGTAAGTCCATTTAGGTATAGGAACGTCCTTTCCTAACAGTCTCTCGGCAATGTTCCTGAGCTCTTTTCCTGCAATTGAGTCTTCAAACAGGACTGCCGGCTCTCCTCTGTTTATGTATGAAACCATGTTCTTATCCTCAGGAACGACTCCTAACAAATCAAGGCTTAGCACCTGAAGGACGTCTTCAACGTCTAACATGTCTCCCCTTACGACTTTCTTCGGGTCAAGCCTGTTTATTACGAGTTTAGGTTCAGGTTTTTGCATTGCTTCACAGAGCCCCACAACCCTGTCTGCATCCCTTATAGAAGCCATCTCTGGGTTTGCAACGACAATGATCGTATCTGCAGGGGTTACTGCAGTTTTAAATCCTTCTTCAATTCCCGCAGGGGAATCTATGAATATAAAGTCAAACTTGTCCCGGAGCTCCTCAACAATCCTCACCAAATCCTCAGGCTTTACGGCGCTCTTGTCCTTTGTTTGAGCTGCAGGAAGGAGAAAAAGGTTCTTTGTTTTCTTATCCTTTACTAAGGCCTTTTCCGGAGGAACTACACCTTCAATTACGTGGACTATGTCGTAAACTATTCTGTTCTCAAGCCCCAAAACCAGGTCTAAGTTTCTAAGGCCTATATCTGCATCTATGGCTACAACTTTGTAGCCTTTCATTGCAAGCGCTGTTGAGATGTTTGCGGTTATCGTGCTCTTTCCTACTCCTCCCTTTCCAGAGGTTATGCAGATTACCTTTTCAGCCATTAACTTCTCCCCGTTTTGTGTTCAATTTTTATTCTGCCATCTTTTACTTTAATTTTAAAGTTGGTAAATGACTCTGCCCTTTCAAAGGGAACCTGTTTCCCGCAGACTTCTATTATCGGAGCTTTAAAGTAGAGAGCTCTCACCTCGCACTCTTTCTTCCCTATCCCCGCCTTTACAAACCCCATAAGGTTTCCTATAACGTAAACGTTCCCCCCTGCCTCTACTTCCGCTCCGGGGTTAACATCTCCCATGATTATTACGTCTCCCGTTGATGTAATTTTATCCCCTGAGCGCAAGGTTTTTTTAATAAATTTTATCTCTTCGTTTTCAGACCTCTCCTTAACCTTTTCAATCTCTAAACTTGAAAGGTCGCAAGGAATTCCCATTTTTATGCAGAGCTCCCTGTTCTCCTTCAGGTTTGTCTTGAAACCGCAGAATGTAATTTCATCCAAAGACTTGAACCGGTTAAGAAGCTCCTCAATTTCCGTTTCCTTCAGTTTGTAGTTCTCTACCGAGAGAATAAGCCGAGAGCCTTTTAGTAACTGTCTCTTCTCTAAAACGAATCTTTTGATATCCTCTACGTTGAAATTTGAGTCGTCGGTTAGGAGCTCTATTGCGATTACGTTCGTTCCCCTTAGTTTATAGTCCATTTTAAACTCCTTGTTTGGTTAATTTTAACAGCAACCGGAGGGTAAATGAAGTTTCTCTGTTCAAAGAAGAGTGGAAGAATAGGAATTTTCGGCGTTCCCTACGACTCAACGACCTGTTTTAGACCCGGTGCACGGTTTGGTCCCGACGGTATCAGGTTTTTCTCTGAGAACTTAGAGGAGTTCAGTTTGGCCTTGGGAAAGTCTTTGGAAAGTGTTGACTTTTACGACGCCGGAAACCTTGCAGTTCCGTCAGAGCCGGAGAAGATGGTTGAAACCGTTTACTCTTTCGCAGAAGATGTAGAAGTTCCGATTACGTTGGGAGGTGAGCACTCCGTAACCTACCCGGTAGTCAAAGCCCTATCTGAGAGGTTTAAAGACTTAACAGTTGTTCACTTTGACGCCCACGCAGACTTAAGGGACAGATACTCGGGAACTCCTTACTCCCACGCCTGCGTTATGAGGAGGGTTTTAGAGTTGGGAGTTTCAATTGTTCAGGTGGGAATAAGGAGTGCAACGAAGGAGGAGGCGGAGCTCCGAGCTGGAAGCCCCCAGATAACGGTTGTGGACTCTTTGGGGGAGCTCCTTACTCTCCTTCCGAAAGTTAAAACTCCTGTTTACTTTTCAATAGATATAGACTTCTTTGACCCTGCCTTTGCCCCCGGAACGGGGACTCCGGAGCCCCCGGGAGCAAATCCGGTTGAATTCTTTGAGTTCGTCTATAAATTACCAGCCGTCAACCTTGTAGGGTTTGACGTTGTGGAAGTATCTCCCCCTTACGACCCAAGCGGAATTACTCAGATGCTGGCAGCGAAAATGGTAAGGGAACTCTTAATTAAGTTCTGGGGGTAGCTATGCTCTGGTTTACAGAATACTACGAAGGTGAAGGGATGGAACTCTCCGGAACCGGTTTAACGGTGAAGGTAAAGAGCGCCCTTAGGAAGAAGACTCCCTATCAAGAGCTCCTCCTCTTAGAGACCGAAGACTGGGGGAAGATGCTTGTTTTAGACGGTGCCGTCCAGACAACTGAGAGGGACGAGTTCGTCTACCACGAGATGATAGTTCACCCTGCGGCCTTCTCTTTTACCAGAGATATTGAAAGGGTTTTGGTTATAGGTGGAGGAGACGGCGGAACTGTCAGAGAAGTTTTAAAGCACAGTCCGAAGCAGGTTGACATGGTTGAGATAGACAGGGACGTCGTTGAATTCGCTAAAGAGTATTTGCCGACCATCTCTTCTGGCCTTAGCGATGAGAGGGTAAACCTCGTATTCGGAGATGGAAGGGAGTTTATAAAAGACAAAGAAGGGGTTTACGACCTTATAATCGTTGACTGTTCAGATCCTATCGGCCCCTCAAAAGTTCTCTACGAGGAAGGGTTCTACAGGGATGCGCTGAAGGCTCTAAAGCCTGATGGAATCTTCGTTACTCAGTCTGAGTCCCCGTTTGCTCAGAACAGGGTTCATAGGCAGGTTGTAAAGGAGCTCTCTACGGTCTTTAAAATTGTCCGTCCATACCTTGCCTTCATCCCGACCTACCCAAGTGGAATGTGGAGTTTTACCATCGCCTCAAACAGGCTGGATCCCCTTGGCGTTCCCCCTTCAGCCCTCGGGAAACTCTATAAGGAGTTTATTGAAAAGAACGGGGAGCTCCGCTACTACAACCCCGAAGTCCACTACGGAGCCTTTGCAATACCAAACTTTGTTTATAGGGAGGAGTGAAAATGGAGATACTTGAGCAGATTGCAAGGGAGGCAGAGGCAAACACTCAGGTTCCGGCCTACCCGAGAAGCGTTGAGAAGGTCATTGCAGCTGTAATGTCCTCTTCAAGTTTTTGGAAAATCGTTGACCTGTCTGACGAGCCTCTTCCACTGGTTGCAGAGATTCTAAAGCTCTTAAACAAGCACGACATCGTTGTCTTTGAAGGAACACAGGTACTCCTTACTGAAGCTGGTGCTGAGCTTGCTAAGAAGCTCGGAATTGAGCCCTTTGTTTCCCACAGGTGCCCAACCTGCAAAGGTAGGGGAGTTATCATTGACGAGTCCTTAAGGCCTGCCTTTGAGAAGTTCTTAGAGATTCAGAAGAACAGGCCGCCTGCTATCCACCAGTACGATCAAGGTTACGTTACCCCTGAGAACACCTTTGCAAGGGTGGCACTTGCAGACGACAGGGGAGATTTAAGAGGTAAAAAAGTTGTAGTTCTTGGAGATGACGACCTTATGAGCATCGCCCTTGCTCTCTCTGGGCTTCCTGCAAAGGTAACGATCCTTGAGATAGACGAAAGATTGGTTAACTTTATCAGAGACGTTTCAGAGAAGTACAACCTCAACATAGACGCAAGGGTTCACGATCTCCGTCAGCCCCTTCCTGAGGACGTAGTTGGAGCTTACGACACATTCTTTACAGACCCACCTGAAACTGTTGAGGCTATAAAGGCCTTCGTCGGAAGGGGAGTTGCAACTCTCAAAGGGCCAAGGTGTGCCGGTTACTTTGGGGTTACCCGTAGAGAGTCCTCTTTAGACAAGTGGAGGAAGATTCAGGAAGTCTTAATCAATATGGGACTTGTCATTACAGACCTTCTCCACAACTTCAACGAGTATGTAAACTGGGACTACTACGAAGAGATGAGGGGCTGGCAGCTTACTCCTGTTAAGGAACCACCTAAAGACATTTGGTATAGGTCTACACAGTTTAGGGTTGAAACGGTAAGAGGCTTTGAAGGTTTCAATGAGTCCATTGTTGGAGATATATACAACGACGCAGAGAGCTCCACTACCTAAGGTTAAACTGCGGGCTTTTTGCCCGCTTTCTCTATCATCCAACTGAAGAGCTTAACGACGAAGGGGCCTACCAAGTTCTGAACGACACTGTAGAAAATGGCCGGAAGTGCGGCGAGAGCTCCCCAGTGTGAAACTGCCAAAACCGTAGCAAGTCCAGAGTTCTGCATTGCCGTTTCTATTGAGATAGTTATCCTCTCAACCTTTGGAACTCCCAAAAGTCTCGGAATTACGTATCCAAACCAGAAGCCGAAGAGCAGGTGTAGAAGAGAGCCTAAGAGAAGTATTTCAAATGTTTTTATCGGGAGAGAGAGGATTTTGTCCCTTCCGGCAGCAACGACAAACCCAACGATAAGGACTACGGCTACAGTTGAGTAAGTCGGTAGGTAGCGTTTAACCCTTCCCAACTTTTCACCGAAAGAGGTATTTATCCAGATTCCCACCAAAACGGGAATGAGGGTTATCTGAACCATGTCTAAAAAGAGCTTCAGAGCTTCCACCTTAACCACTTTTCCGGCAAGTAGTTTTGTTAAGAGTGGTGTAAGGAAAGGAGAAACAACGGTGTTTATGCCAGACAGCGTAAGTGAAAGTGCAAGGTTTGCTCCGGCTAAGAAGTTGTAAACGTTTGAAACGACGCCTGTAGGGCAGGAACCGGTTAATACCTGTCCTGCAACGAAAACTTTCGTAAGTCCGCTGTAGAGAAGAAGAGCAACAGCCCAACCTAAGAAGGGCATTACAGAGTATTGGGTTATTAACCCTATAAGAACGGTTTTCGGCTCCTTAAAAACGGCCTTAAAATCCTCAAACTTAAGAGTTAATCCCATTGAAAGGATGACTGAACCTAAAAGGGGCTTTATGATAGGTTTAAGTGGAAGGAATAGCATAGGAAATTTAAGTGCTACCGGCGTAATCAGTAAAACCCACAGCCAGAGGAGGTTGGCTATCAACTTTCACTCCCTAACTGTTTTCCAAAATTCTACTGCGGTTTTCAGAGAAAGGAGATTCCCTACTCTGAGTTTGTTAAAAGGGCAAATAAGAAAGCGGAACTGTTTAAGGTTGAGAAGTTGAGTGACGGGAGTGTAATCGTCTGGTTTAAGTGGTGATTTTAATTTGGTGGAGGTGGCGGGATTCGAACCCGCGTCCGGAGATGCGGCCCAGGTAGCTTCTACAGGCTTAGCCTGTGTTTTGACCTCTCGCTCCGGGGTTAGCCCACAGGCAGGCGCCCCGGAGCCAGCCCTCTCTCTTCTCGGGAGCTCCCCCGAGGGCGAGGGGAGACTCCCCAGCCCATCTCTCTGTCGCCCTACCCGGAGCCGACGGGCGGAGCTCCGGGGGACGTCGCTGCGCTAATTAGGCAGCGAGAGCAAGTTCTTCGTTGGCAACTATCTTAGGTGCCTTTTTTTACGAGGTTGGCTCCTCGGCCTGCCGCTACCTGAACCTCTGCATCCCCGTCGAAACCGGTCACCCCCGTATTCAACTGTCCTGAAATAAATATATACGAGCACAAATTTTGTGCAAGACTTAAAACTCTTTGTTTTTCAAAGTTTAAACAGCCACTCTTTCCAATTTTCTCCTATCTTTCCCTTACGGCGGTAGCGCTCCATCAGTCTTGGGCAGGGACATTTCCTCTCGTATGAGTTGAGCTTTTCAGAAACCCTCAGGACAATTTCCGGAAAGAGGGAAACCGCTCTGTCAACCTGTTTTCTCTCTTCATCAGACAGCATTCCCTCAAATAGAACCCCTTCTTTAAAGGAACTCTCTTTTATCCCTTCGGCGTAGTTGGTTACGTAACAGAGAGCCCCATAACACATCTCAAGTTCCTTTGCCAGGAAAACCTCGGGAACTAAAGTCATTCCAACGAGATCTGCTCCTAACTGCTTGAGCATTTTGATTTCAGCCTTCGTCTCAAGCCTCGGTCCTTCAGTGCAGGCGTAAACTCCCTTCGTATGGAAGCGCACCTTCATTTCTGATAACGAATCAGAAAGAGCTCTCCTGACGCCCGGGCAGAATACTGGACTCTGCCTTACGAAACCGAGGCCTCCGTTTTCAAAGAAAGTCGTTTTCCTCTGCCTTGTAAAGTCTAAAACGTCGTCCGGAACTACGAAATCTCCCGGTTTTAACTCCTCTCTCAGAGAGCCGGGTCCCGTCCAAGAAACGATAATTTCTGTGCTTAACTCCTTTGCGGCGTAGATGTTTGCTCTGTAGTTAACAAAGAGAGCGGTTGTGTCGTAGTCCTTCTCACCGTGCCTTGAGAGGAAGAGGTATCTAAAACCGTTGGGGTGTTTAATCTCGTAGATAGGGTTTGATAAACCGTAAGGGGTTTCTAACCTTTTAACACTCGAAATTTTTCCGAAGAGCTCCTTTTCAAGGGTGTAGGCTCCGCTTCCTCCGATTATTAAAACCTTAGCCACGGTTTCTCCTTATATCTGGAGGGGTTATCCTGTGAAGCTTAAACCTCTCTTTTGCAAGTTCTTCTACCCAGTCTACCTTCTGGAATCTTTGGACAAACGGGTCAATGGAGATACCCCCTCTCGGGTTAAACTCTCCGTAAACCTCTATGTAGAACGGGTTTAAGAGGTTAAACAGGTCGTCGGCTATCTGGTTAACGGCATCTTCGTGGAATCCTTTAGCGTTCCTAAAGGAGAACAGGTAGAGCTTTAAAGATTTGCTCTCAACCAACCACTTGTCGGGGATATACTGGATGTAGATGGTTGCAAAGTCCGGCTGGCCGGTTATGGGGCACAGCGTTGTAAACTCTGGGCAGTTAAACGATACCCAGTATATCCTGTCTGGGAACTTGTTCGGGAACTTTTCAAGGAGTTTCGGGTCGTAGTTAAACTCATACTCGGTTTTCTTCCCGAGCTTAGAAACTGTTCCGAAGTCTCTTCTCTCCAATGGGAGCTCCTAAAGTTTTTAGGAGATTTTACTACTGATTGCCGATTCTCGGTTTAAAATTTTGGAAAGAGGGGGCAGCCTCAGGCTGCCCATTTCTCCATAAAGGGGAGGGAGGGGGAAAAGGGGGGATTATGAAAACAATCCACCCTACATAATCTAAATCATAAAAAATTGGCGTCCCCAGGGGGATTCGAACCCCCGTCGCCGGCGTGAAAGGCCGGTGTCCTAGGCCGGGCTAGACGATGGGGACGCTTTGTGTTGATGGGAAATATAGTCGTCTTGCTTAGTTGTGTCAACCTGTTTGAGGAATATATTGGTTGAAAGTAAATAGGGAGGGAAATTATGGAGCAGTTAGTTGTTCTTTACGATAACAGGGCCGTAGAGGGGTTTAAGGCCGATTGGGGTTTTTCTCTTTTAGTTGAGCTTGAAGGAGAGACTATCCTCTTTGACACGGGGGCAAAGCCCGAAATTCTAAAACATAACGTAGAAGCGGCTGAGGTTGACGTTTTGTCCATAGATAAAGTCTTTATCTCCCACAACCACTGGGACCACGTTGGAGGTCTATCCTACATTCTTCAGTTTAATACGGAATTTGAGTTCTACGTTCCCGAGACCGACTGTTTTAAGTTTGAAGAAGAGTTCCCCGAGTCAGTTATCTGCGTTCCCGTTTCTGCTCCTACCTATATCTCTGAGAGAGCTCTCTCCACCGGCGTTATGCCAACGGGAATGGAAGAACCGGCAGAGGAGCAGTCTTTAGTTGTTTTCTCGGAAATGGGGCCAGTTCTCATAACTGGTTGCTCCCACCCTGGTATAGTAGATATAGCAAGGAAGGCCGTTTCACTCGTCGGAGAAGGGCTCTTCCTTACAATAGGCGGTTTTCACCTCTACAAGTCCACCAACGACGAGATAAGGGAAGTTTCTGAGGAATTAAAGAGATTTACTCGGTTTATAGCTCCTTGCCACTGCACGGGAGAGAGGGGAATTGAGATATTTAGGGAAACCTGGGGAGACCGCTTTGTGGAAGCTATGGCAGGAGTGGAAATTCCCTTAACGGAGGATTAGATGTTTGACGCTCTGGCAGAGAGAATTCAGTCAACTTTAGAAAAGCTCGGAAGAAAGGGAAGGATTGATGAAGAGACCCTACAAAAAGGGTTAAGGGAGATAAAGCTCGCCCTTTTAGAGGCCGATGTCAATTACAGAGTTGTCTCTCAGTTTATAAACGACGTTAAAGAGAAGGCCTTAGGAGCAGAGGTTGTAAAGGGAGTAAACCCTGCCCAGCAGCTTGTAAAGATAGTTTACGACGAGCTTGTTGAGGCCTTAGGAGGAGAAGAGTCAAAGCTTCAGCTGAAGAGTAAGCCTTCTGTAATCCTCCTCATAGGTCTTCAGGGTTCGGGTAAAACTACTACTGCAGCGAAGCTTGCCAACTATTTGAAGAAACAGGGTAAAAAGGTTCTACTTACCTCTGCAGACGTTTACAGGCCTGCTGCTATGCTCCAGCTCAAAAAACTGGGAGAGAAGATAGGAATTCCCGTTTTCTTGGAAGAGTGTGAAAAGGACGCCGTAAAGATAGCGAAAGATGCCCTTGAGAAAGCAAAGTCTGAAGGTTACGACGTTTTAATCATTGACACTGCAGGAAGGCTTCACATAGATGAGGAGCTCCTTGACGAAGCCCGCAGGATAAGGGAGGCAACAAACCCCGACGAGGTCCTCTTCGTTATAGACGCAATGACAGGTCAGGAGGCCGTAAACATAGCCAAGGCCTTCAATGAGGCCGTTGGAATGACTGGAACTGTTCTTACGAAGATGGATTCAGATTCCCGCGGTGGCGTTGCCCTTTCCGTTAAAGGGGTTACAGGAAAGCCCATAAAGTTTGCCGGAGTTGGAGAGAAGATAGAGGATTTTCAGCCTTTTTACCCCGACAGGGTCGCTTCAAGGGTTTTGGGAATGGGAGACGTTGTTTCGTTAGTTGAAAAAGCTCAGCAGGTTATAGACGAAAGGGAAGCCCTCTCTATGCAGGAGAAATTACTCTCCGGAGAGTTTACCCTTGAGGACTTTCGCCAACAGCTCAGGATGATTCAGCGTTTAGGTCCCATTCAGCAGATAATTAGGATGATTCCGGGGCTCGGAAGTCAGAAAGTTCTGAAACAACTCCAGCAGGCTATAGACGACAAGAAGCTGAAGAGGATTGAGGCCATTATCAACTCAATGACTCCTGAGGAGAGGAGAAACCACGCAATAATAAATGCAAGTAGGAAGAGGAGAATAGCAAGGGGAAGCGGAACTTCCGTTAAAGAGGTTGATGCTCTCATAAAACAGTTCGTTCAGATGAAGATGGCGATGAAACAGATGAAGAAGATGCAGAAAAAGATGGCAAAGAAAGGCGGCCGTTTCCCGTTTCCCTTTATTTAGAGCTTGAAGAAGATCCCATTTTGACTAAAATTAGAGCGCAAAACTTTAAGCAGGAGGAGTGAGTTGGTTAAGATAAGGCTCAAGAAGATGGGAAGGAAGAAGCTTCCCGTATATAAGATTGTTGTTGCTGAAGCTATGTCTAAGAGAGACGGAAGGGCTGTAGATATCCTTGGAACTTACAACCCAAAGTCTAAGGAGCTCCAACTTGACGTTGAGAAGGTGAAAGAGTGGCTTTCAAAGGGTGCCGAGCCTACCCCGAGAGTTGCTTCACTTATCAAGAGAGCTCTACAGTAAGGAGGTGAGAGATGTCTGCTCTTAAGGAGATCGTTGAGTGCGTAGCAAAAAGGCTTGTGGATAATCCGGACGCCGTGTCTGTAAATGAAACTGTAGGTGAAAGGACTGTCGTTATTGAGCTTAAAGTTGCTCCCAGCGATTTAGGAAAAGTTATCGGTAAGCAGGGTAGGACTGCAAAAGCCCTCAGGACTATCCTTTCTGCTGCTGCGGCAAAGCAGGGCAAAAAGGCTGTTCTTGAAATAATAGAGTAGCGGCGAGCCGCTACTCTTCTACTCTCTTCAGACTTTCTAACAGTTTGTTAAACACCTCATCTGCAGAGCTGTCTTTTTCAAGAAAGAAGTAGCTTAGCTTAAAGTTAATGAGAACGTTACGGCTACTGTATGTCTTTGCCTTTAGGTTTAAAAGCATAAACTTGAGTCTTTGTTCAACTGCTTCAATATCGTTTCTGTTCTTTAGTGGAAAGATTATCCCTATTGTTTCATCGTCTATCTTAAACAGAAGGTCGCTTGGGCGAACGTGCCTGTCAATGTAAGTTGCTATATAGGTTGTTATTGAATATTTATCGTTTTGATCAATTTCTCCTAAAACAGACATTTTTATCCCGACGCAGGCAAGTGTTTCCTCACCTGCAAACTTCATT
Source organism: Thermovibrio ruber (assembly GCF_055380895.1). Classification (NCBI taxonomy): domain Bacteria; kingdom Pseudomonadati; phylum Aquificota; class Aquificia; order Desulfurobacteriales; family Desulfurobacteriaceae; genus Thermovibrio; species Thermovibrio ruber. Next base: position 803,345 of record NZ_AP042397.1, on the reverse strand, counting down.
CTGTCAATTAGCCTCTGTACTCTCTCCTTAACGAACCTAGCCTTTGGAATGAAAGATTCCTTGTCAACGAGGTCCCTGTAGTCCTCTATCTCTTTTTCAAGGAGCTCTAAAACGTACTCTATACTTTCAAGCTCCTGAATACTTTCCTTTATGAGCTTTAAAGACTGTTTAATCTTGTCAATTCTTAAACTGTCCTTTATTCCCAATTCCCCACTCCGTAAGTTTATTTCTCAAAAATTGTATCTCTGTCCGGGACTTTTGCCCAGTCTTCAAGGAACCTTTCAATTCCTATGTCGGTAAGAGGGTGTTTTGAGAGTTGCTTTATTACTTTAAATGGAATTGTTGCTATGTCTGCTCCTATGAGTGCTGCCTGTAAAACGTGCTGTGGGTGTCTTACGCTTGCGACAATTATCTCCGTTTCAAAACCGTAGTTTTCGTATATCTGAACGACTTGAGAGATAAGCTCCATACCATCGTGGCCTACATCGTCAAGCCTTCCTACAAACGGAGAGACGTAAGTCGCACCAGCCTTTGCTGCAAGTAGTGCCTGTAGCGGAGAGAAAACAAGTGTTACGTTCGTCTTTATCCCTTCTGATGAGAGGATTTTTACAGCCTTTAGCCCTTCTGTCGTCATAGGTATTTTTATCACTACGTTGTCTCCAAACTTTGCAAGCTGTCTTGCCTCGTCAACCATTCCTTGTGTGTCAAGACTTACAACCTCAAGGCTTACGGGGCCGGGGACTGTTTCAACTATCTCTTTTGCCACCTCAAGGAAAGGTCTTCCCGTTTTTGAGATGAGGGTTGGGTTAGTTGTAACTCCGTCTATCAGCCCCATCTCCATTGCTGCTTTTATCTCGTTTATGTCAGCCGTATCAATGAAGAACTTCATCTTTCCCTCCTATTTCCAGAGTTTTAACGAGCTATAGTCCAGATCTCCAGTTTTTACCTGGTAGATAAGGGCAGTTAACAGAAGTAGTATAACAAAGACTTCTCCCAACTTCCCTGTTTTAAACAGCTTAAAACTTAGCCTTGGGTAGTATTTTAGTTTGTAGGGTATTCCTAAGGGGGTTAGTAAGTCTAAAAGTAGATGGGAGGCGTATCCTACCGTAAACGAGAGCAGGTAAATTCCCAAGCTTTTACTGTATAGGTCTTTTGCTGAGATTGATAAGAAAAAAAGGGTTAAAACGATTGCCGGGTGGTGGGTTATCCCTCTGTGGGCGTTGAAGAGAGTCCTTTTTGGCGGAAAAGGAAGCCCCTTTTTTAGGTCAATATCCGGGAGTATTGATCCTAAAGCTGCCGGAACTACCGGCAGTTTCAGGTAAGAGGCTAAAACGATACCTGCAAGTATGTGGGTTCCCGCTGTCATCTCAAGAGTTCTCTGATAAACGGGTTGTGGTGGAGCTCCCTTTTAAGGTCTGTCGTCTGGCCGTGTCCAGGCATTACTATTGCTGAGTGGTCAACTTCTTTTAAGACCTTAAAGATGGAATTCTTGAGCTCCTGAAAGTTGCTCATAGGCAGGTCGTATCTTCCTACGCTATCCCTGAATATCAGGTCTCCTACCACTGCCACCTTTCCCTTAGGTGAGTATAAGACTATGCTTCCCGGTGAGTGGCCGGGTGTGTGAAGGATTTTAAAGGTGTATTTCCCTAAGTTAACGGTATCTCCCTCTTTTACGGTTCTGTCTGGGGGAGGGGAGTATTCGGCTCCGGCAAGCTGGCCTATTTCGTTTTCAACCCAGAAGTTTAAGTTTTCTGCAGCTTTTGGGTGCATTAGGAGCTCTGCTTCCAGAAAGGAGAGCTTTGCCCAGGCGTTTGCTGCTATGTGGTCTGGGTGTTCGTGAGTGTTCACTATGAACTTTACTTTAAGGTCTCTTCTCTCTACCTCGTCCTGGATATTCTCAACGGCTTCTTTACTTCCCGGGTCAACCACCATAGCTTCTTTCGTTGATTCGTCCCAGATTAGCAGCGTGTTAACGATAAAAGGGCCGTTTGGAAAGACTTTAATCTCCATTACTCTTCCTCTAAAACGATGAAGTCGGCGATCTCTTCTAAATCTATATACTCGTTTGCTGCCTGTATTATCTCTTTTGCCGTTATACTTTTAAACGAGATTACTTCAACCTTTATTCCTTTGGCTTTTAAGAAGTTTATTAGGTCAACAAAGTCTCCGTCTCCGCTCATTAAGACAACAACGTCAACTTTTCTGCTTTCGGCCATGGCTATTGCGTCTATGGCTATTCCCATGTCCCAATCGGCCTTATACTCTACTCTGTCCCAGTTGTAGAACTTCTTCGGTTCTTTAAGTTTCACTTCGTAGCCGATGTTTTTTAAGACGTGGATGAAGCTGTCTTGGTTAACCCTTTCAAGGTCTACAAGGTAGGCTATTGCTCTGTAAAGGCTTCTTCCTCTAACTCCGATTTTTAGAAGGTTTTTGAAGTCTACTTTTCTCTTTAACGTGTTTTTCGCTCCGTAGTAGAGGTTCTGCATGTCAACCAACACTGTAACCGATAGGTGTTCTTTTCCTTTATCTCTGTCAAAGAGTTCTTTCGCTTTCAACGTTTCCTCCGATGTCGCAGGTATACCTGTTCCAGACTGCAAGAGGAGGTTCGCAGTAAGGGTCTTGTTTCAGCTTTTTAAGGAAGCTCTTCAGGTTTTCTTCCGTTATCAGTTTCATTCCTATTCCATATGCCGACAGGGCGTATATTACTCCCTTTCCTAAAGGAAGGTTGTTAACGGCTATACAATCTACTCCTCTCTTTGCTAGTAATTCAACTAACTCTATACACTTTCCCAGCTTAAGGTCTTTTGCTGGGTTTTTGAGCCTCTCAACCGTTTTAAACTCGTCGTTTCCATGCTTCAGAATGAGTATTTCCGGACACTCTGCAAACCTGTCACACACCCTGTTTCCGTCTACCGGAACTGCGTAGAGCTCCGCCCTTTTTTCATCGGGTTCAAAGTGGATTACGAGCTTTTCTATGAAGGGAATTTCCCTCTTTACTACCGCCTCAACTTCATGGACTATGTTGTGGGCTTTCTCAAAATCGTTGGTTGATACCGTTACCTCTGCCTCTATGAACTTGTAGCTGCCGGAGCTCCGCCCCGTTATGCTCTTAACCTCAGAAATTAGGGGATGGGATTTAAGGAGCTCTTCAATTCTGTCAAGGGTCTCCTTGTCTATTGACGCGTCTAACAGAACTTTTAGGGCTTCAACAAGTATCTCGTATCCGGCATGGAAGATAAAGAAAACGATTATTAGAATGGCAACTTTCTCAACTGTAGGGTATCCTAAGTAATTTCCAATAATTCCGGCCAAAACCACAATCGCCGAGAACATGTCCGTCTTGATGTGTTCGGAGTCGGCTATGAGGCTTGGGGAGTGGAGCTCCTCTCCCTTTTTCCTCTCAAACTGGGAGAAGAGGTAGGTTACGAGTATCGTTATCAGAACTGCACCTACGGCAATTCCTACGTTCTCAATTCTGAAGCTTTTACTTTCAAGGAAAGTTTCCTTGACTATTTCATAGCCTGCAAAGAAGATTGCGAGGGAACTAACTAAAGAGATGAAGTTTTCAACCTTGTAGAGGCCATAGGGAAATCCCTTTACCTTCATGTTTGCTATAACGATGCCGGCGTATACGGAGAGGGACGCTGCAAGGTCTGCCAACGAGTGGATACCATCTGCAATAAGGGATTTGGAGCCTGAGAGGAAACCAGCTGTAAGCTTTAGGAGAGATAAGAACAAATTAACAAAAATAGAGTATAGGGCAATTTTTCTCTTTTCAGCTGCAACGTTTAGCTCCATTTAAAACTCCGGGTCAAAGATGTCTTTAAGTTCCTTCGTTGCTTGTTGGAGTTTCTCTTTGTATTTTTTCCAGCTTTCAACAGCGCTTATGTCGTTTCCGCTCCTCTTTGCCCTTGCCAGCTTTACTTTAACGAGGGCGGGGACAGAAATCATCTTTCCCATTAGAAGGGCTTCCCCAACGTTTAGAGATGGTAGCTGACTTACGAGGTCTGCACTTAATGACTCTGATGCCTGCTGAACGTGTCTCTGGTCCCCCGGCTCAACGAGCTTCAGTATTACCATGTTGTTTGCCTGAGAGAGGGCATTTGAGTCTAACGCCTTCGGCCTTTGAGTAACGAGGCACAGTCCAAGCCCGAACTTCCTTCCTTCCCTTGCAATCCTTGATATCCAATACCTTGAACGGGTGTTTACCGTAGAAGAGGCCAGTATGTGGGCTTCCTCCAAAACTATAAAGAGGGGGAACTCAAGGCCACTGGAGAGCTCCCTTACGTTCCTCTTCCTCGCCTCTAAAACGTTCCTTAAAACGTGGCTTACGATTATGTCTGCAATTTTCTCGTCTACGTGTGAAAGGTCTATAACGTTGAGCTTTCCGAACTCTATCTGCTCAACTATCGGAGACTGGTTTAGGGCAAAGAGCTCCCCGTAGGCTTCCTTCATATCCTCAACCTTGTTGAGGACTCCGGTAATTGACTTCCTGTCGTCCTTGTACGAGTCGTCCTCTGCCCACCCCTGGAGGAGTCCTTCAAGGTGTCCCCAGAACATATCTGCCTGTATCTCGCCGTTTACAACTTTCTCTACAGTTTCCTTAAAGGCTCTTCTTAAGTACCTGTCCTGTATGTAGGCGCTGTCGTCAACGTTTGCGAATATCCTAAACTCATGGTAGCTGAGCCTTACGGGGTTCAGTGCAAGTTCTATTCTCTTAACTGCAGGCCTTCTGTCCTTCTGGTAGTCAAAGTTCACGTATTCGCCGTGCATGTCAAAGACTAAAACTGTTCCGTCCTTTTCAAGCAGTCCCTCAAGAATTACAGAAACGGTGTTTGACTTTCCTCCACCGGTTACGGCCAAAACGGCAAGGTGGCGGTTTACAATGCTATCTATGTCTATGTAAACTGGAACGTCTTTTCTCGTTAACAGATGCCCTATGTGTATCTTCGTTCCATCGTCCTGGCCGAAAACTTTCTTGAGCGTTTCGGTAGACGCCTCGTAAAGGTACGTTCCAGGCTCGGGAGGAATCCTCGGTATGAACATATTTTTGTCGGGGTCTCCCAAGATTGTGAGCTTTCCGTAGAAGAAAGACCTACCTTTTGAAAACTGCCTTATCTTTTCGGCATCTTCAGGGTCTATCGTGTCATCTAAAGAACGGTTAAGTCTCTTTATCTCTTTAACGAGAGCTAAAACTCTGTGTCCTTCATACTCAAGCTCTAAGTAGTCTCCTAAAGCTATTCTCTGGTTGCTTATAAACTCTGCCTCGGAGGTGGTTAGCTCTCCAACGCATACTCCAACAGGTTTTCTCTTTTCCAATCTTCTTCCTCCAGAAACGCTGTGGATTAAATTATAAGAATAACTTTCTCAGGGAGGGTTAAATGTCTGTTCTCGTTGAGTTCGCCATGTTTCCTACGGATAAGGGGGAGAGTGTTAGTCAATACGTTTCAAGGATAATCAAGATGATTGATGAGAGCGGAATTCCATATAAGCTTACCCCAATGGGAACTGTATTTGAGACGGAGACGATGGAGGAGGCTTTAAAGGTTATAGAGAATGCCTACAAACAGCTTGAGCCCGACTGTAACAGGGTTTACTCTGTCGTTAAGTTTGACATAAGGAAGGGCAGGAGTAACAGGTTAGTTCAGAAGATAAAGTCTGTTGAGAGTAAACTCGGGAAAGAGGTTAGCAAGTAGGAAAAAGTTGCCTATATTAACTGTGGGAGCAGGACGAGAGGCCGCTCAAAGGGATAAGCCCTTTGGGAGGAAAGTCCGGGCTCCACAGGGCAGGGAGCCGGCGTTAAGCCGGGCAGGGGCGACCCTGCGGAAGGGCCACAGAGAGCAGACCGCCACCTACAAGGTGGTAAGGGTGAAAGGGTGGTGTAAGAGACCACCGCTCCGACCCGTAAGGGAAAGAGGCACGGCAACCCCCTCCCGGAGCAAGGCTAAATAGGCTGGCGTTTGAGGGTGGCCCGCCCGATGCCAGCGGGTAAGCCGCATAGATAAATGGCCTCTTAAAACAGAACCCGGCTTACGGACTGCTCCCGCTATCCTTCTATTACCTTTACGAAGACTCTTCTCGTCCTTGGGCCGTCAAACTCGCAGAAGTAGATACCCTGCCATGTTCCCAGTAGGAGCTTCCCTTCCTGAACGATTACTGTCTGGTTACATCCTATTAGGCTTGACTTTATGTGGGCTGCAGAGTTTCCCTCTGCGTGCTCGTAGAAGGACTCCCTCCAAGGAACTAACTTATCAAGCATTGAGATAATGTCCTTCCTTACCGTAGGGTCTGCGTTTTCGTTTATTGTTACTCCTGCAGTTGTGTGGGGAACGTAGATGACGCATATTCCCCTCTTTACTCCCGACTGGAGAACTACCGACTCAACCTGCCTTGTTATGTCAATAAACTGGTTCCTTCCGGTTGTTTTAAGTGTAATCTCGTAAACCATACTTCCTCCACAGAGTTAATTTTGAGTTGATTTTAACAATTAACCTGCTTCAGTTTTCTGAGAACGACATTCATTAGCTCAATGTGACTCTTAATTCTGCTGAAAATAAGGCCTCTTCAAGCCTTTTAAGAGCTCTCTCAAAGGTCTCTACCCTCTCTTTCAGAACTATCTCACTCCTTCTCTTAAGTGTGGAGCTCACCTCAGCTCAACCAAGTCAACCTTGTAGGGAGCTCTCCTCCAAAATTCCTCTTAGCTTGTTTCCCTTTTTATAGGTTTGTTCTTGAAAATTTCCTTTAAGAAGAGCTTCAAGTCTTCTAACTTTAGTTGCTTTTTTCACCTTAAAGGTTTTCCCAACCTGTGGTTGTCAATGAGTCTCGTTTTTCCAACAAAGACTGCAAGGGCTATTAAGTCTCCCTCTTTTACCTCTTTAACCGGCTTTAAGTTTTCCGGGTCAACTATCTCTACGTAGTCAACCTTTTCAACTTTTGGGTGGGAGAGAATAAACTCCTTAACCTTTCCCTTTATAACTTCCGGGTTTCTCTCTCCAGATTCAAAGAGCTCCTCCGCAAGCTTCAGCCCCCTGTAGAGCGAGAGGGCAGATTCCCTCTCCTCCGGTGAGAGGTAGGTGTTCCTTGAGCTCATTGCAAGGCCGTCTTTTTCCCTCACTATTGGACAGCCAACTACTTCAACGGGAATGTTTAAATCCCTAATTAACCTCTTTATCACCTGAAGCTGCTGGTAGTCCTTCTCTCCAAAGTAGGCTCTCGTTGGGCAGACGATGTTCAGGAGCTTTGTAACGACGGTTGCAACCCCCCTAAAGTGCCCCGGCCTCTTTGCTCCACACAATCCCTCCGTTAGACCTAAAACCTCAACAAAAGTTGAGTAGCCCTTGGGATACATCTCAGAGACGGAGGGAATAAAGAGGTAGTCAACTCCCTCTTTTTGAAGGAGTTCCCTGTCTCTCTCTTCGTCCCTTGGGTATCTCTCGTAGTCCTCGTTTGGCCCAAACTGTGTAGGGTTAACGAATACGCTGACAACGACGATGTCGTTCTCCTTCCTTGCCCTCCTTACAAGGGAGAGGTGCCCTTCGTGTAGGTACCCCATCGTCGGAACGAAACCTACCTCTTTCCCCGTTTTAAAGAGGCTCCTTGATATGGCCTGCATCTCCTTAATCGACCTAACTACCCTCATTGAGCTCCCCTTCTGCAATCAGTTTACCTTTAACTATACCTGCTCCTAACAGGATTACAGTTGCCGAGTAGTAAATCCAGATTAAAAAGATAATTACTGCAGCAAAGGAACTGTAGAGGATACTAACCTTTGAGACGTTTAGGATAAACCAGACGAAGAACCTTTCAAAAACTGCAAGTATTGAGAAGATGAGAGCAGATATTTTAAAGACCGTTTTAAATGGAACGTTTACGGGCAGTAGAAAGTAGTAAATGGCGGTGAGGACTACAAACATGAGAAACGGCGGAACTAAAGAGGAGAGGAAGGAGAGCTCCGGGAACTGAGGTAGAAGAACGGCTATGAGGTAGTGGGCAACGTAGAAGACGAACATCAGCATCCACAGGAGGAAGATAACCAAGATTATCGCTATGTGTCTGTATAGAAATCCTGCCGGGTTTTTAACTCCCAAGATTTCACAGAAAGAGCGCTCAATAGATGTAAAGATTCCCCTTGAGAACCAGAACATTACAAGGGCTGCTGTTCCGCTTATAATTCCAGATTTGTTTATAACCCTTTGAAGCTGTAGGATTATTGGTTTTAGAGGTAAGTCCATAAACTCTTTCGGAATAAACTCCTGAAAGTTAACGTGGAAGACGACCACTCCTAAGAAGAAGAGGAATATAAAGAGAGGAATAATAGACATGAGAGTATAGTAGGCGATTGATGCGGCGTAGAACATGTAGTCGCTCTCAAACAGGTCGCAGAGGGCAAAGGCGAGGTAGGAGATAGAAGAACCTCTCTTCAGGAGTTTTCTGCATATCATCCTTTAAGAGCTCTTTCAACGAATTTTACCCTCTCTTCCATCTTCTTCCTGTCCTTCTCTTCAGAGAAGAACTCAAGGAGCTCCTTTGTAGAAACCTCTAAACTGCCCCTCTCCTCAATCAGCTGACAGGCTTTTTCAGAGAGGGCTAAGAGCTTCTTACACCTCTTACTGGCCTTAAACCTACACTCAACTACTTTTCCGTTTTCTTCCCTAACGAAGAACTGGAGCCTGTGGACTCCTTCTTTTACTTCCGATAGAGCTTTAAGACCTTCCGGAGCTCCATCTACAAAGTGTTCCGTTCCGTTCTTTAGAAAATCAGACACCTTCACCTTCCACCTCCTTTAAAAGGACGAAGTCGTTCCTATGGATGCAGAGCTTAGACTTCTCAATTTTATCGCTGCTGCACCTGACGATTCCCTTACCTATCAGCTCGCCGCTTAAAGAGTAAACCTCAACCGCGTCTCCTTTCTCAAATCTTCCCTCTGCCCTTTTTACTCCCTTAGAGAGAAGGCTCTTCCCCATTTTAACTACTGCCTCTTCAGCCCCTTTGTCAATAAAGAGTTTTCCCTTGGGTTTCATAAGGTAGAGGATCCTGTAACCCTTGGCTTTCAGCTTCTTTTTTGGGATAAAGAGAGTCCCCACCTTCTCTCCTTCAGCAATTCTGACTAAAACGTTCTCTTCCCTTCCCCCTGCAACGATTACCGGAATTCCCTTCTTGGCGGCCTTAAGTGCAGCTTCAACTTTTGTTCCCATTCCTCCAGTTCCAAAAGTAGTCTTACAGGAGAAGTCACACTTTTCAAAGAGTTCTTCCTCATTCTCCACTACTGGTATTAGTTTGGCATCTGGGTTTGTAGTCGGGTCTTTATCGTAGATTCCATTTGCAGTTGTCAGGATTATCAGAAGGTCTGCGTTGACGAGGACAGAAACGTGGGCAGAGAGGTTGTCGTTGTCCCCTATCTTTATCTCCTCTACAGAAACTGTGTCGTTCTCGTTTACTACAGGAACTACGCGGAACTTAAGGAGCGACTCAAAAGTGTTCTTTGCGTTTAGGAACCTCTCCTTTGACCTTAAGTCTTCTGCAGTTAGAAGAACTTGGGCAACTTCCGTTCCAAACCGCTTAAAGGTTTTCCTGTACTCCTCCATTAGGTAAGACTGACCTACGGCTGAAAGGGCCTGCTTTTCAGAGAGAGAAAAGGGTTTCCTCTTAAGCCCCAGAGCCTTTATTCCTGCCAAAACGGCTCCGGAGCTAACCAAAATTACCTCCTTTCCCTTTTTTCGGAGCTCCTCAACCTGACGGGAGAGCTCCCCTATAAACTCTCCGTTAAGCCCCTCTTTCCCGGCAAGGAGCTGTGAACCTACCTTAACCACTATCCTTTTGGCTCTCTTCAGCATTCTCAATCTCCTTCAGCTTCCGGGAGACGAACCTCATTAGCTCCTTCATCCCCTCTCCCGTTACTGCAGAAATTGCAAAGAAAGGATAACCTTTCTCTTCAAAGTATCCCTTTAACCTTTCTATAACGCTCCTATCGGTTAGAGCATCAACTTTTGTTCCTACAACTATCTGGGGCTTCTTTGCAAGCTCTGGGGAGTAGAGGGAGAGCTCCCTGTTTATAGCCTCAAATGCTTCTTCAGGGCTCCTGGTTGAGTCTGTAAGGTCTATAAGGTGAAGGAGTAGCTTTGTCCTCTCAACGTGTCTTAAGAACTCGTGTCCTAAACCTTTCCCCTTGTGAGCTCCCTCAATTAGTCCAGGGATATCTGCAACTACGAATGAGTAGCCATCAACCTCGGTTACCCCAAGTATCGGCCTTAGGGTCGTAAACGGGTAGTCTCCAATCTCCGGCTTTGCCGCCGAAATCCTTGAGAGAAATGTAGACTTTCCGGCGTTTGGGAAACCGACGAGGCCAACGTCTGCAAGAAGTTTCAGCTCAAGCTCAATCCATCTCTCCTCTCCGGGCTCTCCCGGCTCTGCAAAGTCTGGGGCTTGTCTTGTCGGGGTTGCAAACTCAGCGTTTCCTCTACCTCCTCTTCCTCCCTTTGCAACTACTAACCTCTGGCCGTGTTCCGTTAAGTCTCCTAAAATTTCCCCTGTTTCTGCGTCCTTAACTACAGTTCCAACGGGGACTTTTACTACTAAGTCCTTTCCACTCTTGCCGCTCCTCTTGTTTCCCTCTCCGTGTCTTCCCCTTTCGGCCTTGTAGTGGCGTTTGTATTTAAAGTCCAAAAGGGTGTGGACGTTCCTGTCTGCCTCAAGGATTACATCTCCCCCCTTCCCTCCGCTTCCTCCTGAAGGCCCTCCTTTTGGAACGAACTTCTCCCGCCTAAAGGCAACACAGCCGTTGCCACCACGTCCTCCCTGGACAAAAATTTTAGCTCTATCAATGAACTGGGACATACTGACCTCCCTAAAAGGTTGCAGAACTAAGTTAGGTTTCTTAAAAAACAATTTCAATGGAGGGTAAAGTGAAGAGAGCCTTGAGTTTCCTGCTGGTTCTATTTGCCTTCCTGCTGCCACTGACTGGATGCTTCAAGAAAGAGGAAGCTCCAAAGGTTAACGGTGCCGTTCTGAAGGAGCTCCACTACAGAGGCCTAAAGTTCTACGAAACTGTTGGAGGCCACACTTTAAGGAAACACGTTGGGAAGGACTACAAGTGGCTGGTTAAAAGGCTCAAGGAAGAGCCGAGGCTAAGGTCTGCAAGTTCGTTCTACGACTACGAAACTGCAGAGAGGGTTGTAGAGGCTGCAATCTCCCGGAACGCCGAGAAGATAAAGAGTTGGCTATCAGACCCCAACTCTCCCGACAAGTTAGTTCTTATCTATAGAGGTGAAAAGCCCATAGGTATAAAAGTTGAGAGAAGGAAAGACCGCTTTGACGAGTACACCTGTAGAGATGCCAGGGTGGTATTGAAAAAAGATAAAAGGTTTGGTTTTATAGTTCTGACGGCATACCCAACTTAGCCGGAGGAGAGCGTGAACTACGAGAAGGAGAAACAGTTTGAGGAGAGATACCCGTTCTTCTACTCCCTCCTTGCAACCTTCTCCTATGGAGTTGAGGAGGGAAAGTCTGACTGGGACATCGTTAGGGAGGAGGTAAGGGACTGCCAAACTGCTGAGAAACTTCTTGAGGAGATTGAAACTTTCCTAAAGAACAGACCGGCCGACTTTGAGCACGTGGTTGGAGATGTTGCAAACTATTACTTTGACGACACAAACGACTTTTTAAGGTGGGTTGAGCAGGTTAAGAAGTATGTAGAGTCTCTCAAGAGGAGACTCTGTGGATAGGGTTGACCTTTCAACGTTCTTGAGTGATAGGTGTCGGTTCTACCAGTTTAAAGAGGGCTTTAGGTTCGGGACCGACACCTTTTTACTTACAGACTTCGTAAGGGTAAAGGGAAGGGAGAGGCTGATAGACCTCGGAACGGGCTGTGGAGTTATTCCCATTCTTCTCCTCCTTAAATACCCGAAACTTACAGCTGTTGGAGTTGATGTTCTGCCGGAGAATATAGAGCTCTCACTAAAAAACGCTGAAATAAACGGGGTTTTAGACAGGTTCTGTGCCGTTACTTTGAACGTTAAAGACGTAAAAAGCCGCTTTAAACCTTCTTCTTTTGACGTTGTTGTAAGCAACCCACCCTTTATAGAGGTTGGAACCGGAGACGTTCCAGAAGGCAAACTGAAAGCCTATGCGAGACAGGAAATTTCAGCAACCCTTTCAGACTTTGTTGACGCTGCAAGGTACCTCCTGAAAAACAGGGGGAGGTTCTACTTGCTCCTTCCCGTTCACCGTTTCGTTGACGCCGTTTACCTTTTAAGGGACAGGAAGCTTGAGCCTAAGAGGTTGAGGTTTATCTACCCATGTCCCGGTAAAAGTGCAAACCTGTTCCTCTTGGAGGCTGTAAAGGGAGGAGGAAAGGGAATAACAGTTGAGTCTCCTCTGGTTGTCTACAAGGACTGTAGTAGCAGGGTTTATACGGAGGAAGTTGAAGAGAAATACGCCAATTTTCTAAGTTAACTTTTCCCATTTTTGAACTTAAAAACAAAATGGTCTAAAATTCCACGAACCTGAGCCTATTTGGAGGAGAACGTGGGAAAGAGAGTGGTCCTTGCCTACTCTGGAGGACTTGATACTTCAGTAATCGTTAGGTGGTTAACAGACAGAGGTTACGAAGTAATCACTTACACAGCAGACGTTGGGCAGGGAGAGGAGCTAACTGAGATTCCGGAAAAAGCTAAGGCCTCTGGAGCAGTTGAGGCAATAGTTGACGACATAAAAGAGGAGTTTGCAAGGGAGTACTGTGTGCCCCTTATGAGGGCAGGAGCTCTCTACGAGGGCAAGTACACTCTCATTAGTGCCCTCTCAAGGCCTTTAATTGCCAAGAAGTTGGTAGAGGTTGCCCACAAGGTAGGAGCCGACTACGTTGCCCACGGCTCAACTGGAAAGGGAAACGACCAGGTAAGGTTTGAGGCTTCCGTTTGGGCTTTAGACCCGGACATTGAAGTCTTAGCTCCAGTAAGGGAGTGGGAGTTTAAGTCAAGGGAAGAGGAGATAGAGTACGCCCAGAAGCACGGAATTCCCGTTGTCGCAACAAAGGAGAAACCCTACTCCTACGACAGGAACCTTTGGGGAGTTGCTATTGAGGCCGGTCCACTTGAAGACCCTTACACTGAACCCCCAGAGGACGCCTTCGTTTTAACAGTTTCTCCGGAAAGAGCTCCAGATACCCCTGAATACGTTGAGATAGAGTTTGAAGAGGGAACCCCCGTTGCCGTTAACGGGAAGAGGTATGAGGAACTCTGGAGGCTCATCTGGGACTTAAACGAGATTGTAGGTAAGCACGGCTATGGCCGTATAGACATGGTTGAGAACAGGCTCGTTGGAATTAAGTCAAGGGAGGTCTACGAGTCCCCTGCAGGTCTCCTTCTAATCAGGGCTTACGATGAGCTTGAGAGCTTAGTTCTTGACAGGTTCACATACCACTACAAGCAGAGCCACGTTAAACACCCATACGCAGAGGCCGTTTACGAGGCCCTGTGGTTTACTCCGTTAAGGGAAGCCTTAGATGCATTTAACAACGAGATTGCAAAGTCGGTTACAGGAACCGTGAGGTTTAAGCTCTACAAGGGAAGCGCTCAGGTTGTAGGTAGGAAATCTCCTAACTCCCTTTACTCTGAGGACTTGGCTACTTACAGCCCGAAAGACGCATTTGACCATAAAGCAGGAGCGGCCTTTACAAAAGTGTGGAGCCTGCCGCTGAAAGTTATGGGAAGAGTCAGGAAGAAAGGAGGGGAAAGATGAAATACCAGCTTGAGAAACAGGGAGACGTAATTTACAGGCTTACTATTGAAGGGGAGCCTGAAGAGGTAAAGAGAGAGGTGGAAACAGTTTGTAGGGAAATCGGAAAGAGGGCTAAAGTCCCTGGGTTCAGGCCTGGGAAGGCTCCAGCTTCCGTTATTAAGAAGTTTTACGAGGACGACATAAAGGGAGCTCTCCTAAGGAGCTACATTCCTGTTAAACTTGCGGAGGTCGTTGATAAGGAGAACCTGAAGCTCATCAGCGACCCGGCCGTTGAGTCCTACGACTTAGACCTTAATAATAACGAGCTAAAAGTTGTTCTTCTCCTTGAGGTTAAGCCCGAGATAGACCTTAAGCTGGAGGACTATAAGGGAATAAAGGTCAAGAGGGTTAAGAGGGAGCTCTCTGAAAAAGACGTTGAGAAGGTCATTGAAGGACTCAGGAACCAAGCTGCAACCTGGGAGGAGGTTGACAGAGAGGTAAAAGAGGGAGACTTAGTTGACATTGAGTATGAAACCCAAGTTGAGGGAGACGAGAACGTTCACAAAGGAAGTGTCTCCGTCATTTTGGGTCAGAACCAGCTCTGGCCTGAGGTTGAGAAAGAGGTCCTCGGTAAGAAAGCTGGAGAGGAAGGAGAGGTTGAGTTTACAGCTCCTGAGGACGAAAAATATGGAGAGGCAAAGGGTAAGAAAGTAAAGGTTAAGTTTAAGGTCAAGTCCGTTAAGGAGAAAAAACTTCCTGAGGTAGACGACGAGTTTGCCAAAAGGTTTGGATTTGAAAACCTTGAGGACATGAAGAAGAAGATAATGGAAGACCTTGAGACTGCCGAGACCATAAGGGAACAGGAAGAGGTAGAAGACCAAATTGTTGAGGAACTCCTCAAGAAAGTAAGTGTTCCTGTTCCCCCTTCAATGCTTGATCTTGAGATTAGGGCACAGGCCCAGAACCAGATTAACAGGCTTGCTCAGATCGGCGTGAACGTTCAGCAGCTGAACCCTGAAGCTATCGTTGAGATGGTTAGGCCAGCTGCGGAGAAGACCGTTAGGGTTAAGCTTCTCCTTGAGAAGGTTGCAGAGCTTGAGGGGATAGAGGTTACAGACGAAGACCTTGATAAGGAGATCCAAAAACTCGCAGATGCAGCCTTTGGTGGAGACTACGTTCAGGCAAGGCAGTCCCTTGAAGAGAAGGGGCTTGTTGAGATGGTTAAGCAAGACATTTTGAGACAGAAGGCCTTAGACAGGCTCATTGAGCTTGCAGAGATTGAAGAGGTAATGGCCTCTGAAGAAGAGAAGAAAGCGGAAGAAACTGAAAAGTCAGAAGAAAAGGAAGAGGGTTAACCTTCCTCTCCCCCCTTCTGGGGGGAGTATTTATCAAGCCTGTATCTAAATTCTCTGAGGGTAAGTCCTAACAGTTTGGCAGCCTTAGTCTTCTTCCCTCCGGCCAACTCAAGGGCTTTAAACAGGTATTCCTTCTCAATCTGGGAAAGGAGCTCTTTTAAGTTTATCCCCTCTTCAGGTATCTCAACCTCTTTTAAATTCTCCTTTTCACCTGTAGAAGAGTAGCCGCTTCCCAGTATTTCACCTTCGGAGAGGATTACCTCCCTCTCAACGATGTTCCGGAGCTCCCTCACGTTCCCCTCAAGGGGCAGGCTCATCAGGTAGTTTATAAACCCTTTTGATATTCTCCTTATCTCCTTTCCGTATTTCTTTCCGAACTCCCTTGCGAAGAACTCAACCAAGAGGGGTATGTCCTCCCTCCTCTCCCTCAGTGGGGGAACTTCAATGACTATCGTTGCAAGCCTGTAGTAGAGGTCTTCCCTGAAGTTTCCTTTCTTAATCTCTTCCTTCAGGTTCTTGTTAGTTGCAGCAACCACTCGAACGTCAACTTCCTTCTCCTCCGTTGAGCCTAAGGGAATAAACCTTTTGGTTTCAAGGAACCTTAAGAGCTTTGCCTGAAGAGAGAGAGGCATGTCTCCAATCTCGTCTAAAAAGAGAGTTCCGCCGTTTGCCTTCTCAATTAAACCTTTCTTGTCTGAAACTGCTCCTGTAAATGCCCCTTTCTTGTAGCCGAAGAGCTCGCTCTCAAGGAGCTCCGGCGGTAGCGCCGCACAGTTTATTGCAACGAAAGAACTTTTCCTCCGGGGGCTTAAAGTGTGAATGGCCTTGGCTACGAGTTCTTTTCCGCTACCGCTTTCCCCTAAAATCAGAACGTTTACGTCGTACGGGGCAACCTTTTTTATCGTCTCTTTCAGTTTCTCAACGGCTTTAGACTTCCCGATTATCTCCGGTATTTCCTGGGTCTGCTTCCGTTTAAGTTTTATTTTGTCTGTAACATTTCTCAATATCAGCTTCAAGTCCTCTAACTTGAAGGGCTTTTCTACGTAGTCGTAGACTCCTAAATCAAAGGCCTCTTTTATGGTCTCAGTTGACGCGAAGGCCGTTATGATTATCACTTCCGTTTCAGGTTTTTCCTTCTTAACCTTTCTAACGAGCTCCATTCCGGAGCCGTCGGGAAGCCTAAGGTCTGCCAGTATTAGGTCGTATTCTTCCTGCCCGACTTTCTCCATTCCCTCTTTCAGGTTTTCAGCCTCGTCTATTTCGTAATCAAACTCTGAGAGGACTATTGAGAGTATCTCCCTCAGAGAACTCTCGTCTTCAAGGATTAGAGCTCTCATCTTCCGGCTCCTTAGGTACTCTTAAGGTAAACGAAGCTCCTCCAAGAGAACTTCTCTTTATGAAGACAAACCCGCCGTGCTCAACTGCAAACTTCTTTACGACTGAAAGCCCAAGGCCAGAACCGTCCTTCCTCTTTGAGAAGAAGGGCTCAAAGACCCTCTCCCATTCATCTTCGGGTATTCCGGGGCCATCGTCTTCAACGGTTATCTCAACCCAGCCGTTTTTCTCCCTTAAAGATACCCTTACCTTTTTTTCTGCCCAGTAGACTGCGTTCCTTATCAGGTTGTCAACTGCAGAGAGAAAACTTTTAGGTTCAACTGTCGCCTCTACCTCTTCCCCTTCAACTGTGCACTCCTTTTCGTTGAACTTCCTACACACCTCTTCAACAAGGCTTTTTATGTTTACTTTCGTCTTTTCAGCCGGTATAGGTCTTGCTATATTGAGGAAGTTTTTAATTATTGAGTCGAGTCTCTCTGTTTCGTCTAAAACAATTTTTAGTAACCTTTCGTTTCTGTGGCCTTCCTTAAGGAGCTCCACTGCTCCCTTTATTGAGGCCAGCGGGTTTTTTAGCTCGTGGGCAAGGTTTGCGCTTATCTCGTAGAGCCTCTTGTAGAAGGCTGTTTCCTCTTGGAGTTTCTTTAGCTCAGACAGGTAGTTCTCCTGACTTTCAAGCTTTTCCTTTATCTTCTGACCCAAAACGGTGATGAGGATAAGCCCCGTTCCGTTGAGGAAGAACTGGATTAGGTTCTCAATACTGAAACTGCCGGAGCTGAAAGCAAAGTAGATGAGCTGTAAGAAAAGGGCTACGACCATTGCCGCTAAGCTCTGTTCCCTGTTGAGGAAAAGTGACGCAAAGAGAATGGGAAAGAGGAGAAATATTGAGAAGAATCCGTAGGAGAAGGCTCCTTTTATCACCAGCAGAAACAGAAATAGCTCGTCTAACAGGAACTCAAAGAGGAGAGCTCTCTTCCCCGTTACAAATAGAACTGTGCTTACAACTGTGTAGATGGCAAGGACAACGAGGGAGTACTTGTCAATAATTGCTCTGTTTATTGAGTAGATGGAGAGCAATAGAACCAAGAGGCCGGCGGAGAAGGAGAGCCGGCCAACTTTGTATATGAGCTGAAGTTTCTCAAACGGAGAGCTAACCCTGTAGTCCAAGCTCCTTCTCTAAAGCAGTTTCATAGATTCCTTTTATCTCTTTAACGGAAAGGTTTACGAGCTCTTTTCCTCTGTGTCTGATGATACCTCTTTCTCCCGATACCCTTCCTATAACCTTTGCAGGAACGGTTTTCTTCTCAAAGAAATCTAAAACCTCGTTAACCTTTTCCGGAGAGACCGAAATTACTACTTTGCTCTGGTCTTCACCGAAGAGCAGGAAGTCGCTCCTTATCTCGTCGTCAAGTTCAACCTCAAATCCTAACTCCCTCTCAAAAGAGGACTCAAACAGGTTAACTGCCAGTCCTCCTTCGGAAACGTCGTGGGCGTGTTTTATCACTCCATTTGAGATGGCTTCAAGGAGAGATCTCTGAAGTGTCCTCTCAAAGGCAAGGTCTATGCTCTGACCAGTTCCTTTAAACTCACCTATCCTTAACTTCTGATACTCTGAGCCTGAAACGTTTCCGGTGTTCTCTCCCAGCAGGATAATAACGTCTCCCTCGTCTTTAAAGTAAGAGGTCATTCTCTTCTCTACGTCCTCAAGGACTCCGACGCAGACGACAGTCGGAGTCGGGAAGACAGCCCTCTTTCCCTCCTCTGTCTTTGTCTCATTGTAGAAGCTCACGTTTCCGCTTACTACTGGGGTCTCTAAAACCCTGCAGGCGTCTGCCATTCCGTCGGTTGCCTTAACAAACTGCCACATAATCTCCGGGTCTTCGGGGCTTCCAAAGTTCAAACAGTCTGTAATAGCCCTGGGGAGAGCTCCGGAACATGCAACGTTCCTTGCCGCCTCTGCAACGGCGATCTTCCCTCCCTCGTAAGGGTTCAGGTAACAGTATCGTGAGTTACAGTCGCTGCTTATGGCGATTCCTCTCCTTGTTCCCTTAACCCTTAAAACGGCTGCGTCTGAGCCAGGATAAACGACAGTGTTTATCTGAACCATGTGGTCGTACTGCTCCCAGATCCACCTCTTGCTGGCAATCGTCGGGGAGGAGAGGAGCTCCTTTACAACTTTGTTGTAGTCTTCAGGTTCAGGGATCGTGTTCTGGTCATAGTTCCTGTTTTCCAGGATATACTTGGGAACTCTAAACTGACGATAGTAAACGGGAGCTTCGTCGGTTAAGGCTTTGATGGGGAGCTCTGCAACAACATTTCCGTGCCAGTAGAGTTTTAGGACGGGTTCTTCAATAACCTCTCCTATTACTGTTGCGTCAAGCCCCCACTTTCTAAAGACCTCCATAATCTCATTTTCCTTTCCCCTTTCACATACGACCAACATCCTCTCCTGAGACTCTGAGAGCATTATTTCGTATGGAGTCATTCCCTCTTCCCTCGTGGGAACTTTGTCTAAGTAGAGAACGACTCCAACCCCTCCACGGGAAGCCATCTCAACGGAAGAGGAGGTTAATCCCGCAGCTCCCATGTCCTGAATGGCAACGATTCCCTCCTTCTCCATTGCCTCAAGACAGGCTTCTATGAGAAGTTTTTCCATAAACGGGTCGCCTACCTGAACATTTACCTTTTTCTCAACTTCCTCCTCAGAAGAGAACTCCTCGGAGGCCATAGTAGCTCCGTGGATTCCATCCCTTCCAGTTTTCGCTCCAACGTAGATAACGGGATTTCCGACCCCTGCAGCCCTTGCGTAGAAGATCTTGTCCTTCTTTACAATTCCCAGGGCGAAGGCATTTACCAGCGGGTTCGTTTGGTAACAGGAGTCAAAGTAGACCTCTCCGCCGACAGTCGGGACTCCGACGCAGTTTCCGTAGTGGCTTATCCCTGAAACGACCCCTTTCGTTACGTACCTCATCTTAGGGTCGTGAAGCTCTCCAAACCTTAAAGAGTCCATACAGGCAACAGGCCTTGCACCCATCGTAAAGACGTCCCTCAGTATTCCCCCAACTCCCGTTGCTGCTCCGTGGAACGGCTCAATGTAAGAGGGGTGATTGTGGGATTCAACCTTAAAGGCTGCGCAGGTTTGGGTTTCCTCGTCAACCATTATGATTCCTGCGTTCTCTCCAGGTCCCTGAACAACCCAGGGGGCTTCCGTTGGGAATTTCTTAAGGTGTGGCCTTGAGGACTTGTATGAGCAGTGTTCAGACCACATCGCAGAGAATATTCCGAGCTCAACCAAGTTCGGTTCTCTTCCAAGGAGCTCCACTATCCTCTCATACTCTTCCCAAGTAACGTGCTGCTCTATAACCTTCCTGTCCATTAATACTCCCCAAAACTGTTGTGTTAACGTATTATACGATTGAATTTGAGAGGCTTTAAACTTAAATTCTCCACTAGAAAAAGCACAGGAGGGAGTGATGGCAGTAGTAGGATTTGCAAAGCTTGAAGCTCTTATGAGGAAAGCTGCAGGTCTTGACATTGACAAGAACAAGGCCAAGGAGATTACAGACATCGTAGAGAAGAAGCTCTACGACCTTCTCCTTATCGGAGAGAGGAACGCAAAGTTCAACAACAGAGAGGTTATCTGGGAGTGTGACGTTCCTCTTACAAAGGGTTTCTTTGAGTCTATGCAGAAGTTTAGAGAGCTTGAGGAGGAGCTCCCGCTCCAAGACGTTTTAGACTTCCTCGCAACAAAGCCGCCCCTTAAGTACCCTCTTGAGGCCGAGCTTGAGAAGAGACTACCAGAAATAGTTGGAACGCTCCTCTACATCCTTGCAAGGATTATGAAAGAGGTTGACCCGGCTTGCAGACAGCCTTCAAGTGAGGACATTGAAAGGGCTGTAAGAATTTTAGACCTTACCATGTAGTTCTTGGGGGAGCTCTCCCCCAATTATTTAAGGAGGCCGTGTTGGAAAAACCGACTTTAGACATGACCCTAAAGGAGTGTTTAGATAAGTTTCCGCAGCTAAAAAATAAACTCTACGAGCTAATAGAGGAGTGTATATATTGTGAAGGCTTCAAGGAGGAAACCCTAAGAGAAGTATTTGAAGCTCACCGTTTAGACCCAGAAAAGGCAATTAAGGAGCTTGAGGGAGCTCTGGAGGGGTAATGGAATTTCCCTACTACTCGGCAGTAAAGACTGTTGCAGAGCTTATGTGCTGCAGTGCAATAACGGCTCCAAAGGGAAAGGGGATAAACCTTCTTTACACCAAAATTTTTGAAGGCGAAGAAAAGGAAAAAGTATCTGACTTAATGGAGAAAATCGGAAAGGAGAAAGGAATTCCCTTCTTCGTAAGGGATGCAAAGAACGTAAGGGATTCGTTACTCGTTGTCTTCATAGGGACGGAGGTTAAGCCGAGGGGAGTGCCGTTTTGCGGTTTCTGTGGTTTTGAAAACTGCGAAAAGTCTGCTGCAGCTGGGGCTTACTGTGCCTATGCAGTTGGAGACTTGGGTATAGCCATAGGTTCGGCCGTAAAGTTGGCTTCAGAGAACAATTTAGACAACAGAGTAATGTTCTCTTTTGGGAAGGCGGCTATCATCGGAGGGTTCGTTCCGGGTAAAATAAAGCTTGGCTACGGAATACCCCTTTCCGTTTCCGGTAAAAACATATTCTTTGACAGGAAGCCTTAATGGAAAACATAGCTTGGATAGTTGTTCCTTCCGGAGAGACCATTACTACCGTAGCTGCTCCCGTATCTTCACTAATTGAAAACAGAGACCTCTTAAAGAAAAAACCCCTCTGGATACACTTTAGGCGTTTGGACGAGGCTGTAGAGGAGCTCCTGTCAGAGGAGTTTAGCGTAAACGAGCTTTCCATAGAGGACTGTAAGTCGGAGGCAAGGTCTAAAGCAGAGTTCTTTGAAGATTATCTCTTTATGCTTCTCATCTACTTTGACGGAGGCATAAGCCGGCAGAAGAAACTCTGTCTTTTCTGGGGAGAGGACTTTGTCCTGACGATTGGAAGTCGGAGGCTCTTTGAGGAGGCAAAGAAAGATTTAATGCTTGAGGAAGAGCCTTTTGAAGAGGGAGTAGAGAAGATAGTTTGGATAATATCTTCCTTGATAACCGATAAATTTAAATACGTTACAGATCTTTTAGAAGACCAATCAGACGAGATAGAAGCAAAGGTCTTTAAGGAGCAGAGCCCGGAGCTCCTTGAGGACATCTCAGACCTCTCATACGAGATTCTGGCTTTAAGGAGAACTCTCAAACAGATAAGAGAAACCTACCGGTTTGCCATGTCCTTCTCAGGGAAGTTTGCAAATCCCGAAAACGTCCACTACTTCAGAGACCTTTTAGATGAAATCAGCATCCTCTATGACAGGGCTGAAACACTACATGAGTTTATTCAGAACGTCTTAAACGTCTTCTCCTCACTTGTTAACTTTAAGCTCAACGACATAATGAAAACCCTAACCATTTTCGTTGCCGTTCTTGAACCTATTATGTTCGTTACCTCTTACTACGGAATGAACGTTCAAAACCTTCCCTTAGCCTCAAATCCCTACGGAGTAGTTATTATATCCTTCTTTATGCTTCTTATCAGCTTGAGTCTTCTCTACTACTTTAGGCGGAAAAACTGGATTTAGGGAGAGCTTTGAAAGTTCTTGTCTACCAGACTGCCTTTTTGGGAGACCTTATTCTCACCTCTCCACTTTTAAAGTCAATTTACAAAACTTTTGGCTGTCAGGTTTATCTCGTTTTGAGAAAAGGTTTTGAAGAGGTTTTTAAAGGTTTTGACTTCATAAAACCGATTCCCGTTTCTAAGCCCTCTCCCTTCTCCCTCTCCAAAATTTTAAGGAGTTATTCGTTTGACGTTGCCCTTTCCCCCCACCGTTCCCACAGAGCTTCAATTACCCTCTTCCTCTCTCAAATTCCAAAGAGAATAGGATTTGACAGGGCGGGTTTTTCTTTCCTCTATACAGATACAGTTCCCCACCGTTTTAAGGAAGGCCTTCACGAAATTGAAAGGAACCTTTCACTTTTAAAGCCTTTGGAAAAGAAATTTCCTGTAGTTTACGACAGTGAACCGGAGCTCCCCGTTAAAGAAGAAGAGGTTGAAACAACCCTTCGGAAATTTGACCTGAAAAAACCCTACATAGTTGTAGCTCCCGGCTCTGTATGGCCTACTAAAGCGTGGCTTCCGGAATACTATGGCAAGGTAATAAAACATTTCTACAAAAAGGGTTATGGGCTTGTAATAGTCGGTTCAAGGTCTGATTACCCTTACTGTGAAAAGGCTTGGGAATCTTCTGGAAAGGTGGCTCTTAACCTCTGCGGAAAAACCACCTTGAGGGAGTTCTTCGCAGTTATAAAGGGAGCCGAGCTTGTCATTTCCAACGATTCCTCTCCCGTTCATGTCGCCGTCTCTGTAAAAACTCCGGTTGTTGAAATTTACGGGGCCACGGTTCCTGCTTTCGGCTTTTTCCCCTATGGCAAGGGTGATGTTGTAGAGCTGAAAAAACTTAAGTGTCGCCCCTGCGGTCTTCACGGCGGGAAAGCGTGTCCTGAAGGCCACTTCAGATGTATGGTAGACCTTAAACCGGAGCTTGTGATAGAGAAAGCAGATAGACTTTTATCGGCCACTTAAAAGGTGGTATATTTCCTTCACCTAAACAACTGATACGGGAGGCAGTTAAATGAACGTTAGAGTAACTCCGCTTGATACCCAGCCTGTAAACGTTCAGGAGATTGAAATCGTTGAAAGGAAAGGGCTGGGACATCCCGATACGATCTGCGATGCCCTTGCCGAGAAGCTCTCTGCGGAACTCTGTAAGTTCTACTACGAAAAATTTGGATTTGTTCTCCACCACAACGTAGACAAGAACCTTCTTGTTGGAGGTAGTGCCCTCCCGAAGTTTGGAGGAGGAGAGATAAAAGAGTCTATAGAGATATTCCTCTCAGGTAGAGCGATAAAGGAGTATAAGGGAGTAAAAATTCCTGTTGACGAAGTAGCTGTTGAGAGCGCCAAGGAGTGGTTAAAAGAAAACATACACGCCATAGACCCAGAGAAGCACGTCAGGATTTATACATACATAAGGCCGGGTTCCGTTGACCTTGTTGACATATACATGAGGCAGCTGAAGGAGGGATTGCCCCTTTCAAACGATACTTCCTTCGGCGTCGGATATGCTCCTTTTGACGACCTTGAGAGCGTCGTTTACCACATTGAGAAGAGGCTTAATGACAAGGAGTTTAAGAAAGTTCACCCAGAAGTCGGAGAAGACATTAAGGTAATGGGCGTTAGAATCGGAGAGAAGATAAAGATAACAATTGCCTGTGCCTTTGTAGACAGGTTTGTTAAAGACATTGACGACTACGTAGAGAAAAGAGAAAACGTGAGAAAGACAGCTTTAGACGTTGCCAAGAGGTTTACAAACAGAGAAGTTGAGGTTGATATAAACACCGGTGACGATATAGAGAATGCAAACGTTTACATTACAGTTACCGGAACTTCTGCGGAGGCAGGAGACGACGGAGAAGTTGGAAGAGGAAACAGAGTAAACGGCCTCATTACTCCTTACAGGCCTATGAGCCTTGAGGCTGCAGCAGGTAAAAATCCAATAACCCACGTTGGAAAGCTCTACAACATAACGGCCAACGAAATAGCAAGAGAGGTTGTAAAAGGAGTTCCGGAGATTGAAGAAGCTTACGTATACATGGTTAGTCAGATAGGGAAGCCTGTAAATCAGCCTTTAGCTGTTGACGTGAAAGTGAGGAGCTCCCAGCCTGTTGAGTCTTTCCAGCCTAAGCTGGAAGTCATCGTTAACGAAAAGCTCTCTGAAATGAAAGACATCTGGAGAAGACTTGTAAACGGAGAGATAACGGTTTACTAACCCCTTTCGGCGGGAGCTCCACTCCCGCCTTTAAATCCCACTTGTTCAGATAAAACGCAGTATGAGGTGCTGGTTTAATTATTTATGTTAGTAGTTTAGATTTTCTTGTTAAATAGGCTGTTATTTTTTTTGTTCCTGTAAGTAGGGCTTTGGCCGAACAGCTCTTTTTCTATCTCTTCAAAGAAAGAGAGTCCATTGGTAATGAGAGCAGTTATGGATGCGTTGAGCTTTTGTATCTCTAAAAGGAGCTCCCTTTCCATTTCAACCTTTTCCTTTTCAAAGGAGGAGATTTTTAGAAGGAGCTCCTTTTTCTCCTCCTGAACTTTTTCAAACCTATCCACGTCTTTCAAAGGAAAGGAGAGGAGGAGCTCCCTCTCTTCTTCTAATAAGCTTTTTAACTCTAAGAGTAGTTTTTTTAGTTCCATAACTAATCTAATAACATCCTAATGTTGTTCAGTATTTCTCTCTGTCTCTCTACAACATACCTGTGTAGTAAGTTTCTGTTGTAGCTATCCAAATTAATAAACTTTATTCCAACTATTTTGTCCTTCCCAGTATCCTCAACGTGTCTAACCTCTGCAGGGATTTGGAAACGACCGTAGGGAAATTCAACTTCAACATTTATCTTGTCTCCAACCTTAAAATGGTCTACAACAGTTCTGAATCCTATACCCATCTCAGATACATCCTTTATTCTATACTCTTTTGGTCTTTCACTTTTACCAATCACTCTTAGCTTTATAGGTAGTTTCTCAGAAACCGTAACTCTTGGAAATTCCCTTCTAAACCTTGGTTCGTCAAAAGGTCTAAAGTGCGTTGTTTCTATAAACTTGTCGTTGTAGTAGGTAACGTCTGCAACGAGAGGTCTTTTCTTGTTATAAGCTGGGTCGTGGAAAAAGGTATAAACCCTGCCGAAGTTACTTATGGCAAGGTTAAGCTTTGGGTTACTTTCCCACTGGATAGAGTTTTCCTCTATAGCAAGGGGTTTAATCTTTGCTTTTATAGGGAGTTCCTCGTAGAAACTTATGAGCTCTATAGGTTCCTTTTTGTCTATAATATCTTGAAACCACTTCTCTATTCTCTTATTCACGTTCACTTCTAAAATCCCCCTTTCTATTAAGAGAGTCTTGCCAAATTTTACACTATTGCCTAAATTAGGATACCGTCAATTCGGGGCATAGCTCAGCTTGGTTAGAGCGCGTGCCTTGGGAGCACGAGGTCGCCCGTTCAAATCGGGCTGCCCCGACCATTTTCTTATAATCCTTCCTTTTGGGCCCGTAGCTCAGCTGGATAGAGCAACGGACTTCTAATCCGTAGGTCGGAGGTTCGAATCCTCCCGGGCCCGCCATTTGAGAATCTTCCTTCTCTGTAAAAGCTTGAAATAAAGAATTCCAATGTATTCTCTGAAACCATTTAAGGAATCTTGAAGAAAGTCAACCCTTGGTATGAAGGAGAACCAGCCATATCCTGTTCTGTAAACCCTGTAGTCTGCAGGAATTGGCGTTACTTTAAATCCTACCTTTTTGAATATCGTTACGCTTCTTGGCATATGGTAGGCAGAGGTAACGAGGCATATATCTTTAACTCCTTTTTTTCTGAGTAATTTGTATGAAAAGAGTCCGTTTTCTAGTGTATTTCTGCTTTTTTTCTCTTTCACTATTTCGTTTGCCGGAACACCTATGGTTTCTAAAAACCTTGCCATCGCTTCAGCTTCGCTCTCGCTATCTTTCCTGAAGACTTTTCCACCGGAAACTAAGATGGGGAGCCCCTTTTCCTTATAAAGCTTAAAAGCCTCGTAGAGCCTTTTGGCAACATCTGGTCTTACAGATGCCTTCCCGTTCTCTGCTGGGGAATGTGGAATTTCGCCTCCTCCTAAAACTATAATGTAACTACAGTTGACTTTGGTAAGCTCCGGGTAAGGGTAGGCGTTCTCAAGTGGAGAGAGTATCAGGTCTTTACCCGGTTCTGTTGAGATAAAGTAGATAAAGAAAAGCGTAAGAGAGAGGAGAAAAGTGCCGATTTTGTGTTTTTTTAAAAGGAAAAGCAAAAGGGAAAGGGAGAGGAGGAGGATGAAAAGGCCGGGAGGAACTGTAAAAGCGCCAATGGTTTTTGAGAGGGTAAAGAGCATTTTCCGTTAGCTACTCTTTACTGTAACGTTTTCCGGTTTTATTTTGGCAAAGCGCCTCTTACCTACCTGAAGAATGACTTCACCTTTTAAAACGTCTATCTTAACCTGGTCGTCTGTAACTTTTTTACCGTTTACCCTTACGCCTCCTCCTTTTATCTGGCGTCTTCCCTCGCTTGTTGAAGAAACGAGTCCCGCTTCTTTTAAAAGTCTTGGAAGCCAAACTGGATTTTCAGGAACTTTTACCTTGGGCTCTGGGAGGTTTTCGGGGAGCTCCCTCCTTGAAAAGACTTTCTCAAAGTGTTCCCTTGCCTTCTTTGCTGCCTCTTCTCCGTGGAAGGTTTTAACTATCGTCTCAGCAAGTTTTTTCTTCGCTTCCATCGGATGGAGCCTTCCTTCCTTAACTGCTTTCTCCATCTCCTCTATCTCTTCTTCAGGGACTCTCGTAACCAGCCTGTAGTAGCGCCACATCAGTTCGTCTGAAATCCTCATAACTTTTCCAAACTGTTCCTCAGGGGGCTCTAAGATTCCTATGTAGTTGCCCAAAGACTTACTCATCTTTTGAACGCCATCTAAACCTTCAAGGATGGGCATCATTATGCAGACCTGCTCTTCCTGCCCAAACTCCCTCTGAAGATGTCTTCCTACCAGAAGGTTGAACTTCTGATCTGTTCCCCCGAGCTCAACGTCTGCCTTGAGCTCAACTGAGTCGTAACCCTGAAGGAGAGGGTAGATGAACTCGTGGATGTGGATAGGCCTTCCTTCTCTAAAGCGCTTTGAGAAGTCGTCCCTCTCAAGCATTCTGGCAACTGTGTATTTTGAGGTGAGTTTTATAAGGTCTGCAGCCGTCATTGAGCCGAGCCACTCGCTGTTGAAAACGACTACAGTTTTCTCAGGATCAAGTATCTTAAAGACCTGCTGGGCGTAAGTTTCTGCGTTTTTGAGGACTTGCTCCCTCGTCAGCGGTGGCCTCGTTTCATTCTTTCCAGTTGGATCTCCTATCATTGCAGTAAAGTCACCTATGAGAAAGTAAACCTCGTGGCCAAGCTCCTGAAAATCCCTCAGTTTCCACAGTAGAACTGTATGACCAAGGTGTAGGTCGGGAGCCGTTGGGTCAAATCCTGCTTTTACTCTTAACTCCCTTCCGCTCTTTAGTTTCTCTAAGAGCTCTTCCTCGTTTATTATCTCAGCAGTTCCTCTCTTTATGACTTTCAGCTGCTCTTCCGGTTTCATCTTCTCCTTCTCCGTTAAGTATTATCTCCATTGCGGTTTCATCGCAGTTGGGAAATTTAACACAGTTTATGCAGTCCCTCCAGATTTTCTGGGGTAGGAGCTCCTTGTCTATCACTCTAAATCCTAACTTCTTGAAAAATTCAACCTGGTATGTAAGGGTGAAAACCCTGTTTATTCCAAGCTCCTGTGCTTCTTTTAAGGCAGTTTTGACGAGGGAGCTCCCTATTCCCTTCCTCGTGTACTGAGGAGATACTGCTAAAGACCTAACCTCTGCCAAATTCTCCCAGAAAACTGTTAAGGCACATACTCCAAGAACTTTACCGTTCTCTTCGTAAACCCAGAAGTCCCGTATGTTCTCGTAAATACTGTGAATAGTTCTGGGAAGCATAAGGCCTAATTTTGCGTACTCGTTTATTAGGAACTGTATTTCCTCAGCATCTTTTATTTTTGCCTTTCTGATAGTTCCCCTCAATTATTCCTCTCCCATTCTTAAAACTTTAACGGGGTCGGTCTTTGCAGCCTTAAGAGCCGGGTAAATAGTTGCTCCAACGCTTATTAAAATAGCAGAAACGGCGGCTATTAAGCATTCTAACGGGTGGAGTTTAAAAGGCAAGTGGTCTATGTAGTAAACGTCTGGTGGAAGCGGAATTAGCTTGAACTTTTCCCCTAAGAGTGAGACGGAGATTCCTATAATTTCTCCAATAATTGTGCCGATTAGTCCTATTATGAATCCCTGAAATACAAAAATCTTTAAAATAAATTCGTTAAAAGCACCTACAGTTTTTAAAATTGCTATATCTTTTGCTCTTGAGTTTACGTTCATCATTAAAAGACTTGAGATATTAAAAGAAGCAACTATAACGATAAGCGTCAGTATTAAGAACATAGCCAGTTTTTCCAGTTTAAGTGCCGAGAAAAGACTTTTATTCAGTGAAATCCAGTCTTCAGCAGTGTAATTTTTCCCTAAATTTTTTTCTATTTCCTTTTCTACCCTTTTAACGTTCTCAAGTTTATTAACTTTAACCATTATTCCCGTTGCTACGTCTCCGAAACCGAAGTCTTTCTGAACCGTTTTGAAGTGTGCAAGGATGAGCGACGAGTCAAACTGATACATTCCGACTTCAAAAATTCCAACAACCGTGTAGGCTACGCTCCTGGGGATTATTCCAAAAGGGGTTTTCCTTCCAATTGGAGATATCAGTTTTATCTTATCTCCAAGGGTTATTCCAAGGTTATCTGCAAGCTGTTTCCCGATTACAACTCCCCTTTCGCTTCTCTTAAAGATTTCCCAGTCTCCGAGTATCAGGTGTTTTGGAATGGTTGTAACGGAAGGTTCTTTTTCCGGAATGCACCCTCTTAGTGAACCGCTTGACGCCGATGAGACAGAGTTGCTTGCCACCATTACGGGAACGTAGATGAAAGGTTCAGTTCCAACTACGTGCTTTAGCTTCCTTATCTTCCTCTCTGCGTAATCGTAACGGTAAAACGGGCGGCCGTCGTTTCTCATTACGATGATGTCTGCGTTTGCAGAGAGGAGCCTCTCCTTTATTGCGTCCTGAAATCCCGTCATTACAGAGTTAACGATGATGAGGGCGGCAACGCCGACGACCACCCCCAAAACGGCTATGATAAACGCAAAAGAGAGGTAGCCCTTACGGAGCTTGATTCCCCGAAGGGCTAACCACCTTAGAAGCGGGTTCATTCTTTTTTCTTCTCCGGTTCAATTTCGCAGATCTCCTCTCCGCACCTCTTTTCGGGACGGAGTTGAGGGAAGAGGAGAACTTCTCTGATGGAGTCTTGGTTTGTGAAGAGCATCACGAGCCTGTCTATTCCGATTCCCTCTCCGGCAGTCGGCGGCATTCCGTGTTCTAAGGCTGTTATGAAGTCTGCGTCGTACTCCATAGCCTCTTCGTCTCCTTTGGCCTTCTCCTCAAGCTGCTGTTTGAACCTCTCTTCCTGCTCTTTCGGGTTGTTGAGCTCTGTATAGGCGTTTGCGATTTCCCTTCCGAACACAAAGAGCTCAAACCTCTCAACGAGCTCCGGGTTCCCTCTCTTTTCCTTTGCCAGTGGGGAGATGGCCTTTGGGAAGTCTATAACGAAGGTTGGCTGAATCAGTTCAGGCTCAACTAAGGCCTCAAAGAGCTCCTGAACTCTCTTAAAGTGGGAAAGTTCCTCTGCCCTCTCTATTCCCACCTCTTTTGCCACCTTTAGAACTTTCTCCTCGTCGTGAAGGAGCTCTTCTTCAGAAAGCCCCGTCTTCTTTGAGAGCTCCCCAAGGTATGAGATCCTCCTGAAGGGCCTCTTGAAGGAAAGTTTTGTTCCCTGGTACTCAATCTCGCGGATGCCCTTTCCGAATATTTCATCTAAGAGGAACTCAAAGAGTTCCTCCGTCATTTCCATAAGGTCGTTGTAGTCGGCGTAGGCCATGTACCACTCAACCATGGTGAATTCCGGGTTGTGGCGGGTAGATATTCCCTCGTTCCTGAAGTTCTTTCCGAGCTCGTAAACCCTCTCAAATCCTCCGACTAAGAGTCTTTTTAGGTAGAGTTCCGGTGCAATCCGTAGGTAAACATTTATGTCAAGTGCGTTGTAGTGAGTAATGAACGGTTTTGCGGCAGCTCCGGAGGCGATGGGCTGGAGTATTGGGGTCTCAACCTCCATGAACCCTCTGCTGTCTAAGAACTCCCTTATTTTCTTTATTACCTTTGTTCTTACTCTGAATATCTCCCTAACTTCTGGGTTTACAATTAGGTCTAAATACCTCTGGCGATAGCGTTTCTCCGTATCCTTCAGTCCGTGCCATTTCTCAGGTAGCGGCCTTAAAGACTTTGTAAGTAGAGTGAGCTCCTTAACCTCTAACGTGAGCTCTCCCGTCCTCGTTCTGAAGAGAGTCCCTCTAACTCCTACGATGTCTCCGATGTCTATGAGCTTTTTAAACACCTGATTGTAAAAGTCAGCTCCAACCGTATCCCTTCTTATGTAACACTGGATCCTGCCGGACTCATCCTGAATGTGGAAGAAGGCGGCTTTACCCATAATCCTCATAGACATAATTCGGCCGGCCAGTGAGAACTCCTCTTTTGGGAGCTCCTCTTTCTCCCTCTCCTCTTCACTCTTTGTTTTTCCAAACTTCTCTAAGAGCTCTCCCGCCTTTGCGTTTACCTCGTATCTGTAGGCGTAAGGTTCAAATCCCAGCTCTCTTATCTTCTCAACCTTCTCCTTTCTCTGCTCTAAAATCTTTTCCTCTGCCATACTCCTCTCCTTTATTTGAGAATAAGCCAAAAAATTTTAATACTTGAGTTTTGTATAATCCAAAGGTCTTTAAAATAACTCTAAAAACCCGAGGCGGGGTAAATTGCTTGTAAAACTGTTTGAAGCGATAGGAAGTGCAGTCCTCTCCTTTTTAGAGTTCTGGGGAAGGTGGTTCTTACTCTCTATCAAAGCACTCTCCTTTGCTTTTAAAAAACCTTTAAGGTTTGGAAGATACCTCTACTACTTTGCCGACATTGGAGCAGCCTCAACACCCGTTGTGGGAATTACTTCCCTCTTTACCGGTGGAGTTATAGCCCTTGAAACCTACAACGCTTTCCACAGGTTTAACGCCGAGTATATGATAGGTGCCGTTGTTGCCATTTCAATGGCGCGGGAGTTGGCACCTGTCCTGTCTGCCCTCCTGGTAACTGCCCGCTCCGGCTCTGCTATGGCTGCAGAGATAGGAACGATGCGTGTTACAGAGCAGATAGACGCCCTTGAGATGATGGCCGTAAACCCTGTTAAGTTCTTGATAACTCCGAGAATTTATACGTCAATAGTTTCTCTTGTTCTACTTACAATAATTGCCGACATCATCGGATACGTAGGGGGGTATTTAGTAAGCGTTTATCTCTTTGGAGTTAACAAAGTCCTCTTTATCCGCTACACACAGAACCTTGCAGAGATGGACGACGTTTACCACGGCCTTATAAAAGCCGCGGTTTTCGGGTTTCTCCTCTCTACAATCAGCTGTCTCTACGGTTACTATACCAGAGGGGGAGCAAAAGGAGTAGGAGAGTCTACTACGAAAGCCGTTGTTTCTTCCTCTATGGCGATTCTGATTTTTGACTACCTGATTACATACATCTTGAGGCTCTTTAACCTATGAGAGAGAAAGCTATTGTTGTTGAGAACTTGAAGAAGAGTTTTGGGAGTAAGGTCGTTCACAATGGGGTCTCTTTTACGGTTTATGACGGTGAGATTTTCGTCATTATGGGGCCTTCCGGAACGGGAAAGAGCGTTCTCTTAAAACAGATTGCAAGGCTCATTGAACCCGATGAGGGAAAGATCTTCGTTTACGGAATGGATGTTTTGAACTTAAAGTATGAAGAGATTGAAAAGTTCAGAGAAACTCTCACTTACGTTTTTCAGAGCGGAGCTCTCTTTGACTCCTACCCGGTCTGGTATAACGTGGCCTTCTACCTGATAGAGAAGAAGGGAGTAAAGGAGAAAGAGGCGCGAGAGAAGGCGAAATACTACCTCTCTCTTCTTGGACTTTCTGGGACTGAAGATTTATACCCTTCGGAGCTCTCCGGCGGAATGAGGAAAAGGGTTGCCGTGGCGAGAGCTCTCTGCATGAACCCTAAGTGTATCCTCTTTGACGAGCCTACAAGCGGTTTAGACCCGGTTATGACCGCAATCTTGGATAGGCTTATAATTAGACTCAGGAATGAATTTAACAAAACCTGCGTTGTTGTAAGCCACGACGTTAACAGTGCCTTCAGAATAGCAGACAGAATTGCTATTTTGTTTAACGGAAAAATAGTTGAAATAGGAACTCCCGACGAGATTAGAAAAAGCACTAACCCTGTAGTTAAACAGTTCATCAACGGAGAACCGGAAGGACCAATAACAGAAGTTCTGGAGCAGGAAGATGGGTAAGCTCTCCCTTGAAGCGAAAGTCGGAGCCTTTGTTGTAACAGGTCTTGTAGGTCTTGGGATTATAGCAACTACGCTGGAGCCTTTAAAGTTCCAGAGGGGAAAAGTTTCTCAGGAGTATACGGTTTACTTTAGCAACGCTTCCGGCCTTGAGAAGGACGCTCCGGTTAGAGTAGCTGGCGTAACTGTGGGAAAGGTTCTGAGTGTAGGAGTTGTAGACGGTAAGGCAAAGGTTGAGCTTATTTTTACAAAACCTGTAAAGCTCTACAGTAACGCCGTTGCAAAGATAGAGACAATGGGACTTATGGGGGAGAAGTACGTTGAGATAAACCCGGGTCATCCTCCTGCTACTGTTCTCCCTCCCGGTTCAACGATAGAGAACACTCAAGTCCCAGCCTCTATGGATGAGGTGATGTCCTCACTTAACTATCTTCTTACAAAGTTCAATCAGGCACTTATAACGCCGGATGGTAGGAACAGACTTGCAGTGATTATGGATAAAGTAACTCAGTTGACAGACAGCGTTAGCAGGGCTGTCAACGACCTTGACTCTGTAGTTGCAGAGAACAGAAAGACCGTTAAACAGGTTCTTGAGAACGCTCTTGCCCTTTCTGAAATGTTGAGGGAAGACCTTCCTCAAATACTTGATAACGTAAATACCCTTACGGTTCAGCTTTCTGAGTTAACCCTTGAGAACAGACAGGACGTAAGGCAGATAGTTGTTAACCTGAAAGAGGCCAGCGAGAGAGCTCCACAAATAGCCCAAAACCTTAATCAGTTGACTGAGCGGCTTCAGAGTCTTTTAAACGAAAACGACACTAAAAACATAAAAGAGACGATAGCAAACATAAAGGAGACTACCCAAGAGCTCAGGGAGCTCCTTGCCAAGGTTAATGAAGGTAAAGGAACTATAGGAAAGCTCTTCAACGACGAGAAGCTCTACCAGAACCTCTCTAAAACAACAGAGACCCTCGGAAAACTCGCAGAGAAAGTTGAGAAAACGGAGACTTACATAGGGTTTAGGGGAGACGTTAACACGAGGACGGGAGAAGGTAGAGGAGTCTTTACCTTCCAAATTGTTCCTTCAAAAGACCACTACTACTTGTTAGAAGTTGTCGGAGACTCTCAGGGTAAGGTTGATAGGAAAAAATACTATGTAAACAACGGCTCGTCTTCCCACTGGGAGGAGGAGATAGAGACAAACTACAGAACTGAGTTCACTCTTCAGTATGCAAGGGTCTTTGAGGATAATTGGCTCCATCCCGGTTCAAAGTTTGTTCTTAGAGGTGGTTTAAAGGAGAGCACGGGAGGTTTTGGGTTGGACTACGTCTACAGTCCGAAGCTCGTCTTCACTTCAGACATTTGGGATACAGGAAGGAAAGACTCAGACGGAGACGACATTCCTCCGCACCTAAGGGTTGGCGCCAGATACTTCTTTAAGAAGAACTGGTTTGTTTACGGCGGTGGAGATGAGCTTCTCTACCACAAGTGGCGTGGAGCCTACTTAGGGTTTGGAGTCCTCTTTGGAGATGAGGACATTAAATACCTCTTAGGTTCAATGCCCGGGGGTATAAAGTGATTGCAGTTGTTGACTACGGAATGGGAAACTTAAGAAGCGTCAGCAAGGCAATAGAGCACGTTGGGGTACAGGTTAAAGTGACGAGAGATCCAAAAGACCTGAGGGACGCCCAAGGAATTGTCCTTCCGGGAGTTGGAGCTTTTAGAGATGCAGTTAGGAACTTAAAGGAGTTTGGCCTTTGGGACGCGATAGTTAACGAAGTAGAGAAAGGAAAACCTTTTTTGGGAATATGTTTGGGGCTTCAGCTCCTATTTGAAAAGAGTTACGAGTTTGGGGAGGCAGAAGGTTTCGGGTTTATAAAGGGAGAGGTCGTCAGGTTTGACCTTCCGAGGGAATACAAAATTCCCCACATGGGTTGGAATCAGGTTTACAAGAAGAAGGAGTCGGAGCTCCTTAAAGAAATAAAAGAGGGAGAGTTTTTCTACTTTGTCCACTCCTACTACGTAAAACCGAAAGACGAGGGTGTCGTTTTAACAGAAACCGACTATGGAATCTACTTTACCTCATCAGTTGAGAAAGAAAACATCTTCGCAACCCAGTTCCACCCTGAGAAGAGTCAGAAGGCAGGTCAGAAACTTCTCTCAAATTTCGTTAATATGGTTAAGAGAAGTTAGCCATTTAGGATAAATTTTGCTTTTCTCCCTTATGAAGGGGGACAGACTTTGACAGCTTAGAGGGTGAGGATTCGGTTTACGTTGTGGGGGAGCTCCCAAGAAAGGGGTATATTATTTAAGGCTCTAAGAGCCTTTTAGATTTAAGGGTTTTTCGGAAAGGCCTTAAACTTTCTCATCTATTTACGATAATAGAACTTAGACCACCTGGTGGAGGCGGAATGTCTCTTTTTGGAGCTCTCACTGCAGCAAGCCAAGCTCTCCTTTCCCAGAAGATAGGAATAACGACAACTAATAGGAACATGAACAACGTTTATACGGAAGGTTACTCAAGGGAGACACCGGTATTTGCTGACCTTCCCGGTTTGGGCGTTCAGGTAGAAACTGTTAAACGGGTTTTTGGCAGGGCTTACTTTAAGAGGCTCCTCTCTGAGAACGGAGACAACTCTCAGCTTTCGGCATACAAGAGTATTCTTTCCCAAGTTGAGAGCCTCTTTAACGACCCGATGGGCAGCGGCCTTTCTGAGGTAATTAACCAGTTCTTCAACTCACTACACGACATAGCCGTAAAGCCTGATGATATTGCGGCAAGAGCCAATTTTCTCTCTGTTGCCCAGATGTTTGTAGGCAGGGTGAGGGATACCTATTCTTCTCTTGAGGAGGTTGAAACAACCTCTATTTCCCACTTAAAAGATGTTATCTCCGAGGTTAACAGGTTAACCAAAAAGTTGGCTGAAATTAACAAGAACATGCTTATCTTCAAAGACTCTCCTGAGCGTTTTAACCAATATTTAGACGAGAGGGATAGAACTTTAAAAGAGTTGAGCTCTTTGGTTGACGTAAAGGTTGTTTACCTACCAGATGAAAGAGTAAGGGTATTTACGGCCAAAGGTTTTCCTCTGGTTTTAGAGGAGAGGAACTTTAACCTGTCTGTTGAACAGGACTCAAACGGAGTTAAGGTTTTAGCAGATGGCATTGATATTACGGGAGAGTTTAAAAAGGGGAAGGTTGCAGGCATAGTTTCCGGAATTAACGCAATAGAAAAGTATAAACAGAAACTGAACCTTCTGGTTTCAACATTTGCAGAGAAAGTAAATCAGCAGCACGAGGCTGGCTACAACCTCTACGGGGAGACAGGGGTTAGCCTTTTTACTTCCGATAACGGTCAGCCGATAGATGCTTCCAACGTTGCCCTGGCTTTTCAAGATCCGAAAAAGGTTGCTGCTGCTTCCGATCCCAATTATCTAAACTCAGACAATACAAACGTTAAAGAGCTCATAAAACTGGGGCAGGAGGTGTTCTCTGAGCTTTCAGATTTGAGCTTTTCAGAGTATTACGGAACTGAAATAACCTCTTCTATCGGAAGTGAGGTTGAGTCTGTTGACGACCGTTTAAAGGCTTCCAAGTTTAGGCTTGAGTCTATTGAGGAGAAGGTTAAGGAGCTCTCCGGCGTAAACATTGATGAGGAGCTTGTAAATCTTACCAAGTATCAGAGGGCTTATCAGGCAGCTGCAAGGGTTGTTACCGTTACAGACGAGCTTCTCCAAACAGTTCTTGGTATGGTGAGGTAGCTATGAGGGTAACAGACGGAATGATTTTTGACATACTTCTTAAATACGATAGGCTCAGGAGCTCCCAGCTAAAGAGGAGCACAGAGGAGCTCTCTTCCGGTAAGGCGATACTGAAACCGTCAGACAATCCCGTTGATTTTGCAAGGAGTTTAAGGTTTCAGCGGTTTATTGAAGGGGTTAAGAGATTCAACAGGAACATAGACCTTACAGATAACGTTCTTAAAACGGCAGAAACCTCTATGACCTCTGCCATAAACATTCTTCAAGAGGCGAGGGTAAAGATAATTCAGGTTTTAAACACCGGAGTTCTCAACGGTGAAGATGCCAAAGTCCTTGCCGACTACTTCAAGAGTGTGGCTTCCTACGTTGTAAATATGGGAAATACAAAGGTGGGAGATTCCTACATTTTTGGAGGGGTTAAGAGCCAGAGCTCTCCCTTCAGCAGCAACGGAACTTACAACGGAGAGGCCGTTGAGACAACCGTTCCAGTTGCAAACGGCGTAGAGATAAACACAACCTTTAACGGGGCTGACTATTTCGGAGTTAACAAAGTTTCAAACAGGATTACCGTTGTAGAAGTCCTTAACAGAATTGCCGACATTTTGGACTCTGGAGACTTAAACAGGCTTCACACAGATACTGTTCAGGTTGACTTAGGAGATGGGGTTCAGAACCTAAAACTGTTAGACGCTTTTGACAAAGGGCTTTCTCAGATAGAGGCTTACAGATCAATTTTGGGAACTCAGGAGAGGGTTGTTGAGGATATAAAGAGCCAGAACGACGCCATAGCCGTTCACTTTAAAGAGTTAAAGTCAAAAATAGAGGATGCCGATTACGCTGGGGCTATAGCAGAATACGAGAAGGCTAAGACGGCGTATCAAGCCCTTCTGGCGGCAATAAGTCAAACTCAGAGCCTTTCCCTTTTGAACTTCTTCGTAAAGTAATTTAAATATGGCCTTATTTAGCTGTTATGTAGACGTTGAAAGATTTTTGGGAGAGCCTGTTAAGGAGCTTGTCCACTTTCTCATCTGTCTGAGGAGAAAGGATAGGCTGCCGGTTATTACGCATATAGCTAAGTTCTTCCAGCACGTTGACCACGTCAGCCAGTTCTACCAATTTAAAAAGGAGCGGAAAGAGGAGTTTTTAAGCTTTATTCCTCTATCCCTTGCTGAAAAAAATATCCTTTGGAACCTGATAGAGAACTTTTTCCTTAAACACGCGGAGAACTCATCCGGAAAGCCGATTCCTCAGGACGACGTTGTCTCTCTGAGGAAGGGGAGACTCTTTGAGGAGCTCGTTTACAACTTGGGGCCGATAGGTAGGGATAAGGTGGAGCTCCTCTCTATGCACTGTCAAGCGATGGTAAACAGAGAGAGGTTGAGGATATTCTGCGGGGAGAGGGAGCTCTCCAACAAAAACGTTGACGTTGCCTTTTGGGGGAGGCACTACGTTGAGGCTTACGAGTGTAAGGGAAACGTTGAGTTCTTTATGAAGCTGGCCTTTCAGGGAGGGGAGAAGGCGAGAAAGGTTAAGGAGAAAATACTCTACCTGAACCAGTTGGCCTATGAGCTAAGGAAACATTTTGAGACGAAGGTTTACCTTGCCAGTTTTGCTCCCGATATAGACCTTAACTGGTGCAATGAGACGGCTCTGAGGTTGGTGAGGGAGTGCGGAGCTCCCAAGTTGGACTTTGAAATCATTACAGTTAACGAGTTTTTAGAGAAGGTAGAGAAGTAAACTTTAAGGGTCTATTAGTTTCTCAACCTGAAAGAGGACTTCCTCAAGGCTTTTATCGGTTGTGTCAATTATTACGGCTCCTTTAGGGACTGTGAGGGGGGCAAAGGGTCTACTCTCGTCCTTTCTGTCCCTCTCTATTACTTCTTTTAGTATCTCTTCGTATGAGACGTTATAACCTTTCTTTCGGAGCTCCTCCCACCTCCTCCTTGCCCTCTCCTCCGGGGTTGCAGTCAGGTAGATTTTAAGCTCTGCCTTCGGGAATATGTAAGTTCCTGCATCCCTTCCGTCTGTTACAACCTTTTTCCCTTCTGCCAGTTGTCTAAGCTTCTCTACAACAATTTCCCTCACCTCGGGATACTGGGCAACTTGAGAGGCCAAAACTCCCCCTTCAGGAGTTCTTATCCTCTCCGTAACGTCCTCACCGTTGAGTAGAACTCTTCCGTCTGGTAGGAGCTCCACCTCTAAAGACCTGGCAACCTCTACAACGGTTTTCCTGTTTTTCAGGTCAACTCCCTTTACCTTACAGCCGTAGCCGATTGCCCTGTAGAGAGCTCCAGAGTCTAAGTGTAAGTAACCAAATCTCCTTGCTATCTCCTTTGCAACTGTGCTCTTTCCCGCCCCTGCAGGGCCGTCAATCGTTATTACTTTTGGATTAATCATTTTCTCCCTCTATCCTCTCAAGGACTTTTCTGTAGAGATTTTCTAAATTACTGCTGATTCTGACCGGGTATTCTACGCTCTCGTAGATGTTTTTAATTTCGTTTGGGAGCTTTGAGAACCTACTTAGGAAGTATTCCCTTGACTCCTTTAGTGAAGGGAGCTCCTTAAGGAGCTCCCCGTTTTCCATTACCTTCTCAAGGAGCGGCTCTCCGGAGAGCTCCTCTCCGAAAACTCCTACAGTGTCGTATCCTTCGTTTCTGAATACCTGTTTCCTTCCCGGATACATCCTCTTCCCTGTGCTCGTCTTCATAACGGGCTTTCCGTTGATCTCAACTAACTTATAGACAAAGTCTATGTAAGGTGAGTCTGCAGACGTTCCGACCTTTGTTCCGACTCCGAAGGCGTCAACGGGAGCTCCGGCCTTTAGAATCTCGTCTATCCTATACTCGTCAAGTCCTCCGCTTACGATTATCTTCGTATCTGTAAATCCAGCTTCATCTAAGATTTTTCTCGCTATTTTTGAGAGCTCTAAGACGTTTCCGCTGTCAAGCCTCACTGCTTTTAGTGGAACTTCCGTTTCCTTTGCAACTCTTACTGCTTTTTTGACTCCCTCTACCGTGTCGTATGTATCAACCAACAAAACTCCGTGGTTTGGAAACGCCTTAAGATAGGCTCTGAAAGCCTCTTCTTCGCTTTCAAAGGCCATAATGAACGAGTGGGCAACGGTTCCGACCACCGGAATTCCGTAGAGCTTCCCTGCCAAAACGTTAGAGGTTGAGTCAAAACCTGCTAAGTAGGTATTCCTTGCAACCTTTAAACCGGCGTCAAACCCGTGGGTTCTCCTCAGTGAAAAGTCTGCAAGTTTTTTTCCTCTTGAGACTGAAAAGACTCTCGCGGCCTTTGAGGCTATTAGGGAAGAAATGTGAACCTGGTTCATTATTGCCGTCTCAAAGAGCTGTGCTTCGTATATCGGTGCTTCAACCCTTAAAACGGGCTCGTTGTGGAAGAATACCTCTCCCTCCCTCATTGCGTAGAGGTTCCCGGTAAATCGGAACTCTTTTAGAAAGTCTAAGAAGTCGTCTGGGAAGAGGTTCAGAGAGTGAAGGTAGTCAATGTCTTCACTTGAGAACTTAAAGTCTTGGAGAAGCTCCACAACCTCTTTTAGCCCTGAGAAGACCAGGTAGTTCCTGTTCTTAGGGAGCTTCCTCACAAAGAGCTCAAATGAGGCCGTTTCTCTCTTTCCGGCCTTCAAGTAGGCGTTCATCATCGTAAGCTCGTAGAGGTCTGTGAAGAGAGGGGAAGTTCTCATTACCTGCTCCTCTTAACTCCGATTTTGGGACAGTAGGGCTCAATGGGGCACTGTGAACACTTTGGGGAAGTTGGATGACAAATGTGCTGACCTAAAGAGACCAGGAGGTCGTTTATCTCTATCCAGAACTCTTTTGGGAGTTTTTCTCTGAGGGCGAACTCGGTCTCTTCAGGGGTTTTTGTCTTTACGTAGCCTAACCTGTTCATTATCCTGTGGACGTGGGTATCAACGCAGATTCCCGGCTTTCTGTATCCGAGGGTTACAACGAGGTTTGCCGTTTTCCTTCCAACTCCCGGAAGTTTGAGGAGCTCTTCTAAATCATCAGGAACTTTTCCACCGTAATTTTCAAGGAGGATTTTTGCAATCTCTTTGAGGTTCTTTGCCTTTCTCCTGTAAAAACCTACAGGGTAGATGAGGGAGGCTATCTCGTCTTCCTCAAGTTTTAAGAGTTTTTCAGGAGTGTCTGCGACCTGAAAAAGCCTCTCTGCCGCTTTTGCAGTTACTTCGTCCTTTGTTCTCAAAGAAAGGACTGTTGCAACTAATATCTTAAACGGGTCACTCCCTGTTTGGGACATCAGCGTAACTATCGGAACGTTCCACTTTTCCTTCTCTTTTCTCAGTATTTCAATGATTTTCTTAATCCTCTCTTCTTCCTTCAACGGCTTCCTCCAGGCAGGAGTTTAGTTTAAGGAGTTCCTCTATTAGACGTGGAAACTCTTTCAGCGGAACCATGTTGGGGCCGTCGGAGAGAGCTCTCTCAGGGTTCGGGTGGGTTTCAAAGAAGAGTCCGTCAACTCCAACGGCAACTGCAGCCCTTGAGAGGTATGGAACAAACTCCCTGTCTCCTCCGCTTGCCTTTCCAAGTCCCCCGGGTTTTTGGACAGAGTGGGTTGCGTCAAAGATAACCTTATCTGAAAACCGCTTCATTATGGGAAGAGACCTAAAGTCAACTATGAGGTTGTTGTATCCAAAGGTTGTTCCCCTCTCTGTAAGCCAAACCTCCTTAGCCCCGCTCTCTCTCAGCTTTTCAACTACGTTCTCCATGTCCCATGGAGCCATGAACTGTCCTTTCTTGACGTTTACCGTCTTTCCCGTTTTTGCCGCAGCTACTAATAGGTCTGTCTGCCTGCACAGGAATGCCGGTATTTGAACAATATCAACGATTTTCCCTACAGGTTTGGCTTGGTGGCTCTCGTGGATATCTGTCGTTACGGGAAGGTTGAACTTTTCCTTTACCTCTGAGAGGATTTTCAGGCCTTCCTCAAGTCCCGGCCCTCTGTAGGAGTGGATGGAGCTCCTGTTTGCCTTGTCAAATGAGGCCTTGAAGATGAACCTGTGATCCGGGAAGCGGTCTTGGAGCTCCCTTACAACCTGTGCAACCTGAAATACCGTTTCCCTATCCTCAATAACACACGGCCCAGCTATTACTACCATGGCTAAATTTTTCCTCCCAAGAAGAAAATAAAAAGATTTAAAAGATAAAGATATCTAGCTAATTTCTAAACCTGTAGCCTTCTTAAGTCGTTTAACCTCCTCAGGAGTTAACTCCCTGTAAGTTCCCTTTGGTAAATCCCCAAGTTTTATGGGGCCAACTGCTACTCTCTTGAGCTTTAAAACTCCGTGGTCAAACCTGTCAAAGAACCGCCTAACTACTCTGTTCTTTCCCTGGTCTATGGTTATCTGAACGTAAGTGTTCCTTCCGGTTTTACTTGGATGGAGAAGTTTGACGTCTAAAGGCTTTATGAAAAACTTTTTACCCTTATCGTCAACCAGGAGAGCTCCCTTCTTCATCCTCTCAACCTCAGCAGGGCTAACCCTTCCCTTAACCTTTGCTATGTAGGTTTTCGGAACGTGGTATCTGGGGTGGGCAAGCCTGTCGGCAAGCTCTCCGTCGTTCGTCATTATGAGTAGGCCTTCCGTGTTGTAGTCAAGTCTACCGACGGGAAAGAGGCGAACCGGGTATTTCCTGAAGTAGTCTGCAACTATCGGCCGCCTGTCGCCGGGAGCTCTCTCCATTGCAGTTAAAACCCCCTGTGGTTTGTTAAAGGCAATGTATACAAACTTTTTTGGTAACCTTACCCTTTCTCCGTCAACCTTAACTACATCCTTCTTTGGGTCAACCTCAACGGCAGGGTTCGTTACTACCTCTCCATTTACTTCAACCCTTCCCTGCTTTATTATCTCCTCAACCTTTCTCCTTGCTCCAAAGCCTGCGTAGGCTAAAAACTTATTTAAACGCATCTTTTACCTCCCGGTTTGTTTAAAATTAAAACAAGAACCCCTTTTGAGGTGGTTATGGAAACTGAAAAGAAGCTGCTATCAAAAATAGACTATTCCGTTTTAAAGGCCACAACAACAGAAGAAGACGTATTTAGGGCAGCTGAGATGACTAAAGAGTTTGGATTTGCAACCCTCTGCGTCTTTCCAAAGCACGTTAGGGTTGCAAGGGTTGTCCTTCCTAAAGAGAGGGTCTGCTCGGTAGTTGCCTTTCCACTCTCTACCGTCCCTTCTCAGCTAAAGGTTGCTGAAGGCCTGTTTGCAGCCGAGGAAGGAGCTGGGGAGCTTGACGTAGTCGCCGACATAAGCGCCGTGAAGGAGGGGAACTGGAAGGGGGTTGAAGAGGAGCTCCTTGAAATCAGAAACAACCTCTCGGATGTTGTTTTGAAGCTGATAATGGAGTGCTGCTACTTAACTGAAGAGGAGAAGAGGACGCTCTGCAGGTTAGCAATTGAGACCGGCTGGGACTACGTTAAGACCTCAACAGGTTACGGGGCTTACGGGGCTACCGTAGGGGACGTTGAGTTACTAAAGCGGTGTTCCGGCGGAAAGATTGGGGTAAAAGCGGCAGGCGGAATTAAGAACCTTGACCTTGCAAAACAGTTTGTAGAGGCTGGAGCAGACAGAATTGGAACGAGCTCGGCAGTTGAAATTGCAAAAGAGCTGCTGCACGGTTGGTAAGTTTGAGGCCTTCCACAGGGGGCACAGGAAACTGATAGAGGTAGCCAAAGGCCTCTGCCCTTCCGTTAAGGTCATCTCTATCAGGGGTAAAGGGGAGACCCTCTTTACAGATGAGGAAAGGGAGGAGATAGCCAGGGGTTTGAAAATTGAGCTTCTGAACCTTTCTTTTTCAGAGGTTAAAGAATTAACTCCTGAAGAGTTCTTTAACCTACTTAAAGACTTGGGGTGTAGCGTTTTGGTAGTTGGGGAAGACTGGAGGTTCGGGAAAGATCGCTCCGGAGACGTTGAGACAGCCCGGGAGTTGGGAAAGAAGCTTGGAATAGAAGTTGTGACTGTCCTTGTTGAAAGGTTTAACGGAGAGAAGATAGGGGCTACTAAAGTAAGGGAACTCCTCTCTATAGGAAAAGTAGAGGAAGCCAACAAGCTCTTGAGTTTTAACTACTTTGCTTTTGGAGAGGTTGTTAAAGGCTCATCTAAAGGAAGAGAAATCGGGTTTCCAACTGTTAACGTTAAACCTTTTAAGGAGCTCCCTCTTCCTTTTGGAGTTTATGCAGTTAACTTAGTGGTTGACGGAAGAGTTTACAGAGGGATTGCCAACTACGGGAGAGCTCCTACACTGAAAGAATCTGAACCCCTGATTGAGATTTTTGTGCCGGGGGAGGAGCTGCCGGAGCTCTACGGAAAGACCGTTAAGGTAGAATTTCTCAAGTTCTTTAGGCCTGAGAAGAGGTTTAGTTCAGTTGAAGAGTTGGTAAATCAGATTAAATTAGACTTAAAAAATCTAAAAGAGTTTTGGAGGTAAGGAGTTGGAGCAGGAGAGTAAGGGGTTTAAGTCGGGATATGTTGCAATTCTTGGAAGACCTAACGTAGGAAAGTCAACCCTCTTAAACAGCCTTCTGGGAACTAAGGTAGCAATCGTTACAGACAAGCCCCAGACCACTCGCCACAGGATCGTTGGAGTAAAGCACTTAGAGGACGGCCAGATAGTCTTCTTAGATACTCCTGGAATCCACAAGGAAAAGTTTGAGCTCAACAGGTACATGAACGAGATAGCTTTCAGCGTTATTCCCGATGCAGACATCATTCTGTTCCTCATAGACGCAAGGGCCGGCCTTACAGAGGCAGACAGGAAGATTCTCCAGAAGATCGAAGAGGAGAAGAGAAAGGATACGAAGGTTATCGCCGTTATAAACAAGATTGACGGCGTTCCAAAAGAAGAGCTCCTTCCACTGATTGACGAGATACACAAAGAATTCCCGTTCGTTGACGAGATTATTCCCATCTCCGCCACCAGGGGAACGAACCTTGATAGGTTGCTGGAGCTCCTTGTCAAATACCTTCCAGAAGGTCCAAAGTACTACGAAGACCACATGGTAACCGACCAGCCCATTGAACAGTTCATAGCCGAGATAATCAGAGAAAAGATAATGCTCTTAACGAGGGACGAAGTTCCCCACGC
Source organism: Thermovibrio ruber (assembly GCF_055380895.1). Classification (NCBI taxonomy): domain Bacteria; kingdom Pseudomonadati; phylum Aquificota; class Aquificia; order Desulfurobacteriales; family Desulfurobacteriaceae; genus Thermovibrio; species Thermovibrio ruber. Next base: position 758,900 of record NZ_AP042397.1, on the reverse strand, counting down.
AACAACAGTTCAGGTAGTTAACATTCAGCCCGGCGATAAGAACCCCAACATGCTTGTAATAGATGTCGACATAATCGTAGAGAAAGAGTCCCAAAAGCCCATAATCATTGGTAAGGGTGGTCAGAGACTAAAAAAAATCGGCCAGCTTGCAAGGGAGGAACTTGAGCAGCTCCTCGGAAAGAAGATCTACCTGAGGCTTTGGGTTAAGGTGAAGGAGGACTGGAGGAGCAGACCTGAGCAGCTGAGGGGACTGGGGTATTCCTACTAGTAGGAGGTGGTTTTGAACAGGAAGTATAAGGCGTTTCTGATATACGCCTACGTTTTCATCTTTATCTACATGATAAACAGCCTGATTACTCGGCTCTTTCTGAAAATGGAGCTCCCTTGGGTTTTGGGAACGGCAGTAGAAGCCCTCTTAATGGTTTTAGCCCTATACTGGGCTTTTGTTGTTCTTATGAAGAAGTATTACAGAATAGAGGATAGAAAGAAGCTTGCCGTTGCTTGGCTCTTTCACTTTATTCCTTTTATAATTTCTTCGTTTCTTCTCTTCTTTGCCCTAATTAAGGCCGTTCCGAACCCTTCTTTTGCAGTTTTCGTCTACCTTAACGGAGCGATTCTTATGCTGTTTATCACTTATAAGTTTGCAGTAGAAAAGTTTATAGAGAAGGAAAATGGGTAGGTTTATTCAAGGTGCTGCCTTTTATCTTTTTGTCTACTTTATGTTAGGTTTAATTAATTCGGGAATTCTTTACTTTCTGACTAAATTTTTTCACGTTTATCCTGCAATATCCCTTGGGCTTTTGATATTTCTGACAGTTTTTGTTCTATTTTTCGGCTTTAAAAAGTCCATTGAAATCTTCTTTCAGTTTAAACTTAAAATGAGCAGGACTGTTTTAGGCTGGATAGTTCAGGTAGTTCTGTTTATAACCGTTGCAACACTGATAGAAAAGAAGTTGGCTGCTGCAGTCGGGAATCCGAAAGTTTTTAAGGTTTTGACAGTTTTTATTAATTTCGTAGTTTTCTTTATTACCTACTGGCTTTCAGTCAGGTTTATCGTTCTAAGAGGTGAATGTGAGGTTAGATAAGCTCCTCTCAAATGCCGGTTTCGGTCCTCGCTCTCAGGTTAAGAGGTTAATCAGAAAAGGGCACGTTACGGTTAACGGGGAGGTCATTAAAGACCCTTCTTTTCACGTTGACCCAAAAAAAGACGAGGTATTGGTTGATGGTGAGCTGGTTTTCTACGAGGAGAACTACTACGTTATCCTAAACAAACCGGCAGGCTACGTCACCTCAACGAAGGACAGGGAGCTGACTGTTATGGAGCTCCTTGCCGACATTCCCCGCTTTGAGAGACTTTTTCCCGTTGGAAGGCTTGATAAGGATGCCGAAGGGCTGCTCCTTTTAACGACAGATGGAGAGCTTGCCCACAGGCTCACCCACCCTAAGTGGAAGGTTCCTAAAAAGTACTACGTTGTCGTTGATGGTAAGCTGACGGAAGAGGAGGTTGAGCCTTTAAGAAAAGGAATAGAGCTTAAGGACTTTAAGGCCAAGCCGGCAAAAGTCAGGATAGTTAAGGCAGGGGAAGGGGAGTCTGAAGCGGAGATAGAGATTTCAGAGGGGAAATATCACCAAGTAAAAAGGATGTTTGCAGCCATAGGTTACCCGGTTAAATACCTGAAGAGGGTTGAGTTCGGGGGGATAAAGCTCGGGGAACTCCCCGTCGGAGAATACCGCCACCTTACCGACGAAGAAGTGGAGCTCCTTAAAAGGCGCGTAGGTCTAATGAAAAGATCTTAATTCAAATTTCCTCTACCTCTCTACAGGTTCCCTTCTGGCACACTTTTAACTTTTCTACCTGTGGGTTAACCTTTGTTGCCATGTAGGGTCTGTAAGGAAGACTTTTAAGTTTTTCCTCTTTTCCATTTACTAGCTGAAACTCTTCGTATATTACTGCCCCTTCAAGTGATGAGGTAAGAGCTGCCGGATACCTTTCGGCCGATTCACTTAGGTTTTTTATGCTTCTTTCAAAAATCTCTCTGAACTTAAACTCTCCGGTTAGGTTAAAGAGTAGAGAGAGGTTTTGGAGCATCACTCCGTTGGCAGAGGGGTAAGCTCCGTCTAAGAGCTCTTTCTGTTTCACTGGGAGGTCTTTCTGAACTGAGGAGAAAAAGTTTCCCCTCTCTCTGTCGTAGAACAGTCTAATGGCCTTCTCTGTAAGCTCTACTGCTCTCTCTAACAGTTTCTCGTCCCCTACGGTGAGGTATAGCTCAACTGTTCCTCTAACGGTAAAGGCGTAGTCGTCAAGAAGCCCCTTTTCTGCGGCTTCTTTCCCGTATACGACGTGGGGGAGCTCCCCGTTCTCTGCATATTTTTCAATTTCGTTGTAAAGAACTTGAGCAGCTTCTCTCATCTCGTTGTCGTTTAGACTTCTGGCTGCAACAGACAGTCCCCACAGGAGGTAGCTGTTCCAGTCTATGAGGATTTTCTCGTCCCTTTCCGGTTTTGGCTTGTTCTTCTCCCTAAAAGAGAGGAGTTTCTCGTCAACTGTTCTTTTCTTCTCTATCAGGGTAGGGAGTTCCATTCCCACCTCCCTTGCCGCCGTTTCAAGGTCTCTTCCTATGAAGGGAAGGTTGTAGCCCCCTTCGTAGTTTCCTTCAGGCGATAGATTGTAAATGTGCCTTACAAACTCTAGTTCCTCAGAAGTTAAGGCCTCTTTTAGCTCCTTCCAATTCCAGAGGTAAAATCCTCCCTCTACTCCGTTTGAGTCGGCGTCTTGAGATGAGTAGAAAGTTCCGTAAGGGTTTCTCATTTCCCTCTTTAAGTACCTGAATATTCCTTCGGCGGTTTCTTTGAAGAGCCAGTATCTGCTGTAGCCGTATGCCGTTGAGTAGGCCACAAGTAGGCCGGCTTGATCGTAGAGCATCTTCTCAAAGTGGGGAACGAACCACATGGCGTCTACAGAATACCTGTGAAACCCGCCTCCTATCTGGTCGTAAATTCCCCCTAATCTCATGGCTTTAAGTGTATAGGCTGCCATTTCAAAGGCCTTTTCCGTTCCATAAAGTGACGAGACGTTTGTCAAGAACCAGAGGTTCTGTGGTTGGGGGAACTTTGGCGGTGGAGAGAAGCCGCCGTTTACCTCGTCAAACCGGTTTTCAAGCTCTGCCGTAAACTTTTCTACCAGTTTTAAAACGTTGGGGAGCTCCCCTTCCCTCTCTAAAGAAAAACTCTGAATGTGTTTAACCACCTCTTCACCTGCAGAAACGAGCCTTTTCCTCTCCTCTCTCCACATTTTTGCTATCTGATTCAGGATTCTTAACAGCCGTCCTTTCGGTAGGTATGTTGCAGCAAAGAAGGGTTTTCTATCTGGAGTTGCGACTACAGTTAACGGCCAGCCGCCGCTTCCTGTCATTGACTGACAGGCTTCCATGTAAAACCTGTCTACGTCCGGTCTCTCTTCCCTGTCAACTTTTATCGGGACAAAATTCTCATTTATTACTCTTGCCACTTCTTCGTCTTCAAAGCTCTCCTTTTCCATTACGTGACACCAGTGGCACGATGAGTAACCGATAGAGATAAAGATTGGTTTATCTTCCTTTTTTGCTTTTCTGAAGGCTTCTTCTCCCCAGGGGAACCAGTCAACGGGGTTGTATGCGTGCTGTTTCAGGTAGAAACTCTTCTCTTTTATTAGTCTGTTTGCCTTCTTCATGGTCTTTCTCTCCGTTATTAGGAATGATTATCAATTATCAATTTAACTCTTGTCTTCCGATTTGTCTATAATTATTTCGTCAAACTTAGAAAAAGGAGGGATGCTATGACTTTTGACGAGTATCTGAAAAGCTTTGACTACGAAGAGAGAAGGAAGATGAAGATTGGAACTGAAGAGCTCCTTGAACTCTACGCTAAAGGCGAAGCTGAGATAGTTGACATTAGGTTTCCTGAGGAGTATGAGGCTTGGCACTTTGGCTTTGGAAAGCACATTCCGTTAAACGAGCTTCCGGATAGACTTAACGAGCTTGATAAGGATAAAGTGATAGTTACCGCCTGTCCCCACAAGGATAGGGCTGAAATTGCAAGGCTCTACCTTACGTTTAAAGGATTTAAGGCAAGGTATTACACAGAGGGACTTTTAAAGCTTGCAGACTACTTAAGGGGAGACAGGGCAAGGAAGTTTATTGAGATGATAAAGAAAGGTTAGCGGTCTTCCATCTCAAACCAGTTTCCATTGAAGCTCTCAAACAGGTATTTTCCGTTTTTCACTCTGAACCTATGGGGGAGGAGGGGGACTTTTCCGTACCCTCCGGGTCCGTCAACGGCGTAGTAAGGGATTGCAAGGGGCGAAAGTTTCTTAAAGAGCTCCCTCACTATCTCAAGTCCTTTTGTTATTGGCGTTGAGAAGTGCATCACCCCTTTAACTGGGTCGCAGTGGAAAAGGTAGTAGGGACGAACTTTTGCCTTCTGGAGCTCTCTAAATAGCTTTTCTAATACCTCTACAGAGTCGTTTATTCCCTTTAGTAGAACCGTTTGGTTGTTAACGGGAGCTCCACACTTTAGGAGAGCTCTGACAGCCTCTTTAGACTCCTCTGTTACCTCGTCTGGGTGGTTAAAGTGGGTGTTAACCCAAACCTTCTCTGCCCTTTCTATGGTTTTTAGGAGCTCTTCGTCTAAGACCCTATCCGGGTCTACTACAGGGATTCTCGTTCCGATTCTGACCACTTCAACATGCTCAATCTCTTTCAGTTTCTCAAGGAGTTCTTTGAGGAGTTCTAAAGGAAGGGTTAAAGGGTCTCCGCCAGAGATTAGAACGTCTCTGATTTTGCAGTTCTTCCTGATGTAGGAAAGGGCTTTCTCTAACTCTTTTTCGGATATCGTAAATGTAGGTTTTTTCCAGTTTCGCTTTCTCATACAGTATCGGCACAGAACGGGGCAGTAGTTTGTGGTTACTAAGAGGACTCTGTCGGGATACCTGTGGGTAAGGTAGGGAGTCGGGGAGTCTTTCTCCTCGTTTAGAGGGTCATCTTCCCCGTGTTTTTGAACTTCCGGGTCAATTTCCTCAACCGATGGAATTACCATCTTCCTGACGGCGGGGGAGCTCCGTGCAACGCTCAAGTAGTATTCGGTTGTTGAAAACGGATAAACTGGAGTTACTCTCTTAAAGACCTCTACCTCTTCCTTAGAGAGATAGGGAGAGACCTGACAGAGTTCCCTTAAAACCCTACTCAAACTTCCACCCGCAGGCCTCAAGCTCTCTGTAAATTGAGTCTCTCTGACCGAACCGAACGAACTTTATCGTGTTCTTCTCCATCTGCAGGTAAACAGCCCTGTATTCTCCGTATGGAGAGGTGACCCTTATTCTGTAAATGTCGTGTTTTGAGTCTCTCTTTAGTAGTTTTGAAGTCGTCCCAATTCTTGAAAGTGCAGAGATAAAGCTGTTAAACAGAAACGGCCTTACGGAGACTTCTTTAACCATATCCTTCCTGAACCTTTTGGAGAAGAGAACTTTCGTTTTACTCTGTCCTGCTGCAAGTTCTGAAACGGAGTTTAAGGCTACCTCAATAAAGAGCTCAACCTTCGGTTTAGGGATTTCCTGAGCTTTTAGGTTCTCTATCTGCTTATCTTTCTCGGCAATTTCTCCTTTAAGTTTTGATATCTCCGCCTGAAGACTATCAATTTTCTCTTTATACCTGTCAATTTCCTGAAACTCTTTTTCCTTTTTCTCCAATTCTTTTTGAATTTTCTTAAACTTTGAGAGTTCGTTCTGAAGTTGACCTATCTCACGGTAGAGCTCCCTTATTTTCCTGTCTTTCCCTTTGAGTTTCTCGTTAAGGTTCTTTATCTGATTTATCAAGTTCTCCCGTCTCTGGACAGGTCTTTGGTTTCTTTCCTTCTTCTCTTTAATCCCCTTTAGCCTCTTTTCCTCGGCTTCTAAGAAGAACTGTTCTATATCGCTAAAACCTTTCTTCATTGCTCTTCTCCCTTGATGAGATAAATTCACCAACATGGGACTTCAGATAGAAAATTTAGGTCACTCCACCATTCGGGTAAAGTTAGGAAGTTTGGAAATCCTAACTGACCCTTTTCTCACCAGCTCTGCCGGGGGAATTCCGAGGGTCGTTCCGCCGGCCTGCTCTCCTGAGGAGGTTTCCCCGGAGGTCGTCCTTATCTCCCACGCCCACTACGACCATTTAGACCTTAAAACTGTAAGGCGAATCCCTTCAGATTTCGTTGCCGTTACTCCAGAAAACTGCTCCAAGCTCCTAAAAGGGAGGGAGACCGTTGAGCTTAGACCCTTTTCTTCCTTTGCTTATAAGGATTTAAAGGTAACTTTAGTTCCTGCAAGGCACAACAGGGGTAGAAACGTCCTCTACCCGAATACCGGTGTCGGCGGTTTCGTTCTTGAGTGGAGCGGCTTAACCGTCTACTTTGCCGGAGATACTGCCTTTTCTGAATACCTTTATATCTCAATAGCAGAGAGGTTTAAGGTTGACGTTGCTCTTCTTCCGATAGGCGGTTTTATGCCTTTTCTTAGGAAGTTTCACCAAACTCCCGAAGAGGCCGTTAGAGGATTTAAGATTTTGGGAGCAATGTGGCTTATTCCCATCCACTACGGCTGCTGGCACGTGATTCCCTTCCTTGCCAAGAGGGAGAGGGCACTTGAAAGGCTTCTCTCCTACAGTTATATTTCAAACGTTAGCGATAATGTTGTAGTTCTTGAAACCGGTAGTTGTTGGAGCTTAGAGGATTGATGAAGTTCAGGAAGTTCCTGATAGGTTTTTTCTTACTGACTGCGGTTATCTGCTGCGGAGTAGAGGTTTCCGGTTTCTCCGATGGACACTATTCGAGGGAAGTTGCTTCTTACGTTGTAGTTTCCCATCAGAGGCGGGAGCTCTCGCCTTCAGCACCAGCCCTTCCCGTTGAGAGGGAGGCTGAGACGGAGCTCCGCTACAAGTTCACAGTCAAAATATCCCACCGCTTTAACTCCTCTCCACCGAGGGCTTCACCTACCGTTTAGGATAAATTTTGCGCCAATCTCTTTTCGCTAAAACCTTTTGGAGGTGAAGCCGTGATAAACGCCATTCTTACTAAGATTTTGGGAAGTAAAAACGAAAGAGAGATAAAGAAACTAAGGCCTATCGTTGACAGGATAAACTCCCTTGAGAAGGAGTTTGAGAAGAAGAGTAAGGAGGAGCTCCAGTCACTAACTGCAAAATGGCGCTCAGAGCTTAAAAAGATACAGGAGCTTGAAGAGCAGTTTAGGTATATGGACAGGATTCTTCCCGAGGCCTTTGCAGCAGTCAGGGAGGCGGCAAAGAGAACTAAAGGAATGCGCCACTACGACGTTCAGCTCATAGGGGGTATTGTTCTCCACCGGGGAAAAGTTGCAGAAATGAAAACGGGAGAGGGTAAAACCTTAGTTGCAACTCTTCCTGCCTACCTTAATGCCCTTGCAGACAGGGGAGTCCACATCGTTACGGTTAACGACTACCTTGCAAAGCGTGACGCCGAATTGATGGGGCCAATTTATAACTATTTAGGGCTAACCGTCGGTTACCTTCAGAACCAGATGGAGAAAGACAAAAGAAAAGAGATGTATTCAAGGGACATTACCTACGGAACCAACTCGGAGTTCGGTTTTGACTACCTCAGAGACAACATGGTCTTCTCAAAAGAGGATAAAGTTCAGAGGGAGCTCTTCTACGCAATTGTTGATGAGGCGGACTCTGTCCTCATAGACGAGGCGAGAACTCCGCTCATCATTTCGGGTCCCTCAGAGGAGAGCGTTGACGTCTACTACATAGCTGACGGGATTGTTAGGCAGCTTCAAAAAGGTAAACACTTTAAGGTTGAGGAGAAGACGAAAACGGCAACCCTTACAGACGAGGGAATCAGAAAAGTTGAGGAGATAGTTTCACAGATTACGGGAATTAAAGACTTTAACCTTTACGACCCTAAGTTTTCAGACCTTCTCCACGCAATAATCCAGTCTTTAAGGGCTCACCACCTTTTCCACAGAGACGTTGATTACGTCGTAAAAGATGGCAAGGTAATAATTGTTGACGAGTTCACAGGCCGTATCATGCCGGGAAGGCGATGGAGCGACGGTCTCCACCAGGCTGTAGAGGCTAAAGAGGGAGTGAAGATAGAGGCTGAAAACCAGACCCTTGCGACCATAACCATTCAGAACTACTTCAGGCTTTATAAGAAACTTGCCGGAATGACAGGAACGGCCGAAACTGAAGCTGCAGAACTGAAGGAGATTTACGGCTTAGACGTCGTCGTAATTCCGACGAATAAGCCGGTTATAAGAAAAGACCACCCTGACCTTATCTACAAGAATAAGAAGGCCAAGTTTAACGCCGTTGTTAAAGAGATTGAGAAGAACTACCGGATAGGGAGGCCTGTTCTTGTAGGAACCAACTCCATTGAGGATTCTGAGTACCTATCAAGGCTCCTCAAGAAGAGAGGAATTCCCCATCAAGTCTTAAACGCTAAACACCACGAAAGGGAAGCTGAAATCGTTGCTCAAGCTGGAAGGCTTGGGGCCGTTACGATTGCAACAAACATGGCCGGTAGGGGAACAGACATTCTCCTTGGAGGAAACCCTGAGTTCCTTGCAAAGAGAGAGCTAAAAGAGAAAGGAATAGCTCCCGAAAAGGTCGGAGAGGAAAAGTATCAAGAGATTTACGAGGAAACTTTCCGGAAGTATAGAGAGATAACGGAAAAGGAGAAAGAGAAAGTTAAAGAGTTAGGCGGTCTTTACATCATTGGAACTGAGAGGAACGAATCACGGAGGATTGACAACCAGCTGAGGGGTAGGGCAGGAAGGCAGGGAGATCCAGGAGAGTCAAGGTTCTTCCTCTCCTTAGAGGATAACCTCTTAAGGCTCTTTGGTTCCGACAGGATAAAGAAGATGATGGAGATGATGAACGTTCCAGAGGACGAGCCTATAACCCACAAAATGGTCAGTAAAGCCCTTGAGAATGCTCAGAGGAGGGTTGAGGAGCAGAACTTCCAGATTAGGAAGAGGCTCCTTGAGTATGACGAGGTTTACAACGTCCAGAGGAAAGTTGTTTACGAGCAGAGAAACAAGGTTTTAGAGGGTGAAAACCTGAAAGATGAGATTTTAGGATTCTTTGAGGATGTTGCTTGGGAGCTTGTTGACTCTTTCGCTCCGGAGAACGTTCTGCCGGATGAGTGGAACTTAGAAGAGCTTAAGAGAACCCTTGAAGCCCGTTTCGGTTTTGAGTTCCCGATTCCTACAAAGTATGAAGAGCTTATGAACTTGCAGGTTGAGGGAGCTCCCACCGACAGAGAGAAACTCGCAAAGCTCATTTACGATACGCTGATTAGTAAGTATGAGGAGCTTGAGAATCTGGTAGGAGAGGGACAGCTCAGAGAGATTGAGAGGATGATACTTCTTGACAGGCTTGACCACTACTGGAGGGAAAATCTTAGAGCTCTTGACCACATAAAGGAGAGCATCGGCTGGAGGGGTTACGGTCAGAGAGACCCAGTTGTTGAGTTTAAGAAAGAGGCCTACCAGCTTTTTGAGGATTTCCTCTCAAACGTTGAAAACGGAGTGGTAGACTCTCTGATAAACTACTACAGGTACGTAAAGGAGCAGGTTGAGACGGAAGGAGCAGTAGTATAAGTGTGCTAAAATCTAAGTTCACCGTATGAGGGAGAGGTTGGAGTTGAGGAAGCTGATTTTCTGTACCTTATTTCTCCTATCCTTTTCTGTTCCAGCTTTTTCTCAGGTTTACGTAGTAAAAAGAGGAGATACTCTATCTAAGATAGCTAAACGGTTCCATCTTTCCGTTTCAAAGATAAAGAGGGCTAACCACTTAAGGAGCTCCATAATATTAGTAGGTCAGAGGCTCTACATACCGCCTAAGTTTCACTCTGTTAGCTGGTATCGGCAGTTTAGACCTAAAAAGAGCCTTGAAACTATAGAGTTTTTAGAGGAGAAGTCTGAGAAGTTTAAGTCAAAAGTCGTTTCTGAGGAGATATACCCGATAACAGACGTGGTCTACAGGGAGTCTGAAGCCCTTTCAGACGTTCTCTCTACTCCTCTTAATGTAAGGTATGACAACTGGAGTCTTTCAATACTCAACGACCCTCAGTATAAGGGAACTTTCTATCAAATATTGGCAGATATTTTCAAAACCCTGAAAAACACTCCTTACGTTTTCGGGGCAGCAAATCCAAAAGTAGGTTTAGACTGTTCCTCTTTTACCATGTATGTATACAGAAAGTTAGGGATAAACCTTCCGAGAACTGCAAGGGCTCAGTTTAATGTAGGGATGCCTGTTGATAAGAACCACCTAAAAGTAGGTGACTTGGTTTTCTTCAGAACTTACGCCAGCTACCCGTCCCACGTTGGTATATACATCGGAAACGGAAAGTTTATCCACTTCTCTTCAATGTTCCATGGTCTTGCAATTTCATCACTTAGCAACCGTTACTTCAGGTATAGGTTTATTGGTGCAAAGAGAGTTTTAAGTGAAAAAAAGGTAAAAGAGTTAGTAGAAAAGCTATATGCTAAGAAAGACAACTAAAAACAAATTCTGGAGGTAGTGCGATGAACACCAGACAGCTTCTAAGGTGTGTCCTAACAGCTGTAGCTGCAGTATCTATTACATCTTCTTCCGTTTTGGCCTCTGTTCAGGCTACGCAGGAGGATTACTCCGTTGCCGAGTCTCTACAGAGAGTTTTTGAAACTGTTGCTGAAAAGGTAAAGCCTGCCGTTGTCAACATCAGCACGGTTTCTGAAGTAAAGATTAACCATCCACCTATTCCACATGAGTTTAGAGATTTCTTCCACCAGTTTGGGTTTCCTTTCCCACAGATTCCAGATCGTTTTCAGATGAGAGCTCTCGGTTCAGGTTTTATCGTTAAGGAAGAGAAGGGCTGGGCTTACATCCTTACAAATAACCACGTTGTTGCACAAGCAAAGGTTATAAAAGTTAAGCTCAGCGACGGTTCTGTTTACAGGGCTAAGATTGTAGGTAGAGACCCAAAAACAGACGTTGCACTTATAAAGATTAAGGTAGGCAATAGGAAAGTTCCTACAGTTAAGCTTGGGGATTCAGACAACATAAAAGTAGGGGAGTTTGTTATTGCTGTTGGTAACCCTTACGGCCTTAACTGGACTGTAACCCACGGAATAGTATCAGCAAAGGGTAGGCACGGTTTAGGCCTTAACCCGATTGAAGACTTTATCCAGACCGATGCAGCTATAAACCCCGGAAACAGCGGAGGTCCTCTGTGTGATATTCACGGCAGGGTAATCGGAATAAACACCGCTATTGTAAGAAACGCTCAAGGTTTAGGCTTTGCCGTTCCCATAAACATTGCAAAGAAGGTGATGAACGACCTTCTCAAGTACGGAAAAGTCATTAGAGGCTGGTTAGGAGTCTACATTGAGGACGTTTCTCCGGATCTTGCAAAGAAGTTCGGCGTTAACCACGGAGTTCTCGTAACAAAGGTAATGCCTGGTTCTCCTGCGGAGAAGGGAGGTTTAAAGAGCGGCGACATTATTGTTGAGTTTAACGGAGAGCCTGTTAAAGATGTGACAGACCTCCAGCTAAAAGTCATAAACACGCCTCCGGGGGAGAAGGTAAAAATTACACTTATCAGAGATGGCAAGAGGAAAGTCCTTACGGTCAAGATCGGTCAGATGCCCGGAGGGACTAGCGTAGCTTCTGTTGACTTGATGAGTAAGTTTGGCTTCTCAGTTCAGAAGCTTACTCCGGAGCTCCGCAAGAAGTTAGGCGTTCCAAGTTGGATAAAGTACGGGCTTTTAGTTACTTCTGTTAAACCCGGTTCTCCTGCAGACGATGCCGGTCTGAGCGAAGGTGACATTATCGTTGAAGCTGGTATAACGCCGAGGACTATGAAGTCAGTAAAAAGTGTTGATGACCTCATTAAAGTCCTTGAACAGGCCGGAGATTCCGGTGTTCTCCTCAAAGTGATCAGAGGAGAGGGTGTTATTTACCTAGTTCTCAAGCCGGAGGAGTAGAATGGAAGAAAAGGATTTCTTTTTAGAGGATGAAGAAAATCAGGTTTTTGACGATAGTATGGGAGCTCCCTCTGAGGAAGGGGAGCTCTCCCTCTTTGACCAAGAAATTGACCCGTCTCTCATAGAGTCTTTCGTTCCCGATAAGGACTCCTTAGACGCCTTTTTAAAGGCCATATCAAAGATTCCCCTTCTTTCAAGGGAGGAAGAGGTTAAACTTGCAAAGAGGGCAAAGGCTGGGGATAAAGAAGCTCTGAAGAAGCTCGTTGAGTCTAACCTCAGGTTCGTCGTCAGCGTTGCGAAAAAATATCTGGGATGCGGACTACCACTTCATGACCTCATAGCCGAAGGGATTTTGGGGCTTATAGAGGCCGCAAGGCGTTTTGACCCAGATAAGGGCGTTAAGTTCATCTCCTACGCCGTTTGGTGGATAAGGCAGTCCATAATGCAGGCTTTAGCTCAGCAGACAGGGGCAGTAAAGATTCCCGTTAAACAGGCGGTTTTGGTTAACAAGATAACCCGCTCCTACGGGGAACTCCTTAAAAAACTTGGAAGAGAGCCTACCACCGAGGAGCTTGCAGAATACGTTGGTATGGATCCAAAAGAGATTGAAAGGCTCCTCTCAGTCTGTCAGGTTCCCCTCTCTTTAGATACTCCAATAGGGGATGAAGAGGATACGACTTTTAAGGACTTCTTAAAAGGGGAGGGAACTGCAGAAGTTGAGGAGAAGGTGGTTCAGGAGGAGCTGAAACAGAGCATCCAGGAGATGCTTGAACAACTTACTCCTCAAGAGAAGAAAATAATAACTATGCGCTTTGGTTTAGACGGAAACGAGCCTAAAACCTTGAGAGAGATAGGCGAAAAGTTGGGCATTAGTCGTGAAAGGGTTCGCCAGCTTGAGACGAGAGCTAAGAAGAAGATGAAAGAGTATGCCCTTAGGAAGAAGCTTAACGTTTTTCTGAACTGATGGAGCTCTTCTCACTGCCCTTTCCGGGCAGTTTTTCCTTCTTCTTAAACTCAACCTTTTCCTCATTCTCTTCTTTTGGAACGGCAACCTTTATGTATATCTCAACCCGTCTGTTCCTTGCCTGAAGTATCGGGTTGTTCCAGGTATAAAGAGGCCTCGTTGTATCGTAGCCGACTGCTTCAAACTTTGAGGGGTCTACACCCTTTGATGTAAGATACCTGACTACGGCTGTTGCCCTTCTTATTGATAAGTCCCAGCTATCCTGAATGCCGGGTATGGGAACTGTCGGTTCACCCTTACTTGTGTGGCCTTCTACAACGACTTGGTAATTGCCCTTTAGTCCTTTTATTACCTTTGCTATTTGGTCTAACGCTCTCTTTGCCTGAGGTGTTATCTCGAGAGAGTTCTCCTTGAATAAGATTCTGTTAAATAGCCTTACCATTACGTAGTTCTTGGTTACTACTATCTGGTATCCGGATATAGGAAGAATCCTCTTTAGAATCTTTTTTATTTTCTTTGCAAGGTCTGTTGTGTATATCTGAATGGGTTTAACGACCGATAACTGTTCAAAGGATTTTGCCTTTTCTCCCTGAAAGTATGAGAGGAATTTCATAGCTTTTGTTATGTCAAGTGTTGACATAGAGTAGAGGAGGATGAAAAAGGTAAGGAGAAGAGACATCAGGTCGCTAAAGCTGGTTAGCCACGCTGGAACCGATTTACACTCTTCCTGCTTCTTCCTTGCCATAGCCCTCTCACATCGGAAGGTGAATTACGATCTCTATTCTTCTGTTTTTTGCTTTCCCTTCTGGGGTTGTATTGGGGGCTATAGGCCTATAAGGGCCGCAACCTGCTGCTGAGAGTTTCTTTGGATCGTAACCACACTGAAGAAAGAGCCTTAGTACGCTGGTTGCCCTTGCAGCAGAGAGTTCCCAGTTTGAAGGGAATCTATTGCTTTTTATAGGAGTGTTATCCGTGTGTCCCTCTATAGTTATAGGAAGGTTAAGCTCTTTGAGTTTTCGGCATATCTCCATGATTACAGGTATGGTCTGAGAGTAGGGTCTGTCGCTTCCTGGAGGAAAGAGTTTGTCTGTGTTTATTCTGAGCCTTATGCTTGTTCCGAACTTTGCAACTTCAGACTTTATCCCGAGTTTACTGAGGGTTTCTCTTATCTCGTGGAGTTTTTCTTCAATTGCTTTTCTGCTTCTCATCTTCGGGTACATGTTAGGCATTTGAACGGGAACATTTTTTCCCCGTATTACCCTTTCCTCGTAGACTACGTAGTGACCACCAAAGGCCTGAATAATTCCTTTGATTGCTTGGTAGAACTTCTCTAACGAGATGGTAGACATTGAGTATAGGAGAATAAAAAAAGTAAGGAGGAGGGACATTAAATCACCGAAACTTGTAAGCCACGCCGGAGGAGCCTTACACTCCTCCTTTTTCTTCCTTGCCATTACTGACCCTCTTTCAGCTCAACTCCAAATAGCCCTGCAAGCTTCTGACGGAGGATGTTCGGGTTTATACCCTTCTCTATTGCTTCTGCAGTAATGATGTAGGCTTCAAGGAAGAGCATCTTTAAGTCTTTATAGTATTTAAGTTTCTTGGCTACAGGAATACAGAGGGTATTGGCCAGAATAGCTCCGTAAAGGGTTGTAATCATAGCTACCGCCATTCCGGGACCTAAAGCAGAAGGGTCTGACAGGTTCTGAAGCATCTGGATAAGTCCTATGAGGGTTCCAATCATTCCAAAGGCCGGGAATAGGTCTCCAAGGGCTTCCCATACAGCTACTTCAGTTGAGAGTTTTTGGTCTATTTGAGCCATGGAACTCTCCGCCGTACTTTTTATCTCTTCTACCTCTAACCCGTCTATCAGCATCCTCATTATGTTTCCAAAAAACGGATCTTTTGCGTAGAACTGGTCTATGTCGGCTTCTAGTGCAAGGATTCCCTCTTTTCTTGCCTTCTTTGCAATCTCTGTTAAGAACTCAACGGTCTCTATCGGGTCTCCCACTTCCGGCTTAATTGCTTTCAGTATTGCTTTAAGGCCACCGATAAACTCTCCTAACGGGTAGCCGGCCATTCCTGCAGCAAGGCCACCTCCGACAGTGATGAGGAGGGAAGGAATGTTTATGAAGGCACCCGGGCTACCGCCAATGACTATTGAACCGATAATCAGTAGGTAAGCTGCAGCAATACCGATTACCGTTGCTATGTCCATGGTTCACCGCCGTGTTTTTGGTTTTGGCCAAAGAAATACCTTTATCCATTTTCGGCTTTATTTTAACGGTTTTTAGCTTCCTATGGAGGGTGTTTGAAAACTGCAAAAACGAAGAAAAAAGCCTATCCTCTCCGGTATGAGAGTAAAGAGTCTTAACTTCAGAAAAATACTTAAACTCACCAAACGCTACGTGCACCGGAGAGGACAGGCTCTAGAGCTTTATCCACTGAAGATTTTAAAAGGATATTTGGAGAGATAAAACAGGCAGTTGGTAGTTATGAGAGGACTAAGAGCTTTCAGATAGCTCAGTTATTTGTATTAGCTAAGTTTTGTCTATTCAATCTCTGGGTTCTTTTCTTATTCCTCTGGATTTTTCAAACAGCCTTACTTCGTATGTGTCAAATTGTTTCTTAAAAGAACGATAATATTTTTAATGATAGGGACTTTTCCCTGATGCCCCACAATAGCCGTCCCCTCGGCTGCAGAGCAGCTTGAAAGCCCCTCCTTTGGGAGGGGTTCCTTTAAGGGTATAATTTTCTTATGGTTTTCTTCATTTTCGTTATTTTCTTCTTGATTCCTTCTGTTTCAAGGGCTCTACCTTTAAAAAGTGCAGAGCTCTTTATTAGTTCCATTAAGACGGGTAATTTCTGTTCAGAAGATTTTAGGGAGCTCTTTAAAACAGACCTGAGAGAGCCTTCTCTTCTCCTCTACATAGATAGCTGCTCTGTTTCAGAAGGTGTTCCGGAGCCGAAGAACCTATACGGGAAGCTGAAGTTGGCTTCCCTTTTAAGGAAGGAAGGAAGAGAAAAAGAAGCGAGAGAGCTCTACCTAAAGGTTTTCACACTTACCGATGACCTTGACGAAGACGTTCTTATGGCTAACAGGGGTAACACCTCTTACCTGTTCAAACCAGAGGTTTTAAGGAAAAAGGTTTGGCTGGCTGCAAAGAACGGAGATACAGATACTGCACTGTTCTACCTTTCCTACCTAAGGGAAGACCCTTACTACACCTACCTTTTGGCTTATACCCTTTTGAAAGAGGGAAAGAGAGCTCCCGCCAAGACCCTGTTTTCCGGTTCTCTCCCCGATGAGCGTTACCTCTTTCTGATGTTTCTCTCCCAAAGTTTGGCGGAGAAGTTTGAATTCTACAGGGAACTTATAGAGAGTTCTGACAAAATTTCTTTTAAGAGGACAGCAACAGTCTACATTTTAGACAAACTGTTTAACAAGGATTTGGGGCTTTTTAGGAGGGCTCTCTCCTACGCCAAGGCTTTCCCTGACATTTATAACTATTACCTGTCGCGCTACTATGCCTTTACAGGAGACTGTAAGAGTTTAGAGAGGTTAAAAAGTTCTTCAGAAACCGCTAAAGTTCTGTATGCGATTTGCGTTGGAAGGAAGTGGAAAAGTTCAGACATTGATTTCTATACGCTCCTTCTCTCCCCTCCGAAAAAGTTCCCTTACGAAAAGAGAAAGGCTTTTTCAGAGCTTAGGCTGAGAGATAGAGGCTTAAAGTTCCTCTACAAAAAAGGTTACTGCGATGCTATTTCTTTTATAGACAGACCTACTCCACAGAACGCTTTAGCTCAATACCTGTGTAGTAACTACAAGCTCGGAATAAAGCTTGCAGTTCCTTTTAAAAGTAAGTTAAACAAGTATCCCTACCTTTTCCCTGTTCTCTACCCAAAGCCTTCCGTTTTTGGAGACGACCTAATCTCCCTCTCTATTGCGAGGCAGGAGAGTTTATTTGACGGGAGAGCCCTCTCAAGGAGCGGGGCAATAGGCCTTATGCAGATAATGCCCCGAACGGGAAAGCACATTGCCGGAAAACTGAAAGTTAAGAATTTTAAAGTTCACTACCTCTACAAACCCGAAGTTAACTATAGGTTCGGCTCATACTACATCCATTCTCTATTAAATGAGTTTAAGCTCTTTCCTTTAGCAGCTGCAGCCTACAACTTTGGGCCTTCACGGGTAAAGAAGGCTATAAAGAGTTTCGGAAAGATTGAAACACCGGAAGACCTAATAATCTTTAACGAGGTTTACATTCCTTTTCAGGAAACGAGGGATTACGTTAAAAGAACTTATGTTAATTTATACTACTACTCAAACTTGTATGGGAAAGGGAAAGAGTGGAAGATTTTCTCTCATCGCTGATAGAGGACGGGTATAAGAAAAACACAATAGATACCTACAGGCGGGTTCTTCGCTACTTTCAGAGTTTTTTAGACCTTTACGGTTACGAACTTACGGACTTTGACGAAGACAAACTCTACGGTTACTTCTCTACAAGGTATAAAACGGAAAAAAGCTTCAGAACTGCTATGTCTGCAATTCAGCACTACTTGAAGTTTAAGGGAATAAAGAGAAGGCTTAAGTTTACTCCACCGGAAACGGCAGAGTTTCAGGAGTTCAGGCCTATAGCTAAAGAAGAGCTTGACTTTCTCTACTCCCAGCTATCCCGTTTAAAGTCTGAGGACTTAAAAACCGCCCTTATGATGATTTTCAGACTGGGACTTTCACCTGCAGAGATAGGGAAACTGAAAGTAAGTTCTTACGGCTACTTTATGGGAATTCCCGTTTTACAGGAGAAGAGGATAAAGCGGTTCGTTATAGACGACGAGATAAAGGAGAGACTTGAGTCTATTAAGTCAGAGAAACTTCCTATAGCTCCTCTTTTAAACGTAAGGCCGGCAACGGTTAAGGTAACCTTTCACAGGATAATGAAGCAGCTGGGCTCAAAACTGACAGTTGCTGACTTTAAAGACAACTACGTTGCAGAGCTCCTTAAACTTGGTCTCCCCTTAGACATAGTTGTAGAGTATTCAGGAAGGAGTTTAGAGAGGGTTTCATACATAAACAGGCTTTTAAACCTTCAGAGTAAAGCTGAAGTTATTGAGAAGAAGCTGAGGAAGAAGGATTAGTCAGTTGCAACTGTCAACCTTACACTTCGGTTAAGTGGGAAGACCCTTGAGATGAAGAACTCTTCTCCGTCGGTAAAGGTTGCAACTTCTCCAAGCCTTGAGAGCTCCAAAATCGCCAAAAAGTGGGTGATTGCCTCTAACCGGCAGGAGCTCCTCTCAATCAGCTCTGAGAACGGGAAGAGGTATTTCTCCTTCATTAAGTTTCTTATCTCTTCAATCTTGTCTGAGACTTTAAAAGACTCTGAAGAGAGTTTTATTCCTACTTTGAGTTTTGGTGGTTTTTTCCTTTCAAGGATGTTTATAAAAGCGTTTTTTAAGTCTTCTACAGTATTTGCTATCTTAACTTTATCCTGAAACTGGAAGATTAAGTCTGAAGGGTTGTGTTTAAAGAACTTTGCCTCTTTCTCTTCTAACTTTTCAAGTTCTTCTGCAGCCCTTTTTGACTTGAGATACTCTTCAATAATCTGAACGAGCTCTCTCCTCGGGTCTTCTTCCTCTTCCCTTGGAATTAGGTATTCTGACTTTATCCTTGCAAGGGTTGCCGCCATTAAGAGAAACTCTGAAGCAAGGGGTATGTTTAACTCTTGCATCTGGTAGATATAGTTTAGGAATTCCTCTGTAATTTCCGCAATGGGAATGTCGTAAATGCTCACTTCCCGTTTCTTTATGAGGTAGATGAGCAGGTCTAAAGGCCCTTCAAATACTGGAGTTTCTACCTTTATCGTCATCTATCCCCTTATTGCCGCTATGAGGTTGGCAAACTCTGTGGTGAGGAGCTCCATAACGTCGTCTATGGAGATTAAACCTACAAGTTTACCGTCCTTATCTACAACGATTAACCTTCTTACGGCAGCGTTTCTAAAGGTTTTGGTAAGCTCAAAGAAGGTTGCGTCCTCACTTATCGTAATTGGGTCTTTCGTCATCACCTCCCTTACGGGAGTATCTGGAAATTTTTCTCCACCAACGACCCTTATGGCGATGTCCCTGTCTGTTATTATTCCTACAGGTTTGTCTCCCTCAATAACGACCAAGCTTCCCACCATCTTATCTTCCATTCTTTTTGCTGCAAGCTTAACCGGATCGTCTGGCTCTATAACAACAACCTTTCTCCTTATTAGGTCCTTAACCGGCATCTCTCCCTCCTGAAAGAACTTTCTTTTCAAATTTTAAGTTATGTAGCTTAGTGTGGAAGTTTCAAGGTGAAGTTCTTAATTGGTAGCCCTGTTCTTTGGACTCTCAAAGAAGAGGAGGGATTACCCCTCCTTTGATATTTCCTTGAGGATTAGGACGTAGCGGGGATGGTTGATGTTATACATTGCAGGGAACTTCTGGTAGATAGGCCCTGCGTAGATTGTCTTTCCGTTTTCATTAACCTCTACAAGTATCGCCGGGTTTTGTGGCTCGTTTGAGCCGGAGGTGTAGCCGTTATCTAAAACAAGGTGTGGAACTATGTAGAGAACTTTAATCTCAAGTCCTCCGTACTTGACGGTCTCTCCGTTGTGAACCTTAAACTCTTTAACCGTCTTTCCGGAAGCTTTGTCTACTATGTCAACTGTTGCGCTTTTCCAGGTTTTTGTTACCTCTTCAGGAATTCTTATGGGCCTGTCAAACTTTGTCAAGTTCTTGCTCGTGTGCATTGACATTAACTCCTTATCTACCTGAGGGTGCCCCGGTGGGAGTTCCTTGTTAAGTGGTGGATGTCCGGGTGGAAGTTCAGGGTGTCCTGGTGGTAGGTTCTGATTCTGGTTTTTCTCTTCAAGTGAAGTTAGAGGTTTTGGCATAGGAGCTCCCTTTTCAGCCTTTGGAGCTTCGCTCTTTTTAACTTCCTCTTTTTTACCACACGAGGAAACGGCGGCGGTTGACATTCCTACTAAAAGGGCAAGAACTGCTACTCTCAGTTTCATCGCACTCTCCTTAAAGGTTGATTTAAAAAGCTATTCTATCAAAGAGTCTTTTATTGGAATTTTCTATTTAAGCTATAGGTTAGTTAAAATTCTATCCGATTAACCTTCAGGAGGTAGCATGGAGAGGCGGGAGTTCTTGAAAGTAGCCGGTTTAACCGTTTTGGTCGGAGCAGGAGTTAAGTTAGAGAGCTCCTCTGCAAAGGAGGAAGTCTTTAAGCCTGTTCTCATATTTGATCAGGGAAGGTGTATGAGTTGTAAGGCCTGTATGGCCGCCTGTCAGCTGGAGCACGGTCTCAACGAAACTCCTGAGGTTAACCTCTTCTGGATAAAGGAAAAAGAGGTAGGAGAGTATCCTAAGGCTAAGCTCGTTTTCAGCCAAGAAAACATTTGCGTTAACTGTTTTGACCACCCTTGTGTCTCTGCCTGTCCCTTTGGGGCGATTTCCGTTAAAGAGGGCGGAGTTGTTGTTATTGACGAGGATAAGTGTACCGGTTGTGAAAAGTGCGTTCCCGCCTGTCCCTTTGACGGGATAGTTATGGACAAGGGAGACAAGGCGAGGAAGTGCGACCTCTGTTTTGAGAGGGCGGTTAAGGGAGGAGACGTTCCCAGGTGCGTCTCTGTTTGTCCCAGCGGAGCTCTCATCTTCGGAAACCTCTACAGACCTACGGGGCCTCTGGCAGAGCTCCTTAAGGCAAGGCCGGAGGTTAGTAGGGTTCTCCTAAAGAGCCACCACGCTGAAATCCTTCCGGAGGTTGAGAAGGTTAACCCTTACTCCTACCCTGAGACGAAAAAACCCGAAGGTGACAGGATAGTCAATACGGTCTGCCTTGCCTGTAATGCCCGCTGCGGACTAAGGGTAACTGTTAAGGACGGAAAGCTCGTTCAGGTTGACGGAAACCCGTATCACCCCTACAACCGCTCAGGTAAGGAGATTTTCTATGACACTCCCGTTGAGGAGAGCTTTAAGTCAGTTGCAACTACCTGTGCAAAACCGCAAATGGACAACGACTACCTCTATAACCCTTACAGGATTACCCAGCCCTTAAAGAGGATCGGAAAGAGGGGAGAGGGTAAATTCAAGCCGATTAGCTGGGAACAGCTCATAAGGGAGGTTTCAGAGGGAGGATACCTCTTTAAGGAGATTGGGGATAACCGCTACTACCCGGGAATTAAAGACGTTCTTTCCGACGAACCCGTTGACCCG
The DNA here is from genome assembly GCF_055380895.1 of Thermovibrio ruber. Taxonomy (NCBI): domain Bacteria; kingdom Pseudomonadati; phylum Aquificota; class Aquificia; order Desulfurobacteriales; family Desulfurobacteriaceae; genus Thermovibrio; species Thermovibrio ruber. The sequence goes on along the minus strand of NZ_AP042397.1, from coordinate 737,664 downwards.
GGAGCTCCTGAGTTTGGCACAAAGAGGAACCAGCTTGTCTGGTTTACAGGCCGCTCACAGGGTGGAAGGAGCCACTTTATAAAGAGGTGGATATTTAACTCAATTGGCTCAAAAAATTACATCTCTCACACCGATATCTGTGGAATCGGTTTCAGGATGGGTAACTACGCCCTGTCAGACGGGAAGCAGGTTGAGTTTAAAGCAGACTACTGGAACAGTAAATACATGCTGGTTTTCGGTTCAAACATCTACTCTGCCCAGCAACCCGGAGTTAACACCTCCGGAGCGATAATTGCAAGGAGGATTGCCGCCGGAGAGTTAAAGCTCGTCCTTATAGACCCGAGAGCTCCCAAAGCCGTTGCCCACGCCCACAGATGGCTTCCGGTTAGGCCGACTAAGGACGGAGCTCTTGCAATGGGCTTTATCAGAGTGATGCTTGAAAACGGCTGGTATGATAAAGACTTCCTCTCAATTCCCTCAATGAAAGCTGCTAAAAGAGCAAAGAGAAATGTCTACACGAACGCAACTCACCTAATAATCGTTGACGATAAACACCCGGAATTCGGAAGGGCTTTAAGAGTTAAAGACGTTAAAGGCCTTAAGGGCAGAAAAGAGGAAGAGGTTGTTATAGACCCAAAAACAGAATCTCCTGTTTCGGCCTCTGAGGTTGACAGAGCTCTCCTTGAGTGGGAAGGTGAGGTAGACGGTGTTAAGGTTAAAACCGCCTTTCTCCTTATGAAAGAGAGCGTAATGAAGCACCCGCTTTCCTTCTACGCTAAAGAGTCCGGAATAGACGAGGAGACAATTAAAGAGGTTGCAAAAGAGTTCTGGGAACACGCACCCTATTCAGTGGCTTTTGCCTATCACGGAGGAGGAAACTACGTTGGAGGGACATACGCAAGCTACGCCCTCTCAATGATGAATGCCCTTGTTGGGAACATAAACAGGAAGGGTGGATACCTCTGTAGAGGAAAGGGAGCTGCAAACTGGCAGAAAGGACTTTACGACCTTAAAAACTTCCCAGGAATGAGGAAGCCAAAGGGAGTTAAAATTTCAAGGGAGAAGGCGCGCTACGAGGATACAACGGAGTTCAAGAAGAAAGGATATCCGTCAAAACTCCCGTGGTTTCCCTTTACAAAAGGTGGCCTTTCAGTCTCTGCAATCTCTGGAATTGACCAGAAATACCCCTACCCGGTTAAGGTGGTTATTACTTACTTTTCAGACCTCATCTACAGTATGCCCGGTGGAAGAAGGTTTATTAAAACCCTCAGTGACCCAGATAAAGTTCCACTCTACATCTCAATAGACACGACGATAAACGAGACCAACATCTACGCAGACTACATCGTTCCAGACGTTACCTACCTTGAAGGGCACTACGGCTTCCTCACTCCCCACGCTCCCGGCTGTTGGTTTACGGCAGTAAGGACTCCTGTTGTTGAGCCGTTAACAGGAAGGACAGAGGATGGAAGGCCGTTCTGTATGGAGACTTTCATCATTGACGTTTCAAGATACTTGAAACTTCCGGGCTACGGAGAGAGGGCGATTCCCGGGAAAGACGGTAAACTCTACCCTCTGATAACGCCTGAAGACTACTACCTTAGGGGAATTGCAAACCTTGCTGAGAACGCGAAAGTAAGGAAAGCTCCCAAAGAAGAGGTTGACTATGTTGAGAGGAACTACTATGTCGCCAAGTTTAAGAGAATCCTTCCTAAAGAGCAGTGGGAAAAGGTCTGCACAGTCCTTTCAAGGGGAGGAGTTTTCAGACCTTACGAGGAGACCTTTGATGAGAACGGAAACTTCAAGTTCGGAATTCCAAAGGTCTGCATCTGGAACGAGAAACTTGGAACCAGCAGGAACTCGTTAACGGGAGAGAGGCTCTGGGGGACCCTCAGGTATTACCCGTCAACTACCTACTTCGGAAAGCCTGTTGAGGAAGTAGACAAAGACTATCCATTCAACGTAATCACCTACAAATCTGCACTTCATACACAGTCAAGGACAATTGTCTACAACCAGGCACTGGTTTACGACCCGGACTTTGAGCTTAAAGTCAACCCTAAGGACGCCGAGAGGTTAGGCCTAAAAGAGGGAGACAGAGTAAGGGTTTACTCAAGGAGCAATAGAGAGGGAGTTGTTACGAAAGTCAAGATTACAAACCTCGTTCGCCCTGGAGTAGTTGCCTACTCCCACCACTTTGGCCACTGGCAGCACGGAGCTTCTCCCGTTTACATAGAGAACGCCGAAAAGGTCATGTTGGGAGGTAAAAAAGTAGCCGAAGGTAACTGGACGAAGGTTTCTCCAAGTAGAGGGGTAGGAGTTACGATGAACAGGCTTACGAGGAGGGACGAGGAGCTCTACGACCTTCCTTTAGTTGAGCCGATAGGCGGTATTCCGGACTTCAGCAGCACCAAAGTCAGGATTGAGAAGCTTAAGGAGGGCTAAGATGAAAAAGCTTTTAGTTTTAGCGACACTTTTCTTTTCAACTGCTGCTTTTGGAGCTACCTACCAGCTTACAGAAACGGTTGACGTAAAACCTCAACCTAACGCAAAGCTTGTTGAGGTTTGGATTCCCGTTCCCTACGAGAACCGTTGGCAGAAGGTAAGAAGAATAGAGGTTGACTCTCCTTATCCGTTTACCCTTCAGAGGGAAAGTGAGTACGGAGACCGTTTTGTGTACATCAGGAAAGAAGGCGGGGTAAAAGAACCTTTTAGGGTAAAAGTGAAAGTGGTTGTTGACAGGAAAGAGGTTTCCCCTACGGAGAGGAGCTGCCCCGTTCCCCTTCGTTACTACCTATCAGACAGGTTAGTTCCCGTTGAGAAGTTCAGGAAACTTGCAGAGAGGATAACCGCTGGGAAAAAGACAGACCTTGAGAAGATGAGTGCAATCTACGACTACGTCGTCTCCCACATGAAGTATCAGAAAACCGGAACAGGTTGGGGAAGGGGGGACGCCATTTGGGCTTGTTCTGCAAAACACGGAAACTGCACAGACTTCCACTCTCTTTTCATTGCCCTCTGCAGGGCTGCAGGAATCCCTGCCCTTTTTGAGATTGGAATTCCCGTAAACGGAGACGGTGTGGTTAAGGGTTATCACTGCTGGGTTTTGGCCTTTCCAAAAGGTTACACTTATGGGATTGACGCCTCTGAGGCTGCTAAACACCCTGTAAAGAGGAGTTACTTTTTCGGCCACCTGTGTGACCACAGGATAGGAATTACGAGGGGAAGGGACGTTCTCCTATCACCTGTTCAGCACGGGAACAGGCTCAACTTTATCTATAAGGCTTACGAAGAGGTTGACCTTCAGCCAGTAGACGGCGTTACAACTACCTACACCGTTAAGAAGCTAAAGTAGTTTTAGGGGGAGCTCCCCCTTTATTTCAACTCCACTTTACCTTCAAACCCTGAGAAAACCCTTGACAACTTCCCGCCGTTTTATATTTTTATTACCAGCAATTAGCACTCATCTTGGGTGAGTGCTAACAAAACCAAGGGAAGAGGAGGGCGAGATGAAGCTGAAGCCGCTCTACGATAGGGTTGTAGTTAAGAAGATTGAGATGGAGCAGAAGACTGCTGGAGGAATCATCCTTCCTGACACGGCTAAGGAGGAGTCCCAAATCGGAGAGGTTATCGCCGTAGGAGAGGGACGGCTCCTTGAGAATGGTGAAATCAGGCCACTCAAAGTTAAGGAAGGAGACAAAGTTCTCTTCAGCAAGTATGCCGGAAACGAAATTAAGGTTGACGGCGAAGAGCTCCTTGTAATCAGGGAAGAGGACATCCTTGCAATCGTTGAGGAGTAATTAAAAACCACTGAGAGGGAGGTGAGAGATGGCTGGAAAGGAAATTATCTTCGGCAATGAGGCAAGGCAGAAGATAAAGGCAGGTGTAGATAAACTTGCAAACGCCGTTAAGGCTACAATGGGTCCTGGTGGAAGGAACGTTGTTCTTGAAAGAAAGTTCGGCTCTCCACTTGTTACAAAAGACGGCGTTACTGTTGCTAAAGAGATAGAGCTCCCAGACCCTGTTGAAAACATCGGAGCTCAGCTCGTAAAAGAGGTTGCTCAGAAGACTGCTGACAAGGCAGGTGACGGAACAACTACTGCTACAGTTCTTGCTCAAGCCATCTACAGCGATGGCCTTAAGTTCGTAACTGCAGGAGACAACGCCATTGAACTCAAGAGGGGAATTGACGAGGCTGTTAAGGTAATCGTTGACGAGATCAAGAAGATCGCTAAGCCCGTTGAAACAAAAGAGCAGATTGCTCAGGTAGCTACAATCTCTGCAAACTACGACCGTGAAATCGGCGAGCTCATCGCCGAAGCTATGGACAAGGTTGGTAAGGAAGGTGTAATTACCGTTGAGGAAGCTAAGGGTCTTGAGACAACCCTTGAAGTAGTTGAAGGTATGCAGTTTGACAGAGGATACCTCTCTCCATACTTCGTGACAGACCCAGAGAAGATGGAGTGCGTTCTTGAGAACCCATACATCCTCATCTACGGTAAGAAGATTAGCAATATCAGAGAGCTCCTTCCAGTCCTTGAGGCAGTAGCAAGGGAAGGAAGACCGCTTCTCATTATTGCTGAGGATGTTGAAGGTGAAGCTCTTGCTACACTCGTAGTTAACAAGCTCCGTGGAACCCTTCAAGTATGTGCAGTTAAGGCTCCTGGATTTGGTGAGAGAAGGAAGGCAATGCTCCAGGACATTGCAGTTCTCACAGGTGGAACTGCAATCCTTGAAGACCTTGGAATCAAGCTTGAAAACGTTACACTTGACATGCTCGGTCAGGCCGACAAGGTCGTTGTTGACAAGGAGCACACGACAATCATCGGCGGTAAGGGTAAGCCGGAGGATATTGAGGCAAGGATTAAGCAGATTAAAGCTGAACTTGAAAAGGCAACATCTGAGTACGACAAAGAGAAGCTCCAGGAGAGGCTTGCTAAGCTTGCAGGTGGAGTAGCAATCATCAAGGTTGGTGCTGCAACTGAGGCTGAGCTTAAGGAGAAGAAGGCCCGTGTTGAGGACGCACTACACGCAACCAGGGCTGCTGTTGAGGAAGGTATCGTTCCCGGTGGTGGAACAGCTCTTCTTGCAGCAGCTACGAAGCTTGACGACCTTGCTAAAGAGCTTGACGAGAAAGGTGAGGTTGACAAGAAGCACGGAGTTGAGATTGTCAAGAAGGCTGTTGAGGCTCCACTAAGGCAAATTGCAGACAACGCCGGTTATGCTGGGCAGGTAATCGTTGAGAAGGTTAAAGAGCTCATCAAGGAGAAAGGCGTTGAGTGGGGCTTCAACGCAAGGAAGGGTGAGTTTGAGAACTTAGTTGAGGCTGGAGTAATTGACCCTGCTAAAGTTGAAAGGGTTGCTATTCAGAACGCTTCCTCTGCAGCAGGTCTTCTCCTTACAACTGAGGCTACAGTAACAGAGATTCCTGAGAAAGAGGAGAAGACTCCGGGTGGAGGAATGCCTGAGTTCTAAGGTTTAAGAAGAGTTAAAAACTGAGGGCGCCTTCGGGCGCCTTTTTTTATTTAAGGCCATCTCTTCCTTGTTTCCTGAGGTTGAGAGCTCTCATCTTTAGCTCATGGGCGAAGGGAAACTACCGTAAAGCCTCAGACATTGCTGTTTACGGAGAGGGATTCAGTTTCAGAACTATCCTCAGGCTTAAGGGGGCGTTTGAGGGGAGCTCTAAGATAGGGGTTAGTCTGAAACCACTCTGTTTTTCCCTTCTTTCTTTGCCCTGTAGAGCCTTTCGTCGGCCAGCTCTATTACCCTTTCTGCTTTTCCACCTTCTCTGCAGTCGGCAACGCCGAAGCTTACGGTTAATCTTCTTCCCGGGAAACTGAAATACCTGCTTTCAATAATTCTTCTTAGCTTTTCTGCAACAAACTTGGCGTTTTTCTTGTCCGTGTTCGGAAGAACTATCAGAAACTCCTCTCCGCCGTATCGTCCTACAAAGTCGTTTCTCCTTAGGTTTTCCTTTAGGATTTCTCCTACCTCTTTTAAAACCCTGTCTCCTGCCTGGTGCCCGAAGACGTCGTTTATCTGTTTAAAGTTGTCTATGTCTGCCATTATTACGGAGTAGGGAGCTTTGCTGCAGTCAATTGACTTTAGCCGAGAAAAGAGAGTTCTCCTCGTCAAGACTCCCGTTAGGTAGTCTATGTCTAAGAGTGTGCTGAGCTCCTCTCTATACTTGTCTAAGATAAACCTGTATAGGGCTGCTACCGTTGAAAAGACCAAGTAAGCTGCAAAGGCGCTGAACCCCAACCTGTATGTTTCCAAAGTGAAGAGGACGTAGCTGTCGTCAAAGAGCTGGAAGGAGAATATCAGTGACACTAAAAAGATTGGGGTGTAGGTGAAGAACATAAACGTTTTAAACTCAAAGAGCATACTGGCAAGTAGTGGAATAAGAGGAAACCAGTAGAGGCTGTATATCTCTCCCTTTATCAAGTGAAAGCAGAGAATAGCCGTAAGGGCTACGATTGAGATTACGGCTGAAACGAACGGTTTTCGGAACTTTATGAGGAATAAAAGGGCAATCAGATAGAGGGATATAGATGTAACGTTTCCCCAGAAGGAGGGTCTGTTTCCTGCAAAGAACTCTAAACCGATAAAGACCAGCTCAACGATAAGTCCTGTAACTACTGTAAGCAGACTAAGGAAGGTCTTACAGCTCTCAGAGAGCTCCGTTGATTTAACAGTTTTTGAGAAGCAGTTTAAAGTTTTCTTAATCACTCTGAAACTCCGACTGTAAAGAGGGGAGAAAACTCCCCTCTAAAACGGGTAAAGACAGTTTTTAAGAGTAGAGTTCTTCAAGCTCTGGGTAAAGTGGGTGTTTTCCGCATATTTCAAGGACTTCCTGTTTCACCTTCTTTATAACAGACTCGTCGTTTATGTTCTTGAGAACTTCAGCTATCAGCTGGGCGATTTTTCTTGCCTCGTCCTCTTTCATTCCCCTTGTTGTAATTGCAGGGGTTCCAATCCTGATTCCGCTGGTTACGAACGGGCTTCTCGTGTCAAATGGAATCGTGTTCTTGTTAACGGTGATGTTTGCCCTTCCAAGGGCTGCCTCTGCCTCTTTTCCCGTTATTCCCTTGTCGGTTAAGTCAACTAACATAAGGTGGTTGTCCGTTCCGCCTGAGACGAGTCTGAACCCTTGACGCTGGAGCTCTTCTGCCATAACCTTTGCGTTCTTAACCACCTGTTCCTGATACTTCTTAAACTCTTCGGTTTGAGCCTCTTTAAAGGCAACGGCCTTTGCTGCAATTACGTGCATTAGGGGACCGCCCTGTAGGCCTGGAAATACTGCTTTATCAATGTCCTTTGCAAACTCCTCTTTACACATTACAACTCCGCCCCTTGGTCCCCTGAGGGTTTTGTGTGTCGTTGTGGTAACGAAGTGGCAGGCTTCAACTGGTGAGGGGTGGAGTCTTGCAACTACGAGTCCCGCTATGTGAGCTATGTCTGCAAGGAGGAGAGCTCCCACCTCGTCTGCAATTTCTCTGAACTTGTCAAAATCTATAACTCTCGGGTAGGCAGAGGCTCCGCAGATTATGAGCTTAGGCTTATGCTCCTTTGCAAGCTGATAAACCTGGTCAAAATCAATTGTTTCCGTGTCCTTCCTTACTCCGTACTGAAGTACGTTGAAATACTTACCGGTCATGTTTACTGGGGAGCCGTGGGAAAGGTGCCCACCGTGGGAAAGGTTCATTGAGAGAATAGTATCTCCGGGCTTTAGAACTGCTAAGTAAACTGCCTGGTTTGCCTGAGAACCTGAGTGGGGCTGAACGTTTACGTGGTCTGCTCCAAAGAGCTCTTTACACCTCTTTATCGCAAGCTCCTCGGCAATGTCTACGCACTTGCATCCCCCGTAATACCTCTTTCCGGGGTAGCCTTCGGCATACTTGTTCGTTAAAACTGAACCTTGGGCTTCCATAACTGCAGGTGAAGTGAAGTTCTCAGAGGCAATGAGTTCAAGGTGTTCGTTCTGTCTCCTATACTCACACTTTAGCGCCTCAAAGATTTCAGGGTCAACTGCCTTAAGGTGCTTCATCGTCTATTCCTCCACATTCGTTTTGCTCTATCCGGTGAATCTTGTTGACTCTCCTTTCGTGCCTTTCCCCTTCAAAGGGAGTCTCAAGCCACGCCTTTACTATTCTCTTTGCAAGCTCGTCCCCTAAAACCCTTCCACCTAAACAGAGGACGTTTGCGTCGTTGTGTCTCCTGCTCATCTCTGCTGCGTAGGCGTTGTAGCAGAGGGCGGCCCTTATTCCACGAACCTTGTTGGCGGCGATTGAGATGCCTATTCCCGTTCCGCAGATGAAAATTCCTCTGTCTGCCTCTCCGTTTACGATTCCCTTTGCCGCCTTGTAGGCAAAGTCCGGGTAGTCAACGGACTCCTCGGAGTAAGTTCCGTAGTCAACGTACTCAACTCCGAGTTCCTCAAGGTAGGATTTGATAACCTCTTTTAGTCTGTATCCTCCGTGGTCGCAGGCCAGGACTATTTTCATAACTTTCCTCCTTGAGAGTTAGCCGAATTATATTACTTCAGGGAGATTAGATGAGACTAAAGCTCTACGTAACAGGTGTTGTTCAGGGAGTAGGTTTTAGGCCCTTCGTTTACAGGCTTGCAACGGAGCTTGGGCTTAAGGGCTACGTTCTAAACAGTGAAACCGGGGTTGTTGTTGAAGTTGAAGGAGAAAAGGGACTTTTAGAGGAATTTCTAAGAAGGCTTCAGGTTGAAAACCCTCCTGCTTCTAAGATTTTCAGTATAGATAAGAAGTTTTTAGACGAAGTCGGCTACGAGAATTTCGAGATAAGGAAGAGTGAGAAAAAGGGGGAAGTTCAGGTTGCCGTCCTTCCAGACCTTTCAACCTGTAAAGAGTGTCTACAGGAGCTCTTTGACCCTAAGAACCGGCGGTATAGGTATCCGTTTATCAACTGCACAAACTGTGGTCCAAGGTTTACGATTATCCTCTCCCTACCCTACGACAGGCCGAACACCACCATGAAAGATTTTGAGATGTGCCAAAAGTGTAGGGAAGAGTATGAGAACCCTTTGGACAGGAGGTTCCACGCCCAACCAAACGCCTGTCCCGTATGTGGTCCCCACGTTTGGCTTGTTAACGAGAAGGGAGAGAAGTTAGCAGAAAGAGAAGAGGCTTTAGAGACTTTGGTCAAATGGTTGAAAGAAGGAAAAATACTGGCAGTTAAGGGACTCGGCGGCTTTCACCTTGTCTGTGATGCAACGAACGAGGAGGCTGTTTCAGAGCTCCGCCGCAGAAAGAGACGCCAGGAGAAGCCCTTTGCCGTTATGTTTAAAGATCTTAAACAGGTTAAGGAGTTTGCAAATGTAAGTTTCCTTGAGGAGATAGCTCTAACCTCTGTAGAGTCTCCGATAGTCATTCTTAACCAAAAGGAAAACAGTAAGCTTGCACCGTCTGTTTCGCCAGATACAAAAACGGTTGGTGCTTTTCTTCCATATACCCCCCTTCACCACTTAATCCTCAGGGATTTTGGGAAACCGATAGTTGCAACCAGCTGTAACCTTACAGACGAGCCGATAATGTTTAAGAACTCTGAAGTTGAGAGAGTTTTGGGGGACTTGGTTGACGGAGCTCTCTTCCACAACCGTGAGATTGCAAGGAGGTGTGACGACTCAGTTGTTAAGGTTATGGGGGGAAGGGTCGTTCCATTCAGGCGCTCAAGGGGATACGCTCCACTTCCCGTTCTTCTTCCGTTTAGCCTAAAAAGACCCGTCCTTGCGGTTGGCCCACACATGAAGATTACCGTAGCCCTCGGTAAGGGAAGCAGGGTTTATATCTCCCAACACATCGGAGATGTGGACAACGTAAAGGCAGAGGAGTTCTTTAAGGAGACTGTTAGAGATTTGACGGAGCTCTTTGAGGTAGAGCCGGAGGTTGTCGTCTCAGACTACCACCCGGGATACTTTACAACGAAGTTTGCGAAAGAGGTTTTTGGAGATAGGTTGGTTCAGGTTTACCACCACCACGCCCATGCCATTTCTGTTATGGCTGAGAACGAGGTTCCTTTAGATTCAAAACTATTAGCCTTTACGTTTGATGGAACGGGCTACGGAAACGACGGGAAAATCTGGGGAGGGGAAGTTCTCATCTCTGGCTACACGGAGTTTGAGAGAGTTCTCCACCTTAAATACTTCCCCCTTCCTGGGGGCGACAGGGCTGTAAAAGAGCCCTACAGGGTTGCCATTTCGCTTTTAAAGGCGGTTGAAGAGGAACCTGAGAGGTTTTTAAAGGTTGAGCCCCAAAAACTTTCCCTCGTTTCCCAGATGATTGAGAGGGGAGTAAATTCTCCGTTAACCTCAAGTATGGGAAGGCTTTTTGATGGAGTCTCTGCAATCTTGGGGATTCGCTACGCCGTCAACTACCACGCCCAAGGAGCTATTCTCCTTGAAGAGGTCTCTTCACGATCAAGTGAGACCGGTTTTTACCCGTTTAGAATAGAAAACAAAGAAATTGACTGGAGAGATTTGATTTCGGCCGTTCTCTCTGACGTTAAAAAGGGCCTTTCCCCTTCAGACATTGGAATGAAGTTCCACAATACAGTGGTTAAAATGGTAGTTGATTCCGCTCTTTTACTCAGGGAAAAGACGGGTTTTAATACCGTTGCCCTCTCAGGTGGGGTTTTCCAGAACAGGATTTTGACTGAGAAGTGTTTGAGGGAGCTCCCAAACCACGGTTTTAAAGTTTTGGTCCATCAGGTTGTTCCACCAAACGACGGTGGGCTCTCTTTAGGTCAGGCAGTTTACGGAGGTCTGGTTTGAGGAAAGTTGTAAAACTTGAGGGAATTCCCCTTACTGAAGGTCACTCAGGACTCTATTTAGAAGTAGAGGACGGGACTGTAAGGAGGGGAATCTACTACGCCCTTGTTCCGGTAAGGGGTTTTGAGATTCTCCTTTTGGGAAAAGACGCCCGAGTAGCTCCAACGATAACCACGCGAATTTGCGGTCTCTGTCAGGTAACCCATGCAATAGCATCTGCAAGAGCTGTTGAGAACGCTGCCGGAATTGAAGTTCCACCTGAAGCAGAGAAGTTAAGGGAAGTTTTGGGGCTTGCCGTTAGGATATACAACAACCTTCTCCACCAGATAATCGTCTCTGAAGACCTTTTTTCAGACAAAAAAGAGCAGCTTGCTTTTATAAGGGAACTCCAGGAAGTTAGAAAGTTTGCAGGTATGGTTCTTGAAACTGTAGGAGGGGAGATTATCCACTCTCCAAACGTTAAAGTGGGAGGGATTTCTGAACCTTTGGAAGAGTTTGTGAAAGAGAAGATACTGGCGGAAATTGAAGGGACTTTTTTAAAGCTCAAGAATAGTTTCTCTCTCTTTAAGGAGAAGTTAGATGAGCTGTGGAAGGGAAAGGGGCTTTCTGAAGATTTCGGGAGACACGACCTTAGCTACTTTGCGACAGACCTTTTCTACGGAAATGACCTTGATTTTGACAGGTTCTCTTTCGTTCTTCCTCAAGAAGTAGTGGAAGGAGGACTTAAGAGGAGGGTTTCAAACCTGTTCCCTTTAATTGACGGAAGTCCTGTTGAGACGGGACCAAGGGCAAGGGCAGTTCTCTTTAAGGGATACAGGCCCAAAGGAGGGGTGAAGGAGCTCCACCTTCTACGAGGAGAAGAGAACATTGAGGCTTTAAGGAGAATAGGCGAAATTCTTGAGAATAATCGGTTTGACGGGAAGCTTTGGAACAGAAAGACCCCCTCTTCAGACGGGGAGACCTTGGGAGTTGGCGTTCACGAAGCCCCGAGGGGAACGAACGTTCATGCTGTGAAAATTGATAAATCTGGAAAAATTTTATATTATAAAATTGTAGTTCCAACGGAGATTAATTTCTTTGCAGTGAGTGAGGCTTTGAAGGGAGCTCCCGCCAAGAAGGTGGAGTTTATAGTGAGGGCTTACGACCCCTGTATTGTCTGTGCAGCCCATTAAGGGGGTAAGATGTTTTTCAGGGACAAAATTTTTGAGGAAGAAGACCTAAAGCTTAAGGTGGGATTCCTTCACTTCTCAAGTTGCTCCGGGTGTCAGGTGGCCTTTTTAGACATGTTTGAAGAGGCCGTTGAGATACTTGATACCGTTGAGCTTGTCTACTCAAACATGCTCACAAAGAGACGAGATCTTCCCCATATGGACGTTGCCTTCGTTGAGGGAGCTCTCTGCGTAGAAGATCCTCACCAGGTTAACCTCATAAGGGAACTTAACAAAAAGGCGAAAATTATTGTTGCAGTTGGAGGATGTGCCTCTTTCGGAGGAGTGAGGAGACTTTCCTGTGGGAACCAGCTTCCCCAACCTCAGCACCAAACCTTCGTTCCCATTACAGAAGTTGACTTTCTAAAAACGAAAGTGAAGTATGCTATTCCTGGATGTCCCCCAAACCCTTCACTCCTTTACAGCTTTCTACTTGCACTTTTAGAGGTCAATGAAGATTTCCTGCTTCCCTTTGAGCTAATTACTTCTTCAACTAAAGCTTCTGGTTTTGACATAATTTCTGAAGTTGTTAATAAAGGATTTTGCGTAGGCTGTGGAACCTGCTCAACTGCTTGTCCTACTCGAGCTATTTCGTTTAACAGAAAGTGTGGAAAGCCGACTTTCAGTGCTGATCTCTGTGTTCACTGTGGTTCCTGTTTAGCTGCTTGTCCTCAGAGTTTTAAACCTTATCCTCAGCCTATCTATACGTAGGAGTTTAAAGATGGTAAGTCTAAACCGCCGTTTCTTAATAGGAAACTTCAGGGGGGCTTTTGTAGTTGAAGGGAGAGGAAAAAATCCTGTTGAAACTATTTTTAAGCTTATGCTTGACCACAGTTTTATAGATGGTCTTTTAACCTGCAGTAAAGAGGGGGATAGCCCGAGGTTAATTTTAAAGAGTAACGAAGTGGAGCTCCCCTCAAAAAACACCTGCTTTGGCATAAACTCACTTTTAAAAAAGGCCATTCAGAAGTATAGGTTTTCACGGCTTGCCGTTTACGCTCCCGCCTGCTCTTTTGACGGCCTCAACAAAACCCAGTATTTCGGAATAGGTTGTAACTGGACGAAGACGGCAATCTCTCTGAAGGTTGGGTTTCTGTGTCCTGGTCTTCTAACGGAGAATGGTTTTACAGTTGAAGTTACCGATTTAGCCGGAAGACCTTTAAGGGTAAAAAGGTTTTACTTTGATGGTGGAGAGCTCTTCTACCTGCTTGAGGACGGAACTGGGCTGAAAGTTCTCCCTTCCGTTCACCACCACTACACAAACAGCGCCTGCCGTTACTGTCTGAACATGGCTGCAAAGGGAACGGACATTACCTCTGTTAACCTTAGGGATGAGGATAGAGCCCTTCTCATAGTGAGAAGCGAAAGGGGATGGAGTACCCTTGCCCATCTTCAAAAAGCCTCTCCAGGAGAGGTTCTTTTTAGGAAGGCTGACGAAAACCTCTTAACGGAGGTTGAACATTTCCTTAAGGAGAAGGTTCTTCTCAACATAGCCGACATTGTTGAAAGGGTAGAACTTGGCCTTCCCGTTCCTAAGTGGAGTGACAACAAGCTGAGGAAGTTCTATCGCATTTGGAACTCGGTCGATATAAACTTTGAGGAGGAGGTGTTCTAATGGCTACTTTAACTGAAGTAGAAGAAAGGGAGCTCCTTGAGAAAGCTGAGCTTTTAAAAGTTTTGGGTCATTCTGAAAGGCTTGCAATTGTGCTTCTTACCCTTGACAAGGAAATGTGCGTTAAGGAGTTAGTTGAAGTTTTGGGTATCTCTCAACCTAAAGTTTCCCAACACGTTGGTCTTATGAAAGAGCTTGGGATTCTCTCTTTTAGAAAGGAGGGAACAAAAGTCCTTTATAAAACTACCAACAACATTGTGAGAGAATTGATAGATATACTCTTTTGAAACTTTTATGGGGAGGGAGCAATTTAATTTTTCTATTTGGAATGTTCCTGCTTTGTTTTAACGGAATTGAGATATAAAAATTCTTTATATTATTACTTATGATAAGCACTAAATAAATTTCTAAAAATAGAAAATTAGCATAACGTTGACATCTTAATAAGCTTATTCTAAAATGAAAAGCAAAGGGCAAACAAACTATACAGGAGGGCACCATGAACAGAAGCCTTTTTATGGGGGGAATACCGGGGACGATGTCCCGTAGGGGTTTCCTCAGAGCCTGTGCCATAGCTACAGCTGCAATGGGACTTCCTATGGAGATGGTTCCAAAGGTTGCCGAAGCGGCCTCAGACCCCAAAAGGCCCAGCGTTGTTTGGCTTCATTTTCAAGAGTGTACCGGGTGTTCTGAGAGCTTGCTGAGGGCATCCCACCCAGACATCGCAACACTCATCCTTGACCTCATATCCCTTGATTACCACGAAACCCTTTCAGCAGCAGCAGGAAAGCAGGCTGAGGAGAACCTTGAAAAGGCTATTGAGAGAGGGAACTACGTTCTTGTAGTTGAGGGAAGTATCCCTCTAAAGGACGGAGGAGTTTACTGTAAGATTGGAGGTAAGACTGCTGTTAACATTCTAAAGAGGGCAGCAGAGAAAGCAGTTGCAATTATTGCAATTGGAACCTGTGCATCCTACGGTGGCGTTCAGGCAGCAAGGCCTAACCCAACGGGAGCTGTTGGAGTTTCAGACATAATTAAGGACAAGCCAATAATCAACGTTCCAGGATGTCCACCAAACCCCCACAACTTCCTTTCAACGGTTCTTTACTTCCTTACATTTAAGAAGCTTCCACCAACGGACAAGTTTGGAAGGCCGCTCTTTGCTTACGGAAGGAAGGTTCACGACCACTGTGAAAGAAGACCACATTTTGACGAGGGTCGTTTTGCTGAGCAATTCGGAGACCTTGGCCACAGAATGGGTTTTTGCCTTTACAAAGTTGGATGTAAGGGACCTGAGACCTACTCCAACTGTCCTGTTATCAGGTTTAACGACGTAGAGGTATGGCCGGTTTCCGTTGGTAACGGATGCTACGGATGTACCGAGCCAAACTTCTGGGATACTATGACTCCTTTCCACAAGAGGCTGCCTAACGTTAAGATACCTGGAGGCGGTGAGGGAATCCAGACCAGTGCCACGAAGGTTGGAAAAGCTGCCCTTGGAGTTACGGCGGCAGCCCTTGCAATCCACGCTGGTGTTGGTGTAGCTAAAAGGCTTGCAACAGGTTCAAAGTCTGAAGAGTAAAAATTTTAAAAACCCGGATGGGGAGGTAAGAAATGGCAAACAGAGTAGTAGTTGACCCGATTACGAGGATTGAGGGTCACCTTAGGATAGAGGTTGTTCCGGAGAACGGCTTTATAAAAAATGCTTATTCCTCTGCTCAGATGTGGAGGGGAATTGAGGTTATCCTTCAGGGAAGAGACCCAGACGACGCTTGGATGTTTACTCAGAGGATATGCGGTGTCTGCACAACAGTTCACGCTATAGCTTCAGTTAGGTCTGTTGAGAACGCCCTTCAGCTTGAAATCCCTTACAACGCCCAGATGGTTAGAAACCTAATCATTGCTGCCCACGCACTCCACGACCACATTGTTCACTTCTACCACCTTTCAGCCTTAGACTGGGTAGACGTAGTTTCTGCCTTAAAAGCTGACCCGCACAAGGCTGCGAAAATTGCAGAGAGCTACCAAAGCTGGAAGCTTAACGGAGCTCCGATATTCAAAGCAGTCCAGGATAAGCTCAAGAGGTTTGTTGAGAGCGGCCAGTTGGGGCCCTTTGCCAACGGTTACTGGGGACACCCTGCAATGAAGCTTCCACCGGAGGTTAACCTCATCGCAGTGACCCACTACCTACAGGCCCTTGACTTCCAGAGGAAGGCTGACCAAGCCATTGCTATCCTTGGTGGTAAGAACCCACACATCCAGAACCTTGCAGTAGGTGGTGTTTCCACTGCAATTAACCCAGACAACGAAGCAACCCTTAACATGGAGCGCCTCTACTACATCAGGCAGCTCCTTGAAGAGGTTAGGGATTTCGTCCACAACTGCTACGTTCCAGACGTTATTGCAGTAGCCGCCTTCTACAAGGATTGGCTTCAGTATGGAAGGGGTGTTGACAACTACCTTGCAGTTCCAGACTTACCTCAGGATACAAAGGGAGAGGTCTTTGACCTCCCTGGCGGAACGATTTTCGGCGGAGACCTCTCAACGGCTAAGCCGATTAAGAGCTTCAACGACGAGTACTTCATTAAGAACGTTAGAGAGAACATTACCCACTCCTGGTATCAGGGAAGCTGGACAAGGCATCTTTGGGATGAAGAAACAGTTCCAAACTACACAGATATGCCCGGCGGTTACGTAGATCCTAACGGTAAGTACTCCTGGGCTAAGGCTCCAAGGTTCATGAAGGGGAATGAATACGTTCCAATGCAGGTGGGACCACTTTCTCAAATTCTTGTTGGATATGCCCTTGGCCACAAACTCACCAAGAAATACGTTGATCAGGCTCTCTCTGACCTTAAGAGCGTTCTCTCACTCCTTGGAGAGAGTGCCGATGGAGTTGATGTTAACGTCCTCCAGTCAACTCCAGGAAGACACCTTGCAAGGGCTCTTAGGGCTAAGGTCATCTCCGACCTTGCACTGAAGCAGTGGGAGCAGCTTGTTGATAACATCGGCCGTGGAGACCTGGAGATATACAACCCACCAAGCTACCCAGCTGGAGAGGTTAAAGGTTGTGGATTCCACGAGGCTCCAAGGGGAACACTCTCCCACTGGACTGTAATTGAGAACGGTAAGATTAAGAACTACCAGTGCGTTGTTCCTTCAACCTGGAACTCTTCCCCGATGGACGATAAGGGACAGCACGGCCCATACGAAGCTTCTCTCATTGGAAACCCACTTGCAGATCCGGAGAAGCCCCTTGAGGTTCTCAGGACTGTTCACTCCTTTGACCCGTGTATCGCCTGTGCAGTTCACCTCGTTGACCCAGAAGGTAACGAGATTACAAAGGTTAAAGTTCTTTAAGGGAGGGAGTTCCCCTCCCTCCTAAAGCCAATGAGGAGGGAAAAATGGCTGTTTACGAGAAGAGGTACGTTTGGAGTATACTCCTGAGGCTCTTCCACTGGACGTTTGCTCCTTCAATATTCACACTCATCGTTACAGGCCTCTACATCCACTGGCCTTGGACAAACACGTGGCTTGAGGGTAGCCACCAGTTTACAATGGCAACAATGCGCTGGATTCACTTTATAGCAGGAATGCTCTTTACCTGTGCTGTTATTACAAGGCTCTACCTGTGGTTCTTTGGAAACAGGTATGAGAGGATTTGGGACTTCCTTCCCATAAGTGGAAGGAACATTAAGAACCTCTTCTCAACTCTCCTCTACTACGCCTACCTTACAGACCACCACGAGGAGAGGTTGGGACACAATGCTCTTGCTGGAACTGCTTACTTCTTTACGATTCTCTTAGCTATTGCCCAGTTCATCACAGGACTTTACCTTCTCTACCCTGAGAACAGCTTCTTCGTATCTTTAGGTTCCGCCCTCTTTGGAACTCAGCAGGAGGCAAGGTTTATCCACTACATCCTCAACTGGTACTTTGCTTGGTTTGCCCTCGTTCACATCTACATTGTTGTCTGGAACGACATCAAGCATCCAGAAGGCCTTATCTCTTCAATATTTGACGGCTTTAAGTTTGCTAAGAAAGAGCAGTAGGTTCTGATTTTGACATCACGGTTGGGGGAGTTTTCACTCCCCCATTTTTAATTTGGAGGAAAAATGAAAGTAGGTTTCATGGGAGTTGGAAACGTTCTGCTAAGAGATGAGGGATTTGGCGTAAAGCTCCTATACCTTATGAAAGCAAGGTATGAATTTCC
The DNA here is from genome assembly GCF_055380895.1 of Thermovibrio ruber. Classification (NCBI taxonomy): domain Bacteria; kingdom Pseudomonadati; phylum Aquificota; class Aquificia; order Desulfurobacteriales; family Desulfurobacteriaceae; genus Thermovibrio; species Thermovibrio ruber. The sequence continues at coordinate 719,836 of NZ_AP042397.1, read as the reverse complement.
TGAAAACGTTGTTTTAATAGACGGTGGAACAGCAGGAATTTTCCTTTCCCCTGAAATTGATTACCTTGATAAGCTCCTTATAGTTGACGTCGTAAAGGCAAAAGGAAATCCAGGTGATATAAAGGTCTACGAGAAAGAGGACTTCTTCATTGACCGTTTACCTTTAAAACTCTCCCCTCACCAGCTTGGACTTCAGGAAGTTCTTCTTCTAAATGAAATTAAGGGGACGTGTCCTGAAGATGTAAAGCTTTTAGGGATAATTCCAAAGTCTATAGAGACGGGGACAGGATTGACGCCTGAGCTTGAGGCAAAACTTCCTGAAGTTGAGGAAAAGGTTTTAGAAATTTTAAAGAGTTGGGGAGTTGAACCTAAATTGAAGGAAAAACCTGAAGACCCGAACATTTGGTGGGAAAAGAAATTAAAGGAGGCTTAAATGTGCGTTGGCGTTCCTATGAAGGTTGTTGAGATTGACTACCCTATGGCCGTTGCGGAGGCTAAGGGGGTTAAGAGGACTATAAGCCTTATGTTTTTACCTGAAGATGAAGTGAATGTTGGTGACTACGTTATGGTTCACGTTGGAAACGCAATTGAGAAGATAGACGAAGAGGCTGCGCGGGAGATATGGCAGGCCTTAGATGAGGTTTTAGAAGTCCTTGAGAAAGAAGGTGGGTGATGCACGAGACCTCAATAGCTATGGGACTCCTTGACTCCCTCAGCGATATGGCAGAGAGGGAGAATGCAAAGAGAGTTCTGAAGGTAAAGGTAAGAATAGGGAAACTTTCGGGGATTGTCGTTGATTCCTTCGTCTTTGCCTTTAACGCCCTAAAAGAGCAGTATCCCAAGCTCTCGTCTACGGAGTTCTACGTTGAAGAAACTCCTATCCGGTATAGGTGTAGAGAGTGTGGAGAGGAGTTTGAGGTTGAGTCTGTCTTTTTTCCAGAGTGTCCCAAGTGTGGGTCTGTGAAATTGGAGCTCCTTTCTGGAGAGGAGCTTGAAGTGGTAGATGCAGAGATAGAGGTGTAGATGGAGGTAAAAGAGATTTTTAACAGTGACTTTGCCGTTTACTACGAAAAAGTCATAAACAGGCTCTCAAGTCCCGTTCAGGTAAACAGGTGGAGGAGATACTTAATAAGGGAAGCCCTTTCAGTTGCTCAAAATCCTAAGGTAGTTGTTGACTTCTGTTCTGGTGCCGGGAATATTGGGGAGCTTCTTCTGAAGGAATCACCTCAGTTTAAAGTTGTTAACTGCGATATAAGTAAACCTCTTCTGAGACTTGCAAAAGAGAGGCTGAAGAATAAGGGAAGCTACATCTGTTCGGACAACAGGTTCTTCCCTCTGAGGGACTCTTCTGTTGACGTTCTTTTCTCATCATTCTGCGTGAGGAACTCTCCAAACCCTGAGTTGACGGTTTTAGAGGCCTCAAGGGTTCTAAAAGAGGGTGGAGTTTGGGCAGTTTTAGACTTCTTTAAACCTCACAAAGAAAGTGTCTATTTTACCGTAAACAACCTGATGTTCAAGGGATTTATGAGCCTAACTAAGTTTACAACTAGAAGAAAAGAAGCGATAGATTACCTGTTTGAATCAATAGAGAACTTTTACACGCTGGAAGAGTTTGTGGAGCTCCTTGAGAAAAACGGGTTTTCAGTCGTTTCAGTAAGGGAGTTTATGGGAGGAGTTGCCGAGGGAGTAATAGCAAAAAAGGAGGTTAAAGATGTGTGACGTATGCGGATGTGGCCAGCACAACCATGAACACAACCACTTTGTAGTTTCAGACGACACAACTAAAAAGAACGTTGAGATTAAAAAGAGCCTTCTCAGTGAGAACGACAGGGTTGCCCGCTCAAACAGGGAGCACTTTGATCACCACGGAGTCCTGGCAATAAACCTGATAAGCTCTCCAGGTTCTGGTAAAACCACTCTCCTTGAAAGGACGATTGAATCTTTAAAGGACGAGTTTAAGATTGGAGTATTAGAAGGAGACATTGAAACCGAAAGGGACGCTGAAAGGGTTAGGGCAAAAGGAGCTGCTGCTGTTCAGCTGACTACTGGAGGTGCCTGCCACCTTGAGGCTCCCCTCGTCCACAAAGGCTTTCACGCCCTTGAGAAGCAGATGAACGGATATCCAGATATCCTCTTTATTGAAAACGTTGGAAATCTTGTCTGCCCATCTTCCTTCTACTTGGGAGAACACATAAGGGTCGTTCTTATCTCCGTTCCGGAGGGAGAAGATAAACCGGCTAAGTATCCAAAAGCTTTTAAAACGTCTGACGTTTTTATCATCACAAAGGCAGACCTCCTTCCCTACTTTGACTTTGATGTTGAGAAGGTAAAGGAGGAAGCCCTTTCCCTAAACCCAAACCTTAAAATCTTCGTAGTTTCCTCAAAAACTGGAGAAGGACTTGAAGACTGGTTTAACTTCTTAAGAGAGAAGGTTCAGGAGAGGAGAGCTCCCGCCGTTAAGTAGGGGGCTCCTTCGTTTTTAAGCTAAAGGTGTTTCTGGATATGGTTGTAGATTGGCACTCTCTCTTTTGCTGTGCATATAATTAAGTATGGATAAACCCATTCTTAATGGAGTTTATGGTGAAAGTAAGAAAAACGATTACTTTGTCTCAAAAGGCAGTAAAAGATCTTGAAACATTAGCAAGGTCTTACGGTAAACCTTACAGTGTTCTTATAGAAAATCTAATAGAGAGAGAAATGGAAGAACTTAAGCGAAGGAGAAGAAAGGAAGCCATTGAATGGATAAAAGCTAATAGGAAATATTTTAAAAGGGCGATAGGAAATAAGACTTTTCAGGAGCTAAAAACGGAGATTGGAGGTTGAACTTTAGAAAAGTTTTTTTGGAAGATAAGTCTGAATTGTTTACAAGTTGTGACTCAATAACTACCGTCTACTATGTGCTGTCTAAAGTGAATAAAAGTAGAGCGTTAAAATCTCTCCAGATATTAAAATTCTTACAACTAAAGAGTTTGTAGAAAATATGTCTCTCTGAGATAAAAAGAGGTTGGAGTTGAAGCTTCTAACTGCCGTTCTCTTTATGTTGATTCCTGTTAACGCTCTTGCTCTGACTCCTCAGGAACTTAAGAGTTTAATCGTAAAACGCTCCCTCACACTGAAAGTTAAAGAGGAACAGGTAAAGGAGCAAGAGTTTAGGAAAGAGGTAACTTTCAGGTCTTACTTCCCAAAGGTTAACCTCTCTGCAAGTTTTAGTGAGTTCTACCCGGACGTCTTTAGAAACTGGAACCAGAACTATTCATACGGGGTAACCGTTAGTGCAGAGCCTCTCAACCTTCAGAGGAACGTTCAGCTCCAGATAGACAGAGAAAAGTTAAAAGAGCTCCGCTACGCCGTTAACTCAACTTTCCTTGACGTCTATTCAGAGGCACTCTCCTACCTCTACAGGCTAAAAGTTTTAGAGGAGGAGATTAACCTAGGGAGGAAACAACTTGAGAGTTCTGAGAAGATCCTCTCCGTTGCACAGGAGAAGTTCAAGAAAGGCCTCGTTATGATAACAGACGTTCTAAAGGCAAAGTCTGAGGTTGAGAGGAGGAGAGCTCTCCTCTCCCAAGCGAAAAACGACTACAGGAAAACATTTAACTCACTCGACGCTCTACTTGACTTCTCGTTAAGTAAAGGTGACAAACCAGAAGTTCCTCTCTTAAAAGAGAAGTTAGCCCTAAACAGAAACGATTTAGTTTTAAAGGCTTTTAAGCTCAGGCCAGAAGTAAAGGAAGCTGAGGAGCAGTTAAAAATCTCAAAGAGGAGAGTTCTCTTTACTGAGAGGAACCTTTCTCCAAGCCTTACAGTTTCACTTTCTGCAAAGAGGAGTGGAACGGAGCTCCCGGGGGATAAGAGCTACTCAGCAGCTTTTACTGTTAACTTTCCGATATTTGACAGTGGAGTAACTAAGTTTCAGGTCCTTACGGTATCCTCTCAGGTTAGACAGTCAGAGCTCCAGCTAAAAGAAACTAAGAATAAAGTAAAGCTTAGTGTTTTAAACGCTTTAAGCGACGTTGAACACTTCTACAGCGAACTAAAGTCTTCAGAGAGCTCTCTCATCTATGCCGAAAAGGCATACGAAAGGGCTTTAAACGAGTATAAGCTTGGAGTTTCAGATATCGTTGCGCTCCTTCAGGCCTTCCAGTTCTACTGTCAGTCTCAAGAAGACTACCTCCAGTCGCTACTTAAATATAACCTCTCAATTGTAAACCTCAGGAAGGCTACCGGAGAGTTAATTGGAGGTGGAAATTGAAGAAGTGGATTGTTCTGATTCTCATAGTTTTTACTGGAATTTTCCTCTTTCTGAAGTTTGGAAAGAAGAAAGAGGTTCTGATTCCCACCAAAGTTGTTGAAGTAGAGAGGGGAACCGTAAGGAAGGTTATAAACGCCACCGGGATAGTAAAACCACAGGTTGGAGCGGAGATAAAAGTTGGGGCGAGAATATCCGGAACGGTTGTCAAGGAGAACGTTAAGGTCGGAGACTGGGTTAAAAAGGGAGATCTGATTGCCGTAATAGACAACAGGGAGCTCCGGGCATCTTTAGAGAGGGCTGAGGCAAACCTAAGGGAGGTTAAGAGGACTTATCCTAAAAGGATAGAAGAGCAGAAGTTAAAGGTTGAGTCTGCAAGAGCAGAAGTTTCCTCGGCAGCTGCAAAGTTAAAGGCAGCGGAGGAGAATTACAGGGTTAAAAAGTGGGAGTTTGAGAGGCAGAGGGAGCTCCTCTCAATTGGCTACACGACGGAGGAGAAGTTTAAAAACGCTAAAAGCCAGCTTGCCTCTGCGGAGAGCTCTCTAAAGGCAGCCCAAGAGGAGCTAAAGAGGGCGGAGTTAAACCTTAAGGCTCAAAAGGAAGAACTTCACAGGCTCCAAGAAGAGTTTAAAGAGAGCTTAAAGAAGGCTGAAGCAGACCTTAAACAGGCAAAAGTTCGCTACTCCTACTCCTACATCTACGCTCCAATGGGCGGCGTTATCTCCTTCGTTTCAACGCAGGAGGGGGAGACCGTTGTGGCAGGGTTAAACGCTCCACAGTTCGTAACAATTTTAGATCCAAAGAGGCTTGAGAACTGGATATACGTTGACGAGACGGAAATCGGAAAGGTTAAGAGGGGAATGCCCGTTGAGTTCACGGTTGACGCTTACAGGGACAAGGTTTTTAAGGGAAAGGTGGTTGAGATATACCCAAAGCCCAAAATCCTGAACAACGTTGTTTACTACATAGTTGTAGCAAGGGGATTCAAGGGAGAGAGTTTCTTAAGGCCTGAGATGACTACGCACAACAGGATAGTTGCAGGGGAAAAGAGAAACGTTTTAGTCGTTCCAAACGCTGCAGTTAAGTGGAAGAACGGAAGGTACGTTGTCTACAAGGTAGTTGGAAATAGGGTAATAGAGGTTCCCGTAGAGGTCGGCTGGAGCGACGACACCTATACGGAAATCGTTAAGGGGTTGAAAGAGGGAGATAAAGTAGCTCTTTCTCTAAAGAAACAGTGATTTGACTTTTTTTCTATTAGTTATACCTTCCTTATTAGGAATTGTTCTTTTTAAGGAGGTAAAAATGAAGAAATACGTTTGTGTTCCCTGTGGATACATCTACGATCCAGGGTTGGGAGACCCTGAAAACGGAATTCCTCCAGGAACGCCTTTTGAGGAACTTCCTGATGACTGGACCTGCCCTTGGTGTGGGGCTGGGAAGGAAGACTTTGAGCCTGTGGAGGAGTAATGGCTGCTAAGAAGATAAAAGAAGGAGTTTACTGGGTAGGGGCGATTGACTGGGACAGAGTTCTGTTTGACGAGCTCGTAACACTTCCTGAAGGGACAAGCTACAACGCCTATTTAGTTGTTGGAAGCGAGAAAACTGCATTAATAGATACGGTTGAGCCTTTTAAGAAGGAGGAGCTCTTTAGAAACTTAGAGGATGCTGGAGTTGATAGGGTTGACTACATCGTTTCAAACCACGCAGAGCAGGACCACTCCGGAGCAATTCCAGACGTTTTAGAGAGGTTCCCAGAGGCTAAGGTCGTTACAAACAAAAAGTGTAAGTCAATGCTCATAGACCTTTTAGACCTTCCTGAAGACGTTTTCCAGGTTATTGAGGAGGGAGAGGAGCTCTCCCTTGGAAATAAGACACTTCAGTTCTTTATGGCTCCTTGGGTTCACTGGCCGGAGACGATGTTTACCTGGCTAAAGGAGGATAGAGTCCTCTTTACCTGTGACTTCTTAGGCTCACACATTGCTACTTCAGAGCTCTTTGACACTACAGACGAGAACAGGGCAAAAGTCTACCTTGAGACAAAGCGCTACTACGCAGAGATTATGATGCCCTTCAGGAACTTTATAAAGAAGCACCTTGCCCTCATAGACAGGCTCCAGCCCGAGATAGTTGCCCCAAGCCACGGCGTAGTCATAAAGGACGTTGATTTTATGACTGATGCCTACAAGAGGTGGGTTTCAGACGAAGTAAAGCCTATGGTGATAATTCCATTCGTCTCAATGCACGATAGCACCCGCCACATGGTTGACTTTCTAACTTCAGAGCTCTCAAAGGAGGGGGTAATCGTCCGCCCATATAACCTCATAAAGTCAGACCTTGGAAACGTTGCTATGGACTTGGTTGACGCCGCAGCCGTCGTTATCGCCTCCCCAACTATTCTTGCAGGAGCCCACCCTGCGGTTATCTCATTTGCCTACCTGATGAACGGTTTAAGGCCGAAGACCAAGTTCTTAGGGGTTATCGGTTCATACGGCTGGAACGGAAAGGTTATGGTGAAACACGTTCAGGATACTCTGAAAAACGTAAAGGCCGAGTGGCTTGAGCCTGTTTTGGTTAAGGGACTTCCAAAGGAAGAAGACTACGAGAAACTCACTCAGTTTGCAAAGGAGCTTGCATACAAAGTTAAGGAGGTCAGTACACTTTAGGGTACTTTCTGCCCCTGCGGGGGCTTACTCTTAATTGTTTAAGTTCTCTACCGTTTCATTTGTCTTAAAAACGGGAAAATCAACCTTAACAACAGGGCAAACCCTTACGCAGTTTAGACACCTTAAACAGGCCGGAGAGTTCGGATCTTCGTATATCGGGTAGTTAACTGGACAGGACTTCTTACACAGGTTGCACTCAATACAGTTTTTCCTGTCAACCTTAAAGTCAACGATGCTGAGCTTATTAAAGATTGAGAAGAGAGCTCCCAGCGGGCACACATACCTGCAGAAGGGCCTTTTTATGAAGATTGAGCCGTAGAGGAACATACTTCCAAAGGCAAGTTTAAAGAGGAAGAAAGCTCCTGCCATGTTTGCAATCATTGAACTAACTGCAACCCAGTAGATTCCTGCTTCAACAGTTCCCGTCGGGCAGACCATACAGAAGTAGTGTTCCTTAAAGAGGAACGGTAGGAGAATAACTCCGAAGATTAGCATCAGGTATTTGAGGTAAACGAAGGGCTTTGGAAGGTCAAACTTAAAGGAGGGAATTTTGTTCAGTAAATCCTGAATTAGCCCAAAAGGGCAGACCCAGCCGCATATCCACCTTCCAAACGAGGCTGAAACGGCAGAGATAATTCCAAGTGTTAAGAGAGGAATTTTGTTTATGACCAATAAGTGTGAGATTGTCCCTATTGGACAGGAGTAGAGTGAAGCAGGGCAGGCGTAACAGTTCATAATTGGGAATGGAATAGACTTGAGCTTCCCTGTGTAGAGCCTTCCGGTTATAAAGTTCCAGAGTGGAAGGTTTGCAGTTAAACCTGTTAAGAACTGATAGAGCCGCCTGTTCTTAAAGAGCGAAATTTTTAACATACCCTCTCCTAATTTATCCCGATACAGGTAAGGCAGAGGATTTTACCGTTACTCCAAACTATTCTGGGCTCTCCAAGGAGAACTCCAAGGATTATTAAAAGGAGGGAGAGGAGGAGAGTTCCTCCCGCAACAACCTTTTTAGTTGGCACTTTCAACCTTCTCTCCTACTTCCTCTAAGAGTTTTTCAACGATCTCGGAGAAAGCCTTTGCAGAGTGACTCTCCGGGTGGGAGACAACAATGGGAACTCCCTTATCTCCAGCTTCAACTACTGCAGGTTCAATGGGAACTCTACCTAAGAAGGGAACTCCGATCTCCTTAGCGGCCTTCTCTCCGCCGCCCCTCTTAAAGAGATCAATCTCCTTTCCGCAGTGGGGGCAGATAAGGCCGCTCATGTTCTCAATAACTCCTAAAACTGGAACGTTCATCATCTTTGCAAAGCTGATAGATTTCCTCGTGTCTAAAAGTGAAACCTCTTGAGGTGTCGTGACTATAACGAACCCGTCCATCGGTTTAATGAGCTGGGCAACGCTTAAAGCCTCATCTCCAGTTCCCGGGGGAAGGTCAATAATTAGAAAGTCAAGGTCTCCCCAGTCAATGTCTGCAAGAAACTGCTTTATTACCTGGTGCTTTAATGGTCCTCTCCAGACGACCGGTTGGTCTGGGTTTTCAAGGAGAAATGCCATAGAGACAACCTTTAAGTTCGGCACTCCAAGTGGAATAAACGGCTTTATAGTTTGTGTATTTGGGTCAGCAAAGAGCCTCTGCCCTTCTGCTCCAAGCATCTTTGCAACGTTTGGCCCGTGGATGTCTGCGTCTAAAAGGCCAACCTTGTAACCTTTCTTTGCAAGCTCTGCTGCCAAGTTTGTTGCAACTGTAGTTTTTCCAACTCCACCTTTACCGCTGAGAACTCCGATTCTATGCTTTATCTTGGAAAGGTTGCAGGTGAGCTTAACGTCCATAGGGTCTTGTGCGGTTTGGCACTTGTCCTTGTGGGCGCAGCCTTCACACTTCTTCTCGTCAAATGCCATTCTCTTAACCTCCTAAGTAAGGTGTCTTTGGACTATCTGAAGAAGCTTCTTAAAAGTATTTGGAGAAGCTCCCACTATATTTCCGCTCTCTAAGTAGCCTTTCTCTCCTTTAAAGTCTGAAACCTTACCGCCTGCTTCTTCAATCAGAAGAACTCCGGCGGCTATGTCCCACGGGTGGAGGGACATCTCCCAGAAACCGTCAAACACTCCCTTTGCCGTGTAGGCAAGGTCTAAAGCTGCCGAGCCGCACCTTCTAATTCCGGAGACCTTCAAGAAAACCTCTTTAAAACACTTTAGATAGTCTTCCAGCAACTCTTTCCCTCTAAAGGGGAAACCTGTTGCAACTAAGGCCATCTCAAAAGGCCTTGAGCTTACCTTTAGCTTCTCTCCGTTACAGTAGGCTCCGCTTCCTTTCTCGGCTAAAAAGGTTTCGTCTAAAACGGGAGCTTTAACAACTGCCGCAACTAACTCCCCCTTAAACTCCACTCCGATAGAGACGCAGAACATAGGCAGCCCGTGGATAAAGTTCTTCGTCCCGTCTAAGGGGTCTACGAACCACTTCCAGTCGTTTCCGGAGTGGAGGCCGCTTTCCTCTGCAACTATAGTGTGTTGAGGGAAAACTTCCTGTATTGTCTTAATAATAATCATTTCTGATTTTTTGTCAGCTTCTGTCACGAAGTCGTTTTTCGCCTTCTCCTCAACTTCTGGTGTTTTTATCTTTCCGAAGTAGTCAAGGAGAACTTCTGAGGCTCTCTCTGCCGCCCTTACGGCTGTGTTAATAACTTTCTCCATAGGTATCTCCCGGTACTGGTCTGTATGATAGGGAAATCAGGTTCCCGTTTTCGAGGAGGAACTCAACCTTAAAGGTGTGGTGAAACGAGACGTAGTTTACACCGTTTTCAGAGATTAACCCTTTTGTGTGGAATATGGCCTCGTCCCAGGTTTCAAGGTCGTGGAACTCAACGTTCAGGTCAAATCCCTTTACAGAAAAGGCTTTTTCAACTGCAGCTATAAACTCGTCTGATAACATTTTAACGGTTCCTTTACAGGTTTTTTCCTAATTTTAACCCTAATGTAGTTCGGGAGGAGCCTTGAGAGTAGCCGTTGTTGAAGACGACCTTTCAATTGTAAACCTTTTAAAGAGAGTTTTGATGAAGGAAGGGTTCTCTGTAAGGGAGTTCTCTACTGCAGAGTCTTTTATAAGTGCCCTCTTTGACTACGGGGAGGAGTTTGACGTTGTGATTCTTGACCTGATGCTTCCGGGAATGAGCGGCGTTGAGGCCTGTAGATTCATAAGGGAAAGGGGAGTAGAGGTTCCGGTTCTGATGCTTACAGCCCTATCAAGTGAAGATGACAAGGTAAAGGGGCTTGACAGTGGAGCCGACGACTACCTTACAAAACCCTTTGGTATAAAGGAACTCCTTGCAAGGGTAAGAGCTCTTTTGAGAAGGAAAGGTAGTTTTATATCTTTCTCTGATAGTAAGGGCATTCAACTTACAGAGATAGGAGCTCTCATTGATGGAAAAGAAGTTAAATTGACCAGGAGGGAGAAGGAGCTTCTAAAAGTTTTACTGGAAAACGCCGGAAAGGTTGTGCCTAAGGAGGAGCTCCTTAACAAGGTCTGGAAGGGAGAGAGGGTCTCAAAGAGGGCTGTTGACGTCCACGTTAAGCACCTGAGGGACAAGATTGGAGGAAGGATTGAGACGGTTTGGGGAGTTGGATACAGGCTGGTTGAAAGAGCTCCAGACTAAGTTTCCGGAGATAAAAGTCGTTGACCTGAAAGGTTTTGTTGTTGGGGAGAAGTTTTTAAAGCTGTGGGACGTTTACCCGTTCCAGGGGGTTATAAAGGCCTTTGACGAGGCCATTAAAACGGGAGGGAGCTCCGCAACGTTTAACGAAGGTGAAAGGACTTACCTTTTAAAGCTTTCTAAGGTTGGAGACCTTGTGGTTTGCCTGAAGAAGGATATCACCCTTGAGGTTGAGATTGAGGAGATAAAGAGAAACGTTGTTTCAACCCTTTCCCACGAGATAAAAACTCCTCTAACAGCGATAAAGGGAAATGCCGAGTACCTTCTCCTTTACGGTGGTTGTTCAGAGAGAGAAGTGGTTGAAGAGATTTATGAGAAGTCAAAGAGGATTGAGTCAATTCTTTTTGGAATTGGAAAGCTCTTCTCTCAGGGGACATCTTCCTTTCAGTGGATTAACCTGAGGCCTTTAACCGAAGAGGTTGTTTCTCTGTTTCAGGAAAAGGCCAAAGAAAAGGGTCTAAGTTTGGTTTCAAACCTTGTAGACGTTAGCCTTCCTGCAGATGGAATCTTGTATCAGCAGCTTCTTAAGAACCTGATTGAGAACGCCCTCAAGTTCACAGATAGCGGAGAGGTAAGGGTTGAGCTAACGCCTGATTTCTTGAAGGTTTCAGATACAGGTAGGGGGATTCCTAAAAAGCTCCTTCCGAGAATCTTTGAGAGGTTTTTTAAGGGGGAGGGAAGTTCCGGCTCGGGGATGGGTCTATCTGTAGTTAGGGAGATTGCAAAGTTTCACGGCTGGAAGGTTGATGTGGAATCGGAGGTTGGCAGGGGGACGGAGTTTAAAGTGAAGTTTCTAAAATAGCTTCGTGGCACTCTTAACTTTGGGGAAGCTTTTAAGGAGTTTAAAATTCTCCTCTTCCTTATCCTTCCCGGAGATGATTAGAATCCTCTTGTCTGCCAGTAAAACTACTTGAACGTTACTCTTGTCTAAAAAGAGCTTTAGGAATTCCCTGTATGCTTCGTAGGAAAACTCTTTAAACTCAACTAAAACTCCTCCTATATTTCCTCTGCTTGTGCAGTTTCCGAAGCATACGGAGCTCCAGGAGAGGAGTTTCCTGTACATGTCTAAGAACTCAGCCTCCTTCATCTTCAGTGAGAAAGTTTCAACCGGTTCAACACTTTTCAGAACTTTTTCAGCAACCTCTAAAACCTTAGGGTCGTACTTCTCCCTCTCCTTCATAATAATCTTAAGAGCTTCATCGGCAGTTAACCCCTTCCTATAGGGCCTGTCTGAAGTTAGAGCGTCAAAGACGTCAGCAACAGCTATTATTCTTGAGAGTAGGGGTATCTCCTCGCCTTTCAGGCCGTCTGGGTAGCCTGAGCCGTCCCACCTCTCGTGGTGGTGTTTCACTGCAGTTGCAACTTCCTCAAACCTTTTTATCTCCTTAAGTATCAGGTACCCAACAGTAGGGTGTAGTTTTATAACCTCATACTCCTCCTCTGTTAGTTTTGTTGGCTTGAGGAGGATCTTGTCGGGTGTTACTATCTTCCCAATATCGTGGAAGAGGGCCGCCTTCTCCAGCTTCTCAAGCTGGTTACTGGTTAGGCCTAAGGCTTTTCCTATTTCTAGGCTGTAGTGGGTAACGTTTGCTGAGTGTCCCTTTGTATACGGGTCCCTTAGCTCAATAGTATCGACCAATATTTCCTCAATTCTTTGCTGGTATTCCTTTTTCTCCTCCTCAAAGATTACCTTTAAAAAGAGGACTGAAATTGTTGCTGCAATGCTGTTTATCCACTCAACCAATATAGGGAACTTAAAAAGGGGATGGGCCTTTATCTCTACCAAGCAGAAGCCAAAGTTCCACCTGAAGGTTTTCCCTCCATTCCTTCTGGATACAAAGACTTTTCTCTCTTCCCCCGAAACTCTTATGCTGTTGACGTGGAGCGTAGGAAGGAGCCTTTTTAGAGTTCTTGAAATTACCTTAACACCTGCTGGAGAGGGAAGCTTTACTAATAGGATTTCTCTAAGCTTTGCCAGGTAGAGGAGCCTGTTTACTACAGTTCCCGACAAAAAAGAGGCTCCGTAGATTCCAGAGAGGGAAAGAAGAGAGTAGAGGTACAAGGTTGGATAATTTGAAACCACAAAGCTTCCGTTTGACTTGAAGATAAGGAGTGAGGAGAGGAGTGTTATAGCTGAAATTGAGGAAGCTGAGATAAAAGGGTACATAAAGTTGTAGTAGACTGAGTACCAGAATGATATGTATCCAGCGTTAATAGTTGAAAAGAGGAGTGAGGCTACTCCTCCGTAGATGGTGTTCTTAACTCCGTAGATTGAGTAGCCGAGGAACAGGAGAACAGGAAGGAAGGAGAGGTTTGAGTATTTTGGGTTTCTTGTAAATAGGAGGGGGAGTACTAAAACCGTTTGGAGTAAAACCGTTAATAGAAGCGATATCTTTACTTTATTCTCAACTGAGGAGAGAAAGATAACAACTAAGAGAAAAAGGTTAACTACAGAAAGGATGAAAAGGGTAAAAGCAAAGCTCCTGTTCCTCTCGGTTCTAATTCTTCGGAAAACATGAAACGCTTTTTTAGATTTCATACCTTTCTCTTAAAGGATTTTTTCTGAACTTAGTTAATTTTAGTATAAGAGATATGTAATTTCAAAAAGAAAATCTATAAAGTAAAAGAGCTTCAAGAAGTTCTTAACTGTTCCAAACTCTAACGCCACTCCGTGCTGGATTGCGTGTCTGTTTAAGGTCCCCTCTTTGTATTCAATAAAGGGATGTCAGTCTAAAAAGGGTGGAATGTTTTCGGCTGAGAATACCCTCTCAACTATCAGATTTACTACATACTGGATTGTTACAAACTTCCTGTTCCTCTTCCTTATGAGAACTTCAACGTCTGCCTCTAACGTGTTTTCCTTTACGAAAGTGTCCCAAACAACCCCCTCAGAGAGCGGAAACAGGCCGTAGATTCCAAGCTCTAAACAGTTTAAGCTATAGGCCTTTAGTATGTCGTTGACTATCTTTTCCCGCCTCTTAAATGGTGGGAGTTTTAACCATTTCTCAGCTCTCTTTTTTAAAAACTCCTAGTTTGAAGTCCTGATTATCCAGTCTTCAAACTCTTCAGGTTTTCCGTTAAAACCGTTTAGGATTTCTGAGGGGAGAAGCCACTCCCGTTTGTAGAGTTCCCTCATAACCTCCCAGTTGTCTACCCTTAACAGGTATATGCTTGCCGCCTTGTGGAGCTTCTCCTCAAACTCCTCCCTCCAGTTCTTAATCTTTCTTTCCCACTCCCTTTCAACTTCTGCTCTCTCCTTTAACCTAAAGGCCTTTCTGAGGGTACTGTAAATGTTTTTACTCTTTGAGGGGAAGAAGAACTTCTCTAAATGGTTGGCCTTAACAATCTCCTTTATCAGTTTTTCATGGTTTAACTCCTTAATCTCCCTTCGGGGAAGGCCGGAAAGGAGTTCCACCAGCCTGTAGAAGAACTCCCGGGAGCTCCCCTCCTTTTCGGCTTCCTCTAAAGCCTCTCTGCTAACGGTCAAGGACGTGTTTTGAGGGAACGAAACAGGTAAACTTTCCCTTAAAGACCTCTTCTCCATCTCTGTATCCTACAACTTCAACAACTCTCTTTTTGTTCTTGGTTTCTCCTTCTGCAATGAACTCAACCACATCACCAACCTTTACAGGCTTCAGAAAAGAGACTTCTGCAAATCCCAAAACGACGTTTGGGTGGTTAACAGAGAGCATTGCAGCGTAGTCTGCGGCAGAGAAGAGGAATCCTCCGTGGACAAGCCCCTTCTCGTCTGCGGCCATGAAAGGTTTTGTCTTTAAAATAACCTTGGCGTAGCCCTCTTTTAGCTCTACAGGCTCTCCAGAAATCTCCTTATCAATCTTTCTGTGGGTTTTTATCTCCATTTTCCACCTCTACTTACAGTTTTTGACGCAGAACTTGTAGGGAATTATCTCTCCACCGCAGGAAGTAAAACAGCTGTTGTAGACCTCTTTACATCCGCAGTCTGTGTAGCAGTTTGACGAGAGCTCTGAAACGATGTCGGAAAGGTTTGGTTTTTTAGGAGGTGTCGGAGAAACCGGTTTCTGTTCGTTTAGAGTCTCTAAAGCCTCCTCAAGCTGGTCTCTTCTGTTGCAGGCGTAGTAGTCCTTTGTCTTCTTACAGGCCCTCTTGAAGTAGAGATAATCCCTGTACAGTTTCCTGTAACTGTTGTTCCAGTTTAGGAGAGCTCTCTGGTAGTCGTTGTATGCCCTGTTGTAGGCTTCAAGTTCTTTCTCGTAAACGTCTAACTCCTTCTGGTAGACTGCTTCTGCTCTCTTTCTAGCATCCTTAAGGCACTTATCTCTCTCTTTAGCACACTTTTCTTGGCACTCTGTAAACTTTTCCTGACACGCCTTAAGACACTTCCCGTTGTTATTTGGAGGAACGTATCTATAACCGACGCTGAACTCTGGACCACCGCAGGAGAAGAGGAGGGGAATAATGACGGTGGCAGTTAGAACTAATTTTTTCATAATGTCCTCCGTTTCCTTCCTTGCTAAACTATTTTATAGGTTAATCTTTTTATGGCGAAAATTGAATCTGAGGGGTCAGTATGGAGAAGGCCATTGAGACGAGGCTTGAGAACATAGCCAAGAAGTTTAAAGAGATAGAGGAGAGTTTAGGGAAACCTGAGGTTATTTCAGACCAGAAAAGGTTTCAAGCCCTTGCAAGGGAGCACAAGGAGCTCCAGCCGATATACGAGGCATACATGGAGTATAAGAGGGCAAAAGAGGGAATAGCTGAGGCTATTGAAGTTATAGAGTCTGGAGAGGACGAGGAACTTGTAGAGCTTGCGAAGGAGGAGAAGAGGGAGCTTGAGAGGAAGGCTGAGGAGCTTGAGGATGAGCTGAAAAAACTCCTGATTCCAAAAGATCCCAACGATGAGAAGAACGTAATCCTTGAGATACGGGCAGGAGCAGGTGGAGAGGAGGCCGCCCTCTTTGCCCAAGATTTGTTCCGAATGTATTCAAGGTATGCAGAGAGGAAGGGGTGGAAGGTTGAGATACTCTCACTAAACGAAACCGGTCTTGGCGGTTTTAAGGAAGTCATTGCAATGATTTCCGGTAAGGGAGCCTACTCAAGGCTCAAGTATGAGTCTGGAGTTCACAGGGTTCAGAGGATTCCCGTAACTGAATCTGGAGGAAGGATTCATACATCAACGGCAACTGTTGCAATTCTCCCTGAAGCTGAGGAAGTTGACGTTGAGATAAACGAGAAGGATTTAAAGATAGATACCTACCGTTCTTCCGGTGCAGGAGGCCAGCACGTAAACACGACGGACTCTGCGGTAAGGATTACTCACATCCCAACGGGAATTGTCGTTACCTGCTCAAACGAGCGCTCTCAGATTCAGAACAGAATAAAGGCGATGAAAATTCTAAGGGCAAGACTTAAAGAGCTCTACGAGAGAGAGCAAAAGGAAAAACTTGACTCGGCCCGTCGCTCTCAGGTTGGAAGCGGAGACAGGAGCGAGAAGATTAGAACTTACAACTTTCCTGAAGGTAGGGTAACAGATCACAGAATAAAACTTACCCTCTACAACCTTCAGGAGTTCTTAGACGGCGACTTAGACGAGATGATAGACGCCCTTGCTGCTGCTGAGCAGGCTCAGAAAATAGAAGAACTGGCAAAAGCCGAGTAGAAGGCAAAGGTGGGATTTTTTATTCTTCTATATTTTGGCTTCTCAATAAAATTGCAGGAGACTAAAGATGGCTACAAAAGAGGAGTTTTTACCCAAGTGGATAGCTTGGGAGATTACGAGACGTTGTAACTTGGAATGTATCCACTGCCGTTCTGCATCAACCATTGAATCTGAACAGGGAGACTTCTCAACTGAGGACGGAAAGAAGCTCCTTAATGACATAGCAAAGCTCTCAAAGCCTACCGTTGTCCTAACCGGGGGAGAACCCCTCTTAAGGGAGGACATCTGGGAGCTTGCCGAGTACGGGACGAAGCTTGGCTTTAGGATGTGTATAGCTACAAACGGAACGCTGGTGGACGACCAAGTCTGCTGGAAGATGAAGGAAGTTGGGATAAAGATGGTTTCCCTCTCTTTAGACGGTTCAACTCCCGAAATCCACGACGACTTCAGAAAACAACCGGGAGCCTACGAGGGGGTTATAAGGGCTGCGGAGCTCTTCAACAAGCACGGAATTCCGTTCCTCATAAACTCCTCTTTTACGAAGAGGAACGCCTTTGACATTCCAAACGTCTATAAGAAGGCGAGGGAGCTTGGAGCAAAGGCCTGGTATATGTTCATCGTCCTTCCCGTTGGAAGAGGAGAGGAGGCAAACGCGGAGCTCCTCAACGCCGAAGAGGCTGAATACTGGCTCAACTGGCATTACGAGCTTGAGAAGGAGCTAATCCTTAAAGGGGACAATACAATCTTAGTTCGCCCAACCTGTGCTCCCCACTACTACAGGATCTTCTACCAGAACGCTAAGCGCGACGGCCTTGACCTTAAGAGGAGGAACCTTGTCTTCGGAACTGGCGGAGGAAAGGGCTGCGTGGCTGGACAGTCAATAGCCTACATAGACTGCCACGGCTGGTTAAGGCCTTGTAGCTACTTCCCGATTTCAGACACAAATGTCTTTGACGTTCCCTTCCACAGGGCTTGGTTTGAGTCAAAGATAATGCAGGATATGAGAAAGATTGAAGAGTACAAAGGAAGGTGCGGAGTTTGTGAATACGTTAAGATATGTAACGGTTGTAGGGTAAGGGCTTACTGGGAACACGGAGACTACATGCACGAAGACCCTATCTGTAAGTACGTTCCTGTAAAAATGAGGGTTGGAGTTAACCTGGACAGGATAAAGAAGATTTAACCGGAGGAGCGAATGTCTTTAAAAGACCATCCAATTCTTAAGGCGGCAAGGGGAGAGAAAACTGAATACACTCCCATTTGGATTATGAGACAGGCAGGGAGGTACTCTGAACGTTACAGGAAGATTAGGGCTCAGGTTGGTTCTTTTATGGGCTTGTGTAGAAACCCTGAACTTGCCGCTGAGGTTACTCTCATTCCAATAGAGGAAATAGGAGTTGACGCTGCGATTCTCTTTTCTGACATCTTAGTTCCTGTTGAGAAGATGGGAATAAAAGTCTCATTCGTTGAAGGGAAAGGACCTGTTCTTGAGCCAAAAGTAGAGAGTTTAGACGACGTTGAGAGGCTGAAAGTTCCAAATCCTGAGGAAGACCTACCTTACGTCCTTGAGACGATTCAGATAATTAAAAAGAGGCTTACAGACAGGCCGTTGATTGGGTTTTCTGGAGCTCCCTTCACCCTTGCAAGTTACATGTTGGAGGGGGGGAGCTCCAAGAACTACATAGCTGCAAAATCAACAATGTGGAACAGCCCAGAAGTTTGGGACGCTCTTATATCAAAGCTTACAGACACAGTTGTTGAATACCTCTCTGCCCAGATAAGAGCCGGTGTAGATTTAGTCCAGATATTTGACTCCTGGATGGGAGTTCTGTCAAGGGAAGACTACGAGCAGTTTGTCTTTCCGTATACAGAAAAAATTGTAAATGCATTGAAGGAAAGGCACCCTGAGACTCCTATAATCCACTTCGGCGTAAACGCCGCTCACCTGTTAGAGGTAAACAACAGGCTCAACGTTGATGTTATAGGCCTTGACTGGAAGACGGAAATTCCCTTTGCCCTTGAAAGGGTTGATAAGTCAATTCAGGGGAACTTAGACCCAGTTGCCCTCTTTGCAGACGAGGAGACGATAGAGAGGAAAGTCAGGAAGATACTTGAGGAGGGACTAAAGGCAAGGGGGCACATATTCAACCTTGGCCACGGGATTCTCCCACCGACAGACCCTAAGAAGGCAAAATTCTTAGTTGATACAGTTCACAGGGTTAGCAGGGAGCTCCGTAGATGAAGAAAAGGATATTAGTCGCCGTTGTTCTCTGTATTGTTGCTTTAGTTTCAGCCTACTTTGCCATTGAGGCCTACGCAAACATTAAGCTGAAGGAGAAGTTTGACAGGCGCTTATCAAGATTACCCTATACAACTTCCTACTCCCGGTTTCACTACAGTTTGGGACCAAACGACCTTGAAGTTGACGGCTTAACGATTAAGGGGGAGCTCTTCTCCGGTAGATTTCAAAAACTTATAGTTGACCTCCCTTTTAACTTTAGGGAGAAGAAGTTCCCTCCTTACCTGAGGACGGTAATTAAAGGCGGGGAGTTTCAGTTAGAGCTCCCCATTTTTAACGAACTTCTTGGTAGATCAAGTTTTAACTTTGACTTAAACGGTGGTTACAGTTTTAACGGTAAGAGCTTTCTTCCTTTTTTCTTTTTGGACCTTAAAAGTATGGGAAGTTTTTCTTTTAAAGCAGAAATAGACAACTTTGATTACCCGACTGTTGAGAAGTTCTTTGAGGGAAGGACGACTATTAATCCTATTTTGAGGAAAGGGGAGCTCTCCCTCCTTGAGATAGTCTTTAAAAACAGGGGTCTTTACGAAACGTTTCTCAACTACGCAGCAAAGCAGGAAGGGATGACGCCTGAAAGGATAAAGGAAGAGCTTACCTCAATGGTAGATCAGAGCTTTAAGGATAGGGAAATTTACGACAGGATAGGAAGGCCTTTAAAGGAATTTATCAATAACCCTTCCTGTCTGAAGATAGAGATTCAACCACCTGAACCTGTTAGCCTTAAGGAGTTAAAGACACTTATTGCTTCTAAGCCGAACGTTAAAGAGGCTGTTAAAGAATTGGGACTGAAGCTCTCGGTCTGCGATTAGCGTGAGCTTTTCCTCAGCTTTACTCTCCTTTTCATCTCTTCAAGGGGAATAGGTCTTGCTTCTATGCTCTTTGCTGGGCAGATGTTGCCGCAATGGCCACATCCAGAGCATATTTCTGGAAACTCTGGGATTACGTTTCCGTTTTCGTCAATTCCCCTCGTTTCGCAGAGCTTCAAACACCTCTCACAGTTCTGACATCTACTGTGGTCTATGTCCTTTAAGTATGTAGGAGTATAGAGTAGCCCTCCAAGGGTTAGGTAGGCGTAGTTTCCGTTTTCGTCTGAGAGGAGCTCTTCTTCGTTTACCTCTACCTCCTCCGAACCGGAGGAACAGTTTACGCCTCAGAGGAACGCGTCTTCAGGGCAGACGATTTTACAGAAACCGTCCCCTATACAGAGTTCCGACCCCGTTATTATTGCAACGGTTTTTCCTTTAATCTCTTTCAGTTCAATACAGTTCTGGGGGCAGATTTCAACACACTCTCCACAGCCTGTGC
The DNA here is from genome assembly GCF_055380895.1 of Thermovibrio ruber. Classification (NCBI taxonomy): domain Bacteria; kingdom Pseudomonadati; phylum Aquificota; class Aquificia; order Desulfurobacteriales; family Desulfurobacteriaceae; genus Thermovibrio; species Thermovibrio ruber. Next base: position 699,975 of record NZ_AP042397.1, on the reverse strand, counting down.
ACTTTAAAAGGTTTATACCTCCCGGGTATTGGGGAAGGAAAGGTGAGCCGTCTTGAGTCAGGATTACTTGGTTTCTCACCTGTGCTGATACTTTCATCTTTACCGTCCGAATGTGTCATCTAATATAGGCTAATTTATTCTATATCATCACTCAATTTATTCCTAGATACAAATGGAGGAATTGATTTTCGTCAAGAGAGCTCTATTCCCAGCTCTTTTATTTTTCTTCTTAGTGTGTTCCTGTGGATTCCCAGCACTTTTGCGGCCTTTACTTGGTTAAAGTTGCACCTTTTTAATACTTCCGAGATTACGGCTCTTTCCGCCGCTTTTACGACTATGTCGTAGAGGTTGTTCTTTTCCTTCTGCTCAACCGTAAAGACCTTTAGGACGAACTCCCTGATTAGGCCTTCTAAGGAGGGAGCTTCTTGGTATACCTGCCTTTTTAAGTCTTCAGCTGTAATGAAGTCTGAGGACGAGAGAACCATTGCCCTTAGAATCATGTTTTCAAGCTCTCTGACGTTTCCCGGGAAGTGGTATGAGAGGAGGAACTCAACGGCGTCGGCGGAGAGTTCCTTAGGGGACAGTTTGAACTCCTGAGAGAACCTCTTTATAAAGTGGTGGGCAAGGGGGACGATATCCTCTTTCCTCTCCCTTAAAGGGGGGAGTTCTACCTTCACAATGTTGAGTCTAAAGTATAGGTCCTCCCTGAAAGTCCCATTCTTAACTTCTTCTTCAAGGTTTCTGTTCGTTGCAGCTATTACCCGAACGTCTACCTTTTTGCTTTTTTCGCTTCCTATAGGACGAACCTCTTTCTCCTGCAGAACTCTTAACAGTTTCGCCTGTAAGGGCAAGGGGAGTTCTCCTATTTCGTCTAAGAATATGGTCCCGCCGTTTGCCTGTTCAAAGAGTCCCTTCTTTGATGAGACGGCTCCCGTAAACGCCCCTTTCTCGTATCCAAAGAGCTCCGCCTCTAACAGGTTTTCAGGGAGGGCTGCGCAGTTTACGGCTACAAAGGGTTTATCCTTCCTGTCTGAATATTTGTGGATAGCCCTTGCAATGACCTCCTTTCCCGTTCCGCTCTCTCCGGTTATTAGGACGGTTATGGAGCTCCTTGCAACCTTTGCAACGGTCTTAAAGACCTCCTGCATAACTTTACTGCTTCCGACAATTCCCGATTCTGCCTCTTTTCTTCTCTCTACCTCTTCCTTTTTCGTTAAGAGCTTTTTAAGTACTTCTTCTATCTCCTCAAAGGAGAAGGGTTTTGTTATGTACTCTGCAGCTCCAAGCTCAATGGCCTTTACTGTGTAATCCATTGTTCCGTAGGCCGTTAAAACGACAACAGGTACGTCTTTTACTTTTTCAAGAACTTCAAGTCCGTTGAGTTTCGGCATTTTTAGGTCTAAGAAAATAAGGTCAATCGGTTCTTTTTTTACAATTTCAACAACTTTTTTCCCGTTTTCTGCTTCTAAAACCTGATGTCCCCGTGACGTTAGGAACTTTTTAAGGACTATTCTTATGCTCTTTTCGTCGTCAGCTATGAGTATCTTTGCCAACCTTACCTCTTTATCGGGTTCATGGGAATCAGGAGTTTAACAGACGTCCCCTTGCCGGGGGAACTCTCCACTTTTACCTCTCCGCCGTGCCCTTTGACGACCTCTTTCACTATAAAGGCTCCGAGGCCTGAACCTTTCTCCTTCGTTGTAAAGAAAGGAAGGCCGAACTTCTGGAGCTCTTCTTCGTCCATTCCCCTGCCTGAATCTGTAACTTTTACGTAGATAAACCCTGAAGGCCGTATGGCGTAACCTGTTTCAACTGTAATTTCTCTGACCTCCGCCTCTTCAACCGCTTCTATGGCGTTCTTTACAACGTTTAGAACTACCTGTGTCATTTTATCAACGTCAACGGGAACTTCCGGCAGAGATGGGTCAAACAGGAACTTTACTTTTATTCCTTTCTCCTGTAGCCTGGGAGTAAAGAGGTTAAAAACCTGCTGAATTATTCTGTGGATGTTTTCCTTTGTGAACGAGAGCTTTGAGAAGTCAAAACTCCTTGTAATGTTCTTTAATAACCTCTCTATTCTCTCAACCTCTTTAACTATTACCTGAGCCAACTCCTCGTCGTAGGTTCTGAGCTCTTTAAAAAGCTTTGCCGCTCCTTTTATTCCGCTTAAAGGGTTCTTTATCTCGTGGGAAAGCCCTTTAAGAAACAGTGTTATATCTTCTTCAAAGGGAGAGAGGTTACAGGGCTCTATTAGAATCAGAACTCCTACCTTTTTTGAGGGCGTAAAGAGGGGGGAGATGTGGAATATGAACTCTCCCTTTCTAAATCCCCTTATCTCTATGCTTTCTTTAAAGGATTTCTCTATGAGGGACTGGAGCTCCTCTACCTTTAGAATTTCAGATATCCTTTTTTCCTTTAGAAACTTTAAAGACCTGTTTGAGAGTGATTCAAACTTCTGGTTGACTCTCTCTATCTTTCCCGTCTCGTCAGTTATCGCCGCAGGAAACGGTAGAGAGAAGAGTAGGTCTTCAAACTCAACGTTCATCTCTTAACCTTTAAGGGGAAAGGGAGCTCCCCTAAGTTATGGAGAGCCCTCCTTTGTTTCCTCCACCTTTTGGAAATTCTTTCAGTTTGGACATGTCTATTGTCCCTGCGCTGGGGAGCTCTATTCCGGCTGCTGCAGCCTTAAACTGCTGGTGGAACTCTTTAAGTCTTGACCTGTCTCCTACCGGAACGATTGCGACGATTTGTGACTTTACCAGGTATGCCTCTACAGGCTCGTTTGCCGTTGGGTCTAACGGCATAATTGTTGCCTGAGCTCCCTTTGTTGTAGGTAGAAGGGCGAACACCCCAGCCTCTTTAAGCTTTACAGCTTCGGGGGTAATCTCCTCAACAACTCCAAGGATTCCAGACGTTGGAACTGCCCCTTCTCCTCCAGCAGTTTGAACAAAGACCAGCTTACCCTTAAGTTCTTCCATCTCTCCTCCTGAAATTCCGTTTTTTCCGTCCCTCAAATAATTTAGTTTTTAACCGTTTAAAATAAACCTCTCTGTGAAAACTTTATAAAGCCCTATTGCTACCGCGTTTGAGACGTTGAGTGAGTTAACGTGTCCTCCCATCTCTATTTCAACTACTTCGTCTAAGAGCTTCATCGTGCTCTTTGAAATTCCTTTCCCTTCTGAACCTGCAACAAGCCCTAAAGGAAACGGGAAACTGAAACTGCTTAGAGGTTTTCCTCCTGCTTCAAGGCCGATTAACCAGCCTCCGACCTCTTTAAACTCTCTGAGTGCCGTTGAGAAACTGTTTACTATGGAGAAGGGAACGTAGAATACCGCTCCGGTAGAGGCCTTAACGACAGTTTCTGTAATTGTTGCGCTTCTGTCTTTAGGAAGGACTATTCCTGTTACCTTGAAGGCGTCTGCAGACCTGAAGATTGCTCCAAGGTTGTGGGGATCTTCTATTCTGTCTAAAAAGAGAAGGTAGCCGTTTTCCCTAACGGTTTTTTCAAGGAGTTCTCCATATTCAACAGGTTCAACGGGAGATATTAGTGCTACTATTCCCTGGTGTTTCTCTGTTTTGGAGAGCTCCCTCAGCTTTTTCTTAGAGGCCTTAACTACCTTTATTCCCTTTTCTTTGGCGATTTTTAGAACTCTTTCCCTGTCTCTAAAGTGTTCATCAACGTAGATTTTCAGTATTGGGTAGTTGGCTCTAATCGCCTCTGCAACCGGGTTTACGCCGTATACAACCATTACTGGTTCACTTTCAGGTCGTCGTCTGTTCCTTCCTCTCCGTCGGGGCCGGGAGAGATGAGCGTAAAGTGCTTTCCATTAGAGATGTAGATAAAGTCGTTTCCCCACGCGTCTTTTGGAACTTTCTCTATGTAGGGGCCTTTCCAGTTTTTGGGTATCGGTTCAAGTGTGGGTTTTTCAACTAAGGCTTTAAGTCCCTGCTCTGTTGTGGGGTAGAGGGAGTTGTGGAGTTTATACAGATTAAGAGCTTCCTCTAAGTTTTTCATCTGCACCTGGGTGAGGGTTATCTTTGCCTCCTCTCCCCTCTTTATGAGCTTCAGCCCTATTAGGCCTGCAAGCATACCCAAAATGACGATTACAATCATCAGCTCAAGTAGAGTAAAACCTCTCCTTTTTCTCCTTTCCAACTTGGCCTCCTCTACTCTCTCCACCAGTTATCTCCTACCTCTTCTACAAACTCCATTTTATCAACGAAGTTTTTAAGGTGTTCAACTGCCTTCATCGCCTCGTCAAAGAAGTCTGGGGCTATCCAGAGCTCTATCAGCCCATCTTTAGGGTCTCTCGTCCTGACCGTTGCTATTTCGTGATACCACTCAAAAATGGCGTTTATAAAAGCTATGTCTTTTGGGTTAACTCTGTAAACCAAGTTTCTACCTTTAATTAGTGGTCTCAAAGCTCCATTCCTTCTATGTAGGCCTCTTCAAAGGTTTTGTTCGTTGCAAGCTCAACTGGAGTAACAACTCCTTTTAACTCCTTAATTTTTTCCTTCTTTTCGTTTCTGCCAAGTAGGAGCGATGCCCCTTTTAAGGCTAAGTTTCCGACAGCAACAGGTTCTGGGAAGTTTTCGGGGATTAGCTTAAGTCCCTTTACGCTCCGCCTATCTATGTGGCTTCCAAAAGCTCCCGAGAAGAAGAGCTCTTCAGGAATTCCGGCCTCTTCAGATAGTGTTTTGAGAGCTCCGTAAACGGCCCCCTTTGCCAAGAGAAACTTCCTGATGTCGCTTTGGGTTAGGGCTATGAGTGTTTCGTCAGACTCGTAAAGGACAAATGCTTTTTCTCCGTTAATCTCCCTTATCCTCTGGGCTATTAGTGGGGGAGCTCCTTCTCTCTTGAGAGTCCCCTCTTTTGTTATTACCCTAAAGCTTTTAAGCAGGTATATAAGGTCAAAGTATCCGCTTGCACATATTCCTAAGGGTCTCTTTCCTCCTATCGTTAAGAACCTAAAGTCCCTTCCGTCAAAGAACACCTTGAAAATAGCTCCCTCAACTGCCCTCATTCCGGAAAAAAGTCCAACTCCCTCAAAGGCAGGCCCTGCAGGGACTGAGGCGGCAACTCCCTCTCTGCTTTTCCAGATTCCCATCTCTGCGTTTGTTCCAAGGTCTGCAACGGCAAAATCTTTTCTGTCTTCTGTTAAGACCAGTAGGTTTGAGAGGAAGTCTGAGCCGATGAAACCCTTTAGAGGTGGTGGGACGTAGAAGACTGTTTCTTCAAAACCTTCAATCCCTAACTCCTTACCTGTTGTGTAAACCTCCTCTTCAACCTGAAGCTTAAACGGAAACCTCTCAAATCCTGATACTGGAAGTCCTAAAAAGAAGTGGTGAATAACGGAGTTTGAGACGACGACTGCCTCTTTTACGGGAGCTCCTAGTTCTCTAAAGAGGAAAGAGACTGTGTTTAGGAGGAGCTCCCTCTCCTTTTCGTAGTTCTCACTTGCAAGCTCAACCCTCGTTACGACGTCTGCTCCGAAGGCTGACTGAAAGTTCAGGGTTTTCAAACTCTTTATAAATTTCCCCGTTGACAGGTCAAAGAGGGCTACCTCAACTCCAGTCGTTCCAAGGTCTACTGCAACTCCAAATCCCTCCTTCCCTTCAACAGGAATATCTGGAAGCCTCTCTCCTTCAGAGATGAGGGTCTCCTCCGGGAGCTCCACCTCCCCTTCAAAAGGGCCAAATAGAAGACAGGCCAGTTCTTCCCTTCCATTTACTTTAACGATACACTTTCCGCATATTCCCCTACCTCCGCAGTAGGCAGAGCGCATAAAACCCTTCTCTCTAAGGATTTCGTATAGTGTTCTTCCCTCGGGAACGGAAACTCTAATCTTCAAGCTCTATTCTCCTTTCATTGAGGTAGTTCTTGAACCTGTCTAAGATTTTTGGGAGCTCTTCTTTCCAAGGGTAGGTGAGGGTTAGAAGGTTCCTGAGCTCCATTAATTCTTTCTACCTTTCTAACTTGTTGAGTATGTCTAAAAGTTAGTCTTCTAACGTTTTGAAGTTTAGTCTATCTTTGTGCTTCTATAAAGCCAAACCTCCCCCCTCCCCGACGATCTTCCTTACCGTTTCTCTTATCGCCTCTAATTCTTTTTCCGAGGGCCTTATCTTTTCATCAGTAAACGGGAGTAAGCCAGTGGAAGTATTTCTCGTTCTCACCTTTGGTTATTGAGAAGTAAATCTCTTGAAGTCTTTTCGTAATTTTTCCTATTTCTCCATTCCCAATTACAACGTGGTCAATTTGAACTACCGGGGCGATCTGAGCTGCCGTTCCCGTGTAGAAGACCTCGTCTGCAACGTAAAGTTCGCTCCTTAAAATCGGCCTTTCCTCTACCTCTATTCCGAGCTCGTTTCTTGCAATCTCTATAACTGCATTTCTCGTAATGCCTTCCAGTATGTTTGATGAAGAGGGAGTTGTTATGAGCTTTCCTTTCCTAACGATAAAAACGTTCTCTCCGCTTCCTTCTGCTACAGTTCCGTCTGGGTTGAGCATTATGGCTTCGTCGTAGCCGTTTAGTAGAGCCTCTGTCTTTGCAAAAGCGCTGTTAACGTAGGCTCCGGCGACCTTACACCTTGCAGGAATCATTGTGTCGTTTATCCTGTGCCAACTTGAGGTCTTTGCCTTTAAACCCCTTGAAAGGTCTAAGTAATCTCCGAGGGGAAGTGTGTAAATTGCAATTTCTGTTCTGTAGCCGACGAGCTTGGGGGAGATTTTTAGGTCTGCAAAGTAGGCTATCGGCCTTATGTACGTGTCCTCTCTGTGGTTGCACTTCCTGAGGAGCTCCACCGTTATCTCAGTTAGCTCCTCAGCGCTCTTTTCAACCTTCAGGTTCAGAATTTTGCAGTTTGCCAGCATCCTCTCGTAGTGTTCCTTAAAGAAAAGTCCAAAGAGCTGTTTTTTCTTTTCGTTCCAGTATGCTCTTATTCCTTCAAAAACTGCCGTTCCGTAGTGGAACGAGTTTGTCTGTATGTTTATGTTGGCCTCTCTTAGAGGAACAAACTTTCCCTCAAAGTAGGCGAACCTTTCCATCTACGCTTCCTCCGCTCTCTTTCTTCTGTAGATGAGAATTAGTATTCCTGCGGCAACCATTATAATACTTATGATCTGGTTGTTGCTGAAAGTTCCCAGTATCTCCTTTGGCGTTGCCCTTACAAATTCAATAAGGAACCTGAAAGTTCCGTAGAAGATTAGGTAGAACCCGAATACCTCTCCGGGAACTTTCCTCCGTCTGTAGAGAAGGTAGAGGATTAAGGCTATCAGGAAGTTCGCTGCAGATGAGACAGGTTCGGTAGGCCACAGTGGAACGTTTAAGGGAGCCGCAGAATGTGGGTCTTTAAAGACGATTGCAAAGGGGGCGTGGCACTCCTTACCGTAACAGCAGCCTGCCGTTGTACATCCTATCCTTCCGAAACCAAGCCCGACGGAGAGGGCTATTGAAACGACGTCTGCAAACTTCCAGACGGGAATGTTCCTTTTCCTTATGAAGTAGATTGCCGTAAGAGCTCCGAATATTACTCCACCATACCATACCAGCCCTCCTTCCCATATGTAGAAAACTCTATACCAGGGTTTTAAGTATTCCGGGTTGTAGATGAAGAAGAAGAGCCTTGCTCCTAAAAAGCCTGCAACTACACTCCAAAAAGCCGTATCAACGATGTCTTCCCTCTTAATTCCCTCTCTCTCTCCCAACTTAACTAAGACAAGTGAACCAAAGAAGATACCTAAAGCAACCATTACCCCGTAGGTGTAGATTGTTATGGGGCCGATTTTGAAAAGTATTGGGTGCATTTATGCCTCCTTCTTTTTTGTGAGCATTTCAACAAGTGGGTCTTTAACGAGGAAGAGGAGAGCTCCGTAAACAGCACCGGAAAAAACCACCGTTAGTGCCACAATAAACGCTTTCTCCAACGGTTCACCTGCTTTTCCGTAGAGGTAGGTCGCTCCTACTGTTAAAAGAGCAACGGGAATAGATAAGGCCAAATACCTTCCTCCTTTGACTATAACCGCTTTCACGGCGTTAATTTTAAACCTTCTCTTTAGAATGAGAAGTAGCGTAGAGAGGTTTACAAGTGAAGTTAGACTCGTTCCAAGGGCTAAGCCGGGAGCTCCCATTCCAAAAACAAAACAGAGAACTAAGTTCACTATCAGGTTAAAAAAGAGAGTGTAGGCCGCAACCTTTACGGGGATTTTGAACTCCTCTAAGGAGTAGTAGACGTTTGAGACTATCTTTTCCATTGAGAAGAAGAAGAGGCCTAAGGAGTAGCATATTAGGACGGTGTAAGTTCTGTTTAAGTCTGCTTCTGTAAATGCTCCGTGGTTAAAGAAGAGATCAAGTATGGGTTTTCCGAAAAAAATAAGTCCCACTGCCGACGGAATGACAACTGCAGAGCAGAGGAGAATTCCCGATTCAAATTCCCTGTGGAAGTCCTTTTCCCCTACGTTCCTTGAGAGCCTTGGAAGGAGAACTTGGGACAGGCCTATCGCAAACATTCCTAAAGGAAGCTGAACAAACCTGTTGGCGTAGTAGAGGTAAGAAATGGCTCCGGTAGAGAGGAAAGAGGCTATTACTGTGTCTATGAGCATTGATATCTGTCTGACTGCAAACCCGAAGATGCCAGGAACAGTGTTTATAAGGACTTTTTTCGCCTCCTGAGACAGAGAAAAGATAGGGCGCAGTTTAACGGGAACTTCCTTTAGAAATGGAATCTGAAGGAGAACTTGAAGGACTCCACCAGCTATGACTCCGATTGATAGAGCTTCAACTGAGAGCTCTTTAGAAAGTAGTAGTGCCGACAAGATGAGTGATAGGTTAAAAAGGGCTGTTGAGAATGCGGGGGCAAAGAAACGGTTGAATGCGTTAAGGATTCCCCCTAAGAAGGCTGTAAGGCTTATCAGCATTATGTATGGGAACATTTCCCTTAAAAGCTTAACAGCGTATATAAATTTATCTCCACTGAACCCGGGAGCTACGGCTTTTACTATGAAAGGGGCAAGGAGCTCTCCAAGAAATACTGTAACCGTTAAGAGTATTAGAAGGACTGCAAATACCTGTCCGGCTAAAATTTCCGCTTCTCTTACAGACTCCTTTGCTTTTTTGGTAAATGTTGGAACGAAAGCTGCGTTGAACGAGCCCTCTGCAAATATCCTTCTCAGCAGGTTTGGAATTCTGAAGGCTACGAAGAATACGTCGGTGAGAGCTCCGGCTCCAAAAGTGGATGCAATAACGATGTCTCTTAAAAGTCCTAAAACTCTACTTCCAAAGATTGATAGTGATACAATACCGGCAGATTTTAAAAGAGAACTTCTCATAGCAGAGGAATTATAGTTGAAGATTTGCGTTGTAGGGGCGGGAGTAGTAGGAAGCTACTTGGCTAAAAAACTTAGTAGGGAGGGGTTTGAAGTAGCTGTTGTTGATCTTGATTCCTCAAAGCTTGAAGCTCTCTCTTACAACTACGACGTTATGACAGTTAACTGTAATGCCCTCGACATAAACTGTTTAAAAACCGTTCAGGAATTTGACCTGTTCGTTGTTGTTACAGAGAGTGACGAGAAGAACCTTTCTATAGCTGTTCTACTAAAGGCGCTCCTTAATAAGGAGAAGGTAATTGTAAGGGTGAGCAACAAGGCTTTCTCGTCTCCACCGTTAAAGGAGTTTTTGAAGTGTGACGTTGTAAACATCCTTTCAGAAACCGTTCAGGCCGTTCTTAATCAGGTTAAATACCCGTTTGCTTTAGACGTTGTAAGGTTAGAGAGGGAAGGGATTGTGATATTTAAGTTAAAGCTTACTGCTGAGAGCTCCCTTGCCGGCAAGCAGGTTTTGGAGCTCTCTGAGGTAAGAGAAAAGCTCCCTTTTACTATCGTTGCCATAGAGAGGGAGGGAAAGACGATTCTTCCCTCTGGAACCAGCTTTATGTATCCAAACGACGTAATCTACGTTGCCGTAAAGGAAGAGAATGCTGTAAAGTTGGCTGAAGTTTTGGGTATAGAGTATTCTCCTGTAAAGCTTGTTTTTGTCTTTGGTTACTCTAAGTTTACAGAGGAGCTCCTTACCCAGCTCTCAAACCTTCCCGTTAAAGTTAAGTTCGTCTGTTCCGACTTAGAAAAGTGTGAGGAGATATCAGGAAAATTTCCGAAAGTTGACGTTTTTCACGGAGAGTTTTCCGACATAGAGTTTCTAAAACAAGAAGGTATTGAAAAGGGAGATCTTTCCGTCTCTATAACAGAGGATGAAGAACAAAACGTTCTCTCTGCCGTTCTCTGTAAAAAGTTGGGAGTTAAGAAAACCCTTGCCCTTATCGTGCATCCTGAGTATGAGGAGATAGTTACCTCTATTGGAATAGACGTTCCTCTTATTCCGAGAAAACTCCTTGCTTCTAAGGTTTACAGACAGTTAAGTAGGAAGAAGTTTATTGACATCTTTGAGCTCTCTGAAGACCTTGAGATAGTTGAGATGGAAGTTCCCGAAAAGAGCGCTAATAAGAAGGTAAAGGATGCCGGTCTCTGTAACTTAATTGTTGCCGTAAGGAAAAACGGAGAGGTTGATCTTGCCAAAGGTGACACACTTCTTGAGAGTGGAGATAAGCTCATCTGTATTAAGAAGAGGGAAAGTTGAGGTATCAGCTTATCTTTAAGTACGTTGTGATACTCCTTTTTTTCCTTTCACTCTCTTTTTTTATTCCTGCCGGATACTCGTTTTTCGTCCACGACGGGTTAACTGAAGACTTTCTCTTCCCTGTAATACTAATGGGAGCTCTCTTTTTAGTAGCCTTTCAGATAAAAGAGAGGGTATCTGACATAACGGTGAAAGAGGCCATTTTAGTTGTTGTCCTCGTCTGGTTTCTCTTCCCTGGACTTTCAGCCCTTGTTTACATGGAAACGGGGGCAATTTCCCACTTTCCAGATGCCTACTTTGAATCGGTTTCCGGTTTTACGACAACGGGAGCCTCTATCCTTACAAACATAGAGGCCCTTCCGAAAAGTGTTCTTCTCTGGCGTTCAACTACACACTGGATAGGGGGAATAGGTTTCGTCGTTTTTTCCCTTTCAATCCTTCCGGCCTTAGGTGCAGGTGGTGCGCAGCTTATAAGGTTTGAATCGTCTAAGGCAGTTGAGGAGAGAGTTCTTCCAAAAGTGAAAGAGATAGCAAAGGCTATCCTGTACGTTTATGCCGTTTTGACAGTTGTTCAGGTGGTTTTGTTGGAGCTCTGCGGTATGAACCTTTACGACTCGGTAATCCACACCTTTGGAACAATAGCAACAGGAGGTTTTTCGGATAAAAATGAAAGTGTTGCAGCCTTCCACTCTCCGGCTGCTGAGATAGTTATTTCTGTTTTTATGCTCTTGGGAGCCATAAACCTGTCTCTCTACTACAGAGCCTTTAAAAAGAGGAGTATCAGACTCTTTTACTCCTACTACGAGGTAAAATCCCTTCTTATTATTGTTTCTCTATCTACAGCCTTTGCTACGTTTCTTCTATACAGTGATGGCGTTTACAGTTCACTCCTTCAGGCTTTTCGTTACGCTTTCTTTCAGGTTTCAACGGCAGCTTCAACTACAGGATTTGCCTCAACCGATTACTCCAACTGGCCTCCTGCCATTCTCGCCCTTTTGATGATTCTCTCACTTATCGGTGCTACGTCAGGTTCAACAGGAGGTGGTATAAAGCAGTTTAGATTCTTAGTCATGCTTAAAACGACCTCACGGGAGATAAAGAAAACTGCACATCCGAGGCTTGTATACAGGGTAGACCTAGGGGGAAAAGTCCTTGAAGTAGATACACTTAACGCTATCTGGGCTTTTATCTCCGTCTACTTCTCGTTAACGGTCCTCTTTGGATTCATAGTATCAATTTCCGGTTACGACCTTGTTACTTCCTTTTCAGCCTCTATAGCCTGTATAACCAGCTTGGGGCCAGGGCTTGGGAAAGTAGGTCCTGCCGGTAACTTTTCCTTTTTCTCTGATTTTGACAAGCTGCTCCTTTCGGTGGAGATGCTTCTCGGTAGACTTGAGGTTTTCCCGATACTAACGGTTTTACTTCCGGCTTTCTGGAGAGATTAATCTTGCAGTTGAATTTTTCTGCTGTTAGAATTTTCAATCATCTGTGAATTTAATAAGAATAAGTTTAGGAGGAAGTTTGGAAGAGAAGCAGTTTAATCAACCTCCCTACTATGAAGACGATGAAATAGACCTCTACGAACTTTGGCTTGTTTTGAAAAGGAGGAAGAGAATAATTTTCTTGGTTACTTCTGTTTTTACATTTGTGGCAATTCTCTACTGCTTTTTAGCCTCTCCTGTTTATAGAACGGAGGCTACTGTTTATCCTCTTGGTGGAAATAAGTCTGGTGATCTTTCATCTCTTCTTTCTTCCCTTCCTATTTCTCTTCCTGTAGGTGGGCAGTCCGGCCTTACTGTTGAAGCTGTTCTTGAGAGTAGAACTCTCAAAGAGCGTGTAATAAAGGATTTAAACCTCCTTCCAAAACTCTTTCCTAGTAAGTGGGACAGTGTAAACCATAGGTGGAAGTTGGAGGGTAATGAAAAACCTCCGACACTTCTTGACGGTGTTGAGAAGCTTGATAAACTGGTTTCTGTTTCAACAAACAAGAAGACGGGTATATTGACTTTAACTGTTGATTTTAAAAAAGACCCGGAAATGGCCTATAAAATAGCTCAAACTTCCCTTGATGAGGCAAGGAAAATACTAAACGAAAAGTCCTTTTCCCTTGCCAAAAGGTACAGGATATACATAGGGAAACAGCTTGCCCTTGCAGAGGAGAAGCTTAGGCAGCTTGAGGAAATCTATAAGGAGTTTATAAGCGGAAAGATAAAAGAGGTTCCTCTGGTCTTCAGTTCTGACAGTAGGGAGTATGGGGAGCTCTACGGGAAGTTAATAGCGAAGAAGAAAAAACTTCAACTTCTCAAAGAATCAAACGTTAATCCTAAAAAGGTTGCAGAGTTAGAAAAGGAAGTTGAGACGATAAAGCAGCGTTTAAGGGCTTTGAAGAGTTCTAAATCCACTTATGTTTCTCTTCCTGATTACCAGCTGAACCTTCAGAAACTTCAGGCTCAGATGGACATAGCCGAAGCTCTCTTTGAAACCTTGGTTAAAGAGTATGAAATGGCAAAAGCTAAAGAGATGAAAGAACAGATCTCTTTTCAGGTGGTAGATCCGCCCTACGTTCCAGATAAGGATAAGCCTTATAAGCCAAAGAAAGTCCTGATTATTAGTGTAGGTTTTATATCTGGCCTTTTTCTTGGGATTTTTGCTGCATTCTTTAAGGAGTGGCTTGACAACTTAAGAGAGCGTTACAAGGGGGAACTGAATAATGCGTAAAGCCATTTTAACGGCAACTCTGTTTCTAACGGGGATTTTTCTTAATAAAGCTTTAGCTACTGGAATTTCACAGTTACAGCTGGTTCAGAGCGGAATTACTGGAGTTATGGAGGGAGCTCCCAGCACAGGTTCTTCACGTGCTGTTTCAGGAGCTGGCGTTAACTTACAGAACCTTCAAGGTGAGTCAGAAAATCAAGGAATAGGGACGCAGCAGGAACTTAACGGTAATTCTGCTCAGAAGCTGAATGAGAACGAGGGAAACAAGGCGGAAAGTGAGAAACCAAAGCAACTAATTAGCACTACTACTGAGTTTTCACGTATAGAAAGCGATTTCTATGCAAGAACACAATTTCTAAACCTAAAGTTGAGGCAGTTTGGATACAATTTCTTCATTGGAAGACCAAAACTTTCTCTCTCTATTCCTGTTGATAGCTCTTACGTCTTAGGACCTGGAGATGAGCTTTTCCTCTACGTTATAGGAAATCCTCCGGGGTTGAACCTTTCTCAGGTTACCCGTTTGGTTGTTGATAGACAAGGAAAGATCTACATACCGGGTTTAGGCGTTTTCTACGTTTGGGGTATGACGTTAGGTGAAGCTGAGAGGATGATATCTCAATCCTTAGGTGCAAACATAAAGCTTACAGTCGGAAAGCTGAGAACGTTTCCTGTTTACGTTTCCGGAGAAGTTAGAAGACCCGGTGCTGTAGTTGTTACTGGTGTTAACACAGTTATAGATGCCATTATGATGGCAGGTGGTATAAAGAAATCTGGAACGCTAAGGGATGTAATTATAACGAGGAAAACACCTAAAGGTATAAAACAGATTCACATAGACTTTTACAAACTCATTTTAGACGGTAAGCCCGTTGATATGCGTTTAAAGGACGGAGATGTTATTTTTGTTAAGCCTATAGGAAAGGTTGCAGGTATAGGCGGAAGGGTAAAAAGACCTGCTATATACGAAATTACAGGTAAAGAAACACTAAGAGACCTTATCAAAATGGCCGGAGGTTTTCTCCCTTCAAGTTATAAGTATAAAGTTATCCTTCAGCGCTACGTAGACAATCAGCTCTTAGAGGTTAAGCAGGGTTCTTTGGACGATGAGAAGTTTATGTCACAGAAAGTTCACGACGGAGATGTACTTGTTATTAAGCAAGTAATTTCTATTCCTCAAAATGCTGTTGCAGTTGAGGGTTACACTCCTTATCCTGGAGTTTACGAGTATAAGCCCAAGATGAAACTCTCTCAGCTGTTGACTCCTGATTTCTTCTTTTTCTCAGATTCAAATATGAACTTTGGTCTTATAGAGAGGCATTATCCGCCAGGAGCTCTCCCCAAATACATTACTTTTTCACCTAAAGCTGTTCTTTCCGGCGAGGAGGACTTAGAGTTAAAGCCTAAAGACAGAATAATCCTTTTCAGATTCGGAACCGTTGAAGGTGTTGACTTTAATAAAGTTAAAGATGCTTTCATAGTTAAGGGAAAGGTTAAATATCCGGGAGTTTATGCTTATAGAAAGAGAATGAAGCTTTCAGACGTTTTAACCCCTGACCTTATTACTGAGGATACAAACCTTGATTACGCCGAAATAGACCGTCGTGATCCGGATACGTTGGAGATAGTAAAAATAGTTCAGTTCAGCCCGGAAGCTGTTTTGAAACATAAAACCGATATGGAAATTCACAGGCTTGATACCATCCGTTTCTTCCCTCGTTATGCTTATAAACCTATAAGGGTTTCCGGAGATATAAAAACTCCTTATAAAGTTCCTTATCACCTTGGGATGAAGTTGTCGGAAGCTTTAGCTTATGCTAAGTTTAATGATGACATAAGAAATTTAAAAGTTTTGCTGTTTAGATTAGAAAAGGGGTCTTCTGGTAGGAACGGTGAGTCTGAAATAAGGGGAGTTGAAAGTAATATTGACTCTCTGTTTAAGAGAAAGGAGTATAAGAACGGCGAGTCTGAAATAAGGGGAGCTGAAAGTAATATTGACTCTCTGTTTAAGAGAAAGGAGTATAAGAACGGCGAGTCTGAAATAAGGGGAGCTGAAAGTAATATTGACTCTCTGTTTAAGAGAAAGGAGTATAAGAACGGCGAGTCTGAAATAAGGGGAGCTGAAAGTAATATTGACTCTCTGTTTAAGAGAAAGGAGTATAAGAACGGTGAGTCTGAAATAAGGGGAGCTGAAAGTAATATTGGCTCTCTGTTTAGGAGAGAGGAGTATAGAAACGTTGCATCATTTTTCTTGTATGATGTATTAGTTAAACAGAAGGAATCGTCATTTGAGCTATTACCTGGGGATAGATTAGTAATTGTTAAAGTAAAGCCTGAGGAGGCTGTTGAGAAGGTAAGGGTTAGTGGTTATGTTAGACATCCAGGGGTTTACAGTATAGGAGAGAAAACTACCCTTTACGATATTCTCAGGGAGGCGGGAGGGTTCCTACCTAATGCTTATCCTAAAGGAATTATTATTTTGAGAAAGTCTGTTGCTGAGCTCCAGAAGCAGCAACTCCAGAAAGCTATTTCTCTTATGAGGCAGCAGCTTGAAAAAGAGGAAGCCGGAGTGATGCAGTCTGACCTCACTTCAGAGGAAATTCGCGCTCGCCAAGCTGCTTTTGAAGCCAAGAGGAGACTCTTAGAGGAGTTCCAGAAATCGCAGGTAACAGGTAGAATTTCAGGTATTTCTGTTCCTGAAGACCTTGAAAAGCTTAAGAACTCTCCTTACAACATTGTTCTTGAAGACGGAGATCAGATATTTGTTCCGAAGGTTCCCGGTAGTGTTCTCGTTTTCGGAGAGGTTTACAACCCTTCTGCCCTTGTTTACGTAAAGGGAATGACTGTTAGAGATTACATAAACGAGGCCGGTGGTTTAACAAAGGATGCAGATAAAGAGAACATTTTTGTTATAAAGGCTAACGGTTCAGTTATAAGTTCTGGAAATATGGGAGATAGACACTTTGACTGGAACAGTGATACTAACAGAATAGTTTTGGGTAAGAGTAGTATTATGGATTACAAGTTAGAACCGGGGGACTCTGTAATTGTTCCTACAGAGGTTCACGTTCCTATTATGTGGAGACCTTTGATTAAGGACGTTATGCAGATTATCTATCAGGGAGCTATAACTATTTATACCATTACTAAACTTTAAAAGCATAAGTATGTTGTTAAATTTCCCTATAACAAAGGGAAGAAGGATGCTTCTCTTCTTCCCTTCTGTCTTTTCAATCTTGATTTTTTCCTTCCTTAAAACGTTAAAAGGTTCTCTATGGAGAAGATTTGTCCCATATGTTATAGATTAACTACTGATTTAAGCGCATTTTCCTATTCTGACGGAAGGTGTCTAAATGGCATCTCAGCCCTGATTGTTCCACGGTTTTTCTTTTGTAGTAGCTCTGTTAAGTTTTTAAAGGGTATCTTACAACATTTTAGGAGAGGGTTATGGAGTTTCTTTTGAGCATTGCCGGTTTTGACCCGACGGGCGGAGCGGGAATTTTAAGGGACGTTAGGACGTTTAACAGGTTCGGATTTTTGGGAGTAGCGGTAATTACTGTTAATACCGTTCAAAATACAAAGGGGGTTAAGTCTTTTGAGTTTGTTAACGGTTCTTTTCTGATCTCGCAGTTAGAAGCAGTCCTTGAGGAGATTTCTCCGAAGGGAGTAAAGGTTGGAATTCCCCACGGGGAACTCCCCGTCAACGAGAAAATTGCAGAGCTCCTCTCTTCTCTCTCTGTTCCAGTTGTCTTTGACCCGGTCATTTTTCCAACTTTTGGAAAAGTGTTCGTTGAAGACTTAAAAGTTTTTCAACCTCTTATTGAAGTTTCAACTCTGATAACTCCAAACTACTCTGAGTTTCAAAGATTAAGAGAGTTTCTCAGGGGAAAGAGTTTCGTGGTTAAAGGAGTCCCGGTAGACTCAGATGTTTGCGATGTTCTCTTTATTGAGGGTAGAGAAAGACTAAAAGTTTGTCATAAGAGAGACGACAAGGTAGTTAGGGGAACGGGATGTGCTTTTTCATCTGCTTTAGTTTCTCTTCTTTCTAAGGGATTGAATATTGAAGATGCCTTTAAAGAGGCAGTTGTTTTTATAACCGAATACAGGGAAAAGGCTTTTCTTTTAGAGAGAGCTCCCCAGCTCTACCCGTCTCTCTGAGGCCTATATTTCTACAAAACCCTTTGGAGAGGCTCAATGAACCAGGAGTTAATCAGGAACTTCTGCATAATCGCCCACATAGACCACGGAAAGTCTACACTTGCAGATAGGCTGTTGGAGTATACGGGAACAGTTTCTAAGAGGGAGTTAAAGGAGCAGATGCTTGATACCTTAGAGCTTGAAAGGGAGAGGGGAATTACGATAAAGCTCAATGCCGTTCGGATGAAGTATAAGGCAGACGACGGTAAAACCTACACGATGCACCTGATTGACACTCCCGGCCACGTTGACTTTACTTACGAGGTTTCAAGGAGCCTATCGGCCTGTGAGGGAGCTCTCCTCGTGATTGACGCTACCCAGGGGATAGAAGCCCAGACGATTGCCAATTTCTTCTTAGCCTTAGATGCAGGCCTTGAGATTATTCCCGTTATAAACAAGATAGACCTTCCAAGTGCAAACCCTGACTGGGTTAAGGAGCAGATTGCCGACGTTTTGGGCTTAGACCCTGACGAGGCGATACTTGCCTCTGCAAAGGAGGGAATAGGAATTAAGGAGATTTTAGAGGCGATTGTAAAGAGAGTTCCTCCGCCTTCCGGAGACCCTAATAAACCTTTGAAAGCGCTAATTTTTGATTCCTTCTACGATAACTACAAAGGAGTTATTCCCTTTATAAGAGTTTTTGACGGCAAAATTAAGCCGGGAATGAGAATAAAGCTCATGTCAAATGATAAGGAGTTTGAGGTTGTAGAGGTTGGAACACAGTCTCCCAACATGGTAAAGACCGAGGAGCTCTCTGCAGGGGAGGTAGGCTGGATAGCTGCAAACATAAAGAACATTGAGGATACACAGGTTGGAGATACGATAACCGACGCAGAAAACCCAACTTCTGAGCCTTGCCCCGGTTTTAGACCTGCTAAGCCTATGGTCTTTGCCGGCCTCTATCCCGTTGATTCAGACGACTATGAGAACCTGAAAGAGGCCTTAGAGAAGTTGAAGCTAAACGATGCGGCTCTTTTCTTTGAGCCTGAAACCTCTGCAGCCCTGGGTTTCGGTTTCAGGTGCGGGTTCTTGGGTCTCCTCCACATGGAAGTTATCAAGGAGAGGCTTGAGAGGGAGTTCAGTCTGAACCTTATAGCAACAGCTCCGAGCGTTGTTTACAAGGTCTACATTAAGGATGGTTCTGTTAAAGAGGTTCAGAACCCTGCCGAAATGCCACCTCCTGAGAAGATTGAAAGGGTTGAGGAGCCTTACATTTCAGCATCAATAATTACTCCGGCAGAGTACGTTGGCCCAATAATGCAGCTCTGTCAAGATAGGAGGGGAAT
The DNA here is from genome assembly GCF_055380895.1 of Thermovibrio ruber. Lineage (NCBI taxonomy): Bacteria > Pseudomonadati > Aquificota > Aquificia > Desulfurobacteriales > Desulfurobacteriaceae > Thermovibrio > Thermovibrio ruber. The sequence goes on along the minus strand of NZ_AP042397.1, from coordinate 681,152 downwards.
CCAGACAGGTTTTACCTACTTAGACCAGCAGAGGGTGGAGCTCCGCTACGACATGCCCCTCTCTGAAATACTCTTTGATTTCTTTGACAAACTAAAGTCTGTTTCAAGGGGTTATGCCTCCTTTGACTACGAGTTTGCAGGCTATAAACCTTCAGACCTTGTTAAACTTGACATTCTCATTAACGGAAAGCCCGTTGATGCCCTCTCTGTTATTGTCCACAGGGAGAAGGCCTATCAAAGGGGAAGGCAGCTCGTTGACAAGCTCAAAGAGATAATCCCGAGACAGCTCTTTGAGGTTGCAATCCAGGCGGCCATTGGAAACAAAATAATTGCCCGTTCAAACGTAAAGGCATTGAGGAAGGACGTTCTGGCAAAGTGCTACGGAGGAGACGTTACGAGGAAGAAGAAACTCCTTGAAAAGCAGAAGGAGGGTAAGAAAAAGATGAAGATGCTGGGGAAAGTTGAAGTTCCCCAAGAAGCCTTCTTGGCTGTTTTAAAAGTTGATTAAGGGTAAGGGGGAGCTCCCCCTAAACCCTTTTCCACAGGTAGTCTAAATCAACTGAGAATGGACATTCAATCTCAAATGTGAAACTTCCGCAATTATTCTTACTAAGAGGCTTATAAGTCTTTGGTGTTTCCACACAGAGGAGGGAGCCATGGCGTAGGGACTCCCTCTATCAGCTCCTAGTCTCCTCCGGAGGTAGTCTTCAACGGTGTAGTTGGGTAAATACTTAACTGCTAAATTCATTTCCCTTTTCCTCTATCGGCTTTACTTACAGGATGGCATCTCTATCAAACCAACGTTTCCGTCCTTTCTTTTGTAAACAACTGCTGCATTTCCAGTTTCAACGTTACAGAAAACTACAAACTCCCTGTTTGAGCCGAGGAGTTTAAATACTGCGTCCTCAACTGAGATTGGCTTATAGAGCTCCGGCTCAACCTCAATTATCTCAATAGGCTTTTCAACAACCTCTTCCTCTACTACAGTCATCATCCTCTTAGACTTCTGGGCTTCCTTTTTACCGGCGGTTTTAGCCTTATCCTTTAAGCGCCTCAGCTGTTTTTCGGCGGCGTCAACTACGTAGTCAACTGCCGTGTAGAGGTCGTCGGTCTCTTTCTTAATTCTCAGGGTATGGTCAAAGACGTTGTAAATAACGATTTCAACAGATGAACGGTATTTCTCCTTGTTAACGATTACGTCGGCAAATACCTCCCTTCTGTCATCATCTCCCAGATACTTCTCAAGCCTTTTAAACTTCTCCTCAAGGGTTGACTTAATTGCCCCCGTGAGGTCAATTCCGTGGCCGATTAGGTTGAGCTTTAGCTGTGCCATCCCTTCCTCCTTTTCTTTTATCTCTTAACTTTAAATTAAAGCTAACTTGGGGTTCTGTCTATGGAAAGGAAGAAGGCATACCTACTGTTTTCTGGAGGACTTGACAGCGTAATAGCTGCTAAACTCCTACAGAACTTGGGGTTTGAGGTTGTTGGAGTTCACATAACATCTCCATTCTTTGAGAAAGAAGTTAATAAAGTTAAGGAGCTTGCAGACGCTTTGGGAATTGAGCTTAAAGTAGTTGATGTAGGAGACGACTACCTGGAGATGTTGAAAAACCCGGTTTACGGTTATGGTAAGAACGTTAACCCCTGTATTGACTGTAAGGCCTACATGCTTAAGAAGCTAAAGGAGATTGCAGAGGAGGGAGCTCTCCTTGCAACGGGGGAAGTTTTGGGACAGAGACCTATGTCTCAAAGAAGGGATGCTTTTAACGCAATTGAGAAACTTTCGGGCTTGAAAGGGAAAGTTTTAAGGCCTCTTTCCGGTAAACTCCTTCCCAAAACGATTTACGAGGAAGAAGGGCTTGTAAAGAGGGAGGAGCTCTTAGACTTGAAAGGGCGTTCAAGGAAGAGGTATCCGGAGATTCTAAAGAGCTTGGGGCTTGATGGAAGGGAGCTCCCAACACCCGCTGGCGGGTGTCTTCTGACGGAGCCTTCCTTTGCCAAGAAGGTTAAGGACTTGATTGAGCATGGGGAACTCTCTTGGGAGAACGTTAAACTGTTAAGGATTGGGCGGCACTTCAGGCTCAACGGCTGTAAGCTGATAGTCGGAAAGAACAGGGAAGAGAACAGGAAACTGAGGGAGCTTGTAAAACCTGAAGACTACCTGCTGACAGTTCCAAATGTTCCCTCTCCGACTGCACTTTTAAGGTGTAAAGAAGAGCCTTCCGGTGAAGTTCTTAAAACTGCCGGAGGTATAGTTGCAAGGTATTCAGACGCAAAAAATGAAAAAGAGGTTTCCGTTGCCGTTTACAGAGGTGGTAAACTATTAACTGAGATAACTGTTCAGCCGCTCTTTGAGCTTAAGCAGTTCTCTATAACGGGATAAGGAGGGAAAAATGCCCCTTTTTGAGAAAGTTCTCTACTCAACGGACTTTTCTCCCCTTGCTGAAGTCGCCTTAGACTATGTAAAGAAGCTGAAAGAGGCAGGGGAGAAAGAGGTTGTAGTAGTTCACGTTATTGACGACCTGTCAATAGAGCTCCCCGAAGGTACAGACCTTTTAAACGAGAAGGAGCTCTACAAGATACTCCCAGAAGTTGACCAAGAATACGTCACCTCTCTAATTGAGAGGCTTGAGGCCATTAAAAAGATACTTGAAGGTGAGGGTTTAACTGTAAGACTCTATCTCAGGTATGGGAACATTCCAAAGCAGATAGTTGAAGTCGCAAAGCAGGAAAAGGTAAAACTTATTGTTATGGGAGCTCACGGTAAGGGACTTCTTACAGAGATTCTCTTAGGCAGCGTTTCGACAGACGTGATAAGGAATGCAGAGTGCCCTGTTCTAATAGTTAAAAAGCGGGAGGAGGAGTGATGCTCTTTGAGAAGGTTCTCTACCCCTTTGACATGAGGAAAGTTAGTTTAGGAGTGAAGCCTTACATCTTAAAGCTAAGAGAAGCAGGCTGTAGAGAAGTTCACATGCTCTACGTTCTTCTACCGTCTGAGTGGGGATTTGTTGCTAAGGAAGAGTATGATTCTGAAGATAAGATTGAAGCCTTAAGGGGAGCCATTGACGACGGCTACGTTGACGGCCTGTTGAGGATTTTTAAAAAGATGAAAGAGATTGCTCAGGAGTTTGAGGAGAACGGGATTAAGACTAGGGTTGTTCTAATTCCCGGAGAGCTTGACGAAACTATAGGCTACTACTCAAAAGAATACGGAATTAAGTTGGTTGCTCTTGGTATAACCGATGAGTCTCTCTCTTTCTTTAGAGTTGGAAAAGTCCTTGACATTATAAAAGCAGTAGATTCTCCAATTTTGATCGTTAAAACCCCAGAGGAAGATGGTGATAAGCAGATTTGAGGAAGTATAGACCGAACATTAGCCCTAAAAGGGAAACTGATAGAGGAACGAATGTTCTACCTCTGAATAGGCGGCTTACTGGGGCCATTAGTCCGGGAAAGGAAAGCCTCAGTAAGCCGCGACGAACCGTTTGTCTTCCATCATTGTTAAGATTCTCTTGCTGGGCTCAATTCCCGAGAACCTCTACGATAGCATCTCTGTAAGTCTCTACCATAAAGTCTATCTCATCTTTACTTATTGCAAGTGGGGGCATTATAACCAGGACCGGTCCCAGCGGACGGGTAAAAACTCCCTTCTCAATAATTCTCCTTGAGACCTTCCTTCCTACGTCGTCTTTCCAACTGAATCCTATCTTAGTTTTTTTGTCCTTAACTAATTCAATTCCTACCATAAACCCTTTTCCCCTTACATTTCCAACGTGTTTTAGGGGGGAGAGCTCTTCTTTTAGCCTTTCATGCAGGTAGTCTATTTTCTCTTTTAGGTTCTCAGGCCATCCTTTCTCCTCAAAGAGCTCTATGTTCTTCAAGGCTACTTCGCAGCCGAGCTGGTTCCCAGTAAATGTGTGGCCGTGGAAGAAGGTCTTTCCACTTCCGTAGTCTCCTCCCCAGAATGCGCTGTAAACCTCATCTGTTGCCATTGTAGCTGCCAGAGGCATATATCCTGCCGTTAACCCTTTTGAGACTGCCATTATGTCTGGGACGACACCTTCCCACTCACAGGCAAACATCTTTCCGGTTTTTCCGAAACCCGTAGCTACTTCGTCTAAGATTAGAAGAACGCCGTATTTGTCGCAGAGCTCCCTAACTCCTTTTAAAAACCCTTCAGGGTGGACAATTATCCCGGCTGCAGCCTGAACTAACGGTTCCATAACAACCGCTGCGATTTCTTCTCCGTGCTCCTTTAAGGTTTCCTCTAGCTTCTCTAACGAGTAGTTCTTGCACTCCTCAGCTTTTCCCGGAAACCGGTAAGGGTGAGGAGCTGGAATTTTGTAGGTCTGGAACATCAGTTCTCTGAACATTGAGTGAAATAGGTCTATCCCTCCAATACTCACAGAGCCTATGGTGTCTCCGTGGTATGCCTCCTCAAGTTTTACGAACTTGGTTCTTCTTTTCTCTCCTTTTAGCTGCCAGTATTGGTAGGCCATCTTAAGGGCAACTTCCATTGCAGTTGAGCCATCGTCTGAGTAGAAGACGTGGTTAAGCCCTTCAGGAGTAATTTCAACAAGCTTCTTCGCAAGGAGAATTGACGAAACGTTTGCAAGTCCCAAAAGAGTTGAATGGGCAATCTTATTTACCTGCTGACACAGGGCTTCGTTTAGCTCCTTTACGTTGTGGCCGTGAACGTTACACCAGATTGAACCTACTGCGTCTAAGTATCGTTTCCCTTCTGTATCTATAAGCCAGCATCCCTCTCCCCTTTCTATCACGATAGGTTCGTGTTTAACATACTCTGCCATCTGAGTGAAGGGGTGCCAAACAAACTGTTTATCCCATTCTTTTAAAACTTTAGGGTCTAACATCTACTCTTCCTCCCACCAGTGGTTAACGTAAATATAACCACTCCAGGGGGAAGTTCTGAGGAGCCATCCTAAAACTGTAATCTCAGATAGAGATTCCTTCTTCTTAAGCCCTTCTGCCACTTCTTTAGGAAGAATCAGATAGCTCCGGCGGCACTTGCACTTAGGGTTTACGACTAAGTAAACTTCACCTCCTTTTCCAGTCTCAATGGTGCCCCGGAGCTCCACTACTTTCCCCTTTCACACCTCTTAAGAACTTTTATCTCAACTCTCCTGTTCTTCGCCCTGTGCTCTTCCGTGTCGTTCGGGTAGAGAGGTTTTGACTTGCCGTATCCTATTACGGCTATTTTTTCTTTGGGAATTCCCTTTGCTATTAGGTAGTTTGCCACTGCCTGCGCCCTCTCTTTTGAGAGTTTCAGGTTGTATTCTGGCGAACCAATATTATCTGTGTGTCCTTCAACGACTATTTTCCGGTAGTCCATTCCCGAAAGGACAGAGTATATAGTGTCTAAGAACTTAATTGCATCCGGTTTCAGCTGGTAGCTGTTAAAGTCAAACAAAATTCCAGAACCCATGGTTATCTTCGTTTCACAGCTGTTCTCTTCAAACTTTGCAGGTGCAAATTCTCTTATGTCAAAAGGAACTTCTTTTCCGTTTTTTACCAGTGAAAGAACTAAGGCAACCTGATACCTTGGACCTTGGAAGTATTGAACTTCAACAGAGTGGAAGCCTTTTGAGAGCCTTACCGTGCCGGTTTTCTTAATCGGCGGGTGAATTCCGTCGTTGTCAATTACCGTTTTCCCGTCAATTATCAGCTTTGCTCCGTCGTCGCTGAGGAGGGAGAAGGTTAGCGTTTTGTTCTGAGGGAGGTATATCCTTCCCCTGTAGTCTATTGCAAACCACTCAAACCGCTCGGTTATTCCCGGGAATCCTTGGCTGAAGTTCCTCGGAGTGACGTTTAAAATTGCTGAGTAGATTTTTCCTGCAGGTTTAAGCTTATTAAAGTCTGGAAGCCTGTCGGTTCCCGGAGGTAAGTAGTAAATGTTCCCTTCAAAGACAAACGGGTTCTTCTCTGTTGAACCGAAGGAGCTATTTTCTTGAGAAATTCCCAAAACCTCTTCTCTGTAAATCTCTGCTATTTTTTCCGGTGTTAGCGGGAAGTTGTAAATCCTGAGTTGGTCAATAGCCCCTTTAAAGTCCGGGGCGTTGAAGCACCAGTTGGAGTGGCCTATGAAGTTACTGTTTCTCTCCACGTTTACCACAGAGTTGCCAGTTTTCTCTGCTTTGAGATGGCCGTTTATGTAGATTCTCATCTTTCCTGTTCTGTTGTCTACAGTTGCACAGTAAAACTGCCACTTTCCGTTGACTATCCCAGGGTATGTTAGCCTTCCGGTAGTTCTGTTGTATACTCCGTCGCTGTTTACCCAGCTTTCAAGGTTTATTCTGTCTGTATTTTCCAGCCGCCCGAAGACGACGTTGTATCCGCCATTTTCCCCGAACGTTCTTCCCAAGTCTACTATTTTTTCAAACCAGCGGTTGTTTTCAAACTTTACCCAGCTACAGATCGTTATTCCTCTGCTCCAAACTTTTCCGATTTTGGGAATGGCTACGTAGTCTCCTCCCGGTTTACCGCAGCCGTTATCCCTGTCTGAGGCGTTAAAGTATAGTGCCTTCCCTTTGACTCCTTTGATGCAGGCGGGAGCTCCTACAACCGTCCCGTTGTATCCGTTTCCCGAAGCGTCCTTTGCCGTGCAGTCATCAAAGGGATAGTAAATGAGGAGTTTCTTCTCAACCTGAGGATTTTCTTCTTCTCTAACTGGAGTACACTCTCCGAGCCCTCTGAGCCTTGAGTCGGTTTCCCCGTTAAGTGAAACCTTCCAGATAGACGTGTAGAAAAGGGCCGGAGGTAAGTCTACCTGATACTCAAAACCATACTCTCCGGGCTTTTTAACGTTGAAACTGTTGTCTATCTGTTTCTTAACCTCTCCATCTCCTCCTTTTATAACGATCTCTGAATTTACGTACCCGGGAGTGAAAGCTCTAATTTTCCCTTTCAGTAGAAAGCCGCTGGCGGTTCTAAAGGCGTTGTAGCTCTCTATCTGAACGTTTCTGTTGGGTGGAGCTCCTTCTCCTTCTTGATAAAAGAAGAAGGCTCCGTCGTTGTAAGCCATGTCTGCCCCTGCGGCGTCCTCAAACTGGAAGTAGTAAAAGTGTTTTCCCTTTTTAAAAGCTCTAAAAAACTTTGGGTTAAGTGAGGATACAGGCCCATACCATCTACTATACCAGTGGGTTTTGACTATGAACCTTACCCTGTCTCCTTTTTTAAGGTTTTTGGTCTGGATGGGAGCTCCCACCGGAGGCCTTGAGCCTGCAAACTCTACCAAGAAGACCGGTTTACCTCCGTTAACTTGGTAGTAGATTCTGGAACAAGCTGCAGCATCAAACCAGTCCATTTTGAAATACCAAGGCTTTGAATCGTTATCTATAACGACTTCACCGGAAATGGGCCTTTCCTGAATGGCTCTCTGAATTTCTTCAACTTTCTTCTGGGCCTTTTCAATTTTTTTTACTGCTTCTCTGAAGCTGCCAATGTCAAAGCCAACGGCTTTAGACTGGTGTAGGATAAAAAGGTAAAAGAACAGGGTTAGGTAAAGAAAGCAGCTTTTCACAATATCCCCCTCCACATACGGTTCTATGTTTAAACTTATTGTTGTTCTATTTGATTTACAAAATTGGTTTTTCTAAGAAGTAGGCCTGGCCGACGAAAAGGGCTACTGTATTCCCGTCCTCTTTCTTTACCTCTACTCTGTAAACGCCAATTTTTCTACTTTTTGATACCTCTACTGCCTCAGCTGTAAGCTTCTCACCGTTAAAGGCCGGTTTGACAAAGTTGATGTTGGCATTTATAGCAAGGGCAACGTTTCCGTAACTGTTTGATGCAACTGCAAAGGCAAAGTCAGCTAAAGAAAAGATTACACCTCCCTGACACACGCCAGCTGCGTTAAGCATAGAGTTGTTTACTTGGAGTTCCACCAGTGAGTAGCCCTCTTTTACCTCTTTAACCTTCATTCCGTAGGATTTGGCAACTTTGTCGTTTTCTTCCATAAACCTTGCTATTTCTTCAGGTTTCATAGGCAGTCTCTCCCTTTAGGGTTTGGAAAATTATAAATCGGTTATTGAAGTGATTTTAAAGGAAAAGGAAGGGAAGGGGGAAAACTCCCCCTAAAACGGTTTATGCCTTCTGGAGGGCAGCCTTTCCTATCTTTACGCCTTCCTGGAAGGCCGTTTTGTTGAGATCAATGAAGCGCTTCGGAACGCTCTTTTCAATGGCTTTTAAGAAAGACTCTTCAGAGATAAGGGGCTTTCCGTCAAACTGGAGAGTTGTTGCAACCTGAAAGACTCCGAGGGCAACGATGTTCATTACCTGCCTTCTTCCGAGCCCTTCTGCCGCTGTCCTTGCTATTGGAGCGGAAACTACCCTGTACATGTTGCAATCAAGGTCGCACTGGACTAAGTCCTCGTCAACGATTACTAGAGCCCCTGGCTTAACGTTAACTAAAACGTCTGATGTGTTCTCTCCACACTCCGGATCTAACCTTACAGGTTTTCCCTTTACCATCTCGTCGTAGGCTTCCTGGGACTGGATGATAATTGCATCAAGCTCTGTAACCTGTGGGAAGTCAATTGGCTGGTCTGAGATTACAACGTCTCCGAGGGAAGTTCCGCTCCTCATTGCAGCACCGTAAGTAGCCGTTTGGGTAGCCCAGAGCCCTTCTTCCGCTGCAGCTGTAGCAAGAACTACCGCTGCAAGGATTGAACCCTGACCGGCAGAACCTATAACTCTAACTTCATACCTCATTTTTCACCTCCGGAGAGCTGCTTAACCCTGTTCCAGTAAACTTCTGTGTATTCAGGCCTTGAATCGTCGTGGTATAGAACGCCCCTTGGTAGCTTTCCTGCCCTCTTCTCCTCTGGAAGCTTTTCCCACGCCTTAACGGGAACGGTATTCTCTTTAAGCCACATATACATCTCTTCAAAGGACATTCTGTTCTTCCTACCGTAGATGATCGTGCAGGGAGATAGAACTTCAATGAACGAGAATCCTTTATGCTTTATGCCGTCCTGTATTAGTTTTTTAAGTTCTGTAACGTGGTAAGCCGTTCCCCTGGCTACGTACGTTGCTCCTGCAGCCTTTGCAAGTTCGGCAACGTTAAAGTTTGGCTCGTAGTTTCCTCCGGGGGTTGTTGTTGTTTGGGAGCCAAGGGGGGTGGTTGGTGAGACCTGCCCGTGAGTCATTCCATAAATCCAGTTATTTATCATAACTACCGTAACGTCAATGTTTCTACGGGCTGCATGAATAAAGTGGTTTCCACCAATCGCAAAGCAGTCACCGTCTCCTGTAAAGACTATCGTTGTGAGCTCGGGTTTGTACAGCTTTAGCCCTGTTGCGAAGGCCAAAGCTCTTCCGTGGGTTGTGTGGAGAGTAAAACCGTCAAAGTATCCGGGAGTTCTTGATGAACATCCGATACCTGAAACCATTGCAACCTGATCGTTGTCAATTCCAAGGTCGTAGAGTGCCATACAGGTTGCCTTAAGTGCCTGTCCAATTCCACAGCCGGGGCACCAGATCGTTGGGAGCTTGTCAAGCCTTAAGTATTTAAAGTAAGACTCCTTCTTTTCAAGAACTTTCTCGAAGGGGACGTTCATTATCAACCTCCTTAAACTCTTGCTTTTGCAATGTCTTCAAGCTTTGAGACAATTTCGTGTGGATAGATAACTTTACCGTTAGCTCTGTTTAGCCTGTAAACGGGAGCTTCTCCCCTTGCACACCTTTCAACTTCAAGAACGTACTGCCCCATGTTGAGTTCGGGAACTAAGATGGCGTTAACCTGTTTGGCCAACTTGTTAAGCGTTTCTTCCGGAGAAGGCCAGATTGTCACGACTCTTAAAAGGCCAACTTTTATCCCCTTCTCCCTTGCAATATCAACGGCTGTCTTTGCAGCCCTTGCTGTAGTTCCAAACGCGACGATTGCAAACTCGGCGTCGTCAAGCTTGTACTCTTCGTTCTTCTCAAGCTCAGGCTGAGCCCTTTTAACTTTTCCTATTAACCTTTCTATTAACTCCTGACACATTTCCGGGTTTGTTGTCGGGAAGCCTGTATAGTCGTGGTGAAGGCCTGTAGCGTGTCCTCTGTAGCCGGGAGTTCCGTAGTCTGCTATCGCAGGAACTCCGTCTTCTCCGGGTTTGTAGGGTAAATACTCTTCAGGTGGAACCGTCGGCTGCTTCCTGTTCCATATCTCTATTTTGTCGGGAGTAAACTGCTCCATGTCAACGGTTTCCCTCATGTGGCCAAGGACTTCGTCCAAAAGAAGAACTACGGGAGTTCTAAGTCTCTCAGCCCAGTTGAAGGCCCTTATAGTTTCAACCATTATCTCCTGAACGTTTCCAGGGTAGAAGACGGGAATCAGCTTGTCTCCGTGGGTTCCCCAGAGTGACTGCATTATCTCCTGCTGACCTATCTGGGTCGGAAGGCCTGTTGATGGCCCCCCCCTCTGAACGTTAACGACTACACAGGGGGCTTCGGTCATGAAGGCGTAGCCAAGGTTCTCCTGCTTTAGTGAGAAGCCGGGTCCTGAAGTTGCAGTCATCGCCTTTGCACCGGCAAAAGAGGCCCCTACGATAGCGGCCATAGATGCTATTTCGTCCTCCATCTGGATAAAAGCTCCTCCGACCTTTGGAAGGAGCTCCGCCATCCTTTCGGCAATCTCGGAAGACGGTGTGATTGGATAACCTGCGTAGAACCTACACCCTGCCAAGATTGCAGCCTCTGCACAGGCATGGTTCCCATACTTAAGCTCAAGCTTTGCCATACTTTCCTCCCTTAAGCGCTTGCTATTTCTTCATACTCATCTGGAGTGAAAACGTAGATGCAGAAGTCTGGGCATATCATTTCGCACTGCTTACACCCTATGCACTTCTCAGGGTGGGCAACAGTCATGACTGCCTTTACCCTGTCAAGTTCAAGAACCTTTGTAGGGCAGACCGATGCACAGATGTTGCAACCTTTGCACCAGTCCTCTCTAACCTCAACAATTCCTTTTATAGCCATACTTTCCTCCTTTAAAGAAGTCCTCTTTCTTTTAAGGCCTTTTCCATCATTTCTCCAATTTCTGCTGGGGTGTTGCAGACGTAAGCTCCTGCAGCTTTCAGTGCCTCCATTTTGCTCTTGGCATCTCCCTTACCACCGGAGATAATGGCTCCAGCGTGACCCATCCTCCTTCCCGGAGGTGCAGTAACTCCTGCTATGTAGGCAACTACCGGCTTTTCAACGTTCTCCTTGATGTACTCTGCAGCCTCTTCCTCCATCGTTCCGCCTATCTCCCCAATTAAGACGATGGCGTCTGTGTCTGGGTCGTTATTGAACATCTCAACGGCTTCTCTGTGGGTTGTTCCAGGAACTGGGTCTCCTCCGATTCCGATAACCGTTGACTGACCAATTCCCTTCATTGTAAGCTGGTAGGCCGCTTCGTAGGTAAGGGTTCCTGAACGGGAGACGATACCGACCCTTCCCTTCTTGAAAATGTGACCGGGCATGATTCCCATCTTGCACTCTTCAGGGGTAATGATTCCGGGACAGTTGGGACCGATGTAGCGGACTCCTGTTCCCTCTAAAGCCCTCTTAACCTTTACCATGTCGTTGATGGGAATTCCCTCTGTAATGCAGACGATCAGTTTTATCCCTGCGTCTGCCGCTTCCATTATGGCGTCTGCCGCAAATGCAGGCGGGACGAAAATGAGGGAAGCATCTGCTCCTGTCTCTTTTACGGCCTCTTCAACGGTGTTGAATACGGGAACCTCATACTTTCCTTCTTCGTCCTTCCAGATCATTCCTCCCTTGCCGGGAGTAACTCCTGCAACGATTTGAGTTCCGTAGTCTAAGCACTGCTTGGCGTGGAACGAACCTTCCTTTCCTGTAAGTCCCTGAATAACAACTTTTGTGTTCTTATTAACCAATACGCTCATTTTTCCCTCCTTACAGTTCACCTTTTGCTGCTTTTACTGCCTTCTGGGCTCCGTCTGCCATGTCCTTTGCAGGAATTATGTTGAGGCCGCTCTCCTCAAGCATCTTCCTTCCAAGCTCAACGTTCGTTCCCTCAAGCCTTACAATTAGAGGTCTATCAAGCTCAACCTGCTTCGCGGCCTCAATGATTCCTCCTGCAATCCTGTCGCACCTTACGATTCCGCCGAAGATGTTTACGAATATTGCCTTAACCTTTGGATCAGAAAGGAGGAGCCTAAACGCAGCTGCCACCCTCTCAACGGTTGCGGTTCCTCCAACGTCTAAGAAGTTTGCGGGTTCACCACCGTAGAACTTGATGGTGTCCATCGTAGCCATAGCAAGACCTGCACCGTTTACCATACAGCCGATGTTCCCGTCTAAACGGACGTAGTTGAGATCCCACTTCTTGGCTTCAAGCTCAAGTGGGTCTATCTGAGTTATGTCCTCAAGCTCCTGAATGTCAGGGTGTCTGTAGAGGGCGTTGTCGTCAAAGTCTATCTTTGCGTCTAAGCAGATGAAGTTGTCTTCTTTTGTTTTTACAAGGGGGTTTATCTCTATGAGTGACGCGTCAAGGTCAAAATACATCTTTGAAAGGGTCATCAGGATCTTTGCAAACTGGCTGACCAGCTTCCTGTCTGTAAGTCCTATTTTGTAGGCTATTTTCCTCGCCTGGTAGGGGAGAAGCCCTATTGCCGGGTCCACGTGCTCCTTAATTATGAGTTCCGGATTTGTCTTTGCTATCTCCTCAATCTCCATTCCACCGGCTGCAGAGACCATGAAAACAGGCCTTGAAACTTCCCTGTCTAAGGTAAGTCCTACGTAGAACTCCTTGTCTATGTTTACTCCCTCTTCAATCAAGACGCAGTTGATTGGAAGACCTTCGGGGTTTTGGTAGGTTTTCAGCCTGCTGCCTATCATCTGGGCAGCTATTTTCCCGGCCTCTTCGGGAGACTTTGCAAGCTTAACTCCACCGGCCTTTCCCCTACCTCCCGCGTGGACTTGAGCTTTTACGACAACTACCGGCGTTCCAAGCTCTTTTGCTGCACACTCAGCCTCATGTGAGTTGTGGGCAACTATGCCCCTTGGAACAGGCAGGTCATACTTTTTGAATATCTCTTTTGCTTGATACTCGTGGATTTTCATAACGTCCTCCCGCCACTGAAATTGGTAATCATTTTAACAAAATTTTTACAGAACTTTTACAAGAGGGAGAGTTAAGATTCAAACTCAAGTTTTGTAAGTTCTACTTTTAGGGCTTCTATGTCTTCAATATTTTCTATTTGATTGAGAGTGATGTTGATTCTCAGTTCTTGTTCTATCTTTTTAACAGTTTCCTCTACAGCCTCTTTCTTTGGAAAGAATATGAGGAAGTTGTCTCCGGAGTAGCGAACTAGAACTGGGTTTTTGAGTTTTGTCTGAAGGAGCTCCACCGTCCTTCTAAGTATCTGGTCACCCCTCTTCCAGCCATCTCTTATGTTTATCTCTCTCAGCTCTTTTATGTCTACAGTGAAAGCTAACGATTTCTCAAACCGATCTTTGGCCAATTTGTAGGCCAGCTCTAACGCGTTTCTGTTGAAAACTCCAGTGAGAGAATCCCTTAGGTAGTAGTCTAGCCTTCTCTCTTCGATTATGTTTATGAGATCTGAAGAAATGAACTCTTCAGATGGAGGAGGTTCTTCGTTTAGTAGTATGTATAAAGCGTTTTCTACAACTTCTGGGTCGTAGTATTTCCCGGATAAATTTCGGAGCTCTGCAATAGCTTGGGCTTTAGGTATCCCTTTTCTGTATATTCTGTCACTTGTCATTGCGTCAAAGGAGTCTACTACTGCTAATATCCTTGCCTGTAGTGGAATTTCTCTTCCTTTTAGACCTTCAGGGTAGCCGCTTCCGTTCCACCTTTCGTGGTGATACTTTATACCGGGAAGTGAGTTTTTTAGAACGTCTATGTGTTTGAGAAGTTCATAGCTGAGGACTGGATGGAACTTTATTATTTCGTATTCTTCTTCAGAGAGTTTCCCCGGTTTTAGAAGAATGCTGTCTGGGATACCTATCTTTCCTATGTCGTGGAGAAGCCCTGCTACGTATATGGCATTTACTTCTTCTTTCTTTAATCCCATAGATTCTGCAATTCTTTTAGCAAAGAATGCAACCCTTTCAGAGTGACCTCTTGTGTAAGAGTCTCTTATTTCTATACCTCTTACCAAACTCTTTACTATCTTGTCTGTAAGTTCTTTTTCCCTCTTAAGTTTTTCCTCAAGGTCGTTTATCAGTTTCTTTATTTCTACAGAGATTGCTATTGACTTTGCAACGTTCTTTATAAAATGTTTAACTTCATCTTTTATTGGACTTTTGTCAAATTTGAAGAAAATTATAAAACCTACAGTCTCCTCCATTACCGTTAGTGGCATTCCAAAGACGTATTTAATACCTATTTTCCTTTCTAAAGTTGAAAGTAAGGATTGTTTTGTGATTTCTACTTCTTTTTTGAGCTCTAAAATGTAAGGTTCTATTCCTTGTAGTTCATCTATGGCTTTTGTAAGAACTATCGGCTTTTCGTTTTCGTCTCGTTTTATCAATCTTACATTTATCTTTTTATTATCTTTCTCTTTTACCCCAATAATTACTCCGTCACAACCAGTTATGTTCAAAACTTTTCTCATAAGGCTTACAAACTCTCCGTTGAACCCTTTTCCGATAGTTAGGAGGTGTATAAACTGAGATATTACGTCTTCTCTTTCTGTCTTTTTTCTTATGGTTTCTATCATTCTGTTTATGCTTTTTCTTATCCTGCCGAACTCGTCGTCAGTTTTTCCTTCAGGCAGTTTTGAGAGTTCCCCTTTTGAGATTTTCTTTATGTCTCGCCTCATCTTCCCCAGAGGGGTTAAGTAAAAATTCCTGACAGCTATCAGAATAACTCCTGTTAAGATTAGTGTAATTAAAAAGATGCTTAGCGAAACTTTTTGAGCAGACTCTTTGGAACGTTTTAGTATTAAGTCTTTGTTGAGGAGCAGATAGACTTTTATTTTTCCATCAGGAAAGAGGAAGTTTTTTTCAACAAAAAACTTAGAATTTACTTTTAGAGGGGTAAGGTAGACCTTCTTTATATAAGGAGCTCTTTCAAGGATCTCTATTAGCTCCTTGGACTTTGACTTTGAACCTACGGAAACAGCTGCCACTTCAACGTAGTTTTCGGCGTTTCTTAAACTGTTTTTTAGTAGTTCCTCTTTGAAGAACTGGTAGCTGATAAAGTAACTTCCGACGCCTATGAGGATGGATATTAAAAGGCTTATCCCCAATAGGAGCCAGTATTTATCAATTCTCACTGCTTCCTCACTTACCGCAGTAGAGGAACTTGTAAGGGTTCCCTTTTAGGGAGAGTAGTCTCATAACCGCTGGGTCTTTAAGAAGGTCTACTCCGTAGTTCCAGCCCTCTATAACTTTTACCGCCTCTTTCTGTCTGCTGAGTAGTGAATCCTTCATCAGTAATACAAACTTCGTCGGTTTACTTATCGTAGATTTTCTCGTTTTCTTGAGGGCTATAGTGCAGATCTGTTTCCACCTTGGAGAGAGACTCTCTATCTTTTTTGCCGTTTTGGAATCTATTAGGACGACTGAATACTTGCTAAAGTTTAAAAACCTTACAAGTGAGTTTCCGTTGGGGACGGAATCTAACTGAAGGTCTAATTCATTTTTATCAAAAAAGCCGAAGAACTTGCTCGCTTTGAATGGAGCTTGTAGCTGAGAAGAGACAGAAATGGTGTAAACGGTTCTTTCACTGCTGCATCCAGCCGTAAAGACCGAAAAAAGAACTATACTCAATAGAGTTCTCATAGTTCCTTAATTATATCAGACTTTAGAATTTTAATTAGAACTTTAAATTTATTTTAAACATTCAACAAGAAGGTCAGCTATATGGAGCGATTTTTTCTCAGATCCTATTCTTTCAAGGCCTTCTGCGATGTTCATCACGCAACCGGGACACTCTGTTAAGACAGTTTCTGCTCCCGTTGAATCTGCGTTTCTCGCCTTCTTAAGCTGAATTTCCCTTGAGATCTCTGGGTGGGAGAGTTTGAATGAGCCTCCCATTCCGCAGCAGTTATCGGCCTCCGGCATGTCAACGAACTTTACGTTCTGAAGAACTTTTAGAACGTCCAACGGGTAGTGGCGGGGAATTTTCTGGCCTCTAACTATGTGGCAAGGGTGGTGCCAAGTAACTTTAACTTTCTTAGGAAGCTTCCACTTTCCTATCTCTTCAATGTTTTCGTAGAGGACTTCTATCAGCTCCTTTACGGAGGTTTTTACCTCTCTATACTCAGACTTTAGGATGTGGCCGCAGGTTGCACAGGCAGAGACGATAAAGTCAACCTTCTCCTCTCCCCATCCCTTCAGGTTTTTTTCCTTCATCTTTTCAAATGATTTAAGGTCTCCTGAGAAAAAGGCGGGAGCTCCGCAGCAGAACTGTTCCCTTGGAACAAAAACCGTATACCCTAACGCGTTTAATACCTTAACAACGTTCTCTGCCGTTTTCGTGTAGAAGTTGTTAAACATGCATCCGGTAAAGAAGAGGACTTTTCCTTTTTCCTCTCCTTTGGCAGGGTAAATCCTGTCTCTTTCATTGAATGGTTTGCTGCTTGGCTGCGGCAGTAGAACTTTACCGAGCTTCGGAACGCTTACGGGGAGCAGTCTGTTCTGAGGGCTTTTGGAGCTCTTTGTAAAGATTTTTGTTAGAGGAGAGGTTATTTTTCCTATCGTTTCAAGGAGTTTTCTGTTTGAGAAGAGCTTGACCGCTGCGGCTTTCTCCGGCGGCAGTCCAAACTTTTCTACAGTCCTTGCCCTTGCGGAGACAATGATTTTCTCGTAGTCAACCATTACGGGACATATCTCTGCACACCTTAGACAAGTCGTACAGAGGTTAAAGAAGTGAGCTGCTTCTTTGTCAAGCTCTGCCTTACCTTTGTTTATAAGGTCTGCAAGGAAGATTTTCCCCCTTGCAACTGAAGGTTCTTCGTGGGTTACGTTAAAGACGGGGCAGACCTGCCTACACGAGCCACACCGAACGCACTTTTCAACGAGCTCATCTGTTATTCCCAGTATCCTCTTTTCCTGTTCCTGCGCCATTTAGACCGCCAAAGAAGGAGTTTCCTTTAAATTTAGGCCTTTTCAGATTAATTGCGAATGATTCCCAATTAGAAAGAGTTTTATTTTAGAAGATAACCTCTTCAGCTTTGAAGATGGGTCCTTCTATGCAGCACCTCTTGTAGCCTTTTGTGGTCTTTACCGTGCATCCCAAGCAGGCTCCAACTCCACAGGCCATTCTCTTGTCTAAAGAGAGGTAGCACTCAGCCTTTAACTGCTTTGCAATCTCTTTTACTGCTTTCAACATCGGAGTTGGGCCACAGGCTACCCAAGTGTAATCCTTAAACTCTTTGACTCCCTCAGTTACAAGCCCTTTCCTTCCGCAAGAGCCGTCTTCTGTATAGACAACCGTTTCTAACCCATACTTTTCTAAAAACGGAAGTCCCGACAGGTTCTCAGAGCTCCTCTCTCCGTAAATAACAACAACCTCTTTTCCCCTTTCCTTGAACCACCTTGCTGCTAAGAATAAACCTCCTATTCCGATACCTCCTGCAATAAATAGGTATTTTTCCCTGTTTTCAGGGATTGAGTTTCCAAGGGGCATTAGAACTTCAACCGTCCCTTCCGGCTTTACTTTTGTGAGGAGCTCCGTTCCCCTTCCGTAGACCCTGTAGAGGAAAGAGACTCTGTTTCCTTCAACGTTGAAAATTCCCAGTGGGCGGCGGAGAAGGGGGTCAAACTGTAGAGGGCTCCTTACTTGAACCATTCCAAACTGGCCGGGCTTTACCTTTCTTATGGTCTCCTCGTCTGCTTCAACGGTTAACAGAAAATCCCTACCACAAACCTTGTAGTTCTCTACTACCCTAAAGCCCATTATTTTTCTCTCTTCAGACAGACCTTTCCTTCAAGAATTTCGTAGAGGGCTATTATCGTCTTCTTGTGCTCCTCTCCCTTTTCGTCCTTTCCGAATGTATACGGGTCAACGGTGTAGAGGTGCCTTGCCCTTTTTGCTGCAACGTGGACTGTCTCGTAGAAGTTTCCTACCTTGTTTACTACCGGCTCTAAAGGTATCCTCTTTGCCATCTCTTCCTCCCTGATTTGGGTGGTCAAAAATTATGGTCGGAGAAACGAAAAGTCTACAGCTCTCCCTTTTTAAAGAGTTCCGCTATTTCAGGGTCTTTTACGAGCTTATCAAACTGATCCTTTAGCCTTTCAGTTCTACACTTTTCAGCTATTATTATAGACTTGAGCTGTTCAAAGGCCTTCTCTAAAACGTCGTTTACCACTATGTAGTCGTAGAGGGGAGCTCTCTCTATTTCTTTCCTTGCTATTTTGAGTCTTCTCTCTATGGTCTCTTCGTCGTCTGTTCCCCTGTTTCTGAGCCTCCTCTCAAGCTCTTTTAACGACGGGGGAAGTATGAATATGAGGACAGCCTCGGGAAAGTTCTTCTTTACCTGGAGAGCTCCCTGAGTATCTATGTCAAGGAGAACGTCTTTCCCTTGATGAAGAGCCTTTAGAACTTGGGTTTTAGATGTTCCGTATAGATTGCCGTAAACTTCAGCCCACTCTAAAAAGTCCCTTTCCTCTACCATTTTCTCAAAAGTTTTTCTGTCAACGAAGAAGTAGTCCTTTCCGTTTACTTCCCCTGGCCTTGGCTTCCTTGTTGTGTAAGAGACCGAGAACTCCAAGTTTGGGAACTCTTTAAGGAGCATGTGGGTAAGTGTCGTCTTTCCCGTTCCCGAAGGAGCTGAAATAACGATTAAAAGGCCTTTGAGGTTATCACTCAACATTCTGAACCTGCTCCTTTATCCTTGCAATTTCTGTTTTTATCTTTAAAACCGGTTCGGTTATGTCTATCTCCCTAATTTTGTTCCCGAGGGTGTTTATCTCTCTGTGCATCTCCTGACACAGGAAGTCAAGTGTCTTTCCTACAGGTTCATCTTCAATCTCCATTATTTCTCTGAATCGCTTTATGTGGGCTTTTAGTCGGGAGAGCTCCTCTGAAACGTCCTGCTTTTCGGCAAGGAGAGCAACTTCAAGTTCAACCCTTTTCTCAAAGTCTTCCGGAACTTTACCTTCAAGGAGTTTTTGGACTTTCTCTTTTAGCTTCTTAAATAGTTTTTCCTCTACAGTTGCAGTGTTTTCTTCTAACTCTTTTAGAGTGTTCTCTATGGTGTTTAGGTGTTCCGTGAAGAAAGTTTTAATTTTTTCTCCTTCTGACCTCCTTGCTTTGTCAAGTTCCTTCAGGGCTTTTTCAACAGCTTCAAGGAGCGGTTCTTTAAAGGGCTCTGCGTCAAGTTCTTCCTTCTGGAACACTTCGGGTATTGACAGTAGGTCTTTCAGTGATACGGAGATTCTCTTTCCGGAGAGAGCTCCTATCTTTTCAACGGCCTTTATGTATGAGAGGGCTTCTCCGTAGTTAACGCTGACGGGGACTTGAAAGTTAGAAGATAGGCGGTATTTTACGTGGAGCTCCAGGTCTCCCCTCTTTACGAACGAGGAGACGAGGCTATTTATCTGGTTTATCAGCGGGTTAAAAAGCCTCGGGATAGAGAACCTTACCTTGAGAGCTTTACTGTTTAAACTTTTAACCTCTGCCGTTACTTCGGCAAGCTCGTTTGCAGCCGTTCCCTTTCCATATCCCGTCATACTTTTCACTTTAGACTCCTGAAGAGTTCTTCATTTACCTTTATTGTCGCCTTCTGCCTCAGAAGATTTACAAAGTTTTCATAGTCGCTCTGCTTCTTCTGGGCTAAGAGGAAAGCTTTAAGCTTCTTAACCTTCTGAGGGTCAAGCTTTTTCACTGTAAAGTCTGTCTGGGGAGAGAATAAGCCGTAGCCGTTTGAGAGTCTGAGGACTACTCTTTGGCTTACCTGTGCGTTAAAGAGCTTCTCGGGGCTCTCTACCGGTTTGAACTCCTCTATGAATTCAGCCCTGTCTAACTCTTCGGTTGTTTGGGGAAGTTCTCCCTTATACTCCTCTGCTGCTTTCTTGGCCTTATCAACGGATTTCTTTAGGGAGAGCTCCTTAATAATTTGCTCCTTAACCTGGTTAAAAGACTTGTATTTTTGTGTTTCAACCTTAAAAGCAAGGAGTAGGCTGTTTTTTGAGCTCCTAAAGACGAAATCCTTCTTTTTAAGCTCTTCCTGGAGTTCATTGTCTTTTAGCTTGGAAGGGTTCATTTTGAGGAGCTCCTTCAGCTTCCCCTCTTTGGCCAGTTTAAAGGCTTTCTGTGCCTCCTTTTCGCCTTCAGGAGTTTTTGGGAACTTGAGGAGAAACTCTCCAGTCTCTCCCTTCTCTACAAACTCGCCTTTGTGCTTTTCGTAGTATTCCTTTGCCTCTTCTTCAGAAACCTCTCCTTTAAACTGTTTGAACGGGAAGAGTTTATAGCTGAACTTTCTACTTCCGAAGAATTTTCTGTAAAAGATGTCCAACTCAGGCTTTGTTACAGAGGGAGCGTTGTTAACGACAGAGAGGAGCTTCTGAATCAGAAGGTCTTGGCGAACCATCTCTTCAAAGGCTTCTGGTGTAAGTCTCCGTGCTCTTAAAAACTCCTTGTAGAGTTTGATGGAGAACTTTCTGTTCTCCTGAAAGGCCGGTATCTCCTCTATGGCTTTTGCTACAGCCCAGTCGCTTACCTTCAACCCTTCTCTTTTTGCTTCCTGTAGAAGGAGTTCCCTCGTAATAAGCCTCTGAAGGGCAATCCTCTTTATGTCATCGCTGGTTACTATTTTCCTGTAGTTCTCGCCGAACTGAGCTTTTAGCTGACTTACAACGTTTGAATATTCCCTGCTGAACTGCGGCAGCTTTATTCCTTCTCCATTAACCGTTGCAATTTCGTTTCCGGACGGCCCTGAAACGGAGCCTTTTCCCCAAACGAGAAAAATCGTTCCGACGAAAGAGGCTGCCACTATCCAGAGTGGAAGACTGAAAGCCCTAAGGTTCTTCCTTATCTTTGAGAGCATTTTTCCTCCGGTTGAAAATCGGTCGGACTGATTTATACTTAAAATCAGAATCTATCTCAACTGTAATTTCAGGAGACCTTTAGTGAGAAACAGTTACGAGGAGAAGAAACCCAACCTCAAGAATATCCTTGAAAGGGCTAAAACCTTTATTAAATCTAAAAACTTTAAAAAGGCCGTTGAGGAACTTGAGAAGAATAAGGTTAGAGATGTTGACTACTACCTTCTCCTTGCCGAAGCCTACGAAGGGCTTGGAAACAGCGAGAAGGCTGAAGTTTACTTTGAAGAGGCAAGGTTCTTAGACACTGAACTCCGCTCTAAAGAGCTCCTCCAGCGGGGAATTACACTTGCAGCTATTAGGAACTTTAAGGCTGCCGAGAGGGAGCTTTTAGAGTCTATAAGGCTTAACCCCTTTGAGAAAGAGGCCTATTTGGAGCTCTACCGCCTCTACAGGGAGACGAGCTCCCACAAGAAGATGGTTAAGACACTTGAAAACCTTATGACCCTTGATCCATACTCATCTTTTCCCTACTTAGAGCTTGCCCGATACTATGCTTTAAGAAGGAACTATAAAAAGGCCGAGTCTGTTTTGAAGAGAGGCCTTGAGCTTGTAGACTCGGCAGAGCTCCACTACGAGCTCGGTAAAGTTTACGCCGACTGGGGAAGACTTGAAGAGGCGAAAGAGGAGCTCCGTAAGGCCTGCCGTTTAGACATTAAAAACGCTGACTATAGACAGAAGCTCATAGAAGTTCTTGT
The DNA here is from genome assembly GCF_055380895.1 of Thermovibrio ruber. Taxonomy (NCBI): domain Bacteria; kingdom Pseudomonadati; phylum Aquificota; class Aquificia; order Desulfurobacteriales; family Desulfurobacteriaceae; genus Thermovibrio; species Thermovibrio ruber. The sequence goes on along the minus strand of NZ_AP042397.1, from coordinate 659,427 downwards.
TAACGACGAGGACTACAGGGGAGCTTTAGAGGTTGTTCACGGCTCCTTAGAGCTCTACCCCGATGCCGTTTACCTACTTCAGAGTGCTGCTGCACTTTACGACCTTTTGGGGAAGGAAGAGATTGCGGAGTATTACTACAGGAAAGCAGTTACCGTATCTGAAGGGTTTATAAGGGACGACGCCTTAAAGGTTCTGGCAGAGTTCTTAACTGAGAAAGGACGCTACGATCAGGCTGAAGAGGTTCTTAAGGAGATACTCTACAACACCGATAACGTTTGGATTCTCTTAGACGTTTTCTCAGAGCTCTCCATCATTCTACTTGAACAGGGGAGGCTCTCCGATATCGTTGAAATAGGGAAGTTTGTTCTTGAAAATGGGGAGCTCTCTGAGGAGGAGTTCTGTGAAGTTTTGGAAGTTGTGGGAGATGCCCTCTTTGAGTTAGGTAGGTTTAACGAGGCAAGGGAGTTTTACCAGAAAATTGTAAACACTTCAGAAGACGAGAAGATGATTAAACGTGCCTACTCAAAGCTTAAAGAGACAGAAGAGGTAAGCTTGCTGGAGAGGATGCTTAAATAGAGTTAACTTCCTTCAGCTTCCCGGAGATTTTCTCCTTTAGCTCTTCCAGCCCCCAGCCTTTAGTGGCTGATACAAAGGCAACCTCAGGATTTTCCTCCGGTATCTTTCCTGCTATTAGATGGTAGAGTTCCTCTTTTCCTTTCGGAGTTTCACTTACTTTGTCAACCTTGTTAGCAACGAAGATTTTAGGCTTTTCCCAACTCTTTAACCTCTTTAGAACCGACTTTACGGCCTCAAGTTCTTCTTCTATTTTTCGGGACGAAACGTCAAAAACGATTAGTAGAAGGTCTGCCTCTTTAACTTCACTTAAGGTTGCCCTGAAAGAGGCTATGAGCTCGTGGGGAAGGTTCCTTATGAAACCTACGGTATCTGAGATGAGAACCTTCTCGCCGTTTAGGTAGAGAGCTCCCGTCTTTACGTCTAACGTTGCGAATGGCATGTCTTTAACGAAAACGTCCTTCTTTGTAAGGGCTTTTATTAGCGTTGACTTTCCAACATTCGTGTATCCCACAACGGCAACGGTTTTAAACCCTTTCTTCTTTCTTCCTTCCCTTACAAGATCCTGTCTTTTTAAGACCTCCTCCAGTTCCCTTTTAAGCTTGTGAATCTTCCTCCTTATTGCCCTTGCTTCAACCTCTGTTTTCGTCTCTCCGGGACCTCTCGTTCCAACCCCACCGCCAAGCCTTGAGAGCGCTTTTCCCATACCCCTAATGTGGGAAAGCTGGTAGTAGGCTTTGGCAAGTTCTACTTGGAGCTTTGCTTCCTTTGTTCTTGCCCTTCTTGCAAATATCTCAAGGATTACCTCCGTTCTGTCAATCACGGGAAGTCCTGTTACCTCTTCAATGTTCCTCTTTTGAGAGTAGGTTAATGGATGGTAGGCAACTATCAGAGTTGCTCTCTCCCCGTCTACCTCCTCTAACTTTCCTTTTCCTATGTAAGTTGATGGAGAGAAACCTTTCCTCTTCTGAACGACTTCCTGGATGACTTCTCCGCCTAAAGCTTCTATCAGCCCCCGGAGTTCCTCTAAATCCACCTCTTCCTTAGGCCTTTTAACAACAATTACAGCTACTTTCTCTTTCTCTAACTCCATCTCACCCTTCTGTTAGTTGTGAACTTTTTACAGTTTGTTTACAATTAAAACACACTTTAAACTGTGGAGGTTCTATGTTCAGAGGCGGAAATATAAACCAGCTGATGCGTATGGTAAAACAGCTTCAGCAGCAGGCTGCTAGGATGAAAGAGGAGCTTGAAGAGAAAGAGTTTACCGGAACTGCCGGTGGGGGAGCCGTTAAAGTTGTTGCAAAAGGCTCCGGAGAACTTGTGTCTGTTGAGATATCACCGGAGTTAATAGAGTCTGGCGACAAGGAGATGATAGAGGACTTGGTTCTAACGGCTGCCAACGCCGCCCTTAAAGAGGCAAGGGATACAATTGCCAGAGAGATGGAGAAGATAACCGGTGGTCTTGGAATAGATCTTGGAGGTCTGTTTTGATATACCCTGAGAACCTTGAACTTCTCATTGAGTTTCTCTCTGAGGTTCCGGGTATAAGTGAGAGGGCTGCCGAAAGGGCTGTTCTTGCTCTTTCAAGACTTCCTGCAGAGCGAAAACAGGTTATATCCAACGCTTTGAGGGAGCTTGAGTCCGTTCACCCTTGTAGGGAGTGTAGACTACCGTCCGTTGGGGAGCTCTGTCTAATCTGCAGCGATGAGGAGAGGGACAGGTCTACAATCTGTGTTGTTGAACAGTCAAGGGACGCCGTTTCAATAGAGAAGTTGGGGGAGTATAAAGGTCTCTACCACGTTTTAGGAGGGGTTATCTCCCCTTTGGAGGACATCTCTCCTGAAGACCTGAACATAGAAAGCCTGTTTAGGAGAGTAGAGAAAGGGAACGTTAAAGAGGTGATAATTGCCCTTAACCCTACAGTTGAAGGGGAAGCAACTGCCAAGTTCCTGATAGACAGGCTTGAGAATTACGGCATTAGAGTTTTCAGGATAAGCTACGGAATTCCCTACGGTGGAACGATTGACGCTTCAGACGAGCTTACTCTCAGGAGAGCCTTTGAAGATAAGAAACTCATAGCTGGAGGAAGAAATGATTGAGATTAGATGGCACGCGCGGGGTGGTCAGGGTGCCGTAACGGCTTCAAAGATCTTGGCCTCTGCAGTTATTGAAGAGGGTAAGTATGCCCAGAGTAACCCAGACTACGGAGCGGAGAGGTCGGGAGCTCCCCTCAGAGCTTATAACAGGGTTTCGGAAACCCCCATAACTCTCCACTGTATGGTCATTAACCCCGACATCGTTATTGTTGTTGACCCAACTCTCCTTAAAACCGTTCCTTTCCTTGAGGGAACGGACGAGAACACTATTCTCATCATCAATACTGATAAGTCTCCCGAAGAAATAAGGGAGAAATACGGGATTAAAGGTAGGAAGATTTATACTGTAGACGCAACAAAGATTGCGATGGAAGAGCTCAAAAGGCCTCTAATGAACGTTCCGATGCTTGGAGCTCTCGTAAAAGTCCTGAACGGCCTTGTAGATATTAAAACCGTTGAGGAGGATATAAAGCGAGCTTTCGGGAAGAAAATCTCTGAAAACGCCCTCAACGCGAACATAAGAGCACTCTACAGAGCTTACGAGGAGGTAAGGTCAGAATGAAGAGCTGGAGAGAGTTACCAATAGGAGCAGTAATACCAGAACCAGGTTCAAGTGAAAAGTATAACACCGGAGAGTGGAGAGCTTGGAGACCTGTATTTGAGTCTGACAAGTGCGTTAACTGTATGCTCTGCTGGGTCTTTTGTCCAGACTCCTGCATTCTTGTTAAAGAGGAGAAGATGGTTGGAGTGGACTACGACCACTGTAAGGGATGCGGAATCTGTGCCCACGAGTGTCCAACAAACGCTTTAGAGATGAAGCCCGAATACCTGTTCCGGGAGGAGGACTGAAATGAGGCCTGAACTGATAAAAGAGGTTAAATACGTTCCCTACTCGGGAAACATGGCAGCCGCTGAAGCCATGAGGCAGATTAATCCAGACGTCGTTGCCGCTTACCCGATTACTCCCCAAACAGAGCTTATGCAGTTCTTTGCAGACTTCGTTGCCAACGGCCTTGTTGATACAGAGTACATTCCCGTTGAGAGTGAACACTCTGCTATGTCTGCCTGCGTTGGAGCTGCTGCTGCCGGTAGCAGGGCTATGACGGCAACTGCAGGTCCCGGTCTTGCCTACATGTGGGAAGTTCTCGGAATAGCTTCCGGTATGAGGCTTCCGATAGTTATGACAGTTGTTAACAGGGCACTTTCTGCTCCTATCAACATCCACGGTGACCAGTCTGATATGATGGGAGCAAGGGACCAGGGCTGGATAATGCTCTTTTCAGAGAACGCTGAGGAGCAGTATGACAACCTGATTCAGGCTATAAGGATAGCTGAAGACGAGAGGACAAGGCTTCCTGTTATGGTTGGAATGGACGGTTTCGTGATTTCCCACTCCATAGAAAGGGTTAGGCTTTTACCAGATAAGGCCGTTGAGGAGTTCGTTGGTGAGACAAAGATTATGTACCCCCTTTTAGACGTTGACAACCCTGTAACCCACGGCCCCGTTGCCATGACAGACTCCTACATGGAGTTTAAGAGGCAACAGAGAGAGGCCATGATGAACGCCTACAAGGTTATCAGGGAAGTGGGAGAGGTCTTTGAAGAGGCTTTTGGCAGGAAGTACGAACACATAGAGACCTACAAGACAGACGACGCCGACTACATCCTCATTATTATCGGTTCAACTGCCGGAACTGCAAAGTTTGTAATTGACAAGCTCAGAAAAGAGAAAGGAATCAAGTTAGGTCTTATAAAGATTAGAACTTACAGGCCTTTTCCTTACTACGACGTTATGGACGCAATAGAAGGTTCAAACTGTAAAGCCGTTGGAGTCTTTGATAGGGCAGAAACATTCGGTGCCGTAGGAGGGCCTCTATACAGCGACGTAGCCACTGCAATGCACCTTAGAAACAAGCACTACCCGATTGTCAGCTTCATCTACGGCCTCGGCGGAAGGGACACAAACGTTCACCACATTGAAGAAGCCGTAGACAAGGTAATGCAGGCTGCTGCCGGTAAAGAAGTGCCTTTCATCAACTACCTTAACCTTAACGAGTAACGGAGGAGATAATGGCTGAAATTAAGACGGCTGAGATAAAGGTTCCACCGCTGAAAAAGCTTACAAACTACCCGGAGAAACTTGCTCCAGGCCACAGGCTCTGTGCAGGCTGTGGGGCTTCAATTATTATCAGACAGATGTTTATGGTTGCAAACGCCCTCGGCTACGAGCTCATTGTTGCTAACGCAACAGGCTGCGTTGAGGTTTGTACATCCATTTACCCCTATACTTCCTGGCGTTCTCCTTGGATTCACAACGCCTTTGAAAACGCAGCTGCAACAATTTCAGGAGTTGAGGCTGCATACAAAGCCCTTAAGAGGAAAGGGAAGCTTCCAACCGACAAGAAGGTTAAGTTTGTAGCCCTTGGAGGGGACGGAGGAACTTACGACATCGGTTTCCAGTCCCTCTCTGGAGCTCTTGAAAGGGGTCACGACTTTATCTACGTTTGCTACGACAACGAGGCCTACATGAATACAGGAATTCAGCGTTCTTCAGCTACTCCTAAGTACGCAAACACTACAACCCAACCTGTCGGTTCTGAGAGTTTAGGAAAGCCGCAGCACAAGAAGTGGATGCCAGAAGTCGCTGCTGCCCACGGAATTCCTTACGTTGCTCAGGTTGCTCCTTCCCACTGGAAGGACTTTATGGAGAAGTTCAAGAAAGCTCTTTTAACAGAAGGACCTTCCTACATTAACGCTTTCGCCGTTTGCCCAAGGGGTTGGAGATCTAAGGAAGAAGAAGGAATCTTGGTTACCAAGATGGCTGTTGAGACCAACTACTGGCCTCTCTTTGAGGTTGAGAACGGCAGGTGGAGAATTACACACAGGCCCAAGAACCCTAAGCCTATAGAAGAATACCTCAAACTTCAGGGAAGGTTTAAACACTTGTTTAAGCCGGAAAATCAAGATAAAATCAAAGAGCTTCAGGAAGAGGTCAACAGGCGTTGGGAGTGGCTCAACAAGATGGAGGAAATCTCTAATAGGGAAGAGTGATGCTGAGTTTAAGGCCGGAAGAGGATAGGAAGTTAAGGGAGCTCCTAACAGAGCTTAACAAGGAGAGCAAGTCAAAAATAGTTCTCCTCATAGACAAGTCTGGACAACTTATTAGCCGGAGTGAATCTCCGGCTTTCTCTTCAGACGACATAACTTTTGCTTCTTTAACTGCAGGAAATGTTGCAGCTTCGGAGGCTCTCTCTAAACTCCTTGGGGATAAAAATCTCAATCATATGTTTACAGAAACAGAAGAAGAAGGTATTTATATGATTCTTATCGCTGATAAGTATATTTTGGTTTCTATCTTTGATAAGAGTTCATCAAACTTGGGAATAGTGAGAGTTAAAATTAAAAAATATTATGAAAATTTACTTGAGATTCTCAATCAAATAGAGGACAGGATAAAGGGAGAATCTTCCGTTACCGAGCATATAGACATTGAAGATATAGACCTTGATACTCTCTTTGAGTAGGGGATTGAATGCCGTTTGTTAACTTTGCTACAAAAGAGATAAACTGTAAAATTGTTTACTACGGACCAGGGCTATCAGGGAAAACTACTAACATTAAGTGGATTTACGATCACATAAAACCGGAAAACAAAGGTGAGATGATTACTCTTGCTACAGAGACTGAAAGAACTCTCTTTTTTGACTTTGTTCCCATTGAAGTTTCAAACGTAAAGGGTTTTAAAGTGAGGTTTCACCTCTACACAACTCCCGGTCAGATCATTTACCAGGCAAGTAGGAAACTCATATTAAAGGGGGTTGACGGAGTAGTTTTCGTTGCTGACTCTCAGGAAGAGAGGCACGATGCCAACTTAGACACTTTAGACGATATGTTGGAGAACCTTAAGGAGTACGACATAGATATTGAAGAGCTTCCCCTTGTTTTCCAGTATAACAAGAGAGACCTTCCCAACATCCTTCCTGTTGAAGTTTTAAGGAAGGACCTTAACAGGTGGAACAGGCCAGACTTTGAGGCGGTTGCTACTAAGGGAATTGGAGTTCTTGAAACATTTAAAGAAATAACCCGTCAAGTTCTGAAGAAGCTCAAAAAGTGAGAGACCTAATCTTAGAAGTTTTAAACTCCGAAACAGAGGAGTTTTACGAGTTTCTGTTTAAGGCAGGCCGTTTAAGGTTTAAACGCTTTGGGAATTTTGTAGAGACCTGTGCCATTTTAAACGCAAAGAGTGGCCACTGTCCTTCAGACTGTAAGTTCTGCGCCCAGTCTTCCCACTTTAAACTTAAGGTAAAGGTTTACCCGTTACTTCCGGAGGAGGAGTTCCTCTTAAGTGCCCTCTCCGCCTTCGATTTGGGGATAGACCGATTTAGTTTTGTGACCAGCGGAGTTTCTCCAACCAAGGAGGACTTAAAAGTTATTGGAAAGGTCGTTGAACGTTTAAAGTCTGAAAGGCCTGATTGTAAAGTCTGTGCCTCTTTGGGACAGTTGAGAAAAGAGGAGCTTTCCTTTTTAAAGTCCTGCGGTTTAGACAGGTATCACCACAACCTTGAAACCTCAAGGGAGTTCTACCCGAAAATCTCTACACTTCAAAAGTGGGAAGACCGATACAGGACAGTTTTAGAGGCTAAAGAGGTCGGTCTTTCAACCTGCTGTGGCGGTATATTTGGACTTGGAGAGAGTGAGGAGGATGTAGTTTCCCTAATTGAGAGTTTGAGAGAGCTCTCTGTTGACTCAATTCCCGTCAACTTTCTCCACCCCATAAAAGGAACTCCGTTGGAGAGAGCAAACTATTTGACTCCTTTAAAGTGCTTAAAGATTTTAACTGCCATAAGGCTTTCAATTCCTGAGGCAGAGATAAGGATTTGCGGCGGAAGGGAAAAAAACCTGAGGGAGCTCCAGCCCCTTTCACTACTTCCTGCCAGCGCCCTAATGGTTGGAAACTACCTGACTACTAAGGGTAGGAACCTTAAAGACGACTACCAGATGATTAAAGACTTGGGGTTAAACTCCAACTTAAGACTTTCCTCAGGTTAAAAAATTCCTTATATTATTGCCAGCTCGGGGCGTGGCGCAGCCTGGTTAGCGCGCTTGGTTCGGGACCAAGAGGTCGGGGGTTCAAATCCCCCCGCCCCGACCATCTTTAGAAATAATTCTCTTTATCTCCTCAGCCTTTTTAATGGCAGCTTCTACAACTTCAGGGTCAAACAGTTTACCTTCTTCTTTCTCTATATACTCTAATACCTTTTCAAGGGAATGCGACTTCTTGTAAGGTCTTTCAGCAGTCATTGCCTCTATAACGTCTGCAACAGCAACTATCTTTGCTAAAAGAGGTATCTGATTGCACTTAAGCCCTTCCGGGTAGCCGCTTCCGTCACACCTTTCGTGGTGGTATAGAACTATCGGTATTATCTCCTGAAAGGCTTTTACCGGATTTAGAATTCTATATCCCCAAACCGGGTGTTCTTTAAGTACTTCATACTCTTCAGGTGTTAGCTTTCCCGGTTTGTCCAGTAATTCCGGAGGGATTCCGAGCTTTCCTATGTCGTGGAGGAGAGCTCCCAACCTGAGCTTCTCAATCTCCTCTTCACTGAGCCCCAAAGCCTTTCCTATTTCAACGGAGATCTTGGCAACTTTTTCGCTGTGCCCCCTTGTCCAATGAGATGTTGCGTCTATTGCATTTGCAAGGGCTCTAACTGCTCCGAACAGGAGTTCTTCTTTCTCTTTCCTCTCTTCTACTACCTTCAGGGCTCCCGAGACTATTTTTCCGATGGTTTCCAAAACCGTTTCCGGGAGGTCTACTCCGTTGGTAATTAGGAACTTAATTTCTGGAGTGATAGATATTACTTTTCCACCCTTACATTCCTTACACAATTTCAAGTCCTTAAATTTGAAGAGGGCCTTTAGAGAAGGAATGATTTCCTTTAAGAGCTCCTCTTCACTAGTTGCTGTAATGAGAACGTTTAAAACTTCCCTTGTAAAGAAGAGTAGTTTTCTGTCAATCTCCCGTTCCTTCTCAAGTTCACTATACATGTTAAGAACTTCAGAGACGATTTTCTGGAGCTCTAAACTCCACTCTTTACCCTCTAACTTCCTGAGGCCTCCCTTTTTCCAGCTGTCAATGGCTTCAACGATCTCGTTAACTGAGGATTCGCCTCTCCTGATGATTAAGTAAACCAAGAGTTCTAAAATTCCGAACAGGACTAACAGGAAAGCGCTTAAAAAGTTCCTGATAAAAGAGAGCAGATTGGCAAGTTTCTCCGTTGAGAATGAAACCTCTATTTTCGCAGGAACTGGGTAGGGGAGATCTTTTAATACAGTGAAGTAGCAGGGGGTAAAGAGGTCTTTTTCACACCTTTTAAACTTTACAGGTTTTCTAACCTCTACCAGCGGCTGAGTTGAGAACTCTTTAATGCTTATTCCGACGACGTCCGGGTCGTTCTCTACAACCTTTTTCAGAACAAAGTAGATTTCCCCGTAGTTGTAGCTCTTCAGAAGGGAGCTTACGTAAGATGATATGAGCTCTGCTTCAGTGTTTGCCTTCCTCTTAAAGTCATTTTCGGTGCTTATCTTCACCAGGTAGGTCGTTCCGGAAAATAGAACGAGGAAGAAGAGTAAGAAAAGAGTAGCTGTAGGGAGAAAAATTCTTCCAAACAGTGTTTTAGGATTTATCAGCCTTGATAGCATCCATTAGCCCCACAAGCCTTGAACGGTGAAGTTCCTCTCTCTTGAGGAAACTGTAAATTTCGTCTCTGTATCTCTTTGACTCCTGAAGGTCAAGTATCTGAGTGTAGAGTTTTATGGCTGCATTTTCTCCCTCAATGTCTTCCTCTATCAGCTTTTTGATTTCTTTACCTGTTTGAGGAGGCCATAAAGATACCGTTGGATTAGCTCCTTCTTTTACCAGTATCTCTGTAAGCCTTCTGGCGTGGACTATTTCGTCGTACATATTCCCTTCCAGTGTTTTTTTTATCTTTTCGTCAGATATCAGGCCGCTGTGGTTTATATACTGGACGATTGCTCCATATTCGTGGGCTATCGCTATGTTACACAGGAATACAAACGGAGGGTCTCCCTGTATAGAGGCCTTGGCATTAACGGGAACCACGAATGGGGCAAGGGAACCGAAAATTAGTTTCAGAAAGCCTCTTCTTTTCATTTCTCCTCCAGTTCTGAGAATCGGTATTCACTAATAATTTTATTGCTATTTTATTGCTAATGTATAATGAATTAGGGATGGTATTGGAGAGAAATAGTTGAACTTAACAGAACCTGAAGTCTATAGGCTTCTTTCCTCTTACTCAATTCCTGTTCCCCGCCACTTGGTCTTTAAAAAGGGAGAGCTCCCCGACTGGAACACCTTTCCTGCCGTAGTTAAAGTCGTCTCAAGGGAAATTTCCCACAAGAGTAACGTTGGAGGAGTCCTCTTTGTAGACAGCAGGGAAGAACTTAAAGAGGCGGTTTCTCTACTTAAGAGGAAATTCCCTCAGGTCAGCGAGTTTATTGTTGAGGAGAAACTCTCAGGTATAGAGGCTTTTATCGGCGTTAAACGGGACTCTTCGTTTCTACACGTTCTTGGAGCAGGAACGGGAGGAATTTTTGTTGAGCTTTTTAAGGACGTTGTGTTCATTCCCGTTAAGTCGACGCGGGAAGAAACTGAAAACCAGTTAAGGAAGACGAAACTCTATAGGCTTATTAGAGGTTTCAGAAACTTTAAGGGGAACCTGGAGCTCTTTTTAGACTTTTTAGAAAAACTGAAAAAACTGCTCCTTAAGAATCCCCAAATTTACGAAATGGACTTAAACCCGGTCTTCATAGCCGAGAACTACGTAGTTCCGGCCGACGGAAGGGCAGTTTTAAAGGAGGTTGAGAGGAGGAGAGAGTTTATTCCACTGCCAGACAAACTGTTCAGACCGAAAAGCATAGCAGTCGTTGGAGCTTCTACAAATCCCAAAAAAGTCGGATACGCTTTAGTTAGGAACTTAGAGAGGTTTAAGGGAAAGGTTTTCCCGGTTAACCCAAAGTATGACAGGGTTTTAGGGTTTAAGTGCTACCCTTCCGTTAAGGATATTCCAGAGCCCGTTGACTGCGTCCTCGTTGCCGTCCCCGCTCCTGTTGTCCCTTCCGTCTTAAGGGAGTGCGGTGAGAAGGGGGTAAAGCTTTCAGTTGTTGTCTCTGCGGGTTTTAAAGAAGCCGGTAGGGAGGACCTTGAGAGGGAAGTTGTTCAAGTTGCAAAGGAGTTTGGAATAAGGGTTTTAGGTCCCAACACTCTCGGCTTTATGGTTCCTTCACTCGGCCTTAACGCTTCCTTCTCAACTACACTTCCGCCTGCCGGAGAAGTTTCGTTTCTATCTCAGAGCGGAGCTCTTATAACTGCCGTAGTTGACGCAGCGGCTAAAGAAGGCATCGGTTTTTCAGAGGTTATAAGCCTCGGAAACCAGTCTGACGTTGAGCTTACCGAGTGTTTTGACTTGGCCGTTCGGAGCCCCGACACGAAAACGGTCCTCTCCTACGTAGAGGGGTTGGAGCTGGGGTGGGAGCTCCTTGACTTTGCCGGGAAGAAACCGGCCGTATTCATAAAGGCAGGCAGGACTGAGAGGGGTAAGAGGGCAGCCCTTTCCCACACAGGTTCTTTAGCTGGGGATTATAAAGTCTTTAAAGATGTTCTTGAGTCTAAAGGGGGAGTGGTCGTTGACTCTTTAGAGGAGGCTTTTGACTGTTGCCGCTTCTTCACAAGCTACGGCAGACTAAAAGGAAATAGACTCTTAATCGTTACTAACGCTGGAGGTCCCGGAACTTTAGCGGCAGACTACGCAGCTGAATTCAGCCTTGAGCTTATTTCTGTTGAGCCTGTAGTTGAGGAGCTCTCCAAGTTTCTTCCACACAACTGGAGCAGGATAAACCCGGTTGACCTGATTGGAGACGCAACTTCAGACAGGTATAGGAAGGCCTTTGAAGTCCTTGAATCCCTTGGCTGGGACTGCTGTCTCGTAATCGTAACTCCTCAGTCTATGACAGATGTACCGGAGATTGCATACGAGGTTGTAAAGCTCAGGGAGAGGAGCGGCAGGGCAGTTGTTGGCTGTTTTATGGGAGGCCGTTCTGTTTCAAAAGGCGTTGAAATACTAAAGAGCGAAAAGATTCCAGTCTATCCAGACCCTTACAGGGCAGTTAACTCAATAAGGAGGGGAGTATGGAGTTCTCAGTTATCATCGGAGGAGAAGCGGGAGAGGGAATAAAGGAAGCGGCTAACCTTCTCTCAAAAGTTTTAGTCAGTATAGGCTATTCTGTCTTTACCTACCACGACTACCCTTCTCTAATTAGAGGAGGCCACAACTTCTCAACCGTCAGGTTCTCTAACGAGGAGGTCTACGCCCCCGTAAAAAAGGCAGATTACATTGTGGCTTTAGACGACAGGAGCGTTAGACGCCATAGGGAAGACGCAAAAGAGAACACAGTTTGGTTCTTAGACGAGAGGGTAAAGGAACCGGTAAACGGGAAAATTATAAGGCTTCCCTTTAGGGAGAAAGCTAAGGGTGTTATGAGGAGTTCTGCCGTTCTGGGAGCTCTCTTAAAGGCCTTCAGGATTTCCAAGGAGGAGGGTTTATCACTCCTCAAAGACCTTAAGAACTTTGAAGAAAACAGGGAAATCTTTGAGTTCTTCTACGACTCATCTGAAGAGCTGGAAGAAATCGTTGAAGTTGAAGGAATTAAAGGGAAATACTTCTCTGGAAGTGAGGGAGTAGCCCTTGGAGCGGTAGACGGAGGCCTTAACGTCTACGTTGCCTACCCTATGACCCCAGCCTCTCCAGTTCTCCACTACCTTGCAGCACACAAGAAAGAGTTCGGAATAAAGGTAGTTCAGCCTGAGAACGAGATTGGCGTTATAAACATGGTTCTTGGGGCAGCCTACGCAGGTGGAAGGGCGATGACGGGAACTTCCGGAGGGGGTTTTGCCCTTATGACAGAAACTTTAAGCCTTGCCGGAATGAGTGAAACTCCGTGTGTCATATACCTTGCCCAGAGGGGAGCTCCCTCAACTGGCGTTCCAACCTATACAGAACAGGCAGACCTTCTCTTCTCCCTCTTTGCAGGTCACGGAGACTTTCCCAGAATCGTTGTTGCTCCCTCTAACGCTTTGGAGTCTTACCTCTTAACTAGGGAGGCTATGAACCTTGCCTGGAAGTTCCAGGTTCCCGTGATAGTCCTCTCAAGTAAGAACGTTGCAGAGAGCTTCTTTACCCAGCCCTTAGAGAGGGAGATGGTTATTGAGGAACCAAAGCTGTGGGACGGAAGCGGAGAGTACAAGCGCTACTGGATAACTGAAGACGGCGTCTCACCCTTGGCCTTTCCGGGAACTAAAGGAGCAGTCGTTAAGGCTACGAGCTACGAACACGACGAGTTTGGAATAACAACAGAAGAACCGAAACAGATAGTTGAGATGAAGGAGAAGAGGGAGAAGAAGAGGGAGACCATAAGGAAGTTCTTTGAGGAGAAGGAGAACACCGTTTCTGTTGGAGGAGACACGAGCTCCAAGAGAGTTCTCTTAACCTGGGGAGAGAACTGGGGAGTCTGCTGTGAGGTTGGAGAGGAGCTTGGCTACAAGGCAGTTAAGCCCAACTACATGGAGCCTTTTCCGGCTAAGAGGTTAAAAGAGGAGCTGAAAGGTGCAGAAGAGGTTGTCGTTGTGGAGCTCTCCCCGGCAGGCCAGTTTGAAAAGCTTTTAAACCTTTACGGGATAGTTCCAACCGGCAGGTTCAGGAAGTACGACACGAGGCCAATTTTTAAAGAAGAGTTTTCTGAATTCCTTTCAAGGAGGGAGAGATGAGCGGATTGAACCTTAAAACTTACGCCGAGAATACCTGGTGCCCCGGATGTGGGAACTTTGGAATACTGAAGGCCTTTGAGATGGCAGTTGAGGAGCTCTCCTCTGAAATCCCAATTGAGAACCTCGTAATTGCCTCTGGAATAGGCTGCCACGGAAAGATTGTTGACTACATAAACCTTAACAGCTTCTACTCAATCCACGGGAGAGCTCTAAACAACTTAGAAGGTATGAGGCTTGTAAACGATAAGCTCGTCTGTGTAGGATTTGTGGGAGACGGAGATATCTACGCAGAGGGGATCTCCCACCTGATATTCGCCGCAAAGAGGAATGTAAACATTACTGCAATAGTCCACGACAACCGATCTTACAGCTTAACTACAGGTCAGTTTACCCCTACGAGCCCTTCACACTTTAAGGGAAAGTCAACCCCCGAAGGTCCCCCCGAAGACCCAGTGAACCCTGTATTAGTTATGCTGTCGGCCGGAGCCACATTTGTAGCAAGGGGTTTTGCCGGAGACATTCCCCATCTGAAAGAGCTGATAAAGGCGGCGATAAAGCATAAAGGCTTTTCCTTCATTGACGTTCTCCAGCCTTGCGTAACCTTCTACAACACTTTCCCTTACTACAGGAAGCACTGCTACAAGCTGGAGGAAATAGGCCACAACCCGAAGGACTTTGACGCTGCAGTTAAGAGAGCTCTTGAGTGGGACTACTCTCAGGACAGTGAAGACTCAAGGATTCCAATAGGAATCTTCTACCAGGTGGAGAAGGAGACCTACGAGGAGAGAGTTTGACACTAACCTATAACTGGTCTATATTTTCCTCTGCAAGTGGCGACGTGGCTCAGGTGGTTAGAGCGGGCGGCTCATACCCGCCAGGTCGGTGGTTCGACTCCACCCGTCGCCACCAATTTTCTTTTTTACCTAACCTATGGAAAACATTAAGTTAAAGGTCAAGAGGGCAGTTGCCCGGTTCTCCCTATTTCCTGAAAACTCCCGCGTTCTCGTAGCCCTATCTGGAGGTCCCGATTCAGTTACGCTCCTTCACGTTCTCCTTTCGCTAAAAGAGGAGATGAACATTACCGTTGGAGCCGTTCACGTTAACCATATGCTTCGGGGAGAAGAATCGGAGAGGGACGAGGCCTTCGTTAGGGAGCTCTGTAGAGACTGGAACGTTCCCCTCATAGTTAAGCGGGTCAACATCCCTGAGGTATCTAAGGGCAAGAACGTTGAGGCTACTGCCAGAAGGGAGAGGTACAGGCTCTTAAGGGAGGCTTTAAGTGAGTGGAACGGAGACTTCGTTGCCCTTGGACATACGGCCTCTGATCTTACAGAGACCGTCCTTTTAAACCTTACGAAGGGTTCCGGAATTAAGGGCTTAAGGGGATTCCTTCCGAAGAGAGACATCTTCGTTCGCCCCCTTTTCCTCGTTACGAGAGAAGAGGTTGAAGCTTACGTTGAGGAGAACAGACTACCCTTTGTTATTGACAGCTCAAACCTGAAGACTGACTACGACAGAAACCTCATAAGGCTGAAGGTTGTTCCTGTTCTCAAGGAGATAAACCCCTCTTTAGAGGAGGCAGTTCTCAGGGAGACGGAACTCCTTAGAGAGCTTGAAGACTTTATTAGTGTTCAAGTTGGTCCTATAGTCTCTTCTCACTTGAAGGACGGGACTTTCTGCGTACCCTTAAAGGTTTTAAAGGAGCTCCACCCCTTTCTCCTGTCGGAAGTGTTCAGGGAGGCCTACAGACAGGTTTCCGGTAGGGAGCTCTCCTACAGAAGCGTTGAGGAGATAAAAGAAGCCCTTAAAAAAGAGGGTTTTAAGCGGTTTTCCTTCCATTCTGGAGTTGTCGTTTATAAAACTCAGGAGCTCCTCTGTATTGAACCGGAAAGAAAAGACGTTGAGGAAGGTTTCTACTACGAGGTAAATCAAGTTCCTTCAACTGTTAAGACGCCTCTCTACACACTTAAGTTCCGGCTCAACTCGGGGGTTCCTCTTGCTCCCCTCTCTTCTTTTAATGAGACAGGTATAATTGTCCGGAGCAGGAAACCCGGGGACAGATTGAGGTTAAAAGGTTTCTCAAAGTCTTTGAAGAAGTTTTTAATTGAGAAGAAGGTTCCTGCCCACTTGAGAGATCGACTCCCCGTTGTTGAAACCAGAGGAGAGATTATTTTTATTCCTCACCTCTACAGGAAGGAGATAGAGGTAAACGGAGACTTTGTTGGAGTTGAACTTGAACCGGAAAGTAAAGGTTTTAATAGGGGAAGAGGAGATTGAGAAAAGGGTAAGGGAGCTCTCAGACGAAATATCCCATAGCTTCCCGTTTAACAACCTGGTTCTCGTTTCCCTTCTTAAAGGGGCGTTTGTCTTTACGGCAGACCTTATCAGGGCTTTAAACCTTGACGTAGAGGTTACTTTTATGGCTTTAAAGAGCTATAGGGGTGAGAAGAAGGAGGAGCTCCGTTTAACCTACCTTCCTGACCTTGATCTTAAAGGAAAACCCGTTCTGATAGTTGACGATATATTTGACACGGGGGAGAGTTTAGAGTTTGCCTATAAAACAGTTGTAAGTATGGGAGCTTCTACCGTTAAAACATGCGTTCTCCTTGATAAGGAAGTTCCAAAGAAGACGGAGCTCCGCCCCGATTTTGTCGGCTTTAAAATCCCAAATTACTTTGTTTTAGGTTACGGATTAGATTTAAACGAGAAGTTTAGAGACCTGCCGTTTATAGGATACTTTGAAGGAGCGGAGAATGGATAAGATGAAGGAAATAGTAAAGAACTTGGTTCTCTGGCTGGCCATAGCCCTTATGATTATTCTGGCCTTTAACTTCTTTAACTCCGGCCAGATGAGGACATCCCAAGAGCCTTTTTCTACTTTCGTTTCCCAGGTAGAGAAAGGGGAGGTTAAGAAAGTTGTAATTCAAGGCCAGAAAGTCGTCGGTATTACGAAAGAGGGAACGCCTTTTGAGACCTACCTTCCCCCTGGCTACAACGACATCATAAAGAAAATGGCAGAGAAGGGAGTTGAAATTCAGGTTAAGCCGGAAGAGGGGAGCCCTTGGTATATAACAGTCCTCGTTTCGTGGCTTCCTATGATCTTCCTGATTCTTCTTTGGCTCAGTATGATGAGGCAGATGAGCGCAGGTAGCAACAAAGCCCTCTCCTTTGCGAAGAGCAGGGCTAAAGTTTTCATAGACAACAAACCGAAGGTAACGTTTAAGGACGTTGCCGGAATTGACGAAGTTAAAGAGGAAGTTTCAGAGATAGTTGACTTCCTTAAAAACCCTAAAAAATACCAGCAGCTCGGAGGAAGGATTCCTAAGGGAGTTCTCCTTGCAGGACCTCCAGGAACCGGTAAGACTCTCCTTGCAAAGGCTATAGCGGGAGAGGCCAATGTCCCCTTCCTATCCGTCAGCGGTTCTGAGTTTGTTGAGATGTTCGTCGGCGTTGGAGCCTCAAGGGTTAGAGACCTCTTTGAGCAGGCAAAGAAACACGCTCCCTGCATTGTATTTATAGACGAGATAGACGCCGTTGGAAGGAGGAGGGGAGCAGGAATCAGTGGAGGCCACGACGAGAGAGAGCAGACTCTAAACCAGCTCCTTGTTGAGATGGACGGTTTTGAGAGCTCTGACGGAATAATCGTAATAGCTGCAACGAACAGGCCAGACATCTTAGACCCTGCCCTTCTGAGGCCTGGAAGGTTTGATAGGCAGATCCACGTTCCCCTTCCGGATGTTAAAGGGCGTTTTGAGATACTCAAGATTCACACGAGGAATAAGCCCTTAGCTGAAGACGTTGACCTTGAGGTTATAGCCCGTTCAACTCCCGGCTTTTCCGGAGCAGACCTTGCAAACATCGTAAACGAGGCCGCCCTTATAGCTGCAAGGAAGAACCACGGAAAGATAACTATGGAGGACTTTGAAGAGGCTAAAGACAAGGTTACTATGGGTATAGAGAGGAAGAGTATGGTTCTCTCTGAGCAAGAAAAGCTCACAACTGCCTACCACGAGGCAGGCCACGCCCTTGTAGCTAAACTACTTCCAAATGCAGATAAAGTCCACAAGGTTACAATTATCCCACGGGGTAGAGCCCTCGGAATCACACAGCAGCTTCCTGAGGAAGACAGGTATACCTACACGAAAGAATACCTCCTTGACAGGCTGGCTGTTCTCTTTGGAGGAAGGGTTGCTGAAGAGCTTGCCCTTGGGACTATATCAACTGGAGCCGGAAACGATATTGAGAGGGCAACAGAGATTGCAAGGAAGATGGTTGCCGAGTGGGGAATGAGTGAGAAGATAGGCCCCCTTGCAGTTAAAATAAGGGAGCAGTTTGGCGAACCTGTGGAGCTTGTAAGTGAAGAGATGAGGAGGCTCATAGATAAGGAGGTTAAGAGGATAATTACGGAAACTTACAACAGGACGAAGGAGCTCCTTTCACAGAACATGGACAAGCTTGAGAACCTGGCCAGAGCTCTCCTTGAGAAAGAGACCCTAACGGGAGAGGAAATTGATAGGGCGATAAACGGGGAGCTCCTTAAAGAACCCCCTGAAAAGGGAGATTCCGGAACTTCAGGTGGGGATTCAGAAAAGAAAGAGAAGAGAGAAGGTAATTCCTCTGTAGAAGGGTTCGGTCTTAATCCACAGCTGGAGGCTTAAGAGTTGGCGTTTGACAGAGAGAGAATAGAGAGAGCAGTTAGGGAAATCCTCATTGCCATTGGTGAAGACCCAGACAGAGAAGGCTTAAAGGACACTCCAAAGAGAGTTGCAAAAATGTATGAGGAAGTTCTTGGGGGGTATAACGACTCTCCCGAGAATCACCTGGTTCTCTTTACGGAAAAATACGACGAAATGATAATTGTTAAAGACATCCCCATCTACTCAATGTGTGAACACCACATGCTTCCTTTCTTCGGAAAAGCTCATGTTGCCTACATTCCCGGAGACAATAAGGTAACCGGTCTTTCAAAACTTGCTAGAATTGTTGACGTTTACGCCAAAAGGCTCCAGCTTCAGGAGAGGATGACAGAACAGATAGCAGATGCTATTATGGAAAAACTCGGAGCCAAGGGTGTTATGGTCGTTGTAGAGGCACAGCACCTCTGTATGATAATGAGAGGTGTAAAGAAGCCCGGTTCCTACACGGTAACCAGCGCAGTTAAAGGGGTGATGAGAAACGAACCTACAAGGATGGAAGCCCTTTTCCTCATAAAAGGTGGGTCATGAGATTTTTAAAGTCGGTTTCTCTTTCTCTGATCTTATTTTCCCTCTCCTCTTGTGCATCTCTGTGGGGAAACGGAAAGAAAGAGAGCCGTCGTCCAGCTCCTCCGCCACCTTCACCTGCTGAACAGAAGGTAAGCAAAAAGGATAAGGCAGAAGGCTACTACCAGATAGGAATAGCCTACTTAGAGTTGGGGGAGATTCCCCTTTCTCTTAACTACCTTTTTAAGGCGAAGAAACTGTCTCCTGACGATCCAAAGATATACAACGCTATAGGCTTGGCCTTTATAAGGAGGGGAGATCTTAACAGTGCAGAGAAGTATTTGAGGAGAGCTCTATCCCTAAATCCCAACTTTTCAGAAGCTTGGCTCAACATGGGAATACTCTACGAGGAGAAGGGGGACTTTAAGAAAGCAAGGGAGTGCTACCAGAGAGCTCTATCTAATCCTCTCTACTTAACCCCAGAAGTCGCCTACTATAGGCTTGCTCTCTTAGACGAAAAACAAGGAAACCTTGATAAGGCTAAGAGAGAACTGATTCTCGCCATAAGGAACAACAGCGACTACGTTCCGGCTTACCTTGAGCTGGCAAAAGTTTTGAAGAGCCAAGGTAATGTTGATAAGGCAAAGGAGGTTTATTATAGGCTAATAGAGCTCTATCCCAACCTACAGCAACCTTACTGTGAGCTTGGTAAAATTTACAAAAAAGAGGGAGACTTAGACAGAGCAGTGAAGTTCTTTAAGAAGTGTATTGAAGTAAAGCCCACTTCTCCACTTGCAGCAAAGGCCAGAATGGAGCTTGATGAGTTAGATGAGAACAGTCCTTAACGGGTTGATAGTTCTGTTTATTATTATCACGGCTGTTTCTTTAGGCTTTTTTATTTACTACCGTTTAACCTTTAATCCATCTGCCTCTTTTACCGGAAAAGTCAGTGCTGTTACGAGTTTAAATTCTGAAAGAAGTTCTGTTTCAAAGCCAACTTTAGAAAAGGATAACCAGGAAAGTGTTCCTGAAGACCTTCTCTCTCAGGTAGAAAATCTGTCATCTGTCGTTACTTCTTACTTTGTAAAAGTAAAAAATGGAACATCAGTTTACCCGGCGCTGGTTTTTAAAATTGTTCCTTTAAGTGGGGGATTGAAAGTTTACCTTTTGACCTTTTATCCTATGGAGTGGCCGTTTGTTAAGGTTTCTATTATGGGTGAGACTTTGGGAGCTCCCCAGGAAGTTTATCAGTGTCCCGGAGGTTTTCTCCTATTGGGTTATAGCGTTAGAGGAATTTTCCCCGTGGAGGTTGAAAGGGGAGAGTTGGGACAGTATGGAGTTCTGATTACTTGGACTGGAAGTGATTTTTACCCAGAACTCTTTGATGAGAGTAAGGGCTGTAAAGACATCGGTTTTGTTTTTAACCTATCGGGAGATTTTTCTGGAGTTTGCTTTGGTGGAGTTTTCTACACCGTTAATGAGCTCTACAGCTCTGTTCCCGACAGTTGTAAAATAATCTTTCAACAGGAGGGAGAAAATGGCAATTTACAGGGCTAAAACAGACAGCTGGTATGTAGAGAGGATAACCTCTTTTCTTGCCGGTTTCTTCGTCTTTGTAAGCGTTCTCTTAGGCCTTATAACCGGAAACAAATATTTCTTCTACTTTACGCTTTTTGTAGGCTTTATGCTCATGTTCTACGCAGTTACAGGAATATGCCCTTCTTCCATTCTCATCCACAAGCTTGGCGTCCCTTCCCTCCTTGAACGTTACTGTAAAGAGGAAGACAAATGAGAAAAGTCCTTGTTCTTCTGCTTCTTCTCTCAAGTGCCTCTTACGGTGCTTCCCCCTACGTTCCTTTAGAGCGCTACCAGAGGGAGTATAAACTCTTAGAGAGAGCCAGAGAGATAGGTCTTGTAAAGGAGCTTGATCTCACTTGTAGACCTCTTACTGAGGAGGACTTTGCGAGGGCTCTCGTTGAAATTTATAACAACAGGAGTTTAGACCCTTCGCTTGCCAAGAGAATATTTGACGAGCTGTACCCAGAGTTTAAGCCGACTGTTGATTCCCTTTTGAGGAGAGAATCTTACAATTACATTAAGCCTTTAAACGACCTATCTCTTGAAGCCTACGGTCTTTCAGATGTTAGCCAGTATAAACTTCCCTACAGTGAAGGATTTGAGGTAGATAGGGGTTTTAACGGAAGGTTTCGTTTCTCTTCATCAGCAAAGTGGGACAGTGTTGTTTTTTACTTAGAGCCGGAAGTCAGAAACACAACTGTAAGGCTTAACAGGGGTTATATTCTCTTTGAGAAGAAAAATATTAGGGTCTCTTTTGGAAAGTCAAGTGTTGTGTGGGGAGCTCCCTATAACGGTGGCCTTCTCTTTACCGATAACGTTAGACCTTGGCTTATGTTTAGACTTGAGAACCCCCATTTTGAGAAGTTTCCCTGGTTTTTAAAACCAATAGGGGATTGGAAAATATCAACTTTTGTATCTCAGCTTGAGAAGGAGAGACCTCGCTCTTACGCTCACGTAATAGGAATGAGGTTTACTTGGCGTCCCTTTGGTTTAAAGAGCTTGGAGATCTCTGCTTCAAGGGCAATTCAGTTTGGGGGCGCTGGAAGGCCTAACTACCATTCTCTCAACGATTATTGGAACGTTTTCCTGGCAAAGCAGGAGAACGAGTCCGGTTCAAGATACGATAACAACCAGTTGATGAGCTACGAAGTTGTCTACTATATGGACTGGCTCAACAGGTTCAAGTTTCAGCCTTTTAAAGGGGGTAAATTCTACTTCATTTACGGTGGAGATGATGCAGTAAAACCCCGAGGTCCAGGAGGTTTTCCTCTACCTCTTGCTTCTGGTCACATTGCTGGGCTTTCCCTTACAAATGGTTACACCGATATGAACATTCAGTATACGGAAACTACAGATTCTGCTGCCCACTGGTATGCACACCACAACTATCCGGCAGGGTTTACCTACCACGGTTTTGTTATAGGTTCAGCAATAGGTGGAGATTCAAAGGAGATAAAGTTCTCCATCAGTCGTGACTTTTCCTTTGCCAATTTGGGGCTTTCCTATTCCTACCAGAGACACGGTGTCTACCACGCTGTTGCCGAAGAGAGGGTCCATTCTTACACTTTAAATCTTGACAGGAAGCTGAATCTGACACAACTTTTCCCTTTGAAAGTTTTCTCATCTCGGCTCTACTTTAGCCTTTCTTACAACCGGGCTGATAACTACTTAAACAGACCCGGAGAGGATAGAGACTACGTGGTTTCTGGCTTAGGTTTGCAGGTTAAGTTCTAAGCTGGCGTAGCTCAGTTGGCAGAGCGGGGCACTCGTAATGCCCAGGTCGGGGGTTCAAGTCCCCCCGCCAGCACCATTTCCTTTAACAACAATAACGTATAATTTCCGTAAATTCCCTTTCAGGAGAATCTATGAGTAGATTTGCCCTTATGCTTGATTTTAGTTTCTCTTCTGTTTTTAAAAACTGGAAGGCTGTTTTGGTTTTCTTCCTGATTATAGTTCTCCTCTTGATTTTTCACTTTGTTCCCGTTCTATCGTTTGTCGGGCAGGTTCTTACGTCACTTCTTCTTACTCAGATTGAGGTTTACTACGGTATAGGTTTTTTAAGGTCAAAGAGTAGAGAGGAGCTCCTCAATTTTCTCAACACTTCAACTGTTAGAAAGATATTCACTGAAAACCTTCAAATCTCGTCCGGAATCTTTTTGGCTTCGTTTATAACAACGACGGTTCTTAGCCTTATAACTGTCGGTTTTCTTATCCTAACCGGGGTTATCTACGATCTTAAAAGTGTGGACAACGTTGAAAACGCCCTTGTTTATGGTTTACTCTACTTCCTTGTTATTTCAACTGTATGGATTGCCTATTTTTACCTGTTTCCTCTTGGCGTCGGTTACAGTATGAGCAGGGAGAGTTTCGGAGAGGCTTTTTTAGGATTCTTCAGAATTTTTACCCCTACCTTCTGGAAAAAGTCAATGAGTTTTCAGTATTTTAAACTTGTAACTTTAGGTGGAATACTCCTTACGGTTTTTTCACTTCTTGCCTTTGTTTTCCTAATAACAGTTGTTCTCTCTCCGCTGGGAGCGGCCGTTCTCTACCTTACAGTCGTTTTCTGGGGTTCCCTATGTGCAGAGAGCTACAGAGTTTCTTTTTTAGAGCCTAATAACGGAGCTCCCGTTAACTAACGACTGAACCACGTCGTAAGCGTTTGAAGCCACTCCCACTTCAAGCTGGTCAAGGAGGCCGAAGTAGTCTAAACAGGTTCCGCAGCAGATTATCTCAACTCCCTTTTCAGAGAGCTCCTTCAGTGCATTCAGTATCTCTTCGTCGGCCCCTTTACAGGCCAACTTAACGGCCGTATTAATCAGAACTATTTTCTCAAGCATAGGGTCTGCGTTGAGGAAGGTCTTTATAAAACCCTTTATCAGTATCTTTCCAAGCTCCGGGTCTTCTCCAACGTAGGAAGAGGCAATGAGAACAACAGGTCTTCCTTTCTTATCTTTTTGAGTTTCTTCCTCTTTACCAGATTCTTTCTTTTCTCCCTTTACTGCAGCTCCCTTTATGATTTTTATGTAGAAAAGTCCGTCTCTTTCCTCAACTTCAACTGAACATCCCTCTTTCTGGGCGAACCGTTTTACGTTCTCCCTTGAGGCTTTGTTGTCAACAATTACGGTTATATCTCCCTCTTCTATCTGTGACAGAGCCTCTTTTGTTCTAAGAACCGGTATCGGGCAGGCCTGACCTCTACAGTCAACTACTTTCACTTTTTACCTCCTTAATCAGTTCTTTAAACTCCTTAAGCCTTTCAAAAGTTAGTCCCAGCTCTGCAACGGAGTTTTCCCCTTTTAAAACTTTCTGCTCTAAACAGAGTAAAAGCTCACAGGGAAGGCAGTAGTTGGCATCTTGTAAATGTCTTTCCCACATTTGGTTAAGGGGAAGTTCTCCTTTAGAAACCCCCAAGCTTTCTGTTCCCTGGAGATTGTCTTTTAAGTAGATAAACCTGCTCCCGTTCCACTCTGATTCAATGAGCGTATACCTACTGTCTCTGAAGGTTCTTATAACCCTCAACGTAGAGCCTCTCTGCGATTTCTCTGAATATCTGTTCTCCTATTCTCCTCAGGCACTCTTTCCTTTTTTCCTCAATTTCAGAGGCAGTTCCGTAGGCGTCGTAGAAGTCGTATCTGCTTATCTGGAAAACTGCTAAAGGTCTTTTGAAACCATACCTTATTAACTTTACGGTTGCTCCAACAGTAACCTGATATTCCCTTGCTACGTCTCTTCTGTCAAACCCAACTGCAGTTGATGAGATGTAGTCTACAGAAGTTTTTACAACTATTGAAACGTCTGGAATCGGTTTTAAGTCAACCTTGAAGCGGGGGTCTTCTGCAAATACATCGTTTGCGACCTGGGTGAATATTGCGTCTAAGGCCTCTTCGGAAGTCCGGTTGGTGACGGGTTCAAGGTAAACGTGTTCAAGTTTTTTAGGTGCCTCCACCCTCTCTGGAGTAGAGGCACACCCGAAGGTAAACAGACCGATTAAAAACAGAATTAGTAATCTCAAAACTACCTCACTACGATGTTAATAATCCTGCTGGGTCTATAGATAAACTTAAAAATCTCTTTCCCTTCTACGGCTCTTTTAACCTTTTCGCTTGAGAGAGCAATCTCTTTAGCCGTTTCCTCGTCTGCGTTTACGGGGAGTGAAACGACGTCTCTCACTTTGCCGTTAACCTGAACAGGAATTTTAACCTCTTCCCTTTCCAGGGCTTTCTCTTCAACCTCCGGCCACCTTTCACAGGCGAGAATTGTTACGTGGCCTGTCATCTCCCACATTTCCTCTGATATGTGGGGAGCAAAGGGTGAGAGCATGATTATTAGCTTTTCTATGGCCTCTTTGAGAGCTCCGTAGTCCCCTTCAGTTTCCGGTTTAAAAGAGGAGATTGCGTTAAAGAGCTCCATAATTGCTGCAATAGCCGTGTTGAACTTAAACCTCTCTGAGAGTTCTCTTGTAACTTTCAGGAGGGTCTCGTGAGTCTTTCTTCTGAGCTCTTTTCCACTCTTTGAGAGCTCACTTGGAAATTCCTGCTCAAAGAGGGAGCTCTTCTCAGAGACGAACTGGTAGACCTTCCTTAAAAACCTGTAGGCTCCCTCTATACCTTCAGTTTTCCACTCAAACTCTGCCTCCGGGGGAGCTGCAAATAGAACGTAGAGCCTCGTAGCGTCTGCTCCGTATTTCTCAACCATATCCTGAGGGTTAACAATGTTGAGCTTAGACTTACTCATCTTAGAAACTTCACCGTATTCTCTCTCAAGCCTATCCATCAGGCCTTCAAAGTCGTCTATAAACTTCTTAACCTCTTCCGTTCCAAGGAGTAAAACGGCGTTGTCTCCGATTGATATGTGATACCTCTTCATCAGTGATCCAATGGTTTCCGGGAACTCTGCTTTCTTTCCTGTTAAAGCCTCTATCAGCGCAGAAACGGGACTGTTCTCTTCTAAATTAAACGCTCTGAGCAGGTTCTTAACGCTTAACCACCTCTTGTTTACCATTCCTTGGGTTAAAAGGTTTAGGAAAGGTTCACCGGCCTTAAAGAAGAGTTCCTGCTCGTCCTTCCTCTCTGCCTTGAAAAGCCCCAAGTCCCTTAAGACTTTCGTAAAGAACCTTGAGTAGAGAAGGTGTAAAACTGCGTGTTCAATTCCCCCTATATATTGGTCAACCACCATCCAGTAGCCTGCTTCTTCTGGGTTGAATGGGAGCTCCGTCTCCTTCGGAGAGCAGAACCTTAGGAAATACCAGGAGGAATCAACAAAGGTATCCATTGTATCCGGGTCTCTCTTTGCCGGAGCTCCACACTTTGGACACTTTGTTTTTATGAACTCTGGGACCCTCTCAAGTGGAGAGCGCCCTTCACCGAGGAGTGGGGCATTTTCAGGGAGTTTAACCGGGAGCTCTTCCTCCGGGACTGGAACGATTCCGCACTTTTCGCAATGGACGACGGGAATTGGCGTTCCCCAGTAGCGCTGCCTTGAGATGTTCCAATCCCTGAGCCTGTACTGAACGGCCTTCTCTCCCTTCCCTAACTTTTCAAGCTCCTCTGTAATCCTCTTCTTGGCTTCTTCGCTCTTTAACCTTGAGAACTTTCCGCTGTTTATGAGGACTCCCGGTTCTGTGTAGGCTTCCTCAAGCTTTTCGGGGAGCTCCTTGCCTTCTGGAACGATAACCACCTTAACTGGAAGGCCATATTTTTTTGCAAACTCAAAGTCCCTCTGGTCGTGGGCTGGAACGGCCATAACGGCTCCAGTTCCGTATTCCATCAGAACAAAGTTTGCAGTGTAGACGGGGACTTTCTCTCCAGTTAAAGGGTGAACTGCGTAGACTCCTAAAAAAACCCCTTCCTTCTCAAGCTCTCCGCTTTCCCTCTTCCTCTTTTCAACTCTCTTCATTTTTTCAACAAACTCTTTAACTGCCTCTTCCTGCTCCGTTCCCTTAGAGAGCTCCAGCGTTAACGGGTGTTCCGGAGCAAGTGCGACGTACGAAACCCCAAATAGGGTGTCCGGCCTCGTAGTAAAAACCTCAATCGTTTTTTCCTTTTCGGGAACTTCAAACTTTACCTTTGCTCCTACACTCTTTCCTATCCAGTTTCTCTGCATCGTTATTACGGGGTCTGGCCAGTGGCCTTTGAGGAGCTCAAGGTCCTTTAGGAGCTCCTCTGCGTAGTCGGTTATCTTAAGAAACCAGCTGTCAATCTCCTTCTGAACAACCTCAGTTCCACACCTCCAGCACCTTCCTTCCTCGTCTACCTGCTCGTTTGCAAGGACTGTTAAACAGGAGGGACACCAGTTGACCGTTGCTTTTGCCCTGTAGGCAAGCCCCTTCTCAAGCATCTTTATAAAGAGCCACTGGTTCCACCTGTAGTATTCCGGAAGGCAGGTTGCTATTTCCCTATCCCAGTCGTAGGAAAGACCTAACCTTTTAAGCTCTTCCTTCATGTTCTCAATGTTTGAGAGAGTCCAGTCCTTAGGGTGAACTCCGCTCTTAATGGCGGCGTTCTCTGCAGGAAGGCCAAAGGCGTCCCAGCCCATCGGATGGAGAACGTTGTAGCCAAACATCCTCTTAAACCTTGCAACTACGTCCCCTATTGAGTAGTTCCTCACGTGTCCCATATGAATCTTTCCAGAAGGGTAGGGGAACATCTCAAGGACGTAGTATTTCTTCTTTGAAGGGTTAGGGGAACTTTTAAAAACACCTTTCTCTTCCCAGACTCTCTGCCACTTTCCCTCTATCTTTTTAAAGTCGTATTTCATCTAAACCCTCCAGTTGGTAAACTCTACTGCCGTAATGATATCCTATTCCACGGAGGTTTGTTATGGCAATTCCGGAGCCTCTCTTAAAAGTTGCTGCAATCTTCTTTGATGTCATCTTTGTTCTGATTGTTGCTTACGTTCTCTTCATCTTCGGCATAAGGATCTACTGGGCTTTTAAGTCAAAGAGGATGAAAGGGAAAGAGATTCCCGAAATTCCCGAGTTCCACAGGCTTAAAAAAGGTAAAGGGGTTATTTACGTTCACTCCCCCAACTGTAGGCCTTGTAAGTTTGTAGACCCTGTCATAAAGAAGCTCTCAAAAGAACTAAAGGGAGTTGTTTTTGTAAAAGTTAACGCGATGGAAAAGCCGGAGGTGGTAAGAGCTTTGGGGGTTCTTGCTACTCCTTCAGTCATCATAACTAAAAACGGTAGAGTTGAAGAGATACTGATAGGACCTGTAAACGAGGGAACTTTAAGGGAGAAGCTAAAGTGAGAATAACTTTTAACGGAGCTGCCCAGGTAGTTACGGGAAGCTGTCACTTTGTTGAGACAAACGGGGTTAAGTTCCTCTTAGACTGTGGTCTATTTCAGGGAAGCGAGGAGCTTGAGGAGTTAAACCCTAAGTTCACGTTTAACCCGAAAGAGGTTGACT
Organism: Thermovibrio ruber; assembly: GCF_055380895.1. Lineage (NCBI taxonomy): Bacteria > Pseudomonadati > Aquificota > Aquificia > Desulfurobacteriales > Desulfurobacteriaceae > Thermovibrio > Thermovibrio ruber. The sequence continues at coordinate 631,729 of NZ_AP042397.1, read as the reverse complement.
TTGTAATCCTTTCCCACGGCCACTTGGACCACTGCGGAAGGCTTCCTTACCTCGTTAAGAAGGGCTTTAGGGGAAAAATCTACGCCACCTCCGGAACTATTGATATTTCTCGGCTCATTCTGATGGATGCAGCTCAAGTTCAGGAGGAGCAGCTTAAAACGGTTAACAGGAGAAGGCTCAGGGAGGGGAAGAGACCGAAGGAGCTCCTCTACACCTTAGACGAAGTCTTTGATACCTTTAACCACTTTAAAGCCTGTGAATACCACAGGTGGTATCAAATCGGATCCGTTAAGTTCCGCTTTTTAGACGCCGGCCACATTCTCTGTTCTGAAACTGTAGAGCTTGAAATTGAGGGAAAGAGAGTTGTTTTCAGCGGAGACATAGGGAACAGAGGGAAGCCCCTCATCAGAGACCCGGAAATTCCCGAGAGGGCAGACGTTGTCATTATGGAGACCACCTATGCAAACAGGAAACACAAGGGTTTTAAAGAGTCTGTAGAGGAGTTTAAAGAGGCAATTCTTTCAACCTTTAAACGGGGAGGCGTCGTTTTAATTCCAACCTTTGCGTTAGAGAGGGCTCAAGACATCCTCTACATCTTAAAAAAGATGTACGAAAATGGGGAGCTCCCACCGTGTAAAGTCTTTTTAGATTCTCCACTTGCCATATCTATAACAAAAACCTTTCATCGCCACCCTGAGTGTTTAGAGGAGAGGGTTTTAAGGGAGCTCCGCGAGAGGGGAGACATTTTTGACTTCCCCTATTTGGAGTTTACCCGCAGAGTTGAGGACTCAAAGAGAATCAACGACTACAGTGGAAGGGCAATAATTATTGCCGGAAACGGAATGTGCACAGGTGGAAGGATACTCCACCACCTCAAACACAGGGCCTGGGACGAGAGGAACTCAATAATCTTCGTAGGATACCAGGCAGAAGGGACGATTGGAAGGCAGATAGTTGACGGAGCTAAGAAGATAAAGGTTTTCAATGAAACCATTGCTGTCAAGCTTAAAGTTTACACGATAAACGGCTTCTCTTCCCACGCCGACCAGCCCCAGCTTCTTGAATGGGTAAAGAGAACTGCCGATAGAAACAGCCGAGTGGTTTTAGTCCACGGAGAAAAGCCCGTAATGGAACAGTTCGTTCCTTTAGTTGAAAGGGAAGTTGGCGTTAAACCGTTGATGCCGGAGCTCTACTTTTCCTTCACAATTTGACAATTCTGTCATCTCTTTTTGACAAAATTCGTCAACTATGCTGAATGGTCTTGATGAAAATCCCCCTCTGCTGGGCTGTTCAGAATTTGGCACATATTTTGCTTAAAGTATTGTACAAAAAAAACTTTATTTAGGAGGTAAAAATGAGGAAACGCTCAGGTTTCACACTCATTGAGCTGATGGTTGTTGTAGCCATTATTGCAATTCTGGCGGCAATTGCCATACCCCAGTATAGAAAGTTCCAGCTGAGGTCTAAAACAGTAGAGGCTAAAGAGAACATTGGTGCAATTGTAACTGCTGAGGAGAGTTTTGCTGCAGAGCACGGCCAGTATGCACAGTGTAGTGGAGCTCCAACTGAGGGAGAAGGAGGGAACGTTGTAACTCCAGGTCCTACAAAACACACCTGGAATGTAAAGACTCGTGGGGCAGGGTTTGACCTGATTGGCTTTAGGCCTGCTGGGGACGTTTACTACGTTTACGGTGTAAAGGGAGGTGAGCCTGAGTCCCCTGCTAAAGCAGGAAACAGTATGGCTAATGATGCTACAGGCTACACCACTGATACATCTATTGATGACAGTGGTAATCTTCAGGATGGAGTTGCTGTTACTGGTGGCCCAGACATTACAATTGCTGCTACTGGTGATCTTGATGGAGATGGTACTAAAGCAGGGTTTTACAGAGATGATGAAACTACCGAGATCAAACCTGATCCTGTTGATGCAGGAGCAAATGAGTTCTAATGTGGTTGATTACTTTGAGGGTACGGGGGAATTTCCCCCGTTTTTTATTTTGGTAAACTTCATTTAATCCAGGAAAAAGGAAGGGTAGTTGGGGAGGAGAGGTTTCACCCTTATTGAGCTTTTATTAGTTGTATTAATTATAGGTATACTTGCAACTGTTTCCTCTTTTTACTATAAACGTTACTCCTTGGCTGCAAAGCGTTTAGAGGCGATTACGAACTTGGGTCATATAAAACAACTTGAGGAAGTCTATAGGGCAGAAAAGGGGAAGTATGTCACCTGTAACTGGTCTCCTACAGACATACCTCCACCTCAAGGAACTTCAGATTGGAACAACGATTCATATTTTTACTTGATCGGTTTTCATCCTGTGGGAATTTTGAGGCATAGATATGGAGTAGCTAAAAGTAACGGCAACTATACCGTGTCCCAGTGTAGGGCAAACGTGGAAACCTGTTACGACAACTCTGTTGTAGAAAACGGTTTTACCAATTCAAGGGATAACATTATTGATATAATTGCAAAGGCAGAAGGGGATCTGGACGGCGATGGAGAGGTGGGGAAGCTTTTTATCCCGGATGAACCTCCTGAAAGAGTTGTTTATGTTAACTATTCTGTTTTTTAGGTTCTCTTATTTTGAAATGGGAGGAGACTTTGGGCGTTCTTGTTCTTAATGATTTAAAAAAAAGTTTCAAGAAAAGTTCACTTTTTGGATTAAAAAAAAAGACGTTCTTAAAGGAATAAGTTTTGAGGTTTTTGAGGAGATATTTGGATTTATAGGACCAAATGGGGCTGGAAAGACAACAACAATTAAGATAGTTATGGACTTTGTTAGACCAGATTCCGGGGAAGTTTTGATATTCGGACGACCAAATACGGACATTTTTGTAAGAAGTAGTTTAGGATTTCTACCGGAGAAGCCTTACATTTACGGTTCTATAACCGGCAAAGAATACTTGGACTTCTGTGCTGATGTTTACGGAATTCCCTATCACGAGAGGAAAAAACTGTTTACACGGCTTCTTGAGTTGGTTGATCTGTTAGGTGTTGAGGAGCAGTCTATCTCTTCCTACTCAAAAGGAATGGTTCAAAGGCTTCTGTTTGCTTCTACCCTTTTAAACGACCCAGACCTCCTTATCTTAGACGAACCGATGAGTGGTCTTGATCCCGTTGGAAGAAACATTATTGCCTCTGTGATGAAGAGCTTAAAGGAGAAAGGAAAAACTGTTTTTTACAGCTCCCATATTATTCAAGACGTTGAAAGACTTTCAGACAGGATTGCAGTTATTGTTGACGGTGAAATAAAGCTTTTAGATAGCATTGCAAACATCGTTCATAAATTCCTGAGGGGTTACGTTATAACGGCAAGAAAGATAGGTAGTAATAACCTAAGAACTTTTAAGGTTAAGGTTGATGGGCTGTGGTCTTTTTTTGAAAAGTTGAGATCTGAAGGTTATGAGATTATAAGCGTTGAACCGGATAGACTTTCCCTTGAGGAGATTCTTGTTTCATACATTGAGGAAAGTAGGAGGGTTAGTTGAGCTGCCTCTCTGTGGCAAAACTTACGTTTAAGGAGCTTTTGAAAGAAAGAGCATTTGTAGGTCTTTTAGTGGCAGAGGTTTTTCTGGTCTTTATCAGTAAACTTATCTCCGACGTTGTTGCCGGCGATACTGTAAAAGTGGCAATGGACTTTTCTTTGGCCTTTTTCTTTTTTATAGTTGCCCTCTACTCTATCTTTTCCTCTGTGGGAAGCACTTTTAGGGATGTTTCAGATAAAGTCATCTACCTGATTTTCTCTAAGCCGGTAAGGAGAAGCGATTACGTTCTTGGTAAGTTTTTCGGGTGTGCAGGAGCTGTAGTTCTTTTTACTTTTATTTCTTTCTTTTTGGTCACTTCGGGGATTTTGATAATTGGAGACGTTGCCCAACTTTACGTTCCCCACGTTGTCGTTGTTGAAAGGGTTTTTCTGGTTTCTCTCTTAACTTTTCTTATGGGTGTTTTTCTCTCTGCCTTTGGAATCCTTTTTGCCCTTTTCTTTACAAGCCACGTTTTAGCCATTCTTTCTGCTGTTTTCCTGTTTGTGGTAGGGCTGGAGCTCTCCCCCGTAAAAGAGCTTGTCGTTTCGTCAAAATACGTTTCCTCCCTCAACAAGTTGATTGTTCAAGTAGCCTACTACCTACTTCCCAACTTTTCTCTCTTTGATATAAAGGACTACGCCGTTCACTTCTCTATAAATGTTTCTCCCATCTACTTTTTGCTGGTCTTTGTATATTTCGTCATTTACACCTCTGCAGTTCTTTTGGTTGCTACCTATCTGTTTGACGGGAGAGAGTTATAGTGAAACGCCTTTTTGTCGCTTTTCTTTTCGTCTTGGTTTCCGTTCCGTTTATGTTGAAGGCTGACCGGATTAAGCCTCGGGTAGATGAGATAATGCCCGTTCTTCCATACTCTTACAGTCAAGTTCTTCTCTCATCTCCCGGTTTTAGGAGCCCAGCTGCTGACCTTCTCTTTATGAACATTTGCTACCTTACCGGAAACGATGTTTTTAACAGGTGGAAAGAGAGGAAGTTTACGGAAGAGGAGTGGAAGCGACTGATTGAAAACGTAGGAGTAGTGGAGAAGTTAGACCCTTACTACTTTGATCCTCTTTACTACCTCGGTGCTTATGTTCCTTGGAACATTGAGAGGAACAAGGAGCTCCTTCTTAGAATCAATTCCATTCTCATTAACGGAAGCCGTTACGTAAAGGATTGGAGAATCCCTTTTTTGGTAGCTTTTAACTACTTCTACTTCCTAAAAGATAAGGTTAAAGGTGCAGAATACCTGAAAATGGCCTCTGAGATGGAGGGAGCTCCCACCTACCTGAAGCTCTTAGTTCCGCGCTTCTATGCTGAGTCGGGAAAAGTTGACCTTGCCATTGCCGTTACTTACGAGGAACTTAAGAGAGCAAAAGAGGATACAGTAAAGAAGGAGTTAAAAAAGCGTTTAAGGGCACTCCTTGCTATAAAGGAGCTTGACAGAGCACTTGAGGTTTACAGGAAAAGGTTTGGGAGATGCCCTTCTGACATTCAGGAGCTTGTTAAGTTAGGGATAATTAGAGCTCTCCCTGAAGATCCTTACGGCGGAAAGTTCTACATAAAGAAAGGTAAGTGTTCCGTTTGGACTACAAGTAACTTAAGGCCGATTAAAAAATCTACTTTTTCCCGGTAAGTTTGTAGCCGTAGCTTCCCAACCTTAAAAGGTTTACTCTCAGGAGTATCTGGTAGTCTATGGCATTGTCGTAGTTCTTTATCCACCTATAAGAGATGTTTCCCGTCCAGCATCCCCTATCTATCTGAATTGAATACTGTCTCTCTCTATCTTCTTTCAGTTTCAGGTCGTATCTCTGCTGGTAGGAGAAGGAGAGATAACGGTTAATCGGAAAGCCTGCTCCCCACCTTAAGTAGGTTATCTTTTCGGGGTTGTTTTGTCTATAGTAGTTGCCCCACAGAGAGGCTCTGCTAAGGTTGAGTGAGATGTGGGTGTTTGAAAACTGGAGTTTCCCTTCCGAAGGGGAAAAGAGAAGAGTTTCCCTTATTCCCAGCCAACTAACGGGAGAGGTATCGGCATCAAGGGAAAGAGTTTCCCAGCTACCTGTAAAGCTGTAGTCTGAAGAAAGGGTAACCCTTGCAATCCTTCCTTTTGGTGAGTAGATGAAGGTTTCTATCTCCGGAGTTAAGGTTCTTTCTCCTTTCAGCCTGTCTGTAAGGTCAAAGAGGGGGTTGGATCTCTGGTCTTTACTCTGTCTGTAAAAGAACGAGAGTTTCGGATTTAGAGAGATGCCGTAACTTCCGAGCCGGAAAAACCTGTTTACCTGCGAGCTGTTTTTAAACTCCCATATGTGTCTGCTTCCTCCCCTCTGGTAAGAGGTCATCAAGTAGCTGAGCTTTGAGCTGTTTTTCACTACTCCGAACTTCTTTATCAACCTAAGTGAAGGTAGAGCATTTAACCTGTAGCTACTTCCTCCGGCTTCTCTGTAAAAGTAGGTAATGTCTGAGCTGAGGTTAAACGTAAGTGGTGTTTTGGGAATAGGAGTATCCATCAGGTAAAAATTAACCTCAGGAACTTTCTGATAAGCTGTATTTGTTGAACCTATGAGGTATCGGAAGTAAGTAGAGTTCATGTTGAGAATTGCCCTTTCCCAGAGTTTTGAACCTGTAACTGTTGACTTTGTATAGAGCTGGGTCTGTTCTTCAACGTTAAAGTCCGACGAGTTTATGTAGTAAGACCTACTGTTTACAATGTTTACGTTCGTTTTAACGTAAGTGTAGTCGTTAGGGTTATACGTGTGGTAAAAGCCAACCCGCCAGTTCTTTTCCTCTTTCCTGTCAAGCTGATAGTAGGTTAAATCTCCCCAGTTTTTCTCCCCTAAAACGTAGCGAAACTCTGCCTCTCCTCCCTCTCCGTTAATGCTCCTCTTCTCGTAAGTAAGGGTAAGGTCTGCACTCCTTCCCAAAACCAGGTAGATGGGTTGCCTATAGGCAAATCCGTCTTTACTCATGTATCCAAGTCTTGGGGTAAGAAGTCCTGATTTCCTCTTTCTCTGAATAGGGCCTGAGAGGTATGGAGAAACCAGTATGGGAATCTCTTTAACTCTAAACGCTACCCACTTTCCGCTGAAAGACTCACCGAGGAGAATTTTAAATTTTTTAGAGGTTACAGACCAGTCGGGACAGACGTGAGAACAAGGAGTATACTCTCCGTCGTAGGCTACCCACTCCTTTTCAGAGATTCTTTCAATCTCCCTTGCCTTGATTCTGTCTGTCGGCGACAGGTAGCCTTCAACCTCTGTTAGAATAGCCCTCTTTGTCTTTACGTTGTAGATTACCTCTTTACAGAAGAGGTGCGCCGGCTTTTCCTCTATCTCTACGTTTCCCCAGACCCGAATGATTCCGGCGTTTCTGTCGTAGAAGGCGTTGTCTCCCTTTATTATGACATCTTGATACCTGACTACTACCTTTCCCGATGCCCTGAGAGTTTTCTCTACGCTTCCCTCTATTTTCTGGGCGGTTATCTGAACGGGAGCTCCGTAAACTGCTACAGGAATTAGAAAAAAGATGGCAGCAGTTAACCTCTTCAAATCTTTCCCCTTTCTCTTTTAATCTTCATAATTTTAAACTGAAATCACTGTTTGGAGGCTATGATGAAAGGAGCAGCAGAACTGGTAAAGAAGGTTGCACTTCTCCAGATAGGCTTTATCTCCCTTGTTTCTGAAAAGGTTGAGAAATTTGTTGAGGAGCTTGAGGAGAAGGGGAAGATCTCTGAAGAAGAGGGAAAGAAGTTCCTAAAACAGTTGAAAGGGCAGTTAGAGAAGCAGAAAGAAGAGATAGCCAAAGAGGTTGAGAAAGTCCTGAAGGAGCTCCCCGTTGCAACGAAAGACCAAGTTGAAGCTCTTGAGAAAGAACTACAATCACTTAAAGCAGAACTTGAGGAGCTGAAGAAGGCTTTAAAGGATAAAGAGAAAAAGTAATGTCTAACCTTTTAAGGCTCTATCAGGTTTTGGGTTCCCTCTACTTCTGCTCCTACGAGCTTCTTGAGAGGTATTTGACCCCTTTGGGAGCTCTCCTGTTCAGCCTTCCTTTTCTTCCCTACAGGGGGCTCCTCTCCTATCCCCCTCCTAAACGTTTAAAGGTGGCACTTGAGAGGCTCGGTGGAGCTTACGTTAAGATAGGTCAGCTTCTTTCTACAAGAGTGGACATCCTTCCTTCAGACTACATAAAAGAGCTGGAGAGCCTACAGGATAGAGTTCCACCACAGCCCCTTGAGGAGCTCCTTCACCACTACCCTGAGCTTAAAGACGCCTTTCTCCACATAGATGAAGAGCCTATAGGCTCCGGCTCCGTTGCACAAGTCCACAGGGCTGTTCTTAAAGACGGTAGGGAAGTTGCCCTGAAAATTATAAGACCGAAGGCTGAAGAGCTCATAAAGAGGGATACCTCAACGCTGAAAATTCTCGTTTCCCTTATCTCATTCGTTCCGGCTGTAAGGGGGTTTAGGATTCCACAGATAGTCTCAGAGTTTGAGAGGATGCTCCTTAACGAGTTAGACCTGACGACTGAAGCTGCATATATGGAGCTCTTTAGGAAGTTTTCCCAGCAGGAGCCTTCCCTCTTTGTTCCGGGGGTTGTGTGGGAGCTCTCCTCTCTTCGTTATTTAACGACGGAGTTTGTCAAAGGAAGAAAACTCTCTCCGGAGCTCTTTGAGGAGTTTTCTGAAGAGGAGAGGAGAGAGCTTGCCGAGAGGTTTGTCCACATCGTTAACAGAACGGTTTTTGAGCTGAGCGTTTTCCACGGAGACCTCCACCCCGGGAACGTATTCCTGTTAGACGACAAACGCTTTGCTTTTGTTGACTTCGGAATTGTTGGAAGGCTCTCTCCCGATACCCTTACAGAGTTTTTTCTCTTTTCTGTAGGGGTTATGAACAGAGATCCAGAACTTATAGTGAGTGCACTGAAACGGATAGGAGCGGTAAGTGAAAAGGTTAATGAGAACCTTTTAAAGCGAGAAATTCTCATTTTCCTTGACAAATACTACAACAGGCCACTCTCACAGATTGACGCCGAAAAGCTCTTTTACGAGGAGCTCTCCGTCGCAAGGCGGTTTAAAGTTGTCCTTCCGGAGGAGCTTGTTACGCTTATGAAAACGATAGCCCATACGGAGTCTATAGCACGGATAATTTACCCCGATTTCCGTCTGCCGCCGGTTTTAAAACCCTACCTTAAAAGAATTGCTCCAAAAACTGTTTTATCTGCGGTTAAGAGGAGAGGCCTTCGGCTGACTATGGACTACGGGGAGTTCCTCTCTGAACTTCCAGATCTTTTAAAGTCCAATTTAAAGCGGGAAGGAAAGGAGCCGGGAGCTCTCTTTTGGAGTGCTGCCGTTTTAGGGTTTTCGGTTGTTCTAACTTTTTCTCCCAAGTTCCTCTTACTCTACCTTCCGTTTCTCTTAGTCTTTAAAAGGTTAGCCTGGAAGTAGTATCCTTTCAAAAACGGAAAGGAGAAGAAGATGGCTGTATATACGGCTCTGATCCACTACCCCGTTTACAACAAAAGCGGCAAGGTTGTAGCAACTTCACTTACAACACTTGACATTCACGATATAGCAAGGGCTTCAAGAACTTTCGGAGTTAAACGCTACTATGTTGTCCAGCCCATAGAGAACCACCTGTGGCTTGCTAAAAAGCTCCTCTCTTTTTGGCAGAGCGGTCACGGAAGGGAATACAACCCGAAGCGTTGGGAAGCTTTAAAGATAGTAAGAGCCGTTCCCTACTTTGAAGACGTCATTTCAGATATAGAAAAGAGCGACGGGGGAAGGCCGAAGGTTGTAGTTACCACTGCCAAGATGTATAAAAATGCTGTTTCATATCCCTTTTTAAGGGAAAGAATAGCAGAAGGAGAGGACGTCATTATCTGTTTCGGAACAGGTTGGGGTTTAACCGATGAGTTCATTTCGTCGGCTGACTACATTTTAGAACCTATAGAGGGAGCTACAGACTACAACCACCTCTCTGTTAGGTCTGCAGCCTCAATTATTCTTGATAGATTGCTTGGAAGGTGAGCCCGAAGGCCCACCGTTAATTTACTCTCCTTTATACTCCCACTTTCCCGTTGTTAAGTATTTGTGGATAGACCTTGCAGCAATTTGGGCGTGTTTAATTGCCGTAACGACCAGGTCGCCGCCGTTAACTACGTCTCCTCCAGCCCAAACTCCCTCTACATTTGTTCTGAACTCATCGTCTACGGTAGAGAGGTTGTTCCACTTGTCTACTTTAAGGCCTTCAAGGTCTTTGTAGGCTACAGGGTTGTCAGCCTGTCCTACGGCAAAGACGACTACGTCGCAGGGAATCTCAAACTCAGAGCCCTCAACAGGTTTGACCTTTGGTCTACCGTTTTCCTGAGGTATGAGTTCCATCTTAACGCACTTTAATGCTTTAACTTTTCCTTCGTTGTCTCCCACAACCTCTACAGGTTGGGTAAGCCAGTTCATCTTTACCCCTTCCTCTTCAAGCATTTCCCACTCATCTTCCCTTGCAGATGAGGAATCTTTAGTTCTCCTATAAACGATTTCTACTTCGTTTCCGAGTCTAACGGCAACTAAGGCACAGTCAACGGCAGTAAATCCGCCACCTACTACTACAACTCTCTTATTTTGGGGGAGCTCTATCTCCCTTTCAGGTGCAAGAAGGGGATGGGTTTCTCCCGTGTTTACTTTCATCAAAAAGCCTACTGCAGAGTAGGAACCTTTAAGGTCAACTCCCGGAATGTCTGGTTTTTTACCCCTTCCAGAGCCTACGGCTATAAAAACGGCGTCATATTCCTGCTTTATCTGGTCTAACGTAATATCCTCTCCGACGACCGTGTTTGTTCTAACTTCAACTCCAAGGTTTAGAATGAGGTTTATATCCCAGTCTAAGGCTTCCCTCGGGAGTCTTGACTCAGGAATTCCGTATCTCATTACTCCGCCAAGGTATGGAAGGGCTTCAAAGATCGTGACTTTGTGGCCTTTTTTAGCTAAAAAGTATGCTGCTGAAAGGCCAGCAGGACCACCACCGATAACGGCAACCTTTTTTCCTGTGTCTTCGCGCTCCTTCTCGTCAACCCAGTTGACGCCGGACATTCTCACGTTATCGGCTATAAACCTTTCAAGGCCTCCAATTGCAACCGATTCTCCGTTTTTTCTCCTCAGTAAAATGCAGGTACTCTCACAGAGCCTCTCCTGAGGGCATACCCTTCCACAGACGGAGCTAAACGGGTTTCTATCCCTTAGTATCTTGTAGCCTTCAATAACGTTTTCCTTCTGAATTGTCTCTATCCACTCAGGGATTCTGCTGTTTACGGGGCAGGAATCCATACAAGTTGGGGTTTTGCAGAGAAGACACCTAATAGATTCGTCCTTTGCAGCTGTGTGGCCGTATCCTAAAACGTATTCGTTGAAAACCCGTTTTCTGACTTCCGGTGGAAGAACCGGCATCGGCATTCTGTCCATCCACCTGTCAAGCCTTTTTTTCATCCTCATCCTCCGTATGGTGTTTAGGAAATTTTACAGTTTTGTAAAAAATTTGTAAAAATCCGCTGACTGTATAATTCCCGAAGAAAAACTCTGGGAGGACTGAATGCCGAAAGTTATCCTTGTTAGACATGGTAAAACTGTTTGGAACGCTGAAGGCAGGTATCAGGGAAAGATGGACATTCCTCTAAACGAAGAGGGGAAAGAGCAGGCAAGGAGAGTTGGAGAGGCCCTTAAGGATTTCCCGATTAAGGCTGTTTTCTCAAGCCCCCTTTCAAGGTGTAGGGATACGGCAAAGGAGATTGCGAAACACCACGGCCTTAAGGTTCAGATTAAAGAAGGTTTTAAGGAGATAGACCACGGGGAATGGGAAGGGATGCTTGCCTCTGAAGTTGAGAAAAGGTATCCGGAGCTCTTAAAACTCTGGAGGACAAGACCTGCTGAAGTTCAGATGCCCGGTGGAGAGAGCTTAAAGAACGTTTATGACAGGGCTGTAAAGGCCTTTGAGGAGGTCGTTTCTCAATTCTCTCCAGAGGATTTAATCGTTATAGTGGGACACGACGCTACAAACAAAGTTCTTATGTGCCACCTGTTGGGTACAGACCTCAACAAGTTCTGGGCTTTTAAGCAGGCAAACTGCGGTATAACCGTTTTGGAGTATGAGCCAGAAAGCGGGAGAGTCGTGGTTCACGTTGCAAACGCCACGGGTCACCTCGGTAAAGAGATAGATTTTGAAGTTCAAAAGTCCCTCTGATGGTTCTTCTTAATTTAAAGGAGTATTTGGGAGACTTTGTAGAAGGTAGGTTTCTCAAGCGGTTGAACCGATTTGTTGTTTTGGTTGAGGTAGGCAAAAAGGTTAAAAAGGCTCACCTGAGTGATACTGGTAGACTCAAGGAGCTCCTTAAAGAGGGAGCTCCCGTCCTCCTCTCTCCAAACCTAAGGGGGAAACTTGACTTTAAGTTCGTAGCCGTTAAAAAGGAAAATGAGTGGGTTTTACTCAACACATCTGTTCACTCAAAAGTTGCGCAGAGAGTTTTAGAGGAAGGGCTTTTAGGTTTTAGACCCAAAAAGATCAAGCCCGAGTTTCCTTTTGGAAGTAGCCGTATAGACTTCCTGATTGACGACAGTCTTCTCCTTGAAGTAAAGGGCTGCAACCTCGTCGTAGGTAAAACCTGCCTCTTTCCAGACGCCCCTACAGAAAGGGGAAGAAGGCACGTTGAGGAGCTCCTTGAGGCCGTGAAAAAGGGATTGCGGGGAGCTCTCCTGTTTTTAGCCTTTAGAGGGTGTAGCTGCTTTAGGCCGAATAGAATAACTGACCCGGAGTTTTCTGAACTTTTTTACACGGCTTTAAAAGATGGTATAGAGTTTTACGGCGTTAAACTTCAGTTTCTTCCCTCAGGAGAAGTGGTTTACAGAGGAAGTTTAATCCTATGCCCTTGACTTTTGATAGAGCTTGTATATTATTTTCCACCCAGATGCTCCATCTCTCCCTCCTCACGTTTAGGCTGCCCCCGAACCTTGGGGGCCTTTTTAAAGAGCTGTCAGTTTTCCCTCTTTAAACAGTTCTAAAGCTTCTTCTAAAAACTTTGCATTTTCCGGAACCCTAAATACTTTTATTCCCACTGAAGAGATTTTCTCAAAGGCTCCCTCTCCAATATCTTTAATTAAGAGAGCTTCTACGCCTTCCCTGTAAAAAGTTTCTGCTATAAGCCTTCCCTTACCCTTTTCCTGTTCAGTTGCCGGGTTTTCTAAAGTTTTAAGTTCTCCTGTTTCTGTATCCACAACTGCAAACAGCTTAGACTTCCCAAAGTGTGGGTTTATCATTTTCTTTCCATCTATCACTTTTTCCAAGACAGGTACGGCAACTTTCATCTCTACTCTCTGGTTAAACAATTTAATTATAGAAATCAAATTAACGGTATATTCAAATATTGAGCTGTATTTGACCTATGTCAAGGAATTCTTCCTCTTTCTGTTTTACTCTTTGAAGTAGAGACTAGAAATTTCAGGAGGAAAATATGTTCGGATTTTTCAAGAAAGGGAACGGAGGAGAGGAGCCAAGCTTCTGTGTTGAGTCAGACCTTGCAACAGGCGTAGGTCTAAAAATGCCATCTGTTCACGAAAGCGTCAACTTTATGTACCAAAAGGTAAAGGAAGCTGGTCTTTCAAACGTCGCCGACCGTTTTGAGGCTATGGAAAAGGTACGCTGTAAGTTCTGTAAAGAGGGAGTCTCCTGTCAGCTCTGCTCAATGGGTCCCTGCCGTATTACCCCACAGACGCCGAGGGGAGTTTGTGGAATTGACGCCCACGGTATCGTTATGAGGAACCTCCTCATAAAGGCCAACATGGGACTTGCAGCCTACACCTACCACTGTAGAGAAGCAGCCCTTACTCTCCTTGAGACTGCAAGGGGTAACACAGTTTACGAGGTTAAAGACCCTTCTAAGATAGACGCTCTTGCCCAGATCTTAGGTGTTGATACTTCACTTCCCCTTGATACAAAGGCTGAAAAGGTTGCCCAGAGAGTTCTTGAAACGCTTTCAGAAAACAAAACTTCAACATTTGTAGAGGCACTTGTTCCAGAGAGTAGGAAAGAAGTTTTCAAAAAGTTGGGGATTACTCCAAAGGGACCAATGAACGAACTTGTAGACTCTGTTGCCCGTTCTATGACAAACATTGACGGTGACTACATCACTCTTGCTCTTGCAGCTCTTAGAAATGGAGTTGCTTCTGCTTTTGGAAGCCTCGTTCCCCTTGAGATGATTCAAGATGCTCTCTACGGAACTCCCTCTCCACACCAGTGCACAGTTGACTTTGGAGTTTTAGACCCAGACTACGTAAACATACTTCCGAACGGTCACGAACCTTTCGTTGGAATGGCACTCATTAAGCTTGCTAAAGACGAAAATTTCCAGCAAATGGCGAGAGAGGCTGGAGCAAAAGGAGTGAAAATCGTCGGTTCTATTGAGACCGGTCAGGAGATTATGGCAAGGGTTGAGTGTGACGACGTATTTGCCGGTTTAACTTCAAACTGGATTTCAATTGAATACTTTCTCTCAACGGGAGCAGTTGATGCTTTTGTTATGGATATGAACTGTTCCCTTGCAAACCTGAAAGAATATGCCGACAAGTATAACTTCAAGCTTATAGCGGTTTCAAACATTATAGGTGTCCCCGGCTCTATCAGGCTTGAGTATGAACCTGGAAACGAGGCAAAGGTGGCTGAGGAGATAATCAAGCTTGCCATTGAGAACTTTAAGGAGAGGAGAAATAAGCAGAAAGCAGACGTTTCAAGGTTCAAGCAGAAGGCTTTAGTTGGTTTTTCTGCCGAGGCTATAGTCAATGCCTTAGGTGGAAGCTTAGATCCACTCCTTGAAGTGATTAAAAGCGGAGACATAAAAGGAATAGCAGCCCTCGTTAACTGTACCTCCCTTGGAAACGGTCCTCAAGACAGTATGACAGTTAACCTTGCTAAAGAGCTTATTAAGAGAGATATCTTAGTTATCGGTGCAGGTTGTGGTAACGCAGGTATGCAGAAGGCCGGTCTTGAAACAGTAGAGGCTGCAGAAAAGTATGCAGGGCCTAAGCTTGCAGGTGTCTGTAAAGCCCTTGGAATTCCACCTGTTCTCTCTTTTGGAACCTGCACAGATACCGGAAGAATCATTATGACTGCTGTTGCAATTGCAAACGCCCTTGGCGTTGACCCGTCACAGCTTCCGGCTGTCGTTACGGCTCCTGAGTACATGGAACAGAAAGCGGTTATTGACGGCTTCTCTGCTGTTGCTATGGGATTCTACACACACGTTTCACCTGTTCCTCCCGTTACTGGTTCAGACAAGGTTGTAAAGCTTCTAACAGAAGAGGTTGAAGGACTTACAGGCGGTAAGATTGCCGTAGGAGACGATCCTGTAGAGGCCGCTAACGCCATGGAAGAGCACATCATGAAGAAGAGAGAACTTCTTGGTATATAGCTAATATCTTCATCTCCTCCCTCCCAGTGAGTGTAACCTTCCCCTATTCTGGGGAGGGCTCTTTATTTTTAAACTGGAGATAACCTTGAGCGTTTTAGATAGGGAAAAAGAGACTATAAGAAGAATGGTTGAAATTTACTGCTGGAAGAAGCACGGAAGCAGGAGAGGGGAGCTCTGCCCCGAGTGTTCCAAGCTTCTCAACTACGCCTTTCAGCGCTTAGATCTGTGCCCGTTTGGAGAGAGAAAACCTACCTGCAAGAAATGTCCTGTTCACTGCTATAGGCCGGACATGAGAGAAAAAATAAGGGAAGTAATGAAGTTTAGCGGCCCGAGGCTCATTATTTACGACCCTATCGGTTGGCTCTTCCATGAGATTAAGGATAAGTTTTCACCTAAAAAGACAGGTCTTTCAAAGCGCTAACGTTTTTAACAACGATTTTGTTCCTTGACTTCTCAATTGTTCCCAGCTCTTTCAGTCTTGCAAGCATTCTTGATACCGTCTCCTTTGTAAGACCTAACTCCATAGAGGCTAAGCTTGTGCTGAAGGTAATTTCCCTTTTTTCCTCTTCTTCATATTTCCTCAGTATGTAAGAGGCTACCTTAGATAGTGCATTTTTGAGGGAGAGACTCTCTATTACGTTCGTTAGGTGCATGAGCCTCTGAGCCATTACCGAGAGCAGGTTCATTCCTATTTCTGGATCTTCTTTTATCAACTTTAAGAACTTTTCCCTTGGAATTACGAGAACTTCTGAATCTTCAATAGCTTCAGCCCAAGCTGGAAAGTTCTTTCCTGTAAAGCTTGCAGCTTCTCCGAAGCAGGCAGGTTTGTCAAAAACTTTAATTATTTGCTCTTTTCCCTTTGATGTTTTAAATATTTTGACTTTTCCCGATTTGAGAATGAAGAAGTAGTTTCCCTTTTCGCCAGGGTTGAATATAACCTCTCCCCGAGAAAAATTTCTTCTTAGAGATATTTGCTCTATTTTCCTTAGCTGTTCCTCAGAAAGTCCGCTGAATAGTAGAACTTCTCTGAGAAATTCCATTTAAACTCCAGAGCAGTAGATATCTCTTAAGAATACTTCCGCTATTTTAGCATCTTCTGGTGTTGTTATTTTTATGTTTCTGTAGTCTCCTTCTATGGAAACTACTGTATACCCGAATTTTTCAAGGAGGGCAGAGTCGTCTGTTACGATAATCTCCTCTTTTTCAGCCCGTTTATGGCACTCAAGTAGAACTTTAAACTTAAAAATTTGAGGTGTTTGAACCAGTATAAGCTTGTCTCTGTTTAAGGTTTTCTCTACTAAAAAGTCTCCCGGTTCTAATGGAGCTCCCACCTCTTTCACAGTTTCTTTAGGTCTTACCCCTAAAATAACGCCGTCTGCTTCATAGTCTGACAGGGCTACTATGAGGTCGTTTATAGTTAAGAGCTCCACTATAGGCCGAACACCGTCATGAACTATAACCTCTTTGGGGTTGAGCTCAGCTGCCTTTAGAAGTCCTTTAAAGACTGAAGACTGTCTCTCTTCACCTCCTTCAACTACTGCTGCTATTTTGGGAAACCGGCTCTGGAGCTCTTTTCCTACGTTTATGTCCTCCTTTGGAAGAACCAAAATAATTGCGTCTATTAGCTCACTTTTATTAAACACTTCAAGGGGAAACTCAACTACGTTTCTTCCCAAAATTTTGAAAAACTGTTTCTTCCCTCCGAACCGCTTTCCAGAGCCAGCGGCCGGTATAACTGCAACTCTCACTTCACCACCTCTTTGAGCCTGCCGAAGATTATCTTCCCGGCAGATGTCTGGAGAATGTTGTTGACTAAAACCTTAACTTTGTGTCCTATCAGGTGTTTTGCGTTGTCAACGACGACCATTGTTCCGTCGTCTAAGTAGCCTACTCCTTGGTTTTTCTCTTTTCCTTCCTTAACTAAGAAGACGACCAACTCCTCGCCTACGGCAACTACAGGCTTCAGTGCGTTTGCAAGGTCGTTTATGTTGAGTATCTCAACTCCTTTAATCGTTGCAACTCTGTTTAGGTTGTAGTCCGTCGTTATCAGCTTTGCGTTGAGTCTTTTGGAGAGCTCTACCAGTTTTGCGTCAACGTCCCTTATCCAGGGAAAGTCCCTTTCATATATCTCAACAGGTGGTTTTTCAAGGGTTTTCAGCTGAGAGACGACATCAAGGCCTTTCTTCCCTTTGGTTCTAACTGTAGGGTCTGTTGAGTCTGCAAGGAGCTGGAGTTCCTCTAAAACAAACCTCGGAATAATTATTTTTCCCTCAATAAAACCGATTTTTGCTATCTCGTAGACCCTTCCATCTATTAGGGCGCTGGTATCAACCACCTTTGGGGTACAGTAGAGGGGAGATTCCTCCTTCAACAGCTCACTGATCGGCCTGTTTGTTCCCAGTTCAACGGCCAAAAAGGCAAACAAGTATGGAAGTGTAAGGAAGAGTATGTCCTGTAGGTATGTAAAAGAAGAGAAAATAGGGTAGAGAGAGAGGGTTATTCCCTTTGCAAGGTAGAGTCCTAAGTAGAAGCCGATAAAGAAGAACAGAATAACCTTTACTGAGAGCTTTTTCTTTAGAACGAATTGGTAAAAAAGAAAAGAGGCTGCCGTTATGAAGATTCCTAATATCAGCGATTGGGTAAGGGTAAAACCGTAGTTTTTGAAAATTACGATTGTTACGAATATGAGGAAGAGGAAAAATCCGCCTACTATTTTTGTTATCACTTCTTTTTAACCTCTTTCAGTATCTTCCTTATCCTCTGTTTAACTTTTTTAACCGGTTCTCCCAGTGAAAGTGATATCTCCTCTGCCAATTTACTGAAGGCTTCCTCAAACATCCTCTTTTCGGAGTAGGAGAGCTCTTTCTCCTTAGACCTGTAAGAGAGGTTTCTAACTACCGTTGCAAGCTCTTTTACGTTTCCCGTTTTGAGCCTATCTACGTTGAGCCTATGGCGAACCGTCCACTTCTCGCTTATGTTCTTTGGAACTTCTGAGAGGAACTGAAAGAGCTCCTCTATCTCCTCTTTAGAGAGAACAGGCCTTATTCCTGAACTTTCGGCACTTTCCTGAGGAACCAGTATTGACATGTTCTTCCCAATGAGGTTAATCCTTAGGTATACGACTTTCCTCCCCCCTATCTCTCTTTCTTCTTTTCCCTCTATCACTCCCACTCCGTGTGGGGGGTAGGCTACTTTGTCTCCTATTCTGAACACTTTAACGCTCCTAATGTGGTTTCCTTACCGGCACCTCCCCTTTTTTTGGTTCTCCGTAGGGGATAGGAATGTACTGAACTGAGGCCTGGCCTGTAGGCTGGTAGTAGAGCTCCATAAGGTCGTAAACTTCTTTAGGAACGTCTGTAGAAACGTTAAGCCCTAAAGATTTAATAACTTCAACTGTTAGCGGGTAGTCGTGAGTCCAGTAGCCGCTGGTTAAAAGGTCTGCTATCTTCTCTGCTCTCTCCTTGTCATACCCTTTTAGTTTCAGGATTCTCTCAATTGTCTCCTTCATCTGAAAGAGGGCTTTTTCTGCAATGTCTGCAAGGATCAGCGTTTCGTCCTTTACGCTTGTTCTATCGTGCTGGAGTTTCTCCTTTACCGCTCTAACTATTGAAGGTGCAGGGAACTGTCCCAGCTGAGGGTCAAGTGGACCTAAGACCGCATTTGTATCCATAACGATTTCGTCAGCTGCAAGGGCTATTAGAGTTCCTCCGGACATTGCGTAGTGGGGAACGATTACTCTGACGGGAGCTTTGTGTTTCGCAAGGGCTGATGCTATCTGAGTTGCTGCAAGGGCAAGACCACCAGGCGTGTGGACTATCAGGTCTATAGGCATGTCTTCGGGGGTCATTCTTATTGCTCTTAATATTCTCTCTGAATCTTCAATTGTTATGAACCTTACCAACGGAAATCCCATAAAAGCTAAACGTTCTTGGCGGTGAATCATAGTAATAACACGGGATTTCCTCTTTTTCTCAATCTCCCTTATGAGTCTCAGCCTGGCCCACTCAAGGTTTTTCTGTTGGAAGAGTGGCCACAGTGAGAATAGGATAATGAGAAACCAGAAGAGGTCAAAGAAGCTAAAGCCGGGCTGTTGGTGCATGGGAGCTCCTTATACAGATTTATACACTATTCTACCATTGTATACTGTAAATTTCACCCTTCCTTTCAGTTTTCTGTTAAGAAAAGGTGTGTTGGAGCTTTTAGATTTTATTAGGTCTTTTGTTAAGATAAACTCCTCCTCGGGGTCAAAAACAGTTATATTTGCCCTTGCTCCCGGCTTTAGCGTTCCAATGTCACTCTTTCTAATTATTTTTGCAGGGTTGACAGACAGTTTTTCAACCATCTGTTCTAGCGTTAAGTATCCTTCCCGAACGAGGTTGAGGGATAGGGATAGTGCCGTTTGGAAACCGATGATACCGAACGGTGCCTGGCAGAACTCAACCAACTTTTCATCTTCGGTGTGGGGAGCGTGGTCTGTTGCTATTGCGTCTGCGACTCCGGTTTTTAGAGCTCTTCTGCAGGCCTCAACGTGGTCTTCCGTCCTAAGCGGTGGGCACATCTTTGCGTTTGTGTTGAACTCTTTAACTGCTTCTTCTGTCAGCGTAAAGTGGTGGGGAGTTATCTCACAGGTTACCCTTACTCCTTCTTTCTTTGCGTTTTCTATGATCTGGAGAGCTCCCTTGCTTGAAACGTGGCAAACGTGTATGTGAGCTCCCGTAAGCTTTGCAACTAAAATGTCCCTCATTGTTCCTACGTCTTCAGCTTCTGGCGGCATTCCGGGAATTCCCAGAAGGCTTGAGAGTGGACCTTCGTTCATGTGGCCGCCTGCTGAAAGGGTCTTATCTTCAGAGTGAGTAAAGACTGGAATTCCCAAACTCCGGGCGTAGTCCATTGCGTTTCTCAAAACCTTTGAATCTTTAGGAGTTTCTCCATCGTCGGAAATAGCAACGATGCCTGTCTTAACCATAAGGCCTATCTCTGCAAGCTCCTCTCCTTTCAGCCCTTTCGTTATTGCTCCGATGGGGAAAACGTCACACAGTCCGACCCTTTCGGCCTTTTCAACGATATACCTCGTAACCGTAGGGTTGTCGTTTACCGGGTCTGTGTTTGCCATACAGCAGACGGACGTAAAACCGCCCGCTACCGCTGCCTTTGAGCCGGACTCAATGTCTTCCTTCCACTCCTGCCCCGGGTCTCTAAGGTGGCAGTGAAGGTCTATAAAACCGGGAGTCAGAACTAAACCTGAAACGTCAATTACCTTTTCTGCTTCAATGCTGCTTATGTTCTTCTCTACCTTTACAATCCTTTCACCTTCAACGAGAACGTCAAACTCTCCGTTTATGCCTTGAGAAGGGTCTACTACTCTGGCTCCCTTAAAGAGTAGTCTTGCCATTATTTCTCTCCACTTTTCTGCTTGTGACACCTTGCGCAGTTTTTGGGGGTTTTGGCGTCAAAGGCCTTCGTTCCGTTGTGGCACGCGCCACAGTACTTACCGTTCCAGATGTCCTGCATTGTGAACTTGTCTTCACCAAACTTCTTCTTAAAGAGCTTCGGGTGGCAGTAAGAACAGTGCTGTTTTTTCACTTTAACGTGGTAGACGTGACTGAATACAACGTCTCCGTATTTGTTCTTGAACACCAAGTCCCTGTTTAAAACTCCCCCTTCAAGGCATCCTGCTAATATCAGTGAAACTCCTGCTAAGGAGAGTATTCCTGCGCTCAATCTTTTCATTGAACTTCCTCCTTCAGTTTCTCAAGTCTTTTACAGAGAAGAGAAAGAACGACCATTCTAACGGCAAGTCCCATCTCAACTTGGTTAAAGATTAACGTTCTTTCAGAAATGACAACGTCGTTTGTTAGCTCAACTCCTCTGTTGAAAGGTCCCGGGTGGAGAATTACCGTTTCTGGTTGGAGTTTCTTGAGTTTCTCTCTGTTCAACCCGAAGAGTTCTGAGTACTCCCTAACTGAAGGAAACGTTTTCTTTGCGTTCTGTCTCTCAAGCTGAATCCGAAGGAGAATTATTGCATCTGAGACTTTTACGACTTCGTTAAAACTCTTTAAAACCTTAACTCCCAAAGACTCCGGATACCTCGGAATCATTGTTGATGGGCCGTAAACGAAGACCTCTGCTCCAAGCTTTCTAAAAAGGATTGCGTCTGAACGGGCAACTCTGCTGTTTGTAATATCTCCTACGATTGTAATTCTCTTTTCCTTAAGTGTTCCAAAGTGCTCAGTTAAAGTGGCTGCGTCTAAGAGGGCTTGGGTCGGGTGCTGGTGTCTCCCGTCTCCGGCGTTTACTATTGCTGCCCTTACGAAAGGCTTTGCGGTGTAGGGAGCTCCCTCACAGGGGTGCCTTAGAACGATCACATCTGGGTGCATCATGTCAAGGTTTTTTAATGTATCTATGAGGCTTTCTCCCTTCTTCACTGAACTCGCAGAGGTGCTGATGTTTATCACGTCTGCAGAGAGGAACTTTCCGGCTTTCTCAAAAGAGGAGCGGGTTCTTGTAGAAGGCTCAAAGAAGAGGTTTACAACACACTTACCCCTTAACACCGAAAACTTCTTTTTTCCTTCCCTGAGAACTCCCTTTACTAACTGAGCCGTTTCATAGATTTTCTTAAAAAGCTCAGGGCTTATATCTTCGGCGGAGAGAAGGTGTTCCATTACTCCCTCACAGCTTCAAGAGCTTTAACTAACATCTTTATCCCTTCCCGGACTTCAACTGCAAGTCTATGGGCTTCAAGCCCTTCACACTCGGCAAGCTCCCTTGCAGCTCCACTTACCCGCTTGAAGCCTTCAGGGCTTACGTAAAGAACAGAGGAGCGTTTTACAAAGTCGTAAACTCCCAGCGGTGAGAAGAACCTTGCGCTTCCACCTGTAGGGAGAACGTGGTTTGGTCCCAAAACGTAGTCTCCCAAACTTTCACAGGTATAGTGGCCTAAGAAGATCGCCCCTGCGTGTTTAATATTGTCTAAGAGGGCAAATGGTTCTTTAGTTGCAACTTCCAAGTGCTCCGGGGCAACTTCGTTTGCCACTTCACAGGAGTGGTAAACGTCCCTTGTTAGAAAAACGGTTCCAAAGTTCTCAATTGACTTCTTTGCTATCTCTTTCCTCTTGAGGTTTTCAAGTTTTTCTCCGACTGCCTTCACAACCTCTTCTGCAACCTTTTCACTGTGGGTGACTAAGAAAGCCCCTGCTAATTCGTCGTGTTCAGCTTGAGAGAGGAGGTCTGTTGCAACCCAGTCTGGGTTTGCAGTCTCGTCAGCAATTACCAGTATCTCACTTGGGCCAGCAACCATATCTATGTCAACAGTTCCAAACAGGAACTTCTTTGCAAGGGCAACGTAGATGTTTCCGGGGCCAACTATCTTGTCAACCTTTGGAATACTCTCTGTTCCAAAAGCTATAGCTGCAACTCCGTGGGCTCCTCCAACCCTGTAAACTTCGTCAACTCCAGAAAGTTTTGCTGCAACTAAGGAGTATGGGTTAACCTCAAGAGAGCCTATTGCTGGAGTTATCATTACGACTTTCTCAACTCCCGCAACCTTTGCAGGAACTGCGTTCATTATTACAGAAGAGGGGTATGAAGCTTTCCCACCAGGAACGTAAATCCCTGCGCTTTCTAAAGGAATAACTTTTTGACCTAAAATGATTCCGGGTTCTGTTACAAAGTAGGAATTTTCCTTCTGGTGTTGGTGGAAAGCTTTGACCCTCTCAACGGCAAACTCTATTGCTTTTACGACCTCTTCAGGGACTTTTTTAAAGGCCTCTTCAATCTCCTCTTCTGAAACCCTTACGTTTTCGGGAGTTAGCTCAACTCTGTCAAACTTCTTTGCATAGCTGAAAACGGCACTGTCTCTAAAGTTCTTTACGTTCTCTATTATTTCTAAAACGGCAGGAGCAAACTTTGACTCAAGGCCCTGTCCTCTGTTTCTTATTCGGGAGAGCTCCGGATCTTCTTTCCAGTTCTCCTTCCTCAGGTCAACTATTCTCATTTAATTTCTCCCTTTTTGTTTTTTCGTTTGCCTATTATATGATATTGGGGCTAAACCGTTTAGGAGGGGTGTTTGAGGAAACTTGTTTTAAGTTCTCTAGTTCTTCTCTTTATTGTTAGTTGCGGTTCAGGAGGAGGTTCAAAGGACGCAGATGTTTCTTATAACTTTTCGGGGCTTTTGGTTCCTGCTTATTTTAAGGATGAGACTTTTTGGGATGTTTTAGAGGGAGCTCCCTCTTCTCCAAACTTTTACGTTGTTGTTAACCCCAGCAACGGACCCGGAACGGAGTCTGATCCCTTCTTTTCTGACGTTATCTTGGAGTTCCGTAGAAATGGGAAAAGCCCTATCGGTTACGTTTACACCTCTTGGGGAGAAAGACCGCTATCAGAGGTAGAGTCTGACGTAGATAGGTGGTTAGGCTTCTATCCGGAGGTTTCGGGTTTCTTTTTTGATGAGGTTTCAGTTGATTCAGATAAGCTTCCTTACTACAGGGAGTTATACAGATACGTTAAGTCAAAGGGCAAATATACCGTCGTCTTAAACCCGGGAACTCTCCCGTCAAGTGAGTTATTTTCGGTATCTGACCTTGTTGTTATTTTTGAAGCAGACTACTCAAATCTGAAAAACCTATCGGCTTCGCCGGATTTTAAAAAGTCCGCCTGTATAGTTACAGGTGTTCCTAAGACTAAGTGGAAAAGTGTTTTAAACACTTTAAATGGCAAGTGTTCTTTTGTCTATATTACCTTGGAAAAAGGTTCAAACCCTTACGGTTCTTTGCCGGATTTTTTTAGTGATGAAGTAAAGGCCGTGTTTGGCGAGCTTTAGTGGCGGAGAGGGCGGGATTCGAACCCGCGGTACGGGCTTTAAACCCGTACACCCGCTTAGCAGGCGGGCGCCTTCAGCCAGCTCGGCCACCTCTCCAAGAAGTGGTGAGCCCGGGAGGATTCGAACCTCCGACCTACGGATTAAAAGTCCGTTGCTCTACCAGCTGAGCTACGGGCCCAATTTGTGGCGGAGGGGGAGGGATTTGAACCCCCGGAGGGCTGGTTAGGCCCTCAGGTGATTTCAAGTCACCCGCCTTCAGCCAGACTCGGCCACCCCTCCGCGTTGCGGTAAGGAAAAATATACCTTATGTTTTATCGTGTCAAGAGATGTAGGGAGGTGGCTATGGTTCCAAAGGAGCTCCTCAACATACTGGTCTGTCCAAAGTGTAAAGGCGATCTTGAGTACAGGGAAAAAGAGCAGAAGTTGGTCTGTCACAAGTGTAAACTTGCCTACCCGATAGTTGACGACATCCCGGTGATGCTTATAGATGAGGCAGAAGAGATAGATGAGTGAGCTGAGCTTTTTCTTCTCTCTTCTCATAATAGTTGTATTTTTAGGTTCAACCGCTTACGGTATTTACAGAACCTTAAAGAGGAGAAGGAATGGTTGACATAAAGAACCTGAACTTAGAGGAGCTGAAGGAGTTTGTAAAAGAGTTAGGCTTTGAGCCTTACAGGGCAAAGCAGATAGCCCAGTGGCTCTACAAGAAGAGGGTTAAGTCCTTTGACGAGATGACCAACATCAGTAAAAAAGCGAGGGACTTCCTTTCCCAAAAGGCCAGAATAGATGTTTTAAAAACCGTTAAAGTTGAAGAGTCCTCAGACGGAACGAGGAAATACCTCTTTGAGCTTCCAGACGGAAACTGGATAGAGTCCGTTTTTATCCCTGAGAAGGACTGGAATACACTCTGCGTCTCTACTCAGGTAGGATGTCCTGCTGGGTGTAAATTCTGCTTAACTGCCAAAGACGGCTTTACCAGAAACCTAACGGCAGCAGAGATAGTTGACCAGTACATCCACGTTCAGAGGGATGTTGGAGAGAACAGGAGAATCTCAAACGTTGTCTTTATGGGAATGGGGGAGCCCCTTTTAAACTTTGACAACGTTAAAAAGGCCGTTGAGATAATGACCCACAGGGACATGTTAGACCTTTCAACCAGAAAAGTGACCGTCTCTACCGTAGGAGTCGTTCCCGGAATAGAGAGAATGGCAAAGGAGATGAACAAGGTAAAACTTGCCGTTTCACTACACGGAACTACCGACGAGCAGAGGGAAAAAATAGTTCCGATGAACAGGAAGTGGCCTATTGGTGAAATTATTAGAGTTCTCAGGAAATATCCTGCCGACAACAACAGAAGAATAATGATTGAATACGTTATGCTTAGAGGGGTTAACGACTCTTTAGAGGATGCAAGGAGGCTCGTTAAACTGATAAAGGGTCTTCCCGTTAAGGTTAACCTGATTCCCTTTAATCCGTATCCGGGAGCTCCCTTCCAGCCAACACCAAGGGAGGAGATTGAGAAGTTTCAGAAAGTCCTCTGGGATTACAACATTGCTGCCTTCATCAGGGAATCCCGAGGTCAGGACATATCTGCAGCTTGCGGTATGCTTAGAACAAAGGAGAAGAAAACAGCTTAGGAGGGAGTCATGGCTCTACCGTTTACCACTTACCTCTTTCGGAAGAAAGAGGAGCTTCCGCACTTAACAGACGAGTTGATTCTTCTCTTAAACGAAATAGCCGTTGCCTGTAAGGAGATTTCAGGAAAGGTAAGAAAGGCCGGCCTCTTAGGAGTTTTAGGCAGTGCTGGGAAGGTAAACGTTCAGGGAGAAGAAGTCCAGAAACTTGACGAGCTTGCAAATCAGATTCTCCTTGAGAACCTTAAAACTTGCGGGAAAGCCTGCCAGATAACCTCTGAAGAGGTTGAAGACGCCCTCATAGTCTCAGAGTCAGGCTACGCCGTTGCCTTTGACCCGTTGGACGGCTCTTCAAACATAGATGTTAACGTAAGCATCGGAACTATCTTTTCAATTCATAAAGACACGGTTATGCAGCCTGGAAGGGAGCAGTTGGGTGCCGGTTACGTTATCTACGGCCCTTCAACGATGTTAGTTATGAGTTTAGGAGACGGCGTTGTCGGTTTTACGTTAGACCCTGAGTCCGGAAACTTCCTCCTGTCCCACCCGAAAATAGAGCTCCCGGAGAAGGGAAAAATCTACTCAATAAACGAGGCAAACAGGGACAAGTGGACAAGTGAAGGCTTAAGGTGGTTCATAGACTACTTAAAGTCAGAGAAATATACCCAAAGATATGTAGGCTCAATGGTTGCAGACGTTCACAGAACACTCCTAAAGGGTGGAATCTTCATCTACCCTGCCGATGAGAAGAACACAAACGGAAAGTTGAGGCTTCTTTACGAGGCAAAGCCTATGGCTTTTCTCATTGAACAGGCAGGAGGTCTCTCGTCAGACGGGAAACAGTCTCTACTTGATATCTTTCCTGCGGAGCTCCACCAGAGAGTTCCGGTTATCATCGGAAGTAGGTGGGAAGTTGAGAAGTGTTTAGAATACATAAAAGAATATGGATAAAAGCCCCTTTAGGAGGGAGAGATGGAGCATTACGACGTAGTTGTAGTCGGAGGAGGCCCTGCAGGTTTTAGTGCTGTTAAAACGGTTAGGGAGCTCTACCCGGAAAGGAGCGTCTTGTTAATAAACGACAGGGAAGATCTTCAGATACCTTGTGCCCTCCCCTACGTGGTTTCGGGAGTCATTCCACCCGATAAGAACCGCTACCCCCTTCAAAAAGTAAAAGAGACGGGGGCTTTCTTGCTGATAGACAAGGTCGTCTCTATAAACCCTTCAGACTCTTCCCTCTTTACCGCTGGCGGGAGGGCCGTTTCATACGAGAGACTTATACTCGCAACGGGCTGGGTTCCAAGGAGGCTTCAGGTTCCCGGAGAAGAACTCCAAAATGTCTACTACGTAGACACTTCAACAAAGTCCGTTGAAGAGTTTGTAAGGAAGGTTAGAGAGGCAGAGAAAATTGTTTTAATCGGTGGAGGTTTTATCTCCATCGGTTTTGCAGACCTCATCAGCCGGAACTTGCCGGAAAAAGAGGTAACTGTCGTTGAGGCCTCTAACAGAATAGCCTCCGGAGTTTTCTCTTCTAAAACCCTTGAGGAGATGGAGAGGAGGTTAAAAGACCAGGAAGTTGAGATTCTCAAAGAGGAAAGAGTTGTCGGATTTGAAGGTAGGAATTCTGTAGAGAGAGTCGTCTTAAGTTCCGGAAGGTTAAATGCAGACCTTGTCTTCATTTTTATCGGTTTCCTTCCGAACACAAAGCTTGCGGTAGACTCAGGCATAGAAACGGAGAGAGGATTTGTAAAAGTTGACAGGTTTCTAAGAACCTCTGCAGACAACGTTTTAGCCGCCGGCAACTGCATACTCCACACAAGCGCCATAGACGGAGAGTTTACGCCGGGAATGGTTGCCTCAGTTTCCGCAAGGGACGGCAGGATTGCCGGAGCCAACGTCTCTGGTCCACAGGTTGAGGATACGGGCATTATTCCCGCTGGAGTAACAGAGGTAGGAGGGAAGTTCTACGGTTTTGCTGGCTATACGGAGGAACTTCTTGAGAAGAAAGGTTTTTCTTTTAAAGAGATAACTGTTAACTCGGCAGATGCCTATCCAACGGCACTAAACGCGCACCCTCTAACTGTAAGGCTCTACTTTCTGAAAAATAGGAGACTTGTTGGAGGAGAGGTTATCGGAGAGAGCAAGTTCGTCTCGTCGGCAGTTGACTTCCTTTCAGATCTTATCGCTTCTAACAAGAAAGCCGAAGACTTGCTATCACTCGTAACTGTTGCCTTCCCGCCTATAACGCCGCCGCCACTCCTTCAGCCGATTCAAGAGGGAGCTCTCCTCTTCCTTAAGGAGGAGTTTTGAAAAAAGTTGCAGTAGTTGATATAGGCTCAAACACGGTAAAGCTGTTTCTATACGAGGTAAAGGGAAAGAAGATAAAGAAGGTCTACTCCGAATCAATCTACTTAAGGCTCTTAAACTACCTGAAAAATGGCAGGTTAGAGGAAGAAGGAGTTGAGGAACTCCTTCTAACCCTTAAGAGTTTTAAACGGAGAGTTCAGGAGTTTAGTCCAGACTGCACCTTTGCCGTTGCCACCTACGTTTTAAGGGTTGCGGAGAACGGAAGAGGGGTTTTAAAGAGGGCAAGGAAGTTCTTTGAAGTAGTTCTCCTATCAGGGGAAGAGGAGGCCTACTACTCGGCACTTGGAGCTCTATTAGATGTAAAGGTTGATGAGTGTCTCCTCTTTGACATCGGAGGAGGAAGCTTAGAGGTCTGTGAAGTCTTAAACAGAGAGCCTAAACACTGTAAAAGCTACCCACTGGGAACGCTGGAGTTCAAAGACGCCGTTGAGAACGGAGTCATAAAGGATGTAAGGAAAATACGCTGGAAGGTTCGCTACTTTGTCAACCCTTACGATTTTGAGCTAAGCGAGAGCTCCGTTTTAGTGGGAGTTGGGGGCAGCGTAAGGGCTCTAAAAAAAGTTTACGGAAAGAGGAGGATAAAGAAGAAAGCCCTTAAGTCAATAGTGGAGAAGCTCCTATCTTTAACTCCCCAAAAGATATCGGAGTTCTACGAAATTTCCTTAAGTAGGTCACAAACTGTAACCGTTGCAGCTGTAGTTGCCCTTGAGCTAATGGATATATTTAAGTGTAAGGAACTTGTAATATCTCGCTACGGTTTAAGAGAAGGCCTTATCTACAAAAAGGTAGTTTTAGATGGAGAGTGTTAACCTAAAAGACCCTAAGCTCTACATAAACAGAGAGCTCTCTTGGCTTGAGTTCAACAGGCGAGTTTTGGAGGAGGCTGAAGACAAAACGAATCCACTCCTTGAACGCCTAAAGTTTATAGCCATATTCTTTACAAACCTTGATGAGTTCTTCATGATAAGGGTAGCTGGCCTGAAGAAACAGGTTGCCGCCGGCGTGAACAGGCCTTCCTTTGACGGCCTTACTCCAAAAGAACAGCTAAAGAGAATTTCAAGGAAGACAAGGGAGCTCCTCAAGATAACCGAGAAAGACTACAAAACCCTGCTGAAACTTCTAAAAGAAGAGGGAATAAAAATCTACACCTACGGAGAGCTCCCTAAAAAACTGAAGAAGAAGGCCGATAAATACTTTAAAGAACTTGTATTTCCCGTTTTGACTCCCCTTGCAGTTGACCTGACCCACCCCTTTCCACATCTTCCCTCTCTTTCTTTTAACATCATAGTTGAGATGCTCTCTGAGGAGCTCCGATTCGGCCTCGTCCCAATTCCAAAGGTGTTACCCCGCTTTGTAAAGCTTGAGGAGGGAGTCTACGTTTACCTTGAAGAACTGATACTTGAACACCTAAAGGAACTCTTTCCCAACCAGAAGATTAGAAGCGTTGCTACTTTCAGGCTCACAAGAGACGCAGATATAGTCATTCAGGAAGACGAGGCAGACGACCTTCTTGAAGAGGTTGAGAAGGGACTCAGAAAGAGGCGTTTCGGTCAGCCAGTCCGTTTAGAAATAAACGGCGGTTCAGAGATGATCCTATCTTTTCTGAAAGACGAATTGGAGCTCTTAGACGATGACATCTACCAGCTTAAAATTCCCCTCAACCTGTCAGACCTGTGGAGTCTTTACAGGGAAATAGAAAGGTCGGACCTCAAGTTCCCGCCCTACGTCCCTTACTATCCGCCACAGTTTGAGGTTGGAGTTTTCACAGCTCTAAAAAAAGGAAAGGCTGTTCTCTTTCACCCTTACGAGTCCTTTGACCCGGTTGTGGAGCTCGTAGAGGAGGCAGCCGAAGATCCTAACGTCCTGGCAATAAAGCAGACCCTCTACAGAGTCGGTAAGAATTCTCCGATAGTTGAAGCATTAAGCAGGGCTGCACAGAACGGAAAAGAGGTAACGGCAGTTGTTGAGCTAAAAGCCCGCTTTGACGAGGAGAGTAACATTGTTTGGGCGAGAAAGTTGGAGGAGGACGGAGTCCACGTAGTATACGGAGTTCCTGGTCTTAAAACCCACGCAAAGCTGCTCATGATAGTGAGGAAAGAGGAAAACGGTATAAAGAGATACCTCCACCTTGGAACGGGAAACTACAACGTTGAAACGGTAAAGGTCTATTCAGACGTAAGTTTTCTAACTTCAGACGACGACATTGGAGAGGACGTTTCAAGGATATTCAACGTCATAACCGGCTACTTCCACCCTCCGAAGTTAAAAGAGCTCTTCATATCCCCAGTCAACCTGAAAAAGAAAATACTTGAGCTCATAGAGGAGGAGGCATCTTTAGGAGAGAGGGGAAGGATCATTGCAAAGATGAACTCGCTTGTTGACCCTGAAATAATAGAGGCTCTTTACAGAGCTTCTCAAAAAGGAGTGAAGAGTGACCTGATAGTCAGAGGAATCTGCTGTCTAAGGCCGGGGATAGAGGGTGTCAGTGAGAACATAAGAGTAATCAGTATTGTTGGAAAGTACTTAGAACATGCAAGAATTTTTTACTTCGGTAAGGACGACTTAGTCTTTATAAGCAGTGCTGACTGGATGCCCCGAAACTTCCACAGGAGGGTAGAGACCTTAGTTCCAATAAAGAACGAAAAATTAAAGGAAAAGCTTAAAAATATTTTAAAGATACAGCTGAAGGATACGGCAAAGGTTAGAATACTCCAGAGTGATGGAACCTATGTTAGGCCTGAAAAGAGAGACTTTAACTCCCAGGAGTTCTTTGAAAAATGGGTAAGAGAGTATTCCTTGTAAGACACGCTAAAGCCTTAAAAAGAGAGAATTGGGATAAAGACGACTGTCTTCGTCCTCTAACAGAAGAGGGAATTAAAGAGTTTAAAGCGTTCCTTGACTGGTTAAGCCCCGTTCTACCTAAAAAAGCTTTAATCGTTTCATCCCCCTGCGAGAGAGCTCTCCACACTGCAAAGCTTATTTCAAAGAAGCTTAACGCTGAGCTTAAAATAGAGGAGCTCCTTTCCCCAGACGCTGAACCTGAAAACTACAAAAAAGTACTTAACAAGTATAAGAATAGGAAAAACCTGTTTCTTGTAGGCCACGAACCAGACCTTTCTCTCTTCCTTAACTACCTAACCTGCTTAAGTCCCTCAAAAGTTGCCTTTAAAAAAGGGGCGGTTGTGGAGCTCCGGGGAAGTTCCTCTAACCTAAAGCTTTTTGCCTTTTATAACCCGAAATCCTTAAAAAATTAACCTCTAATTCTTGACAACAGAAAACAGCCTCCTATATTTTCTGCTCGTCAAGTTTAAGAGAAACAGAGCTTGACACAGTTAAGGAGAGAGCATAAATTTAGCTCTCGCCTAAACGGAAGGTCTTTGACAGGAGAATAAGGGACACGCACCCTGCGGAGAGGAAAAGCCCGACGGGGCTTGTAATTGAGGTGTTCCGCAGGTTTTTGTAGCCTTGCGAAACTGAGCCAGAAATAGCTTTGTGATATTTTGCTGGAGAGTTTGATCCTGGCTCAGCGCGAACGCTGTCGGCGTGCCTAACACATGCAAGTCGTGGGGCAGCAGGCCGGAACCTTTTGGTTCTGGTGCTGGCGACCGGCGAACGGGTGAGTAACGCGTGAGCAACCTACCCCGAGGAGGGGGATAACCCGGGGAAACCCGGGCTAATACCCCATAAGCGCACGGCCTGCATGGGCTGTGTGAAAAGGGTGGCCTCTGGGCTTTGCCTAAGCTGCCGCCTCGGGATGGGCTCGCGTCCCATCAGGTAGTTGGTGGGGTAACGGCCTACCAAGCCTACGACGGGTAGCCGGCCTGAGAGGGTGGTCGGCCACACCGGGACTGAGACACGGCCCGGACTCCTACGGGAGGCAGCAGTGGGGAATCTTGGGCAATGGGCGCAAGCCTGACCCAGCGACGCCGAGTGGAGGAAGAAGCCCTTCGGGGTGTAAACTCCTGTCGCCGGGGACGAGGCGGGGATGGGTTAAGAGCCCATCCCTGTGACGGTACCCGGAGAGGAAGGGACGGCTAACTACGTGCCAGCAGCCGCGGTAATACGTAGGTCCCGAGCGTTGCGCGAAATTACTGGGCGTAAAGAGCGCGTAGGCGGGCCAGTAAGTCAGAGGTGAAAGCCCCCGGCTCAACCGGGGAATTGCCTCTGATACTGCTGGTCTAGGGTCCGGAAGACGCTGGCGGAATTCCCGGTGTAGCGGTGAAATGCGTAGATATCGGGAGGAACACCGGTGGCGAAGGCGGCCAGCGAGGACGGAACCGACGCTGAGGCGCGAAAGCGTGGGGAGCGAACCGGATTAGATACCCGGGTAGTCCACGCTGTAAACGATGGGTGCTGGGCGTTGGCCACGAGAGTGGTCAGTGCCGAAGCTAACGCGTTAAGCACCCCGCCTGGGGAGTACGGCCGCAAGGCTGAAACTCAAAGGAATAGACGGGGGCCCGCACAAGCGGTGGAGCATGTGGTTTAATTCAATGCTACGCGAAGAACCTTACCAGGGCTTGACATGCCGGGGGTAGCCCTGGCGAAAGTCAGGGTTGAGGCCCCTTTGGGGGCCCACCCGGCACAGGTGGTACATGGCCGTCGTCAGCTCGTGCCGTGAGGTGTTGGGTTAAGTCCCGCAACGAGCGCAACCCCTGCCCTTAGTTGCCAGCGGGTAAAGCCGGGCACACTAAGGGGACTGCCGGCGATAAGCCGGAGGAAGGGGGGGATGACGTCAGGTCAGTATGCCCCTTACGCCCTGGGCTACACACGTGCTACAATGGCCGGGACAGAGGGAAGCGAAGCCGCGAGGCGGAGCGAAACTCAGAAACCCGGTCCCAGTTCGGATTGCAGGCTGCAACTCGCCTGCATGAAGCTGGAATCGCTAGTAACGGCCGGTCAGCTACACGGCCGTGAATACGTTCCCGGGCCTTGTACTCACCGCCCGTCACACCCCGGAAGCTGGTTCTACCAGAAGTCCCCGGGCTAACCCACGGAAGTGGGAGGCAGGGGCCGAAGGTAGGGCTGGTGACTGGGGTGAAGTCGTAACAAGGTAGCCGTAGGAGAACCTGCGGCTGGATCACCTCCTTTTATGGAGAAAGGGGTGGGCAGGTTCCTGCCCCTGAAGAATTGCAGGGTGCGTGTCCCTTATCCTCTTGTTAAGGGCCAGTAGCTCAGTTGGTCAGAGCGTACCCCTGATAAGGGTAAGGTCGGTGGTTCAAGTCCACCCTGGCCCACCATAGAGTGGGGACGTAGCTCAGCTGGGAGAGCGCCTGCCTTGCAAGCAGGCGGTCGCCGGTTCAAGTCCGGCCGTCTCCACCATACTAATAAACTGGTCTTTGACAGCAGAATAAGGGAACCAGTACTGAGGCGGTAATAGGCCGAGGTGCTAAGGGCACACGGTGGATGCCTTGGCGCCAGCAGGCGAAGAAGGGCGTGGTAAGCTGCGAAAAGCCCCGGCGAGGCGCAAACAGCTGAAGACCCGGGGATGCCCGAATGGGGAAACCCGGCGGGGAGAAAGCCCGTCATCCCGCTCTGCGGGAGGCGATACCCTCCGAACTGAAACATCTCAGTAGGGGGAGGAAAGGAAATCAACCGAGACTCCCTGAGTAGCGGCGAGCGAAAGGGGACCAGCCCAAACCGGATGGGTGGAAAAGCGGGCAGGCGTTGCCCATCCGGGGTAGCGGGACGTACCTGGAAGGAGCTGCCCCTCCTTCGGGGAGTTACAAAAGTGCTGGGTAGCCGAAAGGTCTGGGAAGGCCTGCCGTAGAGGGTGAAAGCCCCGTAGGCGAAACCCGGCACTCTCCCTGGGGTACGATCCCAAGTACCGCGGGACACGAGGAATCCTGCGGGAATCAGGGGGGCCCACCCTCCAAGGCTAAGTACTCGCTGGCGACCGATAGCGCATAGTACCGTGAGGGAAAGGTGAAAAGAACCCCGGTTAGGGGAGTGAAATAGAACCTGAAACCGTGTGCCTACAAGCGGTCGGAGGGGAGCGTTGCTTCCTGACGGCGTACCTTTTGCGTAATGGGCCAGGGAGTTACTCTCGGCGGCGAGGCTAAGCCGGAAGGCGGAGCCGTAGGGAAACCGAGTCCGAACAGGGCGCATAGTCGCTGGGAGTAGACCCGAAACCGTACGATCTACCCATGGCCAGGTTGAAGTCCGGGTAACACCGGATGGAGGACCGAACCCACCGGTGCTGAAAAACCGGGGGATGAGCTGTGGGTAGGAGTGAAAAGCTAATCGAGTACGGAGATAGCTGGTTCTCCCCGAAATAGCTTTAAGGCTAGCCTCACGGACGAGTCTGCTGGAGGTAGAGCTACTGGTGGGGCTAGGGCCCCGAAAGGGGTACCGAACCCCGCCAAACTCCGAATGCCGGCAGATGCTCCGTGGGAGTCAGTCTGCGGGGGATAAGCTCCGTGGACGAGAGGGAAACAGCCCAGACCGCC
>NZ_AP042397.1:0-595000 GCF_055380895.1 Thermovibrio ruber | reverse complement strand
TGTTCATCATTTAAGGCGTTATTGGTTTATTTTAAATAGATTAAGAGGGAAAAACTATGATTCAATTTTAGAAATAGGAAGTAGAATGGGTTATTTTGTTAATAAATTCCTTTCGTGGAATTATTATTGTTACGATATGGATAGGATTACTTATGCTTTAGTTTCAGAAGAAAAAAAGGAAATCTATATTTTTCGCTTCCTGATGAGGAATTTGGAGGATCTCATTTAAATTATGCTCATCTTACTAATTGGAACTACTTTAAGATAAGGAGTTTTATTGATAAACTTTTAGATACTGAAAGTACTATTATTTATTTTCAAGATAGCTTTGATTTTGCATAAGGAGTTGTTAGTTCCCCAGACAACTATTCTTTAGGAGACTTGGAGTTGGGGTTTCCAATTGCTCCAGATACAGGGTTAGTTCACTTGGCGGCGAGTGTTAATTGCCATTTCTTAGTATTTTTTTGTATGGCAAGATCAGGGAATAGAGTGGATTATGTTTCAAATTTGATTTTCCCTGTTTTACCGGATATTCAGGGTGTAGGTTGTCTTCATAAAAGGGTTACAATTGATTCCAAGTGTTATAAATCATATGTGGATTATCCTGATTGTATGAAACATCCTACGGCTTTAGAGAAAGCTTTGTATTTTGGATATACTAAGGGGTTTTAAATCATGAAGGGTATAAGTGTTCTAATCCCGACTTATAATAGACCGAAGTTCCTCAGGAGGGCTCTTCTTTCTGTGTTATCTCAAACGCGGTTACCAGATGAGATAATAATTTCAGATGATAATCCAGAGTCGGAGGAAAACTTTAATTCTATTAAAGACTTGTTGCAGGAATACGATAAATTAATAAAATATCAGAAAAATAAGACGAGATTAGGGGTTAAAAAGAACTACTTAAAGTTATTGGAAGAAGCCAACTATGAGTATATAAAATTCTTGGCAGATGATGACTGGTTACACCCTGAAGCTTTAGAGTTGATGGAGAGGGCTCTTAATAAATATGAAGAAGTCTCTGTTGTTTCTTCTGTTAGACTTCCCGTTAATAAGGATAACGAGATTATTTGGGGGATAAAATCGACAAATCCTTTGAGTTCAAAGGATGAGATTCTTGATGGTAAGAGCGTTATAAAAAAGTCAATAGTAGATTTGTGTAACTATGTAGGAGAGTTTTCCACTTATATGTTTAGAAAATCTTTGCTTGATATAAATCCCTTTAAATTTTGTGATATAGATTTTAGAGCCAATGCTGATTGGGCATTATGGATGTATCTTCTGTCTAAGGGAAATCTTTTTTACTATTCACGACCTCTATCGTTTTTCTGCAGTCATGAAAACCAAGATCAAAGAAACATAGAGGTTAGGATTTCTGGTTACAAGGAACGGAAGGAATTTGTTCTTAATGAGAAAATTCAAGAAACTTTAGGTATAAAACTTACAGAGGCTGATAGAGCTAAAGCAATGGAGACTTTGTTTTCATATTTAAGTCTTGATCCAAATCTTTTAGAAGAACATTCAGAGTTACTTTCAGATATTTTAAGTTCCTATGAGATTTTTCTAAAAAAGAATTATAGCACTAATTGTAATAGTACTGCTTTTGAGAGAAGATTTCCTGTATCTATAATTATTGTGACTTATAATTCATCAAAGACTATAATACCTTTACTTAAGTCCCTTAAAAAGTCTATCTCTATCTATGATGAACTTGTAATTGTTGATAACAATTCTTTAGACGATACTTTAGCTTTAGTTGAGAATTTTGTAAAACTCCATAATTTTGAAAATT
The DNA here is from genome assembly GCF_055380895.1 of Thermovibrio ruber. Classification (NCBI taxonomy): domain Bacteria; kingdom Pseudomonadati; phylum Aquificota; class Aquificia; order Desulfurobacteriales; family Desulfurobacteriaceae; genus Thermovibrio; species Thermovibrio ruber. The sequence continues at coordinate 593,208 of NZ_AP042397.1, read as the reverse complement.
TAAAAATTATTTCTCTAAAAGAAAATATTGGATATGCGGCTGCTATAAATAAAGGTGTGAAAGCATCAAATCATGAGTTCTTAGTTTTTGTTAATCCGGATGTTATATTACCAGAATTTTGGATTGAAACAGTTTATAAATACTTGGAAAAGAAAGATGTAGGAGCTGTTGGAGCTATTTCAAATTTTGTTGCTGACTTTCAGCATCTGGAAAGGTTTTCAGCTATTTGTTTCCTTATGAACAAGAAGAGATTAATGAAATATATTGACTTAGTTGATAAACATTTGAAAGCATTATATCAAAATAGTTTTGAAGTTAGGAAATTTCTAATAGGCTTTTTTTTGGCAACTAAAAGAGAGGTTTTTGAAGAAGTTGGTGGTTTTGATAGTGACCTTTTTCTAGGGATGGATGATTTAGACTTTTCTCTAAAATTAAGAGAAAAAGAGTATAAATTAATTCTTCCTAAAGATTTGTTTATTTTCCATGAAGGTCATGTTTCCTTTAAGAGTAGTGAAGATTCTGAAAAAAAGAAAGAAGTTACTGAGAATTTATTTGCTGAGAAGCTAATAAAAAAATTCGGTTTCGGTAATGTTCCTACTCCTGAGGAGTTATGGAGAGATGGGAGAACTATTTATTTTTCATATTTTGTTCCTACGGGATCCAAGTATAAATTTATGTTTAAATTTGTAGATAATAAAATAAATTATGAGGAAATTGCCAAGGAAATTTTAAGAAAACCGACGGTTGGTATTGTTACTGTGTCCTATTTTTCATCACAAGATATAAAAGTGTTGGCAGATAGTTTAAACAAACAGAAATATCAAAACTTCTATTGGTATATAATAGATCATTCTCAAGATAAAGAGGAATTAAGGAGTTTAAGATTAGCAACTTCAAAGCTAAAAGAAAGGGTTATTATACTAGAGAAAGAAAATAGAGGTTTTGCTGCTGGAACTAATTTAGGTATTGATTTAGCAATTAAGAATGGAGCTGAATATATCTGGATATTGAATCCAGATACAGAATTAGAGCCAAATACTATGCTGGAACTTATTAAAACTTCTCTATTTACAGGAATTCCTGCTGTTACTTGTAAAATTAAGGATTCAAAAGAAAGAGAAAAACTTCAGTATGATGGTTTTAAAGCTAGTTATATCCCTTTTCTTGACTATCCACAAAGGATACATTGGATCACTTTTTTGTCTGGTGCTAATATCTTTGTTAAATCTGATTTGTTGATAGATATAAGATTTAATGAAAATTATTTTATGTATTTTGAAGATAACGAGTTTTTTGACGATTTAAGGAAGAAAGGGATTATTCCTATTTATACTCCTTATACAAGCATATATCATAAAAACAAGGAAGGTAATTTTAAAGGACAGGAAGTTTACTATTATTATAGAAACATGATCCATTTTTATATTAAAAAAGGAGCTTTTCCTTTATACTTATTTGAAAAGTTAAGATGTGCTTATGATTCTCTCTATTATAAAAAATCCAGCCTTAGATATCTAATAGTTGCGGTCTATGATGCGGTTTCAGGGAAAATGGGAAAAAAGAATCCTATTTATATGCTTCCTGATAGAAGAAGATTAGAACAGTATTTAAGGGAGTTTCTGGATGTTAGAAAAGTAAGTAAACTGATGGCATTAAAATTTGCGAAGGATTACTTACTACTAAAACCCAGGGATAGGGATATTTTTGAGAAATATCTGGACGATGTGTTGCAAATTTTATTATATCAAGGGAGGAAATTGTGGGAAAAGAGGTGAGTGTTTTAATTGTTGAAGAGGGGGAACTTTGCGACGATTTAGTTGATTCATTGGGACAGAATCAGGATTTTGTAAAAGAGGTTATCTTTTCTGGGACTGAAAGGAAGGAAACAGAAAGGTTGAAAGAACTTGATGTCTCTGTAAATTTTTTGGGGATTACTGAAGGTAATAAACCGTTAAAGAAAAATAGACTTGTTGATGAAGCAACCGGTGATTATTTGCTTTTTTTAAATTCGAGTTGTGTTTTGGAGGACTCAACAGTTGAAGAACTCCTTGAAACTATGGAGGAAACTAAAGTAGATATTGTGTATCCTAACGTAGTAATTAGGTTTTCTGATGGAGAGAAGGTTAAAAATTATCAAGATCTTTATGGGCATGAAATGGATCTTGTGAAAAGCTTGGCTGTAGAAGAGTACTTGCCTGAATGGGGAGTGTTAGTAAGAAAAGAGTCTTTCAATAAGTTTGGAGGATTTAATGAAGATTTTGCTGACTTTGAATTTTATGAATTTATATATAGGAATTTGAGGAATTTGAAATTGAAATTGTCGAAATTTAGCTATATTGAATACTCAGTATTCAATTCTTTTATTGATACATCTTATAGAAGTTATGTTCTAAGAACTTTAGTTTTAAAAAATTTTGATTGGAAAAAAGAAATTTTTCCATTTCTTTCTTGGGAGGAAAAACCAGAAATTGCTAAAGCAACTGCTTTTACTCTGATTGGAAATCGTCTTGTTTCTTACTTTGATTATTTTAATGCTTCTCAGTTTTATAGAGAAGCCCTTTTAATTTTCCATAATCAAGAAACTCTAAAGGAATTAATAAAGACTTATTTAAATATGGGATTATTTGATTATGCGAAGGAATTAATTTCAGATGAACAAGGAGTTTCAAAAAAAGATCAGGAAGAGTTAAGTTTTTATATAGATAAGATTTTAAACATCGTAGATGAGCTTGAAAAAGCGATTAAAGATGGGAAAGTTGTAGAGACTTTGGCTGCCATTCAGGAGGTTGTTCAAATCTATAGTGGGGCTCCCATCTACAATATATTGGGTGTTATTAAATGGATAGAGAAGAAGTTTGAAGAAGCTTATAAGTTTTTCTACAAAGCTGTTACTATGAATCCTATAAACAAGGATTACCTTTATAACCTTACAGAGTTAGCAAAATTTCTTAGAAGAGAAGAGGAAGTAAAGGGTTTAATTGATAGATTGGTTGGAAGTTAGAAGAGGAAAGTGTGAAAATTTCAGCGTGTATTATTGCAAAAAATGAGGAGAAGAACATAACTCGCTTGCTTAGAAGTATAGTTGGAAAGTTTGACGAGATCATTTTAGTGGATACAGGTTCTACCGATAAAACAAAAGAGATTGCTAAATCTTTTGGGTGTAGAGTGATTGAACATAAATGGAAAGGATTCGCTGATGCTAGAAATCGGGCTGTAGAAGAAGCTAGCGGAGAATGGCTTTGGCATTTTGACGCTGATTTTGAATTAGAAGAAGAAGAGTATAGGAAGGCACTTGTATACTTAAAAAGGCTTCCTGAAGAGGTAGATGGAGTTTTAATTGGAGTTAGAAATCTTGATAGCTTTGGAAAAGTTAAAGGTATTTCCTCTCAGGTTTTTATTCATAGAAAAAGGGAAGGTTTAGTTTGGAAAGGTAAGGTTCATGAATTTGTGAATGCAAAATTTGTTGTTGGTTTGCCTATATATGTTAATCATTATGGTTATGCAAATTATAAAGTTCAATTAAAGAAAGCTTATAGAAACCTGGAGTTACTTAAAGAAGAAATAGAGGGACTGAATCCTGCAGAGAGAGAATATAAAATAAAGCTTTTTTATTTAGTCCAAACTTATAGCATTCTTTCCTATGAAGACAAGGATAACCTTATAAAAGTAAAAGAAAGAGCTTTAGAATTTCTTAAATTGATTGAAGGTGAGGAGGATAGCTTTGGATTTTTTGCTATCTACATTTATAACTATTTGCTGGATGCTTTAGAAAGATTAAATGAAGAAGAATTATATGAGAAGTACATCAAAGAAATTTTGTCCAAAGAACCAACAGTTCCTGATTTTTTCTTAAAGGCTTTTTTCTTTTTCAAGAAACGAAGGAATGTTACCAAGGCCTATAAATATCTTACTATGGCAGCTGTGGTATTAGATGATTTGGAAGAAGCTTCTTTTAAAAGTGGTTTGGCGTATGCAAGTGATAGATTAACTGATTTTTATAAGATTGTCTTGTCTGAAGATTTAAAAAAAGATGCCAGAGAGTTTCCTGAAATAATAGATTTTGTTGATAAGAAATGGAAAGAAAAGAAGGGGGGAAGATATCTTGGTATGCTTTTATCATCTTTGTATGATGATCTAAGAAAAGAGCATCTTTTGAGAAAGTTGGCCTTGCGATACAGGTATGATGACTTAGTTGTGTCTTTATACCTGGATTATCTACTTAATACCAACCTTTCTAAACTGAAATTTGAAATAACTAAGTTTTGCGATGTTTCAGTTTCCATGTTTTTTTTAGCTCGTGTATGTGAAATAGAGGGAAATTTAAAGGATGCCTTAATTTATTATACTGAGTATTTAGAAAAAACCAGAGATACGTGGGTAGCAAGATATCTACTTGATAAATACTCTTGGATAAGAGAGTTTGTGGAAAAAACTAAAAAAGGAAGATCTACCTCCGATAATAAAAATTAGAAAAACTAACTTAGTGGAGGTAGGTCATGGCACTCAGAATTAACTACAACTACCAAGCTGACTTTACTCACTTTAATTTGTTACAGACAGAGCAAAATATGAACAAGGCCCTGGAAAGGCTTGCTACGGGCTACAGAATTAATAGGGCTGCAGACGATGCAGCTGGTCTTTATATCGCTGACCAGCTTAAGACTTATGCTGTTTCCCTTGATCAGGCCACAAGAAACTCTCAGGATGGTATCTCCATAGCTCAAATTGCACAATCTGCTCTTACTAATGTTTATAACATCTTAAACGACATTAAGAGTAAAGCCATTGAGGCTGCTAACGATTCTCAAGATGATAATACTAGAAAAATTATTCAGCAAGATATTAATAAGTTGGTTGATGTTATAGGAAAAATCTTTGAAGATACAGAGTTTAATGGCGTTCATCTTTTCAGTTCTGGGACAGCTGTAAGTTTTACGATTCACTATGGTGGAAGAACAGAGCAGACGTTAGTAATGCAAGGAGCTACAGCAGCTGCAAGTGCAGCTGCAGACACCAATGCTCCTTCAACGATTACACTTGGTGAAACAGCTTACGCTTTTGACGTTACTAGCCAAACCCTTGCTGAAGCTACTATTAGCACTGTAGACGCTTTGATTAAGGAGGTTGATAAGCTAAACGCCAAGTTTGGTTCGTACCAGATTGAGCTTGAGAAGATAATTACAAACAATGAAAGCCAAAGAATTAACGTTCAAGAGGCTGAATCCAGAATTAGGAACGTTGACTTCGCTAGGGAAATGTCTGAATTTACAAGGAATCAAATTCTTATGCAGTCTGGTACTGCTATGCTTGCTCAGGCAAATCAACTTCCTCAGCTTGTCCTTCAGCTTCTTAGGTAGTTTGTATAAAATTAAGGAGGGGAGCTCCCCCTCCTTAACATTTAGCGAGGTCTGAAATGGATGTTAAGTCTGTTTCTAACATTCAGTCTGCCGTAGAGATGAACGTTCAGAACACGGTTGGTCTTGAGCCGGCTAGGTCTGAAAACGGCTCCCATTCTGATAAGGTTGATAAGCAGGAGTTAAAGAAACTTTCTCCCAAGATGCTTGAAGAGTTGGTAAAGGAACTTGAGAAAAAACTTTCAATGTTGAATACTCAGCTTAAGATATCAATAGATGAAGATACGGACATGGTAGTTGTTAAAGTGATAGATAAGGAAACAAAAAAGGTGATAAGACAGATTCCTCCGGAGTATGTTCTGAAAATAGCCAAATACTTGGATGAAATAACAGGGCTTCTTTACAATAACAAAGTTTGAGGAAATTATGGCAGGAGAAATTTACATAAGTAACTTGGGGAGTTTTGATTACCAAAACATTCTAAATATGTATTATCAAGCCAATAGTTTGCCGATACAGCTCCTTCAATCGCAGGAAACGAAAATAGATGAAAAAGTAAAGGCATATAAAGATTTTGAATCAGAAATTTCGAATTTTTATACAGCTTTTGATACTTTGACTTCTACCCCTGTTGAAGGAAAAAGTTTAAATGTTACAGATGAAAACGTTTTAACAGCTAAAATTACAGATGAACAAAATGTAATACCCGGGAACTACAGTATAACGGTAAATCAGCTTGCAAAAAATGATGTATGGCTTTCTCAAAGTGGAAAATCTCTTGATGAAGCTGTAGCAACTTCTAATGGAACTCTTCAGATAAGTTATGCCGGAGATGTTGTTGCTACTATAGATTACGATACAGATGTAAGTGATACGTCAAAACCTTCAACTCTTCAGGAATTGGTTGATGCGATTAATTCTGCACAGGACAAAGTGAGAGCTTCTTTAGTTTATGATGGGAATTCCTATTACCTACTCCTAATGGGTAAGGATACTGGAGCTAATAACACTATAGAACTTAAGGAAACCGGAAGTGGAGATTTGTTGGATCAGCTCCAAATAGGAGATAGTTATTCAGGCAGCCACGTTCAAACATCTTCAGATGCAGAGGTAACCGTTTTCTCAAAAACTTTTACCAGCCCAGACAATAAATTTTCTGAGGTTATCCCGGGTGTTAGTTTTACAGTAAACAACACGGGAAGTTCAACTATAGTGGTTAAAGAGGATACTTCTAAGTTTGAAGATGCTCTAAATAAGTTTATTCAAGCCTACAATTCTATTGTAGATTTCGTTCAAAAGGAAGCAGGAAAAGACGGAAGCCTTTCCGGTGATACAACTCTTCAAATGATAAGGTCGTCTATACTTTCAAAACTCCAACCACTTTTTAACCTTAATCTTTTAGAGGTTGATCAAGATACAGGTCATCTTTCTGTTAAAACTGCTCAACTTACCTCACTTGAAGAGACCTCTCCAGATACTCTAAAATCTGCAATTGGTGAAGTTAAGTCTTCCCTCTATGATTACTTAGTCTACTTAAAAAGCCCTGAAAGTCCTGTAGAGCTCTCTATAAAAAACCTCAATGACAGGAAGGAATCAGTAGAAGATCAGATAACGTTTATGAAAAAACTGTTAACTGACCAGATTAATGCGTTGAAAGAGCAACTTGTTCAACTTCAGCTATTCCAACAACAGATGGCAGAGGTAAGGGCTAAACTTACCGCTACGTTTGGTCAGATTTCTCTCCTTCCTACTTCCAATACAAACTCTCAATAAACGAGGTTAAAAGATGGATAATCCCTACTTAAAAACGCAGGTTGAAACTGCTTCACCTGTTGAAAGAGTTGTAATGCTTTACGATAAAGCTATTCTCCTTCTTAAAGATGCTCTTGAAGCTATAAACGAAGGTGATATAGTTAGGAAAGCTAACAACATAGCTAAAGCTGATAAGATTATTAGGGTTTTAAACACTTCCCTTGATATGGAACAGGGTGGAGAAGTGGCCAAGTCCTTGAGGCAGTTTTATGATCATGTTCTTGATATGTTGGTACTGGCAAACGGTAGGAATGATGGGGAGCTCCTTTCAACAGCTGTAGAAATGCTTGAGACGGTAAAGTCGGCTTGGGAAGAGATAAAGTAGAAGATAAACTTAAAGAGATTTCTTTCTGCATTGAGGTTAGAGATTTTAGAAGAGCTTCTAAACTCCTTTCTGATGTTTCTAACGCTATTCCTTCTTGTTCGCGGGAAGATGCTTTAAAAATTCTGGAGTTTTTGGATTTCTACTCTGAGAAACTTGAATCTTTAGAAAAGAAATTAGTTTGGGAAGCAAGTAATAAGACAAAAGTTAAAAAGAGCTATCTTAAATGAAAGGGCTGTTCATAACTGGAACAGATACTGGCGTTGGGAAGACCTACTTTTCCTGTTGTCTCATTAGAGCCTTGAGAAAAAATGGCTTAGATGTTTTGGGTTTTAAACCAGTTGAAACCGGATGTTCTCCTGTTTGTGAGGATGCTGAAAAACTCTCAGAAGCATCTGGGGTTTATTTAAAGCCTGTTTACTCTTTTAGAGACCCTCTTGCTCCTTCTGTTGCTTCGGAATTTGATGGTATAGATATAGATGTTGAGGAAATCGTTGACAGGTGTAAGTCTCTTCTTTCCCGTTCACCTTTAGTTGTTGAGGGAGCTGGTGGAATTATGGTTCCGATAAATTGGAGTTTTTCTTTTTTAGACCTTGCCGTTTCCTTATCTTTGCCTGTTGTAGTTGTTGCACTTAACAAGTTGGGAGTTATAAATCACACTCTCTTAACCGTGAATGCCTGTTTAAATGCCGGTTTAGAGGTTAAGGGTGTTGTTCTCAACAGTTTTCAACAATTTGATGAGAGTTTTGGAACTAATCTCTACAGTTTGAAGAAACTCCTGAAGGTTCCAGTTGTTCCTTTCTATTCCTGCCGGGACGTTGAGCGTGTAGTGAAAGAGTTGAAGCTGCTTGAAATCTTTTTGCAATAGTTTATAATTTTAGTTAGAGAATCAATCGTGAGGTGGGTATTATGAGGAGAGCTCTCATAGCGCTTTCTGTTTTTATCCTTTCTACAGCTGGAGCAAAGGCAGGTGTTTGGGAGACCAACTGTGCAGGCTGTCACAACGGGGTGGTTGCTCCAACAAAGTCTAAACTCCTTTCAATGTTTCATTCAAAGAGAGAGTTTCTGGCTAAAGTGAAAGAGATGGTCTCCCAAGGAAAAATGCCTCCAGGACTGCCTTACGTTAAAGCTGCTAACGAACTTTTTGGAGGAGGTATTCACGCTTCAAAGAGGGCCCAAACTAAAAACGTTCGTGAGGTTGTATCAGATCCTTACGCAAAGTACAAGAAGTTCTTTAAACCTCTACCTGCACTCCCCCCTATTCTTTCTGACAATCCAATGACTCCCGAAAAAGTAAAGCTCGGAAAGATGCTCTACTACGACCCAAGGCTTTCAAGGAGTAAGCTTATTTCCTGTAATACTTGTCATAATCTCGCTTTAGGTGGTGATGATAATCAAAAAACTTCTCTTGGAGACCACTGGAAAACTGGTGGAAGAAACGCTCCTACCACACTTAACTCAGGTTTCTTAAGAGTTCAATTCTGGGACGGTAGAGCTCCTACTCTTGAAGAGCAGGCTAAGGGTCCGCTTCAGGCTCACGTTGAGATGAACTCAACCCCCGAAATTGTTGTTCGCAGGCTTAAGGCCATACCTGAATACGTGGAACTCTTTAAGAAGGCATTTCCGGGAGAGAAAAACCCTGTTACTTTTGAGAACGTTGTAAAAGCCATTGCTGCCTTTGAGAGAACTCTCAACACCCCAAACTCTCCGTTCCAGAGGTACCTCTTGGGAGAGGACGGAGCTCTCACGAAAGAGCAGAAAGAGGGAATGGCTCTCTTTGTTAAATACGGATGTATTGCCTGCCATAACGGGCCAGTTCTTTCAGACAGTAGGTTCCACAAGTTCAAGTGGAACAACGATCTTGGACGCTACAGAGTAACCAAGAACCCTGCAGACAAGTATATGTTTAGAACGCCACAACTCTTAAACGTTGCACTTACTGCTCCTTACTTCCACGACGGCTCTGTAAACAGTCTTGAAGAGGCAGTTAAGATAATGGCTCAGAAAGAGCTCGGAAAGAAACTATCCGACGAAGAAGCGAAGAAGATTGCAGACTTCCTTCGCTCTTTAACCGGCGAAGTCCCCCTTGAAGCAAGAGTTCTTCCCCAGCTTCCGGGTAACAATCCTGAGTAAAACCTTGGCCTGCCCCGTGCAGGCCTTTTATAATTTCCTTATGAAATACTTTATCTCCGACACCCACTTTTTCCACAGAAACATCCTTAAGCTCTGTCCTGTTAAAAGAAAACTGGGATTTGAGGAGTTAATCCTTTCAAACCTGAAGCATCAGCTTAAGTCTTCAGATACCCTCTACCACTTAGGAGATTTTGCCTGGGAAGATTCAGATTACCTGTTAAGAGCTTGGAGGGAGCTCCCCGGCCGAAAGGTCCTTATAAAAGGAAATCACGACTGGCATTCTAAGGACTTGGAGCTCTACTTTGACGAGGTTGTAGAGTTTTCAACGATTATCCGTGTAAACGAAAAAAAATTTCTGTTGTGCCACTTTCCTTCAAAGGATTTAAGGACTTATAGGTATAAGGAGTTCCAGGAAAAGATAACTAAAATTTACAGGGAAGAAGGTTGTTCCCTTCTCATTCACGGCCACGTCCACTGGAACCCTTACTGCGTCTTCTGTGGTTGCCACCTAAATGGTGTAAAATGCCTTAACGTAAACGTTGAGTTTACAGGTTATAGGGCAGTTTCAGAGGAGGAGCTCCCGGTATGGTGAAGGTAATTTTCTTGGACGTAGATGGCGTTTTGACAGATGGAACCATTTCCTACGACATTTACGGAAGGGAAGTAAAGAGATTCAACGTTAAAGATGGTTACGGCATAGTAAGAGCTCTAAACAGTGGTATTGAAATTGTCGTCCTATCCAGTAGGTTCTCCTCTCAGGTAGAGAAGAGGTGTAGAGAGTTAGGGGTGAAAGAGGTTTACCAAGGGATTTCAGATAAACTCTCCTTTGCAGAGGAATTCTTGGAAAAACGTTCTCTCTCCTTTGATGAAACTGCCGCTATGGGGGATGACCTTCCAGACCTTCCTCTTTTAAGAAAGGTTAGAGTTAGCGGAGCTCCTGCCGATGCTGTTCCTCAGGTGAAAGTTTTAGTTGATTTTATTTCAAGAGCTTCAGGAGGAAGAGGAGCTGTTAGGGAGTTTATGGACTTCCTTTTAAATGAGTCCGATAATGAAAAGTAGACTATATAAGTTAGCTCTGTTTTTACTGATTATCTCTTTTATTCCTTTTCTGATTTTTATCTCAAAGAGAGAAACTCCTCCGGAGAAAATAAACGTTCCTCAGCATAAAACTCAAACGGTTGAAAACTTTATACTAAAATCTTCTGGAAAAAGAAGGTGGCAGCTTACATCTCCCAAGGCTAACTTTCTTGATAAAAATACAATACAGCTTAAGAAACCCGTTCTTACCGTTTTTCTTAGATCTCAGGTAGTAATAGAAGCTGATGAAGCAAAGCTTGATAGGAAAAAAGGGAAGGTTTATTTAAAGAACGTAAAATTAATAGGAAAAAACTTTAAAGCTTTTTCTCCTGAAGGTGTTTATCTTTTGAAACGAGAGAGCTTTAAAACCAATAAAAGCTGTAAAGTTACCTACAATAGTATTAATACATCTGAAGGAAAAGTTTGCACTTTGGACTTAAAATATCAGAGAGCTATAATCTCTGGTGGAGTAAAAACTGTTGTTAGAGAGGAACTAAAATGAGGAAACTTCTACCTGTTCTGGTAACTTTTGTCTTTGTATCAAGTTACTCTTTCGCAGCTTCTAACATTCCTGTTGTTGTTGAGGCTCAGAAGTTAACCTACAGTGACAAGGAGAAAGTTGCTACTTACGTAGGGAACGTTATTGCCCAACACGGAGAGACTGTCATTACCGGTGATGAACTTACAATCTTTTTTGATCCTACGGGAAAGCACATAAAGAAAATTCTTGTTGAAGGTAACGTTCACATTAAAGACCCTCGGGGTGAAGGCTGGTGTAAAAAGCTCATTTACTATCCCTTTGAGGAGAAAGTTGTGCTGATAGGAGATGCCAAACTAAAGCAGAAGGATAACCTTATAATAGGTGACAGGATAGTAGCTTATAGAGACGGTAGAGTAAACGTTGAGGGAGTAAAACAGAGGGTTAAGACGGTTATTTACCCGGAGGAGAGCTCCGTTGGAAGAAGTAAGAGACCTTAACGTTCTAAAGGCCGAAAACATAACGAAACGTTTTGGAAAGAGGACAGTAGTTAGCGGTGTTACAGTTGAAGTCAGAGAAGGTGAAGTGGTTGGTTTGTTGGGACCCAACGGAGCTGGAAAAACTACAACTTTCTACTGTATAGTAGGGCTTGTAAAACCTGATGGGGGGAAAGTTATCATCGGCGAAGAGGATATAACCGAAGATCCAACCTACATAAGGGCAAGAAAAGGGCTTTCCTATTTACCTCAAGAACCTTCCATCTTTAGGAAGCTTACCGTTGAGGAGAATCTAAGGGCTGTTCTTGAAATGCACGACTATACAGAGGGAGAGATTAAGGACAAAGTTAACTGGCTTTTAGACCGTTTTGGAATCTCTCACCTTAGAGATCAAAAGGCTTCATCCCTTTCCGGTGGGGAGAGGAGGAGATTAGAAATAGCCAGAGCTCTCACAATAGATCCTAAGTTTCTCCTCCTTGATGAACCTTTCGCTGGAATAGATCCCATTGCCGTTTCTGATATTCAGAAACTAATTTTAGATCTGAAAGAATTGGATATAGGTATTTTAATTACCGACCATAACGTCAGGGAAACTCTTAGAATTACTGATAAGGCTTATATAATAGCTCACGGTAAAGTGGTTGCTTCCGGTCTACCTCAAGAAGTCGCCAATCAAAAAATTGTTAGGGAGGTGTATCTTGGAGAAAATTTTGAAATTTAGTTTAGTATTTTCGTTAATATCTCTATTTATGTTCTCCTTCGTTGAGGCTGAAGAGTTAACAGGTATCTTTCTTAACTTTGATAAAAAACGTTCGGTAGTTACTATTTTAACCCGCCAAGGTAATATTTCATTGAAAGTTAATGAAAATACTGCTGAAATTCTAAAGAGTCTAAGGCAAGGCTATATTGTCAAGGTGAGTTTTGTAAATAAAGTTCTTAAAGAAATTAAATTAGAGGAGAAGCCTCAATGAGAGCCGTTTATCTGTTTCTTATTTTTTTGCTACTTTTAATATCTTCTTTTGAAGGCGTAAATGCTTGCCAATATCCCCCTTTTGGATACGTTTCAGTTCCTCCTAATGTGTTAATTGTTTTGGATAACTCCGGCAGTATGTATGAACTTGCTTATAAAAAGGATGAGCAATATAACCAAAATAATCTGTATTACGGTTATTTTGACCCGAGTTCAAAATATTCATATAAAAAAGTGAGCAAAAAGAAAGGTTATTTTTATAAAGACCCCAACGGAAATTGGAGCGGGAATTATCTAAACTGGCTTACAATGAGACGTGTAGATATAATGAGAAAAGTTTTAGTGGGAGGTGATTTTTATAAATCTGGTAACTATTACTATTTAAAGGTTATTGATGACCCGGATAGAGATTTTTATAGACCGGGAACTAACTATGTAATAGCTGGAGGCTACTTATTTGAGGGGAATACTCTACCTCCTGACTTGTACTTTTATAAGATTGATTGGAACAACCATTCTGTCTATTTCTGGGATTGTTCTTATGGAGGGCGGTGTTATCGAGTTTCTTGGAAATTTAATAACGCCTATAGACTCCATATTAGAACTTCTCAAGAACCTAAAGGAATAATACAAGAAACGTGGAATAAAGTTCGCTACGGTTTAATGACTTTCAATATAGGTGATGGTTTTGAGGATAGATATGATATTAAAGATGGAGGTAAAGTAGAAATTTTCATTTCTGGACCCGGTGAAAATAACGGTTTAGTCAAAAAAATACAGTCTATAAAACCAAGGACATGGACACCACTAGCAGAAACGTATTATGAAGCTATTAGATATTTTGAAGCGAGGATGTCAGCTTATAACAGTATTGATTATTCAAATCATGACCCTATTCAGTATAGGTGTCAGAAAAACTTTGTTCTTCTTATAACAGATGGAGAATCAACAAAGGATAAGGATATTCCTGGAGGATGTTGGGGAGCAGATGTTTCTGATTCTAATTTTAGTATAAGGTCGTGGATGGAGAAAATATCGCAAATAGAAGGTAAAGATTTATTCTGTAAAAAAGCAAACTCTATGGATGGAACATACTACTTGGCCGGTGTAGCTTTCTATGCTCACGATACAGATCTAAGGCCCGATTTAAAAGGTGAGCAGAATTTAACTCTTTATGACGTTTTTGTTTTTGATGATTCTCCTGTTGGTAGGAAACTTTTGAGATGGGCTGCGAAGTATGGTGGATTTAACGATATTAATGATAATGGTATTCCAGATTTAGAAGCTGAGTGGGATAGTAACGAAGATGGTATTCCCGATAACTACTTTGAAGCGCAAGATGGCTATAAAATTGAAGCTGCTATAAAAAAAGCGGTTGAAGAAATTATTAAGAGAGCATCTGGGACGTCGGTAGCAGTATTACCTGAAACAAAGAAAAAAGGAACCTTTGTTACACAGAGCCTTTTCTATCCCAGAAAAACTGTAGGTAAATATGATTTAACGTGGGTGGGTTATCTCTATAACTGGTGGCTTCTAAATTCAAAAAAAATCCAAAATATTAGAGAGGATACAAATCAAAATGCCGTTTTGGATATACTTGATGATAAAATAATAGAATGGCAGATAGATCCCTACACTTATTCCTTGAAGATAACAACTTACGAAAGTAAACCGGATGGAACAAAGGGTAGTGCCTCTGGCACTTATTCTTCTTTTGATGAACTTCATCCAATTTGGGAGGGAGGAAAAGCGCTTCTCTACATGTCTCCAAATGATAGGCGTATATTTACTAATGTAAATGGTGACTTAGTAGCCTTTGAAAAGGCAAATCTACTGAATTTTGAACATTATTTTGGAGATCTATCAAAAATTTCTTGTTTAAAGAATGATCCTAAGAACTTAGTTGATTTTATAAGAGGTGTCCAGATTCTTGGATGTAGGAATATTACTTATGATTCAGATGGAGATACTTGGAAATTGGGAGACATTGTTTACTCTACTCCTATGCTTGTTTCATACGACAATATGAATGTTGTTTTTGTTGGAGCTAACGATGGTATGCTTCATGCTTTTAAAGTGGGATATTTAAAGAAACAGAGTGATAGTATGCATCCTGTTAAGTTGCAGGATAGCCCTAATGATTCTACACACTATACAATAGGTGAAGAGCTGTGGGCTTTTATACCTGAAAATGTATTACCTTACTTGAAATTTTTAGCCGATCCCAATTATTGTCACAGATATTTTGTGGACTTGAGGCCTTACGTTGTTGATATAAAAACTGATGATGGAACTAAAAGGAGAATACTTATTGGAGGAATGCGATTAGGCGGTGGAACCGGTTGTAGTGGAGATAGTTGTGAAAACCCTCCTCCTGATACTTGTCCTGATGTATCCTCTTCACAATGCGTGGGGCTTTCTTCTTATTTTGCGCTTGATATAACAAATCCTGAAAGACCTCTACTTCTTTGGGAGTTTTCTCATAAAGATTTAGGCCTTACATATTCTGGTCCAGCAATAATAAGGAAAAAGTCGGGAATTTATGTTCTATTTGGTTCGGGTCCAACAAATTATAAAGGAGATTCAGGGCAAAAGCTCACACTATTTGTTCTTGATTTGTTAACTGGAAAGCTTAAAGCAACCTACAGTAGGTTTGTTTCAAGTTCTGTAGGGAAGGGTCAAGGAGCCGAAATAAAGAATGCTTTTTCTGGGAGGCTTTTTACAGAAGGTTTTGATTATGATAATGATGGGGATACCGATTATGTCTTTTTTGGATATTCAAGGAAAAATGGAAATATGAAGAATTGGAAAGGTGGTTTAATAATGGGGGATGTTAGGGATGAAAATCCTGAGAATTGGAGGTTTTACAAGTATTTTAATGATGCATTTGGTCCTGTTACTGCGAAGGTAGAGATAGGAAAATGTTTTGATAGGTATTATCTGTATTTTGGAACTGGAAGATGGTTCTTCAAGGATGATGATACGTTATCAGGCCAAAGAAATAGGATTTATGGAATTCCTCTTGAGTGTGATGATAATGGATGTAGGCCAAATGTAAATGCAGCTCATTCTTCTAAAGATGTATGTACTGATGCTCGAAATGGAGTTTTAAGATCATGGTATGTAGAACTAGAAGGTGGAAACGATGATTATTTAAAAGAAAGAGTTATCACTGACCCAACTCTAACAGACCAAAATGTAGCGATATTTACAACTATAGAACCAACTACTGACCCATGCGGTTTCGGTGGAAGGACAAGGTTGTGGATGCTTAATTGTGCTACTGGAGGAAGTGTGAATGATAAGTGTCCTGTTTATATGGTTAATAAAACCCAAGGAACTTTACTACTTCAGCTTTCAGGATCTGATTTAAGGCAAATTTCTATTAACTGGAAGAAAGGAGAAGGAGCTCCTTCTAATTTTAGCGAAGAGAACCATAGAGCTACTTCATGGTATACAGGTATAGCTCCGGAGTCTACAACGCCGTTTATAGGTCCTTATAGTGCATTAATGGGAGCACTTTTACTCTGGTTGGAGATGTAGTTTGAGGAGTAAAGGATTTACATTCATTGAATTAGTTGTTGTTATTATCATAGTTGGTTTTATTTTAGCTCTTGGTTTTGCCAAGTATACAAAGTGGAGCAAAAGAGTAAGCGTGGAGAGGGATACGAGGTTTATTTATACATTGATAAGTAAAGAGAGAATGGTTGCCCTTTCAGAAGGGAAATCTTTAAAAGTTTCTGTAAATGGCAATGTTATAAAAATAATAGATTTAAATGCTAAAAAAATTAGGGATATTAATTTGAATAATCCGTTTTATGGAACTATTGATATCTATCCTAAAGGATTAATGAGTAGAGGAAGTATTGTTTTTCAGGGAAATTTGAGTTTACATCCTGATGTTAGTTGTGTTATTTCGGATGGTTTGCGTTTAAGAATGGGACAAACTTACGTTGATGCAAAAGGAAAGAGAAGGTGCAGGTGAGGAAAGGTTTTACGCTTATTGAAGTTTTAATAGCTGCTGTTATAGCTGTAGTTGTCCTTTTAGGGTTGTTAGCTGCAGCTATCTATTTTGAGAAGTATTCTGTGAGAAGGGCTCTCTTCCATGAAGCTTCTAACATTCTTTACAGTAAGCTTGAAGCTGTTAAGAGCTTGCCTTATCAGGATGTTGTAGAAAGTAAACTTAATAACGATGCAAAAGATTGCTTGGATGCTTTGAGTAAAAACTATCTTGAGAGGACAGTTGGTAGTAAGACTTATAGGTTTGGCCTCTACTATAAAGTTACAGATAATCCTACTTATCAGGTTAAAGATGTTATGCTCACAGTTTGCTGGAAGTATGGAGACAAATTGGACAAAATCTCAGGAGATACAATTGTAAGGAATAGAAAATGAAAAGACGCGGCTTGTCTTTAGTAGAACTTCTTGTCGTTTTAGGTATCTCTATTTTTCTATTGGGAGCTATTTACTACGGATATACCCGTCTTTTTAAAATTTTTATAAAAGGAACGGGCAAATCTTCAGTTACTATCTCTTCTACTGTCGGAGAGGAGGTATTACAGCAAGACTTGGAGCATGCCGGTTATGGTATCTCTATAAGTGAACCTAAGGTTCCCATTCAGTTCAAAAGAAATAGCAATGGAAATCTTGTTTTGACTATTCGTTCAACTTACGTTGTTACAAATCGTTCTACAAAAGGTTGGGCAATTCTTAACTGCTCTTCTTCTGGTGTTAATTCTGTTTTAGTTTCATCTTCCCAATTACCTCTTCCTTCAGATTACGCTGTTGTAATGGATTTGATGGAAAATATAGATTCGCCTTATGCGAAAGTAGGTCATAATGGACAGAGTTACGTCTGTTCTAAAAGAGGGTATTTCTTGGCTTATCCTGTTCCTAAGATTACCCTCAGGAAAAATGAGACCTACATATGCGTGAAACAAGCCTGTGGAGAGATAGATTACTATTTGTATAGGTCGTCTTCTGTGAATCCTGTATGTAAGGATATGTATGTTTTAGGTAGAAAGGTTTCTTGGAAACTAAAGAATGGTAGACTTTCCGGAACTGTTCAACCTTTCCTTGGCTGTGTTGCCGACTTTCAGGTTAGAGTTGATTGGGGTAATAGAAGGTTTGTTAATCCTTTTGACACTTCCGATCCTGATTATTCTGCTATTCAGAATGCAACGTTTGAAGACCTGAAAGATAAGCTTAAAATGGTTCACATTTACCTGTTGGTTAGGGAAGGTGGAAAGGATCCCAATTACGTGTTTAGTGGTTCAACAAAGATTGAGCCTGATAACGTGGAGCTCCGCCTTCCTTCAGACTATAAACACTACCACTGGAAAGTTATAAAGTTGAGCATTGAACCGATTAACATTATAAGGAAGTAAGTTGTGAGGAGAGGACTTGCTCTAACAACTGTTTTAATTCTTTCCGTTATAGCTTTAGTTTTTACGGGTGTTATGCTTTACATGGTTACTGCTTCCAGTCAGATGTCTGGAATGGCCTACAGGTACAGGTCTTCCCTTGAGGTAGCTAAGGGCGTTTCTCAGTATCTTATGACACTTATGGACAGTGATGAACTCTGTAAGTATACAAACTGCGCAAGACCCAATCAGCTGATAAATTTAGGTTCTTATTCCAATATAGGTGATTACAGAGTTCAGGCTAAACTCTTAAAGTATATAAATGATCCTACTACCGGAGCTGTTATTTACTCTGTAGAGGTTAACGTTGTTAACACCAAAATTCCGGCAGAACACTCTACAGTTTATTTCATCTATAAAGTTGAGTAATTAAAAGTTAATTTTGTCTGTTCCTAAGTAGTTTCTCAATACTTCTGGAATTATAATGCTTCCGTCTTTCTGTTGATACTGCTCTAAGATGGCTATTACGGTTCTTCCTACTGCCAAGCCTGAGCCGTTGAGTGTGTGGACAAGCCTTGTTTTACCTTCTTTATCTCTGAACCTTATCTGAGCTCTTCTTGCCTGGAAGTCTTCACAGTTTGAGCAGGAGGAGATTTCTCTATACCTGTTCTGTGAAGGTATCCAGACCTCAATGTCGTAGGTTTTTGCAGCGGAAAATCCGAGGTCGCCGGTGCAGAGTTCCACAACTCTGTAGTGAAGCCCGAGGAGCTGGAGAACTTTCTCGGCCTCCCTTACGAGTTTCTCCAATTCTTCGTATGACTTTTCGGGGTGGACGATTTTTACGAGCTCTACCTTGTTAAACTGATGGAGCCTCATTATTCCCCTTACGTCCCTTCCGTGGGCTCCAGCCTCCTTTCTGAAGCAGGGAGTGTAGGCGGTGTAGTATTTGGGGAGCTCCTTCTCAGGGATTATCTCTCCTGCGTGAAGGTTGGTTAGGGGAACTTCAGCAGTTGGGATAAGCCACAGGTCTTCGTTTTCAATTTTGTAAAGGTCTTCCTCAAACTTTGGAAGCTGGCCAGTTCCCGTCATCGTTTTTGTGTTGACTAAGAAAGGAGGTATTACTTCCTCGTAGCCGTGCTCTTGTGTGTGGAGGTCAAGCATGAAGTTTATGAGAGCTCTCTCTAATTTCGCTCCCCACTTTTTGTAAACGACAAACCTTGAGCCTGCAAGTTTTGTAGCCCTTTCAAAGTCTAAAATTCCAAGTTTTTCCGCTATTTCCCAGTGGGGGAGGGGTTCAAAGTCAAACTTAGGTTTCTCTCCCCAGTATCTAACCACTACGTTGTTGTTCTCGTCCTCTCCGACGGGGACTGACGGGTGGGGAATATTAGGGATGGAGAGGATGAGTCTTTGAAACCTCTCCTCTACGTCTTTTAACTCTTTCTCTAAATCCTTTGCCTTTTTTGATATCTCTTCAACTTCTGCCTTAATCCGTAGGGCTTCTTCCTTTTTACCTTCTCTAAATAGACTTCCTATCTCTTTTGAGAGCTTGTTCCTCTTTGCCTTTAGCTGTTCAATCTCTGAAAGGAGTGTCCTCCTTTCCCTGTCTACTGCTAAAAGTTCGTCTACCCTCTCTGCGTATACCGGGTCTCTACGGGAGAGGAGCTCCTTTACCCTTTCACTCTCTTTTCTAACAAGTTTTATGTCAATCATCCTTTTCCTCCTTTCTAATAGCTAATATTTTCATAGCCTCTTCTGGTAAAAGAACTGGAACTTCAGACTCCGGGAAGTCTTTTGTGTTTCTTGTGACAATGCAGTTACAGTTGGAATGTAAGGCAGAGGCGTAAACAACGGCATCTTCAAAATCCTTAAAACTGACAAGGTTTTTTGCTGTCTCAATGACTGTTCTGTTAACTGCTGCTACATCTAATAAACTAAGGAGAAGATCTATGTATTCCTTGGCTTTTTGATGGCTAAGTTTTTTTCTTAATAGGTAATAAACCGTAGTAAAAGCTGTTGCACAGGCAATACCTACTATCTCTCCTTTTTCAACTTTTGAAAAGAGGAGAGCTGCCTGTTTAATGAAAGGTTCCCTCTCCAAAAGGAGGTCTAAGATAACATTCGTATCAAATAGAATTCTCATAGATATTTCTCTTCCAAGTGCTTCTTGTAGTCAAACTCATTAAGATTGGAGTTCTTAAGGATTCCCATAAGTTTACGAACGGTAGGCGTAATTTCTTCCTCGGCGGTAAGAGTCCTAAAAAACTTTTCAACCAGCCTTGATATTGGCTCTCCTCTCTTGTTTGAATACTCCTTGGCGGCTTCTATTACATCTCTATCAAGCCTAAGGGTAAGCTTTGATTTCAACGGTTCCTCCTGCCGTATTTTAAATCTTAATTTATACGTCTAAGTTGTGAGGAACAAGGAATAGTTACTCTTCCTCCTGCTGCATTTTGGATACAGAGACTACAGCGTCGTCTTCTGAGAGCTTTTGGATTCTCACTCCCCTTGTGTGCCTTCCGTAAACGGGGACGTCTCCGCTGTTAATCCTGATTATCTTACCGTTTTTGGAGACTAAGATTATGGGCTCTTCGTCTTTTAATGTAAGAGCGTTTGCTACTTTTCCGGTTTTTTCAGAGAGTTTCGTTGCTATTAGTCCTTTACCCCCTCTTCTCTGGAGGTGGAATTCTGAGATGAGAGCTCTTTTACCGTATCCCTTTTCAGTTACTATAAGGAGGTATTTATCGTCCGGTTCCACTACCGCTGCAGAGACTACAGCATCGTTCTCGTCAAGGAGCATTCCCCTCACGCCCCTTGCGCTTCTTCCCATCTTTCTAACGTCCTGGACGGGGAACCTTATGGCCCTTCCGTTCCTTGAAACTAAGATTACGTTATCGTTCTCTCCTACAAGTCCTACGTAAACCAGTCTGTCTCCGGGCTCAAGGTTAATTGCGTTTATTCCTGTTGACCTTGGGTTTGAGAACTCCTGAAGAGCCGTTCTCTTAACGTAGCCTTTCTGGGTTACAAAGAATATGTCCTTGTTAATTGAGAAGTCTTTAACGGGAATTATCCTTGAAACCACTTCGTTTCCTGACATTCCTGGCAGGAAGTTCCTTATGGACTGACCCCCTGAAGGTCTTTCCATTTTAGGAATTTCGTAGGCTTTGAGCCAGTAGACCTTACCTTGGTTTGTGAATATGAGGAGGTGGTCTTTTGAGGAGGCAGTTATTACGTCTTTTACAAAGTCTCCCTTTCTTGTTTTAATTCCTCTAACTCCCGTTCCACTTCTACCTTGTGTTCTGTAAATACTTGCGGAGACTCTTGCCACGAATCCCTTGTGGGTTAGGAAGATTACGACCTCTTCCTCTTCAATCATTGACTCTACGTCTATTTCGCTCTCCTTAGAGACTATCGCCGTTCTTCTCTCGTCTCCGAAGAGGGAGATTATTTCATCCATGTCTTCTTTAATGAGCCTTTTCTGTTCTTCCGGGTTTTCAAGAACGTTCCTGTAGTAGTTGGCCTCTTTCTGGAGTTTTTTATACTCAGATTCAAGTTTTTCTCTCTCAAGGCCTGTTAACCTCTGGAGTTTCATGTCTAAGATGGCTTTTGTCTGCTTCTCCGTCAGTCCAAACTCTTGAGTGAGCTTTTCCTGAGCTATCTGCGGGCTTTCGGCTGTCTTTACGATTTCAACCACTCTGTCAATGTTCTCGAGGGCAACCTTTAACCCTTCAAGGATGTGGAGCCTTTCCTCTGCCTTCCTGAGTAAAAAGGCTGTTCTCCTGAGGATTGCCTCTCGGCGGAAGTTTATGAACTCCTGAAGGTAGCGCTTGAGGTTGAGGAGTTTAGGCTCTCCGTTTACAAGGGCTATCATGTTAAAGCCGAAGTTTGTTTGTAAGGGTGTAAACTTGTAGAGCTTGTTGAGAACTACTTGGGGAGTTGCGTCCCTTTTAAGCTCTATTACGACCCTTATACCTTCTCTGTCTGACTCGTCTCTTATGTCTGAAATTCCATCTATTTTTTTATCCTTTACAAGGTCAGCTATCTTCTTTATGAGGTCTGCTTTGTTGACCTGGTAGGGGAGCTCCGTTATCACAATTGCCGTTTTCCTCCTCACTTCCTCTATTCTGTGTTTTGCCCTTATGGTTACGCTTCCCCTACCACTCTTGTAGATTTTGGGCAGGTCTTCAGGGTTTATGACTTCAGCTCCCGTCGGGAAGTCTGGGCCTTTTACGAACTGTAGGAGCTCCTCCGTTGTGGCCTCCGGGTGGTCAACAAGGTATTTAACCGCTTCACAGACCTCTTTCATGTTGTGGGGAGGAATGTTTGTCGCCATTCCGACTGCAATTCCGGCAGCTCCGTTAACCAAAAGGTTCGGGAACCTTGCAGGCAGAACCTCCGGCTCTAAGAGGGACTCGTCAAAGTTCGGTTTAAAGTCAACTGTGTCCTTTTCAATGTCTTTAAGAAGCTCAATGGAGACCTTAGAGAGCCTTGCCTCGGTATAGCGCATTGCAGCCGCTGAGTCGCCGTCTACTGAGCCAAAGTTTCCCTGACCGTCTACGAGGGGATAGCGCATAGAGAAGTCTTGAGCCATTCTAACCAGTGCGTCGTAAACTGCCGTATCTCCGTGTGGGTGGAATTTACCGAGGCAGTTGTGAACAACGACGCCGTTTGCTATGAATTCGTGGTCTTTCTCAACCTGAATGTCGTAGGTTACCTCTGCCGGGGCGTCTTCTACCTCTTCAACTCTGTCAAAGAACCAGTTGTAAGAGAGAGTATTTCTTAAAAACTCTGAGTATTCGGAACCTATCAGCTCAGCTTTCCTTAAAAGACCTAAATCAACAAGAAAGCTCCTATAAACCTTGCGGATTTTTGTTCCCGTTGGATACTTTGTTCCGCACCTTACCTTTTGACCTTCAGGAGTTTGGTACCAACCTCTTCCGAGATGTTTTTCTGGGAATTCTTTCATTAGTAAAGTTCCCACAAAGGGAACCTCATCGAGAGAGCTCCTTTTTACTCTGCCGTAGTTAAACCTACTTACCTTTAAGGGTTTAATTGGGGCAGAAAGAAGTTTCTCTACATAGTTTCCTCTTACTTCTAAATAGTAAATCCTGTGCCTTCCTATAACTTGCTTTCCCCTTACTCTGCCGTTTTTCGGTTGGGTTGAGTAGAGTTTTGACGGAATTCCTAAAGAGAACAGGAGAGTTTGGACGTCTTTTAGGAGCTCTCCCGGAATTCCAGCTATTACTACTCCGTTTCTTTTCTTGTGAATGAAACCGTCTGAATCAATGAGGCCTGAGACGAAAGAGAGAATGACGTTTCTACTTGATGAGAACATCCACGAGGGAACTTTTTTCGTTAGGGCGTTGACTGTTTCGTTGCACTCAAAGATTTTCATAAGAGTTTTGGTCTTAGAAGATGAGACTCTTAATGTATAACCATTTATCCGCGGTTCTATTCCGATTTTCCTGAGAATTGATGCAGCACGTGAAACTGCTTCTGGTAGAGAAGATATTGACAGACCGAACCTGTGGTAGCCTCTTTTGTCCCTCTCTATCCAGCCGTCTCCACAGAAGAGACCTGTCAGGTATGCCACTTCTTCATCTAAAATGACTCCCTCTAGTCTTTGGTACGGAAGGTTTTTGGGGTAAACTCCCCTTAAGAGTAAAACGTCTCCCTTTTTAAGCTCAGAAGCTTTTTTCCAGAGGAGCTCTCCGTCTTCGGTTAAAACTTTAAACATCTGGCCGGGGGTGCACTTTAGGCTGATGCCGCTTCTGAGTTTAACCTCTTTTAACTCTTGAGGGGGCATTACGTAGAGCTCTGTAACCTTTCCGATTCCTGTTGACGTATAAACCTCGTCTCCGACCCTTATGTCCTCTATGTTCTTTAAGCCTTTTGGTGTAAAAACCTTCGTTCCCTTAACAAAACACTCTCCTACGATTCTTGCGCTTTTCTTGTATGGTTTATCGGGATAAAGTCCCAATTGGTACATTGAGTAGAGAATTCTCCTGTGGACTGGCTTAAGACCGTCTCTTGCGTCCGGTAGTGCCCTACCTACGATTACGCTCATTGCGTAATCAAGGTAGGACTGTTTCATTTCATCTTCTATCGGAACCGGTATTATCTTCTCCAACTTTTCCCTCCT
Source organism: Thermovibrio ruber (assembly GCF_055380895.1). Lineage (NCBI taxonomy): Bacteria > Pseudomonadati > Aquificota > Aquificia > Desulfurobacteriales > Desulfurobacteriaceae > Thermovibrio > Thermovibrio ruber. The sequence continues at coordinate 569,063 of NZ_AP042397.1, read as the reverse complement.
ATTTGTCGTTGGATTCTTCCTCTCCCAGCTGGTTAATTAACTGGTCGTAGTAAATCTTCTCCATCTCCTCTTCGGGGAAATGGGTAGGTGGAGGATAGTTTTCAACTATCTCATCGTAAGTGGGAACGAACCTTCCACACTCAAACTTTTCGCACATTTTCAGTGCAATTTTACCCCAAGGTGGGGCCGATACGCCTCCACCTGTTGCTCCTCTCCACATGGTTTTGTAGCTGTCCCTTCCGAACCAGACGCTCATTACGAAAGAAGTTGTAAAACCGGTAAAGTAGGTATCCCTGTAGTCGTTTGTAGTTCCTGTTTTTCCTGCTACGTCAAACTGGTCAGTCAGGTAAGAGATAGCGGCTGCCGTTCCCTCTTTAACAACATCCTGCAGAATAGAGCGGAGAATAAATACAGATTGAGGATCAGAAACTTTTTTGAGTTTTGGGTAACCAATGTAGACAGTTCTACCGTATCTATCTTTCACTTTTAAAACAGTGTAGGGTTCTTTGAGTATTCCTCCGCTCTGAAAGGCGGTATAAGCTCTTACTACTCTAAAGAGGTTTGATGGAAAGCTCCCAAGAACGTAGGAGAGGTCAAAAGGAGAGTCAGGGGATATCATCTCAAACTTTATGAGGTTCTGTCTTATTTTCTGTGGGAAGTGCATTGCAAGGTGAAGGGTTGCAACGTTTACAGAGTGTATCAGAGCCTGTCTTAAGGTCATAAACGGAGTAAACCTCTTGTTGTAGTTTTCTGGTTTCCACCAGAGATTTTTCCCCGTTTTTGGGTCTTTTTTATCCATCGGCATTTCTATCGGTTCGTTGGAGACAAAATCAAGGGGAGACCAGCCGTTTTGGAATGCTGTTAGATAGGTAAACGGTTTGGCCGTAGAACCTATAGGTCTTTGAACCTGAAAGGCCCTGTTCAGTTTTGATTTTGAGTAGTCGTTTCCTCCGACAACAAAAATTACTCTTCCGTCTTTATCAACGGCGAAACCTGCACACTGAAGGTCGTCTAACTTGTGGGATTTGCTGTAGAACTCGTTATACTCTGAAAGGACTTGCTGGGCGTAATTTTCTATTTCGGGGTCAATAGATGTGTAGATTGAGTAACCGCCAGTGTAGAGCTGTTTAGGTGAAAGGATACCCTTTTTTAGGATTTCATACTTGACAAAGTCAAGGTCATAACCTGCTGTTCTTGGGTAGTTTGGAGCTTTTAACGGAGTTAGGGGTTCCTTTATGGCCTCTTGATACTGGGCTTCGGTTATGTATCCCTTCTCAACCATTTTCTTAAGGATAAGGTTTCTTCTTTTGAGAGCTCTCTCAGGGTGTTTAAACGGGTTGTAGTATTCAGGACCTCTGATTATTCCTGCAAGGAGGGCACACTGGGCGGGAGTTAGCTGGTTTAAGTCCTCTCCGAAGAGAACCCAAGTAGCGGCTTTTACTCCGTAGGCTCCGTTTGAGAGGTAGATGTAGTTAAGGTATAGCTCCAGTATCTCCTCTTTCGTTAAGTTCTCCTCTATCCTTTTGGCAAGCTCTATCTCTTTTAGTTTCCTCTCTATAGTTCTTTTGGGGGAGAGGAAAACCATTTTTGCAAGCTGCTGTGTAATTGTGCTTCCGCCCTGAACTATCTTTCCCTTTGAGATATCTGTTATTGCTGCCCTTACTATTCCGATTGGGTCTATTCCGCTGTGCTTGAAAAACCTTTCGTCTTCGGCAGTTATTACGGCGTAAATGAGTGTTTTGGGAATTTCACTGTAGGGGGCGTAGAGTCTGAACTTTCCGATGTAGAAGAAACCTATAGGTTTTCCGTTGCTTCCGTAAACTGTTGAGGCAAACGGCGGCATGAGTTGGTTTTTGTAGGCTGTTGATCCAAAGGAAGAAACAGTAGTTACTAATACGACTAAAAAAGCGATTAGAAGCCTTAACATGGGGATCCACCTCGTATTATATTTCCTGCCATGAATGCGAAAATTTATTCTACCCTCTCTAAAGTTGCCAAATACGTTTTAAGTGAGTTTCTCTTTTTCGTGTTAGGGGGTTTTTTCTCTACCTGATGCTCGTTAATTGATAAAATCTCTGTAGAAAAATTTAAACTGGAGAGAGAAAGTGGAGTTTGAAGCAGTAATAGGACTTGAAGTTCATGCACAACTCTTAACGAAGACGAAGATATTCTGTTCCTGTAAGAACGAGTTCGGAGCTCCCCCGAACACCAACGTCTGTCCTGTCTGTTTGGGAATGCCGGGATCCTTGCCGGTGCTTAATAAGAAGGCGGTTGAATACGCCGTAAAGGCGGCTTTAGCCCTCAACTGTAAGATTAACCGCTACTCCGTATTTGCCCGTAAACACTACTTCTACCCAGACCTTCCTAAGGCTTACCAGATTACGCAGTATGAACTTCCCTTTGCCGAGAACGGTTGGGTTGAGATAGAAAAGAGCGACGGAACTAAGAAGAGGATAAGGATAAGGCGTATCCACATGGAGGAGGATGCCGGTAAGACGATCCACGGTGAAGGGTTTGACGATAACTCCTACGTTGACCTGAATAGAGCTGGAACTCCTCTGATTGAAATAGTTTCAGAGCCTGACATATCAACTCCTGAAGAAGCCCGTCTCTACATGCAGAAGCTGAGGGACATACTGGTCTGGATAGGGGTAAACGACGGAAACCTTGAGGAGGGTTCTTTAAGGTGTGATGCTAACGTCTCAATCAAACCGAAAGGGAGCAAGGAGCTCGGGACGAGAACAGAGATAAAGAACGTTAACTCTTTCCGTTTTATCCAGAAAGCCCTTGAGTATGAGATTCAAAGGCAGATAGATGTAGTGAAGAGTGGCGGTAAGATTGTTCAGGAGACGAGGCTCTTTGATTCAAGTAGGGGGATAACAAAAACCATGAGGACGAAAGAGGAGGCCGAGGACTACCGTTACTTCCCGGAGCCTGACCTTCCGCCTCTGATAATAGACGACGAGTGGCTTGAGTCTATAAGGGAGAGTCTGCCGGAGCTCCCCGACCAAGTTAAAGAGAGGTTCGTTGAGGAGTTTCAGATAACTTCCTACGACGCAAGTATTTTAGTTAGGGAGAGGGCTCTTGCCGAGTTCTTTGAGAAGGCGGCAAAGGCTTACAGCGGTGAACCTAAAAGGGTGGCAAACATCATCATTTCAGACTACCTGGGAATACTCAACGAAGAGAAGCTCTCGGTAGAGGAGTCTCCCGTTAAGCCTGAGCAGGTGGCGAAGCTCCTTGAGCTTGTAGATAAGGGGGTTATCTCTATAAGGGTTGCAAAGGAGGAAGTTCTCCCTGAAATGGTTAAAACCGGTAAACCACCGAAGGAAATCGTTGAAGAGAAAGGTTTGGTTCAGATTTCCGACGAGTCTGCCCTTAAGGAGATAATTAAGAAAGTCCTTGCAAGCAACGAAAAGGCCGTTAAGCAGTATAAAGAAGGGAACGAGAAACAGAAGCAGAAAGCTGTTAAGTTCCTAATTGGTCAGGTTATGAAGGAGACCCGCGGAAAGGCCAACCCGAAGCTCCTGAACGAGCTCATTCCACAGGTTTTAGACGGGGAGGGGTAGGAGCTCCTTCCCCTTCAAGTTTTCCGAAAGACAAATTTTCTTCCTTTACTGTTACTGTTGTCATTTTTATTTTTTCGTTTGCAAACAGTAATAGTAATCATTAAATTGACATTAAAGCCGATAACAGGAGGTATCTTTGGATAGGAGGAATTTCCTCAAAAAAACACTTCTTGGAACTGGTGCACTGGTTGTTGGGGGAGCTCCCGCCGTTGCCAAGGTAGCAGAGGCTGCAGGTAAGAGAGACGTTCCCGTCTTCGGCCCCGATTTAAAGACGGTAGGAGGCAGGAAACACACTCCTTTCGTTAAAGCTCCAAAGAAAGTGAAGGCAGGAGATTGGTTTGACGTTTTCGTTGAAGTTGGCCACTACAAGCCCCATCCCAACACGATGATCCACTGGATTGAGTCTGTTTCCCTCTGGATTGACAATTTTGAAGTGGCAAGTGCAAGGTTTAGAGCAACTCAGGGAGCTCCCAGGGCTACATTTACAGTAGAGGTTGACAGACCTGGTAAAGTTACACTTAGAGGTTTCGGATACTGTAACATCCACGGTCTATGGGTCAGCCTTCCTGTTGAGGTAGAGGTAGTTTGAAGGGAAAGTTAAGGGAGTTCTACTTGAAAGTTCGGCGGCTGCCGAAGAGGAAACTGATTCTCTACTCGGTGGCTGCCAAACTCGTAGAAGTGGCCATTTCGGCTTACTTAATCAAGAAGTTTTTGCTCCGTTAAGTTCAATAAACATCCTTTCTGGTTCATAGGTTCCCCAAACCGTCGGGTAGAAGTTCTTAACCCTATTCCTTGCAGCTTCCAATACTAAGGGAGCCGCTATGTAGATGAGGGGCTGCTGGTAGGCGATTATGTAGTAAGCCTTCTTGTAGAGCTCCACCCTCTTTCTAAAGTCAAGTGTTGTTGCGGCTTCCTCAAAAAGCCGGTCAACCTCTGCTTCCCACTCCGTTTCCGGCTTTTTCTGGTTTGGGTTCCACATGTGGAGCTGTCCGCTACTCATCCAGACGTTCTTACCGCCATTGGGGTCTATTGAGCCTGTAAGCCCTATTATTACTGCGTCAAAGTCGTGGGTGTGGAGGAGCTTCTCAACCAAGTTGTTAAAGTCTAAGGCCTGAAAATTTACCTTTATCCCGAGCCTTTTCAGGTCATACTTGAGGATTGCTCCTATCTGAACTCTTGCTGGATTGTTTGAGTTTGTTAGAAGGTTAAACTCAACTCTGTAACCGTCTGGAGTTTCAAGCCAGCCGTCTCCGTTCCTGTCTTTTAGGCCTATTAAGGCAAGGAGCTGTTTTGCCTTTTTCAAGTTATAGGGGAACTTCGGGTAGTTTGGATCCCAGTAGAGCTTGTTTGCAGGCGTAACAGGAGCGTAAACAGGGTAGCCTAAGCCGTTGTAAACTGTTAAGACTATCCCTTCTCGGTCTACAGAGTGGGAAATTGCCCAACGGAATAGCCTGTTCCTGAAGAGTTTTAGTTTCCATTGGGGAAGATTTCCCCTTTTCTGGTTAAAACAGATGAAGTCTGCCGTTAAAGAGGGGCCAAGGTTGTATATAGTGTAGTCCCCTCTTTTCTCTCCCTCTTTGAGCTCCGGGTAGTCATCTCCCCTAATGCTGTAAAAATCAAGCTCTCCTGCTTTAAACCTAAGTAGTTGAGTGTTTTGGTCTGGAAGTATCGCCTTTACCTTTTTATCAACGTAAGGAAGTCTCTTTCCCCGGTTATCAAACTTCCAGTATCTTCTGTTTCTTTCGTAAATGAGATACTGACCGGGAACGTATCTGACTAACCTGTAGGGGCCAGTTCCAACGAGCTTTTCAGGAGGAGTTGATACCGTCCAAAACTCCATAAATTTATCGCTCTCAACAGCTTCCTTTACTACATGTTTTGGGAAAATTGGAGCTGAAAGGGAGTATAGGAGCGGGGCAAAGGGAACGGGAAGTGTAAACTCAACGGTGAGGTGGTCAACTTTTCTCACCTTTGGGAGCTCTTCCTTAACCGTAAAGGAGTCTTTCGTTGAGTTGGGAATTTTCGGGTTAAAGTAGATGCGGTTATACGTATAGACAACGTCGTCTGCCGTAAAGGGTTTTCCGTCAAACCAGAAGACGTTTTCCCTTAGGTGGAAAATCCACCTCAGGCCGCCTTCTCTGAACTCCCACGATTTGGCGAGAGCCCCCCTGGGTTTTAAGGTTTTCAGGTCAACATCTGTTAAACCTTCAAAGAGCTCTCCTACGGCCTCTGTTGATGAGGTTTCGTTTGCAAGGACTAAGTTAAAGGTCTTTGGGTCTGAAGAGGTTGCCGTGTAAAGAGTCCCACCGTAAACTCCCGGCAGGAACTCTGCCTTTTCAAGGTCAACTCTTTTTCCGGTTTCAAACTTTCTCTTCTTGGCCTTCGGCTCCAGAAAAAAAAGAGGAAGTGCGAAGGGGGATAGAGCCAAAGCTCCACCAAAGAGCAATAGTTTTAGAATAGTTCTCCTTTCAAGTATAAAGCCATTGCCGTTCAACCTTTTTCTCCCGTTGAAAACTTATAGAAAAATCCTAAATTTAGGATAGCCAAATATTAGCTGGTGCCCCGCCAGAGTTTCCACTCTAACCCAATTCGGAGGTTTCAATGGCAAATCAGAAAATCAACTATTGGACAACTATTGTAGAAAAAGTTGATTCAATTTTGGGGAAAGAGGGAGTTCTTGCCGTTCAGGAAGTTCCCGGAAGAGGAAGAGTTTTAGTAGGCTACAGGCCTCAGTTCGTTATAGACGCCCTTAATCAAGTCATCGGGGCAAACAACTGGGGTTATGAAGTTCTTGACCACTCTTTAGAGAAGGTTGAGAACAAAAAAGGTGAAGTTAGATACTTGGCTTGCGTTAAGTTAAGGCTCTGGTTAATGGAAAAGGAATCTGCAAAGGACGTTTTTGGAGGGAGTGAGAACTACACTCCTGGAGATGCCCTTAAGGGAGCCGTTACAGACGCAATTCAGAAAGGGCTTTCTCTCTTTTCAATCGGAAGGAAAGCCTACAGGGGAGAGTTAAAGGAGCTCCTGCCCCGTAAAGAGCAGGAGAGGGAAACGAAGGCAACATCAAGACAGGTTGAGTTCATCAAAAGGCTCGCTCAAGAAACGGGAACCGACATTTCTAAGCTCAACCTGAACCGTCTTACTTCTGAGAGAGCATCAAAAATTATAGAAGAACTAATGGCAAAGAGGAAGGTAAGTTAATTCTCGGCGGGGCACCAGCTTGTATAATTGAACCCGGAAAACTTGGAAAAGAGAAGAGGGAGTAAATGGCAAACGGAGAAAAGTACGACGCTTCTGCGATAAAAGTTCTTGAAGGTCTTGAGGCTGTTAGGAAAAGACCGGGAATGTACATCGGAGATACAGGGTCTTACGGCCTTCACCACCTTGTGTTTGAGGTTGTTGATAACAGCGTTGACGAAGCTCTTGCCGGTTACTGCACGGAGGTAGAGGTTATTATCCACCCTGATAACTCGGTAACCGTTGCAGATAACGGAAGAGGGATTCCCGTTGATGTACATCCTGAATACGGTAAGCCGGCGGCTGAGATAGTTCTTACCGTTCTACACGCAGGCGGTAAGTTTGAGAAGAAAGCTTACAAGTACTCCGGAGGTCTTCACGGAGTTGGAGTTTCTGTCGTTAACGCGCTTTCAGAGTGGTTAAAGCTTGAAATACACAGAGACGGAAAGGTTTACAAGCAGGTCTACGAGAGAGGAAAGCCCGTTACTCAGTTTGCCTGTGTTGGAGAGACAAAGAAAAGGGGAACTATAGTAACCTTCAAGCCAGACCCGGAGATATTTGAGGTTACAGAATTTAGCTGGGATATCCTTGCAAACAGGTTGAGAGAGCTTGCCTTCTTGAACAAGGGATTGAGAATTACACTCGTAGACGAGAGGGTAGAGCCGCTGAGGAGAGAAGTTTTCTACTACGAAGGTGGAATTGTAGAGTTCGTTAAGAAGATAAACGAGAAGAAAGACCCTCTCTTCCCTGAGCCCATCTACATAACCGGAGAGAAAGACGACGTTTTAGTAGAGGTTGCTCTCCAGTATAACTCAACCTATACGGAGCAGATTTTCAGTTTTGTTAACAACATAAACACAAGGGAAGGCGGAACCCACGTAGCCGGTTTCAGAATGGCTCTAACAAGGGCCATTACGAAATTCATTGAGGAGAACAACCTCCTTCCGAAAAACGCTAAGATTTCTGTAACGGGAGACGACGTTCGGGAAGGCCTTGTTGCCGTTATCTCCGTTAAGGTTCCTAACCCTCAGTTTGAGGGGCAGACGAAGGCCAAGCTTGGAAACTCTGAAGTTCGGCCGATTGTCGCTTCTATCGTTTACGACAAGCTCTGGAGTTTCTTAACTGAAAGGCCGGACGTTGGAAGGAAAATTGCTGAGAAGGTTATAACCGCCGCAAGAGCGAGGGAGGCTGCAAAGAGGGCAAGGGAGCTTACAAGAAGGAAGAGTGCATTGGAGGAGTTCTCCCTTCCCGGAAAACTTGCAGACTGCTCTGAGAGAGACCCTGAGAGGACGGAGCTCTTCTTGGTTGAAGGGGACTCTGCCGGAGGGAGCGCGAAACAGGGAAGAGACAGGCGCTTTCAGGCAATACTGCCACTTAAGGGAAAAATAATAAACGTTGAGAAGGCAAGGATAGAGAAAGTTCTCTCTAACGACGAGATAAAAACGATAATTACTGCCCTTGGAACAGGAGTTGGAAAGAACTTTGACATTAGTAAGCTCCGTTACAACAAGATAATCATAATGACAGACGCAGACGTTGACGGAGCCCACATCAGAACGCTTCTTCTAACGTTTTTCTTTCGCCAGTTTCCCGAAATTGTTGAGAGAGGGCATCTCTACATAGCCCAGCCGCCACTCTACAGGCTTAAAAAAGGGAAGAAGGAGATATACATAAAGAGCGACGAGGAGCTTGAAAGGGTTGTTTTGGAGTTTGCTCTGGACTCTGTGGAGTTCCTCTCTCCCGAAGGTAACCCCTTAAGGGAAGAAGAGGCAAAAGAGGTAGTTGACAAGCTTCTTAAACTCCAGGATGTTCTTTCAATCCTTGCAAGGAAGAGGGACAGGGAGCTCATAAATCTCCTATTAAGGGTTGGGGCCGACTACAGGGAGCTCTACGAGAAGGAAAAGGCTGAAGCCCTTGTAGAGAGGTTTAAAGAGAACCTACCTGATGAGCTCAAGGGAACGGAGTTTGAGATTGTTGAGGACAAGGAGCACTGCTCTTTCAGGATAGTGGCCAGGATTCCCTTTGACAAATACCTCAAAAAAGAGGACGTGATAGACGAAGACCTGCTCATTTCAGACCTGTTTAAGCAGGGAAGGGGTCTGAAGAGGAGGTTAAGGGAGCTCTTAGGAGAACCTCCTTACAGGGTTAAAACTAAAAAGGGAGAAACTCTTGAGTTTAAAACGGCTGATAATCTCTTTAACTACCTAATAGACACAGGTAAGGAAGGGATATACATTCAGAGGTACAAAGGTCTTGGGGAGATGAACCCTGAGCAGCTGTGGGAAACTACGATGAGCCCAGAAAACAGGACGCTCCTCAAGGTTACCGTTGAAGACGCCGTTCAGGCAGACGAGGTCTTTACTGTTCTGATGGGAGATAAGGTTGAACCGAGGCGGGAGTTTATCCAGAAGTTTGCAAAAGAAGTTAGAAACCTTGACGTTTAAGGGGGAGCTGTGAATTACCAGCTCCTCTTCGTTTACGGAACCCTCATGAAAGGGCTGTCAGCCCACGCGTTTCTCGTTGATTCCCACTTTGTTTCCCACGGAATTCTCTACGGAGCTAAGCTTCTCCACCTTAAAGACGGATTTCCCGGAGTCATTGAAGGCGAAGGAACCGTTTTCGGAGAGGTTTACAGGGTAGACGACCTTACGCTTAAGGCTATAGACCTGTTTGAAGAATTTAACGAGCTCTTTCCAGAAGAGAGTTTCTACATAAGGAAGTTAAAACCTATAAGGCTCATTCCTATGAACGAGTTTGTAGAGGCTTGGGTTTACGTTCTTAACCCTATACTCCTTGAAGACTTAGAGTTTACGGAAGTTCCCTTTGGAAACTGGAGGGAGTTTCTGAGTAAGTTCTTAAAGATGTAAGGGGCAGCAGGGCTACCCCGAAATTCTGTCGTGGCCTACTACAACCTTTCCTGCCCAGTCGGAAAGAATCCTACAGGCAACGTCAACGCCGCTTCCCGCTGCCGTTGCAACCATAGTTATCTCCCCGGCAGCAAGTCCTGCAACGAAAACGCCTTCTTTCTTAGGTTTTAGTGCAATCTTTCCGGGCCTCGGAGAGCGTGGATGGGGAATCACCTCTACTAAATCCGTTTTAACGTCAAAGGAGTGGAAACCTGTTGCAAAAACAACCAGCTCCGCCTCAAACTCCCTACCGTCGGACAGAACAACCTTAAAGTTTCCCTTTTCTCCGGTTACCTCTGATACCTCTCCTTCTGTGAGGTTAACATCTTCAAACTCCTCAACCTGAGTCCTTAAGAACTCAAGGTATTCCTCTCCGCTGGTTCCCCTTTTCACTCCCGGAACGTTGTTTAGAACTGCCTTAAGGACGTCGGAGTTCCCGCTGTCTACCACTAAAAACTTCTTTCCACTTGCAAACTCAAACCTCTTTGCTCCGTCTGCAAGGGTCAAGGCACAGGAAAGACCTGCAACTCCTCCGCCTACAACTGCAACGCTGTACATTCTCTCCTCCTCGTTTTTAGTTAAAAATACTTCTATGTAGTATTATTTTCAAACTCCGAAGGAGGTTATTGTGAAGTCTTACACGGAGTATCTGACTTTCAAAACGAAAAAGAGAAGAGACCTTGTAAGAATTACCGATACCGTTAAGGAGGCCGTTAGAAAATCGGGAGTTAAAGAGGGACTGTGTCTTGTCTCTGCAATGCACCTTACTGCTGCAGTTATCATTCAGGATGACGAGGAGGGGCTCCACGAGGACATATGGGAGTGGCTTGAGAGGTTGGCTCCCTTTAAACTGGACTACAAGCACCACAAAACTGGTGAGGATAATGGAGACGCTCACCTAAAGAACCTTTTAGTCCACCTTCAGGTAGTCCTTCCAATAACTAACGGAGAGTTAGATCTTGGCCCCTGGCAGGAGATATTCTACGCAGAGTTTGACGGTCAAAGGCCGAAAAGGGTGATAATAAAGATTATTGGAGAGTAGATGAAAGAGGCCGTTTTAGTAACCTACATGGGAGCTCCCTCAAACCTTAAAGAAATTAAACCCTTCCTCTACCGGCTCTTTTCAGATAGAGACTTAATAAACTTTGGAGTTCCTTCACTTCTTCAAAAGCCCCTTGCCTACCTGATAGCTACCTTTAGAGCTCCGAAGGTCAAACCTCAGTACGAAGCTATAGGTGGAGGAAGTCCTTTAGTTGCAAATACCCTTGAGCAGGTTAGGTTGGTCTCTGGAAGAGTAGGTTTAAAAACCTACGCTGGAATGCTCTACTCTAAGCCCCTTCTTGAAAAGACTGCAGAACAGATTGTGGTTGACGGAGTAAAGAAGCTCTACCACATAACCCTTTACCCTCAGTTCTCCTACGGAACAACTGGTGCCTGTATAAGAGATGTTGAAAGGCTTTTAAGCGAAGAAGTAGCCAAGATAAAGCACGTTAAATCCTGGACTAATAATCCTTTTTACATTCGTTGGATAAAGGAGTTGGTAGGAAAGAAGTTAGAAAGGCTATCTCCTGATGAAACTGTTGTTCTCTTCTCAGCCCACAGCCTTCCGAAGTATTTTGTTGAGGAAAAGGGAGACCCGTACCCTAAAGAGGTTAGTTCAACTGTTAAGAAGGTAATGGAAGCTTTTACCGATTTTAACTACAGAATTTCCTACCAGAGTAAAGTCGGTTCTATTGAGTGGCTTGAGCCTTCAACGGAGGAAGAACTTCACAGGATAAAGGAGGAAGGGTTTAAGAACGTAGTTGTTTTTCCAATTAGTTTTGTCTCTGAACATGTAGAGACCCTCTACGAGCTTGATATTGAATACAGTAAAGTAGCCCGTGAGCTTGGGCTTAACTTTTTCAGAGTTAAGCTTGACCATAAGCATCCCCTCTTGATAGGTGCCATTTCTAAAGAGATTAATAAATTGAGAAATGAATAAAAGTTTGAGGGAATAGAATGAAGGTCTGTGTTGTTGGAGCTGGAGTTTCGGGTCTTTCTGTTGCTTTCTACTTAAAGAGGAGGGGAGCTGAGGTTGTTGTCCTTGAAAAGGATAGAGAACCTGGCGGTAAGATGAGAACTGTTTATGAAAAGGGCTACATCGTTGAAGCTGGTCCCAATGGCTTTTTAGATGGAAAGCCCTACACCCTCAACTTGGTTAAAGCCCTTGGAATTGAAGAGAAACTTTACAGGAGCTCCGACAAGGCAAGAAAACGCTTCATATATACAAACGGTAAGCTCGTAAGGCTTCCGGAGAACCCGATAACCTTCCTCTCAAGTTACCTGATGTCTTGGAAGGGGAAACTTAGGCTTTTAGGAGAGTTCTTCGTTCCTCCGAAAAGAGACGGTACAGATGAGACACTTGGGAACTTTGTGAGGAGGAGGTTAGGGGAGGAGGCTTTAGAGAAACTCTTAGATCCGATGGTTGCCGGTATATTTGCAGGAGACCCAGACAGAATGAGCCTTAAGGCAGCTTTCCCCACTATCTACAACCTTGAAAAACAGTACGGCGGTCTGATTAAAGGGCTTATTGCAAAGATGAAGGAAGCCAAAGAAAGTGGGAAGAGTTCTTCCGGCCCTGCAGGTCCAGGAGGGGTCCTTACCTCCTTCTTAGGTGGAACAAAGGACTTAATTAATGCACTATCAGAGAGTTTAAGTGAGGAACTCCGAACAGACGTTTCTGTTGAAAGGATTGAAAGGTCTGAAAGGGGCTGGGTTGTTACCTGGAAAGAGAAAAGTGGGGAGTTTACAGACCGGTTTGACCACTTAATCGTTTCAACTCCTGCTTACGCTGCGGCTGAGCTCCTAAAGGGGGTTAGCGAGGAGCTCTCAGAGCTCCTTTCAAAGATTGAATACTCTCCGATTTCTGTTGTTGCTCTTGGGTTTCAAAAGAAAGGGTTAGGACACGACCTTGACGGCTTTGGATTCTTAGTTCCAAGGAGTGAGGGGAGGAAAATATTGGGAGCTCTTTGGGACAGTTCAGTTTTTCCAAACAGAGCTCCAGAAGGTAAAGCACTCATAAGGGTGATGGTAGGAGGGGCGAGGCAGCCCGAACTTGCTCTTTTACCGGAAGAGGAGCTTGTAGAGATTGCGTTAAAAGAGCTCCGCCGGATAATGAAAATTCGCCACTACCCGGAGATGGTTAAGGTCTTTAAACACGAAAAAGGGATTCCTCACTACACCTTAGGCCACTGTGAAAGGGTTGACAGAATATTTGAGATTGGAGAGCAGTTGGGGAACCTTCACTTTTGTTCAAACGCATACAGGGGAGTTGGAGTAAACGACTGCACAAAGCTTGCCCAGGAAACTGCTGAGAGAATAGCGGGAAAATGAGAAAAGTTAGGCTTTTAGACTGGCAGATAAAAGTTGATGTAGTAATTCAGAAAGGTACAAACAGACCGATTGAAAAGAGAGCACTTGAAGAGGGAGTTGAACTTTGAGGGAGAAGTTCTTAAAGGTCCTCCAAGAGGAAGAAAAGCACCTTAAGCGATTGAAAGAGGCCTACTCACTACTTAAGGAGTTAGGTTATGAACTTCATTTAAATGGTAGGTCTGTAGAAGAGCTCTTAAAGATTAGGAAAGGAACTATGGCTCTTGACCAGATTGCCTACCGTTTTTCAAAACTTCAAGGTTCCTTAGGAAAACTGCTCAGGGCTGTTGAGAGTCTTTCAATGGTTGATGTTTTCTCAACGGCCGAAAAGTTGAGATTTCCGGTTAGTGAAGAGAAGTAGTTTGAGCTCAGGGAGTTGAGGAACATAATTGCCCACGAGTATGAGGAGAAACGGGTAAAATAGCTGAGCTCGTTAACAGGGTTTACGGGGAGCTCCCCTACTTACAGGAACTCGTTGAATACATTTCAAGGAGGGTTAAATGATACCGCGCTACACTCTTCCTGAGATGGGGAAGATTTGGGACGAACAGAACAAGCTTAGGAACTGGTTAAAGGTTGAAGTTGCAGCTGTAGAGAGCTGGGCAGAGATAGGGAAGATTCCGAAAGAAGCAGTTGAGAAGATTAAAGATAAAGTTAAGCCCTACCTTGAGGGAGAGAAGGACTTTGATACCAAAAGAATTGCGGAGATAGAGGAGGTAACGAACCACGACGTTATAGCCTTCCTCACCTACGTAAAAGAGATAGTCGGAGACGAAGCCAAATACCTCCACTTTGGAATGACCTCTTCAGACATGCTTGACACGGCTTTTGCCCTACAAATAAAGCAGGCTGGGGAGCTTCTACTGAAAGATATTGAGAGGGTAATGGAGGCCATAAAGAAGAGGGCATTTGAACACAAGATGACAGTTATGGTTGGAAGGACCCATGGAATCCACGCAGAGCCCATAACCTTTGGCCTAAAGCTTGCCATATGGTACGACGAGATGAGGAGACACTACGAGAGGTTAAAGGCTGCAACTGAGAGGGCAGCAGTAGGGAAGATTTCAGGAGCCGTTGGAACCTTTGCGAACATAGACCCAAGGGTTGAAGAGCTTACCTGTAAGAAGCTTGGAATCGGCTACGCAAAGGCTTCAAACCAGGTTGTTCAGAGGGATAGACACGCAGAGTTTCTCTGTGCCTTAGCTCTTACCGCCTCATCAATTGAGAAGTTCGCAACAGAAATTAGACACCTTCAGAGGACTGAAGTTAGAGAGGTTGAGGAACCATTCAGGAAAGGACAGAAAGGCTCATCTGCAATGCCACACAAGAGAAACCCGATACTTTCAGAGAGACTCTGCGGTTTGGCAAGGGTTGTAAGGAGTTCCTCTATAGTCGGAATGGAGAACGTACCTCTTTGGCACGAGAGGGACATCTCCCACTCCTCAACGGAGAGGACTGTTTTTCCAGACGCCTGCATCGTTTTAGACTACATGCTTCAGAAGTTTGCAAACCTTATGGAGAACCTTGTCGTTTACCCTGAAAACATGATAAAGAACCTTAACCTTTTGAAGGGATTAATCTTCAGCCAGAGAGTTCTTCTGACCCTTATAGAAAAGGGAGGCCTTTCAAGGGAAGACGCTTACGCAATAGTTCAGGAAAACGCCATGAAGGTCTGGAACGAGGGAGCGGACTTTAAGGAACTCCTCAAAAAGGACGAAAGGGTAAGAAAGGTTCTAACAGAGAAGGAGATTGAAGAGATATTTGACCTCTCCTACCATACAAAACACGTTGACTACATATTCAAGAGAGTTTTCGGCGAGTCTTAAGGTCGGCCCCTGCCGGCCTTTACATCTTTTCCATCAGGCTGTAGAGCTCTCTCCTGTAAAAGATCAAAAGGGCATCTTCTCCTACCTTTAACTTTCTTAAAGGTTTAACCTTAAAGGCCTTTTCAATTGAGCCGAAGCTCCCTCTGAATGCTGGTACTCCGTCTTCCCCTAAAACTTTTGGAGCGTAAAAGAGGGTCAGTTTATCTACTAAGTTTTCCGAAAGGAGTGACCAGGCGAGGAGCGCTCCTCCCTCACACAGAACGGAGTATATTCCCAGTTCCTCCTTTAGCCTCGTTAATGCTTCCTTTAGGTCTAACCGGTCTCCAAGGTCAAAGACGGGTAATAACTTTACTCCCAAGTCTTTAAGTATTCCTGCCTTGTAGGAAAGGAGAGATTCCTGAGCGGTAATAACGATTAACTCTTCCGGTCTCTCTTTTACCAGGTAGCAGTTTGTCGGGATTTTGAGCTGTCTGTCAACGACTACTGCAAAGGGCTGTCTATCAACGGGAAAATCCCTAACGGTCAGTTTTGGGTTGTCTTTTAAAACCGTTCCTATTCCGACCATTACGGCGTTGTGCCAACTCCTCAGTTTCTGGACAAAATTCCTTGCGGCCTTACCGGTTATCCACTTTGAGTTTCCGTTTTTGTCTGCAATCTTCCCGTCTAAAGTGAGGGCGAGTTTCAAGTTTAAAAAGGCTCTCTTTTTCAAGATGTTTACGACGAAGTCTTCAATGAGCTCAAAGCACTTCTTTTTTAAGACCCCAATTTTTACCTTAATTCCGGCAGACCTTAACCTCTCAACCCCTCCGGCTGCTACAGGGTTGGGGTCTCTTATGCCGATTACTACCTCTTTTACTCCCGCCTTTATTATTCTTTCTGTGCAGGGTGGGGTTCTCCCGTAGTGATTACACGGCTCTAAGGTAACGTAAAGAGTTGCTCCCTTTGCCCTCTCTCCTGCCCTTTCAAGTGCAATCGCCTCGGCGTGGGGAAGTCCCGCTCTTTTGTGGTATCCCTTAGCTATTACCTTGTCGTCTTTTACCAATACGGCCCCAACGGCAGGGTTGGGCAGAGTCTTCCCCTTTCCTCTGTAGGCTTCTCTTATGGCGAGGTTCATAAACCTGATGTCTTCAAGAGTAACCTTTTCCATTAGAGATTCCTATGGAAGATGTAGAAGAGAAGAAGCCCGATAAGGAAGATGAGAATCCCTATCTGGGCTCTTATCTTTTTCTTCGTTTTCAAGATCTACTCCCTGAGGAAGTTCATTGCCTCTCTTACCTCTTCCATCGTTTGGGAGGCAATTTCCTTTGCCTTCTCTGAACCTTCCCTGAATATGTCTATTAGCTCGTTCCTTTTTGAGAGGAGCTCTACTCTTTTACTCCTTATCGGCTCTAAGAACTTATTGAGGTTCTTTGCAAGCTCCCTCTTACACTGAACGCATCCTATCTCTCCTTTCCTGCAGGACTCCTCTATCTCTTTAACTCTCTCTGGCTGGGTGAATATTTTGTGGTAGGCAAAGACCGAGCAGACCTCAGGATGTCCCGGGTCTGTTTTCCTGACCCTTGCAGGGTCTGTAACCATTGACATTACCTTTTTCTTTACCTCTTCTTCCGTATCTGAAAGGTAGATGCAGTTTCCGTAAGACTTGCTCATCTTTCTGCCGTCTAACCCGGGGAGTTTGGGAGCTTCAGAGAGGTAGGGGCGTGGTTCCGGGAAGAGTTCTCCAAAGAACCTGTTGAAGCGCCTCGTTATCTCTCTTGAGAGCTCTAAGTGTGGAATCTGGTCTATCCCAACTGGGACTGTATCTGCCTTGTAGATGATGATATCTGCAGTCTGAAGGACTGGATATCCTAAGAAGCCGTAGGTTGCAAGCTCTCTGTCTTTCAGGTTCTCCATCATCTCTTTGTATGTTGGGTTTCTCTCAAGCCACCTAACGGGAGTTACCATTGAGAGGAGTAGGTGGAGTTCCGCGTGTTCCTTAACCCACGACTGGACGAAGAGGACGCTCTTTTCAGGGTCTAAGCCGGAAGCTAACCAGTCTGCCATCATCTCAACGGTGTTCTCTGAGAGTTTACTGGTGTCGTGGTAAGAGGTGGTTATTGCGTGCCAGTCGGCTATAAAGAAGAAACTTTTAGCCCTGTCCTGAAGCTTTAGCCAGGTTTTGAGAGCTCCAAAATAGTTCCCAAGGTGGAGCTTTCCGGTTGGCCTCATCCCTGAGAGAACTCGCTTAATGTCTTTCGGTTCCTCGTACTTCTCAAGGGCTATTTTCATCTCTTTGTCAACGTTGCTTACAAGGAACTCCCTCTTCACCCTTACTCCTCCACCTTCTCGTACTTCTCCATAATTCTTCTGTAAACTTCCTTGTAGCTCTCAACCACCTTGCCCATGTCTTTCCTAAACCTGTCCTTGTCTAAAACCTCTCCTGAAGACTTGTCCCAGAGCCTGCAGGAATCCGGAGTTATCTCGTCTGCAAGGAGAATCTCTCCGTTATGTCTTCCAAACTCAAGCTTAAAGTCAACAAGCTCAATGTCTATCTCGTCAAAGAACTTCTTGAGGAGTTCGTTTACCTGTAGTGCCGTTTTCGTCATGTAGCCTAACTCTTCCCTTGTTGCCCATCCAAAAAGGTAAACGTGGTTTGGGCAGACCATTGGGTCGTGGAGCTCGTCGTTCTTGTAGAAGTACTCAACCAAAGGCTCTTTAAGTGGAGTCCCTTCCTTAACTCCATATCTCCTTGAGAAGCTTCCAGCTGCTACGTTCCTTACGACAACCTCAACAGGGATAATTTCACACTTCTTGACTAAGATCTCCCTCGGAGAGAGCCTCTCAACGAAGTGGGTCTTAACCCCATTTTTTTCAAGGTACTCAAAGATAACGGTAGTTATTGCACAGTTGATAACTCCCTTGTCCTCAAGGACTTCCTTTTTCGCTCCGTCAAAGGCTGTAGTGTCGTCTTTAAAGTAGGTTATGACAAGGTTTTCGCTGTCTGTAGCGTATATTGTCTTTGCCTTACCTTCGTAAAGCTTTTCCCTCTTTTCCATAGTCCCTCCGTTAACTGTTTGCCTAATTATAAGCCATTGGGGTGTATAATAATTTGCTCTACAACCTTGTGTGAGAGGAGAGATGAAGGAGTTCTGCGGAGTATTTGGCATATACAACAACCCCAACGCAGCCTACTACACCTACTTAGGCCTTTACGCCCTCCAGCACAGGGGACAGGAAAGTGCGGGTATAGCAGTTACAAACGGTGAGAGGATTACATACCACAGGGACTTCGGACTTGTCTCTTCAGTTTTTACAGATGAAAGTTTGAAGAAACTTTCAGGTCACGTTGCCATAGGCCACAATAGGTACTCAACTTCGGGGGCTTCAGACTCTCCAGACAACGTTCAGCCCATCGTCGTCTCCTATAAAAACGGGCAGATGGCGATAGCCCACAACGGAAATCTTGTTAACGCCTTGGAGCTCCGGGAGCAGCTTGAGGAAGAGGGTTCAATCTTCAGAGGAACTTCAGACTCAGAGGTTATCGTTCACTTAATAGTGAAGTCAAAGAAGAGGAAGTTCTTAGAGAGGCTAATGGGAGCTCTCTCAAAGCTTAAAGGGGCTTATTCCCTTTTAGTTATGACGAACAAGAAGCTGATAGCTATAAGAGACCCTTGGGGTTTTAGGCCTCTCTGTATGGGAGAGCTTGACGGAAGCCCGGTTTTTGCCTCTGAAACCTGTGCATTTGACCTTATTGGAGCAAAGTACATAAGGGACGTTGAGCCTGGAGAGGTGGTTCTGATTGAGAACGGCCAGATTGAGAGCTTCAGGATACCGGGAAGTGACGGGGCAAGGAAATCTCAGTGTATCTTTGAGTTTGTTTACTTTGCCCGTCCGGACAGCAAGATATTTGGAAGAAGCGTTTACCAGGTTAGAAAAGAGTTTGGAAAGCTCCTTGCAAGGGAAAACCCTGTTGATGCAGATATCGTCATTCCGGTTCCAGATTCTGGAGTTGTTCCAGCCCTCGGCTACTCCCAGGAGAGCGGAATTCCCTTTGAGATGGGATTGATAAGGAACCACTACGTTGGGAGGACGTTCATAAAGCCCCAGCAGAAGATGAGGGACATTGGAGTTAAGGTTAAGCTCAACCCCGTGCCGGAGCTCCTTCAAGGTAGAAGGGTCGTTGTAGTTGACGACTCAATCGTAAGGGGAACGACCAGCAGGAAGATAGTAAGAATGCTGAGGGAAGCCGGGGCTAAGGAAGTTCACATGAGGATTAGCTCTCCTCCAACCAAGTGGCCTTGCTACTTTGGAATTGACACTCCAACGAGAGACCAGCTTATAGCCTCAAGCCACTCCGTTGAAGAGATATGTAAATACATAGAGGCAGACTCTTTGGGTTATCTTTCGTTAGACGGAATGGTAAAGGCTGCTGGCGGAGACGAGGCCGGTTACTGCACCGCCTGTTTCAACGGAGACTACCCGATAAACGTTCCGGAAAGGATAGTTGAACAGGCGAAGAAAGAGTAGTGGTGCGCCTGGCGGGATTCGAACCCGCGACGCCAGGATCCGGAGTCCTGGGCTCTATCCAGCTGAGCTACAGGCGCGTTTTGTTAATCAATAATATAAGTGGCTGAAAGAGATATGAAAAGTCGTCAGGTGAAGCTCTGTTATCTTCTTTATGCCGTTTCTTTAGTAGCTTTTATAGTTTTAGCTATGAAAGTTGTTAACGTTCGTTCAAAGTGCACAGGGGAAAAGGCCAGGATTTCAAAGCTCGTTTCCGAGATTAGGTCTTTGAAAGATAAGAATAATAGACTTATTGTAGAGTTCTACAGGGAAGTTCGTCCTAAGGTTGTGGACGAAGAGACAAAAGACATGAAGATACTCCACGAGAATGAGGTAAAGTATCTTAAATGAGGCTGCTTTTTTATATAAGGGATTTTCTCTTAAGGGTTTACGGTTTTATAAAACCATTTAAAGATGACCGGTTAAACCTATTTTTTTTCTTGTCTGTTCTGTTGGCTATTATCTATTCCTATAGGATTTTTGACCTCGCACATTTTAAAAAGGACTACTGGATAGAGAAGGTAAAGAGTCAGTTTGCCGGAGTAATAAAGCTATTCCCTCCAAGGGGCTCTATCCTTGATAGGAACGGAACAGTTCTTGCAGCAAGTGAAAAGGTTGTTTCCTTTTACGTGAGGCCTTCAGAGGTAAAAAACTGGGATTTATTTAAGAAAATAATTCTTAGAGACGAGTATGTTCTTAAAGAATACTCTCAGCTGAAAAAAGTTTCCGTTGAGGAAGTAAAATCCCTTCTTTCTCCTTTCTCGTCTATAACCGAAAAAGACCTTGATGATGCCTACAGGAAAAAGTTTACTCTTGTAGAGAGGAAAGGGAGGGAGATAAAGGTTCCCTTCGTTTGGCTTAAGAAGAGGCTTTCTTTGGGAGTAGATGAGAGCTCCGCAGCAGTAATGGTTGCTTTGAGAATTTACTACACCCTTTCTGGTGAAAACCGATTTCGGAAGAACTACCCTGACCTTATCGGTTTAACGACAGAGTATAAGAGGGTCTATCCTTATGCTGTAGGTTCAACAGTTGTCGGTATAACCAGTCCGTTCGGTGAAGGTCTTACTGGACTTGAAAGGTATCTGGAGAAGAAAGGATTGATTATTGGTAAAACGGTGGAGCTCTGCGGCAGTAAAGATGCAAGGGGTCGGGTTTACCTTGGAAAAAACGCTACAGTTTTCGTTACGAAGGAGAAGGGGAAAAACGTTGAGTTGACTATAGACGGAAACATTCAGTATATAGTTGAGAAAGTTATCTCTGAATACGGTGAAAAGTGGCACCCGCAATTCATAAATGCCGTTCTCATGGATCCGAATACCGGAGAGATACTTGCTGCAGCTTCCTGGCCTTTCTATAACTACGATGGCCCGAAGGAAGGAGGTTCCTTAACTCCCCGCTATGCCGTTACTCCTTACGAGCCCGGTTCTGTTATGAAACCTTTGGTCCTTGCAGCAGCCCTTAACGAGAGCCTTATAACTCCAAATACTGTTTTTTTCTGCCCTGCCCACTACAAGGTTGGAGATAAAACGTTTAAGAACGAGTTCTACGGTAGAGATGTTAAGCTCAGGGCCTGGGAGATTATTCAGTATTCCGACAACGTAGGAATTATTCAGGTAGCCCAGCTTCTGGGGAAGGAAAAACTCTATAAATACTATAGGGCTTTCGGCTTTGGAGAGAAAACGGGAGTGGAGCTCCCCGGAGAGAGCCATGGAATATTGAGGCCATGGCAGAAGTGGAGAGACGTTGACTTTGCTACTCTTGCCTTTGGTCACAACATTTCAGTGACAACTCTTCAACTTGCCGCTGCCTACTCGGCACTGGTGAACGGAGGTGTTTACTACAGACCGACATTTCTAAGGGCCTTGGTTGACGATAAGGGAAAGGTTATAAGGCGTTTTGAGCCCATTCCTGTAAGGAGGGTTATCTCTGAAAAAGTCTCTAAAGAGATGAGGAGAGTTTTAACTATGGTTGTTGAGGGAGGAACTGGAACAGCTACGAAGTTTGAGAACTTCTACGTTGGAGGAAAAACGGGAACAGCTTTAAGTTACAACCCCAAGATCCACGGCTACGATAAGACAAAGATTAACGCTACATTTGCCGGCGCTTTTCCAATGACAGATCCTAAGTACGTTCTTGTTGTAAGTGTGGTTGAACCGAAAGTTCCGAAGAACATGCTCTGGGCGAGTAAAATTGCTGTTCCGATCTTTAGGGACATTGCAGAGAGGGTTCTCCTCTACGAGAGGGTGGCTCCCGACAGGAGAGAATACTTTGTAAAAGGCTGCTGCGTAAAATCTAAGGAGTTTAACCAAGGTTTCGTTTTTAAAAACGGCCTTCAGCAGAAGAAAAATTAGTAGAATACGGCGGAAAATAAAAGGATAGAGAGGTTCAGAATGGTTGTTATAGAACTCCCCGATGGTTCTAAACTGGAGTTTGAGAAGGAAACAACTGTAAGAGAGGTTGCCAGCAGGATTTCAAAGAGTTTAGAGA
Organism: Thermovibrio ruber; assembly: GCF_055380895.1. NCBI lineage: Bacteria > Pseudomonadati > Aquificota > Aquificia > Desulfurobacteriales > Desulfurobacteriaceae > Thermovibrio > Thermovibrio ruber. The sequence continues at coordinate 547,091 of NZ_AP042397.1, read as the reverse complement.
AGAACGCCGTTGGAGCTCTCTTCAACGGAGAGTTAATAGACCTTCACACTCCCATAAGGGAGAGCGGGAAGATAAGGATAATTACCCAGAAAGACCCTGAGTCTTTGGAGATTTTAAGACACAGCGCCGCCCACATCCTTGCAAAGGCAGTAAAAAGGCTCTACGGCTACGATAGGGTAAAGCTTGGAATAGGGCCTGCAACTGAGGAAGGGTTTTACTACGACTTTGACCTTCCTGTCTCCATCTCTGAGGAAGACCTTCCAAAGATTGAAGAAGAGATGGAAAGAATTGTTAATGCAAAAGAACCCTTTAGGAGGCAGGAGGTAACAAGGGAAGAGGCAAGGGAGCTCTTTAAGGACGACCCTTACAAGTTGGAGCTACTTGAGTCTATTCCGGAAGATGAGCAGGTAACCATCTACTGGCTCGGAGAGGACTTCTACGACCTGTGTAAAGGTCCCCACGTTGAACACTCCGGAATGGTTAAGGCCTTTAAGCTTCTCTCTGTTGCTGGTGCCTACTGGAGAGGGGACTCAAGGAACAAAATGCTCCAGAGGATATACGGAACCGCTTTCTGGAAGAGGAAAGACCTTGATGAGTACCTCCACAGGCTTGAGGAGGCAAAGAAGAGGGACCACAGGGTTTTAGGTAAGCAGCTTGACCTCTTCTCAATATACGAGGAGGCTGGCCCTGGGCTTGTCTTCTGGCATCCAAACGGTGCGATAGTTAGGCAGGAGATAGAGAAGTGGGCTGAGGAGGAGCACAGGAAGAGGGGTTATCAGAGGATATACACTCCCCACATAATGAAGGCAGACCTCTGGAAGACCTCAGGCCACTACAACTTCTACAGGGAAAATATGTTTTTCGTTCCGGTCGTTGAACATGACGAGGAGGAGAGGCTCGGAAACGACGAAGTTCCGCTTACCTGTGAAGAGATAGAGAGGGCAAACTGGTACGCCGTTAAGCCTATGAACTGTCCAGGCCACATCCTCATCTACAAGTCACAGGTAAGGAGCTACAGAGATCTACCAATCAGGTTCTTTGAGTTTGGAACTGTCTACAGGTACGAAAAGAGCGGTTCACTTCACGGTCTACTTAGGGTTAGAGGATTTACTCAGGACGACGGCCACATCTTCTGCCGTCCTGACCAGCTGAAGGAGGAGATACAGGGGGTTTTGGACTACGTTATGGAGCTCCTCTCAACTTTCAAGCTTGACTACGTAATAAATATCGGCACTAAACCAGAGAAGTATATAGGGACAGACGAAGCTTGGGAGCACGCAACTCAAGCCCTTATAGAGGCCCTTAAGGAAAGGGGATTTGAGTACAACATAGTTGAAGGAGATGGAGCCTTCTATGGCCCTAAGATTGACATAGCCGTTTTAGATGCAATCGGAAGGAAGTGGGACGGACCTACAATTCAGGTTGACTTTAATCTCCCTGAGAGGTTTGACCTTACCTACGTTGACAGGGATGGTCAGAAGAAGCGTCCCGTTATGGTCCACAGGGCAATAATGGGAAGTATAGAGAGGTTCATTGGCCTTCTGATAGAGCACTACGCTGGCCTATTCCCTACTTGGCTCGCTCCAACTCAGGTTGTAATTATTCCCGTCAGCGACAAGTTTTTAGACTACGCTGACGAGGTTTACAGGAAGCTCAAGGATGCTGGAATAAGGGTAAAGCTTGACGACGAGAGCGCTAAAGTAGGCTACAAGATTAGGAAGGCCGAGACGATGAAGATTCCCTACATGCTCATAGTTGGACAGAAGGAGCAGGAGAGTGGAACTGTTTCTGTCCGCTCTAAGAAAGAGGGAGATTTAGGAAGTATGGAACTTTCTCAGTTTTTGGATAAAATCCTAACGGAAATTAAGGAAAAGACCTAAAACCAAATGAGGAGGAGGTAGGCCATCAGTAAGAAGCTCAACGAAACAAGGGTTAACGAGAAGATTAGGGCGAGGGAGGTTCTGGTAATTGACGAGGACGGAACTAAGCTGGGGGTGATGCCAACGATGGAGGCACTCAACTTAGCAAGAGAAAAGGGTTTAGACCTTGTTGAGGTCTCTCCAAACGCCAACCCTCCCGTCTGCCGGATAATGGATTACGGAAAGTACAAGTACCAGATGCAGAAGAAAATGCATGAGGCGAAGAAGAAGCAGAAGACCGTTGAGGTAAAAACGGTTAAGGTTCGTCCGAGAACTGACGAACACGATATGCAGGTGAGGATAAAGCAGGCGAGGAAGTTCCTTGAGAAGGGGAACAAGGTTAAGGCCGTTGTAATGTTCAGAGGAAGGGAACAGGCACACGTTGACATAGGGGAAACTCAATTGATGAAGATTTACGAGGCGGTTAAGGACATTGCAGAGATAGAGAAGAAACCCAAGAAAGAGGGCAGGGACATGATAATGATACTTGCTCCGAAGAAGAAATAGACTATAATTTCAGCCCGTTTAAAACCTTAAGGAGGCTTGAGGATGCCAAAGATAAAGACCCGCAGGTCTGCAGCCAAGAGGGTTAAGGTAACGGCGACAGGGAAGATTAAACACTGGTCTCCCGGAAAGAGCCACATCCTCACTAAGAAGAGCCGTAAGAGGAAGAGGAAGCTCAGGAAGGCCAGATACCTTGAGGGAGCCCAGGCTGCAAACTACAAACAGCTTGTAATTTACATGTAAGATGCTGCGCAGGCTCTAAGTCCCTTAAAGGGCGCCTGCAGCTCACAAAAGGAGGAAAAAGATGAGAGTAAAGTACAGCCCGAGAAGGAAGAGAAGGAAGAAGCTGAAGAAGCTAACCAAGGGTTACTTCGGCGGACGTTCAAGGCTCTACAGGACGATGAAGATTGCTGTAATGAAGTCTCTCTTCTACGCCTACCAGCACAGGAGAACTAAGAAGAGGGACTTTAGAAGGCTCTGGATTGCCCGTATCAACGCTGCAGTAAGGCCTTTCGGTATTAACTACAGCAGGTTCATAAATGGCCTGAAAAAAGCTGGAATTGAACTTGACAGGAAAGTTCTTGCAGATATTGCAGTAAGGGACCCTGAGGCATTTAAGGTAATCGTTGAGAAGGCAAAAGCTGCTCTTCAGTAACTCTTTAGCTTTTAAAACTGGAAAGCCCGCCTCAAGGCGGGCTTTTTATTTTCCTCTCTTAGTTTTAGGTTAAAAATTAACGGTTTGGAGTCTTCAGTTGAAGCTCCACAGGGAACTTAGTGAGAAGTTAGGTCTTAAAGAGCTCATAGCTATCGGCGTTGGAGGAATGATTGGAGGGGGTATCTTCTCCGTTTTGGGAGTTGCTGTTGGGTTTGCAGGCCACGGAGCTCCCCTCTCTTTCCTAATAGACCTTCTGATAGCCCTTGCTGCAGGATACCACTACGTAAAGCTTGCTCTCACTTTTAGGGACGACGGAGCCAGCTATACCTACTTGAGAAGAGCATTTCCAGATAAACCTTGTATAGCCGGAATTGAGGGCTGGACTGTAATAATCGGTTACATCGGAACTTTAGCCCTCTATGCTTTTACCTTTGGAGCCTACGGAGCAGACATTTTGGGTTGTCCGAATTCGGGAGCTCTCAGGGTTTTCCTCTCAGTTTCCGTTCTCCTTTTCTTCTTTCTCGTTAACCTTAAAGGAGTGAGGATATCTGGAATAACTGAAGACCTAATAGTTTACTCAAAGATTGCAATTCTCTTCCTCTTTGCAGTTATCGGCCTAAGTAGAGGGCTTCACGGTTTTTCTCCTCTATTCAATAAAGGAGTTCACTCAGTCTTTTTGGGGGCAGCTGTTATTTTCGTTGCCTACGCGGGATTCCAGCTGATAACTAACGCAGTTGTTGAAACTGAAGATCCCGATAAAAACATTCCTCGGGGAATCTACGGTTCTATACTCATTACCGGTGCTATTTACTTTCTTCTCTCAGTCGTCGCCGTTGGGACTCTTTCCTACGAGGAGATAGTTAAGTCAAAGGAGTATGCCCTTGCTGCCGTTGCAGAGCCGATACTCGGGATTTGGGGAAGGTTTTTAATAGGTTTTGCTGCCCTTCTGGCTACGAGCTCTGCAATAAACTCAACCCTCTTCGGCGCTTCAAGGATGGCTGCAGAGATGGCCGAGGAGGGTATGATGCCTAAGTTCATGGCAGTTAGGAACAAAAATGGTGTTCCAGCTGTTTCCCTTTTAGTCCTTACGCTTTTTGCCCTTGCCTTTACTTCTCTGTCAACTTTGAGCGTTATTGCAGAGTTCTCAAGTATAACTTTTCTTTTGGTTTCAATAGGGGTTTCGGTGGCAAACCTTAAGTTAAGGGAGCTGACAAAGGCCAACTTGAGGTTAGGCCTATACGGTCTTGTGTTAATGGTGATAACCTCTTTAACTTTCTTCGTCTACCTCGCCTTTGTTAACAGAGAGGAGCTCCTATCCATTCTTTTTATCTACTTAGTAACGGGAGTTCTTTCCTACCTCTACATCAGGTTTTCTACCCTAAGAGGAGCTCCCCGTTTTCCATCAGCTTAAACTCCTTGCCTTTAGCCTTCAAAGTAACCGTCGGTTTTTCAATTAACAGGTCAATGTGAACGTTTGCCCTAACCTTTCCTCCGAAAGAGCTGTTGTCTCCAATGGCTATGTGGCACGTTCCAAGTATCTTTTCAGCCTCTAAGATGTTGTCAAACCTTACTGTTTTTTCGTTTGTTCCGATACCAAACTCTGCAACGTTTCCGGCGTTCTTCTCCCTGTGAAGAAGGTTGTTTAGAAACTCTGAGAACTCTTCTTCTCCTTTAACTTCCTTCACTACTCCGTTTTCAACTTCTAAAACTACCGGCTCTTTTAACTCCCTGTTTGGAGCGTATTTTGTTACAAACCTTCCATTTGCTGTTCCTTCAACGGGGGCTATAAAGGCCTCCCCTGCCGGAAGGTTTCCAAAGTCTCCAGGCGAGCAGAGTTTTCCAGTGTCTGCAAGGCCTTCTCTTCCTTCAACTGAAAAGGAAATTTCAGTTCCTAAAGGACAGGTTACCGTAACCTCTTCGGCGTCTGTTAAGAGTGATGCTATTTCATTTGAGCGCCTTGCAACCAGGTTCCAGTTTGCCTGAAGAGATGTATAGAACATGAAGGGCTCAAAGAGGGGCATACTGGCAAAGCGTATAGACAGAAACTCTGTGCAGAGCTTTCTAAAGAGCGTGTGGCTTATTGAGTGCTGGTTAACTGCTAAAACTGCAGTTGGGAGCTCCTCGGGAGAGGTCGTCTCAAGGAGAATCTCTTTAACTTCAAGCTCGTCTCCCTCTGAAATCTCCTTCTTTACTATCCTCTCAAACAGACTTTTTCCTTTAACCTCTGCTAAGAACTCCTCTCCGAAAGCTACTTTCCACACTTCTTCAGGCGGTTCAAGTCCGTGCCTTCCCGTCGGTCTGTAGGTAAGGTGGAAAACGTTCGGCGTAAACTCTGTTCCGAACCAGAAGAGGAGCTCTCCTACCCTCTCTTTAAACGTGTCTGTAAGTATTAAAACTTTATCTACCCTGTTTACGCAGAGGTTGTGTTTAAATATGTTCCTCACCCCTCTTATCAGTTTTTTGTCCTTCCAGTCGTACATTTTCCCCTCCTAACTGAACGTTTTCCTTGCCCTTTCTATCACTTCCTCTGCAACTTTTCTTGGTATTCCTATCTTTACCAGCTCCTCAGGTGTTGCCGCTGAGAGTTCCCTCAAGTCAGGGTAGAACTTCTCTATGAGTTTTCTCCTCTTTACTCCAAGTCCCTTTATACCGTCTAAAGGACTCTTGAGCAATTTACTGGTTCTCACTTTTCTGTTGTAGGAAAGGGCAAACCTGTGGGCTTCGTCCCTTAGGCTCGTAAAGAACCTGAAGAGGAGTGGGTATTTCTTCGTCTCAACGACCTCCCCGTCGTCTGTAAAGACGATTTCTTCCCTCTTTGCAATTGAGAAGACCCTGAAGTCCAGCCCTAAAGAGTCTCTGACCCTTATCGCAACGTTGAGCTGTCCTAACCCTCCGTCTATTAAAGCGAGGTCTGGCTTTTTAACTTCCCCTTTCTTTATCCGTTTGAACCTTCTGGTTAGGAGCTCCTCCATCGCTGCGTAGTCGTTTACTCCTTCAAGGCTCTTTATCCTGTAACGTCTGTAGTCGTCTTTTACGAATTTTCCTCTCTCCCAAACAACGCAGGAGCCGACGGTTGCCTCTCCCTGAAGCGTTGAGATGTCAAAGGTTTCAACCCTCTCAGGGAACTGTTCGTAGAAGACCCTCTCAAACTCTTCCTTTAACCTTTCAAGGTCGTAGCTGACCTTTACTGTCTCCCTGTTCCGTTTAACGAGAGGAAGGAGTTCCTCAGGTATCCTTTCAGCTTTAAAGGAAGGGTCTAAAACCCGAAAGTTCGTCAGTATTTTCTCTGGGAACTCTCCGTTTCCGTAGCTGTTCTTTACCCAAATTGTTCCGACTACAGACTCGTCAATCTTGGGTTTTCCGTATGAGAACAGGCTCTCAAGGAGCTCCTCGTCCCACGGGTCAACCGGGTCAAAAGAGAAGGTCTCCTTCCCGTAGATTATCCCGTTCCTCACGGTCAGTTTAACTCCGTTAAAGAGGCCGCTTTTCTTCTCTAAGTAGTAGATGTCGCAGTTCGGATAGGAGTCAAAGAGGAGAGAGCTCCTTGAGTAAACCTCCTTAACTGCCAATAGCTGGTCTCTCAAAGAGGCAGCTCTCTCAAACTCCAACCTCTCTGCTGCCTCTTCAATCTCCCTGTAGAGCTCCCTTATCAGCTCCTTAACTTCTCCCTTTAGGAAGGAGAGAGCTCCCTCAACCTGTTTTGAGTATTCCCTCTTACTCACTAAACCACAGCAGGGGGCTGTACACCTCTCTATGTAGAACTGAAGGCACGGCTTATCCCTCTTCTTTAACTCCTTACACTTCCTAAGCTTGAAGGTTTTGTGAAGGAGCTCCTTTAACTTCCTTGCATTCTTGGGTGGAATGAACGGGCCAAACTTCTCCCCCTCAACAGAGTCCTTTTTCCTTACAACCTTTACAGTTGGGAACTCCTCGTCTGTAATTACTAAGTAAGGGTAGCTCTTGTCGTCTTTTAAGAGGACGTTAAAAGGAGGAAGGTGTTTCTTTATCAGCTCCGCCTCAAGCTCTAAGGCTTCCCTTTCATTCTTAACCACTATGTATTCAAAGTCTTTAGACGCCTTTACAATCCTGTAGCTCTTTTCGTTAGGGTCGGTTGACGAAATGTGAGATGAGAGTCTGTTCCTGAGTGACTTGGCCTTACCGACATAGAGAACGTTTCCCTTCTCGTCTTTAAACAGGTAAACGCCGGGAAGGTCTGGAACTTCCTTCAGTTTCTCCTTCATCTTTCTGAATAAGAAGCACAGGATGTTGGGGTCTCGTATATTTCAACCCTTGAGCACTTAACGTTTAACGGCTCCACGTTCTTTGAGACGAACCTGTAGAAGAACCTTGATAGATTTTCAGATGTCGGGGAGCCTTTAAAGAGGGCTATTCCGTCAATTAGTCTCTGGTAAAAATCCGTCAGCGGCGAAGTCTCCTTTGAGGAGTAGTTGTTGAGAGTGAAGAACCGGTATTCCTTGACTTTTTCCAGGGAAATCCTCTCCAACGTTCCCGTTTCAACTCTAAAGTCTGGGTTTACCGCCGTAAACTGTGCCTTCCCAAAGGGAACTGTTAGGTCTTCTCCATCTAAAAGTCCTAACTTACTAAAGAGAAGCTCAAAGGCCGGGTCGTCTATTCCTACTATCAGCTTATGGTCAAAACAGTCGTCAATGAACTCTTTCAGCCACTTAAGGTGGCCAAAATCTGTAACCATCTGAGACGGGTCAAGTTCTTCTGACCTTAAGTAAACAACCAACCTGTAGTTGTGTCCGTGTCCGGGGAGGCGTCTACACTTGGGGTAGGAGCTCCCAGCCCACTCGGGGTTTAGCCTTTGTGAGTGGACAGAGTGGGCAGCAGAGAACTCAAAAGTCTTTGAAATCTCAAACATTACTTTCCCTCCGGGTTAAAGTTTAGGAAACTCACAGTCGTTGTTCCGTAGTGTCTCTTCTCAACCAGCCACTCTTCATCTTCCGGTATAAAGGGGTTCTTCTTCGGCTCCTCAAGAATTAATAGGCCGTCCCTGTCTAAAAGCCCTAACCTTCTGACCATGTTTACAATTCTCGTGTAGTAACCCTTTTCGTAGGGAGGGTCTGCGTAGATAAAGTCAAAGACCTCTCCTCTCCTTGAAAGTTTTTTAAGGGCGTCTGTATAGTCTGAACAGATGATTTCATACTTTTCCCTTGGGACTTTAAGCCTTTCAAGGTTCTCCTTTATAAGCTTGCAGAACCTCCTGTCGTTCTCAACGAAAACTACCCTATTTGCTCCACGGCTTAACGCTTCTATTCCAACTGCTCCCGTTCCTGCGAAAAGGTCTAAGAACTTCGTTCCCTCTAAGTAGTTGTTGAGTATTGAGAAGACTGACTCTTTTACCCTCTCAGTTGTCGGCCTTAGAAGTTTTGTGTCTTCCTTCTTAGGCATTGACTTGATTAACCTGCCTCTATACCTTCCTCCTAAAACCCTCATTTTCTCTCCGGTATTGAATTTCCAAGTTAAATTTAATGGCTCAGGAGGAGTTGTGAAGGGCGTTTTAACTCTACTCTTTTTTCTGTTTATACATTCCTCTGTAAGTGCAGGAGAAGTTCCCCAAACCCTCTTAAACCTCTTTAAAGGGGTAAAGACTGCTCAAATAGTTTTCAGCCAGAAAACAGTTGTTCCCGTCGCAGGAAACGAGGTTACGCTCTACAGGGGAGAGATTTTCTACAAGAGGCCTCTAAAGTTCCTATGGAGGTATACTTGGGGAAGCAGGATGTTCATCGTTTCAGACGGGGAGCTCCTTGAGACCGTTTTTGACGACGGTTCTTGCCAGCTCTCTTCTATAAAAGGAAATTTAGACCTCTTTCCACTGCTTTTATTGGCAGAGTCTCCTGATAGGTTCCTCAAAAGGTTTACCCCCGTGGAATACCTAAAAGAGGGGAGTGGTGAGGTTATCACTTTTAAGTCAAAGTACAGTGATTCCTTTTTCAAGAAGATTACGTTCTTCTTTGAGGAAGGGAAGTTGAAGGAGTTAAAAACTGTTCAGAGTGACGGAACGGAGGAGACCTTTAAAGTGGAAAGGGTAGAGCTAAACCTTCCTCTGAAGGATTCTCTCTTTCGGGTTAAAGAGTGTAAGCCGGCCGACGCCGGCTAAGGAGGGTACCATGGGAACTAGAAGGAGGGAGGGTGGCAAGGAATATAGTCGGTTGTTTAGAATATGTCAAGTGTTGTAATGTTAGACCTTCTTCTCCTTGTGGTATCTTTAGTCTCCACATCTTTTCAGGAGGAGCTCTTGAAAAGAACCGTCTGCACCTACTGTGGAGTCGGTTGCGAGCTGGGCTTTAAAAACGGAGAAGTTGTCCCTCTAAAGGAAGGAGTTGTCAGTAAGGGAAAGCTCTGCATAAAAGGGCGTTTTGGCCACCAGTTTGTAAACCACCCTGAAAGAATAAGGGGAGCTATCGTTAGGGGGGAGCTCCTTGATGAGTTAGGCTACAACAGGAGCTCCTTTAAGGAGAGAGAAGGCTTCTTTGAAGTTCCCTACAGTGTTGCCTATGAAATTGTGGCAGAAAGACTAAAGTCAATAAAGGAGAGGTTTGGGGGCACTTCCTTTGCAGCTATTGGAGGAGCGAGGACAAACTGCGAGAGCGCATACCTCTTTCAGAAGTTTTCAAGGGAAGTTGTTGGAACTCCCCACGTTGACAACTGTGCAAGGATATGCCACGCTCCTTCACTTAAAGGACTCAGGATAACAGTTGGAGAGGGAGCAGCCTCCATTTCCTTTGACGAAATTTACAACGCAGAGTTCATTTTCGTTTTGGGTTCAAACACCACGGAAGCCCACCCTATTGTAAGCCACCGAGTTATAGAACAGGTAAGGAAAGGAGTCCCGCTGGCAGTTTTAGACGTTAGAGAAATTGGCCTCTATAGGTTCGCAAAGTATAGGTTGACTATTCCCTTTGAGTCAAACCTTCTCTTTCTAAACTCCCTTTCAAGGGTTATCGTTGAGAGGGAGCTTTACGACAGGGAATTCGTGAAGACGATGGTTTCAAACTTTGATGAGTTTAAGGAGAAAATCCTCTCAGACGACCTTTCAAGGCCGGAAGTTTTTAGGGAGCTCCCGGGCTACGAGTATTTAACCGACGAGGTTTACAAACTTGCAGAAGAGATTTCGCAGAAGAAAACCGTCTTTATGTGGGGGCTTGGAATAACCGAGCACCTTGACGGAAGCGAGTCAGTTGCCGCGATTGCTAACGTTGCACTTTTGACCGGAAACGTTGGTAAGGAAGGCTGCGGACTTCTCCCTTTAAGGGGACAGAACAACGTTCAGGGAGCCTGCGATGTTGGAATGCTTCCCTACTTCCTTCCAGACTACAGAAAACCTAAAGTTGAGGGCTACAAGACTCCCGAGATTATAGATGCCATTTTAAGGGGGGAGATAAGAGCTCTCTGGGTTATGGGAGAGGACATTGCACATGTTCACCCGAACCAGAACAAAATTAGGAAAGCACTTGAGAAATTGGAATTCTTGGTCGTTAACGAGCTCTTTCCCTGTGAGGTTACAGAGTTTGCAGACGTCGTTTTTGGAGTAAAGAGCTGTTACGAGAAGACCGGAGTTTATGTAAACGCAGAGAGGAGGCTCCACCTCTCACAGCCGATCTTTGAGTCAGAGCTCCCAGATGACTGGGAGGTAGTTTCTGAGGTCTCAAAGAGGTTTGGAGCCGACTTTGGTTTTAAGAGTAGTGAAGACGTTTGGAACGACTTGAGGAAAAACGCCCCCTACAGGTTTGGAGGGGCAACTTACGAGCTTTTAAAAGAAAACTTCCTGAACGCTCCCCAGTGGCCTGTGAAAGACGGAAGGGGAACTCCAATTCTGTTTAAGGAGGGTTTCCCGACCACAGATGGTAAAGCAAAGCTCTACTACTCTCCCTACAAACCGAGGGGAATGGTTGAGGAGTTCCTTAAAACCGGTAAACCCTCAGACTTCTACTTAACGACTGGTAGGATTCTCCCCCACTACAACAACGCCAATCAAACTTCCAGGTGTGAGACCCTTGAAAAGTTTAAGATATTCAAGGAAGACGTAGTTTACGCAAACCCCGAAGACAGGGAAAAGTTTAAGGGAGCAGAAAGGGTAATCCTCGTTTCCGATTACGGAAAAACTTCTCCTCTTCCCGTTGAGTTCAATCCCCACGTAAAGCCGGGAACTCTCTTTGTTACCTTTCACAGGGCGAGGAGCCGTGTTAACTTCCTCTTCGGAGACGAGTCTGACAGGTTCGTAAAAACCGCAAGGTTTAAATCTATTAAAGTAAGGGTTGTTCCAGTTGAGGCTTAAGAAGTCTTTAGGCCAGCACTTTTTAAGGGATAAAAGCGTAGTTAGGAGGATTGTTGACTTAGGGAGCATTACGCCAGAAGACAGGGTTGTTGAGATAGGGCCCGGCGGTGGAGCTCTCACAGAGGAGATACTGAGGAGAAAACCGAAAGAGCTCATTTTGGTTGAGGTTGACCCTCGGTGGGTTGAGTATTTAAAGGAAAGGTTTGGTGATTATGTAAAAATCTTCAACGCAGATGCAACTGAGTTTGACTTCTCCCAGCTCGGTAAAGGTTTAAAGTTTTTCGGAAACCTTCCCTACAACGTTTCAACTGCAATCATCAGGAACCTCTTAGGACACAGGAAGTCCCTTAAGGAAGGCCTATTCATGGTTCAGAAAGAGGTTGCAGAGAGGTTGGCCGCAAGGAGCGGAAAGGAGTACGGTTACCTTCCGGCACTTCTTCAGCCGTTCTTTAAAGTAGAGAAACTCTTTGACGTTCACCCGAAGGCCTTTACTCCGCCGCCGAAAGTTTGGTCAACCGTTTTTAAGCTGACTCCGGCCGGCTTTGATATGGAGGAAGAGGAGCTCCTTTCGTTTGAAAAGTTTTTAAAGAGGGCCTTTTCCCACAGAAGGAAGAAACTGAAGAAGAACCTCGGCTTAGACTCTTTTCCTTCCGGGTTTGAAGAGCTTGCCGATAAAAGAGCTGAGGAAGTTCCACCGGAAACCCTCCTGTCCCTTTTCCGCTCCCTTAGAAAGGTTTGACTCTAAGCTTTTAGAGTTTAAATTAACTCAACATAAAACTCCTGAAGGAGGTTTGCCATGGAGCTCTGGGTTAAGGCAAACGGTGAAACCGTTAAGCTTCAGGGCTCTTTAAGGGCAATCTTTGAAAGGCTCACTCAGGAGTTTAAGGAATCTCCACAGATCCTCGCCTTCAACGGAACAAAGAGGGAGAGAAGGCGCTTTAAGAGGGAGCTCCGCTGTGCCGGAAAAGACCTCTTAAAGGCTGCCGAGAACTATCTTAACTGGTATAGGAGCTGTAAGAGGCTCTTCAGCTAAGTTTAAAAGCCGGGGAATTTCCCCGGCAAACTTTCCCGCTCCTTTCCCTTCTTTGGTGCCTAAAACTACACTAAAGATTCAAGAGTAGACAGAGCTCTTAAGAGCTTTCTCCTTTCAACACGGGAGTCTGTGTCTTCAAGAACTCCGTTTTTTACCCGTTCCTGGTGGAGCTTTTTCAAAGCTTAATCCCCTGTATTGTTTTATAATTCCCTGTGCACAAATAAAAGGGGTAGAAGTATGGCTGAAAACGGAAAAATTTCCCATCTCAGAGAAGAGTTTACCAGCAAACTGAAAGGTGTTTCAACGGTAGAAGAGTTAGAGAAATTGAGAGTTGAGTTTATAGGAAGAAAGGGAAAGGTTACTCAGCTCCTTAAAGAGATTCCAAACCTTCCACCGGAAGAGAGAAAAGACTTCGGAAGAGCCTGTAACGTTTTGAAGTCGGAAATTGAAGAGGCCATAAAAGAGAAACTAAAAGAACTTAAGGAGAAAGAGAAGAGAGAAAGGTTAGAGAAAGAGAGAATTGACGTTACTCTTCCGGGAAGGAAGAGGGAGTTAGGAGCTCTCCATCCTGTAACGAAAACCCTGAAGGAGATAGTTAGGATATTTACTTCTATGGGCTTTACAGTAGCTGAAGGCCCTGAGATAGAGACAGACTTTTACAACTTTGAAGCCTTGAACATTCCTAAAGGCCACCCTGCAAGAGAAATGCAGGACACTTTCTACATTACAGACGAAATCGTCCTCAGAACTCACACCTCTCCCGTCCAAGTTCGTGTGATGGAGAAGCACCAGCCTCCCATTCAGATAATCGCCCCCGGAAAGGTCTACAGGAAAGACGCAGACGTTACCCACACTCCGATGTTCCACCAGGTTGAGGGCTTAATGGTTGACGAAAAGGTAACCTTTGCAGACTTAAAAGGCGTCCTTGAGGTTTTCCTTAAGGAGATTTTCGGCTCAGATACAAAAGTTCGTTTCCGTCCCTCCTACTTCCCATTTACAGAGCCCAGCGCAGAGGTTGACATAGGCTGCGTAATCTGTGGAGGGAAGGGGTGTAAGGTATGTAAAGGGACAGGTTGGCTGGAGATTTTAGGTTGCGGAATGGTTGACCCTGCAGTATTCAAGGCAGTAGGGATAAACCCCGAGATCTACCAGGGATTCGCTTTCGGAATGGGAGTTGAGAGGATTGCAATGCTCAAATACGGAATTGACGACCTTAGGCTCTTCTTTGAGAACGACTTGAGATTCTTAAGACAGTTCAAGGGAGCGTAGAGATGAAGATTACCTACAACTGGTTAAAGGAGTTCATTGACATAGACGACCTCTCTCCTCAGGAAGTTGCAGACGTTCTAACAGACGTTGGAATAGAGGTAGACTCAGTCCGATACGCTGCAGAGAACCTTGAGAAGGTCGTTACCGGGAAAATTGTTGAGATTTCAAAGCACCCAAATGCCGACAGGTTAAGAATCTGTCAGGTTGACGTTGGGGATACAGTTCTTCAGATAGTTACTGGTGCAGACAACGTTTACGAGGGAGCAGTTGTTCCTGTAGCTCTCCACGGCTCAAAGCTCCCAGTAGGGGTAAGAATAAAGAGGAGTAAGTTAAGGGGAGTTGTTTCAGAGGGTATGCTCTGCTCTGAGGAGGAGTTAGGGCTTTCTGAGAGTTCCTCAGGAATAATGATTCTCCCGGAGGATACTCCCGTTGGGAAAGATGTAAAGGAAATTCTCAACTTAGATGACTGGGTAATTGAGTATGAGATAACAACCAACAGGCCTGATGCTCTCTCTGTTTTGGGGATTGCCAGGGAGCTCCGCGCCGTTTTAGGTAGAAACATCAGGCTTCCAGATACCTCTTTTGAAGTCGGAGATTTTGAAGCAGAAGACGAGGCCTTTTTAGAAGTTTTAGACTCTGCGGCCTGCCCAAGATACGAGGGTTTTGTCGTTAAGGGAATTGAGAACAAAGAGTCTCCCCTGTGGATGAAAGTAAGGCTCTACTTGGTTGGCCTTAGGCCTATAAACGCCGTTGTTGACGTAACAAACTACGTTATGTATGAAGTCGGTCAACCCCTTCACGCATTTGACCTTGATAAACTGAAGGGAAAAGAGATCATCGTCCGCCGTGCCAAAGACGGGGAGAGAATCGTTACTTTAGACGGAGTTGAGAGGGAACTTTCAAAAGAAGACCTTGTAATAGCAGATGCTGAAAAACCTGTAGCAATTGCCGGAGTTATGGGAGGAGAGGAGAGCAGAACAGACTTTAACACAGTTAACCTCTTCTTAGAGTCTGCTCACTTTGATCCGATGACGGTAAGGAGAACTTCCAAAAGGCTTGGCCTATCAACTGACGCTTCCTACAGGTTTGAGAGAGGAGCAGACATTGAGGCCTGTAAGTTTGCCGGGGAGAGAGCTCTCCACCTCATCCAAAAGCTCGCCGGCGGAAAAGTGGCTAAGGGGAACCTCTCTTTCTACCCGAAATCCTATACTCCAAAGGTTATAGTCTTTTCTCCAGAGAAGGCCGTTAACCTCCTTGGAGTTCACATACCTGCAAGGAGGAGTGCAGAGATACTCTCAAACCTCGGGTTCAGTGTAAAGAAGGAACAAGATTATTTGGTAGTTAAAGTCCCCTCCTGGAGGAAATACGACGTAGGAAGGGAAGTTGACCTCATTGAGGAGGTCGTCAGGATTTACGGAATGAAGAACGTTGCCAGCACCTATCCCTTAATGCACTCAGAAGTTGAAAGGAATTTCGGATACTTTAAGGTAGAGGAGGTTAAGGAGCTCCTTTCAAACCTCGGCCTAAACGAGGCTATAAACTACAGCTTCATAGGGGAGAAACTCTACTCAAAGTTTGGTCTTCCGGTAGATAAGCTGATTAAGATAAAAAACCCTCTCTCAGAAGAGTGGGTCTATATGAGGAATTACGTTTTTCCCAGCCTCGTTCAGAACGCCGTTAACAACATAAACAGGAACGAGAAAGACGTATCCCTCTTTGAAGTTACAAGAGTTTTCATTCCAACTGGAGAGGAACTCCCCAAAGAGAAGCTCAGGTTGGGGCTTCTTATAACCGGAAAAGTTCCGGAAGGCCTTTGGAACAAAAGGGAGGCAGACTTCTACGACCTTAAAGGAGTGGTTGAGTCCTTAGGGGAGTTTTTAAGGCTTCCGCTTGAGTTTAGATCAACCGACTCCTACGGTTTCCTTCATCCGGGGCAGTCTGCCGAAATTTTTCTAAACGGAAGATCTGTAGGCTTTATCGGTAAGCTTCATCCGGACGTTAACGAGGCCTTTGACGTTAGGGAGGACATCTACGTCGGTGAGGTTGACCTAGAGGAGCTCCTTAAAGTGTCAGAGGAGGTGAAGGTAGAGTTTAAACCTATACCTAAGTTTCCGCCAGTTATGAGGGACATTGCCGTTTTAGTTGACAGAGATACTCCGGTTTTAGAGATTGAGAGGGTAATAAGGGAGAGCTCTAAGTTCCTTGAAAAAATTTCCCTCTTTGACGTCTATAAAGGAGAGGGGATTCCTGAGGGTAAGAAGAGCGTTGCATTCTCTCTCATTTTCAGAGCTCCCGACAGAACCCTTTCAGACGAGGAAGTTAACAGAATTTTAAGTGTTATAATTGATTCGCTTGGTAAGATAGGAGCTACACTAAGGGGTTAAGAGGAAGGTAAAGTGAGCTTACCGCAAACAGTTGAAGTTGTTATATCTGGAAGGAAGTTTAACATAAAGACAGATAAGAGTCCTGATTACGTTAAGAAGCTTGCCCAGAGACTTGAAGAGATGGTTGAGAAGATAAAGTCGGGCAACAGCAGGGTTACTTTTGACAAGGCCCTCATTGTTGCCTGCTTTTACCTTCTTGACGAGAACGAGTCTCTGAAAAAGCAGATTTTTGAGCTTGGAGAGGAAATAAAGAGGTTGGAAGAGGGAGCGAAGCTCCTCATAAAGCCCAACAACAAGCTTGCTCCCTAACCTTCCCTTAGCCCCTATCTCAACTTAGGGGTTAAACTTGCCGTCAAAGGAACAGTTAAGGAGTTTTGTTCGTCAAAGGAGAAATCTTCTTACAAGAGAGGAGTGGTTAAACCTCAGTAGAAGGTTAGTAGGTAACCTAAAATCTCTCCTTAAGCTCTTTCCCGACGCAGAGTTCTTCCTTTTCTTCTACCCTGTTAACAGAGAGCCAAACCTTCTTCCCCTGGCAGAAGAGCTTCTTAAAACGGGAAAATCTGTAGCCTTTCCGAGGGTAAGCGGTAGAGAGATTCTTCCCGTAAAAGTTTCTTCACTTAAGGAGCTCTCTCCCGGTAGGTTTGGAATTCCTGAGCCGCCTCTTAACTACCAGAAACTTCTCAAAAGTGCCGATGTCGTCTTCGTTCCCGGCCTTGCATTTGACCTTTCTGGGTTCAGGATAGGATACGGAGGTGGCTTTTACGACAGGTTTCTAAAAAACTTTGAACACAGGGTAAGAGTCGGCGTCTGTTTCTCTTTTCAGCTCTTTTCAGAAGTTCCCCACGACCCATTTGACGTTCCTGTTGACTACATTTCTACAGAGAAATTTTGGATAAGGAGGAAAGAATGGAATCAATCCTTGTTGCCATACTGGCGATAGTTTCAGGTCTTGCCGGAGGCTACGTCGTTGGCAGTAAAAAAGGGCAGGTTGTCCGTGAGGAGATTGAAAGAAAGATAAAGGAAGAGGCCAGGGCTGAAGCCCAGAGGATAGTGAAGAGGGCTCAGGAAGAGGCCGAGGAGATAAGGAAGAAGGCCGAAAAGTTTGAGAAGGAAGCTGAGGAGAAGTATGAGGAGCTCCGCAAGAAAGCCATCTTAGAGGCGAAAGAGGAGGTTCTCAAAGAGAGGGAGCGTTTAGAGGAGGAGCTGAAGGAGAAAAGGAAAGAGCTGGCCGAGCTTGAAAAGAGGCTTTTAAGGCGTGAGGAGTATTTAGACAAGAGAGAATCAACCTTAGACAAGAGAGAAGAGAACTTAGACAGGAGGGCTGACTTCTTAGACAAGCTTGAGGCGGAGCTTGAAGAGAAGAAAGCTGAAGTTGAGAGGCTTGAGGCGGAGCTCCTTGAGAAAGAGGTAAAGCTGAGCCAGCTCTTAGACGAAGAGCTCAGAAAACTTGAAGAGATTGCCGGAATGACTAAGGAGGAGGCTCAGGAGGAGCTCCTTCGCAGAATGGAAGAGGAGATTAAGAAAGACCTTGCCGTTAAGTATAAGAGGCTTGAGGAAGAATTTGAACAGACCGCTGAGAGAAGGGCTAAGAAGATACTTGCAACTACTATCCAGAGACTTGCAACGGATGTTGTCGCAGAAACTACCGTCTCGGTTGTTGACCTACCTAACAACGAGATGAAGGGAAGGATAATCGGTAGGGAAGGAAGGAACATCAGGGCCTTTGAGCTTGCAACTGGCGTTGACCTGATTATTGACGATACTCCTGAGGCCGTAACGATTTCCTGCTTTGACCCTGTAAGGAGGGAGATTGCAAGGATTGCCTTAGAGAGGCTCGTAGCAGATGGAAGAATTCACCCTGCAAGGATTGAAGAGGTTGTTGAAAAGGTTAAGCAAGAGATTGAACAGGAGATGCTTGACGCTGCTGAAGAAGTCCTCTTTGAGCTTGGAATAGACAACGTTCACCCGGAGCTAAAAAAACTCCTTGGGAGGCTCAAGTTTAGAACGAGTTACGGCCAGAACGTTCTCCAGCACGTTAAGGAAGTTGCATACCTTGCTGGGATGATTGCTGCCGAGATTGGAGCAGATGTTCAGCTTGCAAGAAGAGCTGGCCTCTTCCATGACATCGGTAAGGCAGTTACACACGAGGTTGAAGGCTCACACGCAATTATTGGAGCAGACATCCTGAAGAAGTACGGAGAGCCTGAAGCCGTTGTTAACGCAGCTGCTGCCCACCACGGAGAGGTTGAGTTTACTACCGTTGAATCTGTCTGTGCTGCGACTGCCGATGCCCTCTCTGCTGCAAGGCCTGGAGCAAGGAGAGAGAGCTTAGAGGCCTACATTAAAAGGATTGAGAAGCTTGAGAGCATTGCTGAGTCCTTTCCAGGAGTTATGAAGGCCTTTGCAATCCAGGCAGGTAGGGAAGTGAGGATAATGGTTGAGCCGGATAAAATAACAGACGAGGAAGCTGCTTTCTTAGCCCACCAGATATCTAAGAAGATTGAGGAGGAAGTTCAGTACCCCGGTCAGATAAAGATTACTGTCATCAGAGAGACGAGGGCTGTTGACTATGCAAAGTAAGAAGTTCTTAGTCGTTGGGACGGCCGGCCACATAGACCACGGTAAAACCACTCTCATAAAGGCGTTAACTGGCATAGATACAGACCGCTGGGAGGAGGAGAAGAAGAGGGGGATGACTATTGACTTGGGGTTCGCCCACCTGGAGCTCCCAAACGGCGTTTTGGTTGGAATCGTTGACGTTCCCGGCCACGAGAAGTTCATAAAGAACATGCTTGCCGGAGCCCACGGTTTAGACCTCGTTCTCTTCGTTATAGCTGCCGACGAGGGAATAATGCCCCAAACGGAGGAGCACTTAACGGTCTGTCAGGTTTTGGGAACGAAAAAAGGAATAGTTGTTCTGACTAAGAAAGACCTTGTTGACGAGGAGTGGTTAGAGCTTGTTAAGGAAGAGGTTAGGGAGTTCACTAAAGGAACGTTTTTAGAGGGAGCTCCCATTATCCCGGTTTCGTCAAAAACTGGAGAAGGAATTGAAGAGCTTTTAAAGGAGCTTGAGAAACTCTCAGAAGAGGTTGAGCCAAGGAGCCCTGAAGGAATACTAAGGCTTCCAGTTGACAGATCTTTTACTGTAAAGGGCTTTGGAACGGTTATTACCGGAACCCTTCTTTCTGGAAAGGTTGCGGTAGGGGACGAAGTAGAGATACTTCCAAAAGGTTTAAAGACGAAAGTAAGAGGAATTCAGGTCCACGGAAAGCCCGTTGAAACGGCGTTTGCAGGCCAGAGAACGGCTGTTAACCTCTCCTCTGTTTCAAAGGAAGACGTGAAGAGGGGAGAACTTCTCTCAACTCCCGGCTACCTGAAACCTACCAATGTGGTTGACGCCGTTTTAGAGCTCTCAAGGAACGCAGACCTTGTAGTTGAGAGCGGTTTTAAGGTCCACTTTCATCACCTTACCTCTGAAACAGAAGGGGAGGTCTACCTGATTGACAGAGACGAGCTTATGCCCGGAGAAAAGGCCTTAGTCCAGATAAGGTTAAGAGAGCCTGTTGTTCCCGTTTACGGAGACAGGTTCGTCGTTAGGAACTACTCACCTGCAAGGGTTATTGGAGGAGGTTGGATAGTTAATCCCCTTCCTGACAGAAAGTTCAGAAGGCGCTTCAGGGAGCGTTATTTAGAGTTCTTAAAACCGTTAATGGAAGAAAAGGGTAAAGAGGAGCTCCTTTTACACCTCATTTCCCACTATCCTGGCCAGTTTGAAGAGGGAGACTTAGTTCAGAGGTTGGGAATTCCCCCTAAAGAAGCAAAAGGGCTTGTAGAGAAGGTCGTTAACGGCGGAAAAATTTTAGTCTTTGACGGAAAACTCTATCCGGCTGGAATTCTTGAGGAGGTTAAAAGGAGAATCGTTGATTCAGTGAAAGAGTTTCATTCCAAGTTTCCCGTTTCTCCCGGTATTAACAGGGAGTCTTTAAGAACTTCTCTGAACTTTCCAGTGGAGCTCTTAAGTCGCGCAATTGAAGAGTTGATAGAGGATGGGGTTTTAGAGGAGAAGGGTTCCTACGTGAAGATTTCCGGTTTTAAGCCGAAAGCTGAGGGAGAGTTTAAAGAGATTGTCTCTCAGTTAGAGAAGGCCTCTAAGAGTGGAGGATTTACTCCACCTTTGTTAAAAGAACTCTCCAAATCCCTCGGAATTCCGGAAGAAAAGCTCTACATAGCAGCCTCTTTCTTGGTAAGGGAGAAGGGATACCACAAAATTGGAGACTTCCTCTTTTCTCCTGAAGCTTTTGAAAAGATAGTAACAGCTCTTAAGGAGCACTTCAGCAAGAAAGAAACCCTCTCTGTTTCAGAGTTTAAGGACTACATTGGAGTTAGTAGGAAGTTTGCGATTCCGATTTTAGAGTACCTTGACTTATTGAAGCTTACAGAGAGGAAAGGGAACGAAAGGGTAAGGGGGAGCTCCCTCTAATGGGAGAACTTCTACTCAACGTCATTCTTCCCGTTTACCTTCTAATCGGCCTCGGATTCATTTCCGGGAAAGTTTGGAAAGACCTTGAGACTAAAACGATTTCAATTGTAGTTCTCTACTTTTTCGCTCCTGCACTCATATTTTCGTCTTTTAGAGAGCTCTCTCTCAACCTAAGCAGTTTCTCCTGCATCTCTCTAACTGCTTTAGGGGTTTTTTTCGGAGTTTACCTCTTCTCTGTTCTTGTAGAGTTCCTCTTACTAAAACAGAGAAATCCGGCCTTTGAGCTTTCGTCTACCGTCATGAATGCGGGCTACATGGGGATTCCTCTTATTCTCCTGATGTTTGGGGAGAGAGCTCTCCCGGTTGCGCTTACCTACATGGTTGTTATGGCTGTCTATCACTTTACACTGGGAATTGTTGTTCTGAAAGGGAGTTTAAAGGAGGGAATTATTTCTGCACTTAAAATTCCTCTCATTTACGCCCTTTTTCTCTCTTTTCTGCTGAAAGGAGCGGATCTCCCGTCAGGAATTGAGAGGATGGTTAAGCTCTCAGGAGACGCCACCCTTCCTCTGATGCTCTTCTCAATAGGTATTAGCCTTTCAAAGATTAACCTTTCAGAGTTCAAGCTGAGCATTCTTGGGACGGGAGTCCGATTTTTCGGAGGGACTTTAATGGCTCTCTTTTTCTCAAAACTATTAGGTTGTTCCCCTTTCCTTCAAAAAGTCTTAGTTGTTCAGTCTTCCCTTCCCTCTGCCATTCTAAACTACGTTCTATGTGAAAAGTTTAGCTCCTCTCCTCAAACCGCAGCTTCAATAATCTTCATTTCAACTCTTTTCTATCCCCTTTACCTCTTTTTCTTAAAGTGGTTGTTGAACTTTCTGTAATAAAATTATCTGAACCTTTATTTGGAGTAGTTATGGGAAAGTTTCTGTTCTTAGCTTCTTTGGTTTTCTTCTTTCCGGCCGTTGCATCCTCCACGGAGATAAGGGATATTCTCTCTGTTTCTCAGGAGGTAAAGCCAGACGTCTACTGCGTTTCTTTAACGGTTTCTACAAGGGGAGAGAGTGAGGCTGATGTGTTGAGGTCTCTTACTAAGGCCGACGACTACGTTAGAGCTCTCAAACTCCCCTACAAGGGCGGGAACTTCACAGTCCTTCCAAACAGGGAGTGGAATCCGGTTGAGAAAAGATACAGGATAGTTGGTTTTGCCGGACGGATAAACTACCAGTTTCTCTTAAAGAGTCCCTCTCAGCAGGAGGAGGTAATCAGAGCTCTTGAGGAGGCAAAGAGGGGAGCTCCCCTAAACTACACGATTTCCTCTGTCGGCTGGTGCATTTCAGAAAGCTTAAGGAAAAAGGTTGAGAAACGGCTGAAGTTAAAGGCATTGAAGGAGGCAGAGTTAGA
Organism: Thermovibrio ruber; assembly: GCF_055380895.1. Classification (NCBI taxonomy): domain Bacteria; kingdom Pseudomonadati; phylum Aquificota; class Aquificia; order Desulfurobacteriales; family Desulfurobacteriaceae; genus Thermovibrio; species Thermovibrio ruber. The sequence continues at coordinate 525,141 of NZ_AP042397.1, read as the reverse complement.
AGCCTCTCTCTTTGGGAGGGAGCTCCACTCAAGGTGTTCTCTGAAAAAGGTTAACTTCTCCGTTGGAAGACTTCCAGTTCCGTTTGTTTCTATGAAGGCTGAGTCTGTTAGAGCTCCACAGCCTCCCCGGAGCGCTCAAAAAGTAGAGGTAAAAGCGTCTGTTCTTATAAACTGTAAGTAGGAGGTAGTATGAAGGTAGGAACTCCCCTTTCACACAACGCGACAAAGGTTCTTCTCCTGGGAAGCGGAGAGCTGGGAAAGGAGTTTGTAATTGAGGCAATGAGGCTGGGAATTGAGGTTGTTGCAGTTGACTCCTATCAGTTTGCTCCAGCCCAGCAGGTAGCCCACCGCTACTACGTTATAGACATGAAAGACGGAAAACAGATTAAGAACATTGTTTACAGGGAAAAGCCCGACTTTATCGTCCCTGAAATTGAGGCGATAGATACAGACGCCCTTTTAGAGCTTGAAAAGGAAGGTTTTAACGTAATTCCCAGCGGTAAGGCCGTTAAGCTCACTATGGACAGGATAGGGATTAGGAGACTTGCAGCTGAGGAGTTGGGATTAAAAACTTCAGGCTACAGATTTGCAGAAACATTGGAGGAGTACAAAAGGGCCGTTGAGGAGATAGGTCTTCCGGTTGTTGTTAAGCCAGTTATGAGCTCCTCAGGGAAGGGACAGAGCATAGTGAGGACTTCCGACGAAATTGAGAAAGCCTTTTACTACGCTAAAGAGAACGCAAGGGGAAAAGGAAACGCCCTCATAATAGAGGAGTTTATAGACTTTGACTTTGAGATAACCCTGTTAACTGTTAGAACGAGGAATCAAGGAACTCTCTTCTGCCCGCCTATTGGCCACAGGCAGGTTGAGGGGGACTACCACGAGAGCTGGCAGCCTCAGGCCATGAGCGACGTTGCCCTTAAGAAAGCCCAGAAGATGGCTAAAGCTGTAACAGATGCCCTTGGAGGCTACGGAATATTCGGGTGTGAGTTCTTCGTTAAGGGGGATACAGTCTGGTTCAGCGAGGTTTCCCCGAGGCCCCACGACACCGGAATGGTTACGATGGCAAGTCAGAACATGAGCGAGTTTGAGATCCACTTAAGGGCAATCCTTGGCCTTCCAATTCACATAGAGCTCCTCTCTCCGGGAGCTTCATACTGCTTCCACGCTAAGACCTACTCTGTAGCTCCTTCATACGAAGGGTTAGAAGAAGCACTAAAAGAGCCAAACGTTTGGGTAAGGATATTCGGAAAGCCTGCCACAAGGCCTAAGAGGAGAATGGGAGTTGCTGTTGCAAGGGGCGAAACCGTAGAGGAGGCGAGGAAAAAGGCAAAAAGGGCAGCAGAGGCTATGAGGATAGTTGAAAATGGTTAAGCTGGCAACTTTTGGAGGAGGCTGTTTTTGGTGTATTGAAGAGGCCTTCAGTAGGGTTAAAGGGGTTTTGGAAGTCCTTCCGGGCTACGCCGGAGGGGACGTTAAAAACCCTACCTACGAGGAGGTCTGCTCCGGAAAGACCGGCCACGTTGAGGCCGTTCAGGTTAAGTATGACCCAGAGAGAGTTTCGTACAGGGAGCTCCTCATAACTTACTTAACTTCAATAAACCCTACGGATTCCGGTGGCCAGTTTGCAGACAGGGGAAGCCAGTACAGGCCTGTCATTTTCTACCACGACGAGGAACAGAAAGAGTTGGCTGAGAGAGCTCTAAAACTCCTCTCAGAAAGAGGACTGTTTACGGAGCCCATAGCCGTTTCAGTTGAACCCTTTAAGAACTTCTACCCGGCCGAGGAATACCACAGGCGTTACTTTGAGAAGAACCCTATGCACTACTTCTACTACAAGGAAGGAAGTGGAAGGAAGAGGTTCTGCGAGATAGTTTGGGACAAGAAGGGAGGAAGGAAGTTCCTTGAGGAGAACCTTTAAGGCCTATGCCCTTCAGTTTGAAACTGTAGAGTGTGAGTTTGAGAGGAACTACTCCCGGTTCCTCTCGCTTCTTAACTTCTGTGAGAAGAACTCTTTAGTGGTTGCTCCGGAGGTTTTCCCTACCGGCTTTTGCTATCAGAAGGTTGATGAGGAAGTTGTTTTCTCTGAGAGGGTTTGCAGGGAGGTCCTTGACTTCTCAAAGGGTTTAGAAATTGTTTTAGTTTTTTCAGTCTTTGAGAGGGTAAACGGGAAGCTTTTTAACTCGGTAAAAGTCTTTGACAGTGGAAAAGAAATTCTTTCAAGGCCAAAGATTAAGCTCTTTCCACCAACCGGAGAGACTGATTACTTTATTCCCGGAAACTTTGACGATTTAAAGGTTGCGGAAACTTCTCTCGGCGTAGTTGCTCCTGTTGTCTGTTTTGAGATGAGGTTCTACCCTATCCTTGAAAGGCTAAAAAGGTTTGGAGGGGAAGTCTTTACCGTTTCAGCACAGTGGGGTAGGGCGAGGAAGTTTCACTGGGAGCTCTTTAACAGAACGAGAGCTGTGGAGCTCCAGCGGTTCTTTGTCTCGTCAAACGGAACCGGTAAATCGATGGCCGGGAGCTCCGTCATCGTAGACCCCTGGGGGAGGGTAATTTCAGAGGGCGGAGATGCTGAAGGGGTAATCTCCGGAACCGTTGACCTAAAAGTTATAGATCAGGTTGAGAAGAAACTCCCCCTTGATTAACCGGTCTTCTCCTCTCTGTTTACCATCTCTTTTATTCTCTCTTTTAGGAAGTAGTCAATCGTTTCAACCCTAATCTTTATTGAGCCAGAAGGTCTGTTCTCGTCTATCTCGTGGAACGTAAAGTATGGAACTCTGTTTCTTTCAACTATCTCCTCAATCACCGAGTAGATTGGGGCGTCGTGGCCGCACCTGAAGGAGGAGAGGTCTAAAAGGGCGATGTTAGGGTGGCCTGCTCCGTAGAGAGCTCCCCAAACCTTCCTTGTACTGTTCTCGCTGTAGGCCTTCGGCCAAACGTCCCTTATCTTAAACGGGTCTCTAACTGGAAAAACCTTTTTCAGGAACTCGTCTGTTAGAGGCAAGGAGTCTATCGTCAGAATCGGGTAGCCGAGTTTCTGGAGCTCCTCTGTTATCCCGTGGTTTATCCCCGGGTCGTTGTGGTAAGGCCTTCCGAGGACTAATATGGCAATTCTTCCCTCTAACTCAACTTTCCTTAGAACTTTCTCTCCCAGTTTTCTCATCTCTGTTTGGTATTGGTTGAGAGCTTTAAAACCTTCGTCAACAGCCCTGTTGCTCTCTTTCTTCGTCAGAGAGAGAATGTCTTTAAATGCCTTAAACATTTCTTGTTTAAGGAGTTCCTCGTCCTCAAAGTGGAGGATTGGGTCAACGAACTCAACTCCTAACTTTTTAAAAATGTCTTCTTCTTTCGTTAGAACTGCCTTAACCGAAATTGGAGTTGCAGTAACCGTTGGGCAGGCGTGGGAACCTTCTGCGTCCTTGAATAGTGTTTTTAAGGTTGCAACTTTTGGAAAGAGTATGAAGTCCGGCCTCTTCTTTAATAGGTTCCTGACGTGAGCAAGGGCAACTTTACTGGGGAAGCAAGGGTCAATTGCTCCTCCCCGGAGCTCCTCTCTTACCATCTTTTCAGAGGTGTAGTCTGAGAAAACGAACTTTTCAACTCCCAAAGACTCCAAGTAACCTCTAAAGAACGGAGCCAGTGCGTAGAAGTTTAAAACCCTCGGAATTCCTGCCTTTAAGCTCTTCCTCCTCTCAATTGCGTTTTCCCTCGTAAATATTCCGAAAACTTTCTCCTGGTAAACCTTTTTAACCGGGTAGCTCTCAAAGACTTTTTTAGCTGAAATCTCCTGAAGGTTTGGGTTCTCTTTCTTTATCTTCTGGAGTTTCTTAACGACTCCCTTAACGTCGCTTATCTCTAAGACCGTTCCCTTCTCGCAAGGGGCAATGATGTAAAGTTTCTCTCCTAACTTTGTGTTAACCCTAACGAAAGTCCTCTGGCACCTGTTTGTGCAGAAGTTACACCTCGTAGTTTCATCGCTCTTTACGGAGAACTTTAGTGATAGGAGTTCCTCAATCCCTATAAAGTTCGTTCTCCCTTGGTAGTTCCTCATAGCCTCAACCGCTGCTCCAAATGCCCCTGCCTCTCCGGTTATCGGGTGGACAAAGATTTCCGCGTCTGGAACTCTTTCCTTTATGAAGTCGTACTGAGCCTTAACTGTCGCTAAGTTCCTCTGAGTTCCCCCCTGGAGTAGGAACCTCTTTCCAAGCTTCCTCAGGTTCGGCTCCTTAACAACGTAGAGCCAGACGTTCTTAGGTAAGACCTTTGCAAGGCCTGCCATTATCTCGTGGGGCTCCCAGCCAAGCCTCTGAAAGTTAACTATGTCCTGTTCCAAGAAGACTGCACAGCCGAAGTTAAACTTAGGGGCGTATTTTGCTTTAAATGCAACGTCTGCAAACTCTTCTACTCTATAGCCAAACTTCTCTGCAGTTGACTGAAGGAAGTAGCCGTTTCCGGCGGAACACTGTGTATTGAGTTTAAAGTCCTTAACCTCTCCGTTTTTGAGCATCATTACCTTTATGTCCTGTCCTCCAACGTCAACGATTACGTCAACGTCTTCAAAGAAGTGCTTTGCCGATATTGTGTGGGCTACAGTCTCAACAACTGCAATATCTGCCCCAATAGTCTCCTTCAGCATCTCCTTTGCGTAGCCTGTCGTTCCAACTGCCAAGATGGAGAGCTCCGCCCCGTTTCCCTCAACGTGTTCCTTTAACTGCTTTACGACCTGCTTTGTGTCCTCAAGGGGGTTTCCCTTAGAGAGTGTATAAGCAGTTGCGATGAGCCCTCCCTCCTCATCTATCAGAACTGCCTTTGTTGACGTTGAGCCTCCGTCTATTCCTAAGAATGCCTTTACTTTCTCTCCTTTCTTGAATTCATTCGGTTTAAAGGCTTTAACTCCATACCTTTCTCTGAACTTATCTAAACTCTCCCCCGGTTTCAGAAGCCCTCTCTCTCCCGTTTTCGCCTTCAAATAGATTAGGTTCTTCCTGAACTCCTTAAGTCCTTCAGAGCCCTTGTATGGGCTTTCCTCAAACTGTGAAAAGAGTGCAGAGCCTAATGCTGCGTAGAGGTGGGAGTTCTCAGGAAGGAGGAGAGAGTTTTCGTTATACGAAATTTTCTTCTCTTCCCAGATTTTCTCAAGGTGATACCTCCAGGCCTCAACGAGGGCAGGGAAGTAGGTGTTTGGACCTCCAAGGAGAAGGACGACAGGCCTTAAAGTATAACCCCTCGTTAGAACTGCAAGGTTCTGAATAACTATTGCGTTAAAAAGGGAAATTAGGAGCTCGTCTGCCGGAACTCCCGCCTTCTGGAGGCTGTTTATGTCCGTCTCTGCAAAGACTCCACACTTTGCAGCAACCGGGTGAACTTTATTAGGGTCAAAGTGAATAGTTGTTGCAACCTCTAAAGGGAGCTTCAGCTTTGAGACTATCCTGTCAATAGTTGCTCCAGTTCCGCCGGCGCACTTGTCGTTCATCGTTGTAACTTTCCTCCTTACTCCGCCGGCCTCTATCCAGAAGATCATCTTTGCGTCCTGTCCTCCGAGCTCAACGACGGAGTTAACCTCTGGGTGTAGAGTCTCAACTGCAAGGCTGACGGCATTAACCTCTTGAACGAAGTTAACTCCCAAGGACTTTGCTATGTCTCCACCGCCGCTTCCGGTTAAGAAGAGGTGAAAATTCTTTCCTGCTATTTCCTCAAACTTTTTTAGTAGTTTTAGAACCTTCTCGGGCTGTTTTGCTTCGTGCCTCTCGTAGTGGCTGAAGACGACCCTGTTCTCCTCGTCTAACAGAACTCCCTTAACTGTAGTGGAGCCTACGTCTATTCCGGCTTTAAACATTACCCCTCCAGAAGGCCTTTAAGTGCCAAGTTGATTAGCTCGTCAACTGCATCGTCAACAGAATGTATTTTTCCCTCTAAGAGCTCCCTTCCAACTTCTAAAAAGGCTCCTAAAATGGTTGCAGAGACAACGTTGACGTTACACTCCCTTACGATTCCCATCTCCATTCCCCTAAGGAGGGAGCTCTCTATTAGTCTTTTAACCTCCTCAAAGAAACTCTCTAAAACCTCGTCAAACTCAGGGTTCAGCCTGTAAGGGTGATAGAAGATTAACTTTGCTATTTCCCTGTCCTCAACGAAGAGGTTAAGAACCTCTTTTACGTTCTCTCTCAGCTGTTTTAGAGGGTTCTCTTTCGGAAGGAGTTTCAGCCTTCCTGAGATTTCACTTACCAGCTCCTCAAGGACTCTCCTGTAGATGTCGTCCTTATTCTTGAAGTAGATGTAAAAGGTTCCCCTTGCTATTCCCAGTGAGTCAACGATGTCTGATACCGTTAAAGAGTGGAATCCCTTTTCTGAGAAGAGTTTCTTTGCCTTTAAGAGAATCTCCCTTTCTCTCTTCTTCACATTTCCTCCTGAACTGACATGTCAGTTCAATGAAAATTTAATCTTCAGGTGGTAGAATTTCCAAGATTCTAAGGAGGCGGCTATGAAGAGATCTCTCTTCCTGTTCCCTCTAATTCCTTTGGTCGCGTCTGGCTGCGTAACAACGGGAGACCAAAAGGTTAATTCACTTGAAGCGAAGGTTCAGGTTTTGGAAGTTCAGAACCGTTCACTTCAAGAGGAGCTTTCAAAGAAAAGGCGGGAAATTCAGGCTTTAAGGGAGGAGATAACAAAGCTCAAAACTACCGTTAGTAACCTTGAAGACAAGGAACTTAAACAAGAAGCCAAGCAGATTGAGATGAGGAGAGCTCTCCTTGCAGTGAAGAAGACATCTGTTAAGTCTAATTTGGCTCTAAAAGAGGAGTTAAAAGAGATAAAAGCTGAAGTTTTGACTTTAAAGAAAACGCTTTCAGACCTACAGGGGGAGGTAAACTCCCTAAAGAATTGCTGTCAGAGTGGAAATGAGAAATTATCTCAGATTGGATCACAATTAAACAGCCTCTCTTCTCGGTTGTCTGAAGTTGAGGATAAACTTCAGAAGCTGAAGATACCGACAATAAAAATTGAAAAAGTAAAGCCCTCAAAATAAGGTTATTTCATTAGAGAATGGAAGAGTATAAAGAGGAGAACGAGGGCTGCAACTATTAGAATTGTGTTTGAAGTGTATGAACGGCGGTAAGTGGAAGCTACTTTGTCGTAGTTTTCCGGTAATTTTGAAGAAACTCTTCTCTTAACTTCCTTGAGAAGCTCATCAAATCCTGAAAATGAGTCGTCAATAACGGCCAGTTTACCGTCTTTATCTGCAATAAAGAGGAAGTATCTCCTTCCCGGTGTCAGCGAAATCTCTGAAATCTCATTCCACCTGATAAACTTCTTCCCTGTAAGTCCGAAAACTTCAATACCCTCATCTGTTATAACTACTCTCTTCTTTAAAAGAAATATGAAATAAGCAACAACGGGAAGAATCAAAACTGCGAATACTAAAAGGCCGGGTGAGAACCGGCCGGACTTTAAAAAGAGAGCTCCGAAAAACAAAACGTAGGCAACTACCAGTAAACCGTAAGCTAAAACTGTAAAACCTTCCGTTTTAAAAACCTTCTTTTCCCTATCCATTTAACCTCTCTTCTACCGCTTCCTTAAACCTCCTTAAACCTTCAACGATGTTCTCCATAGAGGTGGCATAAGAGAGCCTTAGGTATCCGGGAGCTCCGAAGGCCGTTCCCGGAACTACAGCAATTTTTGCCTTCTCAAGCAGGTAGTCTGCAAGGTCAAAATCGTCTTTAAAGCCTCCCTTCTCAATCAGTTCCTTAACGTTGGGGAAGGCGTAGAAGGCGCCCTTTGGCATTATACAGGAGACTCCGGGAATCTCGTTAAGCTTCTCAACCATGTAGCGGCGCCTCCTGTCGTAGGCTGCTATCCACTCCTTTAAGAAGTCCTTAGGCTTAACCAAAGCAGCAACTGCAGCCTTTTGGGCTATTGAGTTAACGTTTGAAATAGACTGGGAGTTTATTTTAACCATTGCGTCTATTATCTCTTTGGGACCTGCTGCGTAACCAACCCTCCAGCCCGTCATTGCAAAGGTTTTAGAGAGGGCGTTTATGGTTGCCGTTATTTTCTTAATGTCCTCTGAGAGAGACGCAATGCTGGTGTGTTTAAAGCCGTCGTACGTTAGCTTCTCGTAGCACTCGTCTGAAGCTATGAGAATTCCCCTCTCTGCACAGAACTTTCCTATTCTCTCTAACTCCTCTTTCGGAATTACTGCTCCAGTCGGGTTGTGTGGGGTACAGAGGATAAGGAGTTTTGTTCTCTCTGTTACTGCAGGTTCAATGTCTTCAACTGTTAGTGTGAAGTTTTTTACCTCTTTTGTCTCAACAAATACGGGCTTTCCTCCTGCGAACTTTACCTGCTCTGGGTATGTAACCCAGTAAGGTGTTGGGATTATTACCTCGTCTCCTTCCTCTATTACAGAGAGCATCAGGTTAAAAAGAGCCTGCTTCGCTCCGTCAGTTATAACAACCTCTTCAGGCTCATAGTCTATTCCGTTCTCTTCCTTAAGCTTCCTTGCAACTGCCTGGCGGAGCTCCGGTATCCCGGCAGGAGGCGTGTATTTTGTAAATCCCATGTCTATCGCTTCTTTAGCCGCCTCTTTAACGTGCTCCGGAGTATCAAAGTCTGGCTCTCCAGCTCCGAAACCTATTACATCTATTCCTTTTGCCCTTAACTCCTTAGCCTTGCTCGTTATGGCCATAGTCGGAGAAGGAGACATTCTTAGAACTCGCTCTGAAAGTTTCATCTCTACCCCCAAAAAAATGTCGTTGACATTTTACAACCTGTTAATTACCTTTCCCAACCAACAAAGGCAGGAGGAGAGTATGAAGGGAAACAGGTGCCTTACAGCGGAACAGATAAAGGAACTAAAGGAGATCTTAGAACAGAAGAGAAGAGAGGTTTTAGAGGACATAAAGAGGGGGCTTGAAGAGACTGCCCACTCAGAGAGGGAAGTTGGAGACTTAGTTGACATGTCAACTGATGAAATCTTAAGAACCTTTGAAATGAGAATCAGGGACAGGGAGGCTAAGTATTTAAAGAAAATAGAAAAAGCCCTTCGTAAGATTGAGGAAGGAACTTACGGGATATGTGAAAAGTGTGGAGCTTGCATTAACTACGAGAGGCTTAAGCTGAGACCCGTAGCAGAGCTCTGTATAAAGTGTAAGCTTGAACAGGAGAAGATTGAGAGGAAGTTCGGAGAGGAATAGGTGAAGGGGGGCTGACGCCCCCTCTAACAAGCACTCAGCCTACGCTTGCACAGAACGTAATCTCTTCTTCCTCGTTGACAACTCCTCTAAAGTGAACGTCCTTTTCTACCCTTTCAGGTTGAAGCTTTTCAACTATATAGTCAAAAGCTTTAAAGGCGTTTTCGTGGTCTCCACAGGTGTAAACGTCTATTGCAACGTAACCGTGTTCTGGCCAAGTGTGGAAGGAGAGGTGTGATTCTGAGATAACTACAACCCCCGTCGCCCCGTAGGGCTGGAACTGATGGTAGTAGGCTGAGAGCTTGTTGAGGTTGGCGTGCTTTACAGCCCCCTCAAAGATTTCTGCCATTGACTTGGCAGACTTGAGAACCTCTGGATCGCACCCGTAGAGGTCGGCAACGATGTGGACGCCGAGGGTCTTGGCCATTTTCCTTCCTCCTTTATTAAAGGTTAAGGGACTCCTCCCGTTGACGGGTATAATTATAGTCTGAAACTACAATTTGTTAAGTCTTTGTTAAGCCCCACGGGGGAGAAACTGCAAAAACACGTTGTTTATATCTTTTTCCTTTCGTTTTTCGCGCTCTCTTTTAAGAAGTTTGGAACTCCATACTTTCCCTACCTTTTAACTGCAACGCTCATTCTGTTTCTTAACTATGTAATTAGGTTTAAGTTGATGGAGCTCTTCCCCGGCGTTCTTGTAGTTCTTCCCTTTTTAATAGTTCCCCACTTTGTTAAGCCTGAGGGAAATGGGGGGTTGAGTAAGGTTCTGTGGGTAAAAGAATATAAAGATAACTACAAAGTAGCAGTTCTTGAAGGTTGGAAGTATGTAAGACTGAAGGATAATGCCGAGCCGGGAGACTTAGTTAATTCAAAGGGAGAGGTTGTAAAGAGACCCTTATTTTCTCTTAATAGGTTCAGGTTTCATCTCTACCAGAGGATAGAGGAGAGTTTAGATTACCCGATTTCAGCCCTTGCAGGTGCAGTAACTTTGGGCTTTAGATACGAGCTTCCCGCCTCTGTTAAGGGTTACTCTGCCCTTTCCGGTATTTACCACTTTCTTGCGATCTCGGGGCTTCACGTTGGGATAGTCGTGGGAGCTCTCGCACTCCTATTTAAGCTTTTAAGGATGCGAAAGCCTTTAACTCTGGCTTCTATCTGTATTCTTCCCCTTATGCCCCTAACCGGATTACCCCCTTCGGCCTTAAGGTCTTACCTGTTTATGTTCCTACTGGCAGTCGGCCTTGAGAATTACAGAAAGATAACTCCACTCTATCTACTTGGTGTCGTTATGCTCTTTACCGTTCTAACGGGAAAGTTTAACCTCTCGGCAACCCTCTCTTTCAGCGCTGTAGCTGGAATCCTCCTTGCCGTTGAAGGAGAAGGTGGAAAGTTTATAAAGAGTGTAAAGGCTTCTTTTGCCCCTATGTTTTCAACCCTTCCTATCGTTTTAACAACCTTTGGGACTTTCAACCCTTTAAGCTGGCTTACAACGCTTCTTGCCGGTTTCCTCTTTACTCCCTTTCTCATAGGGACTTTTCTTATGGAGATTACCCTTGAGAAAATCCCTGTTGTAAACGCCATTACAGAGTTCTTAGGCTATCAGTTTATCCTCTCTGCCCACTACCTCTTTTCACTAACTAAATGGAGCCTTACGCACTACGAGGCACCCCTTTGGCTTTCAGGGGTAACTATGCTCCTTATGCTTTTCCTATCTCTCTTTTCAAAGCCTGTTTACGCATTCATTCCCCCGTTTCTCCTTGTCCTTTACTCTTTAATTTTTCCTACTGTGATTTCTGGGGTTAGGGTGGAGTTCCCCGGTTGGAAACTCAACTCTTTCTACTTTGTTTCAACGGAGGGACAGAAGTACAGAAACAGCGTTTTAGAGGCCAGCTACGTTTTTCCCGCCACTAAAAAACTTCTCTTTAGGAACACTTTGTTTGATAATCGGCTAAAATTCCTGGGACAAAAAAGAGAGAGGTAGAAGATGCTTGAGCACCTTGGAAGTTTTAAGAGGACACACTACTGTGGAGAGGTTTCTGCTGAGGACGTAGGTAAGAAGGTAAGGGTTGCCGGTTGGGTTGATACTACCAGAGACCACGGAGGAGTCGTTTTTACTGACTTAAGGGATAGAACCGGAAAAGTTCAGATAGTCTTTTCTCCGGAAATTTCAGAGGAGCTTGTTGAAAAGGCCAAGAAACTGAAGCACGAGTTCGTAATAGCAGTTGAGGGAGAAGTTCGTAGAAGGCCTCCGGGAACGGAGAACCCGAAGCTCAAAACGGGAGAAGTTGAGATATATGCAGAGAAACTGCAGATACTCAACAAGTCTCTTCCTCTTCCCTTTCCGATAGAGGACGAGGTAAAGGTCGGAGAGGAGACGAGGCTGAAGTTTCGCTTTTTAGACCTTAGGCGGAAGAAAATGATGGAGAACATAATCTTCCGCCACAGGCTTTATCAAGTTGTAAGAGACGTGTTTAACAGAGAAGGTTTCATAGAGATTGAGACTCCCTACCTTACAAAGAGCACTCCTGAAGGGGCAAGGGACTTTTTGGTCCCAAGCCGTATATACCCCGGTAAGTTCTACGCCCTTCCCCAGTCTCCGCAGCTCTTTAAGCAGATTCTTATGGTTTCAGGCTTTGATAGGTACTACCAGATTGCAAGGTGCTTTAGGGACGAGGACTTAAGGGCAGACAGGCAGCCTGAGTTTACCCAGATAGACTTTGAGATGTCGTTCGTTACGGAAAGGGAGGTTATGGACGTTGCAGAGAAGGTTTTAAGGTCTCTCTATAAAGAGCTCCTCGGCGTTGAAATCGGCGAAATACCGGTAATGAGCTACGACGAGGCTATGGCGCGTTTCGGGACTGACAGGCCTGATACCCGTTTCGGCCTTGAACTTAAAGAGATTACGGACATTGCTAAGGAGTGTCAGTTTAAGGTCTTCAGGACCGTTGCTGAGAAAGGAGGAATTGTTAAAGCCTTAAACTTTAAGGGTGGAGCAAAGCTCTCAAGGAAGGAGATAGATGACTTAACGAAGTTTGTAGGCATATACGGTGCTAAAGGCCTTGCCTGGATTAAAATCCTTCCTGAAGGGCTTCAGTCTCCCATTGTTAAGTTCTTTAGTGAAGGTGAGATGAACAAAATTTTAGAAAGGCTTGAGGCAGAAGTTGGAGACATCCTTTTCTTCGTTGCAGACAAGCCCGATGTAGTCAACGCAGCCCTCTCAAACTTAAGGCTTAAGCTTGGGAAGATGGCAGGTCTTATTGATGAGAGTAAAGTTAACGTTCTCTGGATTGTTGACTTCCCGATGTTTGAGTGGAACGAGGATGAGAACAGGTGGGAAGCTCTCCACCACCCGTTTACAAGCCCTAAAGAAGAGGATGTTGAGAAGCTCCTTGAAGACCCAGGAAGCGTCAGAGCAAGGGCTTACGACATGGTCTTAAACGGAGTTGAGATCGGTGGAGGAAGTATCCGTATCCATAGGGAGGACATTCAGGAGAAGGTCTTTAAGGTTATAGGGCTTTCAGATGAGGAGGCTAAGGAGAGGTTCGGCTTCCTGCTGGAGGCTCTGAAATATGGAGCTCCCCCCCACGGTGGAATGGCCTTCGGACTTGACAGGCTCTGTGCCATCATGAGGAGTGAGGAGTCAATAAGAGATGTTATTGCCTTCCCCAAAACTCAGAGGGGGCAGTGTCTACTTACGGGAGCTCCCGACACCGTAAGGCCGGAGCAGATTGAGGAGCTCCACATAAAGGTAGACCTTCCTGAGGAAAAAGAAAACGATTGAACACTTTCTACAGAACTTTCATTGTTACTATTAGTAAGTATAAAAAGATAGCTTTTGCAGTTTGTCTGGAAAAAGACGGTCAGATAGCTGCGTTAAGTTTTGAGTTGGAGTCAGAGGGGGAATTCCCCCCTCCTTTACTTTAAAAATTCCATGTTCATAAGGTCTTCAAGAAGTCCTTGTAAGTCTTCCTCGTGTTCCATCTCGTCTGTCATTATCTGAAGGGCGATGTTGTATGTAACCGGGTCAATGTCTTTCGTAAAGTCAATTATTTTGTGGTAAACCTCAATGGCACAACGCTCTCCCTTAATGTTCTGCTCTAATATGTTCTTAACGAACGGGTTTTCGGGGGCGTCGTAGCCGCAGTTTGTAAGGTCAAACCAGACCTTTGGAGTTAGGACAGGAGTTCCTCCGAGCTCTAAAATCCTCATTGCCAACATGTCTGCGTGGCGCAGTTCGTCTTGGGCGTGCTGAACCAACTCTGCTGCAACGGCAGATTTCATTGGGCCTTTAACTACCTTAGAGCCTATCCAATACTGGTAGTAGGCCAGCCACTCGTCTGAGAGAGCTCTGTTTAAGAGCTCAACGATTTTGTCTGCATGTTTTCCAACCAGTTCCCTCGCTTTTGTTCCCATGGTATTCCTCCGTTTAAGTTTACAACTTTAACTATAGTGTATTTGAGAACTATTTGCAAGAATTTAAAATACAAACAACTGAGCTATCTGAAAGCTCTTAGTCCTCTCATAACTACCAACTGCCTGTTTTATCTCTCCAAATATCCTTTTAAAATCTTCAGTGGATAAAGCCCTATAGCCTGTCCTCTCCGGTGCATGTAGCGTTTGGTGAGTTTAAGAACTTTTTTGAAGTTAAGACTTTTTACTCTCATACCGGAGAGGATAGGCTTTTTTCTTCGGTTTGGCAATTTTCAAACACCATCAAATTTGGTATTTTATTTCCTGATGGGTTATCATATAATTGATTTAAATCAATCTGCAAATGGAGGGAGGCATTGGTTGAAGAAGACTTAATTCTCAGGGAAATAGAAAACTATGAACTTTTCCACTCCAAAGTTCTAAGGTTGATAGAGAGATCCCGTTTCTCAAAAGAGAAGCTTTACTTACTATTGGTAAAATTCATGCCTTCAGAAACTGCAAAGTTTTTTGCAAGAGATATAGTAAATTCTGTAGTGAATTCCTTCCGCCCAAATGACCCTATACATAAATTTTCCGATGAACTGTTCGTAGTTGCAGTTACTACAACAGCATCAATACCTATTGAGATATTTGAAATTCGTTTAAAAAACAAGATAAGACAATTCTATATCAACAAAGTAAACTTTCTTCTATCCTTCGCTATAGCCCCTTACGAATCAACAAGTTACCTATCTCTACTTAAAATAGCACATAACCGACTCAAAGAAAAACAGGGTGCCCAAACTGAAATTGCGGTATAATAACTACTGTTCTAATTTGGGGGATATATAATGAAAAAATTTCTCCTACCGTTTCTAATTATCTTGTCACCGACTACTTATGCTTTCACCTTAGATAATGCAGAGATAGGAGTTTACAACCCAAACCCATCAGGCTTTATAAGAGATGTCCATCAAAAGGGCTCTATTAACATAGACAAAGACCTTCATCTCTCCTCAACAACCTCATTCTCTGCTAACTACTCTGTGGAAAACTTACCTTTCATTCCAGACTTCAGGATCTCATACACCAAACTTCACTTTCACGGTTCAGGCCCTGCCTCAAAGGACTTCAGTTACAAAGACCTTAGCATAAAGAAAGGAGAACCTGTTTCCTCAAAGTGGGATTTTGACAATATCATCCTTACATTTTATTATCAGCCAATTAATTATTTTAAAAACGACTATTTTAAAACAGAACTTGGATTAACTACAGATTTTATAAATCTAGATTTCTCAATAAAAAATGAAAAATATGGAAGTGGTGAAAACGAAAGTATTGGAGCATTTATACCAACCATTCATCTATACTTTGAGCTTCAACCTATGTACTATTTCGCGTTATACCTAAATTTAGAAGGTTTAAGCTTTACAGAACAAAAAAGGAAGCTTTTCTCACCCGGAATTAAATACTATATTAATAGCCAACTATACTTGAATGGTGGTTTCAAATATGAGAAAATTAAAGTTAGAGATAAAAATGACACAGATTTTGACATCACAACAAGAGGATATTTCTTAAAGGTGGGGATAATATGGTAGATGAGAAGATAAAGATTTTACTACTTATTAAAAATAAATTTTTTGAATCCATTCTAAAGAACTTTTTCTCAGAGAAGTTGCCAGATTTAGTTAAACTTGTAGATAATCAACAAGAAGCAGATATTGTCATTATCGGTCCTAACTACCTCCTGTCTTCTCAGCCTGAGGTTTTTGAAATAATAGAAAAAAAAAAGAGCCTATTATTAGATTTTGACTTTGAAGAGGATGAATTGATAGTTTTACTACACCTTTTTCCTTTCAACGGTATCATTTATAAAGATATGGAAGTAGACAAGCTGAAGAAATGCCTACAAGTGGTTAATAAAGGGGAAGTTTGGATAAGAAGATCAACCTTTGAAAAATTTATTAGAAACGACCTCTCTGTTTCTTCTTTAACTCCCAAAGAGTTACATGTTATTTACTATCTTCTTCAAGGTTTAACGAACAAAGAAATAGGTAGAAAGTTAGGAATAACTGAACAAACAGTTAAGCACTATATTAACTCAATCTTAAAGAAGATAAAAAAACGCAATAGAGTAGATATTATTCTAAGTTTTTATAGGTTCAAAAACTTAATAGCACTTATACTCAAGAGGGAGTCTGCTCTTGCTCAGACCTAAAGTCAGGGAAATTTTAGCAGTGGGCTTCATCTTGTTTTCTCATTCTACTGCTTACTCAGGAGAAGCCAAATACTATTGTGTCCAAGTAATTTCAGCTAAAAGCTATAATCATAAATTAGAAAAAGTCTTCTACCTCCTAAAAGGCTTTCCTGACAGAAGAATTGAAAAGATAGATAACTACTATACCCTCAGAATTGGCTTTTGGAAAAGCAAACGAAAAGCCAAAAAATATTATTCCATTCTCAAGAAGAAATTCCCCGGAGCTTTACTAAGAACTTGCTATAAAATTCCTTCTCGTTGGGTTTTACCTAAAAATTTCATTCACCACTTATCTACAACAAATCCTAACGTAAGAATCAAGAACCTGAAAAGGAGTTTTAGGTCAAAGAAAATAAACTATAAGGAACTGGCTATAAAATACTACACATCTTACACTCCCAAAGCTCCCGAGTTCAAAAGCTTTCTGTTTCCACAGACAAGAACAGGAAAAGAAAAGAGAAATAAGCTCGGAATAGAATCATCTTATAATTCTCTGCTTTTTAAAAAAGATAGCTTCTTAAAGGAGTCATTCTTCACAGAAAATACCAGGGGCGTTATCGGTTTCTCATATATAAAAGACAACAGCCAATCATATGAACTCTTTATTCCAAAACTTATCCTTTTCAAGAAATCTCTTGATCCAACCGAACTTTTTACCGTCAAAGCTGGAATCTTTCAAAGGAGAACTTACTTAGAAAATTTCTCAGCTCCTACTATTTCTATTTCCTGGAAGGCATTTCCAACTTCAGGAGAATTTTCTATTGGGTATACCACAAAGAACGGATACAACGATATAGATTTAAGAAAACTTTTATTTTCTTCCCTCTATCTAAATTACAAATTCACTCCAAAAATTACACTCCTAACTTCCACTCTAACGGAAAATTTAATAAAAAGGGATATAAGTTTCTATCCTTTCAAAGAAAGAACTTGGTTCTCTACAGGTATTAAATATAGTAACTTAGGCTCTATTACCCTTATCACCTCAAGTAAAGGAGGTTATCTAACAGATCTAACCCTGTTTCCCTATGCAAAAAAAGATTTAACAGTAATGTTAGGATTGTCAGTTGACAAAAATCTTCCATTCTCTTTGACATCAAAAGGAAAAATCCATACAGAAATGGCTCAAGACTACCTATTTAACCCAGATCCTTTAAACCTACATCGGTTACTTTTTAAGATTTCAACAAATAGCTATGGAATAACTTTGAATTTCTACAGACTCTCATCAAAGAAGTGTATCTTAGGGGAGAAATTTTCCTCCTTTGAAGAAAGCGGCTTTTTGGGAACAAGCTTTGGAGGATTTTACAAGCTAAGTTTTAAAAAACTTGACTTCGATTTATTTGGAGGTATATTCTTTCCTGGAACAGTTTTCTCAGATAAGAGCCCAAAGGCATCTGGAGGGTTTAACCTAAGAGGAAGTTGGTGAGGATAATTGTTCTCCTGTCCTTACTAATGTTACTGAGTTCCTGCTTACCTTACCAAATAAGCTACTGTCTTCAGGGGAAAATTAAAGATCCAGTATCTTTAGAATCTGTAGCAAAAGAATATTCAAAAAAAGGATTTAAAGAAGGAGCATTTTGCTACGGTTTTGTTCTTCTAAATGAAGGGAAACCTAAAGAAGCATTACCATACCTTTTAAAAGCCTATAAGAAAGGCTTCAAAAAGGCTTCTTACTTCATAGGTAAAGCTTATGAAGTGCTTAAAGAGAGAAACAAAGCCTCTTACTGGTTTTTTAAAGCAATAGAAGACGGAATAGTTAACCAAGACTTTTTCAGAACAGCTCAGTATATATCTAAACCTCAGTTAGATGACCTTTACAGTTTAGGAAAGAAACATCCTATTATCTATCTTTACCTTGGAGATTACTTTTTCCGCTCCGAGCTCTATGAAGCAGCCCTCTATTACTATCAATTAGCAATTCGGTATGGTTTTACAAGAGCAAAACTTATGGCCGGTCTTTCTCTGTATAGGTTAGGGAATAAAGAGGATGCCATTAATACTCTTTACTCTTTATACAAAGAAGGAGACAGCAAAGGGGCAGAGGCCATAGGAATCCTTCTTGAAAGAGAAGCCGACGTTTACGGTGGATGCACAGCTGAGAGGGCTAAAACCCCAAAAGAATTTGTAAAAGAGAGAGCAAAAGTATTTAAAGAAAAGAAAGAACTCTATACTCTTGCAGCCTATTTCTACAGCAAGGCAGGAGACAAAGAGAGTGCTAAAAGGTGTCTTAAGAAAGCCAAGCTTTATTTTCCCCAGCAAAAGGGAAAAAGGCTTCTTCCTACAGATATTAATCAATTCTCTTACAGGGAAGAGCTCCAAACTTGTAGAAAAGGATACGAGTGGTCAGAGTTCTTAATAGCCTCAAAAAGAGGAGAAGAGTTCAAAAGAGCAGCTGAAGATTTTTACACTTCAATGGGCTTTATTATTGAGGATAAATAAGAATGATTATCAAAAGAAACTAGTAAAGCTTTTATTTTTAAAGCCTCAGATATTGAGAGTTCCACGATCTCTTTTTAGGTATTGTCAAAAATAGTAATCATTACTAAATTTCTAACCGAAAATTGAGATTGACAGTAGAATAGAATAAGGTTTAAATTTTCATAAACTAAAGTTCCTAATGACAGTTTAAAACAAAATTAATAATAAATTTCTAACCTTTATAGAGTTTACATACATTCCTCCTCCTTCTATTATTACAAGTGAGGAGCAAAAAGCTCCCAAACTAAAACCAAAGGCTAAGGAGGAGGTACCATGGGAATCAGGAAGCATCTCAAAGCAACCCTCGGACTACTTGCAGTAGGTAGCGTGGCTTTTGCAGGAGCAGCACACGCTGACAATTCAACAGTTGACGTCCAACAAAAGGCTTCAGGAAAGGCTCTATTCGTGAAGCAGAAAGGTACAACAGACCAGTTTGAAATAGGCGGCAACGACAACGTTCTTCTCATCAAGCAAACAGGTAACAACGTAACTCTTGAAGGTTATATGACGGGTGGCAACAACAACGTAGGAAACATCGTTAATAACGAGAAAAAATACCTCGAGATGACTGCAAATGATGGTTCCAACGACCACGACATTGACTTCGTACTTCATCAAGATGGAAGCGACCAAATCAACGTAACATCTGTTAACCTTGTTGGTGGTGGAAGCGAAGAAGGCAAGATTAAAGCAGCGAACGATATTAGCCTCACAGTAGAGCAAAAGGCTGGAGCTAACAAAATAAATGTTGGTTATGTTAAATCTGCAGGTACAATGACAGGAAACGTAACCCAGCAGGACGGTGGAACACTTAATCTTAACTACGTAGAAACAACAAGCGGAAATATGGACTTCACAGTTAACCAAAGTGGCGGTGCTAATAACACAATAACGTTAGGTGATGACATTGCTCCTGTTGAAGCAGGTATCCTTAATGCCAAGATTACACAACAAGCAGGGGATTCCAATAAAGCTAAACTTTATGAGTTTGAAGTTGGAGGAACCCTGACAATAGAAGGTTACAGTGATGATACATTAACCCAAGATGGTGGAAGCAACACTGTTCTTGTCCATGACGTAGAGTCTGCAGGTGACACAACAGTGGGCATAGACCAGTCTGGAAATTCTAACAGGGTTCACGTAGATAAGATAAATGCATCTGCCGGTACGATTTCCTTCAAAGCTAATCAGGAAAACGACAATAACGCTATTGATATTGCAAACCTCACATCAGACGCAGCTGATGTAACCGCAGACATTAACCAAACAGGTGGTAGTGATACTTTCAAAGTTGATACAAGGGTTGAAGCCAATGACAACGTTGCTATAAGTGCTTCACAGTCTGGCAGCTCAGATACTGTTGAGCTTGATACTGTAACCTCTAATTCTGGAAAAGCCCAACTCACCTTCACTCAGAGTGGTTCCTCTGACTCTGTAACTATGGATACAGTAACTGCAGAAAAAGATGTAACTATGAACGTTACTCAATCTGCAGCATCTGACACTGTAGACATCAAGAAAGTTTCTTCATCTGCTGACGCTGTGGACATTACTGTAGACCAGAGCTCTTCCAACAGTGAATTCATAGTAGCTGAAGAAATTAGCGCTAAGAACAAAGTTGACATTAATGTGACTCAAGAGAACGGAGATCTCAACAAACTCAAAGTTAATGACGTTAAGTCTACAAACGGAGCTGTTAGCTTTACAGTTGTCATGAACGGAAGCAATAACTCTATGGGTGGAATTGTCGTAGGCGACGACGCTAACGGTCTTGCGGCTGATTATGATAGTGGTCTCGTTCAGGAAGCTGAAAATGACGCAACTCTAACAGCTAATATTTATGGAGAGAGAAACACCGTAGCTCTTAAGCAAATTGCTGGAACAGATGCTACCTTTACACTTAATATCGGAAGCTCAGGCGCTTCTGTCAACGACAACGAAGTTGATGTATATCAGAATGCTGCAACCTCTGCTTACGCTGACATTGCCGTTACTGGTTCCAACAATACACTTAAGCTCTATCAGACAAGCTCCGGTGCTAATGTTTACGCTGATATTGACATTACTTCCAGCGGTAATAACATTGCTATTACACAGAAAGCTGGAGATGCAGGTGCTTCATATGTCAGGGTCTACTAATAAACCTGTAAACTCTAAAAAGGGGGGGCGATTGCTCCCCCTTTTTTTTATTTTTATTTTAGTATTATTCCTCACCCTGCCCGTTTTAGCTCAATCTCAATCCGAAGTAGGATATCTAATAATTGATCACACAAAAACACCATGGGGGCACAGATTTTATAAAACTTTCACAGAAGTTTGGAAACCTCCTCAAGGAATTAATGGTTACGTCATAATTATCAAAGAAGAAAAACCTTCCTTTAAACAAAGCTGGATTGTTGTAACTGTTGGTGACAACATATATAATAAACCTGTGTATGCTAAGTTACTTAAGCCTACAACTTCCAACTTTGATATGCAAAGATACACCGTATCGGCCTCAAAGCGCGTTTTAAAATTTCTGCTATCAGATTTTCTCAGGGTGAAAAGCCTTGAAAATCAAATGTAGGAGGAAAAATGAAGAAAATTTTACTACTAAGCAGCCTATTTTTAGCTACTACTACTGTTACTCATGCATCTACTTTGAGCTATAAGTTTCTTATCCCGGCTTTCGGTGGTAATCCTGATTATTTCTATGTTTTTAAATCAGAAGCAGATGCCCAAAATATTTACCACGCACCTTCAAAACCAACCTCTAAAACTTCCCAAATAGAAGAATTTAAAAATAGATTACAGTATTTGATACTAAGTAAATTAGCTTCTAAAATTGCAAACGCTGCCTTCGGAGAAGGGGAACTTAACCCTGGAACCTATGAAATAGGAAACTTTCAAATCCAGGTAGTCCCATCAGACACTGAAATCCAAGTTCACTTAGTAGACACAACGACAGGTAATGAAACTATAGTTGAAGTTCCTATGTATAAACAGTAAAATTACTTCTCAAACAATCAGGGGGTAATTAATGATCAACACAGCTCGGAAAGTTGTAGGAGGGTTTATCAGTTTTTTTGTAGTTAGTTTAACCGGTTGTGCATATGCCCCTCCTACAACACACGTTCCTATGACTGTTCAACCTCCGAAGGTTGACGAAGAGCCCCCCGTTCACAGCCTTCTTCAATTCTTACCCTCTCCAAAAGAAAAGATCCCGGTGGCTATCTACAACTTCCGAGATGAAACTGGTCAGTATAAGGTCTATAACAACATAAGCACTTTCTCTACGGCAGTAACCCAAGGAGCTGCCTCTATTCTCATTAAATCCTGCTACGACAGCGGTTGGTTTCTTCCAGTAGAGAGAGAAAACCTTGCAGACATTTTAACTGAAAGAAGAATCATTAGAAACGCAATTGAGCAAGAGTTAAGACAAAAAGGCTTAAAACCGAAAGGCAACATCCTACCACCTTTAAAATTTGCCCCTATTATACTTACGGGTGGAATAATAGGTTACGATACAGACGTCGTAACTGGAGGTTTTGGAGCACGATACTTTGGCGTTGGTGGCTCAACACAGCTACGAAGGGATAGAGTAACTGTTTATCTGAGAGCCATAGCTGCTAAAACTGGAGAAGTTCTTTTAACTGTAACGACAACTAAAACTATTCTTTCCCGTGAAATTGATGTGAATGCATTTAAGTATGTAAAGTGGAAAAGACTTTTTGAATTAGAAACAGGAGTAACAACTAACGAACCGGGGCTCTATGCCCTTCAAGGAGCAATAGAAAAAGCAGTTTACGCCTTAATAATTGAAGGAATAGCAAAAGGATACTGGCAACCTAAAAATCCAGCAGATGTTTATTCTCCTGTAGTTCAAAAGTATTTTAAAATAAAAGTTGATCGGATCAAGGAAGAAGAGGACAATTTAAAGAAAATTTTAGGAAAAGACTTTACAGAAAAAGAAATAGCAAACTATCTTAAAAGGATTAAACAAGAGAGAGGGCTCGTAGTCTGGTTTGAAGGAGAAAAGAAGTCTAAGAAAAAGCAAAGATAAAACTCTATTGAGGTGGTGAAAAGTGGCAGGTGTTAATGCAACTTTTAAGACAGTAATCTCTGCCGTAATGAAGGACGATATTAAAGAACTTTCAAGTTTAATAGAAAAAGGAGTTCCTCTAAACATTTCAGATGAAAAGGGAGTAACTCCTATTCACGTTGCAGCGAAAAAGGGAGCGATTAACAGTATTCAAATATTTAGGAATTTAGGACTTGACTTGTCAGTGCCCGACGAAAAGGGAAGGACACCCACCCATTATGCAGCAGCTGCCGGAAATTTAAACGTATTGGATTTTCTTGCCTCACAAAACGTAGATGTATGCAAAGAAGATAAAGAAGGAAGGACTCCTCTCCACTACGCTGCTGCTGCAGGTAAAGTTGAAGTTGTTCAGTTCCTCAGCAAAAAATGTAACGTTAACTGTCAGGACTTTGAAGGAAGAACCCCTCTTCATTACGCCGTTTCTAAGGGTAACTTAGAAACAGCAGCGAAGCTTCTCCAGTTAGGAGCAGAAGTTGATAAACCAGATAACCTTGAAAAAACACCCCTTATCTACGCAGTGTCAAAAGGTTTTCTCCCAGTAGTCAACCTTCTTCTTGAGAAAGGAGCTTCTCCAGAAGCGCACGATAGCCTTGGAAAAACAGCACTTCATTACGCAATAGAAAGTGGCAATATGGCGCTGGTTAAGCAGTTTTACTTTCTAAAAGATATTCCTACAAAAGAAGGAATATATCCTCTTCATCTCTCTGTTGAGTTAGGAAAGAAAGAAATCACAGAATTCCTATTGGAGTTGGGAGCAGCAGTTAACGTAAAGGATAAACTTGGGAAAACGCCACTACACTATGCCGTAGTTAATGGAAATACAGAAATAGTTAAAAAGCTTATAAAAGCTGGAGCCTCCCCCTACGAAATGGATAAACTCGGTAAAACTCCCATTCATTACGCTATAGCAAATAAAAACAAAGAAATATTAGACTTAATGCTTTCACTAATTGATAAAAGTGCCTTGGAAGGAAAAGGAATACTCCACGAAGCAGCAGCCCTTAACGAGCCAGAAATCATTGAGTTTTTAGTCCAAGAAAAAGGACTCTCAACTGAAGAAAGAGATAAAGAAGGCAGAACACCTTTACACTATGCAGCTATGAAAAGCTCTGTTGACGCAGCAAAAGCTCTTATAAAACTTGGAAGTGATGTAAGAGCTAAAGATAAATTTGGAGGAATGCCTATTCACTACGCTGCAGCAAACAACGGAACCGAACTCATAGAACTGTTTACCAAATTGGGAGTTGATACCGAGGAAACGAATGAATTTGGAAGGACACCACTTCACTATGCAGTTATAAATGAAGCTGAAAAGTCAGTTTCGTTACTCGTTGAAGAAGGAGCAGACGTTAACCTAAAAGATAATACCGGGAAAACGCCACTCCACTATGCAGTTGAAAAGGGAAGAGAAGATTTTGTAGAACTCCTCTGCAAAAAAGGAGCAATACCCAACATAACTGACGAACAGGGTATGTCGCCTCTCCACTACGCAGCGGGGCTAAACTTCCCCGAAATTTCTAAACTGCTCATCCGGTATGGTGCAGATAAAGAGATACAAGACGTGGAAGGTAGGACTCCTCTCCACCATGCCGCTATAACGGGTGCTGTTGAATCAGCTAAAGCTTTAATAGAATTGGGAGCAGATATTAATGCAAAAGATAAGTTTGGTGGAACACCCCTTCATTACGCAGCGGCAAACAACAACGTTAATATTATAGAGTTACTCCTGAAAAATGGAGCTGATACAGAAGTAAAAAACGAGTATGGAAGGACTCCTCTTCACTATGCAGTCGCCAAAGGAGCTAAAGAAGTAACTGAATATTTAATAAACGTTGGTGCCGATGTGAATGCACAAGACAACAAAGGTAGGACAGTTCTCCATTATGCAGTTGAAAATGGTCAAGAGGAACTCATAGAACTCCTTCTATCTGCAGGAGCAAGAATCGGAACACCTGACAACGAAGGCATAAATCCGCTTCAATTAGCCGTAAGGAAAAATCTTACGTCAATTTTAGAGAAATTTATGAAACTTGGAGCAGACCTCTATATGAGGGGAGAACACGGAGAAACTCTTCTACACGAAGCTGCTGCTTACGGAGCTTTAAAATCTATTGAATTTCTATTAGATCAAACAGAACTCTCTGCAAATGTAAAAGACGACTTTGGTAGAACTCCCCTTTGCCTGACAACAAAAAAAGACTTCATAGATGCTGCCCGTCTTCTTGCAGAACGGGGAGCAAACTTAGAATCAAGTGACAATTATGGCAAAAGAATTTCCCACTACTGTGGTATCTACAATGCACATAAAATAGCAAAGATGCTAATTGAAGCTGGTATAGACGTCAATGCAAGGGACTTACTAAAGAAAACTCCCCTTCACTATGCGGCTATAAGCAATGCTGCCGAAACAGCTGAAATTCTTCTTAAGGCCGGAGCCAATCCTCTTGCTAAAGATTCAAGCAAAGCTACACCATTATCTGAAGCTGTAAATAATCAGAAATTCAAAGTATTGAAAGTTATAGCAAAATACCTACCTGATGACTAAAGGACTTGCAGGAGGCGTTCCTTCAACTTCTGGAGTGTCTCCTCCGCTTCTATTTTCTTGTAATCCATATCAGTTATGTAAAAGCTATCTATAACTCTGTTTCCTTCTGTTGCTATTATTGCCCTCCTGAGCCTTGTTCCTGAATCTAAAAGAACTTTTGTTATCGTGTAGAGAACTCCTAACCTATCGGCAGTTGAGACTTCAATAATCGTAAACTTCTCAGAAGTTCTGTTGTCTACCTTTACCTTTGTTTCAGGAAGGGGAACATTTTTCCTGAAGGTTTTAGGTTTTAGAAGGTTACCCAACTCTTCAACGTTAAATCTACCCGCATAAAGGTCAGAAACCATCCTCTCAACCTCTTCTACCCTGTCGCAGGGAAGCGCCTCTCCGGCAACAGTTGAAACCTGAACTGTGTAAACCATACAGTCGCAGTCGTCCTCTATAGCCCTGTTGATATTTGCCCCTTTTATGTTCACACCTAAGTAAGAGAGAATTCCAGCTATTTTGTTGAATAGACCTCGCCTATACTTTGTAACTATTGTTAACTCTGTAAAACCGATGTCTATAAAGCTTTCGTGTGAAATTTCGTAGTCTTTACCTTCCTGTCTAATCCTTTTCATCATAAGGAGGTGCTTTGCTATCTTAGAGGAAGGGTAGGTTATCAGGTAGTCCTTGTCGGCATTCTCAAAGAACCGGTCTACAGACTCAGGCCTAACCTTGCCGGAGAGGAGCTCCTTAACCTTCTCCCTTCTCCTAATTAACTTCTCCTCAATAAGCTCCTCTGCGCTCTTACTCTCCGTAAAGAGGGCAAGGGTAGAGGTGTAAAGCTGCCAGAGAAGTGTACTCTTCCAGTTATCCCAAGCTCCAGGTCCTACAGCTTTTATGTCTGCGTAGGTCAGCAGAAAGAGTTTCTTAAGCCTCTCCTCAGTTTTACACTCCTCTTTAAACTGCTGAATCAAACGGGGGTCTGTAATTTCCCTTCTGAAGGCAAGGTGGGACATGAGAAGGTGATTTCTGACAAGCCACGCCACTTCGTCAATTTCAGCTTCATGGAAGCCCATAGAGGCCATGTAGCGCCTTACTATACCAGAGCCAACTATCTCATGTCTGCCCCTCTTTCCCTTTCCAACATCGTGGAAAAGTGCAGCAATGTAGAGGGTGTGAGGAGTTTCAAGGTCTTGAAGTATCTGTGAGAGCTTCTGTTTCTCTTTAACGGAAGTTCCTGTTGTTCCCCTCTCCTCTAACTTCTCAAGCTCTCTTAAGGTAAGTATTGAGTGGATATCGGTTGTAAACTTGTGGTATGTGTCATACTGAAAGTGGCCTCTAAGCCTTTCAAAGTCCGGCAGGAGAGCTCCCAGAACCTTAGTGTCGTGCATAACCTCCAAAACGTAAGAGAGCCTTTTAGGGTTCTTGAGCATACTGCCAAACTCCTTAAGAACCTCTCTCTTCCTGAAAGACTCCCTCCTCGTCTCTGCAGCTATCTTAAACAGTGAGAAGGCCGTTGAGGAGAGCTCCAGCCCCATATCCTGAATCAGATTAAAGCCTTTAAGGATAAGCTTAGGCTCCTTAACAACCTCTCCTTGACTTTCCTCCTTTACAAAGAGAGTGTTCCTCTCAACGTAGAACTGCCCGAAGTCTCTTACATTATTCCTTTTGAGAAAGGAGAAAAGGGAAGAGCTTTTACCGGAGAGCTCCTCTAAAGAGCTCTTTATAATCTCACCCGTTATTACAGAAAGGTCTATGGCCGAGTTAAAGTAGTTCTTCATAAAGAGTTCAACTCCTTTTCTCTTCTTCGGAAAGCCAAAGAAAGACGCCACCTCCCTCTGCATCTCAAAGGAAAGGATGTCACTCTTCCTTCCGGAGGTAACGTGAAGGTGGTTCCTCACCCTCATTAAAAAGTCGTAGGCGGAGATAACGTCCCTAAAGTTCTGTCTGTCCAGTATCTTCCTGTCTAAAAACCCCGAGTAGTTCTCTATTCCGTAGACAATTTTGGCTATCCAGAAGGCCTCGTGAAGGTCTCTAAGCCCTCCTTTACTCTCCTTTACGTTAGGTTCCTGGTAGTAAACCGTTCCGTAGAATTTTCTATACCTATCCTTTCTTGAGGTGAGTATCTCGTTTATCAAATTTTCTCTGTTTTTAGAGACAAAAACCTTAAACTCTCCGGAAAACTCCGAATCAAGCTTCCGAGAGCCGGCAAGAAAGCGCCTCTGAAGAAGGTTCGTAAAGATTGAAAGGTCTTTTTTAGAAAGGCCTAAAGCCTCATCCAAACTCCTTGGAGAAAAGCCTAAATCGTAGTTTAAGGAGAGGAGAAAGTAGTAGAAAGCCTCTACATCCTCAAGGTGGCTATCGGTTAGGTTTCCCGAGTAGATAAGGTTTACGTCAATGTCCGAATGGAAGTTAAGCTCTCCCCGGCCATATCCACCTAAGGCGTAGAAGACGACGGGAACGTCCCACTTCCCGAAAAAGTGGTTAAAGGCCGGCTTTAAAAGAGAGTCAAGGGCTCTTTTTAACCTTTCTGCAACTTCAAAGCCGGGCTCCTTATTGTAGTGGATCTTTTGGGCCTCTTCAACCTGAAGGAAGAACTTCTCTTTTAAAGCTTCAAGGCTCAATTGGTCAGCTCCGCCAACTTCCACAGTTTGTTAAAGTTCTTCTGGTAGAGCTCCACAAGGTGGCGGTCGTTCTTTATTATTACCAAGTTCTCATCGTTCCTCTTATTTGCATTGGAAGTCCAGTTAAAACTCCCAGTTGATAAGACTTTACCGTCGTAGATGGCATACTTGTTGTGCATCAATCCGCCGCCGCTTCCCCTCTTATAACGAACGGGAATTCCTGCCTTTTCAAGAAGTGGACCAACGCAGTAACGGGACTTACCGTTTCCGTAGTCTATAATTACTCTAATCTTTACTCCTCTCCTGTAGGCGTCTATCAGGGCTTTTGCAATTTTCCTGTCTGTAAAGGAGTAGATGGCAACGTCTATCGTTTTCTCTGAGTGGTTTATCAGGTCTACTACAGCCTCTTCGCACCCTCCTCTTGGAGAGAAGTAGGCCGTCGTCTCTATTTCGCCTGTTCCGGAGTTCCCCTGAGGCTGGGGAGTTTTACAACTGTACGGAAGAAAAAACAGAACAAGTGCAAAAAAGAGAGCTTTTAACCTCAAAGTTCCCCCTACTTTGTTTTGTTTTCTTTAACGACCTTCTCTACAACAGAGGTCTGACCCATAAACTTTGAACCGACAACAGAGAGAAACAGGGAGTTGAGAAGGAAAAGAGCTCCTAAAATTGCCGTCGTCTTAGTAAGGACTGAACCGGTTTCGGTACCGAAGGCCGAACCTGTAGTACTTCCTCCCATCATTGCAACGCCGCCTTCACTCTGGCCGGGCTGAATTATCACAACTAAAATGAGAAGAAGGGCGAGAATGGCCTGAATTATCAGAAGAAACGCAAACATCTATCCCTCCGAGTCAAACTTTACGATTCTTGCAAAGCTCTCAGCCTTTAGGCTTGCCCCTCCCACTAGAGCTCCGTCTATGTCCGGCATCTCAAGGAGGCCTTTTGCATTTTCCGGCTTAACACTTCCGCCGTAGAGGATTCTCGTCCTCTCAGCAAATTCATTTCCAAAGATGTCAGAAAGGAGCTCCCTTATAAACTGGTGAACCTCCTGGGCAAGCTCAGGAGTAGCAGTCTTTCCAGTTCCTATCGCCCAAACAGGCTCGTAGGCTATAACTACCTCTTTCTCTGTCTCAAAACCTTTAAGGCCTTCCCTTACCTGCCTCTCTACAACTTCTTTCGTACTTCCAGATTCCCTCTCCTTTAACGTTTCACCTACGCAGAGAATCGGAACAAGACCGTGTAGAGAGGCAGAAAGGACTTTTCTGTTTATAAGCTCGTCGGTCTCCCCGAATATATGACGCCTCTCTGAGTGACCGAGGATAACGTATGAACAGCCTACGTCTTTCAGCATCAGAGGAGAAATCTCTCCGGTGAAAGCTCCCTGTTCCTCGTAGAACATGTTCTGGCCGCCAAGGGCTATGTTCGTCCCCTCAAGCTCCCTTCTAACAGGGTAGAGGGAAGTAAAAGGCGGGCAGACCAGAATATCCCTATCGTCAACGTCTGAAACTAAACCTTTCAGCTCCCTGACTAAATCCAAAGCCTCTGGGACAGTTTTGTGCATCTTCCAGTTTCCGGCAATTAGAAGCCTTCTCAACCTATCCCCCTTAAGAAGCCTTTGTTAACTCGTATTTAGGCTTACCTGTTTTTACAGATTCAGCGTCAATTATAACCCTCTTTATATCCTTTCTGGTTGGAACCTCAAACATAACATCTGTCATCAGTTTTTCCATTATAGCCCTTAAGCCCCTTGCTCCGGTCTTCCTCCTTATGGCCTCTTTAGCTATCTCCCTTAAAGCGTCTTCAGTAAACTCAAGTTCAACTCCCTCAAGCTCAAGCATCTTCTTGTACTGCTTGACGAGGGCGTTTTTAGGCTCGGTAAGGACTCTGACAAGGTCTTCCTCTTTAAGCTCTTTAAGTGTTGCAACAACCGGAAGCCTTCCGATAAGCTCAGGGATAAGGCCAAACTTAACTAAGTCGTCCGGCTCAACGTGTTTAAGGAGCTCGTCCCTCTCCATCTTCTTCTTATCAACGTCGGCGGTGAAGCCCATTGCACCTTTTCCAATTCTTCTTGCAATAATGTCCTCAAGGCCTACGAAAGCTCCACCGCAGATAAACAGAATGTTTGAGGTATCTATCTGGATATACTGCTGGTGTGGGTGTTTCCTTCCTCCCTGTGGCGGAACGTTTGCTATCGTTCCTTCAAGGATTTTAAGAAGCGCCTGCTGAACTCCCTCACCTGAAACGTCCCTCGTAATTGAAGGGTTCTCGCTCTTCCTGGCAATCTTGTCTATCTCGTCTATGTAGATAATTCCCCTTTCGGCCTTCTCTATGTCGTAGTCGGCAGCCTGAATCAGCCTTAAAAGAATGTTCTCAACGTCCTCTCCGACGTAGCCGGCCTCCGTTAGGGTTGTTGCGTCGGCAATGGCAAAAGGAACGTCTAAGAGTTTTGCCAAAGACCTTGCAAGGAGTGTCTTTCCAGAACCTGTTGGACCGATCAGAAGAATGTTGCTCTTTTCAAGCTCAACGTCATCAACGTTTCCACCAGACATTATCCTCTTGTAGTGGTTGTAAACAGCAACTGAAAGAACTTTCTTCGCCTCCTCCTGGCCGATTACGTACTGATCTAAGAATTCCTTTATCTCCTTTGGTGTTGGAAGCTTCCCAACGCTGACGGGAGCTCCTTTCTTACTCCTCTCCTTCTCCTCGTGGAGCATCTTGTAGCACTCGTCAACACAGAGGTTGCAGATGGCAACCCCTTCAAGGCCGGTTATTAAAGCCTCAACTTCAGACTGACCTCTACCGCAGAAAGAACACCTTTTTTCCGGAATTTTTGTCTCAAACATTACCTCTCCTTCCCTCTCAAAATTTGGTTGCTTTTAATATAGGAGAAGTTAAACAATCCTTTCAATTTCGTCTGCACATAGAATGGGAACGATAAGCTTTTCGGCACCGCGGCTACACACCAAGAGCTGAGAGGAAGGTGAAGAGCTCCTCTTCACTTCTAAACCTCAAAAAAAGATACAGAAAAAGGAAAAGAGTCTATTCCTTCCACAGACAGCCGTTAACTGTTCTATAATCCTTTCCATCGTTACCTTATTCTAAACGAATTAAGGAGGCAAAGTTGGTAAAGGTTAAGGTTTGCGGTATAACACGTCTTGAAGACGCTCTCTCTACCTGCCGCTTCGGTGCCGATGCCGTTGGATTTATTCTCTACCCAAAGAGTAAACGCTTCATAAGAGCAAAGGATGTAAGGAAAATAACTTCTCAGCTTCCGCCTTTTATTTCAAAGGTAGGAGTTTTTGTCAACGAAGACCCGAGGGACGTTTTAGAGATTCTGAGCTACGCCCACTTAGACTTTGCGCAGCTTCACGGAGACGAAACACCTGAAGAGTGTGATTATGTAGGAGCCCACAGAGTTATAAAGGTTTTCCGGCTTAAAAGTGAAAACGAAATTGAAAAGATAGAACCTTACGTTGGAAAAGTGAGAGCGATTCTATTAGATACCTACGATTCAAAAGTTTACGGTGGAACGGGCAAACCGTTTAACTGGGAGATTGCAGTTAGAGTAAAAGAGACTTTCCCAGAAATTCCACTAATACTTTCAGGGGGACTTAACCCGGAAAACGTTAAGAGGGCAGTTGAAACTGTTAACCCGTATGCCGTCGACGTAAGTAGCGGTGTTGAACGTGAACCGGGAGTTAAAAATTTAGAGAAAGTAAAACAGTTCATCAGAAACACAAAGTGCTTTTAAATTCTTCTGATGGTATTTATCGTTTCATTGGAGAGATAAAACAGGCTGTTGGTAGTTATGAGAGGACTAAGAGCTTTCAGATAGCTCAGTTGTTTGTATTAGCTAAGTTTTGCCTGTTCGATCTATGGGTTCTTTTCTTATTCCTCTGGACTTTTTAAACAGCCTCATATTCTAATAACCGAACCGCCTCTTCTTGGGTCTCCGGCTCCTTCAAACTCTGACGTTACCATCTGGACTCCTCCGAAGAAGAGGCTCTTTTCTTTAAAAATTGTTGTTCTGTAGTGTCTTCTGACCTCATAGATGGTCTCTTCGGGGAATCCCGGCTCTAAGAACACTTCCCCGTTTTCGTAGTGGAGGCGGGGAGCTCCCACGCTCTCTTTGGGTTCCATCTTGAACATCAGACTGTTCAGTATAACCTGAACTATGGCACTTCTTATCCTGTTGCTTCCGGCACTTCCCAAGAGAATTAAAGGCCTGTCTCCTTTAAAAACTGCCGTCGGAGACATCATAGAGGGAAGCCTTACGTATGGAGGCCACTTGAAGAAACCTAACGGGTTAAGGTCTTCCTCTCCCAACATGTTATTCAGCATAACTCCAGTTCCGGGAATAACGACTCCCGAGCCCTCTCCGTTTGTAGTAGTTACAGAAACCCCATTTCCTTCAGAATCAAAAACGCTTATGTGGGTTGTGTTTCCCCAAAGGTTCAGTTTCTGTGAGAATAGTTTCTTGTAGGAGGAGAGGAGCTC
The DNA here is from genome assembly GCF_055380895.1 of Thermovibrio ruber. NCBI lineage: Bacteria > Pseudomonadati > Aquificota > Aquificia > Desulfurobacteriales > Desulfurobacteriaceae > Thermovibrio > Thermovibrio ruber. The sequence continues at coordinate 493,070 of NZ_AP042397.1, read as the reverse complement.
CTCGTCTTTGAGGAGTTCTTCAAGACCTTCATTGTGCAGATTTTCGTTTATAAAGTCTCTTCTAAACTTCTCAGTTGTTCTCATAGCCTCTATTAGGGCCCCAACGTGCCTTACACTTCCCCACTCCTTAAGGTCAACGTCTGAAAGGAGCTCTGCCGTGAACCCGATGAGAATACCACCTGAGGAGGGGGGAGGGTTTGTAAAAACGGTGAACTCCTTAAACTTTACATTTAGAGGTTTTCTCTTGTAAACCTTATATTTTGCAAGGTCTTCCTTTCTTAAAAGCCCTCCCCTCTTTACAGAGATTTCCTCTATTCTGTCTGCAATTTCCCCTTCGTAGAAAGTCCACTGACCTTCCCGGGAAAGGAGTTCTAAGAAGTCGGCGTAGTCTGGATTTTTAAACAGTGTGTTTTCATCTATCAGTTTTCCGTTTGGGGCGTATATTTTCCTTGCTTCCTCAGTTGCAGTAAATATCGGTTCAAGGAGCTTTACGAAAGAAGCTTGAAGTTTTGAGAGTTTAACCCCTTCTCTTGCGTAGTTTATGGCCGGCAGAAGGACTTCTTTTAAAGGTAGTTTTCCCCTCTCAGAGTGAACTCTTAAAAGCCCTGCAACGAAGCCTGGAACGGCAATAGAGCCTGCTCCTATGTGGAAAACCTGTTTTGTGTTGCCAAAGTCAACCTCTATGGGGTAAAAGTTAGGGTTTTCAATCCTTTTTGGAGGAACGTTAACGAAGAAGTCGTATAGGAGCGGTTTTTCTCCCGGAGAAACCGCCAGTAGGAAACCTCCTCCTCCGGCAGAAGTTAGCGCCGGTTCTGCCATCGGAGCTACAAAACAGGCTGCAACTGCTGCGTCAAAGGCGTTTCCCCCTTCCTTTAGTATCTGAGCTCCTGCCTCTGCAGTCAGGACGTCTCCTGCTGCGATAACTCCTTTCAACAGAGCCTCCGGTTTAAAAGAGATACCTTTACGGCAGCTGAAGTATCGCCGGTTTTCTTTACCGCGTCAACCTGCTCTTCGGCCTGAGTAGGCTCTGTTATCAGGTCTAACAGGAGTTTTGCAGCCTCTTTTCTCCTCCCGAACCGTTTCCCGTAGAGGTTGACGAGACGGTGGAGCTCCTTTCCTACGGTAGACCTTCCCGTTTCTGTTATGAACGCCCCGGAAAGTCCGTGCCTTGCAGCGTTCCACTTATTCTGTGTGTTTATCTGGTGGTATTCCGGTTTGACTCCTTTTTCTGAGAAGAGCTCCCCCACCATCACAGCCAAAGAGACAAGTCCCTCTAACTTTTTGAAATCGGCAACTGCGTCGCACACCCTCAGCTCAACCGTTCCGAAGTCTGGCCTTGGACGGACGTCCCACCAAATATCCTTCAAACTCTCAATAACTCCCGTCCCTTTCAGCCTGTTGTAGAGCTCAAGGAACTGGTTGTAGTCCTGAAAGTGTTGTGGAACGCCGGCTCTTGGCAGCTGTTCAAAGAGCTTTGTTCTGTAAGAGAGTATTCCTGTATTCCTTCCCCTAAAGAAGGGAGACGAGGTTGATAGGGCTAAAAAGAGGGGAGAGTATTTGACAAAAGCGTTGTAGGCGTTCATCATCGTCCCTTCGTCGGGGAAGCCTACGTGGATGTGGAGGCCGTAGATGAGGAAGTTCCTCAAAACTTCTTGAAACTCGTTTAATAGTCTTAAATACCTTTCGTCTTGAGTAACCTTTATCCTCTCAGGGTCTGCAGTAGGGTGTGTTCCAGATGCTGAGAGTAAAAAACCCTTTTCCTCTCCCAATTCACAGACCTTTTCAACTGCGCCTTTTAACTCCTCAACTGCCGACTCAGGTTCGTCGTGAACTCCGGAGACAAACTCAACCATAGACTGGAGGAATTCCTTCTGAACGAGGGTAGTCGGCCTGTGGGAGAAGATTACAGATGAAGACGGTTTCAGGTTTAAGGTTTCAGGGTCAACTAATTGAACTTCAAGTTCAATTCCCACTGTAAAAGGTTTAGACGGCTTAAACTTCACATCTTCCTCAGAAGGGTTTAAATCTTAAAAATATCTTCAAGTATGTCCTCTTCAACCTCGTGGGGAAGTCTGTTTGAGATAACCGAGGCAATTACGGATGTGGAAACTATAATGAGTAGAAGGGCAACGTAGGTTTCCTCGTCAATTACCCCCGATTTTAGTCCAAAGACTGAAGCAACTATTCCAAATGTGAGCCTCATGTTGAAGAAAAGCCCAGCTAACTTGTAAACAGCACCTCTAAACAGGTTTGCCGTTGCGTATATCGTTCCGACGTATTTTGTTATAAAGGCTATACTACCGAGAAAGAGGGAGAGGAAAAGGACCTTCCAGCTTACAACTGAGAGTTTCACGGAGTAGCCGGCCTTGAAGAAGAAGAAGGGGGCCAAGAAGCCGAAGATTATCGCCTTTATTTTCTTCTCTATTATGTGGTCTTTTCTGAAGAGCTCTGCAAAGAATATACCTGTCGTAAAGGCTAAAACGGCCTCGTTGATGTGAACGGTATCTGAGAGGAAACCGAGGGCTACGAGAATTAACAGTATAAACCTCGTTTTAAACTCAATTTGATTTCCCGAGTATCTCTCAAAGAGTTTTTCTCCCCACTTCGGGAGCCTTAGGAGAAGGAGAATAAGTGCAATGGTAAAGAGGAGGTTGTAGATGTTAATTCCCTCAAACAGGAAGCTCATAGTCATCATGCTTGAGATGTCAACGACCATTGCTGCTGCAAGGAGAACCTGACCGGTTGTGTGTTTCAGCAGTCCTTTCTCTTTAAGGAGGGGGTAGACCAGGGCGAGAGAAGTTGTTGAGAGGGCAATTCCTATCAGTAGTGAAGCCTCAAAGGAGTAGTGGAGAACGTAGTGGGAGAAGTAGAAAACGCTTACAAGGGGAAAGAAGAAAGAGGAGAATCCGATAAAGAGGCTCTTGAGGAAGTGTTTTTTCATAAGCTCCGGGTCTGTTTCAAGGCCTGCAAAGAACATGAGGCCTAAAAGTCCAAGATTTGAGAGGAAGTCAATCCAGCGGAGCTCCCCTAACTCTAAAACGTTGGATGCCAAAACTCCCCCTAAGATTTCAAAAATTGAGGAGGAGAACCCCAACTCTAAAGCTCCGACTCCGGCAAGAATTATAAGAATGCTTACAATTAAACTCTCAGTTTGAAGCTTCACGTCTGCCTCCCTTTTAAACTTGAAGGTTACCAAAATGGGGGAGTTGTGAGGAACGTTAAGCTTACGATTGAATACTTGGGAACGAACTACTACGGCTGGCAGTTTATACCGGGTAAGCCGACGGTTCAAGGGAAATTAAAGGAAGTCCTTGAAACTGTTTTGAGGCACGAAGTAAAACTTACAGGGGCAAGTAGGACAGACGCTGGAGTCCACGCCTTCGGTCAGGTTGCAAACTTTAAAACAGAAAGGGACTTAGACCTTTTGCGGCTTCAGAGAGCTCTCAACGGCCTCCTCCCTCCAGACATAAAAGTTGTTGGTATTGAGGAAGTTCCGCTGGAGTTTGACGCAAGGAGGAGTGCAAAGGGAAAGCGCTACAGGTACAGGGTTTTCAACCGAAGTGTCCCGAGCCCCTTTGAGTATAAAAGGAGCTGGTTCGTTCCCTTTAAGCTGAACCTTGATGCGATGAAAGAGGCTTTACGCTTCCTGATAGGAGTTCACGACTTTTCCTCCTTCTACAAAAGGGATAGAAAAAAGGAGGTAAACACAGTTCGGGAGGTAAACGAGATTCTAATAGAGGAAAAGGGCTACTCCGTTGAGCTTGTCTTCTACGGCCGCTCGTTCCTGAGGCACATGGTTAGGGTTATGGTTGCTACCCTAATTAGGGTTGGGGTGGGGGAGTTCCCACCTACTGCCGTTAAAGAAATCTTGGAGGCGAAAGACCGCTCTGCTGCACCCTACTTGGCGCCCCCCGACGGCCTCTACCTTGAAAAGGTCTACTACAGCGACTATCCTTACTGATAACAATTTTCAATTAGAAGGGGTTAGAGATGGCAAAGTTTGTGACACTTGTAATCTTAGACGGTTTCGGATACAGCCCTAACAAGGAAGGGAACGCCATAGCCCTTGCAGACACTCCCTTTTGGGATTACCTGTGGAATACCTATCCTAAAGGCCTTTTGAAAGCTTCCGGTGAGGCAGTAGGCCTTCCTGAAGGGCAGATGGGAAACTCTGAAGTAGGCCATATGAACATCGGTGCCGGAAGGATAGTTTGGCAGGACATCGTAAGGATTACGAAGGCAATAGAGAACGGAGAGATTGAGAATAACCCAGTTTTAAATAAAGCTCTTGAAATTGCTAAAGAGAAGGATGTTAAGCTCCACTTTGTCGGCCTTCTCTCCGATGGAGGAGTCCACAGCCACATTAACCACCTTTTCGGCCTTCTTGAGCTTGCGAAGAAGAGGGGAGTTGAGAAGGTATGTGTTCACCCGATCCTTGACGGAAGGGATACTCCCCCGAAGAGCGCTGAAGTCTACTTGAAACAGCTTCTGGAGAAACTCAAAGAGCTGGGAATCGGATCCGTCGGAACAATGGGAGGTCGTTACTACTACATGGACAGGGATAAAAGGTGGGATAGGACTGAAAAGGCCTATAACGCTATGGTTCTTGGGGAAGGTTACAGGTGTTCAGACCCGATTAAAGCCCTCCACCAGGCCTACGAAAGGGGCGAGACAGACGAGTTTGTTAAGCCCTACGTAATTAACCCAGAGTGTTTGATAGAGGACGGAGACGTCGTCTTCTTCTTTAACTTCAGGGCAGACAGGATGAGGCAGATAGTTTCGGCCATTGGCCTTGAAAACTTCAACGGTTTTAAGAGGAAAACGGTTGTTAAGCCCTCTTACGTTGCAACTATGACGCTTTACGATGAAACGTTCCCCTTTGACGTTGCTTTTCCTCCTCAAGAGCTTAAAAATGTTTTAGGGGAAGTTATCTCAAACTTGGGATATAAACAGCTCAGGATTGCAGAGACCGAAAAGTATGCCCATGTTACCTACTTCTTTAACGGCGGAAGGGAGGAGCCGTTTCCGGGAGAGGACAGGATTTTAGTTCCGTCTCCGAAAGTTGCAACCTACGACCTTAAACCTGAGATGAGTGCTCCTGAGGTTACCGAGAAAGTCGTTGAGAGAATCAAGAGCGGTGAGTATAGGTTGATAGTTCTTAACTACGCAAACCCTGACATGGTTGGCCATACAGGAAACCTTGAGGCAACGATAAAGGCAATTGAAACCGTTGATAGGTGCCTTAAGCAGGTTGTTAAGACAACTCTTGATATAGGAGGAGTCTGCATCGTTACTGCAGACCACGGAAACGCCGAACAGATGATAGACCCTAAGACAGGAGGCCCTTGGACTGCACACACTACAAACCCCGTTCCGTTTGTGGTTGTGAAGGGAACCTGCGGGAGCTACAGAGTTAAGAGAAGGGAGAAGAGAGACGTAGAGCTCCCAGAAGAGTTTGCCGGAGTTCCTGTAGTTGGAATACTTGGAGACATTGCTCCGTCTATCCTCCATATCTTAGGAGAGGAGATACCTCCTGAAATGACAGGAGATGTTATCGTTGAGGGGAAGTTTGACGATTGCAAATTGTAGTTAGAAAATCTAAATTAATATTTGAAGATAAAGCTTGCTAAAGGAGGGAGAGATGAGCATTGAGGTTCTTACTGAGAACCTGAAAGAGGCGATGAAGGCCGACCTTGAGAAGGAAGAGTTTGGTCACGTAAACGTTAGAAAGGCAAGGGAGCTTATTAGAGACCTTGGAGCTTACGTTTTGGATGTAAGACCTCCTGCTCACGTTGAACGCGAGAACGCTGAAGAGGTTGGTATTCCGGGAGCTATTTACATTCCTTATCCGGAGCTCCCCAACCAGCTTGATAGGCTTCCTAAACCTAAGAACCACCCTGTAATCGTCGGCTGTAAGAGAACGAGGCTTGCCAACAGAGTTGCAGGTCTTCTCTTAGCCCTTGGTTATCTTAACGTTTACGTTTTAGACACAGACATAGATAACCTGATTGAATGCCACAGAGCCCACACGGAAGGCTAATCAAAAGGCCGCCTCCTGAACTATATTAAAGACCTAACACAACTTTCAGGAGGCGGCTTTGCTCTCTACAAGTTCAATAGGTAAAGACCTTCAGAAACTCGTCGGAAAAGAGAAGGTAAAAACTTCAAACAGCTGGAGGCTTTCCTACGCCTACGACGGAACTCCTACAGGCTATAAAGGCATTCCTGATGCCGTTGTTTTCCCGGAATCTACAGAGGACGTAGCTAAAATCCTCTCTTACGCCAACGAAAGGGGAGTTCCCGTCTACCCGAGGGGAGCAGGTTCCGGTCTAACCGGCGGCGCAGCTCCTTTAGAGGGAGGAATTGTTATCTCTACAGAGAAAATGAACAGAATTTTAGAGGTAGATGAAGATAATCTCGGAGTTCTAACTGAGCCCGGAGTCGTTACCTATGACCTTCAAAAAGAGGTAGAGAAGAGAGGCCTCTTCTATCCACCAGACCCTTCAAGCTACAAGTATTCAACAATAGGCGGAAACATTGCTGAGAATGCAGGAGGCCCAAGGTGCGTTAAGTACGGCGTAACTAAAGACTACGTAATGCAGCTTGAGGTAATTTTTGCAGACGGGACGGTTTCAAAGGTCGGCTCTAAAGCCGTAAAGTCCGTTGCCGGATACAACCTTAAAGACCTCATCGTAGGCTCAGAGGGAACTCTTGCCTTCATAACGAAGGCATACCTGAAACTCATTCCAAAGCCCGAGTCTGTAAGGACTGCAATGGCCATATTCCCTAAGGTTGAACAGGCCGCTCAGGCCGTTGCCGACATGTTCAAGGCAAAGGTTATTCCAACTGCCTGTGAGTTTTTGGACAAGAACTCAATCGTTGCCGTTGAGAACTACGCAAAGATTGGGCTTCCAACCTACGCAGAAGGTTTGCTTGTCATAGAGGTTGACGGCTACGAGGCCGTTGTTGATGAGTTGATAAACAGGGCAGTTCACGTCTGTAGAGAGGCAGGAGCAACTGAGATAAGGACGGCTTCAGAAGAGAGCGAGAGGGAAGCTATCTGGATGGCAAGGCGGGCAGTATCTCCGGCAATTGTTCAGCTGAAGCCTAAGAAGATTAACGAAGATGTTGTCGTTCCAAGGAGCAGAATTCCGGAACTCATAAAGGGCGTTTATAAAATTGCAGAGAAGTATGACCTTATGGTTGTCAACTTCGGTCATGCGGGAGACGGGAACATCCACGTGAACTTCATGTATGAACCCCACGAGGAGGAGAAGGTTCACAGGGCAGTTAGGGAAGTCTTTGAGTTCACAATATCCTTGGAAGGCTCAATTTCGGGGGAACACGGAATCGGCTGGATGAAGAAGGAGTTTCTGCCCTTAGAAGTTGGAGAGGCTTTAGAGAAAATGAAGGCAGTAAAGAGAGCTCTTGACCCCAACAACATCCTTAACCCGGGGAAAATCTTTGATCTTTAACCACCTAAGGCTTTTTTGAGGTTGAACTCTATCTGAAGCTCAAATGTAAGCGTGTCGTTCTTTATGGAAGGTGGGATAGGGGGGAACTTTGCTTCCTTTATTGCAGTGCACGTAGCTTCAGAGAGTATCGTATTACCTGATAGAGGTTTACACTCAACAGCTTTTCCATCTCTGTTCAGGGAAAACCGAACGGCAACAGGTCCCTCAATTCCTCTCTCCATTGCCTCTAACGGATAGAAGATGCTCTCCTCAATTGCCCTTCTAACGGCGTCTAAGTAGCTGATTGGGAGGTTCCCCTGAACCGGTTTTAAGCTTCCGCCACTTTTCTTTTCTTCACTCTCTTTCTCTGCTACCTCTTTCTTCGGCTTCGTGCTTTTTACTTTTGGCTTCGGTGGCTCTTTAGCCTCTGCCTCTTCTTCCTTACTTTTGCCCAAGCTCCTCTCAACTCTAACCTGTTCAACTTTCCTTTCAGGCCTTATTAGAGAAATCTTTATTACCCTGTTAATTTCCCTTTTAGGGGGCTTCAAAACAGAAAGAGAACCTTCAACGAAAAGAAATTCTAAAAGACCGGCAAGGATAAAGGAAATGAGAAGTCTAATCTCTATTCTCATTCTTTTCCTTTGCAAGCAGTCCTATAGAGTTTATTCTTGCCTTCTGGGCTGCGTCCATAACGGTTACTAAAGACTGGACGGGAGCTCCCCTATCTGCATCAATCACCAGAGAGACCAAGGGATCTTCTTTCTTAAACCCTTTAAACAGCCTTACGAGTTCGTCAAAGGCCATTTTTGTATTTCCGAAGTAAACTGTTCCGTCTCTCTTTATAACAACCGTAACAACCTTTCTCTTAGGTTTGAAGGAGCTCTTCTGGACGGTTTCTGGTGGGTTTGTCTTCATTGCCAGCCCGGGAATGATACTTCCAGCTATAAGAACGAAAAAGGCCAACAGGAACAACATAACGTCAACCATCGGAACGATAATCAGTTCCGGCTTTTCTTCGCACTCGTTGTCTCTAAAGAGGAACATCTCCTCTCCTTAAGCTTGAGATTGTTATAAAATTATTGCACATTTACTCTGGAGGTTGCCTTGAGCTTTGATACAGAGTTTGCCCACAGGGCTATTTTCTACGTTCTTTACTTCCTCTTCTTCCTCTCTTCGGCCGTTTTTATAGAAAGGCTTCTCTACTTCTTCTTTACCTTTCCTGCAGAGAAGAAGCTGCTTCAGAAAGAGCTTGAGAAGGTCGGTGAAAGGGGGGCGGAGCTCCTTTACACTTCATACTTGGTAAAACTTGAAAGGGGCAAGGGACTTTTAATGTTCGTAATAACTGCCTCCCCTCTACTTGGGCTTTTAGGAACAGTTCTTGGAATAATGGAGTCTTTCAACACAATGGCGGAAAAGGGCGTTTCAGACATAGCAGCCGTAAGCAAGGGAATCGCCTTTGCCCTTGAAGCAACAGCCCTGGGTATTGCAGTAGCCGTTATTTCTCTAATCTACTACTACGTAGTTGTAGGTTTTTCTAAAAAGTTTAAAACGGAAATGAAGAAACTGATTGTTGGAATTCTTTCTGCTTAGTTTATCTGAAGTCACCTGAGAGTTTTATAAGCAGGTTCTTCTGTAATCCCTATCATGTTTGATGAAAGCCCTGAATGGGCAAAGAAATTTCAATGCTTCTAAAAAGGCGGTTTAGATGGAAGAAAGTTTTGTTGTTTACGGAAAAAATGCTGTTGTTGAGGCTGTAAAGTCCGGAAAGCAGATTGAGAAAGTCTACTTACAGCACGGGAAGTTTTTTGAGCCGAAGCTCCTTTCCTTTTTAGAGAAGAAGGGAGTTAGGTTTCAGTGGGCTAAGAAGAAGCAGCTTCAGAAGTTGACAGGAACTGAAAAGCATCAGGGAATTGTTGCTCTTATTTCTCCGGTTAAATACGCCGGTTTTGAGGAGCTCCTCTCTGAAACTTTCAAGAAAAGTGGTTTCTTTGTTGTTTTGGATGGGATTACTGAGCCTCAAAACCTTGGAACTATTGCCAGAACCGTTGAGTCATTTGGGGGTGTAGGGATTTTGCTTCCTGAGAAAGGGGGAGCTCCCCTCAACCAGGTTGCAGTTAAGTCGTCTTCTGGAGCTCTCTTTCACTTGAAGGTGAGTAGAGTTGGAAGTTTGGTGGGAGCTCTCGTTGAGTTTAAAGAAAGGGGCGGAACAGTTTACGCAGTTGAAACGGGGGGAGAGGACATAAGAAATGCTGACTTTCGGTTTCCCCTTGCTCTCGTTTTAGGCTCTGAGGGAAGGGGGATAAGCGACGAAGTCCTTTCAGTTTGCGACAGGGTTTTAACTATTCTGACTGTCGGGAAAACGCCTTCTTTAAACGTTTCTGTCTCCTGCGGTATTGCCGTTTGGGAAGTTTTTAAGAGCTCTAGCAACGGTCTCAAGGAGTTTTAGGGCTACTTCCTCTTTCGTTCCTTCTACTTTTTCTGACTTTCCCTTTTTTGAAATTATAATTACGCTGTTTTCGTCCGAACCGAAGGGGGACTTATTTTTGCTTACCCTGTTAGCAATAATGAAGTCAAGGTTTTTCTTCTTTAGTTTCTCTGTAGCGTTTTTAACTAAACTGTCTGTTTCAGCTGCAAACCCTACTACTATTTGGTTTTTTCTCTTTTTCTCTCCTATCAGTTTTAGAATATCTGGAGTTCTCTTAAGTTTTAAAAGGAGCTCTTCCTCTCCTTTCTTTATCTTTTTCTCGGAAAACTCTGCAGGCCTGTAGTCTCCAACTGCTGCAGCAGAGATGTAAACGTCTGCCGACTTGAAATTTTCAAGGGCTTCGTTTTTCATCTCTTCTACGGTCTCTACGTAAACTGTTTTTATTCCGTATGGCGGCCTTAAGCAGGTTTTCCCTGAAATTAGAACAACGTCTGCTCCCATTCCCTTTGCCACTTTTGCTATTTCGTATCCCATTTTTCCGCTTGAGGGGTTTGAGATAAACCTTACTGGGTCTAAGTATTCCCTCGTTGCTCCTGCAGTTACTACTACCTTTTTCCCTTTTAAGAGCTTTGGAATGAACCAGTAGGTAGCGGCGTCAACGATGTCCTCAACGTCTGCAAGTTTTCCCTTTCCCTCTTCTCTGCAGGCAAGGTAGCCGCACTGAGGTTCAACAACTTCCCAGCCTAAACTCTTTAGTTTTTTTAGGTTTTCCTGAGTTATCGGGTTCTCAAACATTCTAACGTTCATTGCCGGGCAGAGGATTCCCTTTCCAAAACAGAGGGCAAGGTCTGTTACGGAGGTATCGGCAATTCCGTAAGCTATTTTTGCTATGGTGTTTGCAGTTGCCGGGGCTATGAGGAGGAGCTCCCCCCACCTTGCAAGCTCCGTGTGTCTAATCTCAGCTCCTCTCTCCGGGACGTTCTCATCGTAAACAGGGTATCCCGAGAGGGTTTCAAGGGTTAGGGGAGTTATGAACTTCTTTCCGGCGGGAGTAATGGCGACTTTAATTTCGGCTCCTTTTTTCTGGAGCTCCCTCAAAACTTCAACTGCCTTGTAGGCGGCAACACTTCCGGTTATTCCAAGAACAACTCTTTTTCCCTCTAAAAGACTCACTTCTTCTTCCTTGTCATCATAGGTTTAAGTTTAATCTCCTGACCCAAGTAGAGACTGAAACCAAAGCTCGTCGTGTAGCTGGTTATTATTGCTGCAGTCATAGGAATGACAACGTCGGCGTGGGTCATTTCTGTAATCATCACAATTGCGGCCAGCGGAGTTTTTGCTCCAGCAGCCAGCGCTGCTCCCATTCCTGCAAGTGTAAAAGTAACCATCTGGTTTGGAAAAATGTGGCCGAAGATGTTTCCGACGGCAGCTCCGATTAAGAGGTTTGGTAGGACAAGTCCTCCTGGAATCCCAAAGCTGAGAGTCAGGCTCGTTACGGCAATTACGCAAAGGACAATTAAGATGTCGATCCAAACTGGGAATAGGTTCTGGGCAAGCTTTGAGACGACTCCCATGTGGGCAGGTGTAGAGAGGAAGTCTACGTCTTTTGTTATAAGGTAAATCAGTAGAAGAAAAGGAAGGGCAATTGCCGTTCCTATAACTGGTCTTATCTGGGTTTCAAAGAACTTTGAGATACAGACTGACGTGTGGAAGACGAAGGTATAGATGTAGATTATCAGGCTAATTACCAGTCCCATAACTACTATGTAAGGAATGGTCTGAAGGTTCCACTCTGGGACTTTTGTAAGGTGGATAAAAGCGCTCTCACCTCTGAAGAAGGAAAAAGTAAGGTAACTGATGATTGAGGCGATTATCATAGGAACGAAGGGGCGGTAGTCTAAGTTATACATTTCCTCAATTTCCATTGCGAAGATGGCACTACCTAAGGGGGCTTTCAAGAGAGCTCCCGTAAATGCTCCGCCTCCGATTAATCCGAGAAGTTGTTTATACCGTTTTCCAAGTCCATAAGCCCTTCCGAACCACTCCCCTAAGACAACTCCAATGAAAAACGAAGGCCCTTCCCTTCCGGCTATAAACCCGCCGGAAAGAACAAAAGTTGAGGTTATGAGCTTTAATAAGACAGTTTTGGCTTTGAGATAGGTTTTAGTCTTTAGATGGAGTATTGCGTAGCCAATTCCCGGTCCTCCTATTACCGGGTCAGCTTTCAGAGCATAACCGACGAGAATAGAGACGGTTAAGGGATATAGGAGAATAAGTATGGTGTTCTGAGAGAGGAGTTTATTTAGGTTTACTATGATAACGTCCATAAAAGAGGCAACAGTTCCGGTGGTAATGCCGACTGCAAAGGCAAACGGTATCCACCTTCCGAAGAAGAGGGAAATAGTTGTAAGGTCAAAGCGGTGGATAAGGTTAGTTCTGGCGCAGCCTTTAATATAGTCCTTAAAGAAACTCCACCGCTCCCCTTTCATTCAATTAATATCCTGCATATTTCCAGTAAATTTCCCTAATTCTACCAAATAGCTTTTTGGCAAGTTCTAAGAGCCTTGCAATTCTCTTTTCTGTTGGCGGGTGGGTAGAGAAGAGTGCCGCTACTGCATCTCCTTTGAGTGGGTTAACTATAAACAGGTGACTCGTTGCAGGGTTAACCTCGCTCTTTACAAGTTCAGGTGGAACTCTCTGGGCGTACTCCTCAAGTTTTTTCAGTGCGCTTGCAAGGGCTTCAGGTTTTCCTGAGATGATACCTCCAGTTTCGTCGGCCTTATACTCCCTTGCCCTTGAAATGGCCATCTGAATGAGTGCTGCTGCTATCGGGGCTAAAACGACCATCAGAACTAAACCTATAACTTCAGCCCAGCCTCCTCTCTCCTCTTCGTCCCTTGTTCCTCCGAAGAGGAGAAACCACTGCGCCATGTTTGCAAGCATTGTAATTGCACCGGCTATTGTTGCTGCAACTGCTTGAATGAGAGTATCTCTGTTCTTAATGTGTGAAATTTCGTGGGCTAAAACGCCTTCAAGCTCGTTTTCGTTAAGGAGTTCCACTATTTTTGGAGTAACGACGACGACTCCGTGCTTCGGGTTCCTTCCAGTTGCAAAGGCGTTTGGAACGTCCATAGGGGCAATTCCAACCTTTGGCTTTGGAATTCCTGCGTTCCTTGCAAGCTTTTCAACCGTCTGGTGGAGCCAAGGAGCCTCCTCTTCAGAGAGAAGCCTCACTCCATACATTGAGAGGACGATTTTGTCTGAGAAGAACCAGCTTCCAAAGTTCATAATGGCTGCCATAAAGAGGGCAACAACCATTCCAGCGTTTCCGCCTAAGAGCTTTCCGAAAAGGAGTAAAATTCCCGTCAGAAATCCCAAAAGAATCGCCGTTTTTATGCTGTTCCAGTTCATTACATTCCTCCTAAAACGAAGAATTTGGCTAAAAATATTGCAGTAATTAAAAATAATACCCAGTTCAAGTCTCTCTACCTGCCGCACAGGAGTTTAACGGCCGTGTAGGTAATGAATCCCAAGCCCATTCCGTCTGAAATGCTGTAGGTGAAGGGAATTCCTGTAAAGGTTATGAATGCCGGTAAGGCCTCGGTTATCTCTTCCCATTTTATTTTTTTGATGGATTCTATCATAAAGTAGCCTACGTAGATGAGAACTGGAGACGTTGCAAAAGTTGGGATTACGGCTATTAAGGGGTAGAAGAAGAGGGACAGGAAAAAGAGGGTTGCAACAGTTACTGCTGTTAGTCCCGTTTTTCCTCCTGCTGCGACACCGCTTACGCTCTCAATGTAGGTGGTAACTGTTGATGTTCCGAGGAAGGCTCCCACCGTTGTTCCAACGGCGTCGCTCGTGAGAGCTCTTCCCACCTTTTTGTCCTCCAGGGGAATTCCAAGCCTCGTGCAGAGGGCTGACAGCGTTCCGACTGTATCAAATACGTCTACCAGTAAGAAGGCCAAAACTACGGGAATGATGGAGTATGAAAAGATGTGTAAAAAGTCAAGCTGAAAGGCTGCTGAGGGTTTCGGGAATCCGAGTATGGCACTCGGTTTTTTAACAAGGCCGAAGGGAACCGAGAGCAAAACTGCAAACAGGATTCCGATGAGAAGGCTTCCTTTTACCTGTTTTTTCTGGAGAACTGTTATGAATACCAACGTAACGAGTGTAATAACGGCCTGGGGAGAGGATATATCGCCTAACTTGATTAGCGTTTCTTTTGAGTAGGTTATTAACCCTGAGTTTTTTAGACCTATTAGAGTTATAAACAGCCCTATTCCTCCCGATATCCCGTAGGCCAAAGAGGTCGGCATTGACTTAAAGATTGCCTTCCGAGCTCCAAATACGGCCATAATGAGGAAGAGAACGCCCTCTATGAAGACGGCGGTAAGGGCAGTTCTCCAGTCAATTCCCATCTGGCCGCAAACTGTGTAGGCAAAGTAGGCGTTTAGTCCCATACCGGGGGCAAGTGCAAAGGGAAGACCAGCGTATATTCCCATCGTGTAGGTGGCTACCGCAGATGCGACGGCAGTTGCAAATATTACTCCCTCTTTTGGAACTCTTGCGTCTGAAAGGATTGCCGGGTTTACGATAAGTATGTAGGACATCGTTAGGAAGGTTGTGAGGCCGGCAAGGAGCTCCCTCTTAACGTCTTCCTTCAACATTTTACTCCGTAGTTTTAAGAAATTCTACCAGCTCTTTGGAATTTTTAACTTTCTCCCTATTTGAGAGTAGATTTTCTGCTTTTTCATCTTGTAGTAGATTGGTCTTCCGTGGGGGCAGGTTTCCCTGTTCTTGCACTTTAGGAACCTCTCAAATAGTTCCTCTATGCCTTCAAACTTGGCAGCCCTATAACCTGACTTTATTGCCCTTTTACACGCCACTTCTGAAACAGACTTAGGACTCTTTTCCGTAAGGCTTTTTACGTCTTCAACTGAGAGGATTTGGGGGAGCTCCGTTATGAACCAGCCCTTTCCGTCTGCTCTGACGACGGCTCCCAGTTCCTTTGCCTTTATGGCTATCTCTTCCGGAACTTTCAGCTCTTTTAGTAGCTTAACAGTTGGGATTTCTCCCTTTTTCAGCTTTTCTATTAACTCCTCGTAGTTGACCCTTTCGTGGATTAAGTGAAGGTCAAAAAAGTAGTAGTATTCCGGGTCGTGGCCTATAAGGAGTGTTCCGTCTGAGCCGATTAACTCTATTGGTGCTGAGTATTTAATCTCTCTCTCTTCTCTTAGAACTAAAAATTTTGGAAGTTCAATTTCAGATGAGAGAGCTCTCTCAACTTCTTTTAAGTATTCGTTGTTCTCTATATAAACCTTCTCCTTTGTAGGGGTTACGTTAGGGTCAAGGAACTGAGGCGGAACGTTTAGAAAGAAGATGTAGCTCTTTACTCCCTTTTCCTCTAAGAGTTTCTCTATTTCCGGGAGCTCCACCGGCCTTCCGTTGACAAATACGAACCTTAAACCCTTTTTCTCCCTTGAGAAGAGCAGCTGAAAGTGTTCTCCCTCAGCCTCTAAAAGCTCCAAACCTCGGCCAAAGAGCTGGGCAACCCTCTCCTTCAGCGAAGAGGCCGGAAATACGGTTTCGTTGAAACGGAAAGTAACGTTGGCGTTTGATAGTGCGTAGGTTTTGACCACCTTGAGGAGGGAGCTCCTCTCCTTCCTTCCTACAGATTTCCTCCTTACCGGTGCATTAAAAAAGAGTTCCTCAACTGAGACAGAAGTTCCCTTCCTGTAAGGGATTGGGGAGTATTCCTCTATAACTCCGCCATTTACAACGATCTTTCCACCGGTTCCGTTTCCGACGGAACTCTTTATCGTCAGTTTTGAGAACTGAGAAATTGCATAAAGGGCTTCTCCTCTGAACCCGTAGGTTTTTAGCCGTTTAAGGTCTTTGAAATCCTTTATCTTGCTCGTTGCGAACCTTTCAACTGCTAAGGGGAGCTCCCTGTAGTTAATTCCGCAGCCGTTGTCTACAACCTTAAAGTTAAACGGGTTTTCAACCTTAACCGAAATCTCCGTGGCTTTGGCGTCTAAGGAGTTTTCAAGGAGCTCCTTTAGAACTGCCGTAGGAGACGAGGCTATCTGTCCCGAAGCTATTCTCCTGATTACTTCGTCAGGGAGTTTCCCAATCAAGTTCCAACTCCAAAAGGTTTTCAGTTAGAAATATAGGAGTTTTCCCTTGAAATCCTCGCCAATAAAGATTTAAAATAGTTGTGGGTTATGAATAGGAATTTTCTATAGGTGGAGGGAGTGATGGAGAAGTTGGTTCTCTGGCTGGAAGAAGTGGGAATTGAGGACGTTCCCCTTGTAGGAGGAAAGAACGCCTCTTTAGGTGAAATGATAAGGAACTTGTCTCCCAAGGGGGTAAACATTCCTGAAGGTTTTGTCGTAACTGCTAACGCTTACAGGTATTTCATAGATTTCAACAACCTTGCCGAGAAGATAAAGGAGATTTTAAAGGGGCTTAACGTTAACGACGTTGACGACCTTCACAGGAGAGGAGAGAAGGTAAGGGAGCTCATAAGGAGTGGAAAGTTCCCCGATGACTTAAAGGGCTTAATTGTTGATTACTACAGGGAGCTCTCTAAAAAATTCAACACAGACGCCGTAGACGTTGCCGTTCGCTCCTCTGCAACGGCAGAAGACCTGCCAAACGCTTCTTTTGCAGGTCAGCAGGATACCTACCTCAACGTAAAGGGAGTGGAGAACCTTCTTAATTCAATAAAGAAGTGTTTTGCATCCCTCTTTACAGACAGGGCTATCTCTTATAGAGAGTCTTTTGGATTTGACCACTTTAAAGTGGCGTTGGCCGTTGGCGTTCAGAAGATGGTTCGTTCAGATCTTGCATCTGCTGGAGTTGGGTTCTCCCTGGATACTGAAAGCGGTTTTAAAGACGTTGTTTTAGTTACCGGTTCCTACGGCCTTGGAGAGATGATAGTAAGAGGAGCTGTAACTCCGGATGAGTGGTTAATTTTTAAGCCGACATTGAAAAAAGGCTATAAAGCGATTATTGAGAAGAAGTTAGGCGATAAACAGCACAAGATGGTTTACGGCGAAACCGAAAAGGAGCCAGTGAAAGTAGTTCCGGTTCCCCTTACAGATAGGGAGAAGTTCTGCCTTTCAGACGAAGAGGTCCTTACACTTGCCAACTGGATATGCCTAATTGAAGAGTATTATTCTAACAAGAACGGCCGCTGGACTCCTATGGACGTTGAGTGGGCAAAAGACGGTCCAACTAATAAGCTCTACATTGTTCAGGCAAGGCCAGAAACTGTCCACTCCCGCAAGGACTACTCAAAGATAACCGTTTACAAGATTACAGAACCCCCTGAGGAGAGGGAGAAAAAAGTTCTGGTTAAAGGTATTGCAGTTGGAAGGAAGGTTGCGGAGGGGAAGGTAAAAGTTCTCATGTCTATAGAGGAAGCAGACCGGTTTGAGAAGGGAGACATTTTAGTTACCGACATGACAGACCCGGACTGGGAACCGATAATGAAAAAGGCTGCAGCGATTGTTACGAACAGAGGCGGTAGAACCTGCCACGCTGCAATTGTTGCAAGGGAGCTCGGGGTTCCGGCAGTTGTCGGAACTGGAAATGCGACGGAAGTTTTAAAGGAAGGTCAGGAGGTAACTGTTTCCTGCGCCGAAGGGGCGGTAGGTTACGTTTACAACGGCCACGTTGACTACGAGGTAGAAGAGGTTGACCTTAATACCCTTCCAAAACCAAAAACTCCCATAATGTTCAACGTTGCAACTCCTGAAGGAGCTTTTGACGTCTCATTCCTTCCAAACTCAGGAGTTGGCCTTGCACGGGAGGAGTTCATTATCAACAACTACATAGGAATTCACCCCAACGCCCTTATAAAGTTTGACGAAATTAAGGAAAAAGATCCTCAGCTTGCTCAGGAAATTGAAGAGAAGACCAAAGGTTATGCTGATAAGAGGCAGTTCTACGTTGAAAAGTTGGCTTTTGGCATAGCTAAGATAGCTGCGGCCTTCTACCCAAAACCTGTAGTCGTTAGGTTTTCTGACTTTAAGTCAAACGAGTATGCGAACCTTTTGGGCGGTAAATACTTTGAGCCTAAAGAGGAAAACCCGATGCTAGGTTGGAGGGGAGCTTCCCGTTACTACTCCCCACAGTTTAAAGAGGCTTTTGGGCTTGAGTGTTTGGCCATTAAGAAGGTTCGTGAGGGGATGGGTCTTGATAACGTAATCGTTATGGTTCCTTTCTGTAGAACTTCGGAAGAGGGAGAAAAGGTTATTAGAGTTATGGAAGAGTATGGCCTTAAGAAAGGTGAAAACGGCCTTCAGGTTTATGTAATGTGTGAGATTCCCTCTAACGTTATTCTCTTTAAGGATTTTGCCCAGCACTTTGACGGCTTCTCAATAGGCTCTAACGACCTGACTCAGCTCACTTTAGGGGTTGATAGGGATTCAAGTCTTGTTGCTCACATCTATGATGAGAGGAACGAGGCCGTTAAGTGGATGGTTGCCCATGCAATTGAGAACGGTAAGAAGTATAACAGGAAAGTAGGTATATGCGGTCAGGCCCCTTCAGACCATCCAGACTTTGCTCAGTTCATAGTTGAGAGGGGGATTGATACGATCTCTATCAACCCGGATTCAATTCTAGACGTTATAAGGGCAGTTTACGAGGTAGAGAAAAAGTTGGGGCTTCACTGAGGAGGGAGAGATGAAGGTTGCTTTCTTTGAGCTTGAAGGGTGGGAGGTTCCGGTTATTGAGAGGGAGCTCCCTCCCCACGGTTTTGAACTAATGAAACTTGAGAAGAGGCCGCTACAGGAGAGTGATTTAGAGGAGATAAAAGACGTTGAAGTTCTCTCGGTTTTTATCTACTCAAAAATCGGCAAACAGGTTATAGACGCTTTACCAAAGCTTAAGCTTATAACTACAAGGTCAACCGGCTTTGACCACATAGACGTTGATTACGCAAAAGAGAAAGGTATAGCCGTCTGTAACGTTCCAGACTACGGAATGGAAACCGTTGCAGAGTATACGCTTATGCTCATCCTCTCCCTCGTAAGGAAGCTCCGTCCGACACTTGAGAGAACGTGCAGAGGAATATTTGACAGGAGCGGTTTAAGGGGGCACGACCTTGAGGGGAAAACTGTTGGAGTTGTTGGAACGGGAAGGATAGGTTCAAGGTTGATAAAACTCCTTTCAGGTTTTGACGTTAACGTTCTTGCCTACGATGTAAAGCCTAAAAGAGAGCTTGTAGAGAGCTACGGTGTTAAGTATGTGTCTTTAGAGGAGCTCCTTAAAAGTTCAGACGTTGTAACCCTTCACGTTCCATACCTACCCTCAACTCACCACTTAATAAACAGGGAAAACATAAAGCTTATGAAAAAGGGAAGTTACTTGGTTAACACATCCCGGGGTTCAGTTGTTGAGACTGAAGCCATCGTCTGGGCACTAAAAGAGGGGATTCTTGAAGGAGTTGCATTAGACACGTTTGAGGGTGAAGAGGTTTGGGTAGAGGAGGAACTGATAATCTTTAGGGGAGAAAAGGACGTCTCTCCGGAGGTTTTAAAGAAGGCTTTAGAGAACTTCGCCCTAGCTCAGTTTGAGAGCGTCATCCTCACTCCCCACAACGCTTATAACACCCATGAAGCCATAATGAGGATTCTCACAAAGACCTTAAAAAACATAATTTCTTTCAAAGAAACCGGAAACTGTATTTACCCAGTAATAAAGAAATGAGGGAGTGAGAATGAAGGTTTTCTTTGAGGATTCAGGTTTTCCCTTTCTTGACTATGAACTTCTCCTTGAGGAGATTGACTACAAAAACCTGCTGAAGCCGTCGGTTATGCCCTTTGTGGAGCTCCCTTCAGAGGAGTATTTAACAGAGATAGAGAGGGTTGCAGGGGGGCTCTCTGAAAACTTTACCACTCTAATTGTTGTTGGAATGGGCGGTTCTTCCCGTGGGGCTAAAGCTTTCCACCAGGCTGTTGGAAAAGAGAACTCCCGTCTTCTATTCCTTGACAACATAGACTCAGATCTTCTGTCAGAAACCTTGAAGGGTATTGACTGGGATAAGACCGCCTTTGCCTTTATTAGTAAATCGGGGAGAACCCTTGAAACTGTATCTCTTATGAACGTGATACTGGATAGGCTGAAGGAGAAGAAACTCCTTTCCGGAGATAGGTTGGTTTTTGTAGGAGACGGGGGAGATGCCTTTCAAAAACTGGCAGAAGAGCTTAACTCTCCGTTTCTTGAGATACCTAAGGAGGTAGGAGGTAGGTTCTCAGTATTTACAGCCGTAGGGCTTCTTCCTGCCTACTTTGCGGGGCACAATGTAACGCGGTTTTTAGAGGGTGCTTATGACCTATTAGACGCGCCGCTTCCCGCCTTTTACCTTGCTGCTGCGAAATACCTACACTATAAAGCCGGTAGGGATATCTCTGTTATTATGCCTTACTCATCCTACATGACAGAGTTTACGGAGTGGTATGCACAACTGTGGGCTGAATCCCTTGGAAAGGACGGGAAGGGACAGACACCTCTTAAGGCCGTAGGAACTGCGTCTCAACACTCAATCCTCCAGCTCTTTGTAGATGGTCCCGACGATAAGTTCTACCAGCTTTTCTTCGTTAACAGTAGATCTTCGGACTTAAAACTCCCTAACAATGCAAAAATTCTTCCCTACGTGGGGGGTAAAACCCTTGGAGAGATTATGAGGGCAGAGTTTGAGGGGACTCTTTACGCTCTTAGGCAAAGGAACAGGCCGATAGTTCGGTTTGAGCTGAGCAGCCTTTCTGAGTATCAGATGGGTTACCTGTTTATGTTCTACATGGTTGCCGTTGTTGTCATAGCAAAGCTCATAGGGGTAAACCCTTACGGCCAGCCGGCCGTTGAGATAGGTAAACGCTACGCAAGGGAAATTTTGGAGAGTGGGAGAGATGGAGGTTTGTCTCAGTGAAGAAGAGCTAATAAAGGTGAATAAGAAGGTTGTTGAGGAGCTCTTAAAGGGAGCTCCCGGCGGAAACGACGTTTCCGTTGAGCTCTGGAACGGAGAGAGGGTCTGGGGGAAGGGTGATAAGCTGGAAATAAGAATAAACAAGCCTTGGGCACTGAGGGAGGCTCTCAGCACCTTCTCAGACTTATCACTTGCTGAAAACTACATCTACGGGCTCATTGACCTTGTTGGTGACATATACCTCGTTTTTCCAATCGTCGACTGGGTGATGGAGAGGTTTAAAACTCTGAAAGAGAAACTGAAGTTCTGGAAGACCCTGAGCCGGATTCCCACACTTGAAGAGTATAGAAAGTGTAGGGCGGAGCTCTCCGGGGAGCTCCATAGTATAGAGAGAGACAGACAGGCAGTTCAATACCACTACGACGTCTCAAACGATTTCTACAAGCTCTTCTTGGACAAGAATATGGTCTACTCCTGCGCCTACTTTAGAAAGCTTACGGACTCTTTAGACAGGGCACAGGAGCAGAAGGTTGACTACATCTGCAGGAAACTAATGCTGAAACCGGGGGAGAAGCTCCTTGACATAGGCTGTGGATGGGGAGCCCTCATAATCCACGCCGCCAAGAAATACGGCGTAAACGCCCTTGGAATAACCTTAAGTAGAAACCAGTATGAGTACGTAAAAGAGAGAATAAAAAAGGAAAACCTTGCCGGAAGGTGTAAAGTTCTCCTTGCCGATTACAGGGAGCTATCCGGAAAAGAGTCCTTTGACAAAATTGTAAGCGTAGGAATGTTTGAGCATGTAGGTCGGAAGAGAGCTCTCACCTACTTCCAACAGGCCTACAAACTCTTAAAGTTCGGCGGAATCTTCCTCAACCACGCAATAAGCTCAAGCTGCAAAGAGTTTGGGAAGCCACCTTCCCAGTTTATCAGGAAGTATGTCTTTCCAGACGGAGAGCTCCTTCCCATCTACCTGACGGTAGAGAAAGCAGAAAAGGCCGGATTTGAGGTTAGGGACGTTGAGTGCTTGAGAGAACACTATACCCTTACGCTTATGCACTGGGTTAAGAACTTAGAAAGGAACTACGAAAAGGCCGTTAAGGTTGCAGGAGAGGAGAAGTTCAGGATCTGGCGTCTCTACATGGCCTCAAGCGCTTACCAGTTCTTAACGGGAAGGATAGGACTTTACCAAACTCTTTTGGTTAAGACCCATCCTACCGGAGAGTCCGGTTTTCCACTTACCAGAGAACACCTTTACAGGGAGGAGGCGTGAAGACAGTATAGACATAAAAGAGGGAGTTGTTACAGAATCTCCAAGGCTAACGTCCTTCTTTCAACCTGCGAGGGATTTTTCTTTAAAGCTTGCCCGTTTAGGTGAGTTTAGTGGTGCGTTGGGAGCTCTCCTCCTTTCAGAACAGGTGTGACTTGTTAGATTCCCGTTTTCGTAGAATATCTAATCATAACAGGACTTATAGAGCGTTGGAGGTTCCTATGGCTGTTGCTTTTGTTTTTCCTGGTCAGGGTTCCCAGTATCCCGGTATGGGAAAGGAAGTTTACGAAGCTTTTCCTGAGGCTAGGGAGGTGTTTGAAGAGGCTTCTGAAGGAGCGGGAGTAGACGTAAAAAAAATCTGTTTTGATTCCTCTGAGTCGGAACTGACGCTGACCTACAATGCCCAGCCTGCAATATTTACCGTCAGTATGGCCGTTCTAAGGGTTATTGAAAAGGCGGAGATAAAGGAAAAGCCCGTCTTGGTTGCTGGTCACTCGTTGGGGGAGTTCTCAGCTGCAGGTTCGGTAGGAGTTTTCTCGGTTTCTGATGGAGCTCTCCTTGTCAGAAAGCGGGGAGAGTTTATGCAGGAGGCCGTTCCTGCTGGAGTTGGAGGTATGAGTGCCATCATCGGAATTCCAGCAGAGAAAGTAGATGAGGTTCTCAAAACCGTAAAAGGTGGGTTTGTTCAGGTTGCAAACTACAACACTCCCGAGCAGACCGTAATTTCTGGTGAAGTAAGAGCTCTGGAGGAAGCCGAGGAGAAGTTAAAGGAAGCTAGGGCTAAGAGGATAGTTCGTCTTGCCGTTTCTGCTCCTTTCCACTCTAAGCTAATGAAACCGGCCGCCGAAAAACTGAAAGAGTTAATGGAGGATATGATCTTCAGTGAAGCAAAAGTTCCTATACTGAACAACGCCGACGTTAAACTTATAAGAGAGCCCAACGAGGTAAAGGACTCTTTCTACAGGCAGGTTTTTTCACCTGTTAGGTGGGTTGAGGACGTTCAGAAGATGGCGGAATTGGGAGTTGACAGAGTTTACGAGATAGGCCCTAAGAACGTTTTGAGGGGGCTTATAAGGAAGATTGACAGGAACATAAGGGTTTTAAGCATTGAGAAGCCAAAGGAGATTGAGAAGCTAATTGAGGAGCTCTCTTAATGCTGAACCTCAGCGAGACTGCAATTGAGATACTGAAAGCCCGCTACCTGAGGCCGGGTGAAACTCCTGAGGAGCTCTTTGAGAGGGTCGCAAGAGGAGTTGCACAGGCGGAGCTCCTCTACGGTCCCGTCTCAAAGGTCAGGGAGTGGGAAGAGAAGTTCTTAGAGCTCATGTTGAACCTTGACTTCCTTCCTAATTCCCCAACTCTTATGAACGCAGGAACGAAGTTAGGGCAGCTTGCCGCCTGCTTCGTCCTTCCCGTTGAGGACTCCATAGAGGAGATATTTGACACCCTCTCTCTGATGGCGAAAGTCCAGAAAACCGGAGGTGGAACGGGCTTTTCGTTTTCTCACTTAAGGCCGAAGGGGGACGTCGTCCGCTCAACCAACGGAAAGGCCTCAGGCCCCGTTTCGTTTATGAGGGTCTTTGACTGCACGACAGACGCCATAAAACAGGGAGGAAAGAGGAGGGGCGCCAATATGGGCGTCCTTTCCTACAACCATCCTGACGTTGAGGAGTTTATAACTGCAAAGCTTGACAAGAAAAGCTTTCAGAACTTCAACATTTCTGTTGCCTGTGAAGATTCATTCTTTGAGGAGCTGGAAAACGATGGAGAGGTTGAGCTTGTAAATCCGAGGGACGGTAAGGTTTGGAAGAAAGTTAAAGCGAGGGAGCTCTTTGACCTGATTGCAGAAGCTGCCTGGGAGTGTGGAGATCCTGGGATTCTCTACGTAGACGAGATAAACCGCCACAACCCGACTCCTGAAATCGGAAAAATTGAGGCGACAAACCCTTGCGGAGAGGTTCCACTTCTACCTTACGAGGAGTGTAACCTTGGTTCAATTAATCTCTCCCACTTTGAGAAAGACGGCTACGTTGACTGGGAGAGGTTAGAAAAGGTAGTTAAGACTGCTGTCAGGTTCTTAGACTGCGTTATAGACGTTAACAGGTATCCCGACGAGAGAATTGAGAGGATGGCAAAGGGGAACAGGAAAATCGGCTTGGGAGTTATGGGATGGGCGGAGCTCCTCATAAAACTGAAAATTCCTTACAACTCAGAGGAAGCCCTTAAACTTGCAGATAGGCTAATGTCTTTCATAAACAGAAAAGCTTTTGAAACCTCTGTTAAGCTTGCAGAGGAAAAGGGAAGTTTCCCAAATATAGATAAGAGCATCTACAGAGGAAAGAAAGTCAGAAACTCAACCAGAACGAGCATCGCCCCTACGGGGACTATCAGTATGATAGCCGGAACGACTCCCAGCATAGAGCCGCTCTTTGCCGTTGCTTACGTAAAGAGAATCCTTGAAGGCAAACCGGCTGTTCAGATAGAGCCCCTTTTTCTTAAATACGCCGGAGACATACTCTCAAATGAGCAGCTCATTGAAGTTCTAAAAATCGGTAGCATCCAGAATGTTTCTGGAATACCGGACGATATTAAAAGGATCTTTATAATGGCCTTAGACGTCCCTCCAGAGTGGCATGTAAAAGTTCAAGCGACCTTCCAGAAGCACGTAGACAACGCCGTTTCAAAGACCGTTAACATGAGAAAAGAGGCAACCGTTGAAGACGTTAAAAGGGTCTTTTTCCTTGGCTACAAGTTGAAGGTAAAGGGAATTACAATTTTCCGCCAAGGTTCAAAAGATGGAGTGATAGAGTTTGGATTAAAATCTGTTGAGGGAATAAATCCAAAAGGCTTGATAAGATTTCAGCCGTGTAGCTGTCAGATGTAGGAGGTTTTCCTTGAAAAGTTTTAAAGTCCTTTTAACTCTCTTACTTCTTTTTCTGTTTCCAGCCTGTGGAGGTGGTGGTGGAGGTGGAAAATCAGGTTCATCAATAACAGTTTCCGGCCAGTTTATCTCAAGCTATGTTGAAGGGTTAAAGGTCTGTTCAGAGAATGGCTACTGTACATATACAGATTCAAATGGCAGATTTTTCTTGAAAGCAGAAAACTTTCCTGTTCACGTTACTTTTTTTGTAGGTAACCTTAAGTTGGGAGATTACACTTTAGAAGAGAACAACGAACTTGTTAACCCGTTTAAACTTGCTGGCAATTCACAGATGGGAGACGTTCTTGCAAAGTTTATTCACGGAATGGCTGGAGACACGGGCGGTGGCTTTAAAACCCTAAACTTTTCAGGCCTTAAAGTTTTGAATACGAATCTTTCTCCTGAAAAATCTCTCCTTGATGCTGTTAAGAGCGGTGAAGATGTTAATGTGGAGCTCCAGAACAGCTCAGGAGAAACTTATTCTGTTAAGTATCTTCCGGAGGATAACTCTGTAAAACTCTGTAAAACCGACGGGAACTGTTGGGAAGTTAATTACAGACAGTGGTTGGTTCTTGTTTACATGGCCGCAGATAACAGTCTAAACGATAACGCTCTAGGAGACCTTGGGGAGATGGAGGCCGTTAAGTTTAACCCTCAAGTAAAGTTGGTAGTCCTTACAGACTTCATTTCTGAGCCAGACCAGATAACAGAGAGCGATGATATGACGGGAAACTTTGTTTCAGAAAACCTTGGATATGAAGTTGATACGGGAAACTATCAAACTCTGGAAAGTTTTGTCAGGACTTACTATAACCGTTTCCCGGCAAAGAACGTTGCCCTTATTCTCTGGGACCACGGAGACGGTTGGAGGAGTAGGATAGCAGCTTTTGATGATACAAACTCCTCTTTTCTATCCATGTTTCAGCTCCGTAAAGCTCTATCAGAACTCAATTCTGAAGGGATAAATTTTAGCTTAATTGGTTTTGACGAGTGTTTAATGGGTATGGAAGAAGTCCTCTACGATATTAAGGACTTTACAGATTATGCCGTTGCTTCTGAAAACAATGAACCGGGAACAGGTTGGGATTACAGTAAAGTTTTCTCTTACCTTGTTTCTAATCCTAATGCAACCCCTCAGCAGTTTGGAAGAGCCATTGTTGACGCATATAGAGATACTTACTCTTCATCTAATAGCGGTTTTACGCTTACACTTACTCTCTTTTCAAGGGCAGATGTTGAGAGAATTGCCAACGACCTTAATGAGCTCTACAATGATTTAAACGAAAATACCTTTTCGGACTTCCTGTCGGCAAGGAATGCCTCACAGCAAGTTGTCTGCTCTGAAAATTCTTTAGACTGTTCTTACTACTACGTTGACCTCTACTCATTTGCATCTCAGCTATCAGGCAAATACACAGAAGCGAAAAATATCGTTAACACAATTAACTCCCTCTATAAAACCATTATTCCCGGAGCAGACGGAAAGGATCTTCACGGTATTTCTATTTATTTCCCTGGAGATATGAATCAGGCAGAAAATTCAGGATATGAGTGCTATACTGCTAAAACTCTGATAACTTGTTCCTTTGGAAAACAACAGGTTGACGGTTACTACAACCCGTTTGCTGCAGAAACTTACTGGGATGATTTCTTAGCCAAATACCTCTCTTTGGAGTAAGGGATGTTAAGGCTTTTTACTCTCTTGTTTGCTGCTCTACTCTTTGGCTGTGCAACCGTTAGTGTAAACGGTGAGGCTAACGTAAGGCTAACTACAGTAGGAGAAGTTTTGAAAAACTGCTCTTTGATGTTGGGGAAAGAGGTTGTTCTTGAAGGAACTTTTAGAGGTTGGAGCTGTCCGGCAGAGTGCAGAAATCCCGGTATAACCCGTTCTGATGCCTGTATTACGGATTCAACAGGGTGCATCTACATAGCCGGAACTGGCGGCCTTGACCCTCTGACAGACAAAGGGAAGAAGGTAAGGGTTTTGGCCTTTGTATCTAAGAAGGGGAATATATGCTACCTGAAGCCGGAGAAGGTGGATGAGCTTAGGTGAGTTTGAGCTTATCTTCAGAATATCCCAGCTCTTTAAAGGAGCTCCCCACGTTGATTTAGGCATAGGGGACGACACTGCTGTTGTTTCCCTTGGATCAGAGAAACTTCTACTTACATGTGACGCTTTGGTAGAGAATTCCCACTTTTTAGTTCGTTGGAAACCTTTAGTAGATAATCTCTTTTTCTACTTAGGCAGAAAGCTCGTTTCAGTTTCTGTCAGTGATGTAGCCGCCATGGGAGGAGTTCCTGCTTTTTCACTCATAACCCTTGGAGTTAACGCTTCTTTCTCAGAGTCTGACCTTGACTTCTTTTACGGTGGAGTTCGCTCAGCCCTCAACGATTACGGGCTTTCTTTGGTGGGGGGAGATACTGTCAGGAGTGATACTCTCTTTTTTGACCTTTTCCTCGTCGGCAGAGCAAAGGCTGGTTTTATGACGAGGAGCTCCGCTGAGCCCGGGGAACTTGTCTTCGTTACAGGGACTTTTGGAGATGCGAAGGCCGGACTTGAACAGCTCTTAAAAGGGGAAATTTCCGATACCTATCTCGTTAGCCGGTTTTTAAACCCTTCTGCCCGTTTAAAGGAGGGGCAGGGAGCTCTCTCTTTAGGCGTTAAGTGCGGAACAGACGTCAGCGACGGCCTTGTTTTTAACCTCTACACAATTTCTGAGTCGTCAAAAGTGAGAATTGATGTTGATTTGGATTTAGTTCCCCTGTCAGAAAACTTGATCTCCTACTGTGGAAGAAAGAGAGCTCTTTCGCTTGCCCTCTTTGGAGGAGAGGACTACGAGCTTATAATTACCGCACCGAAAGAGAAGAAAAGAGAACTCTTAAAACTCGGGTTTAAGCCTGTAGGAACCGTCTCTGAGGGAAGTGGGGTTTACGGAAACGGGGAGCTCTTTCCCAAAAAGGGCTACGACCACCTGAAGGAGGATTAGTTCATGACTTTTATAGACTCTGTTTTAATGGGAATTGTTGAGGGCTTAACAGAATTTCTTCCTGTTTCGTCAACAGGTCACCTGATACTTACCTCACACCTTTTAGGCTTTAAACAGACAGAGTTTGAGAAGACCTTTGAAATAGCCATACAACTCGGCGCAATTCTCTCTGTTGTTTTTATATACAGAGAAAGGCTTGTTAAGAGTTTAGAGCTCTGGAAGAAACTCATTGCTGCCTTTATCCCTACTGGAGTTTTAGGTCTTTTGCTCCACCACTACGTTGAGGAGCTTTTCAATCCTCTTGTCGTTTCTGCAATGTTAATCCTGTGGGGTATTGTTTTTATACTGGTGGAACTCTTCCACAGCGAGAAAGAACACCACATCTCAAATCCTGAAGAGATAAGCTATCTGAAAGCCGTTGGAATTGGTCTTTTTCAGTCCCTTGCCATGGTTCCGGGAACTTCCCGCTCTGGAGCAACGATAATAGGGGGAATGGTTCTCGGGATGAAAAGGCCTGCTGCTACGGAGTTCTCTTTCCTTTTGGCCATTCCGACTATGTTTGCCGCCACCGGTTTTGAGCTGTTTAAAAACTTTAACTCCATTAACGTTGAAGATTTCAAACTTCTTTCGGTGGGATTTATAACTGCATTTATATCGGCCTTCTTTGCCGTTAAGTGGCTTTTAAATTACGTTAAACACCACAGTTTTATACCTTTCGGCATATACAGGATCATAGTTGGAATAATCTTCCTTTTGGCTTTTTACTTTCAAAATAGTTAAAACTTAAAGCTTGTCGGTTTGTTATAATCAGCCGGGGGTAAAGATGCAGAGTAACGTAACAATGCTAAGCCTTCTAAAAGAGGTTGTAGAGAGGAAGGGATCTGACCTTCACATCGCACCGGGTAGTCCTCCCCGTATAAGGATAATAGGAGACCTCGTTCCTCTGAACGAATACGGCACTCTCACTCCAGCAGATACGAAAAAACTTATATACAGCGTTCTTACAGACTTTCAGAAAAAGCGTCTTGAAGAGGATTGGGAGCTTGACTTCTCCTTTGGGATAAAGAGAGTAGCCCGTTTTAGGGGAAACGCCTATTTTCAGAGGCAGTCTTTGGCTGCTGCCTTTAGGCTTATTCCTTTTGAAATTCCAAGTTTTGATAAGTTGGGGCTTCCAAAGGTTATAGAGAGTTTTGCCCATAAAGATAAAGGCCTTGTTCTCGTAACAGGTCCTACCGGTTCCGGAAAGTCAACAACTCTTGCCTCTCTTCTTAAGATTATCAACGATACCTACCCTTACCACATAATCACGATTGAAGACCCGATTGAGTTTGTTTACGAGCACAGCAAATCGTTGGTTACCCAGAGGGAGTTGGGGAGCGACACCAAGAGTTTTGCCAGAGCTCTCCGTGCAGCCCTTCGTGAAGACCCAGACGTTATTTTGGTCGGTGAGATGAGGGATCCAGAAACGATAGAAGCAGCCCTCACGGCAGCTGAAACTGGCCACCTCGTCTTCTCAACACTCCACACTAACTCAACGGTTGAAACGATAAACCGTATAGTAGACGTCTTTCCAGCTGAAAAACAATCCCAGATAAGAACTCAGCTCTCCTTTGTACTGGTCGGAGCAGTAGCACAGAAGCTGCTAAAGAGAAAAGATGGCAAGGGAAGGGTAGCCGCAGTAGAGGTCTTTATTCCAACACCTGCTATAAGAAACCTTATCAGGGAAAATAAGCTCCACCAGATCTACTCAATGATGCAGACCGGTCAGGCTGCTACAGGTATGATTACACTGAATCAGCATCTTGCGGAGCTCTACACAAGCGGCCTTATAGACCTTGAAGAGGCAAAGAGGGTATCGCCAGATCCTAAAGAGCTTGAATCCCTAATAAAATCACTTTCTAAAGGTTTCTAATGGCTGTCTACAGGTATGTTGGCAGAGACGTTCTCAACAGAAGGAAGAGAGGGCTCATAGAGGCAGACAGTATAGATGCTGCCAAGGAGCTCCTTTTAAGCCGTGGTATAGTAGTAGTAGAAAAACTTTCGGAAGATAAATCTATCTTTAAGAAGAGTCTTGACCTTCCGTTTCTCAACAGGGTAACTTTGCGGGATCTTCTCATCTTTACCCGTCAGCTCCACGCTATGGTTCACGCAGGAATTCCTTTGGTTCAGTCTTTAAGAATCATAAAAGATCAGGTTTCCAACAAGAGGCTTAAGCAGATAATTAACGACATTGCAACCTATATAGAGGAAGGAGGAAAATTCTCAACAGCTCTCTCCCGCTACAGAAACGTTTTTGGAGACCTGTATATCTCAATTATAAGGGCAGCTGAGGAGGCAGGAACCCTTGATGAAACGTTGAGACGTCTTGCCGAATACTTAGAAAAGGTTGAAAAACTTAGGGGTAAGGTTAAAAGTGCCCTGTTTTATCCTATTTTTGTTCTTTTAACTGCAACAGTTATAGTTGTCGGTATTATGATTTTTGTAATTCCTACATTTCAACAGCTATACGCTGACCTAGGTGGCACCCTTCCAGCCCTTACACAGATGGTTATAAATGCTAGTAACTGGCTCAGAGATTATATCGGCTGGTTTATCCTTGCCATATTCTTCTTCGTGGTTTTCTTTGTTCAGCTCCGAAAGGCTTCAAAGAAATTTACATACCTTACAGACCTTGCGCTCTTACAGCTTCCAGTGTTTGGAGAACTTGTCCTCAAGTCAAGTATTGCAAATTTCTCAAGGACTTTCTCTTCTATGCTCTCAAGCGGAATAAACATCCTTGAAGCCCTTAGAATATCTGCAGAAACTTCAAACAACGAAGTGATAAGGAAAGCAATAGAGAAAGTAAGGGAGCAGGTTGAAAAGGGAGTGAGCTTCTCTCTTGCAATGTCAAGGATTTCAGTTTTTCCTTCTATGGTTGTTAATATGGCTGCTATTGGTGAGGAGGCCGGTAACTTAGATGAGATGATGTCAAAGGTTGCAGATTTCTACGAAGAAGAGGTAGACCGCACGGTAGACGGCCTAACTTCCCTTATAGAACCTTTAATGATCGTTTTTATAGGTTCTATAATCGGCGTAATTATAATTGCCCTGTATCTTCCGATCTTTAAAATCGGTGAACTTATTAAGTAAACGAATGGCGGAAAATAAAGGAATAGATAGAAGGTTTCTGAATAAGGATTGGATTTTACACTAATTTAAGTGGAACTCCGGTTAGAGGGGGAGCTCTACAACAAATGTATTCCTATCTACAGTGTAAATTTTCCCCCCGTGATCTTTTACTATCTTTTTAACTATTGAGAGACCTAAGCCCCAGCCTTCTTCTTTTGTTGAAACATAAGGAGAGAAGATCTTATCGGCTATCTCTTCAGGAATTCCAGGGCCGTTATCCTTGAAGACTATGTAGACTCTTCCATCTTTCTCTGTAGTTGATACTTTTATCTCCGTTGCTCCAGCAGAGATGCTATTGTCTATAAGGTTTATCAGAACTTCTCTTATTAGGCTTCTGTCTAACGGAACTTTCGGTATCTCTTCAAGCTCGTACTTGATTTTTACTCTGTTTTCGTAAGGCTCTAAGGTGCTCTTAATGAGGCTGTTTAAGTCTGTAAGTCGCTTTTCCGGAAGGGGGAGCCTTGCAAACTTCCTAAACTCGTCTATGAGCCGTTTTATTACCTCAACCTCCTCCAGTATTGAGTTTACAGCTCTTGAAAGGTTCTCGTCGTTGAGTTTCCCTCTAGAAAAGAGCCTCTTTATCCTCTCTGCATTAAGAGTAATGGGAGTCAAAGGGTTCTTTATCTCATGGGCTATTCTCTGGGCAACTTCTCGCCAAGCTTCAGATTTTTTAGCCCTTACCAGTTCCGTAACGTCTTCAACTATCAGTATTCTGTCTCCTACTTCAGGAGAGGTAATCACCTCTACAGTAAGGAACTTCTCTCTACCATCTATTTCCTCTCTAACCTCCCCCCGGCTTTTATCTTTCTCTATCAGGTATTGGACCGCCTGTTTAAAGTTGGGGTAGCGGGAGAAGATCTCCCAGATTGACTTTCCCTTTGAGTTTTCCGGTAGTTTGAAGAGTTTTTTTGCCTCTTTGTTACACGAAATTACTCTTCCGGAAAAGTCAAATGTAATTATTGCAGGAGAAATGGCGTTTAGAACGTCCTCAAGGTATTTTCTGTTCTCCTCAAGGTTTTTCTGAAGGAGTTTAAGCTGTTCAACCATTGAGTTAAAGGCGTGAGTTACGTGTTTAAGCTCGTCTGTGGCTTCATCTTCCGGTATTTTTACCGATAGGTCGCCGCGGGATATTCTCTCTGTTGCCCTGTAGAGGGCTTCTATTGGGATGGAAATTCTTCTCTCAAAATAGCGGGCAAACCAGAGAGCTCCAAACAGAACGGCTACCCCCATTATTCCAAAAGTAGACGTATAAACTGCCTTTATTGGAGTCTTAAAGGCAACTAACGTTTGGTAGTTTGAGTGTAAACTTTCTATCTGGATTGCTTCCTTTCTAAGTTTTTCTGGAAGTTTTTTTGAGACACAGACAATATTTTTGGAAAGTCTTTTACACACAACTACTTGACCTGACGTTTTGTCAAAAAAAGCGTAACTGGACAGCTGTTTAATCTGTTTTATTTCATCTGTAGACAGGGGAAAGCTTCCCACCACTTCGTCTCTCTTTCCACTTTTTCTGAAGAAACCGTCTATACCGTAAGCCTTTAGAGTGTAGGGGTAGACTTTTCTATAGGCAAGCTGGTTAACTTTTCGCTCAAGGTCAGACTCTAAGAACTTTAAAAAGTCTTCCGTTGTCTCGTAAGAGGTTTCAACGATTCTTTTGACCTGTATCCTTAAGAGTCTGTCAAGTCCCTGGTTTATCACTCCCGTGGCTAAGAATATTGAGAAGAGGGCTGGGCCTAAAACTAGAAGCAGAAAAGCCGTAAATATTTTTACCCGAAGGTTTGTTTTAAAGTGGGGAAAGAAGAAAAGAGTAACGTTTCTAACGAACAGTATAGAGAGAACTGTTATTACTATGAGAATTAGAGCCATTAGAATGTGGAAGAGAGGATTGTTCAGGTAGAACTCTCCTGAAAAGGAGGAGAGGGCAGAAACACCAAAGTAACCGACTATGAATATCCCGAAAAGAAGGAGGAAAGCTAAAGCTAACTTCCTATACACCCACTATCTCTCTCAATTCCGTTACAAATGGAGATGTTGATTTTTTTGGATTTTTCTCAAGTTCTTTAACCTTTTTAATCGCTTTTGGAATTCTATCTATTAGGTCGCAAGCTTTAAGGCTTTCCTGTGTAAGCTCTTGAGCTCCTATATCTCCTGCAAGTGAGTGGAGGAACATGCCGAACTTGGCTGCATCTTCCTCTTCAACTCCCATTCCAAGGAGAGCTCCAACAACTCCCGAGAGAACGTCTCCCGTTCCGGCCGTTGCCATTCCCGGATTTCCTATGACGTTTACATAGGCTTTTCCCTCTTTTGTTGCGACTACCGTCCTTCCGCTCTTTAAAACGGTAGTTACGCCAAAGTGCTGTGCAAACTCAAGGGCTACTTCACAGGGAGCCGACAGTATCTCTTCTTTACTCTTTTTGGATATCCTCGCAAACTCCCCTACGTGGGGAGTAATGATTATTGGGTTTTCCTTCAGTTTCAGGATTTCAGGACTTTCGGAGAGGGCGTTTATTCCATCTGCGTCAATAACCATAGGGAGCTTGCACTCCTTGACGAACTCTCTAACGAACTCGTAAGTCTCGGGATTGTTCCCCAGTCCCATTCCTAAAACGACTACTGAGAACTTGCTCTTCTCAACTGTTTCCAGGACGGCCTCTAATTCCCCTATTCCAAAGTATCCCTTTCCGTCGTCCTTTATCGGGATTGACATGACCTCTGTCAGTTTCGTCTCAAATATCTGATTGAGGGACTCGGGAACTATTACGGTTGAAAGGCCAGCTCCCGTCCTTAGTGCGGCCTCTGCGGCCATTGAGGGAGCTCCTGTCTTCCCGGTAGAACCTCCTATTACTGCAACGTGGCCGAATGTATACTTGTGATCCATTATCTCTCTGGGGGGAAGGGTAAAGAGAACTTCATCTGCCGTAAGGATAAACCTCTCAGGGCCTAACAGGAAGGGGAGGTCTTCTGGAATAGAGATGTCTGTAACGAAGACCTTTCCGCAGCTTTCACAGGCAGGGGGGAATACGTGGGCGATTTTCGGGTATGCAAACGTTACTGTGAAGTCTGCAACAACGTGTTTCCCTATGGTTTTTCCCGTATCTGCTGAGAGGCCTGAAGGGAGGTCTACAGAGACAACTGTTCTGTTTGACCTGTTTATGATGTCAACAACGTCAGCGTAAAAGCCCTCTAACGGTTTGGAAAGTCCAGTTCCAAAGAGGGCATCTATAACTATTTCAGACTCTTTTAAAAGTTCGTAGAGCTCCATCAACCTTTCCGGCGTATCTATAACGTGAACGGGAATGGGTAGCTTTGAGAGTACCTCGTAGTTTAGTTTCGAGTCTCCTTTTAAGTTTTCCGGCTGGCTGGTAAGGGCAACCCTTACTTCGTAGCCTAAGTTGTAGAGGTGTCTTGCAGCAGCCAGCCCATCTCCTCCGTTGTTTCCCTTACCACAGACTACTAAGACGGAGCTCCCCTTTACGTACCTGTATACGACTTCTGCAACTCCTCGGGAAGCGTTTTCCATAAGGACAATCCCGGGAATTCCAACGGTCTCTATCGTTTCCCTGTCTATCTGAGCCATCTCGCTGGCCTTTAAAAGCCTCATAACTCCTCCCCGATTATCCTTTCTTTGCCAGCTCCCTCTCGTACTTTCTCTTTAGTTTTTTGTACCTCTCAAGAGCCAACCTCTTCTGTAGAGGTGAAAGCCTGTCTATGAACACGATACCGTTTAAGTGGTCTATCTCGTGCTGGAGAGCCCTTGCAAGTAAGCCTTCTCCTTCAATTTCAAACTCCTCACCTTCTAAGTTCTGTGCTTTCACCTTTACGTATGCAGCCCTTTTCACCTTCTTGTAAAGTCCCGGAAGAGAAAGGCATCCTTCCTCTTTTACTATTTCACCTTCTTTGGCAATAATTTCAGGGTTTATAAGAACTATTTGTTCTTTACCTTGCCTTTCCGTTTTTGAGTAGAGGTCTATCACAACAACTCTCTTTAAAACACCTACCTGGTTTGCTGCAAGCCCCACACCACCTCTTTTATACATTGTTTCAAACATGTCGTTTACCAAGTTCCTTATTTCGTCGTTAAACTCCTTGACTTCTTCGGCTTTTGTCTTTAAGACGTCGTTGGGGTAGATAACGATATCCCTTTCCATTTAAAGTTCCTCCTAAGGTATTCAAGGCTCTTTAAAACGTCTTCATACGTTTTGTTTTCAAGGTTTAAAATATACTCCTGTTTCAGCTTTTCCATTTGGGAAAAGAGCTCTTCCCAGTTTACCGTTCCTGTTTTCAGTGGAAAATGGTCGTCTTTCACTCCAAGGTTGTCGTGAAGGTGAAATTCGTAGATTCTTCCTCCTAATTCATCAAACCAGACCGAGACGGGAACCCGGGAAAACAGGTTCATGTGACCAACGTCTAAACAGATGCCGACTTTTTCCGGAAGGTTTTCTATGAAGTTCTTTAGGTTTTCAGGAGTTGTGTCAAAAACGTTCTCTAAAGCTATTTTTCCCTGCCACTCTTCCGATACTTCTTTAAACGTTTTAAGGGCTCTTTTAAACCAGCTGTCGTAGAATGGGTCAACTTTCTGGGGATGGTAGCCTGTGTGGAAGACGATAACCTCGGCATTTAGCGCCTTTGCCGCCGTTACCGTTTCAAAGAACCGGTCTCTCGTTGCCTTCAGAACGTAAGGTTCAAGGGCTCCCGGGTTAAGGTCTATAAAGGGAGCGTGAATTGTCACGGGAGCTCCCCTCGCCAGCTTTCTCAGGTTACCGAACTCCTTAAGTGTTAGTGAATCTAAAACTTCTGCCATGAGCTGGAGCTCTACTCCTAGCCCGACCTCTACAAACTTCTCTATCAGCTTAGGGTTTCCCAGTATCTCCTTTCCGGGAACGTGAGCAACGAGTTTCATACACCTTCCTTTATCGTAAAATCTGAATTGTTTAAATTAAACTAATCTGGAGGGATTGTGAAATCAACTGCAGCTGCGATTCTCCTCCTTTTTCTTATTCCCCTTCCCTCTTTTGGATTTCAGCTCTCAGGAGAAGTCGGCTTTTACGGTGTTAACCTAAAGGGAGACTACAACCGTGAGTTAGGCCTTGAGAACTGGAGGGGGAGAAAAAACGGCTACTACTACCGGTTAAATCTGAGAGAAACCTTTCGTTTAAGTGCCGGGACAAATTTTAATTTCTCTGCGATCTCTGGAACTACAAAAGTTCCCTACGTGAACCTGTTTACTTCAAGTGGCGATTCTCTGTTTAGTGGTGGCGTCAAGACTTTTAATGTAAGGGAGCTCTACTTGATTAAGAGGGGTTTCCTGTTTAAAGGTTTTACTTTAAAAGTAGGTAAACAACATTTTGAAGTTCCTGCCCTCTTTAGTGATGACCTGTGGGGAGCGCACTTTAACTACTCCTTTAACGGTTTTAACTTCTTCTGGGATCAGATTGCCGGTTATGAGGGGAAATACCTTCTACCGCGGAGGAAGAACGAGGACGACGTTGATATAGCCGTTTTCGGAGTTAAACGGAAGAGTTTTACTTTCGGAGCTTACAGGATTATGGATGCAAAAGGCGTATACCCGGCAGAGTTCAAAACCGGGCTTTTTTTCAAGTTGGACGGTAGAAATTTCACACTCTCGGGAGTTTCACAGAACGGAAACTTAGGCGGGTGGGGGGAAGTCTCTTTTAATTCTCTGAAGTTTACGGGGGGCTACTGGCAGAAGGGGATAACCTCTTACGGCTACAGAGAGGATCTAAAAGGTGAAGGACTCATATTCAGGCCAACAGAGGGGAACTTGCGTTTTGGGAAGGTTTTTTACTCCTTTAACTTTAAGAAACTTCCCGTTTCTATTTACGCCGCAAGGTTTGAAACCTCTTCCGGAAAGCTAATTGGGAACGAGGCTGGAGGAGAACTTGACTACCCAGTTAAGGGGGGAGCTCTCTTCCTTAAAGGTGCCTTAGGCAGCAGCGGAGCTTACGCACTTTTTGGCGGCTACAGGTGGGGAGTAAGAGTTCCAGAAGGTTATGGAAGTTTAAACGTTAAACTGAAAAACTACTTTAACGTTGTAGGTGAGTATGCAAACTTCCCCCAAAAGTTCTACCCGGCTCAGCTTGAGTATGAAGGTTGGGCAAAAAGCAGCCACGTGGGTTTTTGGCACTCAACCTATAAACTTACGGCTTATACAGATACTTTCCGGTTTAAGGTTTCAACGGGAAGAAACTCTAAGTTTGACTACATTGTTTGGGGAAACACGGCAGATAACTTCCTCTACCAGAGGAGTCACGGAAAGCTCTGGCACTTTGAGGAGCTCTACGCATCAAGCGAAAACTTCCGTTTAGGGCTTCAACCAGTTTCCGTTAAACCTCTCTTTTCCGACTACCTTCCTGGTATTTCATACCGGTTAAACGGTTTTCAGGCTTCTCTCCTCTACCATCGGTTTAACGGCACAAGGGGAAGTCAAGATCACGGAGTTGCCCTTCTCTCCTACAGGAACCTATACTACGCTGCCGTTTTTAACGGGAGTTCTACCCAGTCGGCCTTGTCCTTCTTCTTTGAGAGGGAACACTTTACCCTTGGTGGTGTCAAGGAGTGGGGATACGGCCACAACGTAGACTGGGGAGCTGTCTTTGGTTTAAAGGGCTCTCTCTTTGGAACAGGAGCCTCTGTAGGTTATAGAGTTTTCTCAAATAACCTATCAACTTTTAACTTAAGGGAGTTCTACAGAGACGTTGGCCTTTCTCTTAGGCCAGGAGAAAGGGGAGTTCGCTACGCCACGGCCTCTTTAGAAAGACCTCTAAACTTTTGGAAGTTTTCCCGTTTTTCAACGAAATTGCGCCTTTATTACGACAGGCTCTACAGGTTCTCTGGAAGCTACGTGGCACAGGAGTTTGGTTTGGGAATTATCCTGAATCCCGGGAAAAGGTGCAGCTTGGAGCTCCTTGGTGGTTGGGGAAGTTCTTCAATTAAATACACCGGCCTTAGGTTTAACCTCAGCTGGTAGAATAGGAAACTACGAACTGCGGGAGAGAAGACTTGAAGGTTAACGCTGAGCTTTTAAACCAGATAGATTTTGAAAAAGGAAATGGTCTTGTTCCTGTTGTTGTTCAGGATGAAACCACAAAAGCCGTCCTTATGGTTGCCTACGCAAACCGAGAGGCCCTTGAAAAGACCCTTGAAACGGGCTACGCCCACTACTACTCCCGTTCAAGGGGAAAGCTCTGGAAGAAAGGAGAGACCTCCGGAAACCTTCAGAAAGTTAAAGAGGTTTTCCTTGACTGCGACGGAGATACACTCCTCTACGTTGTTAAACAAAAAGGTGTTGCATGTCATACGGGGGAGTACAGCTGTTTCTTCAGAAAAGTAGCGGAGGAGAAATGAACATAGGTGAAGTTTTGGAAGAACTCTACAGAGTTGTTGAGGAGAGGAAGAGGGAGCTCCCTAAAAACTCCTACACAGCCTCGCTCTTTAAGGCCGGTGAGGACAGGATACTCCAGAAAGTTGGGGAGGAGGCCATAGAGTCAATACTCGCCCTTAAGTCTGGCAATAAGGGAGATGCCGTTTACGAGGTTTCTGACCTTCTCTACCACCTAACCGTTGCTCTTGTAAACAGCGGTATAACCTACGACGAGATATCTGATGAACTCAAGAGGCGGATGAAGTAGTGAGGATAGATAAGTTAGAGAGGTACTTTAAGCCTGAAGAGTTGGGAAGACTCCTTCAGAACTTCGTTTGCCATTTAGGAGCTTCCTCAATGGTTTGGGATGAGAGGGGGGAGCTTCGTTTCGTTGACTTTGTTACTCCCTACTGTGAACTCATCTATTCAAGGGTTCCTGAAAGATGCGAGGCCGACAGAAGAGAGCGTTTTGAGAAGGCAAAGGAAAGGAAAAAGCCCTTTCTCCATACCTGTTTTGCCGGAAAACTGAACTTCGTTATTCCCCTTAAGGTTGACTCCAAAAAAGACGAGTTTTTCATAGGCGTTGCCGGTGGCTGACAGGGTTTAAATAAACTCTCCCGGCGGGAGATAGTTAAGATTGAAAAGCTTGCTAACGAGATAGGAATTGATAGATCCCTCCTCTTAAAACTTGCAGAGGAAGACTACCAGCTTGGATGTCAGAGGTTGGGTTTCCCGATTCAAAAGGTAGGAAGGAAAAAAGTTCTCCTCTTTCAGAGTGAAATGTTCTATAGGGCATTCTTGAGGCATTTAAGCCTACCTAAAAATTATCCTGAGGAGCTCTTAAGGGTTCTTAACCGAATTGAGGAGCTTATTGGCTGGAACTTTGTAAAGCGAATAAACGGCGACGGGGGTGCTTTAACCCATCCCCTTACAGATGCCCTTAACGACCTCGTAGATTCCGTTGACTTCTTAGTCAAGAACGTAGTTCCACGGAAAATAATTTACTATGCCTTTAGAGATCCTCTAACAGAAGTTTTTAACCGTTACTTTCTTCAGGAACAGATTCACTTCCTCTCTAGGAACAGAGAAAACTTTCCTATTGGACTTATCTACTTAGACCTTGACAGATTGAAACAGGTTAACGACACTTTTGGCCATAGGGTTGGAGACCTCTACATTCAGCAGTTTGCCTCTATTCTCCGTTCGTCTGTCAGGAAGGGAGACCTTGTCTTTAGAGTGGGGGGAGACGAGTTTCTAATCCTTGTCCCTAAGGCAAGCGAGAGGTTATTAAACAGGATAATTTACCGTATAAGGAACAACACAGAATTGGTTAATAGAACGGGGAAACTTCCGGTTCCCCTCTCCTTTTCTTCAGGTTGGAGCCTCTGGACTTCCCCTTCTGAACCCTTTGAAATAGCCCTTGAGAGGGCAGACAGGATGATGTATTTAAACAAATTTTCACGTTAGCGGCAGACCATTGGCCCTAAGGGAGCTCCTCCAAGTAGGTGGAAGTGGAGGTGGTATATCTCCTGTCCTCCGTCTCTGTTGCAATTAACGAGAACCCTGTAGCCGCTTTTGGCTATTCCCATCTCTTTCGCTATCTGCTTTATCACGGTGAATATGTGCCCTATCAGTTCCTTCTGTTCCTCATTTATGTCGTTAAGCGTAGGAATGTGCTCCTTTGGAATTACTAAGATGTGAACGGGGGCTTGGGGGTTTATGTCGTGGAACGCCATAACTTTATCGTCCTCGTATACAACCTTTGCAGGTATCTCACCGTTTACTATTTTGCAGAAGACGCACATCTCGTCCCTCCTTTTGCGTATCTCTCCTGTAGTTTAACAAAATCTGCAGCTGCAACCGCTGCTATCTCGTAACCAGAGATGTAGTAGAACCAGTTGTTAACTGCAACAGACGAAACTGCAAGTGTTTTTCCGTTGTAGCTCATAAATCCGGTAAACCACTCACACCTTCCTTCAGGGTAGCTTCTCTCTGTAAGAGTTCCCGTTTTCCCGCCTACTGTAAGGTTACTGTATCTCCTGAGGAGTCTAAAGTATCTTCTGCTTGAAATAGTTCCGGTTTTTACAGTTAAGACCATCATCTTCTTTATTTTGTCTGCCGTTTTTTCCTTTACTACCCTTCCTAATGGAGTGGTTTCAAACTTATACTCCTTTCCCGTTTTGAGGTCTATAACTTTTTGGATCAAACGTGGTTTAACCATCACTCCGCCGTTTAATATCGTTTGAGCTATAAGGGCTTCGTGGAAAGGACTTGTAACCGTGTCGCCAAGACCAGCAGCGATAAGGGCTAACTCGTAGTCGTCAAGAGGTTTTCTGACAATCCCCCACGGAAAGTTGTATCCGGTTCTGTTAAATCCGAACTTGTAGGCATACTCCATCAGAGTTTTCTTCCCTATGAGCCTTCCTAAGTTCCCAAAGAATGGGTTTGCCGATGTTGCAAAGGACTGTGAGAATGTTCTCTCTACTCTATAGGGGCTGTTTAGCCATACTGATGGGGAGCAGGAGTCTCCTACGCCTCCACAGTTAAGCTCAGTTTCAGGGGTTGCAACTCC
Organism: Thermovibrio ruber; assembly: GCF_055380895.1. NCBI lineage: Bacteria > Pseudomonadati > Aquificota > Aquificia > Desulfurobacteriales > Desulfurobacteriaceae > Thermovibrio > Thermovibrio ruber. The sequence goes on along the minus strand of NZ_AP042397.1, from coordinate 451,954 downwards.
CGTGTCTAAAGCTGCAGCGGCCGTTACGATTTTAAAAGTAGAGGCGGTAGGGAATGAGCGCTTAAACAGGAGGTTAGGATAGTCAAGGCTTGAGACGGCTGCTACAACTGTTCCCGTTTTTGGGTCTAATGCAACGTAAGCTCCATACTTAACCTTAAACTTTTTAAACTCGTTTTCTACGGCTTTCTGAAACTGAGGGTTTACTGTGAAAACGATTTTGTAGTTCCCCGTGTTGTATACGAACTTGTCTCCTTCCTGCTCTGCTTTCTTGAAGAGCTGATACTGGAGTTTAAAGTCGCTTTCAAGCTCTTTAACTATTTGTGGCATCTGATTTTCTTGTGTCTCTTCAACCTTTGCCTCTGCGTCCTCTTCCTTACCTTTTTTCGGAGCGAGCGTATTTACAAAACTCACCAGCAGTAGAAATAGGAGAGCAGAGATAAGGGGAACAGAGAAAAGTTTTATCTTCTTTCTCATATCTCCTCCGTTGCAGCATATAATATATGCACAGCATAGGAGGTTGACTTTGACGATTAGAGGAGTTCTTATAGAGGCTGCCTACAGGAAGTTAGGAGTTGTCTCAATCTCTTCCGACGGCCTTGAGGAAATTTCAAAGAAGGTTAAGGAGCTCTGGCGGGAGCTCCCCCCACCTACCCCGCCGGAATCTGCAGGAGCCGTTGATGGCAGTAGGAACAGGAAAGAGTTTTCGGGTTACGTTGTTTACGCAGTCGGAGCTGCTTCTGCGTCGTTTAACGGCAGTAACCCTGTAGAGCTTGAGATAGATGCAGACGTTGACCTCTTAAAGCCTTACGAGTATTCAGACTCAAGACTTAGAATCTTAATGGGAATTTTGGAGTTTAAGAGAGCTCTCTCTATCCTTCCTCAGGTCTCCCTTCTCATGCTTGACGGTTCGGTGATAGGAGCTCTCATTAGACCCCCTTCCTTCTATCACGAGGTCTCAGTTAACGGTGAAGTTAAAGAGAAGGTGTGGGAGCTCTTTAAGGAGTTAGAAGAGAACTACTCAACCAACAGGATAAACTCTAAAGACTTCTATAGTAGAATTCAGAAGGAGTTTTCAGGCAGGGACTACGCTGTTGCTGCAGGTTATTTGGAGTACCTTGAGTATCTCTACACAATTTACCTTCTGTTGAAAGAGGCAAAAAAGAAGGGAAAGCGCTTGGTAGCCTTGTCTAAACGGTCTGATTCAAGGCTCCACTCTTTAGACAGTCTCCTTCCAGACATTGCCGTTCTTAACCTCTTAAATCTCCCTTCCGGATACATTAAGCCAAAGTTTGGAAAGAGAGTTGACGAGGAGAAGAAGTTTAAATATCCCGGTAAGTTTGATCAGCTCTTAAGACTCTTTTCCTTTACAGTTTCTTTTGTAAAACTGAGGGATTGGGTTCACAAAGTTGAGGTTTTAGAAAACTCTGAGTCGGAGGGGAACTTTAAGGAAATTCTGAGTTTCCTTAACTTTTACTCTGTTTCCGGATACCCGTATCCCCTTGCCGAAGTCCACAGGAGCGTGAAGATAACCTCTGCAGACATTGAAGAGGTTCTGAGAATACTAAAGCTAAGGGGAGTTACGGGGAGGGAGCCCTTAGGTGAGTAATCCCTTTACAGGAAAGGTAGCTAAAGAATACGACAGCTTCTTTGAAACTGAATTTGGGAAAACGGTAAAGAAGTTAGAGGGGGAGCTCCTTTTAAAAGCTCTCTACCCGTTTAAAGGCGGGGAACTCCTTGAGGTCGGCTGTGGAACTGGAATTTGGATGGACTTTTTAAAAAGTAAAGGTTTTCCCGAACCTGTAGGACTTGACCTTTCAGTAGACATGCTTCTTGAAGCAAAGAAAAAAGGTTTAAAAAAGCTGATTAACGGAACGGCGTTGGAACTACCCTTTTTGGACGATTCCTTTGACCTTACCTACTTCGTAACGAGCCTTGAGTTTATTACAGATAAGAGGAGAGCTCTCCTTGAGGCAGCCAGAGTTTCAAAGAAGGGGATTCTTGTAGCTTTTCTCAACAGGTATTCACTTCTAAACCTATACAGGGAGCTTAAGTCCCTTTTCGGGAGTTCCGTTTACTCGTCTTCAAACTTTCTTACTAAGGAGGAGCTCCTTTCCTTTGGCCGATACGTTAACGAGGTGGGGAGGAAAAGGCTTAAACTGGAAAAGTTCTACACCACGCTTAATTTAACCCTCGGCACTCTCGTCAGAGAGGAGTGGGAGAGAAAGTTGGGGTTTAACCTGCCTTTTGGGGCTTTCGGAGTTGCTCTTTTTAAGGTGCAGAGATGGAGTTAGTAAGGGAGATAACTGTAGAGGAAGCTCTTAAAAAGAGTTATCGGTTCATAGATACGAGAACACCTGAAGAGTTTGAGGAGTTTCACATTCCCGCCGCCTACAACGTTCCCCTTTTCTCTGGGGAGGAGAGGAAAAAGGTCTCTAAGGTTTACTACGAGAAAGGAGAAAAAGAGGCGCGACTCTACGCTCTTGAAATTGTTGGCCCCAAGCTACATAAAATTGTTAGGAAAGTAAAAGAGATAAAAGAAAAAGAGGGAAAAGTAGTCGTTTACTGCTGGAGGGGAGGTTTAAGGAGTCTTGCCGTTGCCGCCATCTGCACCCTTGCCGGAGTTAACGTTCCGAGGCTCGTTGGAGGTTACAGGGCTTTTCGCCAATACATACTCAAGAGGATAGCTGAAATCCTTGAGGGTAAAAAACTTATTGTTCTTTATGGTCCAACCGGCTGTGGGAAAACGAGGATAGTTAGAATCCTTAAAGAGAAAGGTTATCCTGTTATAGACCTTGAGGGACTTGCGGGGCATAGGGGTTCTGTTTTTGGCGGAATCGGGCTTCAGCAGCCTTCCCAAAAAATGTTTGACGCTCTAATGTGGCAAGAGGTTGAAAGGTTAAAAGACTCTCCGTGTATTTTGGTTGAGGGGGAGAGTAGAAAAATAGGGAAACTCTTTATACCGGAGCCTTTCTGGAAAGCAATGCAAAAGGGGGAGAAGATTTACATAGAGCTCCCGTTGGAAGAGAGGGTCAGGATATCAATGGAGGACTACGGTGTAGACAGGTTTTCTCCCGAGGTTTACTTGGGAGCTCTCTCAAGAATTAAGAAAATTTTGGGAGACGAAAAGTATAGGAAAATAGAGAAACTGATACAGGAGAAGAGATACCCGGAGGCGGTTACAGAGCTTATGGTTAACTACTACGATAAACTTTACTCCCGCTCAACGCCTCCGGAAGTTAAGCCTTTCGGAGTAAAGACCTTTGACGAGGCAGTTTCTACAGTAGAAACCTACTTAGCCTCTGTTTGCGGGTAAACCCATCTTTCAGGCTTGTAAACACAGATCCTTGAAAAGGCTTTTTTATTAATCTTTTCCCTTATCTCTTTTGCCAGTTTCTTATCTTTACTGAGGCTTCTGTCAAATCCTACCCTTAAGGTGAAAAACTTCCCTATCTTTTCAACCCTTACGTAGGGAAACTCATTCAACTTCTCTGCCAATTTTATGAGCCTTTCTGGGGAAGAGTCTGTAGCAACCTGAACGCAGTAATAATTTACTCCTCTGAGGAGCTTTTCTCTTTTCTGTATAGAGCTGACTTGAGTTTTTTCGGAGCTCTCCTCAGGAAGTTTTTTGTTCTCTTCAGCCTTTTTGTTAGCCGTAACGACTCCTTGAGAAGGGGTAGAGCTTCGGTTGGCGGCTAACTGTTGGGAGCTCCCCTTTCCTGCTCTTTCGTTTAACTCTTTTTCGGTACTTACTTCTACCTTAGGTTGAGGCGGTTCCTGAGAGGTTTTTACTTCCCTTTTTTGTTTAACTTCTTTCTCTTTTGCGAAGAGCTCTACCTCCCTTCTGGTCTTTTTTCCGTTTGCCTCAGAATACTTCACCGTTAGACCGGTGTTTTTCGTATAGAAAAATATTTTAGCTCCTAAGAAAATAGTTCCTGCTGTTACTACAACTACCATTAGATACATAATTTTTTTGAGTTTTCTCTTTAGGGTCAGGTTTCGCTGGAAGGTGAGGAGCTCTTTCCTAATTTCGTTGTCCTGTGTATAGTTCATAAACTCGCTGGGAATGGAGATAATCCTTCTCCACAGGTATTCCCTTATGAGGAACTTAAACAGATTCTCCTGGTCTTTAGACAGGTTCTCAAACTTACAGAAGAGTGTGCCGTTTTCGGAATAGCACTTGAGTTTTACGTCGGGGATTATTAGTTCGTTGTAGGTGTCGTAGGGAAAGATAAAATTAGCCGTAACTGTCTCTTTCAACTCAACAATGGGAGAGTTCTCTATAACGGCTCCCGTAACCCCCCACTTTATCACCTTAAAGCGTTTGTTCCCAACCTTAATGTAGGCGGGTATGTTAAACAGGTTTCTGTTCTCCTCCATCTTTTCTCCCTTGTTTTACTCAATTTCTCAGTTGGATTAAATTGAATTAATGAAGCTGCTAAAGAATTAGCGTTGAAATTTTATCAGGAGGGAGAGATGCCAAAAACTGTTGCTCGTTATTGGGAGCCCCTTGAAGGTGGAAAAGTTAGGTGCATTCTATGTCCAAGGGAGTGTGTAATTCCTAACGGAGGAAAAGGGTTCTGTTTGGTAAGGGTTAACGAAGGGGGAACTCTCTACACAACCGTTTACTCTGAGATAACATCTGCAAACTATGACCCTGTTGAGAAAAAGCCTCTCTACCATTTTTACCCAGGCTCTGTTATCTTCTCAATAGGAACAAACGGCTGTAACCTTGACTGTAAGTCGTGTCAGAACTGGGAAATTGCTCGGAGGGATACTCCCTACCTGAGGCAAGTCTTTACGCCGGAAATGGCAGTTGAATACGCAAAGCGTTACGGTTCAATAGGTATTGCCTACACGTACAACGATCCGATTATCTGGTTTGAATATGTAAAAGATACTGCAGAGAAGATAAAAGAGGCAGGTTTAAAGAACGTTATGGTTACGAATGGAAACATAAACCTTGATGCCTTGAGGGAGCTCCTGCCCCTCATTGACGCCTTCAACGTTGACCTTAAAGGGATGGACAGGGAGTATTACCTCAAGTTTTCCTCTTTCCCAAATCCGAATGTGTGGCAAGTATGTGAAGAGATAAAGAAGGCAGGAAAACACCTTGAGCTGACAAAACTCATAGTCCCAGGATTTGAGGAGTTTACTCCAGAGCACTTTGAGCGCTACGCAAAGTGGGTTGCAGAGAACCTTGGAAGGGACGTTCCTATTCACTACTCAAGGTTTTTCCCTGCTTACAAGCTGATGAACACTCCACCTACACCGGTAGAAGTTATAGACATGGCCTATGAAGTAAGTAAGGAATACCTCTGGTATGTTTACGTAGGGAACGTTATTGAACCGGAGAGGGAATCTACTTACTGTCCCCGGTGCGGAGAGCTCTTAGTAAAGAGAGTAGGGTACAACGTAGAGGTTCTCTTTACTCCAGATGGTAAGTGCCCAAGGTGTGGAAGGCCGGTAGATTTTGTTTTTTAAGAAAGTGGTAAACTAGATAGGAACCTTGTAGGAGGGAGAGATGAGACTTTTTAGTCCGGCCTTTGGAAACGGAGAGTACATACCGATTAAGTATACCTGTGACGGAGAAGACGTTTCACCACCTCTTCTCTTTTTAGAGCCTCCTGAAGAAACACAGAGTTTTGCCATCTTAGTTGACGACCCGGACGCTCCCGGAGGAGTTTTTACCCACTGGGTTATTTACGACATTCCTGCCACTTTTGAGGGCTTACCTGAAGACATTCCACCGGCTCTGGAGCTAGAGTATGGAATAAAGCAGGGAATAAACGACTTTGGAAGAGTAGGTTACGGAGGACCTTGCCCACCGCCGGGAAGACCCCACAGGTATTTCTTTCTACTCTTCGCCTTAGGCGTTCCTACTCTTGGAATCCCTGCCGGAGTTGGAAAGAGGGAGTTCTTGGAGGCGATTGAGGGGCACATCCTTTCCCAAGATGAGCTTGTAGGCCTTTACGTTAGGTAATAAATTACTCGCCTATGGAAAATCTGTTTATACCAATAAGTGGTGGGAACGAGATAGGGGCAAGCTGTTACCTCTACATCGTTTCCGGAAAAAGGATTCTCGTTGACTCCGGAATAAGGTTTCACAGGAGTGAGCCTTACCCGGACTTTAACTTTTTAAAGGCGCTTTCTCCGGAGCTTGACGCCATTTTTATCACACACGCCCATGTTGATCACTGTGGTAGTATCCACATTCTCTCCAACCTTTACCCGGATACTCCTATATACACTACCCACGAAACTGCTCAGCTCCTTTCACTTATGGTTGAAGACGCAATAAAGGTTCGCTACATAAACGACAGGAACTCTCTAGACGAGTGGAAGGAGTATAAACTCCTTAACGAAGCTCTCTCCCGAGTTGAGAGAAGAGATTTCTTTGATAGGATTGTAGTTGGAGACGTTGAAGTCGTTCTCTACCCTGCTGGTCACGTCCTTGGAGCTGCCTCTGTAGGGATTTACTACGGGGAAAGCTCCCTCGCCTTCCACTCCGGTGACATCTCTTTCTCTCACCAGAAAACCGTTGGAAAGGCGGAGCTCCCCTCAGAGAAAGCCACTTTTTTAGTCCTTGAAAGCACCTACTACTACTCAGACAGAAGGTTTAGAAGGGAAGAGGACGAAAGGGAGCTCCTTGAAACCGTCAAGAAAACCGTTGAAAGGGGAGGAAAAGTCCTCATACCGGCCTTTGCCTTCGGAAGAGCCCAGGAGATACTCCTCCTCCTTTCAGAAGGCATGAGGAGTGGAGCCGTTCCGCCGATGACCGTTTACGTAGACGGTCTTGCCAGAGAAGTTTCAACTCTCTACGAGAACCTTTTAAGAAAAAACCTATTTAACTACTACGTTCAGCCTGCTCCCTCCTATCAGGGGCTTCCTTTCGAAGAAGCGTGTAGGGAAAACCTGAGGGAGGCAGACTGTATTCTCTCAACTTCCGGAATGTTGGTTGAAGGAACGCCCTCTTACATCTACAGTAAGCTTCTTTCAAAAGACCCTAAGAGCTCTATCATCTTTAGCGGGTACATGGCAGAGGAGAGCTTTGGCTACAGACTTCTCTCAAGTAAGAAGCTCCTTTCAGCATTCAGGTGTCAAATAGAAAAACACCACCTCTCTGCCCATTCAGACCGGAAAGAGCTTGAGGAAATTCTTGAAATCCTTAATCCTGAAAGGACAGTTTTCGTTCACGGATACCCTACAAACGACCTTAGGAAGCACCACGCATTTAACAGAGAGGTTGTTAGGTTTTGAGGGTTTACTTGGGATACCCTGAATCATACTTGTCAGACAAGAGTTTTAAGCTAAAGGACAGCTTCCTCTCTGAAGTTGGAGTAGACTACTCCTCAGTTCCCGTTGAGGTAAAGAAGAAGCTACTTTCCCTCTTGGAAAATATTGATAAGAGAGACTACCTGTTCCTCGGTGATGTCTTCTACGACGGAATAGACGTTTTAGAGTTTGCACTCTTTCCCGTTGAACCCCATTCTTTTGACGAGGTAATTCTTCCCGGTTACGTTTACGGTAAGTCTACGTTTCTGATAAGGAACTTGTTTAAGAACTCCTTTGGAAAGAGGATTTCTGTTTTCTACGACTTTAACTTGTTTAATAAAAGAACGGTTGTCGTTAATGTTGGGTATACGAAAACTTCTCTATCTTTAGGTGGGGAGCTTCTATTCATTTTGCCCTTTGGCGAGTTTCATTTGGTAGATACTTTAGGAAACTACCTCTTTAACAGGTTCATAGGGGAGACCGGCGTCTCAAACGCGACTCTAAGGAGGGAAGGGCTTAGAGGGACTATTCTTGACCTCTGTAGAAGCTGCGGAGCCCGTCTCCTCTTTGGAAGGACTGATAAGGTTGAAATCCCTTACTTTGGCTACAGCCGCAAAGTTTCTATCAGTGAAGTTCGTCTTGCCATCACCCCCGTTGTAGGGAATACCCGCTTTGGCGAGTTTATAACAGGTCTTTCGGACTTTTCCTCTTCCCTGATTACAGCCCTTTATTCCTACGAAGAGTTAGTTAGAGAGCGGTTAAAGGTGGAGAGAGTTGTTCTCGTAGGAAGGCTCAGATGGCCGTTTCTTGATGTTATCTCTCAGGTCTTTCCCGTCTCTGTTGAGGAGTTTTTGGGTAGGGAGCTCCTCTCTCTGAGTGTCGTTAACAGGAACTTTAAGATTCCCGTAAGGAGTTTTTCCCCGGAGAAGTCCGTCCCGAGGGTTGTACCTGTAGAGGAGTTTCCCCAAGAGGTTTCCCTTGAGTCGCTCCGTCGCTACTTTAACAGCAGAGATCCTAAAGGTATAGGTGTTATAGAGAAACTCTCGGAAGAGAGGTTAACAGACAGGTCTCTCGTCTCTTTTGTCTACGAGCTCCTCTCGGTTTTAAGGAGGTGTTCTGGCAGGAGCTCTGTTGAAATTGCCTACCTTAACAGTGCAATCTCTGCCCTTAGTCGATTAGACATTCCAGAGTTCCTTTTCAATAAGGTGGAGAGGGAGCTCTCTGAGAAGGCCTTTAACTGGAACTTACCCTTTGAGACAAAGCTTAACATTCTCTATTTTTGCCACAGGTTCAGAGATAGACTTCAAACCTCTCCGCTTTCTGTTTTTCCTCCTTTAATGCTCAGCTACATAAGAGAGAGGAGGATAACGGAAGGGGAGAAGAACTTTGTAAGAACAGTTGCGGAAGGCTTTTTTACCCCTTCCCGTAGTTGACCTTTATCGTTAAGTAGGCGGCAAGGGCGACCATTATTACAGAGGTTGTTGTTGCTGAAAGGCAGAAGGGAAGGAGGAAGAAGCTCCCGAGTTTCAAGTAGAGGAGTGAAAGAAGAATCCCAAGGAGTGGAAAGGGAAGTAGGTCTTTGTATTTTCCCCTCTCTAAGTAGAGGAACAGCCAGGTAGACAGAACGTCAAAGATTAGGCACCTAACGGCCATCAGTTTCAGCTGTAGGTTTGGAAGGACGTTAAAGTAGAAGAGAGGAACTTGAGCAGCTAAAACGATAAAGAAGAGAACTATTCCAACTTGAAGTCTGTATCTCTCAATTAAAAGAGGGAACTCCTTCTTCTCCAAAACTTAATCCTCTTTCTTTCCCCTCTGTTCCTTCCTCAAACTCAACGAGTTCGTAGAGCCTTTCACTGTATATTCTTTTGACTAACGCTGCGTTGAGGGCGTGACCTGTTCTAAAAGCTGTTATTTTTGCCAAAAGAGGATATCCTAAAATGTAAAGGTCTCCTATAAGGTCAAGGGTTTTGTGGGCTACAAACTCGTTGTCAAGCCTTAATCCCCCTTCGTTGAGAATTCCGTAGTCGTCTATAACTACTGCGTTTTCAAGGCTTCCACCTTTTGCAAGTCCGGCAGCCCTTAAAGATTCTACTTCTTGGTAGAAGCAGAACGTTCTGGCCTTTGCAATTTCCTTAAAGTTCTTTAGGTTATGGGTATAAACGAGCCTCTGGTGGCGGACTTTCTTGTAGGTGTGGTTAAAGGAGATTGTGTTGTCTATCTCAAGCTTGTCTGAAGGTTCTGCAAGAACCCTTTTTCCCTCAAACTCAATTAAAACTTCCTTTTTTAGAACTGCGTATTTCCTCTTCTGGGAGAGTTCTTTAACTCCTGTCTCCTCAAATAGGTAGATGTAAGGGGCGGAGCTCCCATCAAGAATAGGGAGTTCCTCGGAGTCAAGGTATACAAACAGGTTATCTATTCCAAAGGCAGAGAGAGCTGCCATAAGGTGTTCAACCGTTTGAACGCTTACGTTTCCATCGGAGAGATTTGTTGCGTAGAAGAGCCTACTCAGGTATTTCGGAGAGGCCTTTATTGAAGGAGAACCCTCAAGGTCGCTTCTTATGAAAATGATTCCCGTATTTGACGGTGCTGGAACAAGTCTAACGTTTACCTTTTTTCCCGTGTGTAAACCTATACCGCTGAAGCAAACCTCTTTGGCAAGGGTTCTTTGGTAAACCTGCATAGAGCTCTCCTGTCTTTAGAGTTCTTCTAAACCAAATTATATTCGGCATATCCGTTCAGTTTTTGGATTTTAAAAGGGGGAATTTGCAAATTTGCACTATGCCTTTTTAACGAGCTCTTCTTCTCTGCAGAGCCCACACACCTTACAGCCCGGGAAGCAGGTAGGGGTAGACCGCTTTTCGTAGACCATTTGGTATTCATGCCACAGGTATTCCCTGTTTATGCCGCTTTCTACCACTTCCCACGGAAAGAGCTCCTCCTTTTCCCTTTCCCTCGTGTAGAGCTCTTCAAAGGGCAGTCCTAACTCTTTAAGGGCTTTTCTAAAGGGGACTCTCTCTGTTGCACTGGTTACAGCAGCTTCTCCAACCCTCGTATCTCCCCTTGAAATAATTGCCTGAAGGATGGCGTCTTTTACGTTCTCGTGTGTTAGCTTTACTCCCTTTACTTTTCGGAGCTCCCTCTGAAGAACTCTCTGTTTCTTCTCTATCACTGACTTGGAGTTTAAACCGTACCACTGAAACGGTGTAAATGGCTTTGCTATTACTGGGTTGACGCTTACGTGGATTTCTCCTCTTACTCCCCTCTCTTTCCAGAACTTCCTGCCGATTTCTAAGAACTTTTGGGTCATTTGAGCTATTGCCTTTATGTCTTCTTCTGTCTCTCCAGGGAGACCTATGAGGAAGTAAAGTTTTATATTCTCTGCTCCGCTCTCTAAAGCCTTCTCTGTAAAGGTGAAATACTTCTCATCTGGAACTTTTTTATTTATTGCAAACCGGAGCTCCTCCCTTCCTGCCTCCGGAGCTATCGTTACGGTTTTCTGTCCCGACTCCTTAATAATTTCAAAGATTGCAGAGGAGGAAGACGAGGCTTTAAGTGACGAAAATGAGGCTTTAACGTTGTATTTCTTGAGTATTTTGTGGAGCTCCTCCATTTTAGAGTAGTCTGTAACTCCTGCTCCTATCAATCCGATCCTGTCAACGTACTTAGACGCAATTTCTATTTCTCTTTCAACGACCTTTAAGTTCTTTTCCCTGTAGGGAAGTCCCATGTAGGTTGCAACACAGAACCTGCACTTCTCTATGCAGCCCCTGTTAAGCTCTATCAGGAACATGTCTTTAAAAGCAGCGTCTCCCGTTAGAAAGCAGGAGTGGGAGGGAGTTTGGGAAAAGAGCTTTGACCTGTAGATTCTCTTCTTCTCCCCTTTTATCTCCTTAACAAATAGGTTTTCGTAGAGAAAAGAGTAATTTCTACTCACTATTACGTTGTCAAACCCATCAAAGGTTTCAAGGGATGGCGATTGCCGCAGAGCTCCGAAAACCTCCTCAATTCTCCCCTCTGCCTCTCCAAGGTAAACGGCGTCAAAGATAGGAAGAATAGGAGCAGGGTTGTAGTAGAGGCCTATTCCCCCTCCAATTATCAAGGGAGAGTTCTCTCTCCTCTCCCTTAAAGGGTCTATTCCCCAGCTTGAAAGGAGCTCTGTGGCCTTAAAGATGTGGTTTTCGTAGGTTATTGAAAAGGCGATAACGTCAAACTCTTTCGGAGAGAGTTCTAAAAAGTAGGAGCTCCTCAACCCATCAAATATCAAGTCGCAAGTTATCCCTTCTATACTGTTTAAGAGGGAATAAACCCTGTGAACTGCAAGGCTTGAAAAGCCTACCTTTTCGTTTCCCGGATATACCAGTAGAACCTTCAGGTTTTCGGGTCTGTGCTTAAGGTGGTTACACTCTCTAACTATGACAAGTTCTGACATAAACCTCCTTTAAGAAACTGAGAATAGTTCTCAATAAATATTGGGCAAAGTAACGTTCCTGTCAAAATGAAAAACCGCCCTAAAGGGCGGCCGGTTAACCTTTCAGATAAGTCCAAGTTTTTTTTCTAATCTACTTCTCTTCCTTTCCCTTATCCTCTTTGCCCTTTTCCTTCTCTTCCGGCTCTTTAACGATAATCTTAACCTCTTTCCTTGCAGTTTCTGCTTTAGGAAGCCTTATCTCAAGGACTCCCTTGTCGTAGTAGGCCTCAATTCCCTCTTCCTTAACCTCTACAGGAAGGGGAATTACTCTTTGGAACTCTCCGTAGAAGGTCTCGCTGAAGAATACGTTGTCTTTCTCTTCTTTCTGCTCCTGCTTTTTAACGCCCTTGATTATCAGGTAGTTTCCCCGAACTTTAACGTCAATGCTGTCTTTGTCAAGCCCGGGCATTTCGGCTCTAACAACAATTTCGTCCGGAGTTTCATACATCTCAATCCTTGGCTCAAACCCAGCTTCAAAACCAGGAAATTCTCCGAAGCTGCCGAAACCTCTCATCATTTCGGCCATAATTCTTTCAATTTCCTGAAACTGTTTGAACATATCCTCAAACGGGTCAAACCCTCTTCTCCTTCCGAAGAATCCTCTGAACATCTCTCCCTCCTTCAATTGAGTTTTAGCTAACTTTCAATCCTATTTTAATATTAGGCCAGCCGACTGTTAAGTCAACTGCTCTGCGCCGAATTTTTTCCTCTTCTCTTTGACGAACTTTTGGAGCTCCCCCAAACTCCCTGCATTAACAACATCCTTTTTCTCAACCCAACCCCTTCTGGCCGTTCCCACTCCAAGCTTTATCATCCACATGTGGTCAACGTGGTGTGAGTCTGTGCTTATAATGAGCTTTACCCCGAACTTAACCGCCATTCTGCAATGGGCGTCCCTTAGGTCAAGCCTGTTGTAGTAGGAGTTAACCTCAAGTGCCGTTCCCGTTTCTGCTGCTGCTTTCATTACTTTCTCAAGGTCTAACGGGTAGCCCTCCCTCTGGCCGATTACCCTTCCCGTTGGGTGTGCTATTACATTTACGTATGGGTTGTTTATTGCCTTTAGAATTCTCTCTGTGTTGTCCTGGTTGAACCTTGAGTGGATTGCAGCAACAACAAAGTCAAGCTCCTTTAAGATTTCATCTGGGTAGTCAAGGCTTCCGTCAGGAAGTATGTCAACTTCCGTTCCTTTTAGAATTTTAATTTTTCCCTTAAACTTTTCGTTCAGTTTATCTATCTCGTAGTTTCTCCTCTCTAAGTCTTCTTCTGAAAGCCCTCCTGCAACCTTTAAGCTCTTTGAGTGGTCGGTTATTGCAACATACCTGTAGCCCATTTCTATGGCCTTTTTGGCTATTTCCTCAATGGTTGAGGCTCCGTCTGACCAGTTTGAGTGGACGTGTAGGTCTCCCTTTATCTCGTCGTAGCCGATGAGTTTCGGAAGCCTGTGCTCAAGTGCCGCCTCTATTTCTCCTGTGTCTTCCCTTATCTCCGGTGGCGGAGTGTCCATACCGAGGGCTTTGTATATCTCCTCTTCCGTCCTTCCGGCAATCTTTTCGTCTCCCTTAAACAGACCGTACTCGTTGAGCTTATAGCCAAGTTTCAAACAAATAGTTCTCAGGTGTATGTTGTGGGCCTTAGATCCTGTAAAGTATTGGAGGGCTGCGCCGTAGGAGTCCGGCTCTATAACTCTTAGGTCTACTTGCTCTCCCTCCTCAACAATTACAGTTGCTTTTTTAGTTCCCTTCCAGAGAACCTCTTTAACGTTTGGAAGGTTTACGAAAGCGTCAATGATTTCAATGTTGTTTCCAGTTGCTAAGATGTCTATGTCTCCAACGGTCTCCTTCATTCTTCTTGTAGAGCCGCATACAGATATCCTCTCAACTGCAGAGTGTTCTTTCAGCTGGTTTACTATCCTGTCGGCAATGAAAACGGCAACTCCTAAAAGTATCCTTCCGCCGCTCTTATCAAGGAGCTCTATCCCTTTCTTTATCTTTTCAACCTTTTTAATTCCAAAACCGGGAAGTTTCAGTAGATCTCCCCTCTCAATTGCCCGTTTTAAGTCCTCAATGCTTCTTATTCCGAGCTCATCGTAAAGAAGTTTCACCGTTTTAGGGCCAACTCCCGGAATGTCTAAAAGAGTAAAGATTGTATCGGGGACTTGCTGTTTTAACTTCTCAAACTCTTCAATCTTCCCGGTTCTGAGGAACTCTAAAATCTTTGCCTGAAGTCTCTGTCCTATTCCTGGAAGCTGAAAGAGTTTCCCTTCTTTAGCTAAAACTTCAATGTCTTCAGAAAGGTCTCTTATGAGCCTTGCAGCGTTCCTGTAAGCCCTTATGTGGTAGGGATTATCTCCCATAAACTCAAGTATGTCTGCCCACTTGTCAAATATGTCTGCAAGCTCTTTGTTCTTCATTTCCTCTACCTCCTTCATTCTATTTATAATTCAACTACTATGAATGGAAAAGAGCTGAGAAGGGACAATTACTGTTTTGTCTGCGGTGATGAAAACCCTAAGGGTATGCACTTAAAGTTTGAAAGGAGAAACGGAAGAGTTTACAGCCGCCTTTCTCTTCCCAAGTTCTACCAGGGTTACGACAACGTTATTCACGGCGGGATAATTTCACTTATCTTAGACGAGTCTATGGCATACCTTCAGGGGTTAAACGAGAGGTTCCTCACCGGAAAGATAACCGTTAGATTTCACTCTCCCCTTTTCGTTGGGGAAGAGGTTGAAGTAGAGGCCTGGGTTGAGGAAGAAAGGAAGAGGTTTAAAGTGACGAAGGCAGTTATGAGAAAGATCTCAGGTGAAAAGGTTGCAGAGGCAGAAGCCCTCATGTTCGTGGTTAAGGAGATTAAAAGATGAAAAGGTTGCTGTCTGCGCTTGTTCTTCTCTTTCCGGCCGTTTCTGTCGCCCAGGAGTTTCAGGTTATTTCAAGTGCTGCCTCTATTAGGCAGGTTCCAATGGGTCAGATTGAGAAGACTTTAAGTGAAGGAGATAGAGCTCCCCTATCAACACTTTTCACTTTTTGGGGAAAGACGGAGAGCGGTTGGGTTAACCTTGACTATACCAGCTTTCAGTTTCCCTTGGAAAAAGTGATAGGAGAGCTCTCCTTAAAGTTTGCTCTTGTAACAACTCCTATGGAAGTTAACGGCCTTGATTTAAAGGAAAACGACGTACTGTACGTTGCAAAAATTGAAAAGGGAAGCGCCCTTTGTGTTTTCAGAAATAGAGCCTTTTTAGTTCCGGAAAAAGACTTAAACATTGAAGATGACACCTTTTCGGTTGTTGTTGTGAACAGGGGAGCTCTCCTAACAGACGGCATAAACTCTGTTGAGTTAAAACCGGGAATAGCTCTGCTAAAGGGAAGCGGAGGTTACATCTACAGAAACCACTACTATACATCTTTAAAGGTTCAAAAAGACAGTAGAGACTTAGATTTAGACGCCGTTTTAAAAGAGATTAACAGGATCATAGACATATTTAACAGTGCAAAATTCTCCTCACCTCTTGCCGACAGGTTGGGCTACTACGTTAAGACCCTTCCTGTAAAAGACTCAGACTTAAAAATTGTAAGAACAGACGACGGTGGTATTGGGGCTGTTGTTTACCTAAGGTATAAGTTCTTCCTCAAAGGTGGAGAGCCGATAACTGGGAGGAGAACGAGGCTTTTCCTTAAAAAGTCTAACTACGAGTTCTGGAGGAAGCTGACGAAGGAACTCTTTGATTCTGGCGTCAACAAGTTCGTTGACATCAGGGTTTTCAGGTTTGACGGCAAAAGCTCATACGAGAACTGCGGTTTTGTAGATTCAAGTTACCATCTTTACAGTCTGGGTTACTTAAAGGACTGGAAGTCTTTTCTCAGTAACTCAGAGTCAAACTTGAGCGACGATCTCTGGTTCTTTGCAGACGAGGTTTACGAGAGGTTAGAGAATGATTAGGGATAACTACGAGAGGATAATGGAAGAAATAGAGAAGGCTTGTTTGAGAGCTGGAAGGAATCCTAAAGAGGTAAAACTCCTTGCAGCAACCAAGACCAGAACTCCCGATGAGATAAGGGAGGCTTACCGGGTTGGCGTAAGGCTCTTCGGAGAGAACAGAGTTCAGGAAGCGAGGGAGAAAATTCCTCAGCTGGAAGACTTAGAATATGCAGATTGGCATATGATTGGCCACCTACAGACAAACAAGGTTAAGTATGCCGTGGAGCTCTTTAACTGCATAGAGACTTTAGACAGAAAGGAGCTCGTAGATGAGCTCTTAAAGAAAATGAAAAAAAAGGGCATCGAGAGTATAGACCTTTTAGTAGAGGTTAAGCTCTCTCCTGAAGAGTCAAAACACGGCTGCCCTCCGGAGAAAGTGGAGGAGCTCCTTTCCTACGCTTTCCAGTATCCTCAGTTAAACATTTTAGGTTTTATGACCGTTCCTTCATACCTTGAAAATTCGGAAGAAGTCCGCCCCTACTTTGTCAGACTGAGGGAGATTCGGGATAAAATGGAGGAGGTTTTTGGAAGGAAGTTTCCGGAGCTCTCTATGGGAATGTCCCACGACTTTACAGTAGCCGTTGAGGAAGGGGCTACAATTGTAAGGATAGGAAAAGCTCTTTTCGGCCCAAGAAACTATTAGGAGGTTTATGGTTATGAAAAAAGAGTTAATCGTTTACGTTAAAGACCCAAAGGATAAAAAAGTTGTAACTGCAGCCCTTGAGTCTGGAGTTTCAGCTCTCCTTTTAGACAAGCCTGAGAGTGAAAAGGTTAAAAAGCTTGCAAAGGTTAAGACAATTGCTCCAGACGGAGACTTCAAGCTCGGCGAAGACTACGTAATCGTTGAGATAAAGGGAAAGGAGGACGAGGAGAGGGCAGCGGAGCTCCTTAAAAAGGGCAAAAAAGTAATCGTTAAAACAACCGACTGGACGATAATTCCTTTAGAGAACCTCTTAGCCCAGGGAGATGACGTCTACGCTTGGGTTAGGAACGCAGAGGAAGCAGAGACGGCAATAACCATTTTGGAGAAGGGAGTTAAGGGAGTAGTTCTTGACACAGAAGACGTAAACGAGATAAAGGCAGCCGGAGAGGCAATTAACCTTGCAGGTGAAAAAGTTCAGCTTGAGGTTGCAAAAATAACAAGGGTAAAACCAATCGGAATGTGTGATAGGGTCTGTATAGACACCTGTTCAAACATGACCCGGGGAGAGGGAGCTTTAGTTGGTAACTCATCTGCGGGAATGTTCCTTGTACACGCAGAGACAGAGTCTAACCCCTACGTTGCAGCAAGGCCTTTCAGGGTAAACGCCGGAGCCGTTCACATGTACGTTCGCCTTCCGGGTGGCAAAACCAAGTATTTGGCAGAGATAGAGAGCGGCGACGAGGTAATGATTTACAACTACAAGGGAGAAGGTAGGATTGCCTACGTTGGAAGGGCAAAGGTTGAAAGGAGGCCGATGCTCTTAATAGAGGCCAAAACAAAAGATGGAAAGAAAGTTTCTGCAGTTCTTCAGAACGCCGAAACCATTAGACTAACCTCTCCTAAAGGAGAACCAATTTCTGTTGTTGACCTAAAAGAGGGAGACGAAGTTCTTGTTTACACAGAGGAACCTGGAAGGCATTTTGGAATGAAGGTTAAAGAGACAATCGTTGAAAAGTAGGAGGAGGGTATGGGAGACGAATTTTTCAGGGAGCTGATGGCGGATGCTTTGGGGAAGTCTCCGAAGGAGCTTTCAGAATATCTCGGGAAAAACCCAAAAATCTGCGACATTTTCGTTCAGAGGGTCTACTTAGACGATCAGCTGAGGAAATTTGAGTGGGGAGTTTCCGTTGTTCGGTTTAACGGAGACGAGTTAGAAGAGGCTACAACGTACGGGGTTTTCCACAGCTGGAACTTGGCAAAGAAGTACGGTTATGCCCTAAAGGAGTTCTTTAAGAGTAAGGGATACGAAACTCACCTGAAAGGAGAGCTTGGAGAATGAGAGTTTTGGTTACAGGAGGAGCAGGTTTTATAGGTTCAAACCTCGCCTTAGAGCTCCAGAAACGCTACCCAGACTGGGAGGTTTTCGTTTTAGACGACTTCTCAAAAGGAACGTTTAAGAACCTGATTGATTTTGAAGGAGAAGTTATCACTGGCTCAATAACGGATAGAGAAACTTTAGAGAAGCTCAGGAAGTATAAGTTTGACGCTGTTCTCCACCAGGCTGCAAACGTTGACACGACAGACATGAACCAGCGGAGAATGATGGAGGTCAACTGCGAAGCCTTTAAGGATTTATTGGAGCTCGTTAGAGAGTCAAGGGGAAGAATGGTCTACGCTTCCTCTGCAGCTGTTTACGGAAACACTCCTCCACCTATGAAGGTTAACCGGGGCTTAAAGCCTGAAAACGTTTACGGCTACTCAAAGCTTGCAATGGACAGGTACGCCTACCGTTTCATCTCAGAAAACCCAAAAATTTCCGTTGTTAGTCTTCGCTACTTCAACGTTTACGGCCCAAGAGAGACCCATAAGGGAAAGATGGCAAGTATGGTTCTCCAGCTAACAGTTCAAATCCTAAAGGGTAAGAGACCTCGCCTTTTCAAGTGGGGGGAGCAAAAGAGAGACTTTGTCTACGTTATGGACTGCGTTGAAGCGAACATAAGGGGACTCTTTGCAAAGAGGAGTGGAGTTGTAAACGTTGGAACCGGCAGGGCAAGGAGCTTTAACGAGGTTGTTGAGGTAATAAAGAAAACGTTAGGGGTAAACGTTGAAACTGAGTACTTTGACAACCCTTATGACTTCTACCAAAACTATACAGAAGCCGACCTTACGGATACTAAAGAAATTTTAGGTTGGCATCCGCAGGTTCAGATAGAGGAGGGGATTCCCCTCTACGTTAACTGGATTAAAGAGAACGTTAACTGGGAGAAGCTTCCTTACTAACCGGTAGCCGCTCCTCCAAAGTTAAAAAGTTTTTTTAGAATAGTTGACGATTGGTTTAAAAATAACTAAATTGTTATTCAAGGATAAAGGAGGAGCGGCGGTGATTGACAAGGATACCCCCGTCTACATGATAAGCATTGTTGCAAAGATTGCCGGTGTTCACCCTCAAACCCTTAGATTTTACGAGAGTGAGGGGCTTATTAAACCCTCAAGGACTGAGGGGAAGACCCGTCTTTATTCAGAAAGGGACTTAATCCGGATTAAACGGATAGTCTCTCTAACGAGGGAGAGGGGCGTTAACGTAGCAGGAACCAGCTTAATCCTCAAGCTTGAGGACGACATTGAGCGCCTCTTTGAGGCACTTGCCGAGAGGCTTGACTGTGAAGCAAAAGAGATGCTTGTAGAGCTCTTATCCAGTCTCCACTTTGACGAACTTAACAGAGAAAAACTCTTACAAATACTAAATAGAGGAGGAGAGAGATGAACATCTGGGACGTTTTAAGCGGTAGAGCAAAAGATGCAATTTTACTTTCTCAGGAAATTGCAAGGCAGCTTGGTGAAAGGTATGTAGATACTGAACACCTGCTCCTTGCAATGGTTGAACTTCCAGGTTCGCCAATACTTGACATCTTTACACTTTCAGGCTACGACCCTGTAAGGGCTAAAAAGTTCATAAGGGAGCAGGTTGATAGGGTTGGAAGGTTAGGAATTCCAAGCAGTTACGCTGGATACGAGGAGATTTACATAACTCCAACTCTCAAAAAGGTCTTTGACGCTGCCTTAGACATTGCTCGTCAGATGAAGGCCCGTAGCGTAGACCTTGAGCACCTCTTCCTTGCATTCTATGAAGTTCCAGAGGGAATGGCCTACAGGATCCTTCTTAAACTCGGTCTTGAGAAAGACGAAGCTGTTAAGGCCGTTAAGAAGTACAGGGAAGGAAGGGCTAAAGTTTCCCGTGAAATCGGAGCCAAAGCCGGAAGGGGTGGAAAGCAGCTTCCCGAAGTTCTCAGAAAGTTCGGTATTGACCTTACCGGTCTTGCTGAAGAGGGTAAGCTTGACCCAGTTATTGACCGTGAAACTGAGATTAAGAGGGTTATCCAGATTCTTTCCCGTAGGACTAAGAACAACCCTGTTCTTGTTGGTCCTGCAGGAGTTGGTAAAACTGCCATTGTTGAAGGTGTTGCCCAGAAGATTGCAAACGGTGAGGTTCCAGACAATCTGAAGGATAAGAGAATCGTTGCCTTAGACATGGCAGCTCTCGTTGCCGGAACCAAGTACCGCGGTGAGTTTGAGGAGAGGTTAAAGCAAGTTCTTGACGCAGTTAAGGAAGAAGGGAATATCATTCTCTTCATTGACGAGCTCCACACCGTTGTTGGAGCTGGAGCTGCAGAAGGTTCTATGGATGCAGCAAACATTATGAAACCAGCTCTTGCCCGTGGAGAGATTAGAGTAATCGGTGCTACAACTGTAGACGAGTTCAGGAAGTATATTGAAAAAGATCCAGCTTTAGAGAGGCGTTTTGCTCCCGTTTGGGTTGATGAGCCTGACATTGAAACTGCAATCCTCATGCTCAAAGGTTTAAGGCCTAAACTTGAAGAGCATCACGGAGTTAAGATTACAGACGACGCTATTGAAGCTGCCGTTAAGCTCTCTAAGAAATATATACAGGGTAGGTACTTACCTGATAAGGCAATTGATGTTTTAGACGAGGCCTGTGCTCGTAAGAAAATAGAGGCTACTTATAGCTCTCCGGAGCTCTCCGAGCTTAAAGAGAAGCTCCACAACTTAAGGGCTGAGCTTGATGAGGCCGTTAAGAACGAAGAGTTTGACAGGGCAGCAAAGCTCAAAAAGGAGATTAAGGATATAGAGGCCCGCATCAAAGAGCTTGAAGAGAAGATGGAGAAGTCCAAAGAGCAGGGAGAGGAGAAGCCCGTTGTTACTGCTGAAGATGTTGCAGAGGTAATCTCTGAAATGACGGGTATTCCGGCCTCTAAACTTCAGGAAGAGGAGATTCAGAAGCTCCTCAGGATGGAGGAGGAGCTCCACAAGAGGGTCATCGGCCAGGAGAGGGCTATCAAAGCCATTTCCGAGGCCATCAGGCGCGCAAGGGCAGGACTTCAGCCGCCGAACAGGCCACTGGGAAGCTTCCTCTTCCTGGGACCAACCGGTGTTGGTAAAACGGAGCTTGCTAAGACCTTGGCAGAGTACCTGTTTGGTGACGAGAGCGCTATTATTAGGCTTGACATGTCTGAGTACATGGAAAAGCACGCAGTTTCTAAGCTGATCGGAGCTCCTCCAGGATACGTTGGATACGAGGAGGGTGGTCAGCTTACAGAGGCCGTTAGGAGGAAGCCTTACAGCGTAATCCTCCTTGACGAGATTGAGAAGGCTCACCCAGACGTGTTCAACATACTCCTTCAGATCCTTGACGACGGTAGGCTCACAGACGCTAAAGGTAGGACTGTTGACTTCAGCAACACAGTGATAATTATGACCAGCAATATTGGTTCTGAATACCTGATGCACCTCTCTAAAGAGGAGTTTGAGAAGAACTACGACAAGATTAAAGAGCAGATAATGAACGAGCTCAAGAGACGCTTCAGGCCTGAGTTCCTTAACAGGATTGACGAGATAATCATCTTCCATCCTCTCAGCGAAGAGGAGATTAAGAAGATTGTTGATCTCCTTATCTCCAAGCTCAACAAGAGGCTTGAGGAGAGAGGTATTAAGGTTAAGCTTACTGAAGAGGCTAAAAGCGAACTCGCTAAGAGGGGCTACGTTCCAGAGTTTGGAGCAAGGCCTCTTAGGAGAACAATTCAGAGGGAGATTGAAACTCCTCTATCTGTAAAGATACTTGAGGGAACTGTTAAAGAAGGAGACACTGTAGTTGTTGACTACGATAAAGAGAAGGGAGAGTTTACTTTCAACGTTGAGAAGGAGGAGCTCCCTCCAAAGCAAGCAGAGATAAAAACTGCCGAGGAGAAGGAAGAAGATAAGGATAAGGGAAAAGACGAAAATAAATAACCTAATCGTGAGATAACTCTTAGCCCCCGCAAATTGCGGGGGCTTTTTATTTTTATAGTTGAATTCTATTGGTAATTCCTAACACTACAGAGAGAGTTTCTTAACGTAAAGTGGCTCTGAAACCTTGGCCTTTAAAGTTTATTCCTAAACAACTTATTCATAGTTTGCTGCAATTGACCTTCTTTTTACCGTCCTATATACTTGAGTTATCGGGAGTGGCTATAAAAGAGGTGCAAATTGGCATATGTTAGATTACCTGATTTACCTAAAGGAAAAGAGTTTGAAGAATATATCTCTGCCTTTTTTCAATCAGGTGGGAGTTACATTGAAAGAAACATAATTGAAAGAGAAACCGAAGAGGTTTTGGAACTGGATATTGTTACTACAGACTACTCCTCATCTTTGCCAAAAATCAAACTCGTCGAAGTAAAATCAGGGAGTTGGGGATTTCCGGATTTATTTAAAATTAGGGGGTGGATGGATTATCTAAATATTGATAACGGTGTATTTATTGCAAGTAAAGAAAGAGACCACATAGATCTTTTTAAAGAGAAAGCCAAGAGACTAAATATAGATTTAGTGGTAATTCCTGATTTGAGCAATTCTAAAGAAGCATTATCTGAAGTCATAAATAATAGCACTATTCAAGATGTAGATATCTCAATGTGGAGATTCTCTTATTGGGTTGAACGTAATTTGCTGAAACGTCTGAACCGAAAGAAAAAATCACATTCAGATAAGAAATGCTTTAAAGCTTTGAATGACTATTATTTTAAAGTTAATAGTGGAATATTCTTTACTGAGAGTATTGTCCAAAAGGTAAAAACCTTATACTCTACCTTCAAAGATTTTTCACACATTTCAGCTAAATGTGGAAATGAACTTATAGGTAACATTTTTGATGAGGAATACAATAGCTTACCGAAGCAAATCTATGAGGATACTTACTATAAATGCAATTACAATGTTATTCAAATATCCACATTTATAGAACACCGAGCAAGATTGGCTATTTTGAAAAATGCAATTGATTATCAACTATACAAAATGGCTGGGAATGAAAATAAAACCAAAGATACCTTGAAAATAGCGGGATTGGACTTTGAAATATTATTATTAGATTTACCAACCTCATTCAAAAAAGGGTTAGATACTCTCTCTAAGCATAAGTATTTTCACAAATATCCCGTTTTCTGGCAATGGTTCATGTGGATATTTGGAGGATTTATTTTGAAAGATTATAAAGAAAAAGAATATGAAGTATTATCCCAGAGAACAGGTATTCCTATAAAGGAAATACCAAATGCCTTGAAAGCTTATCAAATATTATTTCCACAAGAAGACGGGTGGTTTATGGATTTGTCTCCAGTATCAAATATAAAGATGCTTAAAATGTTCTCAGTTCCTTTTATGGGAATAGGTGCAAACTATAGAAGGTTACTTTACACCGAATCGAGAGAATTTAAAGACTTAAAACTAACAGGAACGCATACATTAAATGACTTGATTAAATGGAATAATCTAACAGTAGAGGTGTTGAAAAATGAATAATAAACCCCTTCCGATAACACAACATATACGCTACGGGCTAAAGCCCTTGCCCTTCGGGACATTGCTTTTGGCAACTTCGTATATGCTGCGAACGTTAAGAGTAAATTAAAATAGGTTAAATCTTGGGTTTTATCTGGCCAAGAAGGATTTGATACTCTGGTAAAGGTTAGTCATCTCTTCTTCTGTGTGTTCTGAAGTTATTGTTATCCTTAGTCTACTCTGTTTTACTGTCGGAGGGCGGATTGCTGGGACGAAAAATCCTTCTTCATAAAGTTTTTTGGAGAGATTCACAGCTTCTTCCGGGCTTTTAAGAAGTAATGGAAAAATTGCCGATTGACTGTTAATTCCTGTTAGCTTTCTGAAGAACTTGATGTTTTCTTGTAGTTTTTTCGTCCTTTCTGGAACTAACTTCAGGTTTTCTAACGTTTGGCAGGCAATTGCTGGGGGAAGGGCAGTTGTAAATATAAAGGTTCTGCATCTGTTTATTAGGTACTTCCTTAAAACTTTACTTCCGCATACAAAAGCGCCAAAAGTTCCAAGGGCTTTCCCGAGGGTTCCAACTATTACTGTTCTCTCGTCCGGCTTCAGGTTAAAAACTTCTAAACTTGACCAACCTATAACTCCCGTTCCGTGGGCATCGTCAAGGATTAAAACGGCATCATATAGGTCTTTTAGTTTAAAGAGTTCTCTCAGTGGAGCTATGTCTCCATCCATACTAAAAACTGTATCGCTTACGATGAAACAGTGACGGTAGTTTTTCCTCTCTTTTGAAAGAATGAACTCTAAAGTTTCTGCGTCTGAGTGGGGATAGATGATCTTTTTAGCCTTTGAGAGTCGGCAACCGTCAATGAGGGAGGCGTGGTTAAGTTCATCTGAGAGGATTAAATCTCCCTCTTTTGCAAGTGTTGATATGACTCCAACGTTTGCCATGTAGCCGGTAGAGAAGAGAAGAGAAGCTTCTGTCCCTTTTACCTTTGCAAGTTTCTCTTCTAACTTTTCGTGAACTTCCAAGTTTCCACAAACGAGCCTTGAAGCTCCGCTTCCTGTTCCCCATTGTTCAAAACACTCTTTTGAGAAATTTTTTGCAAGCCCCAGGTAGTCGTTTGACGAGAAGTTAAGAAGTTCTCTTCCATTTATCCTTATTTTTTTTCCCTGAGGTGAAGAGAGAGAACGGAGCTCTCTGTAAAGCCCCAATTCTTTAATTTTAAGAATTTCTTCTTTTAGCCACTCCATCAGCTGTTTATTCCGTATTTGTTCAGTTTTCTGTAGAGGTTTGAGATGTCTATCTCCATGAAATTTGCACTTTTTTTAAGGTCTCCGTTAAACTTCTTAATAATGCTTAATATGTAGTCTTTCTCAAAAGCTTCTTTAGCCTGTCTCAGTGGAAGATTGCTGTAGTTGCACTTTTTTTCCAATTTTTGGGTTTTTCTTTTAACTGCATTATCAATTGTAGAAAAGAGTTTTTCGTACTTTATAGGCTTTTCTATAAAGTCAAACGCCTTTAGTTTCATTGCTTTTACAGCAGTTTCAACGGTTCCATGGCCAGAAACTATAATGACTGAGATTTTCTCTGTTAGCCCTTCGCTGTTGAGTTTTTCCAAAACCTCCATTCCTGAAGTTCCGGGTAGGAAAAGGTCAAGGATTAAGATGTCGGGGTTTATCTCTTTTACCTTCTGAAGGACTTTAGAGCCCAACTCCTCTGTAAACACTTGGTGGCCTTCGTCTTCTAAAATTTCTTTTAGAGTTTCCCTTATGGTTCTTTCGTCGTCTACCACTAATATTTTCATTGCCTGCCCTTTGGCCTCAGTTCCAGGATTTTTGCGTTTAAAATTTTAATCATAGTATCAATTTTTTTCTCCGATTCTTCAGATAACTTTTTTGTATTCTGAACACTTTTTACTTCGGGTTCTATCAGTTTTATTCCTTTCCCGAAAATCTCTTTCAGCCTTTCAGCTCTGGTTTTGAGCATCTGATAAGCAGTTATGTTCTTAGGGTATATTTCTACGAAGTTCCCTTTATCTATGGTTTTTTCTATGAAGGCTTTTAATGTTTCTGAGTTTCCGTTTTTAGTTTTTTTTTCAGTAGGTCTTTCTACTGTCGTAATTTTTAAGTTTCCGTTGAGAAGTTCTGAGAGCTTTTTAACTTCACTAAAGTATGACAGTTTATAAAGGGTGAAAAAGAGTAACGTGAAAGGGTAAGGATGGTTTTGGAGCTCCCTGTATCCTTTACTTACTATCTCAAAAGCTGCCGTTAGCTCTTCGTCTGAGAACTCTGAGTTTGACAAGAATTCTCTCTCTATCAGCTCTATTGTCTGTTTTGTGATGTAAATTGGGTTGTATCCCTCAATTTCTAACTTTTTGAGTCTCTTTTTCAATTCTTCCTTTTCGCCTTTAAAACCTAAAGAGAGGAGCTCCCTCACTTCCCTTCCTGTCAGTATTCCTAAGAACTCCGAAACTGACTTTGTTTCAACTTTTCCCTGTCCTAAGGCTATTGCCTGGTCTAATAAACTCTCTGCATCCCTCATACAGCCCTCTGAGGATACCGCTATAAGCCTCAGGGCTTCCTCTTCACACTCAACTCCCTCTTTCTCACAAATTTCCTTTAGAGTTTTGACTATTACCTCTTCAGGGATTCTTCTGAATATGAACTTTTGGCACCTTGAAAGGATTGTAGGTGGAATCCTGTCAAGCTCTGTCGTTGCCAGGATAAATACGACGTGCTCAGGGGGTTCTTCAAGGGTTTTAAGAAGGGCGTTAAAGGCCTCCTTTGTGAGCATGTGGAACTCGTCTATTATATAAACCTTCTTCTTTCCTTTAACCGGCGCGTAGTGGACGGATTCTCGGAGCTCCCTTATCTGGTCAACTCCCCTGTTTGAGGCTGCGTCTATTTCTATAACGTCTGGATGTGAGCCTTTTGTTATTTCAACACACTGGAGGCAGGAGTTACACGGCTCTCCTTCCTGAGGGTTGTCGCAGTTTAGAGCTTTGGCAACTATCCTTGCGGTTGTCGTCTTTCCTACTCCCCTTGGACCTGCAAATATGTAGGCGTGGGCAACTCTGCCCGTTGCTACGGCGTTTCTCAAGGTTTCAGTTATGAACTCTTGACCTGTAACTTCAGAAAACCTCTGTGGGCGATACTTTCTCGGTATAGCTGTGTAGGCCATTTCCTCTCCTTCCTTTAATTGAAATTATACCCGAGAGCAAGTATAAGTTTTCCTTTATTAATTAAAGTGTTTATAAATTAATTTAGTGATTAATAATATTGACATTTAGTTTATAAAGTAGTATAAAATTAGGTAAGAATCCTATTAGGAGGTCTTCATTATGGAAGGGGTCAGAGGAACTATCTCACTGGCGCTCCTTACTTTACTCTTCGGGAGCTCCCAGGTATTTGCCCACCCTTCAGTTGACCTGAAGGACGTTCTGGGCAACAACATCCTTGACTCAAGCGGGAACGTCGTATCAAAGCTCCCGGTCAGCTACCAGAAATCCTGTAGCGCCTGTCACGACCTTGACTTCATCAATGAAGGCTGGCACAGCCAGCAGGGAAGGCTTTCTATTCTGACTTCCGATGTTTACAGCCTCTATTACCAGAAATTCGGTGACAAAAACTTTACTAACGGCCTTCCGCAAGATCAGTCAAAACTGTGGTTGAAATGGTTTGGTCCAAACAACATCTATGGCCCGGGAGGTATGTACAACAGGGTTACTGTTCCCCACATGTTAAAACTTGCTCCCTACAAAACCACTGATCCCCTTGACGTTGACCTTACTACTGCTGACTGGGATTTTGGAAAGTGCTCAATCTGTCACCCAGGTGGGGGTTACGGTTTGAAAGACCAGAAAGACCAACCTCTTGATCAAATGGATATGACAAAGGTTGAAGACGGACTTAAAAACGGTACCTATTACGGCGATTACCTTATGAACTCGGTAGACGGTTCTGGAAAACTAATAGTTCAGACCTACCACGCAAAGGCTGGAGACGTAACAGTTCCAAACGTTAGAGACAACGACTGTCTCGTTTGTCACGCCTACTCCTACGACCTTGCTAATGCCCGTATGACTTCATGGAAGAAGAAACACCCCGGCTGGGTTGATACCGTAGGAGCAAGGCTTGGAACAGTTAATGCAGACTGGACTGTCTCCTACGATGCAACTGCCGTTCAGAACTTCCATAACCTGATAGGCTCAACTTCTAACGAGTCCTGTGCAAGGTGTCACGCAGGAGTTTCTGACCTTAATGCTGATGGGAAGATCACTCCTTACGACAACATAGGACTTTTTGGAAACCTCTCCATACTTACTTCTCCTGGCTTTTTCAAGAGGGCTCAAGAGATTGGAGACGTTGCTGAATTAGGAAGCGACGGACTTCCTCACAAAGTTATTGATCCTGATAAAAGACCCCAGTTCTTTGATCCCAAGACAGAAACTTGGAAAGATGTTCCATACTTAGACGTTCACGCAGAAGCTGGTCTTAAGTGTGCCGACTGCCACTTCCCCGTTAAGCACGAACCGGTTTCAACAGGGGGACTCGGTTACGTTCCAAACCTTTCAGCTGCGATTCCTTCACACGACCTTGCCAAAGGAACGGACGGATTTAACGTTCGTTCAGATTTAGACGGAACGATCACCTGTACGAAGTGTCACACCAATTACCTCCAAGACCACGCCGGAGTTTTTGGCCCCGGAGATGCAACTGCTAAACACATGAAGTATATCCACTGCACAACTTGTCACATTCCACAGAAGTTTAACGGGGTTATCCAAACTCTCATAAGAACAACGGAGGAAGGTAAAGGTCACCTCTTTGCAAACTTTAGAGAAATTGAAGTTAACGGAGAGAAGAAGTTCGTAACAGTTCCGTTTACTCCTGACTACGTTTGGTTCCCTGACATTCCAGCTAAAGGACAACCTCCTACACTTAAAGTTAAACCGGCTAACTTGATTGCGGAGCTCTACTGGAGGCTCAGCGACGGAAGAACTGTTCCAAACAGATTTCTCCACATGGTATTCAAGGTTTCTCCGGATACCTGGGACGTTAACAATCCCAACAGGCCCGAAGCAGAGTTTGGACTCACCTACTTTAAAGACGGTAAACCTTACATTCCTGCAAAAGCCCTTAACAATCCATACGTAAACCCAGGTGGAATGGTCTTTTGGGCTTACGTTGGTAAGTATGGTGATAACGTTGAATTCACCAACTCGGACGTTGCGCAACAGCTCGGAGTTGACGACAATGCTCCCATAGTTGGTAGGTTCAGGCCGGATGGAACAGTTGATTGGATAGACAGTAACAACAAAACCGGCTGGGTTGTTAAGTCTACCCTTCCAAACATGCTTGAGAACCCGGAAACTGGTGAAACTATGATAATCAGAAAAGATGATGCTGAAGCTCCTTTTGTTGATAATTCAGACGAAATCCAGTTCGCAGCTCAAGCCCTTGAAGCTGCTATTCATAAAATAACCGGAAAGACAGTTAAAGTTCAATACGTTTATCACTTAGGTATATTTGACGGTTCCTACATTATGAGTCACAACATTGCTCCAGTAAGTAGCGATCCTCAACTAAGCGGTGGTGATGCTGCATATGCAAAAGACCCAATGCACGTTCTTCAATGTGAGGACTGCCACTCTTCTAAGGGCCGTTTCAACAGGCCGGTTCAAAAGTATCCACACATAGATACTGTTCCTGGGGTAACAGTATTTGAAGTTCCGAAGGCTGCTATAGAGGGATACAGTGGAGACTTTACACAAGAAGACCTGAGAAGACTTACCTACGCTTACTACTCGCCTACAGATGTAGAAGTTAAGCCTTACGACGGAAACGGCTACATCGCTGCCGTTTGGACTCCAGATGGTGCAAACATTGATCCTCTCACAGCAGAGCCAGACAGCGTTGATACAAGCTTTGTTCCACAAGGTAAGCAGATTGAGGAGGCCTTTAAGATTAAACTGACTGGTTCTGAAGCAACCTTTGAAGTTATTCCAGCCGTTGGCAAAGCTTCAGACTATTCAGTTGTTGCAGGGCCAAACACGGTTATTAAAAGTACTCAGGTTGAGGATGGAAGACTTCTCTTTACTGTAGCTACATCTTCTAAACAGTCTGACGAAGCTACCGTTGCCATTGTTAAGGGAGCTGCACCATCTCCTACACCTTCTGTTCCAGTAGTTCCTCAAGTTACCGTTCAGAATGTTCAAGATGGAACGGCTAACCTTCTAGTTAACTTAAATGGTCAAAAGAAAACTATTGAAGTTGAGGTTAAGAACGCTGTTATTCAAGGAGCAGCACCTGAAACAGAGGTTCAGCAGATTGCTCAGGAGAAAAAATTGGCTAAAGTAATTGCACATCTTGTTGTGGTTCCACAATCTACTACATTTACCATTACATTTACCGGCCTTTCTTCCGATGAAGTTCAAAAGGCTACAGTTGTTCCTGACAGGGGAATTGTTACCAACATCTCCCGTGATTCTGAAAATGGAACCGTTATTGCAACAATTTCTCTAACCGCAACGAAAGCAGAAGAACCAGTTACCGTTGTTCTTGGAGAGTTTGCTGCTAGTGGATCTACCTCAACAGGTGGAGGCGGCGGAGGAGGATGTTCTCTCACTCCAAACGCCGGAGCTGGAAACATTCTCTCACTCCTGTTTGGTCTACTTCCGCTCGGATTTATCAGGAGGAGAAAAAACAGTAGAGAAGGTGGAGCATAAAACGGCGGGAGTTTTTAAAGAACATTGAGTTCGTTGGAATTGGATGTGTTGCTGGGGGTCTTCTGGACCCCGTTATAACCTCCTGGGGAACACCCCACAAATACCAACCCCAGGAGGCAAGAATGGAACTACAAAAGATTTTACCAGACCTCGTTAAAGAAGTGGTAAAGCAAACCTTAGAGTCAATGAGGAGATTCAGGAAATGTTCCTCAGGAGGTATTCCTAAATGGCTTACACAAAATTATTGACACAACCCCGGAGCCCGCTAAAAACTAAGCTGAAAAGACTTTCCTTATAAACTTAAAGTGACCTGGAGCGAACATAAACTTCTTCTCCCAGTACATCTTCAGAACTGCCATCTTTACTGCATCGTTAAAGAGAAACCAAACAGAGGCGTATCCCCAGATGAAAAGTCCCCAGCCCCAACCTACCGGGGTTATCAGTCCGAATCCGTAAACGGCAATTATCGTTCCAAGCAACCTTGTTCCAAACGTTGCAACGAAAAGGATTGCTGAAGGCCACGGTTTCTTCCAGAACCAGTTTTTAACCCTTGTGTTGTAGATTGTTCCATGCCCGGCAACCACCAGTTTTGTGAATATGATTGACTGTATGAGATCTTGAGGGAGTTTCCAGTACTCTTCAAGTAGGAAGAAGAGAGTAAACGAGGAGAGGACTCCTGCAATTCCAAGCCAGAAGGCCATAACGTTCATCTCGTAGAAGTCCCACCTTACGGGTTTTGGGGAAACTTTCTGTCTGTCGTAGGCTATGGCTAAGATCGGAATGTCGTTTAGGAGGGCAAGGAGAATTATCATTATCGTTGTAATTGGGTAGAACTGGAAGATGAGGATGGAGAAGGTCATGAAGAAGACAACCCTTATCGTCTCTGTAATTCTGTAAATTGTATAGGATTCCATTCTTGCAAAGATTTCCCTTGCAATTTCCATAGCTTTGATGATTACCCTTAAGCCTGGGGCAAGGAGGACTAAAGCTGCTGCAGCCCTTGCCGCGTCTGTTGCTCCAGATACTGCTATTCCACAGTCTGCCTTCCTTAGGGCAGGTGCGTCGTTTACTCCGTCTCCAGTCATTCCAACTATATGTCCAGCCTTCTGGAGCTTATCAACTATGAAGTACTTGTCTTCAGGGAATACCTCTGCAAAGCCGTTTGCCTCTTCAATTATCTTTATAATCTCAGACTCGTGGCGTTTTACAGTTCCAATTGAGAGCTTCGTGTTCTCAAGCTCTTTCTTAACAAGTTCTGCCACCTCTTTTGCCTTCTTTTCGGCCTCCTCAGGGCTAAGACCTTCAACTCTCATTATTGCCTTTGCTATTATCTGGGCTAAAACTGCGTACTCCTCGTTTGTTGTCTCCCGGAGCTCCCTTGCACTTATTATCTTTTCACCGATTCCCAGTATTCTTGCTATGTACCTGGCAATGGCTATGTTGTCTCCAGTTACCATCTTAACTTCTACACCGTACCTCTTTGCCTCCGCTACTGCCTCCTTTGAGTCTGGGCGGGGCGGGTCGTAGAGAGGGATTAAACCTACGAAGTGGAACTTCTCCTCCTCAGGTTTTTTGTAGGCTACGCCAAGTGTTCTAAAGCCGTTCTCTGCAAACTCCCCTATTTTTTTCGTAATAACCTGTGGGTCTATCTCGCTTTTGTCTGAGAGCTCCAGTATCACTTGGGGAGCTCCCTTCGTTACGTAAATCTTCCTATCTCCACACTTTACTAAAGCTTCTGTTCTCTTCCTTACCGGGTCAAAGGGAATGAACTTCTCCTGAATGCACTCCTTCGTTTTCTGGTAGAGGTTGTGTTTCTTTAGCCAGTCGAATATCGGTATCTCTATCGGGTCGTTGTTCTCCTCACGAGATGCAAGGGCTGCGTAGAACATTAGGTCTTCAGATGTGTAGCCGTTTACCGTAAATGGAATTGAAACTGACATCTTGTTCATAGTTAGGGTTCCAGTTTTGTCTGAACAGAGGACGTCAACTCCTGCAAGCTCCTCAATTGAGGCAAGCCTACTAACAATAACCTGCCGTTTTGCAAGGTAGAGAGCTCCCACTGCCATCGTAACTGTTAAAACTGCAGGTAGGGCAACGGGGATTGCTGCAACGGTTAGAACTAAAGAGAACTGTAACAGGTCTATCAGAGGTTTCCCCCTGTTGATTTCAACTAAGACCATTATTGATATTAAAATGAGGGTGAGAACAATTAGGAAATTTCCAACTTTAATAACCATCTCCTGGAAGTGGGAACGCCCCTCCTTTTCAGCCTTTGCAACTAACTGAACAGTTTTTCCGAAGTAGGTACCTAAGCCGGTTGCAACTACAACTGCATTTATCTCTCCTTTCTTCACTATTGAGTTTGCGTAGGCTATGTCACCGGGCTTTTTTGTTACGGGAAGTGACTCTCCCGTTAGGGCCGACTGGTCAACTAAAATGAAGTCTCCCCCGTGGTCAAGTTTAACGTCTGCAGGGATAATATCTCCAATCTTTAGTTTTATTACGTCGCCAGGAACTAAGAGCCTTGCATCTATTAGCTTCCACTTACCGTCCCTTAGAACCAAACTCTTTTTTGCTAACTTTTCTTTGAGAACCTTTAAAGCTGATAGGGCTTTGTGTTCCTGCCAGAAGTCAACACCAGCGTTTACAAATAGGAGAATCAATATGATTACAAAGTCTTCCCAGTGTTTTACCAGTCCAGACAGAACTGCAGCTGTTTCAATCATCCAGGGAATCGGTCCCCAGAACCTTCTAAATATTCTGTGCCAGAGGGGTTCTTCCTTCTCTGGAATTTCGTTGTAACCGAACTTCTGAAGTCTCTTCTTTGCCTCTTCTTCCGAAAGTCCCCTTTCCAAGGAGGTTTGAAGTTCTTTAATGGTCTCTTCTATACTTTTGTTTTTGAACGCATCTATCTTAGCTATTGTTCTCCTCCCTCTCCTTCCACCAGTCGTAGCTTATTATGGAGCCAATAATAACTACTGCAACTATCACTATGGCTCCTAAAACTTCTAAGGTTTTAAAGAAAATGTCTCCCGGCGAGAGGTAGTTCTCCATCTCTGCCCTTCGATGTCTGTTGTAGTTTCTTGCTATCAGTTTATCACAAATTTACTGGGGTATATTGGGGTATATAAGATTTGATAAAATACCCTTACTTTGAGCAGGATTAAGAACTTACTTAAACTCTTGAACCATTTCTTCCTTATACCCTCTATAATTGGAGTGATAGGGGGTTTTTCAGCCATCCTTTTTAGAAAGTTGATTTTTCTAAGCCATTCCCTCTCAGACGGGATACTCAACGCTCTCATTTCCTATCCTGTCCTTCTGCCGTTTATCTTTTTTCTTACCTATCAAGTTTCTAAGTTCTTCGTTGTTTCCCCTGAGGACGCAACCATTGACGAGATAGCAAAGAGAATATCACTTGAAAGAGGTGGTTTTAACCTTAAGAAAGGAATTTTAGTTCTCTCTTTAACTTCGTTTAACATAGGTTTTGGAGTTCCTGTAGGCCGCGAAGGTCCAATTGCTAAGTTGGGAGGGGTTCTTTCGGAGCTCTTCTGTAAACTATTCCGTATAGACAGGGTTCATCTCCCAATCTACTTAACCTGCGGTGTTGCCTCTGCTATCTCTGCAACTTTTAATGCTCCTTTAGCTGCAGTTCTCTTTGGGACGGAGATAGTTTTGGGGAAGATAAACAGCTATGTTCTCATTCCCTTGGTTGTTTCGGCCAGCGTAGGAGCCTTAGTTGCCCAAGAGTTTCTTGGAGACTTTACTGCCTTCTACGTTCCACCTCTCCACTTTCAGGACGCTGAAATTCCCCTTTTCATACTTGTGGCTTTCCTCTCAACCGTTTCATCACTTTTCTTTTTCGTTTCTCTTAACTTCTTTACCCGTTTGAGGACTACATACCGCCACCACTGGGGAAAGGTTGCCTTTAGTTTCGGCCTTGTCGTCGGTCTTCTTCTCCTCTTTCACCCGGAAGCTGCCGGAGTTGGTTATGGAGCTGTAGGGGAGCTCTTCAAGAACCATTTTTCTCCCGTTTCTGCCCTTGAGATTGCCCTTACCAAATTAATTGCCGTTGTTCTCTCCTTCGGCAGCGGAGTTTTCGGTGGTGTAATGGCTCCCTCAATCTTTACGGGGGCGTTTTTAGGCTATTTCGTAGGAAACTACTCCAACTTCGATCCGAGAGTTTTTGCCCTTGTCGGTTCTGCAGCTATGCTCAGCGGGATTTCAAGAGCTCCCTTCCGTTCCTCCTTGGTAATCGTTGAGCTTACTCACAGCTACCAGCTAATAATTCCTACCCTTTTGACCTCTGTTACTACGAATTTCCTTGTAGGTCTCTCAAACGAGATTGACTTCTTTAAGAGAGCTCTCTTCCACAAGGGAATTAATCCCGAGGAGCTCCTCTCTGCGCGCCTCAAAAAGTTTAACCTTTCAGACTACTTAAAGCCTGTTCCTCCGGTTTACGAAAATGCCCACGTAAAGTATTTGATAGAGCGGTTCTTAAAAGAGAAGGAGAGGTACATCCCTGTCGTTAAAAGCCCCAAGGATAGACAGCTTGTAGGAATCGTTTCCCTTCGGGATTTAAGACTTGCAGCTATCAGCGACCTTTCAAGCCTCAGAGTTAAAGACCTGATGACTGAAGAGCCTTTTGTTCTGACGGTGGGAGCTCCTGTTGAGGAACTCCTAAAAGTCGTTGCCATATTTGAGGCCAACCTGATTCCTGTCGTTGACAAAAAAGGCGTGTATCAAGGTATGTTTGACGTAGACTCCTTCCTTAGGAAGATTTCGCTCCCTGAGTAGCCTGTAGTAGAATAATCACACTCACTTTGGGGGTGTGAGATGCTCTTTAAGAAACCGCAAGTTGCTTTCTACCCTTTTATGGTCTTAAGAGACGACTACAAGTGCGTTAGGTGTAAGTCCTGCGTTGACCAGTGCTCCTTTGACGCTACATACTACGACGAAGACCTTGACATGATAATGAACCACCACGAAAACTGTGTTAACTGTAAGAGATGTGAGGCTTTCTGTCCAACAGACGCAATTAAGGTGGTAAAGAACCCTTCAACTTTCCACCCAGATGCCAACTGGACCCCTGAGGCAATCAGGGACATCCACGTTCAGATGTTAACTGGAGCCGTAATCCTTACCTCAACGGGAAACGACAAGCCTATAAAGAACTACTTTGACCACCTCCTTTTAGACGCCTGTCAGGTAACAAACCCTCCAATAGACCCTCTAAGGGAGCCTATGGAGTTAAAGACGTTTATCGGAAGGAAGACCGATCAGCTCCAGTTTGACTCAGACGGAGTGAGCATAAAAACGACAATAGGAAAACAGCTTGAGCTTGAGATACCTGTTATGTTCTCTGCAATGTCCTACGGTTCAATTAACCTCAACCTTCAGAAGGCTATGGCAATTGCCTGTAGGGAGTTTGGAACTTACTGGAATACGGGAGAGGGAGGTCTTCACAGGTCCTTAAAGGACTTTAAGGACTACACTATCGTTCAGGTTGCATCTGGCCGATTTGGGGTTGATCTTGAGTACCTTGAAACCTCTGCCGCAATAGAGATTAAGATAGGTCAGGGAGCAAAGCCCGGTATAGGCGGACACCTCCCTGGAGAGAAAGTAAACGAGGGAATTGCCGAAACAAGGATGATTCCAGTAGGCTCAGACGCAATCTCTCCGGCTCCCCACCACGACATCTACTCAATTGAAGATTTGAGGCAGCTCATCTATGCCCTTAAAGAAGCTACGAACTACGAAAAACCCGTTTTCGTAAAGATTGCTGCTGTTCACAACGTTGCCGCAATTGCCTGCGGAATTGCCCATGCAGGAGCTGACGCCATTGCGATAGATGGAGTCAGAGGCGGAACAGGTGCAACGCCAAAGTCTTTGAGAGACCACGTTGGTATTCCAATTGAGATGGCTATTGCAGCAGTTGACGACAGGCTCAGGAAGGAAGGGCTCAGGAATCAGGTTTCCCTCATAGCAGCAGGCGGTTTCAGGAGTGCCGTTGATGTTCTTAAGGCGATAGCCCTGGGGGCTGATGCCGTTTACATCGGAACGGTTGCAAAGCTTGCTGCCGGCTGCACCCAGTGTCAGCAGTGCCACACCGGTAGGTGTGCATGGGGAATTACAACAAACGACCCTAAACTGGCAAAGAGGTTGAACCCAGATATTGTTGCTGAAAACCTCTACAACCTTTTAAGGGCTTGGGCCCACGACATAAAGGAACTCCTTGGAGCTATGGGCATCAACGCCATTGAGTCAATTAAGGGTAACAGGTTGAGGCTCAGGAGCTGGGGACTTACGGAGCAGGAAAACAAAATCTTGGGCGTTCTGCCTGCCGGAATGTAGGGGGCAAGATGAAGAAGAGAAAACTGATGAAAGTTTACCCCATAGAGGAAAACTGTATCTCTTGCCGCTACTGTGAAGTTGCCTGCACTATGGTTCACAGTGAGAGTAAAGACCCTGTTAAGGCCTACAAACTTGAGAACCTGCTGCCAAGGGCAACAGTTGAGGTAAAAGGTGCAGTTTCTCTTTCCCTCATGTGCCGCCACTGTAAGCATCCTTTCTGCTTTGACGCTTGTATATCTGGGGCGATAATGGTTGATGAGAACGGAAAAGTTAACCTTGATGAAGAGAAGTGTGTAGGCTGCTGGAACTGCGTTTTGGTTTGCCCATTTGGAGCAGCCCACCCAATGATAAAAGAGGAGAAAAGACACTCCTTTAAGTGTGACCTCTGTGGGGACAGGGGATTCCCTGCCTGCGTTGAGGCATGCCCCAACAGGGCTCTTGTTTACGACTTTGAGAGGTAAGAGAAATGAGATACGTGATAGTAGGGAACAGTGCTGCTGCGGTTGGGTGTATCACCGGAATAAGGAAAGTTGATCCGGAAGGGGAGATAGTTGTTATCTCCTACGAGGACAGGTGCTACTCAAAGCCGATGATCGCAGACGTTTTGGTTGATATTCCAGAGGATAAGCTCCTCTATAGGGATAGCTCATTCTTTGAGAAGAACAGAGTTGAGGCAGTTTTAGGCCATAAAGCTGTAAAGATTAATACAGACTCAAAGGTCGTAGTCCTTGACTCAAACGAGCTTGTTCCCTACGACAAACTCCTCATAGCAACCGGTGGAAAACCCTTCGTTCCGCCGATAAAGGGAAGTGACAAGAAGGGTGTTTTTACGTTTACGGAGCTCCGCTCAGCCCTATCCTTTAAAGACTACCTGAAGGAAAACGGAGCTAAAGAAGTTGTAGTTATCGGTTCTGGTTTTATCGGCCTTGAGGTTGCCTACTTCCTCAGGGAGATTGGAGTTAACGTAAAGGTTGTGGAGCTCCTTGACAGAGTCCTTGCACGAGCGCTTGATAGGAGGAGCTCCCAGATAGTTGAAAGTATGCTAAGGGAGAAAGGGGTTGAATTCATCTTCAACGATACGGTTGAAGAGATTATGGGAGATGAGAAAGTAAGTAGCGTTAGGTTAAAGTCCGGCTCCGTTTTAAGGGCAGATGCTGTAGTCGTTGCCATTGGTGTTAGGCCCAATACAGAACTTGCAGAAACTGCCGGAGTGGAAGTTAACAGGGGAATTGCAGTTTCAGACAATATGGAAACTTCCGTTCCAGATATTTACGCCGCAGGAGATTGTATTGAATGTTTAGACATCGTTGACGGTCAGAAAAAACCGATACCTCTATTTCCCTTAGCCTTTGAACAGGGCTTTATTGCCGGTTTAAACATGGCTGGTAAAAAGATGAAATACTTAGGCGGTTTTGTCCTCAACTCTTTGAAGTTCCTACCTGTCCCAGTTCTCAACGCCGGCGTAGTTGAGCCGATTGACAATTCCTGCGAAATTCTCGTAAACGACAAGTTTGAGAAGAAGGGCTACTACAGGAAAGCTATTGTTAGGAATGGAAAACTCGTCGGCTTCATAGCCATTGGAGAGATAGACAGGACGGGAATCCTTACGAACCTCATAAGGCAGAAGATAGACGTTTCAGATATAAAGGAGAGGTTGGTTGAACTTGACTTTGGCCTTGTAGACCTTCCACAGTGGTGGCGGGAGGAGAAACTAAAGCAGGATAAAACGGCCTACAAAGACTGGAGGGCGCTCTAATGGCTTGCTACAGCGAAATGGCAGGGTGCGGCCTTGCCGGTATAGTTAATAGGGACGGAAAGAGGATAAGCGGGAAGTTCATATACGACTCAATAACTACGATGAAAGAGCGTGGAAACGGAATGGGAGCCGGCTATGCTGCCTACGGAATCTATCCGGATATGGCTGACTTCTACGCCTTCCATGTGATGCTTGACGATTTAGATTACGAATCGGAAGTCAACGCTGTTCTCAACAGATCTTTCAGAATAGTAAAGTCTGAAATGATTCCAACTAAAGAAGTTCCTTCTCTATATAAAA
Source organism: Thermovibrio ruber (assembly GCF_055380895.1). Lineage (NCBI taxonomy): Bacteria > Pseudomonadati > Aquificota > Aquificia > Desulfurobacteriales > Desulfurobacteriaceae > Thermovibrio > Thermovibrio ruber. The sequence continues at coordinate 413,621 of NZ_AP042397.1, read as the reverse complement.
AAACAAAGCCCCCCTACTTTTACCGCTACTTCGTTGAGCCGAGAGACGACGCGAGGCTTCCTATGGAGTCTGAGGAAGACCTTGTTGTTAGAACAGTAATGACGATAAACGAGAAAGTTGAGGGGGCCTACGTCATCTCAAGCGGAAAGAACATGGGAGCTTTTAAGGGAGTAGGTCATCCCGACGAAATAGGGGACTTCTTTGAAATAAAGAGTTACGAAGGGTACATTTGGCTTGCCCACACCCGTTTTCCGACGAACACTCCCGGATGGTGGGGAGGAGCTCACCCTTTCACCCTCTTAGACTGGGCAATAGTCCACAACGGAGAGATAACTTCCTACGGAACAAACAAGCGCTACGTTGAGATGTTCGGTTACAGGTGCACTCTCCTTACAGATACGGAGGTTGCGGCTTACCTTTTTGACCTTCTCTTTAGAAAGCATAGGCTCCCTATAAGGGCTGTCTTTATGGCAATGGCTGCTCCCTTCTGGAAAGACATTGAACACTACAGGGAAGTAGGCCTTGAGAAGGTTTACAGGATGGTAAAGATGATAAGAACTGTCTACGCTCCTGCAATGCTCAACGGTCCATTTGCAATGCTCTTTGCCTTTAAAGACGGCGTAATTGGCTTTAACGACAGGATAAAGCTTCGTCCCTTTGTTGCCGCTGAGAAGGGAGATACTGTTTATATGGCCAGTGAGGAGTCTGCAATTAGGGTTATCTGCGAAGACCCAGATAGGGTTTGGATGCCAAAGGCGGGAGAGCCGGTTATTGCCCTTTTAAACCACTGTAAAGAAGAGGACCTCTGTTACCCAGCTTAAAGGAGTAAGCTATGGAAGTTAGGGAGATAGGAAAAGGCGTTTATGAGGTAGTTTGTGGAACTGCCCACTACAGAAAAGTTAACGCAAAGGTAAAGGAGCTTGTAAACAACGGAGCTGAAAAGGTTATCTTGAAAGAGGTTTACGGCCAGAGATACATAGGGACTGGAGTTAAAGGGAAAGTAAAGATAGAGGTTCACGGAACTGCCGGAAACGACCTTGGAATCTTCCTATACGGTCCAGAAATTGAGGTTCTTGGAAATGCTCAAGACGGCGTTGGAAACACTATGAGAGACGGGAAGATTATCGTTAGAGGCCACGCCGGAGATGTCTGCGGCTACGGAATGAGGGGAGGGAAAGTTTACGTAGAGGGAGACGTTGGCTACAGGGTCGGAATCCACATGAAAGGTTATAAAAACTTAGTTCCAACTTTCATAGTAGGGGGTAAGGCTGGAAACTTCTTTGGTGAGTATATGGCCGGTGGAGTTCTGATTCTTCTGGGGTTAAATAGAAAACCCGGAGAGGACATAGTTGGCGACTACTGTGCGACGGGAATGCACGGTGGTGTAATCTTTGTAAGGGGAGAAGTTCCTCAAAGGTATTTAGGAAAGGAGGTTAAAGTCTTTGAACCGGACTTACAGGACATAAAGCTCTTAACTGAAGAGCTAAAAGGCTTTTCAGAGGCCTTTAACATACCGGTTGATGAAATAATCTCTGAACCCTTTACGAAAATTGTTCCCGTCAGCGCAAGACCTTACGGAAGGATGTACGCCCACAGGTGGGGAATTGCTACTGGTATTATCAAGTAGTAAACTTCTCTTCTCATTAAGTAAACAGGAGGCTTGTTTTGTATAGCTACCCTGACGAGAGAGGCAAGTACGGAGAGTTTGGAGGGAAGTACGTTCCAGAAACCTTGATGGCTGCTCTCTCCGAGCTTGAGGAGAGTTATTTAAATATAAAGGAAGATCCTGAGTTTAAAGAGGAGTTTGAGAGGCTACTTAGGAACTACGTTGGCCGTCCTACTCCCTTACAGTTTGCAGAGAGGTTTTCCAAATACCTTGGAAATGGAATTAAAATTTATTTAAAGAGGGAAGACCTTAACCATACTGGAGCTCACAAGATAAACAATGCCCTTGGTCAAGCCCTCCTTGCAAAAAGGATGGGTAAAAAGAGAATCATTGCCGAAACTGGGGCTGGTCAGCACGGGGTTGCAACAGCTACTGCCTGTGCTTTCCTAGGTTTGGAGTGTATTGTTTACATGGGTGAAGAGGACGTTAGGCGCCAAGCCCTCAACGTTTTTAGAATGGAGCTCCTTGGAGCAAAAGTTGAGGTTGTAAAGAGCGGTAGTAGAACCTTAAAAGATGCCGTTAACGAGGCGATTAGAGACTGGGTTACAAACGTCAGAACTACCCACTACATAATTGGTTCAGTAGTTGGTCCACATCCTTACCCGAAGATAGTCAGGGACTTTCAGTCTGTAATTGGGAATGAGACGAAGAAACAGATATTGGAGGCTGAAGGAAGATATCCAGATACTATAGTTGCCTGTGTAGGTGGTGGCAGCAACGCTATTGGTATTTTCTATCCGTTCGTTGAAGTGGAAGACGTTGAGCTTGTTGGAGTTGAGGCAGGTGGTTACGGTTTAGATACAGATAAACACGCTGCTACTTTATGTAAGGGAAAAGTTGGGGTTTTTCACGGAGCAAAGTCCTACCTTCTTCAAAACGAGGACGGTCAGGTTACTCCTACTCACTCCGTTTCAGCAGGGTTAGACTATCCAGGTGTCGGTCCTGAACACTCACTACTAAAGGAGATAGGAAGGGCTAAGTATGATGCAGTTACGGACGATGAGGCCCTTGAAGCTTTTCAAGTTCTTTCAAGAACCGAAGGGATAATTCCAGCTTTGGAGAGTTCCCACGCTATTGCCTGGGTCATAAAGAATAGAGAAAGCCTGAAAGGTAAGCTTGTCGTTGTTAACCTCTCTGGAAGAGGAGACAAGGACGTTTCTCAGGTTAAAGACCTCTTAGAGGAGAGAAAGGATCTCCGTTTATGGTAGATGAGATAACGGGGCTACCATCTCGTAAGTCTTTCTTTAGGGAGCTTTCTAACTTAAAAGGAAATAAACCTGTAATTCTTCTTCTTCTTGACATAGACGATTTCCGATTTGTCAACTTTACCTACGGTTATAGGATCTCAGATTCTGTTTTGAAAGCCGCCGGTCAATATTTCCATAGAGTTTTAAATAAGTTCTTTTCAGAAGTTTTCCTTGCCAGGGTTGGAGCTAACTGTTTCGGAGCTCTCATAAAAGACGAAGTTCCCTTAATAAGGATTGAGGAGGTCTTTAACAGGTATCTCCACCTTGTTGAGTTTAAGTTGAAGTCAGAATTTATCCGTTTGACGACAAGTGCCGGAGTTAGTGTTGGCATTTCTCGGTTTGAAGAGGTTTTTTCACAGGCAGAGAGCTCTCTCTACTCTGCAAAAGAGTCTGGGAAGAACACAATTGTTGTTTTTCAAGAGGCTAAAGCCTACGATATTGAGAAGTTCAGACAGGTAAGACAGAAATTAATAAGAGCTATACGTGAAAAAAAGGTTATTCCACACTTTCAGCCTATAGTATCTTTAAGAACGGGAAAAGTTTATGGTTATGAAGTCTTATCTAGAATTTTTGTAGGAGATGAAGTTCTTAGAGGAGACTACGTCTTTTTGGTTGCAGATACGTTAGCTCTTACCCCTGAAATAGATAAACTGCTTTTTATTAATGCTATTAAGTATTTTGGAGATTACAAGCTCTTCTTTAACCTATCTATGAAATACTTTTTCAGAGAATTAAACGCAATATTTCAGGTAGCTAAGAAGTATAACCTTGACCTCAGTAACGTAATTTTTGAGATTACAGAATCTCAAAAATTGATGGAAGAGGGAGTAGCAGTAAGTCTGTTTAGTCTATTTAAAGAGTTTAACGCAGGGATTGCTGTTGATGACTTTGGAGCTGGCTACTCAAACTTTATGTATCTGAAAAAGTTCCCGGCAGACGTCCTTAAAATTGATGGAGCCTTTGTAAGGGGGGCGAAAGAGAGCACAAAAGACCTGACAATAATAAAGGCCATTGTTGATGTTGCAAAAGTTTTTAGATTAAGGACTTTAGCTGAATTTATAGAAGACGAGGAAACTTACAGATTGATGAGAAGTATCGGAGTCTCTTTAGGTCAGGGATTTTTCATAGGAAAGCCGGAACCTGAACCTAAAAAAGTAGAGATTAAAATAACTTAATAAAAGGGGGGAAAGCCCCCCTGAATTTAAACCCCTTCTGGACGCTTGACGTCGTAGAGAATGTCGTCCCAAGGATGCCTGTAGAGAGGCATTGCGAGGCGCTTTTCGTCTAAAATGTGGCCAATGAATCCGATTGAACGGCCTAAGACGAAGAAAGCGTTAAAAGCTCCTGCCTCAATTAGCTCGTCAATTTCTTCTTCTGAGAATCCTAAGCTTCTGAACATGTCAACTAAGAGAACGCCGATCGTTCCGTCAACGTTGAGGATGAGGTTTTCCTTCTTGGCAGTTGTAACCTTCTCAACCTCAAGGGCGTAGTCAAGGAGCTCCGTTGAGGGGAAGTTCTCTTTTGCGAAATTCTTGAGGAGTTCTACCCTCTTGTCTGGGTTCTTAGTTGACTTGATCCTGTGGCCAATTCCCGGAATCGGCTTCTTCTCAACCTTCTTCATGTAATCAACAAACTCGTATGGGTCCATTCCCTTCTCTTTGGCCATCTTAAAGTATTTAGCAGCTCCGTCAATTGCACCGCCAAACCTTGGGCCGATGGTTAGAAGCCCAGTTACGAGAGCGGAAATAAGGTCTTTTCCAGCCCTTGCAGTAACCTTCGCGTTGTGAGCTCCAGAAACTGCAGGTCCGTGGTCTGCGACGATCTTTAGAACCATGTCAATAAACTGAGAAGCCCAAGACGGGAACTTCCTCTTGAACCAGAGTAGTCCAATTACGTCCGCAATAGAGTAACCCTTCTCAACAACCTCAGAGATAGGAACTCCGCAGTATGTTGCCTCCTCTCCTCTGTCGTCAGAGATGGTACAGATAAAGTGGGTAGGTCTTCTGACCTTTCCTGCCTTTCTTGCCTTGTCGTAGTCTTCAGGGATTGGCGGAACTTCGGGTTCTTCAATCTCTCCAATTTCTCCCTTAGCCTTGAGCTCTTCGTAAACTGAGCGGATTACCTCTGGGAAATCGTTGAAGGAGTCTGGAACGATAGCTCCTGCCTCTTTAAGAGCCCTGTTCTTAGCGTCTGCCGTCTCCCTGTCGGCCCCAGCTTTAGCCCCTGCGTGGCCGAACTGAACCTCTCCTCCAAAGTGCTTGGCAATTGTTCCGATGCACCAAGCTATAAGGGGCTTAGTGATTAATCCCTTTTCAAGAGCCTCTACAACTCTATACTCTAACTCTCCACCAACCTCTCCGAGCATAATCATGTACTTGACTGCAGGATTCTTCTGGAACCTAAGGAGGTGGTCTAAGAAGTCTGAGCCCGGGAATCTGTCTCCACCTATGGCGATACCTTCAACGATACCGTCTGCGTTTCTTGCAATGATGTTTGATAGCTCGTTGAAAAGGCCTCCAGACCTTGTAACCAGTCCGCAGGAGCCAGGTCTGTGGAGTTTTGACTTAACGATGTTCTCAAGGGTTCCACCGGCGTTTCCAATCCTGAAGGCCCCTGCAGCAATTCCTCCAACTGTAGCAGGTCCGATTATCCACTTGCCTTCAGCCTTTGCCCTTGCTGCCATGTCACGGGCAAGCCTTTCAGGGATACCTTCTGCAGTAATGGCGATTGTCCTGATTGTCGGTAGGTTGAGGGCTTCCCTCGTAACATCGTATGCCGTTCTAAAAGAGGCAAAGTTTACAAGAACGTCTGCGTCTGGGTGAGCTTCTGCTGCCTCTGTTGTTGACCTATAGATTGGGATCATTATCTCTTCTGTTCCGTAGAAGAACTTCTCAAACTTTCTGTTCTGGGTTGGAGCTACGATTGCAACGATTGAAGGTGAGCGTCCAACTAAGTAATCGTAGTCAAGCATCCTCTGGATAGCATTTCTGTTGAGGTTCCAGAAGATTGCCTTTGTGTTCCTGTCAAAAAGTATGTAATCAGGTCTTCCCATTTTCCCCTCCTTATGGATTCTCCTTTAGAGCTTTCTCAACTATTGCTGTGATGTGGGTTTCTGGTCCATAAACCTCTATTGGAAGTCCAAGTTCCTCTGCAGCCTTCTTGATCTTTGCAAGACCTACTTCGTAGTTTGGACCTCCACGGCGGACGTAGATTTTAACCCCTACCTCTTTCAGCTTGTCCGCATACTCCTTGAGGGCATCAATTATTCCGTCAAATGTCTTTGCAACGTCTGTGAAGTTTGCAATAGCACCACCGATTATGAGGATCTTAGGCCTTCCTTGTGGGTCCTTGTGGCGGGTCATAAGGTCAAGAACGGTTTTAACGTATTCCCTCGTCTCTGCCCTTGATGGGTTACCTGAGTACTCTCCGTAGTTTGCAAGCTCCTTAACGTAGCCAAGGTCCGCAACTGTGTCTGCGTAAACTACTGAAGCTCCACCACCAGCAACCAACGTCCAAATCCTTCCCTCTGGATTGAGAATGGTGAGCTTAAGAGAGGCTCCAGACTTTTCGTCCATCTCTTTGATGTACTTCTCCTCAGGTGAGAGCTCCCCTCCAAAGCCTGCAGGGAATTCAAGTTCTCCCCACTTCCTTCCAACCAAGAACTGGGCTGTATCGTCAACCCTTCCAACAAAGTCAAGTGGATAAACTTTGTTTCCAACCATAACAAGAGGGTTAATCTCAAGGTATGCAAAGTGCATATCCCTAAAGAACCTGTAGAGACGCTTAACGAAGTCTGTAAACTTCTCCTTGTCTTTAATCTCAGGTGGAACGTTCTCCTCTATTAGCCTGTCAATTTCCTCCTCAGTTGCAAGAGGGGGGATAACAACTTCCTTTACCTTGTCCCAGTTCTCCTCAACGTCAATTCCGCCGAAGGCAGACATGTAGATGTGGTCTCCATCGTAGCCTAACGTCATAGCTACGTAGTACTCGTCTTCTGGAGAGTGGGGAACGCAGGGCTCAATGAGGAAGTGGGTAAGCTTACCCTTTTTCCCCTTAATCTCTACTTCTTCCTGCATCTTCTCCTTGATCCACTGCTTTGCAGTCTCGTAGTCAACGTCGCAGGGCTTCTCCTTCTTAAAGAGAATGAGTCCTAACTTTCCCCTCTTTCCAAAGAGCATGTCCGGCTTTGCAACTAAGGGAACTTCCCTGAGCCAGGGGTACTCTTCGGGGAGCTTGTCTAAGTCGGTTTCAGGAGTTACAAGGACAGACCTGAACTGATACTCAAACTCCGGAGCGAAGTACTCGTCCCAGTGCTGGGCAAGGATCCTCTTGCCGTCGTACTCCCTAATTCCTCTCTGTGCCATCTATCTCCTCCTAAGTTGTTTACATACGAAAAAGGGGGGCAATTTGCCCCCCTAATTTTAACAACTTTTTTACAAATTGTTTACAGTGAATCAATTATCTCGTTGAGCGTCTTTGAAGGCCTCATTGCAGCTGTAGCCTTCTCGTCGTCTGGGTGGTAGTAGCCTCCTAAATCTTTGGGAGAACCTTCTGTTGCAGCTATTTCGGAGAGTATCTTCTCCTCGTTCTCTACAAGTTTTGCTGCGACAGGTTCAAATACCTTGGCGAGTTCTGGATCTTCTGTTTGAGCTGCAAGCTCTTCAGCCCAGAACCTTGCAAGCCAGTAGTGGCTTCCCCTTGTATCAAGCTGTCCAACCTTCCTCTTTGGAGTCTTGTCCTCGTCTAAGTATCTCTCTACGGCCTTAGAGAGGGTCTCTGCCATTACGAGAATTCTCTTGTTCTCACTTCCTGCCTGTTTGTAGGCAAGCTTCAGAGCCTCAACAAAAGCAAGAAACTCTCCTAATGAATCCCACCTGAGGTGGCCTTCCTTAGCAAACTGCTGAACGTGCTTTGGAGCAGAACCTCCGGCTCCTGTTTCAAAGAGCCCTCCACCTGCGATAAGTGGAACGATTGAGAGAGCTCTCGCGGAAGTTCCAACCTCAATAATCGGGAAGAGGTCTGTCAGGTAGTCCCTCAGAACGTTTCCAGTAACAGAGATTGTGTCAAGTCCCTTTCTAAACCTTTCTAAAGTGAACTTCATTGCCTCCCTTGGAGGCTTAATGTACCATTCAACTCCCTCAAGGTCGTATTTCTGAAGCTCCTCCTTAACCTTCTCAATGAGTTCCCTGTCGTGGGCCCTTAGTGAGTCAAGCCAGAAGACAATTGGAAGACCTGTTTCCTTAGCTCTGTTTACTGCGAGCTTTACCCAGTCCCTAATTGCAATGTCCTTTGCGTGGCAGCTTCTATAGATGTCTCCTTCCTCTACCTCGTGCTCCATGAGAACACTTCCGTCTTCGTCAACAATTCTAAATTTACCCTTGCTCGGAGCAAACCAGGTCTTGTCGTGGGAACCGTACTCCTCTGCCTTCATCGCCATGAGGCCAATGTTCTGAACAGATCCAACTTTTGTTGGGTCAAACTGTCCACGAACCTTTATGTCCTCAACAATTTCTGAGTACATTGTTGCGTAGCACCTGTCTGGAACTGTGATTACGCAGTCATCTGTCTCTCCGTTTGGTCCCCATCCCTGGAGCCCGTTCTTTATGACTGCAGGGATTGAGGCGTCAATAATTACGTCGTTTGGCCTGTGGAGGTTTGTGATTCCCCTGTCTGAGTCAACCATGTAGAGCCTTGGCTGCTCTTTGTATATCTCCTCAAGGGTTTTCTTAATCTCTTCTTGCTTTTCAGGTGGGAGCTTTGAAAGCTTGTTCTCAAGGTCAATCAGTCCCTTGTTGGGGTCAAATCCTATCTCTTCAAGCTCTTTTCCGTGCCTTTCAAAGAGTTTTTTGTAGTAAACCCTGATTGCGTCTCCGAAAATTGCAGGATCGGAGACCTTCATCATTGTGGCCTTTACGTGGAGGGAGAAGAGGATGTCTTTGTACTTGGCGTCGTTTATAACTTCCTCAAAGAACTCCTTGAGTTTCTTCCTGCTCATAAAGGTTCCATCAACGACGTCACCCATTCCCATGTCAAACTCTTTGAGGACCTGAACGTTTCCGTTCTCGTCAACGAACTCGTACCTTATCTTTGTGTCCTTCTTGAGTGTTACAGACTTCTCATTCTCGTAGAAATCCCCGCTCTTCATGTGGGCAACGTAGGACTCAGACTTTGGAGAGACCTCTTTCATCCTGTGGGGGTGCTTTTTCGCGTAGTTCTTAACAGGAGGAGCTATACGCCTGTCTGAGTTACCCTGCCTAAGGACCGGGTTAACAACGCTACCTACACACTTGTCGTACTTTGCTTTTATTTCCTTCTCTTCTTCTGTTTGAGGGTTTTCCGGGTAGTCTGGAAGATCGTAGCCCTGTGACTGGAGCTCCTTAATACAATCAAGGAGCTGGGGTAGTGATGCAGAAATGTTTGGAAGTTTAACAATGTTTGCCTCAGGCTTGTGAACCAACTCTCCGAGATAAGCAAGGTCGTCTGGAACGTAGCCAAACTGAGCAAGAACTCTTCCAGCAAGGGAGATGTCCTTAAGGTCAACGTTCACTCCTGCGAGCTTTACAAACTGCCTGATAATTGGAAGCAAAGAGTAGGTTGCAAGCAGTGGCGCCTCGTCTGTCTTTGTCCAAACAATAGTTGGCCTTTTAGCCATATCTATCCTCCTCCGGATTTGATTTCAAAGGAAAAGGGGGCTTCAAGCCCCCTGGTTTTTAGTTGTTCTTTTGGTTTTCAAACTTCTGCTTAACGTAGGCAAGAACGCCGCCAGCCTTGATGATTTCAACCTGCCGCTTGTTGAGACCGTGCTTTGTAGGAATGGAGATTCCCTTTGTCCTGTTTATCACGGTGATGATGTTGTCTTCTCCCGGAGCGAAGTTTGAGAGGTCTATTTCAAGGTAGTCTCCCTGGTCTATCTTGTCGTAGTCCTCTTTGTTTACAAACACAAGGGGAAGGATTCCAAAATTTATGAGATTTGCGTGGTGGATACGGGCAAAAGACTTAGCGATTACGGCTTTAATTCCGAGATACATAGGTCCGATTGCTGCGTGTTCCCTTGAGGAGCCCTGTCCGTAGTTCTCTCCCCCTACGATGAACCCGCCACCTTTCTCCTTTGCCCTCTGGGCGAAGGTTTCGTCTACAACTGAGTAGACGTATTCGGAGATTGCAGGGATGTTTGAACGTAGCGGGAGGATCTTTGCTCCACCTGGGATAATGTGGTCTGTGGTGATGTTGTCTCCGACTTTCAGGAGAACTTCTCCCTCAAGTTTGTCTCCGAGAGGCTCCTTGTAACCTACGTAGTTAATTGTTGGACCCTTAAATACTTCAACCTCGTCCGGGTCTGCAGCTGGGGCAAAAATCATTGAATCGTCAATTTCAAACTTCTCAGGGAGGAATACCTTAATTTCCTCAAGACCTAAATCCCTCGGGTCTGTGATAACTCCTTTCATAGCGGTTGCTGCCGCTGTTTCTGGTGAAGCAAGGTAAACCTGAGCGTCTTTTGTTCCTGAACGGCCGTAGAAGTTCCTGTTGAAAGTTCTAACAGATACTCCTCCGGAAGGTGGTGCGAATCCCATACCGATACAGGGGCCGCAGGCGTTCTCAAGTATCCTGAAGCCTGCCCTTAGGAACACGTCGTAGTATCCTTCCTTGTCCATCATTCTGAGGACTTGCTTTGAGCCTGGAGAGATTGCTGCAGAAACTAACGGGTGAACCATTTTTCCTGTTCTCTTAAACATCTCTCCAACTGTTTTAAGGTCACGGTAAGAGGAGTTTGTACAGGAGCCGATTGCAACCTGGTGAACCCTTAGTCCTTCAACCTCTTTAACCTTCTTAACGTTATCAGGCATGTGTGGGCAGGCGATCAACGGCTCAAGCTCAGAAAGGTCTATGTCAATTACCTCGTCGTAAGTTGCGTCTGGGTCTGCCTGGAGCGGCCTCCACTGGGCTTCCCTTCCCTGAGCCTTCATAAAGAGGTAAGTCTGTTCGTCGCTTGGGAAGATGGAGGTTGTAGCTCCAAGCTCTGCTCCCATGTTCGTTATTGTTGCCCTCTCTGGAACTGTAAGGTATTTGACTCCCTCTCCGCCGTACTCAAAAATCCTTCCAAGTCCTCCCTTAACTGTTAGGCGGCGGAGGAGCTCCAAAATGATGTCCTTAGCTGAAACGAAAGGTCTTAACTTTCCATAGAGGTTAACCCTTACAACCTTTGGCATTGTGAGGTAGAAGGGCTCACCTGCCATTGCAAGGGCAACGTCCATTCCGCCAGCTCCAATTGCAAGCATTCCGATTCCACCGGCAGTTGGTGTGTGAGAGTCTGAACCGAGGAGAGTTTTTCCCGGAACTGCGAACCTTTCAAGGTGAACTTGGTGGCAGATACCGTTTCCTGCCTTTGAAAAGTAAATTCCATACTTTGCAGCAACTGTTTGGAGAAAGAGGTGGTCATTTGCGTTCTCAGGGCCTCCTGCTTGGAGGGTGTTGTGGTCAACGTAGGAGACGGAGAGCTCCGTCTGAACCTTTGGTAGCCCCATAGCCTCAAAGTGGAGGTATGCCATCGTTCCCGTTGCGTCCTGGGTAAGTGTCTGGTCAATCTTAATGGCTATGGGCTTCCCGGGAGTCATGTCCCCTTCAACGAGGTGAGTCTTAATAATCTTCTGGACGATGTTTAGTCCCATTTCTCCTCCTGTTTATATAAATTTCAAATAGCTTTCAAAAACCTTGCTCAAAATTATGTAAAAATTTTGTAAAAATTTCAACAGTGGCTAAAAGTCTTTGTAGCTTAATCTTTTGGTAGGTGCAAGATGGAGCCGATTGTTTTAGAGGGTAGATTTCCTGTTTACATATATGCAGGTTCAGTTGAGGATGATGTTCTCTCTCAGGTTGAGAGGGTAAAGGACCTTCCTTTCTTCAGAGACAAGATAGTGATAATGCCAGACTGTCATGCAGGAAAGGGGTGTGTAATCGGGTTTACCGGCTACTTTGACGACGTTGTCATTCCGAACATTGTTGGAGTTGATATAGGCTGCGGAGTTTACACCTACCCACTTGAGAGGAGGGTTGACCCTAAAAACCCAGGGGAAGACGTTAATCTTCCAAAGTTTGACGCCTTTGTTAAAGGAAGGATTCCGACGGGATTGACTTCAAGAATGAAGAACAACGCCAAGAAGCTTCCTCTCTCAAATGAAGACAAGGGGCTCCTCTCTGAGATCCGTTCTGTTCTCATCAATACTTACAGGATAGACCTTCAGGAGCCTCTACTTCAGGTTGGAACGTTAGGTAGCGGGAACCACTTTCTTGAGCTTGGAGTTGACGATGAAGGTAGGCTATACCTTACGGTTCACACCGGCTCAAGGAACCTTGGACTTAGGCTCTGTAACCACTTTCAGAGGCTTGCTTGGGAACATACAAAAAAGGTTATGCCGGACTTTCCCAAAGACCTTGCCTTCCTGCCGATGAAGAAGGGAGGAAGGGAGTACATAAGGGCAATGAGGCTTGCACAGTCCTACGCTGACCTTAACAGGAGAATGATTCTGAAAATCATCGTTGAGGAGTTTTTTAGGGAAGAGTTCAAAGAGGAAAGGCTGATAAAGAGCGTCCACAACTACATAGACGTTGACAGAGATATGTGCGTGAGGAAGGGAGCTATCTCTGCACATAAAGGTGAGAGGGTTGTAATTCCTTTCAACTTAACTACCGGTTTGGTTATAGGAAGGGGAAAAGGTGTAAGAGAGCTTAACTTCTCAGCTCCTCACGGTGCTGGGAGGAAGGTTAGTAGGAGGAAGGCAAAAGAGCTCTTCTCGGTAGGAGAATTCAGAAAGGCCGTTGAGGAGGCAGGCGTTTACTCCTCAACAGTTTCAAAGGAGACTTTAGACGAAGCTCCTTTTGCCTATAAAGAACCAGAGAAGATTCTTAAGTTTTTACCTAAAACCCTTGAGGTAGAGAAGTTTGTTAGACCTATCTATAATTTAAAAGGATAGGGAGATGATAGAAGACCGACAGAGTCTATAAGTCTGTTGTTAAACTGTGTGTAGAAGGCTATTGCTTTGTTTAGTAGGTTATTAACTATGTTTTTTATCCCAATAAGCTGTGGAAGTTGTTCGTTTATAAGATTTAAGAAGAACTCCCTCACTTTAGGGGGAAGTGCTTGAACTGTCTCTTTTGAGAGAACCCCCTTTAGCTGATTCGTTTGTCTGTCACTTTTCTCTGTTCTTTAAGCTCCTCAGAAAAGGTTTTCCCTCCGCTTCCTAAAAATCCAGCAGTCCTTCCCCTTTCTTTTTGGAGCTCGTGAACTAAGAGGGAGACTCTTTCTGCGATTGTGATGCTGGTTTTGAGATTTTCAGATTTAAGGTAGTTTCTGTAAGCACTGTTTATCAGCTTGTAGGAAAGGATACCTATGGCAAATAGGGAGAGAAGGGTATCCCACGGCTCTCCTCCTTTTGTTTAATTCCCGTTAATTTTACAGGAGAACCGTGAGATACGTCATTTAAGCTACCGGGTAAGCAAACTCCGGTCTTTCCTCTAAGAGCTTGATATCTGTAGCCTCTTTTGGTAAAGGAACAACTTTAACCCTCTCAACCCAGCGTTCAGGAAGGTGGATTACCCGCTTGCCAATCCTTATAACTGCAGGTGAGACTTTTGCCTTATACTTTATCCTTACTCCCCAAACTTTCTTTCCGAACTTGTTCTCAAACTCAGCAGGTCCTTCTATTTCAATATCTTTAGCTGAACCAGGGAAGTAGATTCTCTTTGCAAAGTGTCTATTCCTTCCCTTGTGAAAGTAAACCAGCCATAAAGTTTTCCCTTCTTTGTACTTGGCCTCTGTAGGAATATATTGCTCTGCCTTTTTCTCTTCTTCAAGGAGCCTTTGAACATACTGTTCTAAGGTTTCGTCTTCCCTAACTTCGTTTTCAGTCCAGACCTCAAACTCAACCTTCCATCCCCTTACTTCGGCTATGATGTTGGCAAGCTTAACGTTTCTCTCTTCCTCCCTCTTAACCAGCTCATCAATCTTGTCTAAAATATCTGAGAATCTTTCTCTAAAGTCCTCTAACCTCGTAATTGCAACGATTAGATCTCCTTGTTTCTTTAACCTCTCAAGGGTCCCTTTGTCCTCAGCTAAAACCATAGCTTTTTTGATTTCGCAGAAGTTCCTGCGGAGCTCCTCCAGTATCTCAGGGGAGAGCTTCAGGTCAACAACGCTCTCTAAAATCTCTTTCATTATCTGTTCAGGAATTTCCTTCAGCTTCTCGTCTATGCTCCTGTTGTCGCTTCCCCAGGGGCTGTACTCTTTGTCCCACTTTTTATACTTGGCTACGTAGTTGGCAAGCCTTACTGTTACCCTGTTCTCCTCTAAAGCTACCTCTCTAAGCTCTTCAATCATTGGGCCGAACTTTATCTTCCAAAACGGCGAGTATGTGAGGGTGCACAGGTAGTCTGAGCGTTTTTTCAGGTCTGTTAGCTGTTCTGGAGTTTCTACCTCTAACATTTCATCTCTGATGATACAGTTAATACGTCTGATGTCCTCCGGTCCTTCTACTTTTCCGTAGATCCTTGCCATCTCTCCCTCCACTATTCAGTTAAAAGGGGGAATAGCTCCCCCTTGTTCTTAGTTCAATTTCTCTAAAGCCTCTAATATGAGCAGTCCGGCTTCGTTGATAGAGTTCTTACCTACAAGGTTTGAAGCCCTGAGGATAACCATCTCCTTCTCAAAGGCTTCTGGATCAAGTCCCGAGAGTTTAATGGCCTCTTTTATGTTCTTCGGAAGGATTCTTATCTTCCTCTCTTTAACGTAGAGGGTTCCAACTTTACTGAGGGCTTCAAGGACTCTAACGGCAAGTGGAGTAATAGGGTTTGCAAAGCCTTCCGGAGTTCCGGATAGAGCTCTCTTTATGAGCTTTCCAGCCTCTGTAAGAATAATTGCTTCGTTCTGAAGGATGTCTATGTAGCCCCTTGCCTCAAGCTTGTTGAGTGCGTAGTCAATTTCCTCCTGCCAGGTTTCGTCAAACTGTTCGTAAACGTCTTTAACGAAGAAACCTTTCTCAGGAAGCTTGTGGAGAACTTGAAGCTCAAACTTTGTGATGTGGGGAAGTCTTCTGATCTGGTATGCCATCTCGGCATACATCTTACCGGATTCCGTTGCCTCTCCACCGCCTATGAGCTGTGTCTTAACTCCCTTGTTATACCAGTCAACGTTAGGAGCTGCAAACTCCTTGTTTGTAATTGTAATTGACTTAACTGCAACTGCGGGAATTTCCCTGAAACCGCGGGTCTTCATGTCTTCAAGTACTTTCTTTCCAAATTCAGTTAGGTAGTGGACTTTCTTTCCTTCAAACTCTTCAGCCCTAATCAGGTTGAAAGACTCAAGGGTATAGAGGGATTCCTGAACGATGTCGTACATCTTTTCATACCATTGGTTGCCCTTTTCGTAGAACGACTTGAAGAGCTCCTCAACGGTTTTAACCTCAGAGAACTTCTTCTTAATCTCCTCTTTCTTCTGATAACCTAAGTCTTGATAGATTCTCCTTCCATAGTGCTCAAGAAGGTGTTTATACTCTTTAACGGGCTTGTAGAAGAGGTAGTGGACGAGCTCGTCAACTGTTGGAAGGGTAGACGGATCTTGTTCGTGGTGCTTCCAGACCTCCTCTATTCCTTTAAGGAGCTCCGCGTCTAATATCTCAACGTTCATAGACTTAACGGGCTTAAAACTCCTCTCCTTCCAGATTCTATATGCCTCTAACAGGTGTTCACCTGCTGGAAGTGGGTTCCCTTCGTCGTCTATGAGGGCAAGTGCAAAGAGAACTTCTTTCTCCTCGTCCGTTACGGCATCAAACCCTTCGTAAACTGCCCTTTCAAGTGAATCCATTATATCTTCAGAAATTACCGTTTCAAGGGTAGGAGCAATTGTCTCACAGGCAGCTTTTATTTCCCTTCCAAGTGGGGTAAGAGCATAAACGTCTGAAGTTGGAACGGAGAAGGCTAGTAACCTCATAGCTC
Organism: Thermovibrio ruber; assembly: GCF_055380895.1. Taxonomy (NCBI): domain Bacteria; kingdom Pseudomonadati; phylum Aquificota; class Aquificia; order Desulfurobacteriales; family Desulfurobacteriaceae; genus Thermovibrio; species Thermovibrio ruber. Next base: position 397,724 of record NZ_AP042397.1, on the reverse strand, counting down.
CCATTAGAATCGGGAACCTACCTCCCGCAGGGAGCATTGAGGATTCAGCAGGTCCTGCCGGCATCTCCTTGATGTACTGGCAGAGCTCCCTGTCAATAATGAGCCTCGGGTGAGCGTTTTTAAACACTTCGTAGATGTCTTTTGCATACTGGTTGATGGCCTTGAAAGTCCCCTTTTTCTCTACTTTCCTTTCTTCAATGAATCCCCTCTTTTCTAATTCCTTTTCGGTTAGAGGACCTGGAACGTCGTCGTTTTCAATGGCCGTCTCAATCATCATAAGAATTTCAGAGCCGAGCCATCTAAACTCTTCCGTCCACTTGGACGGGTGTTCTATCAGTTTTTTCTCAACCATTTCGTCTAAAATGTTTGCGAGAACCCTTCCCCAGTAGGTAAGGGAGTACTCTAAAGGTCTTACCATCCTTAAAAGGTTCATCCTCTCAAGCTCTAAGTAAGGAGGTTCCTCACTCTTTACAAAGAGCTGGCAGGTTGGTGCGTTGTTCTTCTCCTCCTCCCTTACTCTCATTAGTGCCAGTGCGTGTTCTTTTCTGATTACCATTTACTTCCCTCCTCACGGACTTTTCTTTTCTAAGTTTAAATTATGTCAAATAAAATTTTAAGTCAATTGGTGAGGCTTTTTGAAAGATCCAGAGGAATAAGAAAAGAACCCAGAGATTGAACAGGCAAAACTTAGCTAATACAAACAACTGAGCTATCTAAAAGCTCTTAGTCCTCTTTTAATAACCAACTCTTTGAAGTTGGTAGGAATAACTTCGCGGGCCGATATATCCCGCTACCTGGTAAAGAAAGGCGTTGTTTAACCCTGAGTTCTGTTTTTTTTCTTCTCATCTAACGTGTGCTTCCAGGCTAAAACGGCAAAGGAAAGAGGTAAGAGGATTGCAATGATTGTGCAGATTATTCCAAGAATCGTGTTTTCGCTCATCTTTTAACCTCCTCGTAAATCTTAACGACGTTGTAGAGGGTATCCCTCTCAACGGGAACTTTTCCGGCTTCCCTTATCAGCTTTATTAGTCTCTCTTTCGGTATAAACTGACCTGCCCTTGCCCCTGCAGCTTGAGTAATGTCTTCCTCGGTTACCGTTCCGTCTATGTCATCTGCTCCAAACTGAAGGGCTATCTGGGCTACCTTCTCACCTAACATTATCCAGTAGGCCTTTATATGGGGGAAGTTGTCAAGAAGTAGCCTTGAGACGGCGATTGTTTTAAGTTCGTCAAAACCTGTTGTGTAGTTAGCTCCAGGTATTTCTGTATTTTTAGGGTGGAAGGCAAGGGGAATAAAGGTTTGAAAGCCTCCTGTTTCGTCCTGAGCCTCCCTGATCCTTATCAGGTGGTCAACTCTGTCGGCGTAGGATTCAATATGGCCGAAGAGCATTGTTGCGTTGCTCTTTAGTCCAAGTCTGTGTGCCGTTTTGTGAATCTCTAAGTACTCTTCAGCCGTTATCTTGTCCGGGCAGATTCTCTTCCTTACCTCTTCTGTAAATATCTCTCCTCCTCCCCCGGGAATTGAGCCGAGTCCTGCTTCTATTAGCTCTTTCAGCGTCTCTTCAATACTCCTGTTTCCCTTTTCTGATATGAACTTAATCTCTTCGGCTGTGTAGGCCTTAACGTGAATGTCTGGGAAGGCCTTTTTAACCTCTCTCACTATTCCAATGTAGTGGTCGTAGCTCCAGTCTGGGTGCAGTCCTCCTACTATGTGAACCTCTGTGAGTCCGGGGTTTTGCTTCTTATACTCGTCCAACTTTTTTAGGATTTCATCAACCGTTAACTCGTAAGCTCCTTCTTCTCCCTTTCTCTTCCTGAAGGCACAGAACTTGCAGGTTCCAACGCAGATGTTTGTAGGAGTTATGTGAACGTTTACGTTAAAGTAGGCAAACTTCCCGTTTTTCCTCTCGGCTACCAAGTTAGCAAGGTAGCCTATTGTGTGTATGTCTTTTGACTCAAAGAGTGTAAGACCGTCTTCAAAAGAGAGTCTTTCTCCATTTAAAACCTTTTGGGCAACTGGTATTAACCTTTCGTCTCTTATAAACTCCATCAGTAGACCCTCAGAACGTTGTAGTTTGTGTCCCTTTCAACAGGTATTTTTCCAGCCTCTTTTATGAGGTTTATCAGCCTCTCTTTTGGCATAAACAACGAGCCGGGAGCTCCCGCCGACCTCGTTATCGTCTCCTCAACCACAGTTCCGTCTAAGTCATCAACTCCAAAGTGAAGTGAGACTTGAGCCAGTTTTTCTCCTAAAGTTATCCAGAAAGCCCTAACGTGGGGAAAGTTGTCAAGGATTAGTCTCGCTACTGCCAGCATCTTCAGGTCGTCAAAACCCGTCGTGAAGTTTCCTCCCAACTCTGTGTTCTTTGGCTGGTAGGCAAAGGAGATAAACGCCTGAAAGCCTCCCGTTTCGTCCTGGAGCTTTCTGAGCCTTAATAGGTGGTCAACCCTTTCCTCTACAGTCTCTATGTGGCCGTAGAGGATTGACGCGTTTGTTTTCAGCCCGTAGGAGTGAGCTATTTTGTGGATCTCTAAGTACCTCTCAGCAGAGAGTTTCTGAGGGCAGAGTTTCTCCCTTACCCGTTTACTGAAGACTTCTGCTCCTCCTCCCGGAAGCGCGTCAAGTCCTGCCTCTATAAGCTCTTTTAAAACTTCCTCGGCACTCTTTCCAGATATCCTGCAGAGGTGGTCTATCTCTTCTGCAGTGAAGGCTTGGATTTTCGCCGTTGGAACGGCTCTCTTTATCTCCCTTATGAACTCTAAATACTTTTCGTAGTTCCACTCCGGGTGAAGGCCGCTTACTATGTGAATCTCAGAGACGTTTCCAACCTCCTTTGCCTTCTGAACTGCCTCTTCAACCGTTAACTCGTAGGCGTCCTTATCGTTTTTTTCCTTTCTGAAGGCACAGAACTTACAGCTTCCAACGCATAGGTTCGTAAGGTTTATATGCCTGTTAACTGTAAAGTAAACTAAATTTCCGTTCTTTTTCCTGTTAACGAAGTCTGCAAGTTTTCCGACCGTTAGCAGGTCGTTGCTCTTAAAGAGTTTCACTCCATCTTCAAAGGAAAGCCTTTCTCCCGAAGCTACCTTCTCGGCTATCGGAAGGAGTTCCCTGTCCTCAACTAACCTTTCGTCAGTTATCTCCTCAATTTCAACCATTTTCTTCCTCAAAGGGCTTGATGTTCTTCTCTTTAAGTGTCTCCATTAGTTTCTCTATCCGCCTGACCGTTTCGTCTGAGAGGTGGTGTTCTATTAAACACCCTTCCCTCTCTGCGTCTTCGGGGGGAAGCCCTAAAACAGACCGGAAGAAGTTAATCAGAACCTTGTGTTTCCTGTAGAGCTCCTTTGCGTAGTTTCTTCCTTTTTCTGTTGTGCTCACGTATCCGTAAGGTTCATACTTTATGTAACCCTTCTCCGAGAGCCTCTTTAAGACTTCTGTAACTGTAGGCATCTTGACGTTTCTCGCCTTCGCTATCTCTTTAACCCGCGCTACTTTATTCTCCCTTTCAAGGAGGTAAATTGTTTCAAGGTAGTCCTCAAGCCTCGGTGCTAACTTCTCTTCCATCTTCTTTCCCTTTCTTTTCTTTACTGGAGAATATATTCCTAACTACGTTAAGTTTCACTAACTCCTCACCTTTACTCCGCAGTGTTGGCAGAGGGAGCTCTCCGAGACTATAAACAGGTTCTCGCCTGAAACCCTGTTCGGTTTTTCCCTGTGTACGTCAACGGTAAACCACGCCCTTTCAGAAAGGCCTATTTTTTTTAAAATCTCTGCTGCCGTTTCTCTTGCTCTACTGCAGGCCTCAACGAAAGTCGTCATTCCAGAAACTGCGTCTCCCGTTATGAAGGTGTTTTTACCTTTTGAGAGTTTCTCTATTAACTCTTTATCAACTTTAAAGCCCACGGCGGGAATAAGGTAGTCAAACTCAAACTTTCCACAGGATAGCTCCACCGTTTTTCCCTTTATCCCATTAACGGCACAGTTTGTGTATACCTTTACTCCTTCCCTTACCGCTGCTGAGAGCTCCTTCCTCTGCGCCCTTATTCCCTTTGCATCTCCCCTGTAGAGGACTGAGACGTCTGCTCCGAGCCTTACTCCAAGCCTTGCAACGTCTATAGCCGTATCTCCTGCTCCTAAGACTATTAACTTTTTGTCGCGGAGCTCCGGTGGCTTTTTCAGAAAAGAGAGGGGATAGACAACCCTTTCTCCTTCTATTCCTTCAATTCTCCTTTCAATCTGTGCCCCAACAGCTATGACAACTGCATCGTATCCTTTTAGCTCTTTTTCAACAGGGTTATTCGTAAAAACGTTCAAGTTCTTAAAGGATGTTGCGTATTCTATTTCCTTTTTAGCAAGCTCTCTATTGAACTTGAAGTTCGGAATGTAGTTGATTAAACCTCCCAACTCACTCTCTTTCTCGTAGAGGTCAACCTGAACTCCACAGGAGGCGAGGTAGTAGGCAGCAGTGATTCCTGAAAGACCTCCTCCAACAACTGCCACTTTTCTCTTTACTTCTGGGAAAAAAGGCTCTCTTTCTTTTATTTCTAACTCTTCTAGGAAAACTTTTGCCATTTCTCTATGAACTTCCCGAATCCTCAGAGGTCTCTCAGGGAGGATTCCGCACTTCTCCTCGCAGGGTGCAGGGCAGAGCTCCCCGAGAGTAAATGGAAAAGGTGATGACAGGAAAAAGATTCCAACTCCCTCTTCAGGTTTTCCCTCTTCACAGTAAGCCATAAATGAGGGAATCTTTGCCCCTATCGGACAGAAGTCCTCACAGGGGGAGGTTTCTCTGTTTTCGCTCCTTCCTGCGTCTAACACTTGGAGGCCGTAGAGGAGGGCTTGAGCTCCTACTAAAGTTAAAGATCCGTAGTTTATCGGGAATCCCAACAGATACCAGTAGTAGAAGGGAAAACTGAACAGCGTAAAGAACGAAAGACCGGTTAAGTATCTTTTTCCGTAAACCTGTCCAGCTCCGGGAATAAGAGCTGAGAGGAGCTTACTCTTTCTCCTTTCCTTAATTATCTTGGAAGTTTTAAGGGCAACTTTCCTGTCAGGCTCCATAACTTCTCCTTCATCAGTAAATACAATTATAGAGGTTTAAAGCCATTAAAGGGTTTAGGAGGAGTTATGCTTGAGGAGAAGATAGAAGGTGCAGTTTTCGGAGCTGTTATAGGGGATGCCCTTGGAACCTTAGTTGAGGAGATGGACAAAGAAACAGTTAAGAAAGCCTACGGAGGTCCCATACTTGACTTTAAGGAGCCCTCTCCCCTCTCTGTCTGTCCTCATCTCAAGAAGGGGCAGTATTCCCACGAATCTCAGATCTTTCTGATGGCTCTAAGAGTTTACGCAGAGAAGGGCTACTTTGATGAAAGCCTCTACATAGAGGAGCTGATAAACTGGGTGAAGGATGAAAAGTCCCACAGGTATCCTGCAGGCTCCCACGTAAACGCTGCCCTCTCTTACGCTGCCGGCCTTGAACCGGACGAGGCGCGGGTGAAGGCCTGTGATATAGACGGTGCTATACCAGCTGCTGCTGCAGGTATCTTCAGGTGGGACAGCAGCTACGACGCCTACTCTGAGGGGAGGTATATAGCTTCAATTACACACGACGACGAAGCCCTCGTTGATACAGCTGGAGTTCTTGCCGTTGCAGTTTCAGAAGTTTTAGGGGGAAGAGTCCTTCTCTCGTCAAGGGAAGACCGTTTGGGTTTTGTTGAAGTTCTCAGGGAGTTTGCCCAAACACAAATGGTGCGTTCCTACTTAGACCTTCTCTATCAGGCTCTTGCTAAGGAGAGTGTGAGCTTGGACGAGATTATTCTGCTCTTAGGTAACGGAAGTTTCGCCCCCGAGGCCTTTTCCCTTTCTCTCTACATAGCCTTAAACAACTCCAAGTCTTACAGAAGGGCTGTCGTGACGGCAGTTAACTCCTACGGAGACTTTGGGGGAGATACAGATGCCGTTGCCTTCGTTGTTGGAGCTCTCGTCGGGGGTTACTTAGGCATTTCGTCAATTCCGGAGGAGTGGCTTAAATGTCTTGAAGGGGCTGATTATATTGATCTTCTTGCAAAGAAATTAATTGATAAAATCAAACAATAATTTCAATTTAAAACTTGGAGGAAGTATGAGGTATAGAGAACCATTTATAGCTTTCGTCTTGTCAGCCCTTCTTACGGGGAGTTCTCCTGCCGCCTGTAACCCGGATACTCCCCTTTTGAAAATTGACGGCCGGACTGTTGACTACTCCTACTTCCGTTACGTTGAGTCAACCATTCCCCAGTGGGCTATGAAGAAGTATTACTCCGGCGTTAAGGGTAGGGAGGAGCTCCTTCAGAAAATCCTTGAAAGGCAATTGATCTTCCAGTCTTATAAGGATAAGGGTTTTTTTGATAGGCCAGAAATAAGAGAACATGTTGAGAGGTTTAAGGTAAAAACTCTCGCTTCTCTATACCTTGCTGAACACATAAAAGCGCCAAGAGTCACGGAGTCGGAGGTAGAGGCAGCCATAAAGAAATACTACAAAGGGAAGAAAGTTACGCCAGAGCTCCGCCGTTCAGTCAAAATAAACCTTGAAGCTCAGAAGATATCCCAAGAGAGGGAAAGGGTAATCTCATCTGTGAAGTCTCGTCTAAAGATTCTTAGCCTTAACCCTAAGTCTTCCAGTGACGTTGTTGCAGTTTATAATAGGAAGAAAATAACCTACGGTGATATTAAACCCTTAATTGAGGGGAAACCAACGCCTTTGGCTTTGAAGAGAGCTCTTGAAACTTACGCTCTCTACTTAGAAGCGCTGAAAGAAGGGCTTGATAAGAGTCGTAGCTTTAGGAATCGGCTCCTATCCTTTGAGGAGAACCTTGCAGCTTCCTCTTTTGAAAAAGAAATTTTAACCAGTATAAAGGTTTCAGACAGGGAGATTAAGGACTACTACTCAAAACACAGGGAAGAGTTTAAAACCCCTGCTTCTGCTAAAGTTCTCATCTTCGTCTTTCCGTCAGAGAAGGAGGCCAAGAAGTCTCTCAGCGCCCTAAACTCGGGAAAATCTTTGAAAGAGTCTATTCCTGGATACATCTTCTCAACAGGTAGAGAATGGACAGTCCTTTCAAACGACGAGAACAATCCGGTTTCTATGCTGGTCTTTTCGTCTAAGAAGAAGTTTAACCTCCTTAACATGCCAGACGGAAGGACTCTTCTGATAGTTGTTGAGAGCAGGAAACCTTCAACTTACCTTCTACTGGGAGACGTTTACTCCACAATAAAGATCAGGTTGAAAGGGGAAAGGGCAAAAAAACTCATCGAGGAAAAGGTCTCTCAGCTAAAGAGGAAATACTCTGCCAAAGTTCTTCCCGCTTCAGAAAGCTGTTTCAGGGAGGAGGAGTCCGATTAGGGGCTCCTCTTTTAGGAACTCTACTGCCTTTAGAAATTCTGAAAATTTAGCTTCCTGGAGGTCTTTCAGGAACTCTGTTGAGTACCCGATGTCTTCCATAACGGTTACAGCGAAACCTAAACTGTCTGCCTCTCCAGATTCCCTTCCGAAAACTTCAGCCCTATAGAGCTTCCTCTTTGCTATTTCAAATTCTTCTTCCTTTACATCTAAAACGTTTCGGCAGAGCTCCTTCATCTCCCTTACAGCCACTTCCGGTTTGTCTGTAACTGCCCCTAAGGTAAAGTTTGCTCCGAGTTTAAGGTTCTGGTAGTTTGACGAGGCTGAGAAAACTACTCCCGTTTCTCTTAGCTTTCTAAACAGGAGGGAGCTCCGTCCTAAAGAGAGTAGTGAATCCAGTATGTCGTAGTAAACGTCGTGTCTTCCTGCAGGTGGAAGCTTCCAACCTAAGAGAACGTAGGGAAGTTCCACTGTCGGGTGTCTAACTACGAACTCCCCTTCTGAAACGAGGTCTTTCTCTCTTTCTGGAGTTAAAGGAGTGTCTTCCTTTTTTAGGCTTCCAAACAGTTCCTCAACTCTCTTTAAAACTTGTTCTGCCTTTATGTTCCCTTCAACTACGACGGTTATCCTTTTCGGGGTGTAAAGCCTCTCGTAGAAATCCCTCACCTTTTTGGAAGTGAAACTCTTAACCGTCTCTTCAAAACCTAAAATCGGGAACCTGTAGGGAGCTCTTCTATAAAGTCTTTTTAAGAACTCCTCAGTAAAGACCTCGTGGGGGTTGTCTTTGCTTCTTGCTATTTCTTCAAGGACTATAGGTATCTCTTTCTCAACGTGCTTTTTGTCTATTAGAGGCCTCAGCGTAAGGTCTGATAGAACGTTAAGGCCGGTCTCCCACTCCTGAGCCGGAAGGTTTGTGTAGTAGTACGTGTAGTCGTAGGAGGTCGCTGCGTTAAGTTCCCCGCCTACCCCTTCAATAACTCTGTCTGCCTCTCCTTCTGGGAAGTTCTCACTTCCGTTAAAAACTATGTGTTCAAGAAAGTGGGCTATTCCCCTTTCCTCTTCTCTTTCGTATGCCGCTCCTGCCTTTACCCAGACAGAAACGGTAGCAGAGAAAAGGTCGGGTCTCTCTTTTACTACGGCTTTTACTCCGTTTTTCAGCGTCTTTACCTTTAACATGTGGAAAATTATACTTTAGAGAAACTGCCGGAGGGAACAGAACTTGAGAGCTCTTATTTTAGGAAAAGGCCTAAGCGGTAAAGGAGCAGCTCTTCTTTTAAGTTCTTTGGGTTTTTTCTATGAGTTCTACCAGGATGGCAATGGTTTACCTGACTTGTCCTTATTTGATTTTGCTGTGAAGTCCCCTGGGTTTCCTATTAACCATAAAATTTTACAATATCTAAGCAAAAAAGACGTACCCACCCTCGGCGAAATTGAACTCGCCTTCCGCTTCTCCCGAGGAAAAATCGTCTCAGTCACAGGGACAAACGGAAAGAGCACGACAACAGCTCTCATTCACCACACGCTCAAAATCAACGGATACAAAACATTCATCGGCGGAAATTTCGGAATTCCCTTTTCTGAGTTTGCACTAAAGACCACACCAGAAACCATCTCCGCCATAGAACTCTCTTCATTCCAAATAGAAGACCTAAAGTCTTATAGGTCAAACGTTTCCGTAATCCTAAATGTCACTCCTGACCATATGAACAGATACAGAGATTTCACAGAATACAGAAATGCAAAACTTAAACTGATTAAACACTCGGACCTAACAGTTCTAAACAGAGACGACGAACAGTTAAGAAACTTAAAAGGGAATAACCTTATCTTCTTCAGCACAAGGAGGAAAGCAGATACCTATGTGGCAAAGAACAAATTGATCATCAACCTAAAAAACAGAGTAGAGCTCCCTTTAACAGAGCTCCCTCTAAAGGGAATTCACAACTTAGAAAACTACACTGCTGCCGCTACAGTTTTAAGTATTCTAGGACTAAACGAAAAAGAGATACTTAGAGGATTTAAATCCTTTAAAGGTCTTCCCCACAGAACGGAAATCGTAGAAACAGTAAAGGGAGTTACCTTCGTAAACGATTCAAAGTCAACAAACCCAGATTCCCTTAAAAAAGCCCTTGAGAGCTTTAAAAATATTATCCTGATAGCCGGCGGAAGCGATAAAGGACTTGACTTTGGCCACCTAAAAGAACTTGTCAGAGAAAGGGTAAAGGCAGCCGTATTTATAGGAGAAACGGCAGAGCTCCTCTCCCAAACATTCAGAGAAGAAACCCTCACGTTAACGGCAAACTCCATGGAAGAGGCGGTAAGGAAAGCCTTTGAACTCTCTGATGTAGGAGATACAGTCTTACTCTCTCCGGGATGTGCCAGTTTTGACATGTTTAAAAACTTTGAGGAAAGGGGAGAAGCCTTTAAAAGAGAAGTCTTAAAACTTAAAGAGAAGCTGGAGGAAAAAATTGAAAATTAGAGAATCCTACGGGTGGATAATTTTTGGGAGCTCCCTCTTTCTTTCACTCCTTGGGATCATATTTGTCTACACAGGAAGCTACTTCTGGTGTGTAAAGCACGGAGCTCCGCCCTACTCGTATGCCCTTAAACAGTTCGTTGCCTTTACTTTAGGAGTTACAGCAGCACTTCTAATCTATAAGTACGCAGACTACAGGAACTTTGTCTCAAAAAAGTTCCTCTGGGCGACATACTTTACAGCAATATTCCTCTTAGTCGCAGTTCTCCTCTTTGGAAAAGAGATAAACAACTCAAAGAGCTGGATAATTGTAGGAGGGCTCTCTTTTCAACCGGCAGAGCTTGCAAAAATCCTGATAATCGTATTTGACTCAGCCTACATAAGGTATAAGTGGTATGACATAACAAAGAGCCTCAAGTTCTTCCTTACGTTCATAACCTTCGGTCTGTTCATTCCAGACCTTCTCATACTTGCCGAGGGTGACCTTGGTTCCGCAATGATACTGACAATTTCGGTCTTTGCAATTCTCTTCGTTACAGGTTTGAACGTTAAATACATAGTTTATCCGGCTGCCTTAGGAACAGCCCTTTTTACTCTTGCCGTCGTTACAGCTCCCTACAGGCTCATGAGGATAAAGATTCTCCTTCATCCGGAGAACTACATACAGACTACAGGTAAGTACAGTAGCTACCAGTTAGTCCAAGCGTTCGTTGCCTTTGCAAAGGGGGGCATCACGGGAATGGGAATCGGAAACGGAGTTCTATCAAAGTTTCAGTTCCTCACGTTTGCCTTTAGTGACTTTATGTTTGCCCACATAGCTGAGGAAGTCGGAGCCTTAGGAGTTCTTTTTGTTCTCCTTATATACCTTTTAATTCTCTACTCTGGGCTTTCAATAGCCGACAGAACAGACGAACAGGTTGGGAAATACATGGCCTTAGGGCTTACCCTATACATTTTCCTTCAGGCGGCCGTCCACATAGGAGTAAACATTGGGCTTCTGCCGACAACAGGTATAACGCTTCCCTTTATGAGCATGGGAGGGAGCTCCCTCATTTCTCTATTCATTGCCGTGGGAATAATAATGAGCGTGGCAAGGCACCTTCCTCCGGAGTCTCAGGTAACAGTTAAGTTAATGAGCAAGGGGAGGTATACATATTGAGGTTTCTAATAGCTGGCGGTGGAACAGGAGGGCACTACTTCCCAGCACTTGCCGTTGCGGAGGCCCTGAAGGAAAAAGGACACTCAATCTTCTACGTCGGAACAGAGAACGGCATAGAGAAAACCTTAGGCTTCCCATCTGAAAATTCCCTGCTACTTAACGTTTCTGGGTTTATTGGCAGAGGGTTAAGAGGATACTTCTCCTCTTTCAGGTTTGTTACCTCAACCCTAAAACTCCTAAGAGAGATTGAAAGGTTCAATCCAGATGCAGCTATAGTTTTCGGAGGTTACGCCTCTCTCCCTTCGGGAGTCGCTTCTTTTCTGAAGGGTATTCCCCTATACGTTCAGGAGCAGAACTCGGTTCCCGGCAGAGTTAACAGATTTCTCTCAAGGTTTTCAAAGTGCTCATTTTTGGGGTTTCCGGGTGCAGAGGCTTTTTTAAAAGGTAAAAATCTCTTTACGGGAAACCCTGTAAGGAGACAGGTAGTTGATGCATCAAAGAGAAGAGAGGAGGTAGGGAGAAAAACTTTAGAAAAGCTCAACCTCTCAAGAAAAAAGAAAACTCTTCTCGTTATAGGAGGAAGTCAGGGAGCTCTCTTCCTCAACAGGCTCTTCATAGAGACGGCTCCGCTCCTCAACAGGGAAGTTCAAGTCATTCACATAACGGGGAAATCTAAGGAAGAGGAAAAACTTAAAGTAGTTTACAGAGAAAGTGGAATAGATGCAAGAGTTTTCCCTTTCTACAGGGAGGTGTGGGAGCTCTACTCTATAGCCGACTGTGCCGTTTCAAGGGCAGGAGCTCTGGCGATTTCGGAACTCTCCCTCTTTGGAATTCCTACCCTCTTCGTCCCTTTCCCTTACGCAGCTGACGACCATCAGCTGAAAAACGCACAGTTTCTTTCACAGATGGGAGCTGCGCTATACCGGAAGCAGGAGGAGATCACTCCACAGGAAACGGCTCAAATAATTGAGACGCTTCTCTTTGGTATAATTGATTCACAGAAGCTGAAAGAGAACTTCCTCTCTTTCTCAAGACCCAACGCTACAGACAGAATAACAGAGGTGTTATGCGAGAAAAGAGGCTGTTAGAGGCTGCCATTTTCCTGTCTCAAGATCCAGTTAGACCTGAGGAGCTCTCTGAGAAGTTCGGAATCCCCGTTGATAGAGTAGAGGAGCTCCTTGAGGAACTCCTGAAAGAATACAGCGACAGGGGAATTGTTCTTAGGAGGGTGGCGGGCGGTTACAGGTTCTTTACAGCTTCTGACCTTTCTCAAGACCTGAAAGAGTTCGTAGAGGACAGACCTGTTAAACTCTCAAGATACCTGCTTGAAGTCCTTGCCGTTATTGCCTACAACCAACCCATAACAAAGAAAGAGATAGCCATGATAAGGGGACAAAATCCTGATGGAGCTCTAAAGTCTCTGCTGGAGAAGGGACTAATTGAAGTAGCCGGTAGAGCTCCTACGCCTGGCAGACCGAAGCTATACAGAACGACAGAGAGCTTTCTCTACCACTTTGGATTAAATTCACTTTCAGAGCTCCCAAAAATTGATTTAGAGGAAGAAGTTGGACAGGATTCAAGAAGCGATTGAGATGCTCTACGAAGACGAATCTTTAGCCCTGTGCTGTGAAGATGCAATTCCTAAGGTTGAGGAACTCTTCGTTCAACTTGACAGAGTTCTGCCGAGATACATAGACGAGGATTTCTTCCTTGAACTTGCGGACACTATTAGGATAAACTTACTCTCAAACCCAGAGTATAAAAGAAGATTTACGGAGGAGAAGATGGGTGTCGTTACCGTTACCTACGAGTTAGGATCCATGGGGCTTGAGGTTGCCAAGCAGGTTGCGGAGAAGTTGGGCTACAGGTTTGTCTTCACCGAGGTTCTCCAGGAGGTTGCAAAGAGGTTGGGGGTTCCTGAGTGGAAGGTTGAGGAGTTCAACGAGTTTAAATACGTTCCCTCAAAGCTCTCACTCTTTGACCTCTTCCAGCTTGACAAAGACCTAATAGACTTCGGAGCAATCTTTGGAACGAAAAAGAAGGAGATAACTTTTGAGGAGTTTAGAGAAGCTTTAGTTAAAGCAGTTACAGCATTTGCGGTCTCAAACAACGTTGTTATTGTGGGGCACGGAGCTGCCTGCATACTTCAGGAGTATCCAAACTCCTTACATGTAAAAATTGAGGCTCCTTTCGTTGATAGGGTAAAGACGTATGCCGAAAACACCGGAAAGAGCCTTGAAGACGCAGAGAAAGAGCTTAAAAAAATTGATGAGAAAGAGGTAATGTTCTACAAGGACATATGTGGAGAAGATATTAGAGAGATTAACCTTTTCCATATAAAGCTTAACACCTCAAAAGTTCCGGTAGAGGTTGCAAAAGAGCTCGTAGTAAACGGATTCAAGCTGTTGGTTGAGGAGTAGTATGGTCTCTTTAACCGACAGAGATGCCCTCGTCGTTGTTGATATGCAGAACGACTTCATGCCCTGGGGAAGGCTTCCTGTTCCCGGGGCTGACAAGATAATCCTAAAAGTTAACTATTACTTAAAACTCTTCTCATCAAAGGGGATTCCCGTTTTTGCAACGAGGGACTGGCACCCGGAAAACCACATCTCCTTTGACGTTAACGGAGGAAGGTGGCCGGTTCACTGCGTTCAGTGGAGCAGGGGAGCAGACTTTGCCGAAGGGTTGGAGCTCCCACCGGACACTTTCATAATAGACAAGGGTGATAGGCCGGAGCTTGAGGCATACTCCGGGTTTCAGGGAACTGTTCTAAACAACCTTTTAAAGGAGAGGGGAGTAAGAAGGATTTTCGTCTGCGGTGTCGCAGCAGAGTTCTGTGTTAAGAATACCTGTATAGGAGCTCTAAACTTAGGCTACACAATCTTTGTCTTAAAAGACGGAGTTAAAGGTCTAACTAAAGATTCGGAGGAGGAGGCGGTTAGGGACCTCCTCCGTTTAGGTGCTGTCGTCATAGAAAGTTCCAATATTATCCCTTAGTCCTCCTTCTCAAGGTCTTTGAGAATGTTCTCAATATCTATGGGGAACTCTGAGATTTCGGAGGTTTCGCTCTCAGCGCTACCGGTTTTCCAAATAGTTCCGCCGGTAGCCCTTCCCTTTTCGTCAAACCCTGTCGCTATAACGGTTACTTGAATAATCCCTTCAAGTTTTTCGTCTATCGTAACTCCAAAGAAGAAGTTTGTATCGTCCCTCTTCGTCCTCTCCTTTATTAGACCGGCAGCGGCGTAGGCTTCGTCAAGGGTTAAATCTGGTCCTCCGCTGATGTTTACGAGTATTCTGCTTGCTCCCTCCACCTGAACGTTCTCAAGGAGAGGATTGTCTATCGCCTTCCGTGCTGCCGTCAGAGCTCTGTCCTCCCCGTCTGCTTCACCTGTTCCCATAAGAGCGTAGCCTCCGCTGTGCATAACGGTCTTAACGTCGGCAAAATCAAGGTTTATAAGGCCGGGCTTCGTTATAACTTCCGTTATTCCCTTTACCGCCTGGTAGAGAACGTTATCTGCAAGTTTGAAAGCGTCCATTATTCCAATCCCTTTAGGAGCAACTGTTATCAGCTTCTGGTTTGGAACTACCATAAGCGTGTCAACAAACTCCTTTAGCCTCCTAATTCCTGCCTCCGCATATTCCTGGCGGCGTCTCCCCTCAAAGTCAAAGGGCCTCGTTACAACTCCAACTGTCAAGATCCCCATGTCTTTTGCTATCTTTGCAACTATCGGGGCTGCTCCAGTTCCCGTTCCGCCTCCCATCCCGGCAGTTATGAAGACCATGTCAGAGCCTTCCAACACTTCCCTTATTTTGGGCTCGTCCTCTAAAGCAGCCTGTTCACCAATTTCTGGTTTTCCGCCGGCTCCAAGGCCTTTGGTTAATTTCTCTCCTATCTGAACTTTAACAGGAATAGACATCCTTGAAAGAACTTGGGCGTCTGTATTAACGGCTATAAACTCTACGCCTTCTATTCCCCTTTCATACATCCTTGAAACGGCGTTTCCTCCGCCTCCTCCAACTCCTATTACCTTTATGACCGGTCCTTGAAACTGGTCATCTGCAACTTCAAACATAGAACTCCTCCAAACTTCGTAATTCTTTAGAATTTTATGTAAAGGAGGCGGAGTGTGGCAAACTTTCTCTTTGCTGTTGACGTGGGAAAAGGCACTCAAGATATTGTTGTTCCAAACTTTAAAGAAAACGAAGAGAACTGGGTTAAGGTTATTCTTCCTTCCCCTACAGAGAAGCTGGCCAGGAAGGTTAAACTATTTAAAAGGGATATAACAGTTGATGGTTACGTTATGGGCGGGGGGCCTGTTAAGAGAGCTCTCCTTGAACACATTAAGAAGGGTTACTCGGTAACTATTACAGAGAGGGCTGCAAGGACTGTAAGGGACGACCTTGAAGAGGTAGAAAGGTTAGGTTTCAGTATTGTTGACTCTGTAGATGATGTAGATCTGTTTCTTACCGACTTAGAGATTGATAACTACCAAAAAATTTTATGGTTAATAAATAAAGACTTGGAACTGAAAAACTTTACAGTCGGCGTCGCGTGTCAAGACCACGGGTTTGTCAAAGGTCAGAGCGACAGGGTGACCCGGTTTAACTTTTTGAGAGAGCTCCTTGAGAAGGAGAGGCGACCTGAAAAGATGGTAATAATCGAAAAGACCGGCTTCTTTTCAAGATTTGATTCTATCCTGGAACAGCTAAAGGAGGCAGGGTTAAACGGGTTTGTTATGGACAGTAAGCTGGCGGCAGTTGCCGGTATGGTGGATTACGCCGATAGGTTAGGAGTTGAAGAGTTTGTCGTTTTAGATGTAGGGAACGGCCACACCTTGGGGGCCTCTGTAAAAGGTGGTGAAGTTATAGGTCTGTTTGAGCACCACACCAAATTGTTGAACAGGGATAAGGTAGAGAAGCTCGTTAAAAAGCTTGTTAAAGGGGAGATAACTTTTGATGAGGTGTTTGAGGACGGAGGGCACGGAGCCGTAGTCTTTGAAACTATTGAGCCGGAAAGGGTTTTTGTTGTTGGACCAAACAGGGAAATTCTTAAAGGCTACGGGGAGGAAGCCTACCCGTTAGGGGATGTTATGCTTTACGGCTGTGCCGGGCTTGTCCGTGCCTTTCGGTTCCTACAGAGAGTTTGTTGAGAAGACCTCGTCAACAACTTTGAACATAAGGTCGTCTCTTACCTTTGCATAGCGGGCAGATGTGTTAGGTGACGCATGGCCGAGAAAGGCCTGAATTACCCTTATGTCAACTCCTCTGTCAACCAAAATGGTTGCAAAGGTGTGACGGAGCTTGTGGGGGTGAAGGTCAACTCCGCTTCTTTCCTTTATTCTGTTGAAAATATACTTTGCTCCTTGATAGCTCAGTGGAAAGAGCCTCTCTGTTTTGCAGCTCTCTGCGTAGGAGAGGAGCTCCCTTCCAAACTCTTCAGTTAGGGGGATAAACCGCTCCTTCCCACCTTTTCCGATAACCCTTAGAACTCTTCTCCCTCTGTATTCAAGGATGCTCTCTTTTGTGAGGGAGAGGAGCTCCGATATCCTTAGGCCACACTGGAGGATTGTTTTTACCATTAGATAGTCCCTGTATGGGCGCTCCCTTGCTGCTTTAAGAACTTTTTCTATCTCTTCTTCTGTGAGAGCTTCTGGAACTCTCTGTTTAACTTTCTTTATCCTGAGGGAGGGTTTAATCGGATTTTTCTCAAGGAGTTCCATGTCAACTAAAAAGTTGAAGAAAGAGTTCAGGGCTGAGAGGCGTCTGTTTATGAGGGAAGGGGAGCAGTTGAGGGAGCTCCGAAAAACCATGAGGTGTGCCGTTTTTATCTTATCAACGGGAACGTCTCCTATCTGTTTTTGAAGGAGTTTCAGGTCGTTCCTATACTCTTTTAGGGTTCTGGGGGAGAGTTCCTTACTCTTGAAGTTTATGAAGAGCTCTACAGCTTCAGAGAGTTTCATGCCGTTTCTCCTTACCGTTGATATATTTCGCCCGTTTCAAGCTGAGGGGTATTCCTATACCCTGTATTCCGAAATTCCGGAAATATATCAACGTTTTTTAAAAGTCAATTTCCAGGTCTTACGGTTTCCCGGTTTCTAATTTCTATTTTACTATAACAAATTGACATTTGTTATAGTCAGTTTACCGGTCTGCCGGTGTATCGGAGGTAGTTTAAAGGAAATAGCGGAAATTTCTCACTTTAACGGGTAGAATCTTAGTAAAGTTTTAGTGTGGAGGGAATTGTGAAGAAAGGTCTTCTGATCTCTACTTTGGCAGTTGTTATAACGTGTAGTGGGGTGTGGGGAGCTCCCCGGTCAAACTCCGACACCCTTGAGACGTTTCTATCAAAAGACCAGAAGTTTTGGGTTGAAGGGCTTGTAGAGTTTATTGAGGACGCTGAAGAACATCTTAAACTCTTAGACGTTGAACCTGTTACGGCTGGGAAGCTCAAAATATTTACGCAGGTTGCCGGAAGCTACAGCATTTCTGCAAAGGAGTTAGAGAAAGCCTACTCCTTAGCTGTTGGGAGGGCTGCTGAAAAGAGCTTAGAGAAACTAAAAGAGAGGATAGAAGAAGAGAATCTTTCTGATGCAGACGTAGCTTTTTTGATGGGAGATATGGCAAAGTTCCTAAAGTTCAGATACGGCAGTTTTGTAAAGAACTACTCCGATAAAATAGCAGGTAAAGAGCTAAAAGAAGCTTTGAAAGAGTGTATTTCACTCAGGTTAAGTCCTACTGTTGAAGCCTTCATGAAGAGTGAAGACTGTAGGGAGCTCCTCAAAGAGTTTCCAAGCGACGTTGAGAAGATTGTCTTCAGTCAGCTGGTTAGGAGAGAGAAAAAACTCATCTTAAACCCTTCACTTACCGATAAACCCAACCTGCGCTATATTTTAGAGAACTTAAAGAGATTTGACCTTTTAGGAGGTTAAGTTGGAGATTATTTGGGCTCCCTGGAGGCTCTCTTACGTATCTAAGGTGGGGAAGGAAAATGATAAGGGCTGTTTTATCTGTAGGGCTGTAGAGGAGCATCCGAAGAAGGACAGAGAGAACCTACTTCTATATAAAGGAGAGAGGGCTTTAGTCATACTTAACAGGTTTCCCTACAACACGGGTCATTTAATGGTCTGTCCCGTAAGGCACACCGGGGACTTTCTTTCTCTGTTACCTGAGGAACTCTCAGAGATTGACCAGTTAATAAAGCGTTCAATAAGGGTACTTAAGCGGGCTTACAACCCTGACGGGTTTAACGTAGGCCTGAACTTGGGAAAGGCGTCGGGGGGAAGTGTTGATACCCACATCCATTATCACATAGTTCCACGGTGGGTAGGAGATACGAACTTCTTGCCGGTTGCTGCTGGGGTAAAGGTAATTCCTCAGTCTTTGACGGAAACTTACGAAACTCTAAAGCGGTTTTGGGAATAATGATTGACAGGATAAGATCTCTTTTCAGCAAAGAGAAGCGGTTTTCCGTTGAGAGCTACCTAAAGAAGCTCTCTGTAAACAGGCAAGACCTGATAAAAGAGATATCCGACGTTGACTTAGACAGCCCGGTTAACGCCTACCTTACGTTGGCTATCCTTCTGAGGGAAAAGGGAGAATATTATAAGAGTTTAAAGATTTTAGAAAGGCTCAAAAGAGAAAAACTTTCTGAAGATGAAAAAAAGTTGATCGTTTTGAACCTTGCCCTCGTTTACAGGGCTGCCGGTTTTATAGACAGGGCCGAGGAAGCCCTCAAGGAAGGTATAGAGCTCTATCCCGGCGAGAGCTTCTTCTACTACGAGTTGGCCCAGCTTAAGAAAGCTTCCGGGAAACTGAACGAGGCGGTAGAACTCCTTGAGAAGGCCGTTAAGTTAAAAGAGGACTTTAAAGACGACCTCGTTCATACGAAGCTTTACCTTGCAAACAGTTACATAGACTCTGGAAGAACTGATAAAGCTTTCAGGGTTATGAGGAAGATGGAGCTCCAGTTTCCCGTTCCTCTCTACTACTATGTTCTCTCAAAGCTTTTCTATTCGGTAGGTGAAAATGAAAATGGTTACAGTAGTGCACTTAAAGGTATAAAACTCTCTCCTAAGAAAGCATCTCCTTTTATTGATGTTGTAGAAAAGTTTGATACTCTTACCGAGGAGAAGTTGGTTCAGCTCGTTGAGGAGTCGGAGCTCTCCCCTCCTGCCGTAGGTAGGGCTGTAAACTTCTGGATGGATAAAGGAGAAACAGAGAAAGCCATAGCTCTACTTAAGCGTTTCTGGGAGAGCAGTAAGTTTGATCCAGAACTCTTTGAAATTTACATTAGGATTTTATGGGAAAGTGGTAGGAGAAAAAAGGTTGCCGAAGAGATCATGTCTCTCCTTCTCCAGCTGAAGGAGAGGAGGAAGATGTATAAGTGTGAAAGCTGTGGTTTTAGGACTAACACCTTTGACTGGATATGTCCTAAGTGCCGAGCTTGGGAAACTCTGGAGATAGAGTGTGAGGTTTAGGGAGTTTCTAAGGGCTTTTCTCAAATCGTTAAAGAGCGGTCGTCTCCACAGAGTCCTCAAGTTTTCTATGGTCTTACTGTTCCTCTTTTTCTCCTATCAGGTTTCTGTAAGCATTGTTAAGTATTGGTTAAAAGAGAAAGAGGAGCTCTCAGTGGTAAAAAAGAACTTTCGCTGGGGGTTCAACTGGAAGAGGGGAGAGCTCTCCTTAGAGGCGGATTACCTGTTCTTAGAAAATCCTAAGTTCTCCTGTGAACTTTACAAGCCGGAGTTGGACGTTAACGTTTACAGGAGTTTTAGGGAGCTTCGTCCAGTTTTTTCGTTTGTCGGTGTTTCAGAAGGTAAACTGAATCTAAAGAGAAAAGGTGAAAAGAGAAAGGAATTTTCCTTCAAGCTTCCTTTTCTGGTGGAGAAGGTAGATGTTGGGAGGTTTACTGTAAAGTGGAACGGCGGGGGTGCCGTTCTCGGAAAGTTTATCTACAACGAGCGGGAGCTTCAGTTTGGAGGGTTAAACGGAAGTATAAGAGGGAAAGAGTTTTACATTTCTTCTTTTAGTGGCGTTAAAAAAGACGGCTATTTCTTAATTCCCGATTTCTACGCAGGTTACGGGAGTTCCAAGTTAAGCGGGGAATTAAAAGTTTACAGTTTAGGTAATTGGTGGTTTTCTGGTAGTTTGTTTTCATCTATGTTTTTTGGTCAAATAACTGTAAAAAATTATGGTAAATTAGATGTGAGCTGGAAGGGAAAGCTGAAGGATTTAAACACAGAAGGTACGGCAATTTTAAGGCTTAAAAGAGGGAAAGTTGTTCTTGAAAAGGTTTCTGGAAAGTTTGACGGGGCAGACTTTTCGTTAAAAGGAGAAGTAGGAGAAAATGTTGAGTTAAAGGGAACAGTTCGGTCAAAGAGATTTGTTTACGGGAACTGTAGAGCCGAAGGGGTTTACTTAAGAGTTTCTGCGTTTGGGAGATTAAACGATCCGGAGGTAAACATAAGAGGAAACATAAGCGCTTTAACAGCTCCGAAGATTGAGCTCAGGAAGTTAGAGGTAAACGGAAATTTAAACAGGGAAAAAGGGAAGTTTAAGTGGAGCTCTGAGAGTTTAGGCGGAGAGGTCTCTTTAGCGTGGAAGGAAAAGAGCGCGAAGGGAACCGTTAAGCTAAAGAGTTTTGAGTTGAAACAGATTCCCGTCGTTAGAGTTTACAGAAGTAAGTATAGAGGTTGGATACCTGAGGTTAACCTCTCTGGTGATTTAGTATTTAAGGTAAGCGATGGTAGAGCAGATTACAGAGGAAAGTTAAAGGTAAATCGATTTAATTTCCAAGGTTTTAAAGCTTCGGGAACGGTTCAGATAACAGGAAATGGAGAGGTTGTAAAAGTTGAAGGAGAACTAACGGGGGAAAAAGGAGGTAAGACTGAAGGAGAAGCGGAGCTCCATCTGAAGAAAATGGAAATAGAGAGTTTTTACACGGCCGAATCTGTCCCGGTTGAAGGGTTCAAGTTTCTTGAGAAAGTTGGTCTTGGAGGAAAGGTAAGCGGAAAAGGGAGAGTTTGGGGGAGTTTAAAAAACCCCCGGGCCGACTTTCAGGTAAGAAGTGAGGATTTAAGGTTTAAGGGTGTAGAGCTTGGAAAGAGTAAGGGAGAGGTAAAGCTTAAGGATTTCGTGTTGTCCGTTAGGGCTATTACAGAAAGAGGAACTTTAGATAGACTGAGTTTGAGGTTAAAAGGAAAGAGGAAGCTCTACCTGAAAGGAAAAGTAAACGGGGTTTCCGGAAAAGAGATTGAGCAAATTTTAAAAGGGTTTAGGGTTAAGCTGCCTTTTAAGTTGGATGGAAAAGGAGAAGGAGCTTTCTCTGTTTATTCAGAAAACTTAAAGGAGAAAGGTTCTATTCAGATAAAGATTAACGTAGACAGTTTCTCTGGGGTTATTAAGTATGACAGTTTGGCGGCTGAAGGAAGCGGAAAGGGGGAAGTTGAATACAGAAACGGTTATGTGATCGTTAACCTATCCGGTGAGCTGAAAAGGGCTTCTTTTAAGGGGAAAGTCTTAAACGGCGGTAGTTATAGGGTTTCTTATAAGGGGAAAGAACTATTAGTCGGTTTAGAGAACAGCCATTACGTTAGTGGAGTAGAAGGTTTTGAGAACAGTTTATCCGGAGATGTGTTTATTGATTTTGAAACGGGAAAACTGGAAGGGAAAGGTAGGGTGACGGGAAGGTATTCACTGAAAGAGAAAGGGGAGGTTTTTGGTGGGGTTGATTATTTCCTTTTTGGTGTTTTGTCTAGATTTACTGTAAAAATTTCTGGTAAATTAAATTGGAACTCTGACATCACTGGAAAAAATGAGTTTAAAGTTGAAGGGGCTATTTTGGAGCCGGATAACCTTGGAACTATAACAGTTTCAGGAAACAACGGTACAGACCTTAAAGTAATAGCAAACAAAGATCAGTGGCAGGTAGTGGGTTCTGTTAGGAACTTGAATATTAAAATACCTCAGGTAAAAGCGAAAATAAATATGGCCTTCGTTAACGTTAACGTCACAACACTTACGGGAACAGTTGCTGTTCCGACATTTAAGGTCTACCCGAAGGGTTTCTACCCTCTATACTCTGTATCGGGTATCTACGCAAATCTAAAGAACGGGGAGCTCCAGCTCTCCGACGTAACACTCTCCTACGTTGACGGCTGGATAAGAGTAAAAGATCTGCTCTTTGACAGAGAGAAAAACGGCTTAAAGGGGAAGGTAGAGGCAAGATTAGGGGCCAAAGGGCTTGTTTACTTGGTAAAAGCCCAGAGGTTCGTTCCATACGTAAGGAACGAGCTCCGAGTAAACGGAGATTTTAGCTACGAAGGGAACCTAAACTACAGGGTAAGTGTAGACGGAACAGGAGTTGAATTTAGGACGGAGTATCTACTTGATAAAGCGGTGGTTAACTCCCTGAAGGCTTTAGTTGAAAACGGCAGATTAAAGGAGGTAGAAAGTAATATAAGTATCGGAAGCGGAAGTATCCTGATATCCGGAGGGGAAAAAGAAACGAATGTAACGGTATCTTTAATTCCTGTAGGAGAAGTAGGAAAGTGGAAAGGGCTGATCTCTGGGAAACTGAACTACGGAGAAGGAGGAATAAAGGGTAACTTAACAGTTTCAAAGGCCAAACTCTTTATAGGAAAGGAAGAGAAGAAAAAGAGGAAGAGCTCCGAGGGAGCTCCCAGATTCCCTGTAAATGTAGATGTAAACCTTCTCTTTGACCAGCCTTTAAAGATAAAGGGAGAACTCTTTAGTCTTACACTGATTCCAAAGCTCTGGATAAAAACAGTAAACGAAAGAGCCGTAATAGGAGGGACCTTCTACGTTACAGACGGAAAAATAGACTACATGGGAAAAGAGTTTAAAGTGATATACGGAACGGGAACGATTGAGGATTTAGAAAGAGAGAAGGGAAGGGTTAATATACTGGCAAGTGCGTATGTATCCGGTTACTACATATACATGAAGATAGAGGGAGAGTTCTCCAACCTTACAATTTACCTCTCATCAGACCCGCCCCTAACGAGGGAACAGATACTGAACCTGATAATGACCGGGGCATCGCCTGAAGAGATTGAGGCAAGCTCCGAGCTCTTTCCGGCAGTTCAAGTAGCATACTACGCAACGGCTTTTTTGTTTAAACCATTTGAAACGAAGTTTAAAGAGACACTAAAGCTTGAAAGTTTCTCTATAGAGCCACACATAACGAAATACGGAGAGACCGTAGCTAAACTAACAATAGCAAAGAGATTGGCGGAAAGGATAAGGCTCGTAGGCTACGGAACAACCGGCCAGAACCCGGAGTACGGGGGAAGCTTCCAATTCTTCCTTAAGAAGAACTACTACTTAGAGTTGAGATACAATAGCTACTACGGCCTTGAGGCCGGTATAGGGTTAGAGGTCAACAAACGGTGAAACTGGAAAAGAAGAAAGTAGAAAAGCTGGTAGAGAGACTAAAAGAGAAGGGAGCAGCGGAGAAAGAGCCGCCGGAACATGCTTCCTACAAACTCAATTTAAAGAATGGAGATTTAATAGTTTACGACTCTGGAAGCATCGTCTACTCGGGAAAAGGAAAGGAAGAGTTAAAAGAAACCGTTATAGAGGAACTCCTCAAGTTAGAGGAGAACTTACCGAAAATAGGGTGCGACGAAGCGGGAAAGGGGGAGTTCTTTGGACCGTTAGTGGTTGCCTGCGTGTGTGCAGACAGGGAGTGTTTAAAGGAACTCCTCAGTTTAGAGGTAAAGGACTCAAAGAGGTTAAAACCGGAAAAGATAAAGGAACTCGGAGAAAAAATAAAAGAGAAGTGTAAGGGAGTTATAAGAGTAATCCCACCTGAAGCCTATAACAGAGAATACGAAGAGTTTAGAAACGTAAATCTCTACCTTGAGAAGGTTTACCAGGAAGTTCTGAAGAAACTACTGAAAAGGTGTAAGCCGAAAGAGATAGTTGTAGATAAGTTCAGTAAAAGGCTGGAAGAGGTTTTAAAGGAAAACATAGAGAAAGGTCTAAAAGGGGTAAAAGTCACCGTAAGGGAAAGGGGAGAATCCGACCCGGTTGTTGCGGCTGCATCAATCGTTGCAAAGTCAGAAAGGTTAAAGGCCATTAAGGAGTTCTCAAAAGAGTTGGGGTTTGAGGTAAAAGAAGGAAACGTAGAAAACAGGAAACTCCTTAATAGGATTCCGAAGGGAGAGCTCCACAGGTTCGTAAAGCTTCACTTTAACATTAAGGAGAGGAAATGAAAAGGTTAAAAACGTTTCTAATAGTTATTTTTGTTGTTCTGTTCTCTGCCTTTGTAACTTGGGAGGTTTCAAAGTTTTTAAATAGGTCGTTGGGTGGACTGGAGGTTGGAAGTGATAAGGTTGCGGTTATAAGAGTAAAAGGGGTTATAAAAGACGCAGACAGATACTTGGAGCTCCTTGATCGGGTAGAGAAGAACAGAAGCGTAAAAGCGGTAGTTTTAAGGATCAACTCTCCGGGGGGAGTTGTAGGAGCGTGTCAGGAGATTCACGATAAGGTTGAAGAAGTAGCCAAAGAGAAACCGGTAGTCGTCTCTATGGAGTCTGTCGCAGCTTCCGGCGGACTTTACATATCTGTTGGGGCGACAAAAATTGTCGCAAATCCCGGAACGATAACGGGAAGCATCGGAGTCATTCTCCAGACTTACAACGTAAGCGACCTGATAAAGAAAATCGGAGTTAAAGTAATAACCGTAAAGAGTGGTCCCTACAAGGACTTACTGAACCCGTTTGAAGAGCCAAATTATAAGCAGATAGAGGTTGTTCAGAAGTTGATAAACGACTCCTACATGCAGTTTGTAGAGGCAGTTGCAAAGGGAAGGAAACTGCCGGTTGGAGAGGTGAAAAAGTTCGCAGATGGTAGGATATTTACGGGGAAAGAGGCAAAAAAGTTAGGACTTGTTGACTATTTAGGGAACTTTGACAGGGCTGTTGAGGTAGCAAAGGAACTGGGGAAGTGCCCGAAGGCAAAGGTTGTTTTCGTAAAGGAGAAGAAAGGGTTGTTTGAGAGAATTTTTGGAGAGGGAAGTGAAAGTATTTTGAAAACCGTAATTGGAGCTCTCAACGGAAATGTTCAAGAAGTTAGGGTTATGTATCTCCTCAATTAGTCTGGTTTTAGGCTGTTTCTACGGTAAGGCCTTCGGGTGGATAAAGGTCTACGAGAAGAATGGAGTTATATACATAGTTGGCTCCGGAGAGAAGAGGTTCAAGAGGCCGAAGAACTCTAAAAGGATTGAGGAGAAAGTCGTTTACTACGCAAAGAAGTATGGACTTCCGGTAAAGTTGTTTAAAGAGCTGGTGAGGGCAGAGTCAAACTTTAACCCGAAGGCGGTTTCAAAGAAGGGAGCTTTAGGCCTTTGCCAACTAATGCCGGAAACGGCAAGAAGACTGGGGGTTAAAGACCCATTTGACCCGGACGAAAACTTAGACGGAGGGGCAAGACTCCTGAAGGAGCTCTACCTAAAGTATAGAAACTGGAAGCTGGCCTTGGCCGCCTACAACGCAGGAGAGGGAGCAGTTGAAAGGTACGGAGGGATTCCCCCATACAAGGAGACTAAGAACTACATAAGAAAAATTTTAAATAGGAGCGGAAATTTAAAAGGAAATCTGCCCAAAAACCGGAGAAAATATAGGATAGTTATGTATAGAAGGGGAGATACTGTTATAATTGCCCAACAATTTATAAACCAAGGGGTAGAGCAATGAAGGTTCTGATAGTTGGAGGCGGAGGAAGGGAACACGCGCTGGCCTGGAAGGTTGCTCAGAGTGAAAAGGTTGAAAAGGTCTACGGAGCTCCCGGAAACCCCGGAATAGCTCAAATCGGAGAGTGCGTTGATATAAAAGCAACCGACATTGAGAAGTTAGCTCAGTTTGCAGAGAAAGAGGGAGTAGACCTTACAATAGTAGGGCCTGAGGCTCCGTTAGTCGCTGGAATAACAGACGAGTTTGAAAAGAGAGGCTTAAAAGTCTTTGGCCCTTCCAAGGCCGCTGCTCAGCTTGAGGGTAGCAAGGCATTTGCAAAGGAGATGATGAAAAAGTATGGAGTTCCAACTGCAGACTTTCAGATATTTGATAACCCTGAGAAGGCAAAGGAGTACGTAAAGAAGGTTGGAGCTCCGATAGTCGTAAAAGCCGACGGTCTTGCAGCAGGGAAGGGAGTAGTTGTAGCCCAGAACGTTGATGAGGCAATAGAGGCAATTGAGAAAATCATGGTTGAAAAGGTTTTCGGAGATGCCGGAAATAGAGTCGTTATAGAGGAGTGTCTAAAGGGAGAAGAGGCGTCTTACCTCGTGATAACGGACGGTGAAAGGTTCGTTCCCCTTGCAACGGCTCAAGACCACAAGGCCGTGTTTGACGGAGACAAGGGACCAAACACGGGGGGAATGGGAGCCTACTCCCCGGCACCTGTCCTCTCTAAAGAGATGGAAAGAGAAGTACAGGAAAAAGTTATCAAGCCGATTTTAAGGGGAATGGCGAAGGAGGGAATGCCCTTCAGGGGAATTCTATACGCCGGGTTGATGATAACAGAAGAGGGGCCAAAGGTCCTTGAGTTTAACGTCCGGTTCGGAGATCCTGAAGCCCAAGCAATACTAAGAAGGTTAGAGGATGACCTTGTTGACGTCGCACTAAGTGCAGTTGAGGGAAGGTTGGTCAAGGAGCTCCACTGGAAACCCGAAACCTCAATCTGCGTAGTCCTCGCATCTAAAGGGTATCCCGGAAAGTATGAGAAAGGAAAGGTGATAACGGGAATAGAGGAAGCCGAAAAAGTCCCGACTGTAGTCGTTTTTCACGCAGGAACAGCAGTTAAAGACGGAAAGTTGGTGACAAACGGTGGAAGGGTCTTAAACGTTACTGCACTTGGCAAGGACATAGTGGAGGCAAGGGAGAGGGCCTACGAGGCCGTTAAGAGGATAAAGTTTGAAGGTATGCACTACAGAACAGACATAGGTTTAAAGGCGGTTAAAAGGTTAAAGGGTTGAAAGAGATTATAGAGAGGTTAACTACAGAGCCGTTCTCAATAGTCGGTCACAGGGGAGCAGGAGGGGAGCTCCCCGAAAACACCTTAAAGGCCTTTAAGTTTGCCGTTGAGTTAGGAGTTGACGTTGTTGAGTGTGACGTCAGGAGAACCTTAGACGGAAAGTTGGTTGTAGTCCACGACCCGGACTTTAAAAGGGTTGCTGGAGTTAAAGCTAAAGTAAGCGAGCTGACGCTGGAGGAGATGAGAGAAAGAATAAGGGTATCCGGAACTGAACCTGTTCCAACGCTGAAAGAAGTAGTTGAAACGGTTAACGGGAAGTGTGGACTCTTTATAGAGATAAAGGAACCCGAAACTACAGAACGAGTGGTAGAAGAGGTTAGGGGAAACACAGAAAAGAGCGACTGGGTAGCCTTTATCAGTTTCTACGAGGGAGCTCTCCAAAAAGTTAAAGAGATTGACGAAAAACTAATAACCGGTTTAATCTACTCAAAACCTCCAGGGAAGATACTGGAAGCAAAAGAGATCGGAGCAGAGATCGTTCTACCGAAGTGGCCACTGGCAACGGAGAAGGCTGTAAGGTTTGCCCACAGGTTAAAAAGAACAGTAGTAGCTTGGGTAGTTGATGACGAGAAAACCCTTGAAAGGTGCTTAAGAAACGGCGTAGACGCAGTGGCAACAGACTATCCTTCTTGGCTGATAGAGAGGAGAAGAGAGCTAAGTCAAGGTTAACTGTAGCAGTCTTCTCGCTGCTGTTTTTAATTCCTCATTTTTTATTTTCTTTTATCTTTTGAAGGTATTCTTTTGCAACAGGGTTCTCGGGGTCAAGGATTAAAAGGTTTTCAAAGATCGTTTTAGCATAAAGCCTTTTACCCTCCCTTAAAAGAGAAAGAGCAAGCTCATTTAGAAAGTTAACATCTGTGGGGTAGATGGAGAGCATCTTCCTATCTACAGCCTCTGCTATGCTAAATTTTTTCTCCTTTCTTAAGGCAATTGAGAGACGAAGGTTTCCGTAGTAGTTGTAGTAGTCAATCTTAAGGATTCTGTAGGCAAGGGACTCAACATCCTCCCAACTCTGCTGAGCCATTAGGGGAAGCATAAGGCCGAGCATGGCCTCAACGGAGGTTGGAATGGCTTTTAAGGCCTTTTTGTAGTGGTATTCTGAGTCTCCGTATCTTCCGGAGAGGTAGTAGAGCCAACCCAAACGTAGGTTGATCGTATATCCGTTTGGGTAACTCTTGTAGACGGGCATTAAGACCTTTATTGCATCCTTGTAGTCTCCGCTCTTTTCGTAGATGTATGAACGGCTGTAGGCGTCTTTTATCTCTGAGTAGTTCATAGAGAAGGCCAAAGGAATTAGTGCTAAAGCCAACAGAAAACCTAAGAAGAGTTTTCTCAAATCAGCCTCCCTTTAGAACCTGTAGCCTAAGGATACCGTTCCGACTGTTTGAGTTACGTTATGGCCTCCTTCTGTGTACCTATTAACAGATAGGTTAAAAGAGACTCGTAGGCCGTTCTTAAAAGTGTAACCAACCTCTCCGTAGGCTCCTCCTTTATATTTTTCAGAAAGGTTGTAGACCACAAAGCCTCCGTTCTTTACGGCAAACATCTGCTTCCCTACCCAGCCACCGATTTTAATGTCATAGCTGCCGTAGTAGTATCGGAGAGTTCCGTCTAAAGAGTAGTAGTTGTCGTTCCCTATTCCAAGTTTATCTGAGTCTGTTACGTGGATGTAGTAGCCTGTTAGATCTAAGTAGAGAGCTCCCCTCTTGTAATCTGAAAATAGTTTAACCGTTGAGTGGGGGTTAACCTGGTAGACGTTAAAGTTAATAGTGTTTGAGTAGTGGCTGTAGTAGAGACCTATACCGGAGTTCCACCTAAAGGAGTAGGGGTACTTAGGGGAGTAGTTTGAGTAGGTTCCATCAAAAAAGAGGGTGTAGCCGCCGTCTGTTAATTCATCGTCGCTGTTTATGTAGTGGACTCCTAAGGTAAAGGTGTGGTTTTTTAGGATCTGGTTCGTGTTTGAGTAAACGGCAGTAAAGTCTTCCTGGTTAAGGTCTGAGTAGCCGTCCTTGTAGTTTATGTGGGTATAGCCTACCCCAAACTGGAAAGCGTTGTGAAGGCCGTCGCCAAGGCTTAAGTAGCCGGTAGTGCTGTAGCCGTCCTCTTTGTATTTGGAGTTGTTGTAGTTTAGGTAGGAACTGTAGAGAGCTCCGTAACCGTAGATAATTTTCCCCATCTCCTGAGCAAAAGAGTTAGAAAAACCTAAAAGGACAAGTACACTAACTAGCAAAAGTAATTTCTTCATCTCCCTTCCTCTTTATTGTAATGTTCTCTACTTTTATTTCTTCAAAACCAAATCTATCTGAAAGTTTAACCAAGGCCCTTAAACGTTTAGAAGGTTGGATTATATCAGATTCAAAGGATAGGGGACCTGTCCAGTGAGAGGTTGAGTGGACAGTGAATCTATCTGGAACAAACGAAGAAAGGAACAGGTAGAACTCCCTCTTTATCCGTGAATCAATCGAGATAAGAGGAAGGTGATCGTGCCATTTAAGGTCCTTGGTAGAAAACAGGGGAATTTTTGGAGAAACGAAGAAGAAGTATTTAAGTGGAGAATTGGTATCTCCCTCAATGTGGTAGAAGTAGAAAGTAGAGTTCTGAATTCCGAAGTAGAGTTTTGCCTTACCGTCTGTAAGGTAGAAGGTTCCGTCTGGGGCCATCTTTACGGTTAGTTCAAGCTCACCTTCGTTCTTCCCGTTGGAGATAGAGTAGCAGAAAACCTGGTCTATTAGGAAGTTCAGTTTGTTGTAGAGGGATTTGTCTGGGAAGATAGGCTGAACCACATCCCCCTCTTTGGGAAGGCCAACGTCGTAGAAGGTCTCTTTTGAGATGTAAGATGAGAAGTTAAAGGGAACGGTTGAAGCTCCCAAGTAGGGAGAGAGCTGAACGTGGACGTGGATGTGGGGCTGTGGGGAGTAGCCAGAGTTCCCACAGAAACCTAAAAGAGTTCCCTTTACAACGGTGTCTCCCGGTTTGACTTGTACTGAGTTTTTCTTAAAATGGCAGAGGAGGACGTAAAAGCCCCTCCTATCGTAGATGAGGACGTAGTTCCCCCAGTTGTTCTCCCTGTCTGCATGTCCTGGAGGGTTGTCCGGAAGCTCTGAAACGACAGAGACTACCTGGCCGTCAACAGGCGATAGGACAGGTTTACCAAAGGCGTAGTAGTCTGTCAGTTTTTCTCCGGTTCCAGAATAGGTTTTTCCGCTCTCGTCAGTTATTACAAAGTCAACAGCATACCTCCAAGGACCCCTGTGGGTCCACTTTCCGTCTACAGACTGCCACACAGTCCACTGGCCGGAGAAGGGAAGACCAATCTCACGGCCGGTAAAGGGAAACCTCCTCAAGTAGGTCAGGTAGTAGTCCAAGGTTCTTTCAGGAGTTCCTTTGTAAATCTTTGTAACGTAAAGGTATCCAACGGAGAAGAGAACGTAGAGGAATAGGAGAGAGACTCCGTTGAATGGAAGGGCAAAAACGGGAATTCCGTAGCTCTCCCAGAAGACTTTTACCCCTTCAACAACTGGGACTGAAACGATAGAGGCAGTCATGGCAAACTTGTAGCTCCTGAGGGAAGGAATGAGGAAAACCCCTCCAACGGCCATCGAGGTAAGTATGTAGTTGAAGGCAGAAGTGTCTGTGAAAACCTTATACCAGGAGCCTGTAAAGAGGTAACCGGTTAGAGCTCCAGAGTAGTAACCAAGAACGGCCAAGAAGAAGAGAATTCGAGAGACGGAAAGTAGAAGGAGGGCTATGATGAACCCTGTAGTAGAGTAGGGTAGGAAGAAGACAGCTCCGAGGGAGCGGAAGAACCCGTCAAGAAATGGGGGGAACGGAGAAAGGAGGAGTAGGGGAGAGTGGGAGTAGAGGTCTGAGACAAAGAGCTGAGAGAACTTGGTTGAGGATAGGTAGAAGAGGGAGCTGACTACGACGAAGGGAAGGCTGAGAACTGGGAGCTTTAGGTAGTAGAAGAGTGAAGATAGGGTGTAGGTTAAGAGGAACGTAAGTATCCCGGCAGAGACAAAAAAGAGAAGGCTGAGGAGACTCAGTTTAAAAAGGTAGCCGAGGGAGAGGCCAACCAAGAGGGGGTTGTAGATGTAGTAGTCAAGCCGAAGGAAGTCCTTCTTAAAGCCGATGAGCCTTGCAAAGATGTAAGAAGAGGTAAGGGCTACAAGACCTCCAATTCCCAAGTTTGGGTTAATTAGAGTAATAAGGAGGAGGAGAGTTCCCCCAAAAACGCTTGAGTTAAAGAGAACGGCAGAGTAGCTCCTAAAGAGTGGAATGGAAAACTTCTCAATCTTCGAGAGGAGTAAGCCTACCATCTCAGCTTGAGCCTCTCAGGTAGTTTCTCCCGCCTTACGATGTCGGTAATGTCTTCAGCCTCCCTAATAAGGTCAACCTCTCCGTTCTGGCCGAGTAAAACCACAGCAGGCCTGTACCGGATAAACTGCATCCACTGTGTAACGTTGTAGGCTCCGACGGGGGAGAGGATGAGCCTTGTTCCCCTCGGAAGGGGTGGAAGGTAAGTAAGGTCGTCAACTACGTCTATGTTCATACATAGTGGACCGTATAGGACGCAAGGTTCAGTTGTTCCGTGGAGCTCCCTGTCTACTTCAACGTTGAACTTGTACCAGAAGGAGGTAAAGAGGATGTTAACTCCTGCGTCTAAAACGTAGGCCTTAAGGCCGGAGGGAAGCCTCTTGGCGGCGTGAACTGTAGTTATGAGGTAGCCTGCCTCGTCAACAATAGCTCTACCGCTCTCTATGATGAGTTTAGGGTAGTCTCCAGGCCTTAGGTTTGAGAGAAGGGCCGAGCAGACCTTCTCTGCAAACTCATCAACCGACGGAACGGCGACTTCAGGTGGAAGGTAGATGCCCTTTAACCTATTCTTAGATGGGAAACCTCCTCCGATGTCTATGTATTCAATCTTAAACCCAAACTGGTCTTCAATTAAGTAGGCAAAATCAACGAGTTTTTTTACTTCAAGTTCATAGGCTTTAGGGTCAAGTATGAAAGTGCCGATGTGACAGTGGAGGCCAACAAGCTCTAACTTCCCGCCTGAGGCTATCCTCTTAACGGCGTCCAAGGCCTGGCCAGATTCCAAGTTAAAACCGAAACGGCTCCACTGGGGATAAATACCGGTGTCCATGTTAAGCCTTATTCCAACCCTTGGCTTTACTCCAAGCTCGTCTACTACTCTTTCAAGGTCTGCTATCTCCTCAAAGTGGTCAACGTTTATTCTGCTCCCCTCTTTAACTGCTGTAACTAAAGAGTCGTAAGGTTTGTAGGGTCCGTTGTAGATTAACCTGTCTCCCGGAACTCCTAAACGGCGGGCTTTTTCGTATTCAAACTCAGAGACTACCTCTGCTGTCTCTCCCTCGTCGTGGAGAACTGCACAGATAGCGTCAAGGTAGTTGGTTTTGTAGGACCAGCTGAACTCAACGTTTGGATACCTAAGGGTAAATGCGTTCTTAATTTCTCGGAACTTCTCCCTAAGCTTTCTCTCGGAGAAGACAAAGAGTGGAGAGCCAAACTTCTCAACCAACTCTTCAACTGGAATGCCGTCAATCTCCTTTCGAACTCTTTTGAGGTAAGCTGGGAAGCTCCCGAACTTGTTCATCATTCCGGTCTTCAGTTTAGAGATTACTGGTTTCTCGTAGGTTTCTTTCATCTTTAACCTCCTCAACTCTCTCCTCTCGTTATAACCTTCTGGAACTCAGTCATGTCCGTTACGAAATCGTCGGTAAACCGGACGTAGAGCTTCCCAGCCTCGTAGTCCCAGCTCCTATCAGGTTCCTCCCCTATGGCAGCTTTAAGAAGCCTCTCTGGAAGGTTGACTCCAACCCCTGCGGCAAAGTAGACCCAAGCGGGGAAACGGGGGTTTATCTCTATGAGGTAAACATCGCTGCTGTTGACTATGCACTCAAACTCAAAGGCTCCCCTCCAGCTGAACTCTGATATAAAACGCTCTACAGCAGAAAGGAGAGCTCCGTTCCTAACGGTAACTCCGGTCCATATCTTCCCAAGGCTCGTAATCCAGAGTTTCTTTATTCCTACAAGGCCAAAGTGCCCCCCTTCACCGTCCCCAACGCCGACTACGTTCATCTCTTCTCCGCTTACAACCTCCTGAACGATTACAGGGTAACCCCACTCTGAAACGATTGAATTGAAGTAAGCAGTGGCCTGAGAGATGTTAAAGGCCTTGTAGGCCTTGTAGAAGATGCCCTTTATCATAACTGGAAAACCTATCTCCTCAACGGCCTTGCTGAGCTCTTCATAAGAAGTAACGACCACCGTTTTTGGGACCTTAACTCCAATTCTCTCTGCAACCTCAGGGAGTTTATCTTTACCCCTGAACTTAAACTGTTCTTCCGTGGGGAGAAATGTTCTTATTCCAAAGCTCTCAAGCTTCTGAGATTCCTTTATAAAAAGGGGGAGCTCTGCGTCTAAGGCTGGAATTACTACATCTAAGCCGTGTGCAGCCTTTATGTAGAGAAGTCTCTCAATAAAGGCTTCTTCTCCAGCTGAAGGATATGGCATAACAAAGCTTTTCTCAAAGAGCCACTTCATGTAGATTCCAGGCTCCATAGCGTCGTAGGCAAAGCCGTAGATAGAAACGTTAAGGCCACTCTCCTTCAAGCCTTTCGCAATTCCGACTCCCGGCCCCGGGTTGTCAACTGCGTTTATTCCCGAAACTGCAATCTTAAACATTATTCACCTCTAAGAGGCCGTTAATCCTCAGCTGCTCAATAAAGTCGATTAAGTCTCTCTTTGCTTCATCCTCGCTTACCTCAAAGCGTTCGGTTAAAGCCTTTACTATCTCTTCCTCTGTTTTTCCCTCTTTGAGGAGCTTAATGATGAAAAGTCCTGTTTTGTTTACCGTGTAGCTGTTCCCCGTTTCGGGGTCAAAGATGAAACCCTCGTCGTTAATGGCCAACCGCTCAAGCTTACCCATTATTTAACCTCCATTCAATCTACTTATTCTTGAGTTATTAGACTTTTAGATAAGCAACAAAAATGCCAAATTTAAGCCTTAAGAACTACTTTTAGAATTACCAGGAAACTATGGTTGTGTCAATAATTTTGTATAAGCCATTATGGAAATGTAGAAGGTTTGGATCTCCCTATGGAGAAGGTAAACGTTCAGCAGGATGGCGGTAAAGAGGACTAAGAAAAGGGAAGCCGGTAGTGTAAGCCCTCTCATATTCTGTACTTTCTCCTCTTATACCTGAGGGACTTTTCATCTATTCCCAACAGTTTCGCAGCCTTAGTTTGAACGTAGCCGGTTCTTTTTAGAGCCTCCTCTATCATCAGCTTCTCAAGGTTTACTACCTTTTCAGGAAAGGTTTCATCATCTTCAACTAAGAGAAGCTTACACTCCATAGATAAAGCCAAATTAAACAGTTGTTTTAACGCCTGAGCGGAACCAGATGTTACAAGCTCCCTCTAAAGATACCATACAAGGACCTTTCGGGCTCCTTGGAGTGCAGGCAGTTCCGTAAAGCTTACAGTCTGTCGGGTAAGCCTTACCGAGAACCACCTTATCGCAGATACAGCCCGGAATTTTCTCCTCCTTTATCTCAGGAAGGTTAAAAACGGCCTTTGCGTTAAGGTGCGAGTACTCTGACCTAAACTCAAGTCCGGACTTTGGAATGTAGCCAATTCCCCTCCAGTTTACGTCAGCCTTCTCAAAGTACTTGTACATAAGCTCCTGGGCTTTTCTGTTTCCCTCAGGTCTAACAACTCCCCTGTAGACGTTTTCAAGCTCAGACCTCCCCTCTCTAATTTGGTATAGGATCCTAACGATTGCTAACAGGAGGTTTTCAGGCTCAAACCCTGCGACAACTGTCGGTATTCCGTATTTTTCAGGGAAAACCCTCCAAGCGTTTGAACCGACGATCGCAGAGACGTGCCCCGGAGCCACAAAGGCGTCAACTCCAACATCTGAGTCTTTAACAAGAACTTCCATAATTTCGGGAGTGAGTTTTTGAGAGGTAAGGACTGTAAGGTTTTCTGGAACTCCCATTTCTAAGAGGGCAGCAGTTGGAGCAGTTGTGGTCTCAAATCCGATTGAGAAGAAGACGACTTTTTTGTCGGGGTTTTCCTTGGCAATTTTAAGGATCTCGTGGGGAGCCGAAACCATACAGTAGTTCCCGCCGTTTGACCTGATTGAACCGATACGGGTTGGAACTCTGAGCATATCTCCGTAAGTGCACAGAATTACATCCGGTCTTTTAGAGAGATTTATGGCGTTGATGACGTCACTCTCTGAGCAGACACAGACGGGACAGCCTGGTCCTGGAACGAGCTCAACGTTTTCCGGCATAAGTGAACGGAGGCCGCTGTAGGCAATAGTGTGTTCGTGAGAACCGCAGACGTTCATTATTTTAACTTTCCCATCTTTCGGAGCAAGAGAGTGAATTAGATCAACCAACTCTTTAACTCTACTCATTTTCTCCTCCGGGATAGATTTTAAGCCCAAAGAGTGAAACTAAAAAGAACAGAGCAACTGCGGGGGTGAAAGTAAACTGGAAGACCATCGTGCTGAGAACTGCAAACTGAACGGCTGCAGCCTTTAGTGGGAAAACTCCTGAGAGTAGAAGACCAACCATAACGCCGGGTATATGGACAATTCCTGCAGATCTGAACATGTCCCTAACGGGAACTGTAATGTCGTCTATTAAGTTCCTGAAGACGTAACCAAAAACCTGAAGATCAGTTGCCCCAAGTGCAAACATTCCAAGGAGTATGTCTTGGAGGTCAAAGAGACGTCTCTTAAAGTATCTAAAAGCAAGAGAAAGACTCCTCATTCCAGCGGCTGTAACGATACCTGCAAGGGGAATGAGAGAAGTAGGAGTTGGTTTAAGAATCCCTGCAAGGTAGAGGGAAAATAGAGAAAAGGTTGAAATGGCAGATATGGAAAGGAATATAATTGAGAAGGTTTTAAGTGTAGAGTAGGGAAAAGGTTTGAGTCTTCTATAGGCTATGAGGGAAGCGTTAAAGAAGAAGAGAAGAACTACTCCAAAATCTAAAGCGGTTATTTTGAGCTTAAGCAGGTAGAGAATAACAAGGGCAACGGTAAAGAGTTGAATCAGTGAAAGGAGAGAGGAGATAAGGAGCTCCCTCCACATACCAGACTTAAACTTAAAGTCAATAGCGATAACCAAGAGGATAAACAGATAGGAAATCAAGATTATTTTTAGAAAGTGCCCCATAAGTGCTCCACCTAACAGATCCTTGGAAGGGGATCTTCCTCTAAGAGTTCAAGCCTCCTCTCTCCGCCGATTGAGGTAACGAGATTCACTCCGTTTCCTTCAACTACTTCCCCGATGACATAGGCGTTTTTACCTAACGGGTGGGAACGGAGAATCTGGAGGGCTCTCTCCTCGTCTTCTGGAGAAACTACAACAACTGCCTTACCCTCATTTGCTAAATAGAGGGGGTCGTATCCCAACATGTCGCAGATGAACCTTACCTCTTCCCTAACTGGGACTTTTTCCTCGTAGATCCTGACTCCAAGGTTTGAAGACTCGGAGAGCTCCACCAAAACCGTAGCAAGCCCTCCACGGGTAGGGTCTCTCATAAACCTAAGACCAGGAAGTTCAAAGAGCGGAGTTAGTAGAGAGTTTAAGGGGGCACAGTCGCTTTCAACCGGCGTTTCAACCTCAAAGCTCTCCCTTGCTAATGAGATTGCAACGCCGTGGTCTCCAACGTAGCCTGTAACAATAACCTTATCTCCCGGTTTAACCAGAAGAGGTGAGAACTCCTTCACAACTTCACCAACCCCTGAGGTGTTTATGTAGATTCCGTCGCACTTTCCCTTCTCTACAACCTTTGTATCTCCTGCGACGATCTTCACTCCGGCAGAATTAGCAGTTTCGGCCATTGAGGAGACGATTCTCTCCAAGGTCTCAAGGGGAAGTCCCTCCTCAACTATGAAGCCAACTGTAATGTATTTTGGGAGAGCTCCGCTGACTGTAAGGTCGTTAACTGTTCCTGAAATTGAGAGTTTCCCGATGTTCCCCCCGGGGAAGAAAAGGGGACTGACAACGTAGGAGTCTGTAGTGACTGCAATTTTTGAAAAGCCGGAAAGGTAAGTTGCGTCCTGAAGTGTATGGAGCTCTGGAAAGTTAAAGTGTTTCAGGAAGAAATCGTTTATAAGCTCTCTCGTCAGTTTACCGCCGCTTCCGTGACCTATCTCAACCTTTTTCAACTGACACCTCCAAGAACAAACAGAATGGGAGCAACTGCCAAAGTACTGTCTATTCTATCAAGGATTCCGCCGTGGCCGGGGATGATGTTTCCTGAGTCCTTTACGCCGAAGATCCTCTTTAGGGAACTCTCAAGCAGGTCTCCCAGCTGAGAAACAAGCGTAAGGAGAAAAAGAAGAAGAAGAGTCAGAAAATTTGAAGGTAGCAAGGAAAGTTTGACGGCAACCAAGTAAGAAATAAGAGTTCCGGCGAAAGAACCGCCAAGTGAACCTTCAACAGTTTTCTTAGGACTGACTGAAGGGATGAGCTTTCTCTTTCCAAAATACTTGCCTACAAGGTATGCAAACGTATCTGTAGACCAGACGATAGAGATGAGAAGCAAAAGAAAAGGTTTAGATAGGCCAGAAATGGCAAAAATTCCAAAGATAAGGTAAATAAAGAAGGCAAGGCACGTGAAGAAATCTTTGTTAACCGTCCCGTCAAGAATAAGAGCATAGGTAAACATGGAGAGAAGTATAAAGAGGGGAGAGACAATTAAAAGCGATGAGAGGAGAGCTCCCCCGTAGAAAGAGACCGCCAAACTCGTGTAATAGTGGCTGAGAAGTTTAATTAGCTGTGGAATGTTGATAAAGAGTAGGAAGAGAAGGGAAAATACGAGAAGGGCTACTGTCTGGTAGCGCTCTAAACGGGAAAGGGAAAAGATCTCTAAAATGGAAAGGGCTCCCAGAAAGTAGACCAATAGGTAGTAGTAAGGAACTGGAGCAAGAAACATAAGTAGAGTATACAGGAAAACAAAAAAAGCCCCTATGAGCCTGGCTTTCATTTTATTCCGCCGAACCTCCTCTCTCTCTTTGAGAAGTCCTCAAGGGCTTTTCTAAACTCCTCTTCGGTAAAGTCCGGCCAAAGAGTTTCTGTAAACCAGAGTTCGGTGTATGCAGACTGCCACAGGAGAAAGTTTGAGATCCGGAGCTCTCCACTCGTCCTGATTAGAAGGTCCAAGTCCGGAAGCTCAGGAATGTAGAGATACTTTCTAAAGGTTTTCTGATCAACCTCCTCTAAGTCAGTCTTTAGGATTTTGTTCACCGCATCAATAATTTCCTGACGGCCTCCATAGTTTACTGCGAAAACTGTAGTTAGACCTGTGCAGTAAGAAGTCTGTTCCTCCATCCAGGCAAAGCCTTCTTGGAGGTAGTCAGGGAGCTCCCAGAGTCTTCCCATAGCCCGAAACTTCACGTTATTTTCAAGGAACAGGTCAAGCTTACTCCTCACGTATTCATACATAAGAGAAAAGAGGAAGTTAACTTCCTCCTTTGGCCTCTTCCAGTTTTCAGTAGAAAATGCATAGAGAGAAAGGTACTTAATTCCCAAATTGCTAGCAGCTATAACTATTTTCTCGGTAGTTTCTGCACCTTTTCTGTGGCCTTCAATTCTGGGAAGACCTCTTTTTACAGCCCAACGGCCGTTACCGTCCATAATTACTCCAACGTGGATAGGCAAGTTCTCCATTTCCCCCTCTAAAATCTGCCGTTATAGTCTTTATGGTTTTTAAGAAAATCTATAAAGTTTGCAAGTTCTTGCACTTTTCCTACCAACATAAAGTGAACACCACCGGAAAACTCAACACAGGCCTTTGCAACTTCTAAAGCGAACTCCCAACCGTAAGAGGCAGGGTCTGAAGAGGACTCAAGGCCTCTAATAAGAAAACTGGGAACAGAAGTAGGGTTAAGTTTTTTCATAAAGTTTGCCATTTTGAGGCTCTTTATGGGAAGAATACCTATAAGAGGAACTGCACCGAAGGAGTAAATAAGGTTGCTCACTTCCTCCGCCAGTTTCACGTCGTAAATTGGTTGAGTCTGAATAAAACGGGCACCGGCCTTTATTTTCTTCTCCAGTTTCCAGATCTGGAGAATCTCAGGCCCTGCAAAGGGATTGTAGACAGCTCCTACGAATAGGTCAACATCCCCCTTTAGCTCTTTACCGTTTAAAAGACGGCCTTCGTTCAGTTTAGAGGCAAGTTCTATAAGTTGAACAGAGTCAAGGTCAAAAACAGGCTTGGCGTCAGGCTGATCACCTAAGGTCGTAAAGTCTCCCGTCATTAAACAGACGTTTTTCACACCTAAAGCGTAAGCCCCTAAAAGTTCAGACTGAAGGGCTATTCTGTTCTTATCCCTACAGGTAACCTGAAGTATCGGTTCATATCCAGAGTCAAGGAGAAGTTTTGCCATGGGAAGAGGAGCCATTCTAACCATAGAACGCTGACAGTCTGTAACGTTAAAAGCGTCAACCTTGCCCTTTAAAGGCTCTATAGAATCAATAACCGGTTTCCAGTCTGTCCCTCGGGGCGGTGCAACCTCTGCCGTTATAACGAACTTACCTGAGTTAAGTTTCTCCCTAAAAGACAACTATTCCTCCAGAGTGAGCTTTCTTGGGTAAACAGAGAGGGAATAGTCTTTTGGAGGAACAGGATTCCTTAGTTTTTCTAACTCTTTAAGCTGCTCCATCCTTTGGGCAATTCTATACCAAATACAAGGAAAGTTCGGATCAACTTCACACTTTCCAGCTATGGCTCCCCCACAGGGACCGTTGGTTAAAGACTTGGGACACCTTGCAATGGGACAGATACCGCCGGTATCCGATATAACGCAGTCTCCACAGGCTATACAGTATTCCTCAAAGTACCGCCCTTCCCGTTCTGAACCGATAAAAAGCGTTGTAACACCAGTTTTAACGGGAATGACTACGTTTTCGGCTATCAGTTGAGTTCCTGCACCGCAGGCAAGGGAGAGAATAACGTCTGCGCTCTCTTCGGCTTCACGGAGAAGGCTCTTTGCAGAGTGATCAAGCCTCTCTAAAACGCAGGTTCCGCCGGGGCTTTTTACCCCTACAACTTTGAAACCTTTCAACTCAAGGTAACCGGCAATCCTGTAGGCCTCACGGAGACCCCCGTTCTTACACCTTGCAGAGCCCAACTGACAGCCTATTACGTAAACACGCTTAAAACCGGAAAGTGAGCTGAGTATTTCATCTAAAGGTTTCAGTTTAACAGTTACCAATAGAACCTCCTGAAAGGAAAAGCATAGAGGCTTAAAGATGGTATTCTACTAAATAGTAAGGCAGCAAGAAGTTTTACAGCAGGAATTTGAGGGGGAGCTCCCCCTCAGCAGTAACCTAACCCCAAAAACTCTAAAAACTTATGAACAAACTACATGTAAACCTTTACACTGGCGCTCTTTTTTAGCTTATCAAGGTAGTCCTTAAGGGCTTTCTGAAACTTCATCATGTAGAGCTGTTCCCTTATCTTATCCCTATTGCAGCGCCCTCTCTTCTCAGACTTTACGTAAACGATGTAAAAACCATTGGAAGTTCTAACGAGTTTATAGCTTCCCGGCTTCAAGTTCCATACAGCTTTGTCTAAAGGTTTTATGAGCATTCCAGGAGAAACTTCACCGATTTGGCCGCCGTTAACTGCAGTTTCCCTGTCCTCAGAGAGCTCCCCGGCAACCTTCTCAAAGGGAACGCCGTTTTGGAGGAGCTCCATCGCTTTCTCAGCAACAGAACGGCTCTTAGTGTAGATGTAGTAAACGTCCCTTACTGGCTTCCCCTCCTCCTTCTCACATATCTGCTCAACTTCACCTTCAGAGACGTTAATCTTTGACTTAACGTCCTTTGCTATTAACTTGGCGATTAAAAGCTGCTCACGAATTTTCTCCTTAAAGTCGTCTAAAGTAAGCCCTTCTTTACTGAGAAGTTCCTTTAGTTCTTCCTCGTTCTTTATGCCGCTTTTATCCATAAAATCTTTAAGAGCTCTCTCAACCTCTGAATCTGAAACCTTTAAACCTTCCGATTTGGCCTGAGTAAGTAGTATCTCCTTCTCAATCACTTTGTCCCTTGCAACTCTGAGATCTGGAATGCCGTTCTCCTTTGCATAAGAGACAATTTCGCTGTAGAGTATCGGCTCCCCGTTAACAACGGCAGCTATGTAGTCAACAACTTTTGCCTGAGACGGTAGAGCAGTCAGCAGAAGAAATAGAAGGAGAACTTGGAAACGCACCTTCAACCTCCGCAATCGGTTTAAAAGCCCTAAAGGGGCAGTTATACCTTATATACCTTGAGCTACTTTACATAGATTTCAACTTTTGACTTCTTCTCAAGCTGGGAAACGTATTTGTTCAGCGCCTCCTTAAACATCTCTTGCTCTTTCTGTTGTTTAAGACTCTGAACAATAAACGGTTTAAGTGAACTGAAAGGAACAGGTTTCCCGTTTGCGTCTGTAAACCTCTCCTTGTTCTTCTCGTAGAAAGCTTTTGCTTCACTGTCTGAAATTTGAACACTTCCGAGCTTAATGTGTTTTCTTAAGAGAGCCTGAACCAAAATACGCTTTTTCATCGTCTCAATCTCTCTCTGAACTCTGGAATCTTTCTCAACGCCCTCTTTTATAGCCTCTTGGTAGAGGAGCTCCTCCTTCACCATGTTGTTAAGGAGCTGTTTTCTAAAGGTAGGGTTCTTTTCAAGGGTTTTGTAGTTTGGAGGTAGAGACTCCATAACTTGGTTCAGGTCTTTTTCTGTTATGGCCTTCCCGTTTACTTTGGCCAATATTTTCTCAGCAGCAAGGGCAGAACCTCCAACGAAAAGGGCTACAGACAGAGCAACTAACGTTTTTCTCAACTTATCCTCCAAAAAGTTTATTTGAGCTAAAGTTAGTTTACTACCAATCCGATTGCAAAGATAGGGGTTGAGCATAATTTTATGGAGCAAATTTTCCACAAAAACCTTTTTAGGTGAGCAGTATGAAAAGGAAAGTTAACCTTAACGAGATAACGGCAAAGGAGCCATTAAAGGTAAAGACGGAAATTCAGCCATCTGTAATGAACCTACCGAAAGAGGAGATAAGCAACGCCTCGCCTTTTAAGTTAGAGGTTGAGATACAGAAAAAACCGACAGGCTATCAAGTTAAAGGACACATAACCGGAGACGTTGAACTTACTTGCAGCAGGTGTTTAAGGAAGTTTACGCATCACGTTGAGCAAGACTTTGACTACAAACTGCTTCCCACTTCCGAAATATCCGGAGGAGAGATAAAGGGAAGTGACCTTGATATAAAATTCTTCGACGAAACTGTTCTTGACCTTGCTGAAGTTGTTGAGGAACAGATAGTTCTTAACCTGCCGGTAAAACCGATATGCAGCGAGGAGTGTAAAGAAGTCCACTACAGAGAGTGGAAAGAGGAAGAAAGGAATAGAGAGCCTGACAAAAGGTGGGAAAAACTTAAAGAGCTTAAAAATAAACTGAAAAAGGAGTGAGGTATGGCAGTTCCAAAGAGGAAAGTTTCAAGAACGAGAAGGGACAAGAGGAGAACACACTGGAAGGCCAAAAACCCTGCCATCTCTGTATGTCCAAACTGCCTTCAGCCTAAGCTTCCCCACAGGGTATGTAAACACTGTGGATACTACAACGGCAGGACTGTTGTAGAGGTTGAGGAGTAGATGAAAGTCGTTTTGGATGCTATGGGGGGAGACTTTGCCCCCCATACCCCCATTGTAGGGGCAGTTCAAGCAGCAAAAGAGTTGGGAATAAAGGTTGTTCTAGTTGGAGACAGGGAAAAGGTTGAGAGGGAACTCTCCAAACTCTCCTACCCAAAAGAGCTGATTGAAGTCGTCCACGCAGACGATGCCGTTCCTATGGATGAGCAACCGGCAAAGGCGCTGAAGAGGAAAAATTCCTCTATTCACGTAGGGCTAAATCTGATAAAAAACGGCGAGGCCGACGCGTTTGTTAGCGCAGGAAATACAGGGGCAGTAATGGCAATCGCCCTGTTTACCCTTGGAAGGCTAGAAGGAGTTGAGAGGCCGGCTATCTCTACAATCCTTCCTAACTTAAAAGGACACACATTCCTGTTAGACGTAGGGGCAAACGTAGACTGTAAACCCAACCACCTTCTTCAGTTTGCAGTAATGGGAAGTGCCTACGCCCGCTACGTTTTAGGGGATGAAAATCCCAAAGTAGGCCTTTTAAACATAGGAGAGGAAGAGGGAAAGGGTAACGAGCTGACAAAAGAGGCGTATAAACTCTTAAAAGAGGCAAGGGAAAAAGGTTTAAACTTTATAGGGAACGCTGAGGGAAGAGACATCTATTCGGGAAACTTTGACGTTATCGTGTGTGACGGCTTTGTCGGAAACGTCGCCCTTAAACTAAGTGAGAGTTTAGCAAAGATACTTGCGAAAATTTTAAAAGAGGAAATTGAAAAGCACTTTATCTCAAGATTAGGAGCTTTAGCTCTTAAACCGGCCATAAAAGGATTTAAGAGGAGAATAGACTACGCAGAGTGGGGAGGAGCTCCACTCCTCGGTGTAAAAGCTCCTGTTATAATTTCCCACGGGAGCTCCAACGCCAAGGCCATAAAAAACGCCATCAGAACGGCTACACAGTTTGTAGAATCGGAGCTTAACAGACACATAGAGGAAGAGATAGAAAAGTTAACGGGTAGGTAAATGGGCGTAAAAATAGTCTCTACCGGTTCTTACGTTCCCGACAGAGTTCTGACGAACTTTGACCTTGAGAAAATGGTTGAAACTTCCGACCAGTGGATAACTACCAGAACTGGGATAAAAGAGAGGAGAATCAGCCAAGGGGAAACAACCTCAGACATGGCTGCAGAAGCGGCAGCAAGGGCAATAGAGGGTAAAGTTAACCCGGAAGAGGTAGAGCTGATAGTTGTCGCAACTGCTACTCCTGATGCATTCTTCCCGTCAACGGCGTGTAAAGTCCAGTCAAAGCTGGGAAATAGAGGAGCTGTAGCCTTTGACATATCTGCAGCCTGTACAGGTTTCATTTATGGACTATACACTGTAGACTCAATAATGAGGAGCAAAGGAGTAAAGAGAGCCCTCCTCATTGGAGCGGAGAGGTTCTCAAAAATACTGAACTGGAAAGACAGGACAACCTGTATACTGTTTGGGGACGGAGCAGGTGCCGTCCTCGTTGAGCAGAGTGACGAAGAAGGAGTTTTAGGGTTTGACTTAGGGGC
Source organism: Thermovibrio ruber (assembly GCF_055380895.1). Classification (NCBI taxonomy): domain Bacteria; kingdom Pseudomonadati; phylum Aquificota; class Aquificia; order Desulfurobacteriales; family Desulfurobacteriaceae; genus Thermovibrio; species Thermovibrio ruber. Next base: position 353,429 of record NZ_AP042397.1, on the reverse strand, counting down.
AGACGGTTCTTACGGGGAGCTCCTCGTAGCCCCATCTGTAGGTTCTAATGAAGAACAGCCTCACTACTTGAGAATGAGGGGAAACGAGGTATTTAAAGTTGCTGTAAGAACCATGGTTGAGTCTGCACAGAGGGTTTTAGAGAAAACCGGTATCTCCCCGAAAGAAGTATCCCTTTTGGTTCCCCATCAGGCAAACGTAAGGATCATAAATGCAGTTGCAGAAAGGCTTAAAATACCGAAAAACAAAGTCTTTATAAACCTGAACCGTTACGGAAACACAAGTGCAGCTTCAATTCCCATAGCGTTAGACGAGGCTGTAAGAAGCGGAAAAGTTAAAAAAGGTGATAAAGTTCTCATGGTTGCCTTCGGCGGAGGGTTTACCTGGGGCTCGTGTATAGTAGAGATATAACGGTAAACTGGAGGGAGAATGTTAAAGACGAGGGTATGCGAAATACTGGGAATTGAATACCCTATTCTGCAGGGAGGAATGGCCTGGATTGCAGATGCTGAGCTTGCCGCAGCCGTTTCAAACGCCGGAGGATTAGGAATAATAGCTGGGGGCAGTAGAACAGCAGAGGAGCTCCGCCGGGAAATACGCAAGTGTAAAGAGCTTACAGATAAGCCTTTTGGCGTAAACGTAATGTTGATGATGCCCAACGCCGAAGAGATAATTCAGGTCTGTTTAGATGAAGAAGTCCCTGTAGTTACAACAGGGGCAGGAAATCCCGGAAAGTATATACCTGCCTTTAAAGAGAAGGGAATAAAGGTCATTCCCGTAGTTGCAAACGATGCCCTCGCCAAGAGAATGGAAAGAATAGGCGTTGACGCCGTTATAGCCGAAGGTATGGAGGCCGGAGGCCACATAGGAAAACTGACGACGATGGTTCTCATACCCTCAATAGTAAGGGCTGTTAAGATTCCCGTCATTGCAGCAGGTGGAATAGCCTTAGGTGAACAGGCAGCAGCTGCCTTTGCCCTCGGAGCCGAGGGGGTTCAGGTTGGAACAAGGTTTTTAGCCGCAAAAGAGTGTAATGTTCACCCCAAATATAAGGAGAGAATCTTAAAGGCAAGGTTCAATCAGGTTACAGTTACAGGAATAACTACCGGACACCCGGTCAGGCTTCTTGAAAATAAACTGACGAAGAAGTTTGCAGAGCTTGAGTTTTCAGGAGCTCCAAAAGAGGAGTTAGAGGAGCTGGGAAGGGGAAGGTTGAGACTTGCCGCTGAGAGTGGAGACGTTGAGTGGGGCTCTGTAATGGCCGGTCAAGTAGTTGGGTACGTCAACAAAGAGGAAACTGCCGAAGAGATCGTTAAAGATATAATAGAAGGAGCTGAGAAAACCCTTAAAAACCTTTGTAGCCGCTTCTTTGAGTGCTAAGGAGACAGAAATGAGAGTAACTGAGGGAAAACTCTGGGCAGAAGGCTTTAAGTTTGGAATAGTTGTAAGCAGGTTCAACTCATTCATAACCGAAAGGCTCCTTGAAGGAGCGTTAGACTGTTTAAAAAGACACGGCTGTAGAGAGGAAGACATTGAAGTAGTTTGGGTTCCCGGTTCTTTTGAGATACCCTTAACTGCAAAGAAGCTGGCAAAAAACGAAAAATATAGTGCAGTTATAGCCCTTGGAGCTGTTATAAGGGGAGAAACTCCCCACTTTGACTACGTAGCGGCCGAGGTAAGTAAGGGAGTCGCCGCAGTTTCTTTAGAAACGGAAAAACCAGTGGTTTTTGGAGTTTTAACAACAGACACAGTTGAGCAGGCCATAGACAGGGCTGGAACAAAAGCAGGAAACAAGGGTTGGGAGGCTGCCCTTACGGCCATTGAAATGGTAAACCTACTGAAGGAGATGGAGGAGTGATGGGTAACCTCTCAAACCCAGAGAAGAAAAGGGCAAGGGAACACGCATACCTGATAGCTTATCAGGTTGACGTTTCAGGGTTTTCACCTGATGAAGTTGCAGAAACCTACTGGGAAGAGCTTGAAGAAGAGAGAGATAAAGAGAAAAAAGAGGTAAAAGAACTGGCAGAAAGGTTAGTAAAGGGAACTTTTAGAAACCTTCTTGAAGTTGACTCCCAAATATCAAAACACCTAAAGAGAGGGTGGATTATAGATAGACTTTTGCCTATGGACAGGTCTATCCTGAGGGTGGCCACCTACGAGCTTTTGAAAGAGGAGATTTCACCGGCAGAAGCCGTAATAAACGACGCAGTGGAGCTTGCAAAGGAATACGGAGAGGATGAAAACTCATACAAGTTTATAAACGCCATTTTAGACAAAGTTAAAAAAGATGCAAGAAGTTAGACTTGGACTTCTTGCCGGAGCCGGGGAGCTCCCCCTTGAATTCCTCAAATCGGCAAAAGAGAAAGGAATAGAAGTAACAACATTTGGAATAACAGGCCTTACGGACAAAAGGGTAGAGGAACTTTCAAAAAGAGTAATCTGGATAAAACCGATAAAGTTAGGGAAATTCTTAAAAGAGCTGAAAAAGAGCGGCGTCAGGGAGATTGCCGTTTTAGGAAAAGTTGAACATAGGGAAGCTTTAAAGCTGAGAAACCTTGACATAACTGCATTTAAACTGATAGCAACTCTAAAAGACCTTAAACCTGAATCGCTGATAAGGGGAGTTTTTAAAGAAATAGAGAAATCAGGAGTTAAGGTCATCTCCCCAGAAACCTTCTTAAAACACCTTCTCGTTCCGCCGGGAACTCTGTTTGGCCCTCAGCCGGACGAAGAAACCCTGAAAGACATGAAGTTTGGAATGAAAGTTGCAAAGAAGATAGCCGAACTTGACATAGGCCAAACGGTGGTTGTAAAGAGGGGAACTGTAGTAGCAGTTGAAGGTGTAGAGGGAACAGACAGGTGTGTAGAGAGGGGAGCGGAGCTCTCCTCCGGCGGTTTTGTGGTCTGTAAAGCTGCAAGGCCTAACCAAGATATGAGAGTAGACGTTCCTACTGTAGGGGAGAAAACTATAAAACTGGTAAAGGAGTTAGGTGGAAAAGGAATAGCAGTAGAAGGGAACAGAACGTTTGTAGTTACGCCGGATAAAATAGGGGAGCTCTGCAGAAGACAGAGACTCCCCCTTTTAGCCCTTTAACCCACAACCCTCCCCTGGCCCCACTTAAGCCGTCACCCTGTTGTTTTTTCTCAGGTATAAGAATAGCCCTTGAACTGTAAGAGTTTCAAGACCCAAAAGTTTTAACATAAAGTTTTAAACTAAAGTTTCAAGAATAGCCCTTACATTCCTCTCCGTAGGAATCCTCGGAAGGTTGCCCATAAGGAACTTCTTCTCCATAACTAAAGACAAAAAGAGGGTGAAATCGTCCTTATTAAGGCCAACAGAAGAGGCTTTCTCAGGGATTCCTAAGTATGAAAGGAGCTCCTTTAAAGAACAGATAAAGCCCTCGGCTCCGCCGGAAATACCCAAGTAGTTTGAGAGTTCCTCAAGGCTGTCCTTTACAGAAAGGCCGTAGAACTCAAGAACCGGAACCAAGAATATACCGTTCGCAAGGCCGTGGGGAACCCTATAGAGAACCCCTAAAACGTGGGCAAGGGTGTGAACAAGACCTGCACCGGCATCGGTAATTGCCATACCTCCCAAAAGGCTTCCCATCATAACCCGCTCTCTTGAATAGAGGTCTTTGGGATTCCCAAAAGCCTTTGGAAGGTAACTGAAGAGGAGCTTAACAGACTCAAGGGAGTAGAGTTTGCTGATAGGGGTTGCCCTCTTTGAGAGAAAGGCCTCTAAAGCGTGGGTTAAAGCGTCAACTCCCGTATTTGCAGTAACGGTCTGAGGCATTGAAAGCGTAAGTTCTGGATCGTCTAAGGCCAGAACGGGAAATAGGTAACGGGAAATAAGGGGAGCCTTTTTCAGTTTCTCCCTGTCTGTAAGAACGGCGTAGGGAGTAACTTCCGAACCGGAACCGGCAGTTGTAGGAACGGCAACAACTGGAACTCCCGGATTTTTAAAGGCTTCAGGAACTCCTATAAACTGGCGAAGGTCACCCTCGTTTGTAAGCATAACAGAGACTGCCTTGGCTACGTCTAACGGACTTCCTCCCCCTATGGCAACAATGAGCGTCGGAGAGAATGATTTCACCTCCTCTAAAACCTGTAAAGCGTTCTCTATGGTGGGATCAGGCTCTACAGAGCAGAAGACCTGTGTCTTTCCGGTAAGGAGCTCCGTTATAGTTTTCACGTAGCCTTGAGATACGGCAGAGGACCCGCAGATAACTGCCGTTCTTGACGGATCAAGTTTCAGGAACTCAACCTCGTCTTTCAATTTATAGAGAGCTCTCCTTCCAAAAACTACCCGAGTAGGCATGTGGTGTCTCATCTCTATCTCCCTCAAAGATGTTGTGCTACACTATTTTCAAGTCTAACAGAAAAGAGGTGGATATGAAAATAGCAGAGTTTCACAGAATGTGCCCAAACTGTGGAAGGATCATTTCAGACGAGAGGCTTAAAAAAGGTTTACCCTGTGAAAAGTGTCTACCTAAAGAGATTGAATACACCCAAAGAATTGAAATATGTGAAAACCTTGAAAAAGAGAAACGGTTAGAGAAATTCCAGGAAATTTGCCAAATAGACCAATTCGTAGAGGACTACACAAAGTTTTTCAAGGAAAAGACTGGGTTCTCTCCGTGGAGCCTTCAGGTTATGTGGGCGAAACGGGTAGCGTTAAAGAAGTCCTTTACAATGATAGCTCCTACAGGGGTAGGGAAAACTACGTGGGGACTTGTAACAAGTGCATACATAAAAGGAAAAGTTTACATACTGGTTCCAACCAAACTCTTAGTTCTCCAAACTGTGGAAAGACTAAAAAAACTGACAGACAAAAAGATAGTTGCATACACGGGAAAGAAGAAAGAGAAAGAAGAGATAGCATCGGGAAACTACGACATCTTAGTAACTACAACAAACTTCCTCTACAGGAACTTTGAGATTATCCCAAAGCCCTTTAAGTTCGTTTTCGTTGACGACGTAGATTCTCTTCTAAAGAGTGCAAAAAACGTAGATAAGGTTATACAGCTCCTCGGTTTTACAGAAGAAGACGTTGAACTGGCAATGAAGGTAATTGACTTAAAGTCAATGTTGGCAAAACAGGGTGAAAACGCTGAAAGAAAGCTAATTGAAAGAGTAAGGAAGTATGAAAGATACCTTGAAAAGAGACGGAAAGAAATAGAGAACGTTTTAGTAGTTTCCTCTGCAACGTCTCAACCAAGGTCTAAAAGGGTGAAACTCTTTAGGGAACTTTTAGGATTTGAAGTAGGGAAGTCTGCAACAACACTAAGAAACGTTGAGGATATTCTCATCTACACAGATAAGGACTTTTTAGAAGGAACAGTTGACCTGATAAAGAGGTTCGGAAAGGGAGTTTTCGTATTTGTATCTGCAGACAGGGGAAAAGACTTCGTAGACGTTATTGTTGAAGAACTTAACTCAAATGGAATACCTGCAGTCTCCTACGAGGATTTTACTCCGGAGAATCAGGAGAAGTTTGTAAAGGGAGAACTCTGGGCTGCAGTCGGAATCTCAAGCTACAGAAACCCCCTTGCAAGGGGAATTGACCTTCCTCAGGCCGTAAGGTATGCAATCTTTATAGGCGTTCCAAAGATGGAGTTCAGCGCAAGACTCTCCTTAGCACCGGTTAAGCTACACGGAATGCTTTTAGTTCTGAGGGAACTCTTTCCCCAAGAGGAACAGCCAAAGGCTATTTCATACATCAGTTACCTGAAAAAGTATCTGACGCTAAAAGAGGAGCTCCTTGACAGATACCCAAAGATTAAAGAGAAATTAGAGGAGATAAAGGAGTTCATAGAGAAATACCTGAACGACCCTGAGTTCTTAGAGAAAATCAGGGAATCCGAAACCGTCTCACTGAAAGAGGAAGGGGGGGAGCTCTACTTAGTGGTAGGAGATGCAGCCGGATACATACAGGCTTCCGGAAGAACGTCAAGAATGTTTGCAGGAGGCCTTACAAAAGGCGTAAGCCTCATGTTTATAGACGACCTAAAAGCCCTGAACTCCTTGAGGAAAAGAGTTCTCATATTTTTGGAGGATATAACCTTTAAGGTTTTAAACAGAGACAGAGGAAAGGAACTTGCAGAAAGGTTCGGATTTGAGCTCATAGAGGAAAAAGACCTCCAGAGGATATTTGAAGTTGTAGACAGAGACAGGAAGAGGGTAAAAGAGATATTAGAAGGAAGGATAACGGCTGAGACGAAAAGCCTTGTCACGACAGCCCTTGTTGTAGTTGAGTCTCCAAACAAGGCAAGAACGATAGCCAACTTCTTTGGAAAGCCCGTAAGGAGAAGGATAAATGACGTAGACGCCTATGAGATAAACATCGGGAACAAACTTCTACTCCTTACAGCATCTAAAGGCCACGTATTTGACATAACGGTAAGAGACGGAATCTGGGGAGTAAAAGAGGAAGAGGGAAAGTTTATTCCCGTCTACGACACGATAAAGTTCTGTTCGGCCTGTAACGAACAGACGACGGAACCTTACTGCACAAAGTGTGAAGGGAAGCCAGACCTTGACAAAATAACTATTGTTGAAGCCTTGAGGGAGTTAGGGTTAGAAATAGACGAAGTTTACATAGCCAGCGACCCCGATACAGAAGGAGAAAAGATAGGGTGGGACGTAGGAACCGTCGTAAAGCCTTACCAGATGAAGATGAGGAGAATGGAGTTTCACGAAGTAACCAAGTGGGCATTTATGGAAGCCCTTGAAAACCCGAGGGAAATTGACGAGAACCTCATAAAAGCTCAAATAGTAAGGAGGGTAGCAGACAGGTGGGTCGGTTTCTCTTTGAGTCAGCGCCTGTGGAAAGTCTTTAAAAAGAGCTGGCTCTCTGCCGGAAGGGTTCAGACGCCTGTTTTGGGCTGGGTGATAGAGCGTTACGAGGAGAGCAAAGAGAGAATCGGGATCGTTACAATTGAAACTGAGGCGGGAAAATTCTCCTTTAAAGTAGACGACCCAAAACTCCTGAAGGGAATCGTTGCAGACAAGTTAAAGCTAAAGGTCTTAAAGAAGAAAGTAGTAGAGAAAAATCCAAGGCCGCCTTTTAACACAGGGGAGCTCCTTAAAGAGGCCGCAGATACTCTAAAACTCTCTGCAGAGAGAATTATGGAAATTGCCCAAGACCTGTTTGAAAGCGGCTTCATAACCTACCACAGAACAGATTCTACAAGGGTTTCAACGGCAGGAATGGGAGTTGCAAAGGAGTATATCTCCGAAAAGTTTGGACCGGAGTTCGTAAAGTTGAGACCGTGGGGAGAAGGCGGGGCTCACGAGTGTATAAGGCCAACCAGACCGTTAGATGTAGATGCCCTTAGAACACTGGTTTACGTTTCCGGGTCAACGGCAAAAATGACGAGAGACCACTTTAAGGTATACGACCTCATATTTAGAAGGTTCATGGCGTCGCAGATGGTTCCTGTAGAAGTAGAAAAAGTAGAAGTTGAATTGAAAATCCTTCCGGATGAACTGACATCTCAGGAAGAATTTGTAACGAGAGTTGTTAAAGACGGCTGGAATCTAATATTTCCTATTGAGGTAGAGGAGATTCCTGTAGAGCCCGAAGAGGGAGAAACCTACTACTTTGACGTTAAATCCGTTATAAAGAGAACAGTTTCCAAAGTCTTCCCGTATACACAGGGAGAGTTAGTTGAGGAAATGAGGAAGAGAAGAATAGGAAGGCCGTCAACGTACGCAAAGATTGTCCAGACCCTTCTTGACAGACACTACGTAGTTGAAAGGGGAAGGTTTCTATACCCTACAAAGTTAGGAATAGAGGTTTACAACTACCTGTCACAGAACTTTCCAGACTACACCTCTGAGGAGTTTACAAGAAAACTTGAAGAACTGATGGATATGGTTGAAAGGGGAGAGGCAAACTACCAGGAGATAATAAGGGAGCTGAAGCCTGTTTTAAGGTTTGCAAAGATTGACCCGAGACAGGTTGTTGGTGAGTAAGCTGCGGCCTCGTGCCGCTTCCTAACTTTACGAAATTACCGTTTCAGGTTTGAGAACCTCTCCGTTTGACCTTCCGACTCCCAAAAAGTTGCCGGTACAGGAGAGGACTGAGTAGAAACCTTTAGGGAGCTCCCGTCTCAAGAAAACCCCGTTTCTAAAGAGTCTTTCTTCCTTCTCCGTCAGTTTAAGGACGGGAAATCCTAAAACCTCTTGGGGTGGTTTTAGAAAGGGTTTTATGCCTTCCTTTTCCAGCTCCTCAAGGGGAACTGCCTGCTCTTCACAGATTTTTCCAACGCAAGTTCTACAGAGCTCCACAACAACGGCACTACACCCCAAAGAACTGCCGATATCGTGAATTAAAGACCTTATGTAGGTGCCGGAAGAACAGTGAACCTTTAGCTCAAATTCGGGATAGGAGAAAGAGAGGAGCTCCAACGAGTAAATTTCAACCGTTCTGGAGGGGAGCTCAACCTTTTTTCCTTCCCTTGCAAGCTGGTAAGCCCTCTTTCCCCCTATACGAACAGCAGAATAGGAAGGAGGAACCTGTTCAACTTTCCCGGTAAATTTAGGAAGAACCGAGAGGAACTCCTCTTTTGAAACTTCCCGGCATTTGACGGGGGAGAGTTCCCCGTCTACATCGTAAGTTGGAGAAGATAAACCAAACCTCCCTTTAACTACGTAGACCTTGTCCCATTTCAGAAGGTATTTAGAAAGCCTGGTGGCCTTTCCAATGGCGAGAATAAGAACTCCGGTAGCCAGGGGATCTAAAGTTCCCGTATGGCCAACCTTACACCTCTTCCACACAAGCTTTCTGACTTTAGAAACAACGCCGTGAGACGTTACCCCTTTAGGCTTGTCAAGAACTAAAAAACCTGTCATTGCTGACATAGGTCGTTATCGTTCTCAATAAAATTGGAGAACTCAACAGGAATAGAAACGGTCTTTTCAATAGTGCCGCCGCAGTTAGAAGAAAAGTTGTAGATAACGTTTACCCTGTAAAGGAAAGGAGCGTAATTCTCATACTTTTTGTATTCCGATTCCTTCAAGAAATCCGGAGAGGTCATCTCTTGGGGCAGTAAGGTAATAGGAAGAAGTTTTCTCACTTTGTTACCTCACCATTGGATTCAACGATGACAGGGGTTATAAACACAAGCATCTGTTTCTTTGAAACGGTAGTCTGAGAGTTCTTAAAGAGCCAACCTAAAAGGGGAACTCTTGAGAGGACAGGAACACCTGAGACAGACTTGTTCTTCTCTTTCTCATAGATACCACCTATAACTAGAGTATCCCCGTTGTGGACGAGAACTTTTGACTTAACGTTCCTAGTATTTATAGCCGGTTCACCGCTTCCGGTAACTGTAACGTAGTCGTAGTTGGGGGAGTCTTTGTGGAGCTCCAAGTTAAGCAAAACATTGTTGTCTGAAGTTATGTGGGGTTTCACTTTCAAGATGAGAGATGCCTTTTTGAAGTTAATACTGTAAGAGGTGGCACCTCCGGCACCTACCGTTGATTCTCTGTACGGTATCTCTATACCCTGTTCTATCGTAGCTTCTTGATTATCAAGGGTTAAAACTTTTGGAGAGGAGATAATCTGGGCTTCTCCGTCAACCTCTAAAGCCTTAAGTGCAAGTTCCACCCTCAAAGTCTGAGAGCGGTTAAGTATTCCTAACGCAAGGGTTGAGTTCATGACAGGAATGTTGGATAGGTGCATGTAAGAGTCAGGAGTAATTAAAGGAGAGTAACCGGATGTATTGAATCCGTAGCTACCGGTAGTGTAAGTTGAACCACTTGAGTTACCTATACGGTTGTATCCGCTAATATACCAAGTAAAGCCTAAGTCCTTCTCAGCCTTTGTGCTAAGCTGAACAATTTTAGCTTTAACGAGAACCTGTTTTCTGGGTTTATCTATCTCTTTAATAAGCCTAACTATATCCCTGTAGTGTGTCTGAGTAACTCTCAGGAGAAGTGAGTTTGTCTGCTTGTTTACAGCTATCTTTTCTCTGCCTGATTTACCCAACATGTTCGTTATGTCTTTAACAAGGTCTGAAGCGTTAACGTAGTTAACCGGAACAATATACTCGTTAACAGGCTCTAACTTTTCCTCTTTTACTATCTTTGATTTTGGAAGGACTCTTATGTAATCCGGTGTTTCTACGTAGGTAAGGGAAAGGGGCTCAAGAACAGCCTTTAAGGCTTCCTTCCAAGGAACCGGCTTCTTAAAGTCAACGTTTACCTTTCCGCTAACTTCAGGGTCAAACACAACGTTAACGTTTGCAACAGATACTATTGCCCTAACTACAGACTTTACCTCAGCATTTGTAAAGTGAAGAGCAACTTCCGGACCTTTAACTTTAAGGTTTTGCTTCCAATTTTTCGCAAGTTTTACTTTAGGAGTTAAAAGTTTCACAAAAACTTGATTCTCTTTTGGTAAAACCTCTACTGCTTTAACTTTTGGTGAAAGCGTCAGAGTAATAATAGCTCCTTTATCTGAATTGGAGAGAAACACGGAGTTAACGTAGGTTGCGTTGATATATTCTTTCCCCGGTTCCAATTTAATATTAGGCACATTTAGTATTAATTTATTTCCTACTTTTTCAAATCGTGGATTTACAGGCATAGGAAAATCAATAACTATCTCTTCTCCGGATACCGTTTTAAGGGAGTTTATTTCCGGTTTTATGAAACCTCCCTCAAGGACTTTAAGCTTTACAGTTTTACCCGATTTAGAAAGCTTCAAAACTCCGGCCTTGTTAAGCTCTACAACCAGTAGTGAATCTTCACCTTTCGGTATAAGTTTAGCACCTTTTACAAAGTCTCCCCGCTTTCCTACAGAGTAAGGCCTGTTTATCTCACAGTTTTTAAGATAAACAACTATCTTCTTACCCCTGTCTTTTTCCGGAACAACAGAACAGCCTTCCTGTATCAAGTCTATCTCTAAAAAGTTCCGACTAATACCGCCAGCCGGCTCTGAAGAGTAGAGGAAGTTAACACTTTTTAACTGACCAGCATAGGAAAGGGAAGAAAGTATCAAAACTAACGGTAGAAGTTTCCTAAACATTATGTTAGCCCTCCAGATTCACATTTAAAGTTTCGTAGCTCTTTACGAGCTTACCTTTCCTGTAAAAATAACGTGCTATAACAACTTTAGAAGGAGTTATTCTAACTATCTTTTCCGAAGGGGAAACGGCGTCTCCTTCTCTCAACATGTAAGTTTCCCCTGTTTCAGGGTCAAGAACAACTAAGAGATACCCTTTCCCTCCACTCAAAACTCCCTGAATACTCAGTTCAGTTAGGGGTTTAGAAATAGCTGGTTTAAAAAGTCTTACAAGATTATTTTTATTCCCTTTATTTAGTTTTCCTTTCAACTCTTCAAGTTTTTTGAGCTTTTCTTCTTTCAGTTTAATGGGATTGATAAATGGATCAACAAACTTTGTCTCACCGGTTTCCTGAGAATAACTACTACTACTCAGCATTAAAATTAAGAGGAGAAAAATCAACAACCTCATACTCTACTCCGTCAGAGTAAATGCTTTTATTTCAAGAGTCGCTTCAAGAGTAGCTCCTTTAGGGAGCTCCCCCTTTCTTTTACCGCTCCAACCATCTTTAAAAGTGTAGAGAGACTTTAACTCTATGTTTCCGAAGTTGATAATTCTGTTTGCTTTAGACAGTTTTTCACACCAGTTTATAAAACTTGGGTAGTTTCCGATAAGTTCCACCTTATACGGATATTCAACGTAATACCTGTGGCTTCTAGGAGATTCCTTCTTTATGAGCTTTATAACCATACCGCTGTCAGCATCAGTAATTGATTTTATTATCTGACTAACGTCTTCCTTTCCAGTGGGCAATTTACTTTCTATCTGCTCTATCTGTTTGTTGAGTTCTTCAAGCTCCTTTAAAAGAAGTTGTTTTCTCTTCTCTACAACTTTAAGCCTGTTAACTGTAAGGGTAAGAGATTCTATCTCTTGTTTTTTTCTGGCTAACTCTTCTTTAAGAGATGAAATTTTAAAGTAGTAGATAAGGCCGGTGAGAATAAGAGCAAAGATGAAGATAACTATCCATTTCTGCCACCTGGGGATGTGAAGCCACCTTTCGTAGAGACTAACGAGCTGTTCCATTCTTTAGCTCCAAGCCAAAGTTAAATTTGTAGTAGGTTACTTTATAGTCTAAGTTCTTATTCTCGTAGAACTTTCTAAACGTTTTACGAAACAGGATACTGCCAAGTTTCTCTTCAGAAATATTTAAGAAGTCTGGAAATTTATCGATGTTTAAAGTTCCACCTACCAGTTGAAGCCGATTTCCGGTATAGGAAAGGGAATCTAACCATACGTTTTTAACGTTGTCAGGTTCTGCAAAGAAGTAGAGAAAGCCAGGAACTTTTCTCCTTTTATCAAGTTGTGAAACTACACTGAGTTTTTTCTGAAGCTCTTTCTTCTTTGAAAGGAGCTCCTTCTCTGTCCTTTGAACCTGATGAAGTCTTCTTATCTCCCGTCTAAGGTTGTCTATTTGGAGTTGGGCGTTTTTTATCTTTTGGTTCAGGGAGAGGGTATAAAGGTAAGTGCCCACACTGACGGAAAAAACAATGAGTAAAAAGAAGATAAGGTCAGGTTTCAAGTATTTAGAGTAAGCCGACTCTTTTGTCTCTGCAAAGTTAAACCTTAGCATTTTCGTCACCCTTATATCTGATACTTAATCCCGATGCAACAGCAAATTCCTCACTTCCCAATATACCGGAAAACTTTAAGGGGTTTCCTCTGGTTACCTCTAAGCCGGAGAACTCTCCTAAGAAGTCAGCAATACCTTTTAGTTTTGCAGAACCTCCGTAAAGGTAAACAGACCCAACCTCAAGGTTAAACCGGTCTTTAAAGTTATCTATAGTCCACATTATTTCCGTGGCTATTTTTCTTAAAACTTTCTTTATAACACCGAAAGCCTCATCGTAAGTGACATCTTTTACAGTCTCTCCTCTCTTAAGAAACTCCACATCTCGAGAACTGAGCATAAATTCTTTTTGAAGCTGCTCGTTTATTGCCTGACCGCCTATCTCTATATTCCTGGTAATGTAGGGATAACCTCCAAATGAAACTATAACTTTTGTAAAAGATGCTCCTATATCAACCAAACAGACCGGAGAAACCGTTTTTTCAGGGTTGTTAAGGTAGAACTGATTGTTTATTGCAGCAGGCTCTATATCTATAACAATCGGGCTAAGATCAGCTTCCTGAAGAAGCTTTATCCGGCTTTCAAGGAAATCTTTCCTTATTGCTGCAATGGCTATGTCTAAGTTTCCCTTCTCAACGGAAATGGGAAGGACTTTATAGTCTATGTTTACAAGTGAGAACTCCTCAGGGTTTATGATGCTTTTCATGTAGTCTATTACAGCCTCTTCAGGGTTTTTTGAAGAAGGGATACTGATAACGCTGTATAAACAGGCAGACAGTGGAACGTGTACTATTACCTCTTTGTCTTTAACGGAGAGCTCTCTATAAAGCTCTTTAATAGTATTAACAAGCTCTAACTCATCAATTACTTCAACTCCAGCAAATACCTGCTCCCTATACTCTTTCTTTCCAAAAGTTTTAACCTTGTAGCTATTTCCCTTTCTTTCCGACTGGACGAGTTTGAGGGAAGAGGTGCCTATATCAAGAGCAGGAACTAAGTAATCGGAACCTTTAAAAAACTTTACTAACCAATCCATTAATCACACCCCATACTCTTAAAAAGCTTTAATAGTGCTAATACTCAAAATTGGAAGAAGTAGAGCATAAACTATAAAACCTATAACCACCCCTACAATTAACATAGTAACAGGCTCAAGAAGGGAAGTCAAGTTTTTTATTTTAAAGTTCAGCTCATTCTCTAAAAACTTTGCTACTCTTAAACTCATTTGGGAAAGATTTCCAGAATCTTCTCCCGCTTTTATCAGTTGAACTGCCACCTTCGGAACCTGATTAATTCTTGAAAGAGCTTGATAAAAGGAAGCTCCTCTCTCAAGGTCTGAAATATTTTTAAGAAAAAAGTTTTTTAATTCCTCGTTTAGGATGGTATCTGTAGCTGTTCTGAAAGCCTTTACTGCAGGAACTCCGGCAGACAGTAGGTCTCCAAACGTTGTAAAGAACTTCACAAGTTCGGCATAGATGAAAAGCCTTCCTACCAACGGAAGGTTCAGTTTGAGGGCATCTAACTGGCGCCTCTTTTTACGGTAAAGGAAGACAAGAAAGACAGTAAAAACCGCAACAGAAATTAGAATGAAGATGTAGCGGTTCAGAATAAAAGAGCTAACAGAGAGGAGAAAGCGGGTTGAAAAGGGGAGCTCCAAGTTGGCAGTAGTGTAGATGGCCTTTACTTTTGGAATTACCGTAACCAACATAAAAACAATAACGCTGAAGGCAACAGTTAGAAGGACTGAAGGGTAAATCAAGGCCTGCAGAACTTTCCCTTTTATAGATTCGCGCCTTTCAAGGAGCTCTGCTGCCATAATCAGATTTTTAGAGAGAAGGGCGGAGCTTTCACCTGAAGATACAAGGCCGAGAATAACCGGATCTTTCACTCCAGCCCGTTTTAGAGACTCTGTAAAGGAAAGTCCCTCTTTAAGACCATCTACCAACTTTTTGTAGAAAACTCTCAGGTATTCTTTTTCTTCACCTTCCGTAAAGGAGTCAACTGCTTCAACTATGGGAATACCCGAATCCAAAAGTGTAGAGAGGGTTCTGAAAAAAATTGTAAGCTCTGAAGGTGAGGGGGTTCTTCTGAAGAGTTTAAGGAGAAAGCTTTCCTTCTCCTCAGTCTTCTCCTCATAGAGGTCTAAAGGGTAAATTCCCTTGCTTTTCAGAAGAGCATATGCGCTACTTTTCGTAGGAGCTTCTACTACTCCCTTTACCTCTCTACCGTTACTGTCTAAAGCTCTGTAGGAAAATACAGCCATTACCCTCTCGTAACCCTCAGAACTTCTTCAGGGGTTGTTATTCCCATTTTTACCTTCTGGGCACCGTCAAGCCTAAGAGTCCTCATTCCTTTTGAAACGGCAAACTCTTTTATCTCATCACTGTCCCGACCTTCAAGGATAAGCCGTCTTACCTCTTTATCAAGAGTCAGTATCTCGTAAATGGCCGTTCTACCTAAGTAGCCGGTTCTCATACAGTGTTCGCACCCTTTTCCTCTGTAGAAACTGCCGGTAAAGTCCGTAAGACCTAAGTCTTTCAGCTCCTGAGGTGAAGGAGTGTAGGGTTCTTTACAGTAGGGACACACTTTCCTTACAAGCCTCTGGGCTACAACGCCGATAACTGAAGAGGCAACTAAGAAAGGCTCAATCCCCATATCTACAAGCCTTGTTACAGAAGAAGGAGCATCGTTTGTGTGGAGTGTTGAGAAAACTAAATGGCCGGTTAGGGCTGCCTGTGTTGCAATCTCTGCCGTTTCGGTATCCCTTATCTCTCCCACCATTATTACGTCCGGGTCTTGTCTTAATATGCTCCTTAGGGCACTTGCAAAGGTAAGGCCGATTTCCGGTTTTACCTGAACTTGAGATATGCCTTCAAGCTGATACTCTACCGGGTCTTCAACTGTAATTATGTTTATGTCTTCCCTGTTTATCTCCGAAAGGGCTGCGTAGAGGGTTGTCGTTTTACCCGAACCTGTAGGGCCGGTAACTAAGATGATGCCGTGGGGTGTTTTTATGAGCCGGGAGAAGGTTTCAT
This sequence comes from Thermovibrio ruber, assembly GCF_055380895.1. Lineage (NCBI taxonomy): Bacteria > Pseudomonadati > Aquificota > Aquificia > Desulfurobacteriales > Desulfurobacteriaceae > Thermovibrio > Thermovibrio ruber. The sequence goes on along the minus strand of NZ_AP042397.1, from coordinate 337,754 downwards.
AGTCATCGGGAAGAAGTCCTAACTCCTTCGTTGAGTAGAGGATGCTCTCTTTTGAGAGAAGCCTAAGAACAACTCTCTCTCCAAAGTAAGTAGGGAGAGTTGAAACCCTTATGTCAATCTCTTTTCCCCCTAAACGAATCATTATGCGGCCGTCTTGGGGAAGTCGCTTTTCGGCTATGTCTAAGTTGGCCATAATTTTAAGTCTTGAGATAACCGGCGGGACTTTTGAGACGGGGAGCTCCCTCACCGTCTTTAAAACACCGTCAACCCTGAGCCTTACCCTCATTCTATCTCTAAATGGCTCAAAGTGGATATCGCTGGCACGAGCCCTAACTGCAAGGGTGAGTATTTCGTTGATAAACTGAACTGCCGGTGCTTCTTCTTCAACGGTAAGAATGTCTTCTACGTAAGATTCTTGAGAGTGAAATTCCTCGGAAGTTAAATCTCCAGAGGAGAAAAACTCAGTAACGGCATCAAAAGGAACGACGACAGCCCTTACAGGCTTTGAGAAAAACCACTCAAGCTTTTTTAATCCCTCGTAGTTAAAAGGGTTATCGGTTGCAACTGTAACGCTGTTCTCTCCTTCAGAAACGGGAATGAGACGCTCTTTTTTGAATATCTGAAGAGGAACTTTCTGGAGGAGCTCCTGGCTGGTAGAAGGGAGCTCCCTGTAAAACTCAAAACCTCTCTTTTTGAAGAGCTCCTCAACTTCCGGCAGATTCCACTTAAGAATACCAGAAACCTGCCTGAAAGAAGAGTAATTCCTGTCCGGAATAAGACCTTCAGACTTTAATTTCTCAATAAACTCTTTTTCAGTTAAGGTTTTTAACATGAAATTCCGTCTCCTGATTCAGTTCAAAATTACCGAAACCTCTAAAGTCAGAGAATATACCCTTTCGTGACTCCTGGATACTCTTTATGTTGTTGATGTAGTCTTTAATCTTAGAAGCAGTTAAGCTGTTCTCTTCCTGAAGATTCCTAACAACATGGGGAGTTATGAAAACAAGCAGGTTAGTCTTCTCAATCTGATGGCCTGTCTTCTTAAACAGATTTCCAACGACGGGAATGTTTCCCAAAATAGGAACTTTCTCAATTGTAGTCAGCTTCTTACTCTTTATAAGTCCGCCGATGACGAGAGTTTGTCCGTCTTGAACGTCGACTGTCGTTTTAGCCTCCCTCTTTGAGGTTACCGGAGCTGTTTGGTCTGCATTTGCGTATCCGACAACGTCTTCAACCTTTTCGTAGACCTTCAAACGGACTTCTCCAGAAGAGGTTATGTGAGGAGTGATCTTTAGAACTATACCTACATCCTTGTAGTCGTAGGAGATAACAGGGTTGTTGTTGGCATCGTATTTTAGACCTGTAGAGTATGGAATTACTTTAGAGATGTTTATTTCTGCCTCCTCGTTATCAAGGGTAAGAATTTGGGGAGTTGCAATAACGTTTACTCCCCCCTCTTTAGCGTAGGCGTTGAGGAGAAGACCTATATCCGGAGTTCCGTTCCTCCACTTGGCTATTCCCAAGAGAAGACCCGGAGATGCAGAGGGGTAACCGGGCTGAAGTGGTAGGTTCCCATAGAGGCTACCGCCAAATGGAACGTGGCTTCCGCGGGAGAGGAACTTCCACTCAACTCCCATCTGTAAGAGCTTGTCCATAGACATCTCAACTATCTGAACTTCAACAAAAACCTGAGGTCTTTTAACGTCTATACCGGAAATTACCTCCTTAACAACTGAGAAATCCTGAGGTGAGGCAAGGATAACGAGAGAGTTGCTTCCCTTGTCAGCAACAACTTTTACAGGACCAGTTAAACCGTACTTCTTACTGTTTACTCCTTTAAAGAGAGAATCAAGAACTTTTGCAGTATCGTCTGCAAAGGCGTATTTGAGCTTTACAATGTGTATATCTCCAGACTTAACTGAAACAGGAGTGTCTATGTGGGGTAGTAGAACTTTCACCCTTTCTATAGCTCCAGGAGTCCCGACTAAGAAAATCGTATTGGTTCTGTCGTCTACAGCAAAGTGGTAGTAGTCCCTTCCTGGAATGGGTGTCGTTCTCGCTACGTCAAAGGCAAAACCCCTGTCAAGAACAGCTGAAAGGACTTTTACGGCGTCTTTTGCATTGGCATTCCTTAGGGTAAAAGTAGCTATCTGAAGTTTTACAGGTGTTCTATCAAGCCTGTTCAGTATAACCATCAACCTGTGAAGGTTTTTCTCTTTATCTGTCACTACTATTGCATTTGTATCCTTTACAAAACTCACCTTTCCTATGTCTGAAAGCATATTTCTAACAAGGCCTTGAAGGTTTAAAACGTTAAGATGATGGGGAAGGTAGACGTATGTAAGGACTCTATCTCCGCCGTCAAGTCTTCCTTTAGCAATATTGGTTGACTCCCTTGCAGCGTGCCTGTTCCTGACGATTTTGACGTATCTGCCGTAGTCAACGACCTGATAGCCCAGCTCGTCTAAGGCGGCAACGTAAAGGTTAAAGAGCTCCCTCCTCGGTATCGGTTTCGGTGAGATAACCGTTATTTTCCCTTTGAGATCTGGGGGAACTATTACGTCCTTTCCAACGGCCTGACTGACAACCTTTGTAAAGTCTTTAATATCAACATCTTCAAAGTTTACCTGAATAGAGGAAGGCTGCTGAGAAAACGAAACAGACGGGTAAAGGGTTGCCAAACAGACAAGCGAAGCCGTAATCAGTTTCCTAACCATTTTAACCTCTCCTATTCCAATTCATAGTGAAGTTTTAGTTCTTTTCCGTTTCTGAGAACAAGAACGGTTATGGAATCGGCATTTTTTAACTGTTCAAAGGCTGAGAATGAATCCTCAGGAGTCTTTATCCTTATATCGTTGATTGAAAGGATAACGTCACCGGGACGAATTCCCAACTTGTAGATAAAACTCCTCGGGCTTACGTAGGTAACCTTTAAACCTAAAGGGTTTTTAATGGGAACTATGTTTATGTAACGGAGAAAGTCCCCTGAAGAGATCTGATTAATAATCTCATTTCTTTTAACAGTAAAGGTGTTTGTCTGCGAGCTAAAAGTCGAATTAAAAGAACTTACGCTTACTTTCTTGAGACTTTTGAGAACTAAAATAACTTCCCTTGAACCTTTTGAGAAGATGGCTCTATCCGGATAGACCCTGACCAGTTTGTAGCCGTGGAGTTCCTCTCCGACGGAGAGTATTTTTGACTTACCGTTCTTCTCAAGGATTGCCATACTCTGACCACAACTGCTACAGACAACTGTTCCCTTTAGGGTATATTCACCTAAGGAGAAGGTCTCCTCCATAACCGGAACAGAAAGTTTGGGAGTGGAAGACTTAGGCTTAAAGAAGCCCTCTTTCGCCACCATGAAATCTGTAGTGTAGGAAGGAAGAGAACAGTTAACATTTAGAAGTTTAAAGTGATAAATATTAGGGAACTTTAGGGAAACGGCAGACGAGATGAGGTAGGCAACGGAAAAGCTCAAAAAGGCAACGGAGAGAATTTCAAAGTAGTTAAGAAGTTTTTGCTGCATTAACAATCTCCTTGAGGGCTTTCAACTGCTCATCTCTACTTTCTTTCGGAAGTTTACCGTCTATGATTGCATATTTTATCTTATTAAGATACTCTTTAAAACTCGGACTCGGTTTAAGGTTGAGTCTCTTGAGGTCTTCTCCCGTAACAAGGGGTTTCACGTAACGCCACTCTTTCATAAAGTTGAGGACTGAAGGCTCAACCTCGGGAGAAACAGCAGCAAGGAGAAGGAGAAACTCGTCGCTCTTCCTATCAAGGGTGGTGTAGACCTGACTGGGGAGCTCCACAGCTTTGAGAGACGTTAGGGTTTTGGAGAGTTCCCTTAAGTAACGCAACAGCGTCTCTGCTTCTTTCTCTGGAAAGGAGAGCTCCTTAAGGTAACCCTCCACTTTAGAGATAGGTTCCCTGAATAGGAGAGCTCCTAAGTAAACAAGGTGGTATTTCGTCTCTGAGTTTGGAAATGTGAGCTTGTGCCAGTTTACAAGCTTTCTTACCCGCTCAAAAAGGTCTTTCTTGTAGCGGTTCCAGTTAAGGTCAGGGAAGAGCTCTCCAAGAATTCCGTAGCGCTCCAACTTCAGGAAAACTCTCAACGGGTTCTCTTCAAGGAGTATCTGTTTAAGCTCGTGGTAAATCCGTTGACCTTCAACAGTTTTAAAGAGCTTCCTCTCAACGGCCATCTTGAGTAGTTTCCCTGTGTGGCGGCCGAGCTCAAACCGGTAGCGGGTGGCAAAACGGAGTGCCCTTAAAATCCTGGTAGGATCTTCAACGAAAGAGAGTGAGTGGAGAACCCTGATTTTCCTGTCTTTTATGTCTTTTAAACCGCCGAAAAAGTCTATCAGACGGCCAAAGTCCGAAGCGTTTATCTTTACGGCCAGAGTGTTTATCGTAAAGTCCCGGCGGAAGAGGTCTTTTTTGAGGGGAGCCATATCAACTTCAGGGAAGGCGCCGGGAGCTCTGTAAACTTCCGTCCTTGCAGAAGCCATGTCTATTCGGTTTCCGTCCGGGAAGACGAGGGTTGCAGTTTTAAACCTGTCAAAAGTGTGAACTTTTGCTCCAAGCTCCTTGGCAACCTGTTTGGCAAAAACTGTAGCGTCTCCTTCAACTACAATGTCTATGTCGTAGTTCTTCCTGCCTAAAATAAGGTCTCTAACAAAGCCCCCTACTATGTAGGCGTTGAGGCCGTGTCTGTCTGCAATTTCGCCAATTTTTTTAACAAGGGAGTATAGGTCTTCAGGAAGGAAACCTCTTAGGAGCTCTGAAACGTTTCTAAAGTGGGGAGACGAAGAAAGCCTTTTCTGGTAAAAGGAAGAGATCTCAGAGAACTCTTCTCTGTAAACGTTGAGAAGAAGGTCTGTTCTCGTTATCACTCCAACCGGTTTCTTCACTTCAACGACTGGAACAAAGCTCTGGTGCCTCTCAACGATTATCTTCTCAACCTGACTGAGGGGAGTATCGGGAGAGACCGTGAGGAAATCCCTCTCCATAACCTGAGAGACCTTCTCGTTCTCAAGACCCATGTAAAGAGCTCTGTCAAGGAGAGCTCTGTTTACAATACCGACCAAATTTCCTTCGCTGTCTACAACCGGAGCAGCGTTTATACTGTTTTTCATTAGGATTAAACGGGCAGAGGAAACGGTATCGGAGTCAGAAACGGTAATAGGTGGAGACGTCATAACGTCTCTTGCCCTCTTTAGCGGCTCTACAGTTTTCGGAAGGATTTCCCTTAACCGGTCAATAACCTCAAAAACGGTTTTCCCTTTAAAAGAGGCTGAAGCTGCCTCTCTATGCCCTCCGCCTCCGAACTTTTCTGCCACTTTTGATACGTCTACTTTAGAACTCTGAGAACGCCCTATGAGAAAAGTCTTTCCCTGAACTTCAACAACTCCGAAGACTGCTGGCAGGCCGGTAATCTCCAGGAGCTTACTGATAAGGTGAGAGACATCTCCAACGTAGGCATCAAACCGGCCAAAGGTTATACCTAAAAGGTTCCCGTTTATTTCAACGGTCTTTAAGTTGTCCTTTAAGGTCTTCAGTAGGTCTATTTCGGTATCCGTCAAACCTTTAGTAAGGTAGCGGCGGACGAAAGAGAGAGGAGCTCCCAATCCCAGAAGGTAGGCAGCAGCCGTAAAGTCTAAAGGGGTAGTTGACGGGTATGTAAAAGAGCCGGTATCAGCGTAAATACCCAAAAGGATAACCGAGGCCTCGTAGGGGGAGGGAACGATTCCCTTTCCCTTTAGAAGAAGCGCAACAATGGCAGAGGTTGAACCTGCTTCCTTGTAGTGGACCTCTGCAGGTAGGTCAAAGTTTCGGGAGTGGTGGTCAAAAACGAGTATTTCAGTCTTCTCGGTGATGTTCCGACGAACGCTTTCTGGTATCCTTTCAAGGGAGTCTGTGTCAGCAACAATGAGACGGTCAACACTCCCTGAGAAAGAGCTCTCCTTAGTATAGTCAAGAATATCGGGGTTCTCCTTTAAGAGTTTAACCACCTCTGAACCTTTTGTATCCGGGAGAACAACCTCTGCATTGGGGTAGAGTTTTTTTAGGCCCACAACGGCTCCAAGAGCGTCTAAGTCCATATTCTTGTGGGTCGTTATAACTGTTCCCATCGGCCTCCCGAAAGTATAATTTTCGGTGATTAAAGCATAGCGGAGATACTAAAGTGAAAGTAAGAGTTAAAGAGATAAAAAACAAGAAGGAGCTCTCCGAATACCTAAAAAAGTTGGGAAACACTCACGAGGGAATAAATATACTGAGCCAGAAAGGAAAAACCTACCTGTTTGAGGTGGAAGATATAGACACAAGGGGAGCGAACATCCTGAAGCAGGACGCCATATCTGTAGGCGGAGACTGTGCCGTTCCGAGGAGCGCTTCCGTATTCAAGCCGGGAAAGTGGACGGTTCTCCTGATGGTAAACGAGAGGGAGTTGAGAAAACTTATAGAAAAACTGAAAATGCAACCTTATGGTCTGAGAGAGTTGGGAGAAAATCTGAAAGAGACATTTGATAACTACCAGAAAGAGGATTTCTCCGTTGAGTATAGGGGAAGGGAGCTCCCTCTAAAAAGGCCGGTCGTTATGGGAATACTTAACATTACGCCAGACTCCTTTTCAGACGGAGGAAAGTTCAACAGGTTAGACGCGGCAGTTAAACGGTGCGAGGAGATGTTAGAGGAAGGGGCAAAAATTATTGACGTAGGAGGGGAGTCTACAAGACCCGGTTCAGAGCCCGTTACCGTTGACGAGGAGCTGAGAAGGGTTATTCCGGTAATAGAAGAAATTAGAAAAAAGCTGGGCAACGGGTTTTTTGTATCCGTTGATACCTACAAAAGCAGGGTTGCAGAAGAGGCTTTAAAGGCAGGAGCAGACATCGTTAACGACATAAGCGGTTTTCGGTTTGACGAGAGAATGGCAGAGGTCGTTGCCCACTTTAAATGCCCTGCAGTAGTAATGCACATAAAGGGAACTCCAAAAGACATGCAGAAAAATCCATACTACGAAGATGTTATGGGAGAGATAACTGACTATTTTTGGGAAGTCTTCAGAAAGGCTGAGGAAAAGGGAGTTAACAGAGAACAGCTAATAGTTGACCCGGGAATAGGATTTGGGAAGAGGCTTGAGGATAACCTCTGTATACTGAAGAGGTTGAAAGAGCTAAAAGTTCTCGGAAGACCTATACTAATAGGAGCTTCAAGGAAGAGTTTCATAGGAAGAGTAACCAACGTTGAGATACCAGAAAAGAGACTTGCCGGCAGTATTTCTGCCGCCGTAATCGGAGCTATGAATGGGGCTAAAATCGTAAGAGTCCACGACGTAAAGGAAACAGTTGAGGCGCTGGAGCTACTTTCTGCCGTTGAGGAGGTAGAGTGTTAGAGTTCATACCCCACCTTACACTGTGGGACTTTATAGACATACTCTTAGTCTCTGCAATTATCTACTGGATACTCAAATACCTATCTCAAACGAGGGCTGTCCAAGTTCTTTTAGGATTGCTCCTATTCTTAATACTGGGAGCTATCGCAAAGGCACTTCACCTCTACACAGTGTCATTCCTGTTTAACAGCTTTATAACTGTCGGAACTTTTGGTCTAATAGTCATTTTCCAGCCAGAGATAAGGAGGCTACTTGCCCGATTAGGAGAACAGAAGTTCGGAATATTCACATCGGAAGAAGAGGCAGAGAGGGTAATAGAGGAAATAGTAAGGGCAGCGGCGGTTATGTCTGAGGACAGGATAGGAGCTCTCATAGTGATAGAGAGGGAAATAGACCTTGACAACTATACAGAAGCCGGAACGGTTGTTGACGGGAAGGTGAGCAAGGAGCTCCTCATAACGATTTTCTGGCCGGGAACTCCCCTCCACGACGGAGCAACAGTAATAAGGAAAGACAGAGTCTACAGGGCTGGAACTTTCCTTCCACTATCCCTCAACCAAAGTCTTCCCCAAACGGTAGGAACGAGACACAGAGCCGCAATAGGAATAACGGAGGAAACGGACGCAGTAGCCGTAGTAGTCTCAGAGGAGACAGGAGCAGTCTCTGTTTCATACGGAGGGAAACTGATTAAAAACCTTGATCCTCAAAAACTTAAAAAAGTTCTGAAAGGATTACTGATAAAAACTCCGGAAAAGAAAGGAAGGTTCTCAGTTCTTAAGAGGAAATTAGATGAAGAGAGTGTATAAATTTTACGAAGTTATAGCAAATAATTTCCACTATAAGGTTCTTGCTTTCATTTTTACACTTCTCCTCTGGTTTCTTGCAACTAACAAGGAGACAGCAGATGCAATACTCACATTAAAATACACGCCTGTCCCAACTGGAGACTATAGAGTAGTAGATTATTTCCCGAAAACTCTAAAAATAAAAGTTGAAGGGTACAGGAAGGAAATATTAAGACTGAAAGAAGAAAAGAAAGTAAAGGTGTATTTACCGGACAGTATACCGGAAAGTAAAGGCTGGATAAAGTTAAACCTCACAAAGGAAATGATAAAGCTGCCGTCTCCAACAATAAACCTAAAAAAGTTCGAGCCTAAAAGCATAGAGGTAAAAGTAGAAAAGTTGGTTAAAAAGGCCGTTCCGATACAGGTAGAACTCTCAGGACTTAAAAAAAGAGTAAAAGTAAAAGTGGTTCCAAACTACGCAGTCGTATCACTCCCTGAAGATACAGCGGGGTACGTAATATTTGTCAGAACGGAGAAAGTAGACGTTTCAGACGTTAAACTACCTGCAGTGATTGAAGTTAAGCTGAAATCAAACTACAGAGTTGAACCTCAAAAAGTGAAGATCTTCTTGGAGGGAAAAGATGAAGGTAAAGAGAAAGCTTTTCGGAACCGACGGAATTAGAGGAATAGCCAACAGATACCCTTTAACGCCTGAAATGGTTCAGAAGATAGGACTGGCATACGGAACTTACTTAAACGCCAAGTTCCCGGAGAAAAAACACACAGTAGTTATCGGGGAAGATACAAGGCTTTCGTCAGACATGATTAAGTCTGCATTTATCAGCGGCCTTACAGCCACAGGCGTTGATGTAATTGACGTTGGAATCGTTCCGACTCCTGCAATTTCCTTTTTCGTTGAAAAAGGTGAATTTTCTGGCGGAGTTATGATATCGGCATCACACAACCCTTACGAGTACAACGGACTAAAGTTCTTCAACCAGGAAGGGGAAAAGTTCTCTGAAGCCGAAGAAGGAGGACTTGAACTTGTCGTTTTCAACAAATATGAACTCCCAAGGGCAAACCCAGACGAAATTGGAAGGGTATTTGACGGATACAACATGATAGAGATGTATAAGAAACACCTTGAGTCTGCCGGGAGGTACTTGGCAGGCCTGAAAATAGGAATAGACTGTGCAAACGGAGCGACTTATCAGATAGCTCCAGACGTGTTTAACGCCCTTGGAGCAAAAGTCTTTACGTTTAATGCGGAACCCGACGGAAAGAACATAAACGACGGTTGCGGAGCTCTCCACCCAGAGTTCATAGCTCAGAAAGTTAGGGAGCTCCACCTCCACATGGGATTTGCCTACGACGGCGACGGAGACAGGTGTATTGCAGTTGACGAGGAGGGAAATGTAATTGACGGAGACAAGATAATCGCAGTCCTTGCAGCCCACTTCAGCAACAGGTCTAAAGAGGTAGTCGCAACGGTTATGAGTAACATGGGACTTGAAGTTTTCCTAAAAGAGATGGGACTGAAACTCCATAGAACACCAGTTGGGGATAGAAACGTTGCAGAGAAGATGAAAAAGGTCGGAGCTGTTGTTGGAGGAGAACAGTCCGGACACGTAATAGTGAGGGATTTTGGGAAAACAGGAGACGGGATACTAACCTCTGTTCTTATAGCCTCTATCGTTAAGTCGTTGAAAAAACCGATGAGTGAAATATTCTCAAAGATTAAAACCTTCCCACAAAAACTTGAGAACGTTAGGGTTAAAGAGAAGCCGCCAATTGAAAGCTTAGAGAACCTTCAGAGGGCAAAGGAGGAAGTAGAGAGGGAACTCTCCGGAAGGGGAAGGCTCGTTATTAGATACTCGGGAACTGAGCCTGTTTTACGGGTAATGGTTGAAGCTGAGTCTGAGGAGCTGATAGACAAAGCTATTAAAAAGATAGTAGAGGCCATAAAAAAGGACGGAATAGCAGAATAAAAACCGGGAGGTTCAAGATGGTGCAGCTTCTAACCGCCATATTAACAGTTTTTCTCCTTTTAGCTCCCTCATTTGGGAAGGAGAAAAACTACGGAGCAGTAGTTCTATACGACAAGTGTTTCGTAAAGTTCTTTCCAGATGGAAGAAAAGTTTGGAGAGAGGAGAAGGCAGTAAAGATAACTGGAAAGAAGGGAATAAAAGATTTCGGGGAGATAGTTATACCGTTTTCAACAGAACACCAGAAGTTAAAAATACTCTACGCCTACACTGTAACCCCAGATGGAAAGGTACTTAAGCCGGGAAAAAAAGCTATAAACGTGGTTTATCCACCCTTCGTATCAGAAGCTCCAATCTACTCAGACCTCAAGTATAAAACCATCTCAATGCCGGGGGTAAGAGTAGGCTCAGTAATCAAGTATGCCTACGAGTTAAAGACTGTTAAACCATATATGAAAAACCAGTTCTGGGAAACAAACTACATGCAGGATGAATACCCTGTAAAGGAAGCTTCGTTTACAGCTCTGATTCCGAAAGGGAAATACTACAAGTTCAAAACGTACAACATGAACAAGGAAGAGTCCAAACCTCAGGTAAAAGAGAAAGGGAAATTTGTGGAGCTCTCCTGGAAGATAAAAGACGTTCCGCCAGTTATTAGAGAACCGAACATGCCCCCTTTTGAAGAAATTGCTAAGAGAGTTGTAATTACGTCGCTTAAAAGCTGGCAAGAAGTTTCAAAGTGGTATTCAGAACTGGCAAAAGAGGCCGTTAAACCAGATGAACTGGTAAAGGAAACTACTCTAAAAGTAGTTAAAGGAAAGAAAACGACAGAGGAGAAGATAAGAGCCATTTACAACTTTGTTTCACAGAACATCAGATACGTTGGAATGGAGTTTGGAATAAACGGGTATAAGCCTCACAAGGCCTCTGATATTCTAAAGAACAGGTATGGAGACTGTAAAGACCACGCAACGCTACTTATAGCGATGCTAAAGGTTATTGGAGTAAAGGGATACCCGGTTTTAATCCCGACAATTGAGAGGGCAAACTTAGACCCAGAGATGCCTATGCCAACGGCTTTTAACCACGAAATTGCAGCAATAAAGTGGAAGGGGAGTTGGTTCTTTATGGACACAACTTCAGACTTTGTTCCTTTTGGTTACCTCCCTCCCAGCGACCAGGGAAGGGGAGTCTTAATAGTTGACGTTGACAAAGAGAAAAGAGAACTGGGAAAAACGCCGGTCTTTCCTCCTGAGTCAAACTTAGAAGGGTTTAAAGGAAAGTTCACTTTAAAACCTTTTGGAAGCCTTGAAGGTGAGTTTAAGTTCAACTACACGGGAATTTACGGAGTAATAGAGAGGGCAAGGTTAACAGGAGCTCCCCAGGAGCAGGTAAGAAGACACGTTGAAGAACTTGCTGCTAAAGTTTCCCCCGGATTTGACGTTGAGGAGTTCAAACTCTCAAACTACAGAGACTTAAACGAAAATGAGGTGTGGATAGAGATTAAAGGAAAGGACAGAAACTACGGAACCGTAACCTCCCACTACCTTCTTGCAAAGTTCCCAACTCCAGACTACAGCAGGTTAGTTAGCTTGGTTGCAGCCAAGAGTAGGAGATACCCTTACGTTGTAGGGTATAAAATGGAAAAACTATCAGATGTGAAACTGGAACTCCCCAAAGGCTACACACTCTACCTGAAGCCTGAAAACTTCAGTTTCAAGAATAGGGTTGGTAGCTTCTCTGTTGAGTGGAAGGTTAACGGAAGAGAACTCTCCTTCAGGTCAAAAATGGTTCTGTGGAAAAGGGTCGTTCCAGTTGAGGAGTATCAAGACTTAAGGGAGCTCTTCAACACGGCAGTTAAGACCCTGAGAAATCAAATAATAGTTCTTAAAAGGGGGAACTGTTGGAAGAAAAAGACTTCGTTAAAGAAATAGTTGAAGAGGTTGAGAAGATACCGGGAGTTAAAAGGGTTGAGGTTGTTCCCGTATGCGAGATATACATAGATGCCTGTTTAAAGGTTATTTCAGATACAAAAGAGGTTAAGAGGGAAGTTGCAGACAGAATAATTGAAGTAGCAAATAGGTTTGAGAAGAGGTTGGGACACAGGCCTGAAATCTACTGGGATTTAGAGGTGGAGTAGTGGTTGTTTTAGGAATTGACACTTCCTGCGATGATACCTCTGTTGCCGTCTACAACGCTTATAGGAACAGGGTTCTGAGCAATATTGTCTCATCACAGTACCAGTTTCACCAGCCCTTTGGTGGAGTAGTCCCTGAGATTGCCGCAAGGAAACACGCAGAGAACATAGACGTAGTTTTCAGAGAAGCTCTAAAGGTTGCAGGAGTTTCAACTGAAGAAATTGAGCTCGTTGCAGTGACGAGAGCTCCCGGCCTTCTCCCTGCCCTACTGGTAGGTTTAACCTTTGGAAAGGGAATCGCCTTTTGGAGAGGTATTCCTTTTAAGGGAGTTCACCACATAGAGGCACACCTACTCTCTCCCTTTATTGAGAGTGAGCCTGAATACCCGTTCTTAGGTTTAGTTGTCAGCGGAGGCCACACTCTAATTGTTTTAGCAGAGGAGTTTGGGGAGTACAGGGTAATTGGAAAGACGTTAGACGACGCTGTTGGAGAAGCCTACGACAAGGTTGCAAAGCTACTAAACCTTGGATACCCGGGAGGACCTGTAATAGACAGAATTTACAGGGAGTTCAGCGGAGAGTTCTTAGAGCTCCCTAAACCGCAGGTTAAAGGTTTCAACTACAGCTTCAGCGGCATTAAGACGGCAGTTAGAAGGTTGGTTGAGAAAGGCTACCCATCAGACCAGATAGCGGCCTCTTTTCAGAAAACGGCAGTTGAGTATTTGGTTGGGAAGCTAAAGAGAGCTCTCAAGGAAACCAGAGTTAAGAGGATAGCAGTATCAGGTGGAGTTTCAGCAAACAGTTTACTGAGGGAGAAATTGAAAGAACTGGAAGAGAAAGGCTACAAAGTATTTATGCCGAAAATGGAATTCACATCAGACAACGGAGCAATGGTTGCCTACACGGGATACAGGAGGTTTTTATTAGAGGGAGGAGATTCGTTGGAGGTGGGAGCTCTCCCGAGGCTCTCCTTAGAGGAGGTGTCGACCTGAAGGGAAGTTACAGCCTCGTTTTTTACCTAAGAGGGGAGTTGGAGTTTAGAGTAAGGAGTAGAAAGCTCTTCAGGTTAGAGAAAGGAATTTACTGTTACTGCGGCTCTGGAATGGGAAACCTTGAGAAAAGGATATTGAGGCACCTAAAGAGAGAGAAGAAGAGACACTGGCACTTAGACTTTATAACCACAAGTGAGCTCTTTGAACCACTGGAGGTGTGGATTTTCAGGGGAAAAAGGTTTGAGTGTGAGCTTGCAGAAACTTTGAGCAAAAACGGAAACGAACCGGTTTTAGGCTTTGGCTCAACAGACTGTAGCTGTAAGAGCCACCTGTTTAGACTTAACAGTTTAGAAAGTGAAAGAGCACAGGTTAAAAACTTAGGAGCTAAAGTGGTTAAAGCATCAGAAATTAAAAACTACTTTGACGGTATTTAAGGGAAAAACATAACTTAAATTTTGAAACTCAAGTTGGAGGCTGGCAGTGGGAGAGACTGTAATAAAAGTTCCTGAAGACGTTCACGAAGTTATTGACTTAAGGCACAACATAGTAGAGAGGCAAAGTTATGGAAGTAAAAGAAATTCTTAACGGACTGATTGAGAAAAAAGACCTTACCAGAGAGGAAACTTACTCCCTCTTTTCTTCAATTATGGAAGGAAAACTGACCGACGTCCAGATAGCAGGAATACTGGTTGCACTTAGGGCAAAAGGAGAAACTGTTGAGGAGATAGCCGGAGCAACGGAAGTTCTCAGGGAAAGGAGCAGGAAAGTTCCTCTAAAGGAGGAGCTCCGTAAGAAGGTTGTTGACACCTGTGGGACAGGAGGAGACTTAAAGGGAACGTTTAACATTTCCACGACTGTTGCTTTAGTCGTTGCTTCCTGCGGCGTTCCAGTTGCAAAACACGGGAACAGGTCTGTTTCAAGCAGGTGTGGAAGTGCAGACATATTAGAGAGTTTCGGCGTAAAGATAGACCTTGAGCCTGAGCAAGTTGCAAAGTGTATTGAGGAGTTAGGATTTGGCTTTATGTTCGCTCCAAAGTTCCACCCTGCAATGGCAACTGTAGTGAGGCCAAGGAAAGAGCTTAGAATAAGGACGATTTTTAACGTTTTAGGGCCAATGACAAACCCCGCAGGAGCTATAAGGCAGCTGATGGGAGTTTACGACGAGAGGTTAACTGAAAAGTTGGCAGAGGTTCTGTTAAAGCTTGGAACCGAAAGGGCATTTATCGTTCACGGCAAGGATGGAACAGACGAGATAACGATAAGTGACATGACAAAGGTTACAGAGATAAAGAACGGAGAGATAAAGAGCTACGTAATCGCTCCGGAGAACTTTGGGCTTAAGAGAGCTCCCTTCTCAGAAATTAAGGGAGGAAAGACGTTAGAGGAAAACAGGGAAATAGTTAGGAGAATTCTTACAGGAGAGGAAAAAGGGGCAAAAAGGGACGTTGTTGCACTGAACTCGGCCTTCGCCCTATTGGCAGGAGGAAAGGTTGAAAGCGTAGAGGAGGGGATAGATCTCTCCGTTAAATTGATGGAGGATGGGAAACCTTACGAGCTCCTCTGTAAGTTAGTTAAGTTGACAAACGAGCTCTAACAGATAGTTTTTTTCCAAAACCCGAAAGGAGAGAATATGTTCGGTTTCTTCAAGAGGAAGAAGAGTTTAGAGGAAGAGCTCCGAGAAAACCCGAACCAGCCTGAGAAGTGGTTGAAGTTAGCAGAGGAGAACGAGAAGAGAGCTCCAGAGGCGGTTGCAAACGCCCTCATATACAGTAAAGGAGAGCTGATAGAGGAAGTCGCAAAGCTCATAAGGAACCTTGCGATATTCAGGGAGTTTGAGCCGTACACTGAAAAAGTTGAGAATGAGTTAGGGAAGGACTACGCTTCGTTCCTAAAGGGGCTGATAGAAGAGTATAAAGGGAATTTACAGAAAGCAAGGAACCTTTACGACGTAGCAAGGAACAGCCAGAGCGAAAAGCTCTCATTCCTCTCAAGCTACCACATAGCGAACCTCTACATAAAGGAAGGGCTTTACGAACTTGCCTACAAAGCTTTAAAAGAGGTTGAGGAGAAAGTTCCAGAAACCTACAAGTTAGAGTTTACAGTTAAGAAAAGAGAGGTTGAGGAAAAGTTAGGGATTGGTAGCTCTAAAGTTTTAAAGAGCTTCAAGGAAGGTTTAAAGAAGACGAGGGACGCCTTAGGCCTTTCAGACTTTGCAGGAAGGAAAGTTGACGAGAGCCTGTTTGAGGAGTTAGAGGAGAGGTTAATACTTGCAGACGTTGGAGTTAACACGACGTTAGAGCTGATAGATTACCTAAGGAACGAGGCGAAAAAGAGGAAAGTAAAGAGCTCCGATCAGCTACTTGAGATTTTAAAGGAGAGAATGAAGGAGCTCCTCAGACAGTGCAAAGGAGACTTAAACCTCAGCGAGAAGCCCTCTGTAATTTTAGTCCTTGGAGTAAACGGAGTAGGTAAAACAACAACGATAGGAAAGTTGGCAAAACAGCTAAAGGACTCTGGACTCTCGGTTGTCCTTGCAGCTGCAGACACCTTTAGGGCTGCAGCAATAGAGCAGCTTGAAGTATGGGCAGAGAGGGCAGGAGTAAGAATTGTTAAGGGGCAGGAGGGAACAGACCCTGCAGCCGTTGTCTTTGACGCAATTCAGAGCGTAAAGGCAAAGGGAGAGGACGTTTTAATAGTTGACACAGCAGGGAGGCTCCACAACAAAGAGAGGCTGATGAAGGAGATACACAAGATAAAGAGGGTAATAGGAAGGGAATTTCCGGGACAGCCTGCAGAGATACTCCTCGTTTTAGACGCAAACACCGGCCAGAATGCCATCTCTCAGGCAAAGGCCTTTAAGGAAATTACAGATGTTACAGGAATAGCCCTAACAAAGCTTGACGGAACGGCTAAGGGTGGAATCGTTGTCGCAATCTGTAACGACCTGAAAATACCGATAAAGCTTGTAGGAATAGGGGAGAGGATAGAAGACCTCAGAAAGTTTGACCCGGAGGAGTTTATAGAAGCCCTGTTTTCTGAAAAGAGAGCAGAAGAGGAAACAGCAGAGAGTTAGTCGCTGCTCTGGTTAGCGTGTTTTTATGCACCAATAAAAAGATTACTCCTCTTTTAGAACCTCTTTAGGTTCAAAGGAGAGAGACCTTAAGGCGGGGTAAATTCCTGAAAGAAGACCTATGAGAAAGGAGAACACAAAAGAGAATATAGCCTCTTTTAGCGGAACATAGACCGGCCAGTGGGCAACAAGGGAAATAAGAACAACTATAAAAACGGCAAGAAAAACACCGAAGGAAGCACCTACCAAGGAAAGTAGAGCAGACTCCAAGAGGAATTGGATAAAGATGGCGGTTTTTGGAGCTCCGAAAGCCCTCCTCACTCCGATCTCAATGAGTCTCTCGTAGACCGAAAGGGTCATAACGGCCAATATGCCTAAAGCTCCAACTCCGAAGGAGATAACGGAAACGATGATTGAGAGCTTCGTAAATATCTCCATAGCCTGTTTCTGTGTGTTAACGAGATCGGCGTAGGAGTTAACAGAAAAATCCTTTTTCCCGTGGCGTTTAAGAAGGAGTGACGAAACCTCTTCCTCTGCCGTTTTAAAGGCTTCGGGAGAAACGGGAAGAACGTAAATGCCGTCTATGTAGTCAACGTTTGAAATTCTCTTAACGGCAGAGGTAATCGGTATGTAGATCCTGTCGTCAAGGTTCTCTCCGCTGAGGTCTGTCCCTATCTCCTCCATAACTCCGACGATTCGGTAGGGAGCGTTAAAGAGGTAAACGGTCTTTCCTACGGGGCATCTTTCCCGGTAGAGCTCCTTAGCAACCTTGTATCCCAGAACTGCGGCCTGAGAGATGCTCTCAACGTCCGAATCGATTATAAACCTACCGCAGAGGAGCTTGTGGCCTGAAATCTTTAGGTAATCGGGAGAGACTCCCCTAACAGAGGCAGAGTAGAATTTGCCGCCGTAGTGGACGTTTGGAGAGACTTTTTTGAAAGGGGAAACTGCCGAAACGTCCGGGCACTTTTCTTTAATCGCCTCTGCATCTTTTAAGGTTAAAGTAGGATAGAACGAAATCTGAATAGTCCTCCCCCCTAAGTTTTTAACCTCACCGGGGAGAACTACCAAAACGTATGAGCCCAATTTCCCTAAACCTCTCTCTACTTTGAGTTTCATTGCATTTGTTATCCCGAGCATCAGAGTAAGGACGAAAACGCCGATTGAGACGCCAATTAGAGAGAGGAGAAATCGTTTTTTGTTCTCTCTTGCATAGGCAAGGAGAGCTCTAACAATCACGCCTTCCTCCTCAGGGCAGAGACGGGCTCAAAGGAAGCTCCTTTCTTTGCAGGGAAGTAAACGGCAAAGAGGCAGACAAAAAGGGTAAACAGGTTAGCAACAACAAAGGCCTCAACTGGGTAGACAACGGGGATGTTGAGAAGGGGAAGGATGAACTTTATTGAGAGAGCTCCGATAACGTTCCCCAAAATAGAGGCAGCAATAGATATAACAACCGCCTCGTAGAGGAATCTCTTTAGAATTTCCCTCTTTGTAGCTCCGAGAGCTCTCCTTAAACCAATCTCCCACTGCCTTACGTAGATGTTTATGTAGAAGATTGAAGAGAGAACAAAACCGCCAACCACAAGGGCTGTAGCTGAAGCAATTCCTAAAAAGAACGCAAGGGTTGCAGAGAGCATAGAGAGGAACTTTTTAACTACTACCGGAGTAATTACCATAAACTCGTCGGGTTTGTGGCGCTTCAGGAGTATTTTCTCGGTTTCCTCAACTATCTGGTTGTACTCGTCCATGTTTAAAACTCTGAACCTTATTATGCTGATGTGGCCGTAGGTTTTCTCAACCAACCTGTCAAAGAGGGGAAAGGGAATAAACACCCTGTCGTCTAAGTTGTGGCCGTTGGGAGTTTTTCCCTTCTTCTTGTAGAGGCCAATTACCTTAAAGGGAACTTTACCGATTAGGATTATCCTGCCGACGGGGCTCTGGTTCGGCCAGAAAAAGTCGGCAACGTCGTGTCCGATAATTGCAACCTTTCTAAAGTCCTTAAAGTCTGATTCTGTAAATCCTCTTCCCCTCTCTATCCTGTAGTTCCATGAGAGGAGCCAGTTCTCTCCAACTCCAAAAACGGTTGTAAACTTTGAAGTCTCAATGTCTGAAACCGTCATAGGCTTAACAACTCCGTAAGTAAGGGCAAAGATTCCCTCTAATTTACCTATTTCCTTTACATCGTCCAACGTAAGGTTCTGAAAACCGCTCCTTGGCCCTTTTCTGATTGAACCGGAGATGATGAGAACAGAGTCCGGCCCTAACTTCTCTATTACCCTGTTTGCAAGGAGGGAGCTCCCCTTAATTGCCGCAACGATTAGAACTAAGGAGACAACTCCAAATAGAACTCCCAAGAGGGCAAAAAGAGTTCTCAGCTTGTTGTGAAGGAGTGATAAAAGGAGCTCCTTTATCAGGAAACCTCTCATTCAACGACCCTTCCGTCCCTGATTTTGACTATCCTCTGGGCGTGTTTTGCAACCTCAGGGTCGTGGGTAACGACGATAACTGTCTTCCCCTCTGAGTGGAGCTCTTTAAATATCCTCATTACTTCCCGGCTTGACTCTGTATCAAGCTGACCGGTCGGCTCGTCTGCAAGGATGATCTCCGGAGAGTTTATAAGAGCCCTTGCTATTGCAGTCCTCTGTTTCTGACCTCCGGAGAGTTCCTCAGGTTTAAAGCTCAACCTCTCTGAAAGGCCGAGGCGAGTTAAGAGTTCATCAGCCTTTTCTTTCGGAGACTTATCAGAAAACCTCCTCTTTCTTTCCTCTTTAGGAAGGTATGTAACGGGAAGAAGAACGTTATCAAGAACGGTCAGGTATGGAATTAGGTAGAAGGCCTGGAAAACAAAGCCGATGTATTCAGCCCTGAGCTTTGAGACCTCTTTATCTGGGAGTTTCAAAACGTCTTTTCCGTCAAGGTAGTAGTCTCCAGAAGTTGGCCTGTCTAAACAGCCTAAGATGTACATAAGAGTTGACTTACCGGAACCTGAAGGCCCTACAATTGAGACAAACTCTCCCTTTTCAACAGTAAGGTCTATTCCTTTTAAGACCTCTACCTCAAAGTCTCCCTGTCTGTAGACCTTCCGAATATTTCTAAGCTCAATCAGAGCCAACTTCACTCTCCGGAATAAAGTCTATTGAGGCCGAGTTTATACAGTAGCGAACGTTTTTCTCTGTATAGCCCTCTCCGTAGAAGACATGCCCCAAGTGGGCTCCACAGCGGGAGCAGACAACCTCTATACGGTCGTCTGGGAACTCCTCGGGAACTTCCTTAACGGCTCCGGGAATTGCTGCATCAAATGAAGGCCAGCCTGAGTACGAGAGGAACTTGTTGGAGCTCCTAAAGAGAGGCTGTCTACAAAGCTTACAGACGTAAATACCTTCTTCAAAGTGGTTCCAGTATCTGTTCTGAAACGGGGGCTCTGTCCCCTTTTTAAAAATTACCCACTTCTCAAAGTCGGTTAAGTGGCTGTCATCAAACCTCTTTTTCAACGACAATCTCCTTTTTTATCCTGGAAATGAGCTCCTCAAAGGCCGGAAGGACGTCTGAGCGGTAGCGCCCTCCAACGACAACTATCATAATGTCGTCTCCAACTGAGAGCTCCCCAGAATTTAACCAAACCTCAACGGCCTCAATTCCGTCCCTTGACTCAATCTCTAAAACAAGCTCTTCCAGTTTCTCCTCGTCGTAGGAGAGCTCCATCCCGGAAACCTTACTCCCGGAACGGGAGCTCCCTCTAACAATTCCGTTGTGAACGAGAACCATTCCAAGGTTCTCCGGGTTTGAACGCCTCTTCACCCTCTCAACAACCTCATCTATAGAGGGCCTCATAGTAGTCCTCCTGTCTGTTAACGTTAAGTGTGGAAAGCCTTTTATAGTCAAGTGGTTCAAGCTTAGAAAACGGAACTTCCTGAGAGTTAATTAGTCTGTGTAGGTCTTTAAGTCTGTGTGAGCCTGATTTTAGAAACTCCTCAACGAAAATTATGTGGTCTTTTAAAAGAAGTGCAAAGAGGGAGTGAATGTAGTCTCTATCCCTTAAAACTGCTGGGGGAATTTGGTTAGAGAAGGCTTTTATCAGCTCCTCTTTAACCAGAGGTACGTCTCCCGGAAGAACTAAAACTTTTCTGTAGGTTGAGATCCTTAAAGCAGTATAAACACCGTAAATGGGGGAGTAATCTGAAAAAGGCTCTTGAACGACTCTTAAGTTTCTAAACTGTTCAGTCAGGTGGAAGTAGAGGTTGGGAGTCTTCGTTATTAAAAGGACTTCAGGGAACTCTTTTAGTTTCGCAACAACAGACTCAATCAGCAGTTTTCCTTTAAAAGGTGTTAAGAGTTTATTTCGGCCGAAGCGGGAGCTCCTCCCGCCAGCCAAAACGGCAGCCGTTATCAGTGGCCACCTCCCTGTGCCATCTTTAGAGCGTGTTTTAATAGGGGAGCAAAGGTTTTTAAGTTTTCCTCAACTCCCTTTGAAGAGCCCGGAAGGTTGATAAGGATACAGTTTGGAGAGAGTAAGCCTGCTTTAGCCCTTGACATTAAAGCCTTTGGAGTGAAGCGGACGCCGAGAACGTGCATAGCTTCAGAAAAACCTTCCATCTCCCTGGTAAAGAGCTCTTGAGAGGCCTCGGGAGTTACATCCCTCGGGCTAAAGCCTGTTCCTCCTGTAGTAACGATTATATTTGCTCCCTCTTCTTTAAACTTCAGAACAGCCTCTTTTATCTTTTCCTTGTCGTCTGGAACGACTGTATACCCGATAACTTCAGCTCCGAACTCCTCAAGTATCTTTTTAGCAAGGGGGCCACTCCTGTCTTCCCTCTTTCCGTTATAGGTAGAGTCTGAAACAGTTATAACGGCAGCCTTCAGGCTTTTTAAGTCTTCCGCCCAGTCAGACTTTCCTCCGCTCTTAGAGACGAGTCTAACTTCCTCAATAACCATGTTCTTTTCAAAGGCTTTACACATGTCGTAAACGTTAAGGAGAGCAGTTAAAACGGCGTTCATCGCCTCAACCTCGTAACCCGTCCTCCAGATTCCCCTAACTTCTGCCTCAACCTCTACGTAGTCCTCACCAGCTCTAACGTTGACCTCTATGTGGTCAATGGGAATCGGATGGCAGAAAGGCATAAGCTCAGCAGTTTTTTTCGCTCCAATAAGGCCGGCAATCTGAGAGGCGGCCAAAACGTCTCCTTTTGGAATTTCCTTATTCAGAATCTTTTTCACAGTTTCAGGAGAAAGTCTAATTCTACCAACGGCTTTAGCAGTTCTAAGTGTATCAAACTTGGTTGAAACATCTACAGTCCTCACATTGGCCTCCTTGAAAGGGATGGAAGGAACAGGTTTAATTGTATCAGTCCAAAACGGGAGAGGAGAGTTGGAATTAAAGGTTAATCAGTTTGGCATAACGGGAAATTTCTTTATTGAAAAGGATGGGAAGAAAGTAGAAAAGGAAGTAGCCTTTAACAGACCTCTCATCTCAAGGGAAGGTTTTCTGTGGATAAAGGACGTAATAGAATTAAACGGAATTCCGGCCGTTGAAGTTAAGTTCTCAGAGTTCTCGGTAGCTCCGGTTCTCTTTATAGTTTTCTTCGGAGCTTCACTATACTATTAAGTGTAAAGCTCTTAAAGAGTGGAGGGAGAGATGTATACGAAGGCAGAAGAGAGAGAGCTCCAAAAACTGACGGATGAGCTTTTGAAGTTTATTGAAGAGAAAACAGAGAAAGACTGGAAAAAGCTTACAAAGGAAGAAGCTGAAGAGTTAGCAGAAAAGTTAAGGAGAGTTATCAGATACCACGACTACAAATACTTCGTTCAGGCAAACCCTGTAATTTCAGACTATCAGTATGACAAGCTCTTCCACGCTCTTGAAGCCCTTGAGAGGGCGCATCCTGAGATAATCACTCCAGATTCTCCGACACAGAGGATATCTCCAGCATTTACGGGAGAGTTTAAGAAGGTTAAACACTACGCAGAGATGACATCCCTTGAAAATACATACTCTGCAGAGGATTTGAGGGAGTGGGACAGGAAGGTTAAGGAACTCCTTGGAACAGACGAGGTTGAGTACATAGTTGAGCCTAAGTTTGACGGAGCAAGCGTAGAACTTGTTTACAAAAATGACCTACTGGTAAGGGGAGCCACGAGGGGAGATGGAGTTTACGGTGAAGACATAACTATGAATGTTAAGACGATAAAGTCAATTCCTCTGAGAGCTCCCTTTTCAAAACACGGAATTGACCTCATATCAATCAGGGGCGAAGTAATAATGCCAAAGAGCGTATTCAGAAAGCTCAACGAAGAGAGGGAAAAGCAGGGGCTTCCCCTCTTTGCAAACCCAAGGAACGCAGCAGCCGGAACAATTAGGCTAAAGAACCCTGCAGAGGTTGCAAATAGAAGGCTTGACTGCTACGTCTACCAGATACTCTACTCTGAACCAAAAAAACTGTGTAAAGACATTAGAACTCAGAAAGAGGCACTGGAGCTCCTTTTAAACTGCGGATTTAAAACTCCACACATTCAGAAGGTCTGCAAGAACATAGACGAGGTTATTGAAACGGTCTTAAAGGCTCAGGAAGAGAGGGAGAGCTGGGACTTTGAGGCAGACGGAATGGTTGTAAAGGTTAACGATACCTGTGCCTGGGAGAAGTTAGGGGAGACGATGCACCACCCAAGGTGGGCAGTTGCCTACAAGTTCCCAGCAAAACAGGCAGTTACAAAGCTTGTTGACGTCGTGTGGCAGGTTGGAAGGACGGGAGCTCTCACCCCCGTTGCAATCCTTGAACCTGTTGAAGTAGGAGGAGTAATAGTCTCAAGAGCTACGCTGTTTAACCCCGATTTTATAAGGATGAAAGATATTAGGATAGGGGACTACGTAATCGTTGAAAGGGCTGGAGAGACGATTCCCTACATTGTCGGCCCTGTAGTTGAGAGGAGAACGGGAGAGGAGAAGCCGATAGAAGTTCCTACCCACTGCCCTGTTTGCGGAGCTCCCATAGTTAAGGAGCTTGACGAGGCAGTTCCGAGGTGTCCAAACATCAACTGCCCGGCGCAGTTAAAGGAACACCTAATCTATTGGGGAAAGGTTTTAGACATAAAGGGACTTGGAGAGGCAACTGTAAACCAGCTGATGAAGAAGGAACTGGTAAAGTCCATTGCAGACCTTTACTACCTCAACAAGAAAGACCTGATAAAACTGCCCGGATGGGGCGTTAAGAAGGCGGAAAACCTTTTAAACCAGATTGAGAATTCTAAGGGAGCTCCCTTCTGGAAGAAGTTAACGGCACTTGGAATCAGACACGTTGGAGAGAAGACTGCACAGCTCCTTGCAAAAAGGTTTAGAAACATTGAAGAGCTTATGAACGCAGAATTTACGGAGCTTGCATCAATTCCGGGAATTGGACCGATAACGGCAACCAGCATAAAGAACTTCTTTAAGGCTGAACAGAACCTTGAAATGATAAAGAGGCTTGAGGAAGCAGGATTTAGGTTTGAGAGAACAGAAGAAGAGGAGAAAGAGCAAGAGCTCCCCAAACCTTTAGCCGGCCAGAATGTTGTATTTACGGGGGAACTTGACCACTTCACGAGGAAAGAGGCTCAGCACATAGTGGAGCTCCTTGGAGGAAACCCGACAAACTCAGTAACGAGGAAGACCAGCTTTGTAGTTGTAGGAAAGAATCCCGGCTCAAAGTTTAACAGGGCTCAGAAGTTAGGAATAAAGATGATTAACGAAGAAGAGTTCATAGAGATGCTGAAAGAGTTTGCAAAGGATAACCCTGAAGTAAGAAAGATTCTAGAGGAGAAAGGGATAATTTAAATCTTCCTAACCATAAAATAGTTGCCTAAGGTAAAGAGAGTTCCCCCCTGAAGGGTAAGGGCAACAACGTCGGGAATCAGGTTTTTTAGATGAACTCCTTTTATTGCAATAGCGAGAGCTCCGTCTATGTAGTATTTAAGGGGAGAGAGAACCGAAAGCCACTGGAGGAGTTTCGGCATCGCCTCTATTGGAGTCCAGTTTCCCGAGAGGTAGAGAATTGGAATGAGAACAAGAATTGTAATTTGCGAAACCTGGAGCATGTTCTCAGAGAGGGATGCAATAAACATGGAAAGGCCAGAAGCTGTAAAGACGTAGAGGAGAGTTAAGAGCAAAAAGTCAACCTCACTTCCCCTAAAGGGAACTTCAACAACCCTTTCAACTGTAGAGAAAAGGGCGAAGGCTGTAAATAGGAGAACTATCAAACCCATAGAGACAGACTTTGCAACCATAAAGACGATGTTTGAAACGGGAGAGACGAGCAACATCTCTATGTTCCCCCTCTCCTTCTCCAAAACAACGGCAGAGGCCGGAAGGAGCAGCAGGAATAGGGTAATGACAGTAAGGAGCTCCGAGTAGGCCATAAAGAGCTTACTAGAGCAGTTCTGGTTAAAGTAGACCCTTGGAACTACCTCAATAGGCGGTTTAAAGAACTTTCCGGTTAGGAAGTTATATATTATTTGAGTGGCGTAAGCGGAAAAGAGGTAACTTGAGGAAACTTCGGCTCCGTTTACGAGTATTCCCACCTCTGTTCTGTTCCCCTTCTTAAGGTCTTTCTCAAAGTTAAAGGGAATCCTGATTACTCCTATGGCCTCATCGTTTAGCAAAACCCTCTCCAAATCTTTATCTAATAGGAGGTAGCCTTTGAAGTTGAAGAATGGCCTGTGGAACTTTAAAAGGAGCTCCCTTGAGGTATGGGAAAGGTCAAAGTCTTGAGCATAGAAAGAGGCGTTCTTCAGCGTAAGGTCAACCCCGGTAGCGGCAAGGTAGATGTCTAAAGTGAAGGCGTAAACTGCAAAGAGGAAAAGGCCCCTGTTCCTCAGAAACTGAACAATCTCTTTGTAAAGGAGAACGAAGAAGTTCATCTCTCCCTCTTTTTAAAGAGTAGGTAGTTAAGCCCGAAAAGGAGAAAGAAGAAACAGGTTAGGATCAGAAGGTCTGGAAGGAGGAGTTTTAAGGAAGAGGCTTTAAAGAAAATGGACTTTAAGAGCCTCATGTAGTAGAAGGTTGGAATTAAGTGTGCAGTTAGGAGAGCTCCCTTTCCCATAGAGGAAACGGGAGTCAAGTATCCTGTGTAGAGAACAGAAGGAACTACAGTCAGTATAACTGTTCCGATAAAGGCTGCAGCTTGAGATCTAAAGAAGACAGACAGTAAAAGACCGAAAGCCGTAGAAACAGCAATGAAAAGGAGTGAAGATGCCAGAAGGACTAAAAAGCTCCCCTTCAAGGGAACTTTAAAGAGGAAAAGGAGAATGAGAAGAAGAATAGAAAAGTTAAACGTTGAAACCGTAAACCCGGCAAGGAGTTTACCCAACAGGTATTCAAGCTTTCGGACTGAAGAAACATAAATGTTGTAGATAGAGCCAGACTCCTTTTCCTTTACGATTAAAAGAGCTGAAAACACCGCAGGGGATATTGAGAGAACAACAGCTAAAGTTCCCACTGCAACGATGTAGTCCTGGTTTAAAGACTCGTTGAACCAGTAGCGGGGCTTAACCAAAACCGGAATAGAGTAACCTTCTCTTTTAGCCAACTGGAGGTTCTCTAAAGAGACAACTGCATTGACGTAGCTCTTTATTACCTCAGCCCTGTACGGAAACGTTCCGTCAACCAAGAGCTGAAACTTAGCGCGCCCTCTCTTAAAGTCTTTCTCAAAGTTGAAAGGAAAGATTAGAGCTCCCCTCACATCTCCGAAGGTCAGAGCTCTGTCAAGCTGTTTCCGGGAGGAGAAGTAGCGTTTAACCGTAAAATATTCACCGTTAGATGTAAGTTTTGAGACGAGCTCCCTTGAAAGGTAAGACTTGTCGTAGTCTAAAACGCCGATTGGAACGTGTTTTATCTCAAGCTTTAAACCGTACCCGAAAACTAACATCATACTGAGGGGAACGGCAAGGACTGTAATAAACGAAACCTTATCGCGAAGGAGCTCCTTAAGTTCCTTCTTAACGATTGAAAGAATCCTTCTTAGCTTAAACATCCCCCAACACCTTAAAGACGAAAACGTCTTCCATAGTAACAGAAGAAGGCTTTATCAGTTTAAAGGAAACTCCCAAGTTTTTTAGGTAGCTCTCCGTTAGAGGAGTCTTTGAGAAGACCTTCACCTTCCTTCCAAAGAGGGAGGTTTTAAACCCCAAATTTTTCAGTTTCTCTTCGGTTTCAAAGGGGAAATCGGTATAGATGAGGTAAGGAGCTCCCAAAACCTCTGAAAGCTCCCTCTTGAGATTTTCAGGGGAGCCAAGGGCTACCGCAACTCCCCTGTTCATTAGGAGAATCCTGTCGCAGTATTCGGCCTCATCCATGTAGTGTGTCGTTACAAGAACCGTTACTCCGAACTTTTTAGAGAGCTCCCTTATCACCTGCCAGAAAACGTCCCTCTCAACAGGGTCAACGCCGGATGTAGGCTCGTCTAAAAAGAGAATTGGAGGGGAGTGGAGAAGAGCAGAAAGGAGTGCGACTCTCTGTTTTATTCCTAAAGGGAGCTCCGAAACCAGTCTGTTTAAGAATTCCTCTAACTCAAAGGCTGAAGAAACCTCTGAGACTATGGCTTTAACCTTAGAGGGAGGAACACCGTAAACGTTTCCCCAGTAGACAAGGTTCTCAATAACTGTCAGGTCTTCGTAGAGGGAGAACTTCTGAGAGGTATAGCCGATAATTTTCTTAACCTCTTTTCCTACTGGCTTACCTGCAACCAAAATTTTCCCGGAAGTTGGCCTGTAGAGGCCTAAAATTGTCTTTATCAAAGTGGTTTTCCCGGCTCCGTTTGGCCCTAAAAGGCCAAATATTTCTCCCCTTTTAACAGTAAAAGAGACGTTGTTTACGGCAGTAAAACTTCCAAACTTCTTAACGACTTTTTCAACCACTACAGCGCTTTCCGGAAAGGGGAAGTTCGGCTTGAAAACTTCAGGAAGTTTTACCCTCCTAAGTCC
The DNA here is from genome assembly GCF_055380895.1 of Thermovibrio ruber. Lineage (NCBI taxonomy): Bacteria > Pseudomonadati > Aquificota > Aquificia > Desulfurobacteriales > Desulfurobacteriaceae > Thermovibrio > Thermovibrio ruber. The sequence continues at coordinate 310,445 of NZ_AP042397.1, read as the reverse complement.
AACCTTCTCAACGAAAACATCCTCTAAGTTGGGTTCTGTCTCCTCTGAAGAAAAATTCAGTTTCTTCTGGAGTTCTCTAAACTCTGAAAGTTTCTCACTGCCGATAACGACTCTTATCTTGTTCCCTTTGAGCCTCGGGGTATTTGTTATCCTCCAGAGCTCCTCGTAAACCCCGTCTAAGTTTTCCGAGGTTATAAGGAAAACCTTTGACTCTGTATTTACAACCTCATCGTAGTTTCCCTGAACGACAGACTTTCCCCTCTTCATAAGAAGGAGCTCCGTCCCCCTCTCGGCCTCGTCCATGTATGAAGTTGAGATGAGAACAGTTTGACCTTCTCTGTTAAAGGAGTATAGAAGTCTCCATATCTCCCTCCTTGAAACAGGATCAACTCCGGTTGTTGGTTCGTCTAAGACAAGGAGCTCTGGCTTGTGAATAAGAATGCAGCAAAGTGAGAGCTTCTGCATCATTCCGCCGGAAAGCTTTCCTGCAGGTCTGTTCCTGAACTCCCAGAGGCCCGTGGTTTTAAGGAGGAGATCTTTCCTTTTCTCCTTCTCTTCCCCCTCAACGCCGTAGAGATCTGCGAAAAAGTCAACGTTCTCCTCAACTGAAAGCTTTTTGTAGAGGTTCTGTCCCAAACCTTGAGGCATAAAGGAGAGTTTCTCCTTTACCGGCTCAAAGGATCTTTCGTCGTTTGGGTCAACTCCAAAGGTCAGCAGTTTCCCCGAGTCGTAAGAGAGGACGCCGCTAACTGCCTTAAAGGTTGAGGACTTACCGGCACCGTCTGGTCCTATAAAAACAAAGATGTCCCTCTCTTTTACAGAGAAAGAGAGGCCGTCAACGGCAACGGCTTTACCCTTTCTGTAGGTAATTCTTAGGTTTTCACACTCAACTACTCTCATTTTCTACCGATTGGAACGTAACAGTCTGCCGGCATTCCGGGCTTTAGAACGTGGTTCGGGTTATCAAGGAGTTTCAGCTTAATCTTGAAAACCTCCTTAACTCTCTCCTCCTTTGTCTGAACCTCTTTTGGAGTGAACTCGGCCTTAGAGGAGATAAACGTTACTACTACCGGAAACTTCCTGTTTGGATAGGAATCAACAGTGATGTAGCCCTTTTGCCCCAAGCGGATGAGCCCGACTTTTGTCTCGGGAACGTAGCCCTCAAAGTAGAGGTTGTTAAGGTTGTAGAGAGTAAAGAGCCTCTGCCCGCGAGCTACAACCTCACCCGGCTCAATCAACTTTTCCGTAATTGTTCCGTCTATGGGGGAGGTTATTTCAAGGTTTTTTAGAACTGCTTTTACCTTCTCAACTAAAGCTCTTGAGGCTTTCGTTTTCTCCCTGTAGGCTGAAACCTCCTGCTCTTTTGCCTTAACGGTCTCCTTTAAAGCTTTAACTTCCCTCTCAAGGGAGACGACCTCTTTTCGGCGGTTCTTTGAGAGCTCCACTCCTTTTTTTGCAGCAGAGAGGTTCGCCTCTAAGGAGTTAAGAAGCTCCTTGGCAGCCTTTAGGTCTGCTTTAGCAGTTTCGTAGACCAGCTTAACCTGGTCAAAATTACTCTCAGATATGACTCTTCGGATGTAGAGGTTCTTATACCTTTTGTAGTCCTTCTCAGCCTTCTCAAAGGCTGCCTTTGCCTTCTCATAGTTTGCCTTTGCTGAGAGGAGCTGAGAGTCTGCAGACTTCAGTCTATCCTTAGATGTTCCGATTTCAATCTCAACAGACTTTCTAAGCTCTGAAAGTTTTGCTCTTAAGGAAGAAAGCTTTTCTCTATAGTAGGAAAGTTCCGCCTCTTTCGCCTTCAGTGCAGAGAGAGACGCCCTGTAGGCAGCCTCTGCCCTCTTTAGCTCTGCGTTGATTTCAGAGGAGTCAATTCTTGCAAGGATTTCACCCTTCTTTACATCGTCCCCCTCATCGTGGAAAACTACAGCAACTTTCCCGCCGTACTTCGTTCCAACGTCGTACTGGTCTCCCTCAATCCTTCCGTTTATGTAGATGGAGTTCTCCTCACTCTGTTTAAAACAGCCAGAAATAAAGAGGAAAAACGGGAGAATCAGGCATAAAAGCCTCATTTTCCACTCCTTAAAAGTGGCCTTCCTACTGCAAACTCAAGGTAAGCAAGGGCTGAATTGTAGTCTGCAAGAGCTGAGTTTAGAGCTCTCTCGGCATCGTAGAGGTATGCAATCGCGTCAACCACCTCAGTTGAAGTTCCAACGTGCTCCCTGTAACGCTCCTTTGAGTCTCTAAGGAGCTCCTTAGCCTCTTTAACCTGTGACTGGGCGGTTTTTACCCTTGAAGCGGCAGACTGGAGTTTAGTATAGGCAGAAACAACCTGAAGCCTCACCTTGTCTTTAAGCTCTTTCAGTGAAACTTCAGCCTTGTGTCTCTCCTCCCTTGCTCTCTCAAGCTGGAAGAACCTTTTACCCCCCTCAAAGAGAGGGAAGTTAACAGTAAAGGAGACGGCAGTTGAGGAGTAGATTTCCCCCGGATACTGGTCGGTTTTCTGGTAGCCGATTGAGAGGAAGGCCTTTGGAGAGAATGCAGAAGCAGAAAGCCTCACCCCTTCGTTTGAGGCTTTTTTCAACATTTCTGCGTATTTAAGGATCGGTCGGCTCTCAAAGGCAGTTTTAAGGAGCTCTTCTAAACTAAAGTTCACAGGCTCAAACTTTAAAGTTTCCTCAGGGGAGAAGGAGAGCTCCGGGAATCCAACGTCTGTTTTCAACTTCTCAAGGGCAACTGTGTAGAGGGATTTAGCGTAAGTTAATTTTTCCTCTGCGTCCCTCAATTTCACTTCAGCCTCAAGAAGGTCTCTCCTGGGAACAATTCCCTCGTCAAAGAAGGCCTTAACGTCTCTATAGTGGCTCTTAGCGGCCCTTAGGTAGGTTTTAGCAGTTTCTACAGAGGCTTTTGCCTTCAAAAGGTCAAAGTAGTCCTCCTTAACGGTCAGAATAACCTTGTTTACTGTCTCTTTAAAGAGGTAGTAGGTTGCCTCTTTCTGCTTGTTCCTCATCCTGACTGAGTAGGTTATCTGGCCTCCGGTAAAGAGAGGCTGGTTCAGCTTGACTCCGAACTGGTAGTAGCTGTCGTTAAAGAGAGAAAAGGTTGCAGGGGGAGCTCCGGGAAGTGAGAAAGAGTAGGTCGGAACCTCTGAAAGGTTCGTTTTCGTGTAGAAGAGGTTAACAGTTGGAAAATAGGAAGAAACCGCCTCTCTGTAGAGGAGGTCTGAGATCCTGTATTCGGACTTTGCCTTCTGGATCTCCTTAGAGTTCTTTAAGGCCAAAGAGACTAAATCCTCAAGCTCTCCCGCCTTCAGGTCTAGCGGGAGGAGTATCAGAAAGAGAAAAATCAGAGCTCTCATATCTTTCCTCCAGTAAAAGTGCAGGAATTAGAGTGAAAATACCGCAGACAGTTGCAAAGAAGAAGGCGTCTCCAAATGAGTGCCAGAAGGCATGTTTTGAGAACAGGTTGGCAAGTAAGGCCTTTGTAGTGGCCTGGGCGTTAGAGGGGAGCTCCGATCGGAAGTAGTGGAAGAAGTTTGAAGCCCTGTTTAGAAATTCGGCTACCTGTGGAGAGGAGGAAGAAACCTTCTCAGTTAAACGGACAAAGTGGACTTGCTGGGAAGAGAGGAGAATGTAAGTTGAGATTGCAGTTCCTACGCTTCCTCCAACGAGCCGCAAGAGGTTCTGAATAGACGAAGCCTGACGAAGGAGCTCTCCCCTAAAACTTCCAAGAGAGACCTGAGAGAGGGCAGGGAAGAAGAACCCCATCCCAATTCCCCAGGGCATGAGGTATGCAACTATCTGAAGTTTAGTCATGTCAAGGTTAAGCTTAGCCTGAAGATAAGTTCCAACGATAAATATGGTTGTTCCAACAATTATTGAGGCCTTTTTCGTTAGAACCTTTCTATCTATGAGGACTCCGGCAACCATACTGAAAAATCCCGTTCCCATAGAGGGCCAGAAGAGGATCTCTCCGGCAGTTATCGTAGGAAACTCCCTCAGCTTTTCAAGATAGAGAGGAAGGAGGAAATAGGAGGCGTAAACTCCCATACCAAAAACGGTTAGTGAGAGAACAGGGTATCGGAAGAAGGGGTATTTAAAGAGGCTTAGGTTTAAGAGTGGATGCTGGGTGTGGAACTCCCATATAACAAAGAGAACAAAGGAAACAGCAGAAGTGTAGAAGAGGAAAACCGACTTAAAGTTACTCCAGCCCCAGTTGTTCCCTTTTGAAAGGACAATTATTAGGGAGACGAGGGAAAGTGCAAGGAGTATAAGTCCTAAAAAATCAAGAGGTTTATCGTCTTTGTGGAGCTCCCTGTCGTCTTCCATAAAGATTGTTAAAAGGTAAACGACCAAAATTCCGGGAAGGAGGTTTACGTAGAAGATCCAGCGCCAGTTTAAATGCTCCGTTATGTACCCCCCGAGTGTTGGACCCAAAGAGGGGCCGAAAGTCGCTCCGAGGGCAAACATTCCCATTGCAACCCCTCTCTTCTCAGGGGGAAAGAGCTCAAAGAGAAGAGTCATAGTCATAGGAACGGCAACTCCCTCACCTATTCCCTGAAAGATCCTTGAAACAACCATCATGTCCAAACTGGTTGCAAGGCCGCAGAGTGCACTCATAAGGGTAAAGAGGGAAATTCCGAGTATGTAGGTATTCCTGTGGCCTATCTTCCCTCCCAGCCACCCGACGGTAGGCATTGCAACGGCAGAGGCAACCATGTAGGAGATTATTACCCACTGGATGTCGTCAGGTTCGGCGTCAAAGGCGCTCATCATGTGGGGAAGTGCAATGTCAACAATTGTCGTATCAAGGAGGGTCATAAACATTCCGGCAACAATGAGAACTCCAAGAAAGAAAGCCCTCCCGTTCATCTCTCTTTCCTTATCTTCACAAAAGCGTTAGTTCCCGGTTTTATGCAGCTTAAGGGAACGCCAGAGAGCTTTATCTTTACTGGAACCCTCTGTGTAACTTTCGTGTACTCTCCCTGTGATGTATCACGAGGGATGAGAGCAAAGACTGAACCGGCAGACCTTCCAACTTCAAAAACCTCTCCCTTAAAAGTTTTTCCACAGACGTCAAGCTCAACCTCGGCAGGAACCCCTACCTTAACGAAGGAAACCTTGTCCTCATCTACCCAGGCAAGGACATAGAAGGTTTTAGGGTCGTAGATCGAATAAACTGCAAGCCCGGGAGAGACAAAGTCGCCTACCTGATGCCACCTCTTTGCGACGAAACCGAAAATAGGAGAGGAAACGAGGGTGTGTGAAAGCAAGATTTCAAGTTTCTTTTCTTTTTCTTTAAGGGACTTTATCCTCTCAGAGAGACTCCCTATTGAGTAGCGGAGCTCCTCAATCCTCTTCAGGTTTTCCTTTTCGGAAGTTAACTTTTCTTTTAACTCCTGAATCCGCTTTTCAGAAGCTGAGAGTTTTTCTTTCAAGGCCAAAACTTTAAGTTTCAAAGATTTCGCTTCTTTTAGGTTCTCTTTGGCAGCAGAGTAGTTTGAGAGAGTTCCCTCATACTGGGCCTTTGCAAAGTAGTAGGCAGACTTAACGTCCTCAAACTGCTGGAGCGAGATAACCCTTCTTCTGTAGAGGTTTTTATACCTTTTAAACCTATTCTCCATCCTTTCCAAGTTCACTTTTGCCGCAGAAAGGTTTGACTTAGCAGCCTTTAAAGAGGCTTTAGCTTTTGAAACGGAAGTTCTATAGAGGACCTCCGCCTGTTTAAGCTGTGATTTTAAAGCTGAAACCTCATCCTGGGCAGCTTTAAGCTGGAGCTCCATTGATCTCACGCTGGCTGGAATCTGTTTTTCCAAACGGGAGAGCTTTACCTCCATCTCCTCTTTCGTTTCAGTTAGAGAGGAAATCTGATGTTTCAGTGAAGAAAGCTCCTTTTTAAGTGTAGAGTCGTCAACCTTAAAGAGGGGTTCCCCCTTTTTAACCTCTTGAAACTCCCGTTTGTAGAGTTTAACGATGTAGCCAGAGACGTCCTCTGTTGAAACGTTGACGATGTCTGCTTTCTGGAAAGCGTTGTCTGTTACGATATAAACGTATCGCTGGTAGACGAAGTAGAGAAACCAAACCGTAATGAGGAGAATGGCAAAGGCACCTAAGAGAGTGATAAACCGTTTCAAGTTCTCCCTCCTGAAACAGCGGTAGAAAGGAATTTAACAAAACGGACTACGTCTTCACGGGGGAGCTCCTTCCCCTGAAACACCTCTTCAGAAACGAAAAATCCGAAGAGGGCAGACCTGAAAACCTTTACTTTCGTTTTAATCTCCTCTTCAGAAAGGGTCAGAACGGAAGAGAGGACGTTCTGAAGGAGCTCCTCAAGGGTTTCAACGAACCGGAAGTAGACCTCCTCTACCTCATCGGTTAGACCCGTAACTTCTGAGAGGAGAATTTTTAGAAACTCCTTCTTCTCCCTTAAGGAAAAGTAGAGTTTAAGACCGATATCGGTTAGAAGGTCCTCTTTTGAACCTTTGGGAATGGAAATTTCCCTGATGTCGGGAATTATTGAGTAGTTGATCAAAACTTCCCGGAAGAGCTCCTTCTTACTTCCAAACAGTCTAAAAAGTGTAACCTCTGAAACGCCGGCAGCTTGGGAGATCTCCCGTGTGGTCGTTCCAAGATAGCCCTTACGGGAGAAACAGCTGTAGGCTGCCTCAAGGATTTTCTCCCTCGTAGTCAAGCAACCTCCAGTAATGTAAGTAATTACTTACATTACTAAGTATACATCTCCTAAAACTGGGATTCAAGAATTCAATAGGGAAAAATAAAAAACGCTAAGTCCTGAATATTCCCCTCTCAATTACTTCAGAGAGTTTAGCTGTATACCTGTCATACCACTCCGAAAGGTTGAGCCTCAAAAAACCGACAACAGATTTAACTGATAGTTAAACTTTAATAAACAATTACTCAAAAATAACAGTTTTATTATTATAAATCAGGATTTTGTTCTCCAAGTGCCACCTTACCGCCCTTGAGAGAACAATTTTCTCAAGGTCCCTCCCCTTCCTTATCATGTCCTCAACGCTGTCTCTGTGACTCACTCTAACAACATCCTGCTCTATTATGGGTCCCTGGTCAAGCTCCTCCGTAACGTAGTGGCTGGTAGCCCCAATTATCTTTACCCCCCTTTCGTAAGCCCTGTGGTAAGGCTTCGCTCCGACAAAGGCCGGAAGGAACGAGTGATGAATGTTGATTATCCTGTTCCTAAACCGGTTAACGAACTTGTCGCTGAGTATCTGCATGTAACGGGCAAGAACGATAAGGTCAATCTCCTCCCTCTCTAAGAGCTCAATCTCTTTCTCCTCAACTGAGAGTTTATTCTCTTTCGTTTTTGGAAAGTGGTAGAAGGGAACTCCAAACATATCAACAACGGGTTTCAAATCCAGATGGTTGCTGATTACCAGTTTTATATTCCCCCGGAACTCCCCGGCTTTAAATCTGTAGAGAAGGTCATAGAGACAGTGGTCGTAACGGGAAACGAAAATGGCAACGTTCTGAACTTGTGAACTAAAGTGAAGCTGGTAGTCCATACTGAACTTTTCTGCTATAGGTCTAAAAGACTCCTCTATTTGGGATTTCAGAAGCTTAAAACCGTCAAGTTCCCACTCAATTCTCATGAAAAAGGTAGAGTTTTGAGAATCTATGTGCTGGTCGGCGTGAATTATGTTTCCGTTGTTCTTGGCTATAAAACCGGTAACCTCTGCAAGTATTCCTCTCTTGTCAGGACAGGAAATTAAAAGAGTAGCCGTCTCCATACAGTCCCTCCTACTCTACAGTAACGCTCTTTGCAAGGTTTCTGGGCTGGTCAACGTCGTATCCCAAAAAGTCTGCGATATAATAAGCAAAAAGCTGAAGTGGAACAACGTTAACAATAGGAGACAGATACTCGTTAACCTCTGGTACCTCTATTAAAAATTCGGCAAGTTCACCAACTTTTTTAACAGACGGGTTGGTTACGGCAATTACCTTTCCTTTTCTGGCCTTTACCTCTTCTATGTTTGAGATAACTTTATCCAAAACTTTTCCTTTTGTTGCAACAACTATTACTGGAACCTTCTCATCAATGAGGGCAATGGGACCGTGTTTCATTTCACCTGCAGGATATCCTTCTGCATGGATGTAGGAGATCTCTTTAAGCTTTAGAGCTCCTTCAAGGGCTATAGGGTAGTTAACGTGCCTTCCAAGGTATAGGGCATCTTGGGCTTTGTAGAACTCAAGTGCCGTTTTCTTTACAAGTTCCTTCTCTCTCTCAAGGTTCAAGAAGGTTTCTAATTTTGATGGGAGTTCCAGCAGCTCTTTCAGGAACCTGTCTACCTCTTCAGAGGAAAGAACTCCCCTCTCCCGTGAAAGGTAAAGTGTAAACAGGAAAAGGGCTGTAAGCTGAGTGGTAAAAGCCTTCGTTGAAGCAACGCTAATCTCGGGGCCTGCGTAGGTGTAGATAACTGTATCGGCCTCTCTCGTTGCCGTTGAGCCGATAACGTTACAGACCGTTAGAAGTTTTGCTCCCTTCTCTTTTGCAAGCCTCATAGCAGCTAAAGTATCGGCGGTCTCCCCAGACTGGGTTATTGAGATAACAAGGGTATTCTCGTCAACTATCGGGTCTCTGTATCGGTATTCAGAAGCGTAGTCAACTTCAGTAGGGATTTTTGCAAAGTTCTCAAGGTAAAACTTGGTTATTAGCCCTGCGTGGTAAGAAGTTCCACAGGCAACGATCTGAATCCTGCTAAAGGAGTTTGGGTTTATACCTTCAAGTTCGGTTTCACCTCTGAACCAGCTCATATTACCGCTTATCGTGTCGGCAACAGCCCTCGGCTGTTCGTTTATCTCTTTAAGCATAAAGTGTTTGTAGCCTGCTTTCTCCGCCTGAGAGAGAGACCAAGGAATCGTTATCTCCTTTTTCTCCACCTTCTCACCGTTGATGTCAAAAACGGAAACCTGAGATGAAGTAACCATTGCAACTTCAAAGTCTTTGAGGAATACGACTCTGTTTGTGTAAGGGAGAAAAGCGGGAACGTCTGAAGCGACGAAGTTCTCACCCTCTCCCAAGCCAATAACCAAGGGGCTGTCTTTCCTCGCAACGAAGATCGTATCGGGCTGGTGGAGTGTTATAACAGCTATGGCGTATGAACCTTGAAGTTTCCTTAGAGCATTAAGGAAAGCGGTAAAAAAATCCGGAAAAGTCTTTAACTCTTCTTCAATCAGGTGAACGATAACCTCTGTGTCTGTTTGAGAGAGAAAAGTATGCCCCCTTTCTATAAGGAACTTTCGGAGCTCTGCATAGTTTTCAACTATTCCGTTGTGAACCAAGGCTATTTTCTTTGTGCAGTCAAGGTGAGGGTGGGCGTTAATGTCATCTGGCTTTCCATGGGTTGCCCAACGGGTATGACCGATTCCAACGTTTGAGTAGACGGGGATTCGGCGGAGCTCTATCTCTATGTTCCTGATCTTCCCCTGTTTTTTGTATGTAAAAATTTCATCGTCAACCAAAAGGGCAATACCTGCAGAGTCATAGCCCCTGTACTCAAGCCTCTTTAATCCATCAATAATCACGTCTTTTGCGTTATCCTTTCCAATATAACCTACGATTCCACACATCAGAACTCCCCCTGAATTGGCTAAGTTTTATTTTTGAAGTATACCAACCGGAGGAAAGAGGATGAGAGACTTACTCTGTGAGGATACAATCGCAGCAATAGGAACTCCCATAGGCAAAGGAGCAATAGGGATAGTGAGAATTTCAGGAAAAGAGGCTCTGAGAATTCTCAAAGAGACTTTTAGAACCAAGTCCGGTAAACAGAAAGAGCACTTTGAAGACAGAAAGATGCACTACGGAATTGTTGTTGACAGGTTTGAAGAACCGATAGACGAAGTTTTAGCCGTTTACATGAAAAGCCCGAAGAGTTTCACAGGAGAGGACGTCGTTGAGATCCACAGCCACGGCGGAATAGTAGTCGTTAGGAAGATTTTAAGGGAAGTTTTAAACAGGGGAGCCCGACTTGCAGAGCCGGGAGAGTTCACAATGAGGGCATTTTTAAACGGCAAAATCGACCTAACACAGGCGGAAGCGATAAATGAACTCATTGAGGCAAAGAGTGAACTCTCTGCAAAAGTGGCTCTGAGGCAGCTTGAAGGAGCTCTCTCTCAAAAAATTAGAGAGATAAGGGATTTTATTCTTGAAACGAGAGCTTACGTAGAGGCAGCGGTAGACTTCCCGGAAGAAGAGGTAGAAATAATTGAAAGCGGAAAGGTAAAAGAGAGGCTTTTAGAAGCCGTAGAGAGAATTGAGAAACTCCTTAAAACCTACAGAGAAGGGAAACTAATAAAGGAGGGAATAAAGGTAGCAATTGTAGGAAGACCAAACGTAGGGAAATCCTCACTCCTTAACGCACTTCTTCAGGAGGAGAGGGCAATAGTTACAGAAATTCCAGGAACGACGAGAGACGTAATAGAGGAGAGCGTAACCTTTAGAGGGCTTCCCTTAAGGCTCATTGATACGGCAGGTATAAGGGAAGCAGAGGACAGAGTAGAGAGGATTGGAATTGAGAGAAGCCTGAAAAAGCTTAAAGAGGCAGACGTTATTCTTTTCATAGTTGATGGCTCTGAAGGCTTTACAGAAGATGACAAAGAAATACTCACACAAGTAGAGAACAGAGAGAAAGTGATACTTGTTATAAACAAGAAGGACTTAGGGTTAAAGTTTAGATGTATAGATGCAGTAGATTTCGGGTTTAAACGGTGCGTTGAGATAAGCGCCAAAACGGGAGAGGGAATAGAAAGACTTGCCGAGCTCATAACTGACCTTGTAATGCTTGAGCCTGAAACAGTTATTGGTGGAGAAGAGGTCGTTATTACGTCTGAAAGGCACAGGGAGCTCCTTGAGAAAGCCAAGAAAAGTTTAGAGAGATCTATTGAAACCCTTGAGTCGGGTATAGAGTCTCCCGAATTTCTCTCCATGGATATAGAAGAGGCGTTGAAAGCTTTAGGAGAAATAGTCGGAGAGGTAACAACGGAGGATATGTATGATATTATTTTTTCCCGATTTTGTATAGGGAAGTAGTAAAATGGAGAAAAGCGACAGGATACAGCTGATAGTAGTAAAGGACGACCTTGCCAACTACGAAAGGTTCACCGTTTCAAAGAAAGTTATAGTAACTGTAGGAACGCTATTTGGCGTATTCCTTGTATTTCTTTCCATTTTCTCCATCTACGCTGCGTCTAAACTGTTAGAGCTCTCCCAGTCTGAAGGGAACTTAAGGGACGAGATATCCCGTTTGGAGTTGGAGCTCTCCCAGACTAAGAAAGAGAACGAAGAGCTGAAAGAGACAGTGGCGCAGCTGAAACAGGAGAAAAGGGAAACTGTTGAGGAGCTTGCAAAGAGGTTAGAGATAATAAACTCCCTCATGAAAAAGGTCGGGTTAAAGGTTGACACATCTGAAGGTAAAGGAGGAACTGCCGTTCCACTCTCAAAAATATTAACAGAAGACGATGTTGACTTAGATTTAAGCTCTCTCATACCTCAGGTTGACAGGATGATAAAGGAATTTAAAACTGTTCCAATAGGCTACCCGACTTACGGAAGGATAACCTCTCCGTTCGGTCTTAGGATAAACCCGATTACAGGAAGGGCTGAGTTTCACTTAGGAGTTGACATAGCAAACAGGTGGGGAACGCCGATAAGAACGCCGGCAGACGGAAAAGTTATAAGGGCAGGTTACTGTGGGTTAATGGGAAGGTGTGTTGAAATTGACCACGGAAACGGAATAGAGACCTACTACGGTCACCTATCCAAAATCTTAGTCCACAAAGGTGAAAAGGTAAAAAGGGGAGAGATAATCGGCTTAATGGGAAGCACAGGAAGGAGCACAGGTCCCCACCTTCACTACGCAGTAAAGTTCAGGGGTAAAATAGAAAACCCCAAAATATTCCTGGAGGCTCTAAAGAATGTTAAAGAAGAAAAAAGAGGAAGAAACCACAGAGGTTAAGAGTATACTATCTGATGGTTTAAAGATTGAAGGGAACGTTATCTCCGAGGGGAAGATAAGGATTGACGGAACTATTGAGGGAGACGTAAACGGAGACTACATAATATTTGGTAAGTCGGCGGTTGTAAAGGGAAACATAAAGGCAAAGAGTCTCGTTATCATGGGAACTGTTGAGGGAAACATAGACGCTGAAAAGTTAGATCTTAAAAGCTCTGCAAAAGTTAAGGGAGACATATCTGTGAGGGAGCTCTCTGTAGAACCGGGAGCTTCCGTAGACGGAAAAGTTACAAGCGGAAGCTACTTAAGCTCTTCTAACTCTTCAAAAGAAATAACTGAATAACTGGAAACATAAGAGACAATAACCGGTTTTCTCTCAAGATAGAATACAAGATTGTTTAAATCTACACCCTCTCTAACGAAAAATACCCTTCCACCTAAAGGAAGGCCGGAAGGTTTTAAGTTAAACAGCCTAAAGTAACCCAATCCTTTAATAGACAAGTAACCGGTCGTGTAGTCGGGATCGTCGGAGATGCAGAGCTCCGCCAAAACGTCTCGGTAGTTTAAAACCTTCGTTGATAGGGTAAGGGCTTCCTTCAGGTTCTCTGTATACCTATCCCCTGCAAGTTCTTTTAGCTTCTGGGCAGCCTCGTCTGTAATGTCAATAAACGAAACTCGGACTCCCCTCTCCCTGTCGGGTTCAAGCCTCTTCCCAGAAGGAATTTCAACGACGGCAGCTCCCCTCATAACACCTTTAGACGGTGAAATACCTGTAAGAAGTAGGTTGTAAAAGCTCAGGCCAATATCTACGGGAACGGCAGACAAGGAAAAAAGCTTCTCAAGTAAAGTTTCACCAGAACTGCTTCCCCTTACTTCGTAGACGGGAATGGCTTGAAGGTAGAGAGGCTCCTTTTTCAGCTCTTCAAGTTTAATAGAGATAAAGTCGGGCTTACCTCTGGAGTGGTTTTTAGCCCGTTTGAGAAGTGAGAGAACAACCTCATCCAATTTCTCTTCAGGGACTATCCTCTCTGCTCCGGATATGTGGAGCCCCTCTTTAGAGCTCCTCATCTTTACGCTGAAGAGAGCCATTTAACTCCACCCTCAGTGGATTTCTAAACCAAAGGTCGTTCTGTGGAAACGGAATCTCAATACCGTTCTCCCTAAAGAGTCTGTTAATTCTTTCGTGGAGGAGAGACTTTATACCGAAGGCGATATCCTTCCTCTCTACGTAGTAGATGAGCTTAAAGACAAGAGCGCTATCTCCAAAGCTCGTAAAGTAGACAGAAGGAGAAGGATCATCAAGGATGCCTTCTATTCCCTCCGTAGCCTTTAAAAGGAGCTCCTTAACCTTCTCAACGTTTGAGCCGTATGAAACTCCCACCTCAACAAAATCCTTAACTCTTGGGTCTGGGTAGAGGGCGTTTTCAATAACTCCTTCGGTCAGCTTAGAGTTTGGAACCGTTATCAGGTTGTTCCCAGAAATCGTAAGAATCCTTGTCGTTCTTAAACCTATGTCGTAAACGTAACCCTCAACATCAATATCTTTTAGGTAAACTCTGTCACCTATTCTGAACTGTCTATCCGTTACAAGCATTATTCCCGAAATGAAGTTTTTAATTGTATCTTGGGCAGCAAGACCTACAGCTAAGGAGCCAACGCCCAAAGAGGTAACCAAAGAGGTAACGTTAAAGCCCAATCTGTCTAAAACGGCAATTAGAGCAATAAAAACGATAAAAACGTTAACAATTTTTGAAATCATAGAGTAGTAAGTATCTATCAAAGGAACTTCTCTTAAGGATACTTTCTTTTTTACCCTCTCTGAAAACTTTTCAAGTAATAAATCTGTTACTCTTATAGAGATAAATGTAGCTATAAAAACGTAAAGAACGAAAAACAGCGTATTTAAAATCTTCATTATTTTCACAGGCAGACTTAATTGAACAATAGAAAGGTTCAAGAAAAGGAGAAAAAGGAAGTAGGATATCCAAGACGAAAGGCTTATCATTATTTTTTCAGCCTTTGTTATCTTTTTATCAAAAAGGGTAACCTTCAGAATTAAAGCTTTTATAAGTCGCTTACTCCATAGAGAAAGAAAGGCCAAAATAAAGAAGAAAAGTGCAAGAGTATACTCAACTTTCATCCAAGGAAAAGCTGTTGATATGGTATGAACAAAGTTCTGCTTAAGTGTAAGTAAGGCGTTTTCTAAGTGATTAGCCATTTTAAAGTTCCTCCTTCGTTAGAATAAAAGTCACGGGGCCATCGTTAACGATGTGAACTTTCATGTCTGCACCGAACACCCCCGTTTGAACGGGAATCCCTTCCTCTCTACACTTTTCAACAAAAAGGTTAAACATCTCTTCAGCCTTTGAAGGTTCCTCTGAAGACTGAAAGCTGGGACGACGCCCCTTTCTACAGTCTGCAGCTAAGGTAAAGTTGGAAACTACCAAGAGCTCCCCTCCTACATCTTTTAGTGAAAGGTTCATCTTTCCGGAAGAATCTTCAAATATCCTGAGCTCTACCACCTTCTTTGCCATCTTCTCAACGTAAGATTTCAGGTCTCCTTTCTCAAAACCGATTAGAACGACAAGACCTTTACCTATCTCTGCAACCGTCTCTCCGGAGACTACAACTTTACCCGAAAGAACTCTCTGGACGCAGACTTTCATACTTCACCCCTGAAACCAAAGGTGTTTTACGCCGTCAACGATAAACTGTGAGCCTAAAGCTCCGACAAAAAGACCGAATATACGAACCGTAACATTAATTCCGGTAGTTCCTAACCTTCTTGCAAAAAAGGAAGATTGGGACAGCGTAAGATAAACCACTATTAGGGAAATAAGAATAGCTATAAGGAGCTCCCCAAACTGAGCAACGCTTCTTACCTCTTCCCTAAAGATGAGAAGGGTAGTAAAAGCTCCGGGACCGAAAAGGACGGGAATACCGATAGGAACTATTGAAATATCTTCTTTTTCGGCCGCAGCAGAACTCTCCTCTTCCGTGTGTTTAGTTTTGGGAGCTCTTGCCTGAAGCATCTGAAACGCCATGTGAAGGAGTATAAGACCACCAAAGATTTTTATACTGAATATGTTTACCCCCATGAGTTTTAAAAGAGCATCTCCAGAGAAAACCGTAACTAAAGAGGCTATAAAAACCGTAAGCGAAGACTTAAAGGCAACTCTTTTTATCTCTCTCACAGATCCAACAAGACCTGCAACCATTATGGCCGCAAAAATCGGGTCTAAAATTACAATCAGAGAGAGGACAAACTTTAAAAGAGACATTTTCCTCTCCAAAATTTAAAAATATAGTCCAGCAGCGTAAAGAGAAAAACCGTTAGAGAAATATAGCCGTTCAGGTTAAAGAAGGCATACCCAATTTTTGACCTGTCCTTAGAGACCAGGATGTGCTCCTTTACCATAAAAACAGTGGAAATCAGAAGACCCAAATAGTAGAAGAAGCTCATATGTTCAAGAACACCTACGATTATAAGACCCAGAAGAGTTATAACGTGAAAGATACGGGAAAGAAGGAGAGCTCTCTTATCACCTAGCTTTGCCGGTATAGAGTAAAGCCCCTCCCTCTTATCAAATTCAAGGTCTTGAAGTGCGTAGATAACGTCAAAACCGGCAACCCAAAGGGCAACCGAAACTGTAAGTATGAGGGCTGGAATGTCAACCGTTCCCCTTACAGCCACCCATGCCCCTAAAGGTGCAAGGGCAACAGCAACTCCCAAAACAAGGTGGCACAGTGCAGTAAACCGTTTTGTAAAAGAGTAGATAGTAAGAACGATTATGGCGATGGGAGAGAGTTCTAACGCCAACCTGTTGAGCTTATAGGCGGCAAAGACCATAATTCCGAAGCCTAAAAAAGCGAGGAGAAAAGCCTCTGAACGCTTAACCATACCTCTAGGAATGTGTCTATTCGCCGTTCTCGGGTTCTTAGCATCAATCTCTGCGTCTATAGCTCTGTTTAAACTCATTGCGGCCGTTCTGGCACCAAAGAGGGCAACGGTTATCCAAAAAATTTGGTAAAGTGAAGGAAAGCCGTTTGCTGCCATTAGAGCTGCCGTGAGGGCAAAGGGAAGGGCAAAGACCGTGTGCTCAACCTTTATAAGCTCCATGTAGGTCTTTAAACGCTCCAAAAAAACCATTAAGGTCTCTCCTCTAAAAGCTGAAGGCACTCTCCGATGTGTTTAAAGACATAGTCCGGCCTGAACTGAGGGTCAATACTCTCTAAAACAGAGACGTCTCTATACTTTCCGCTGAGAACGAAAACAGTTTTAAAACCGGCCACTTTTTTGCCCTCGGCAAGGTCTGTAAACGGATCGTCGCTAACCATGTAAACCTTCTCAGGCTCAGAAATCCCTATCAGCTCAAAAGCCCTGTTAAAGTATTCTTGAGATGGTTTTCCGAAAGAAATGACAGGTTTGTTCGAAGCGTAAGAGAGAGCTTCGGCAATCGCCCCAACGCTGGGACCTACAAGTCCGTCTGGGTCAAGGATAATCCTGTTCCTGTGGAAAGAGAAGAGTTCTGCTCCCTCTAAAACGAGGGCAGAAGTGGCAACTTTCAGCTTTCCGTAGGTTATCTCCCTGTCCCTTCCGACAACAACGGCATCTACCTTATGGTCTTCCCTAACGTCAAATCCCTCTTCACGGAAGAACTCTTTAACCTTATCAGTTCCTAAAAAGTAGATGCTCTTAACACCCCTCCTCTTTAAAAACTCACCTGCAAGGAGCGAAGGTGAAAGGAGGTTGTTCCTGTTAACGTTAAATCCCTTCTCTTTCAGTATCTTAATAAGGTCGTTAGGTTTTTCCGTTGAATTGTTGGTTGCAACTATCCAGGGAATTCCTCTCTCCTCTAAGTAACGGGTAAAATCTAAAGCCTCAGGGAAAGGCGTATAGGTCTTATCCTTAACAAGAGTTCCTTCAAGGTCAAGAAGGAAGCCTACCATCTCTCTCCTCCAACTGTGAAGATACTACGGCGGCGATTATATCAAGTAACAGTTTTAAGCTACTTCTCGGCTGTGGTTTAAGTATACTGAAGTGCTTAAATTTCAAGTTCCGAAATTTAAAAGAGAGAGGAGAAAAGATGGGATTTAACTGCGGAATCGTAGGGCTTCCAAACGTCGGGAAATCAACGCTCTTTAACGCGCTGACAAACACGATGAAGGCAGAGGCTGCAAACTACCCGTTCTGCACAATTGAACCAAACGTCGGAGTCGTTGAAGTTCCGGACGAAAGGCTCTACAGGATAGCCGAAATTGTAAAACCAAAAAAGATAACTCCAACAACGATTGAGTTTGTTGACATTGCAGGTTTGGTGAGGGGAGCAAGTAAAGGAGAGGGATTGGGCAACCAGTTCCTTGCCAACATAAGGGGAGTTGATGCGATTGCCCACGTTGTAAGGTGTTTTCAGGACAAAAACGTTGTTCACGTAGACGGTTCCGTTGACCCTATAAGGGACATTGAAACGATCAACTTAGAACTTGTTATGAAGGACTTAGAGAGCGTTGAGAAGAGGCTCCAGAAGGTAACAAAACAGGCAAAGAGCGGAGACAAAAAACTAAAAGCAGAAGCCGAAGCCCTTGAGAGAATTAAAGGAATATTGGAGGAAGGAAAGAGACTTCACCCGTTTTTAAAGGACTTGGGAGACGAGGAGAAAAGGGTAATCAGGGAGCTCCAGCTGCTAACTGCAAAACCTGTAATGTATGTGGCAAACGTAGATGAAGAAGGGCTGTTTGAGGATAACGCGTTTGTAAAGCAGGTCAGGGAGTATGCGAAGGAAGAGGGAGCTCCCGTCGTCAAGATTTGTGCAAAGGTTGAAGCTGAACTCAGCGAGCTCCCAAAAGAAGAAAAAGAGGAGTTCTTAAGGGAGTTAGGGTTAAAAGAGCCGGGACTTAACGCAGTAATCAGGGAAGGGTATAAGCTCCTTGACTTAGTAACCTTCTTTACTGCAGGTGAGCCAGAAGTAAAGGCCTGGACAATAAGAAAAGGGACAAAAGCCCCTCAAGCTGCCGGAAAGATACACTCCGACATAGAGAGGGGATTCATCAGGGCAGAGGTCATTAAGTATGAAGACCTGATAAGGGAAGGTTCCATTCAGGCCTGTAAAGAGAAAGGACTAATGAGACTTGAGGGAAAAGACTACGAGGTTCAGGACGGAGACATAATCCACTTTAGGTTTAACGTTTGATGGAGACTGAAGGGGTAGTTCTCAAGAGCAGAGATTTAGGAGACAGGCTGAGGTACCTCTCTGTCTACACGGAGAGGCTCGGAAAGTTGGACTTACTGGTAAAAATCCAGTCTAAAGAGTTCCCGCTAAAGTATGAACCGTTCTCGGTAACGCTCTTTAAACTGAAGCAGAAGGGAGAGAACTGGGAAGTTTTAGAGAGTAAGCTGATTAAAGATAACTTCCCAAAAAACAGAGAAGAACTCCTCTACAGGTCTAAAATCTCAAGGCTTCTGCTTCCGCTACAGTTACCCCCGGACAGAAAAGTCTATCAGCTGGTTAAGATGTATATAGGGGAAAGGGGAGCTCCCCCTACATATACCGCCTTCTTGCTGAAGTTCCTGTTCCTTGAAGGACTTATGCCAAGGCTCTTTAAGTGTGTTGAGTGCGGTTCCCGTAAAATCGTTGGCTTTTCAGTTGAAAAGGGAGGCGTTGTCTGTAAAAAGTGTAAGTTGGAAGAAGACCTAAACTGGAAAAGACAAGTATCCGAGGAGGCCTACAGGTTAACGAAAGAACCTCTTGAAAAACTGAAGAAAAACAAGTTCAAGTGGTTAAGCCTAATAGAAACGTCAGCTGAAAAACACCTGAGGTTCAGAACAGAAAGATAATTTTGATATATTTTTTAAATAGATTCTCAAAAGCCAATTAAAGGATACGAGGTGGAAATGGTACCAAAAGTTCTGGTTTTAGGTGGAGGAATAGGGGGAGTTGAAGCAGCCTTTGCACTGTGTCACAAATGTTTTGATGTTGAGCTAATATCAGAGAGGGACTACCTCTACATCTACCCCATCTCTATCTGGATACCTACACACGAATACGAGTGGGAAGACGTTACCATTCCACTGGAAGAAATTGCCAAAGTTAACGGATTCAAACTAACCATAGGAAAAGTAGAGAGGATATCAAGTGCCGAGAAGAAGGTTTACCTATCGGACGGAACAGTTAAGGACTACGACTACCTCGTAATAGCCATAGGGGGTTCAAAGGTTAAACATAGAGGAAGCGAAAACTTCCTCTCAATATGCGGAAAGCCAGAAGAGTCTATAAAAATAAGGGAAAGAATTGACCAGCTGATAGAGAAGGGAGGCGGAGTAATAGCTGCAGGTTTCGGCGGAAACCCAAAAGATCCTTGTGGCGTAAGGGGGGGACCGGCCTTTGAGTTTGTTTTTAACTTAGACTGTTACTTTAAGAAAAAGGGAATAAGGGACAAGTTTGAGCTCCATTTCTTTGCACCGATGCCCAAACCGGGAATAAGGTTGGGAGAGAAGAACGCAGAAAAAGCCTACAAAATGTTAGATAAGTTGGGAATAAAGAGGCATTTTGGGAAGAAAATAAAAGAGTTCAAGCCCGACGGAGTTGTTTTTGAAGACGATTCCTTTCTGAAGACAGATTTAACGATGTTCATCCCGGCTACAGACGGACACCCGGTATTTAAAAACTCAGACCTTCCCCTTAACGAAGCCGGATTTGTAAAGATAGAGCCGACCTGCGCAGTTCCTGGAACCGATGAAACTGTATGGGCTATAGGAGACAGCGCCGCCTTTGAAGGGCCTAAGTGGAAGGCAAAACAGGGTCACATAGCTGAGGTTATGGCAAGAATTGTGGCAAGGAACCTTGAAAACAAGGTAAAGGGAGATCCTAAGAGGGAAGACTACATTCACCACCTCCACATCGTCTGTCTGATGGACATGGGACCTTGCTGGATGAGCGGAGCTCTGGTATACAGAGACGACAAAAGAGCGATTATGCTGCCCCTTCCCTTTGTAGGACACTCAGTGAAAAAACTGTGGGGATGGTACTATAAGGCAAGTAAACTGAAGAGAGTTCCGAAAATCCCGGGGTTTGACGCTCCGTAATGGAAAGGTTTGGAGTATTTGAAACGGTAAGGGTGGAAAACGGAAAGCCCGTCTTGATTGAATACCACTACAGGAGATTAAGGCAGAGCTCCCGCCTCCTGAACTTCTCCTTTTCCAGTTCACTTTCAGAGTTTAAAACCCAAATAGTGAAAGTTGCCGGTGCTGGAATAAAGTTAGTTCGGTTCACTATTTTTAGAGATGGAAAAGTAGAGGTAAAATCGAGGGAGTGTTTGAAGAGAGAGTCTGTCTCTTTACTTCCCGTTTACTCCGTCAAGAGGTGTTTTTCTGCTCTCTCATACCATAAAACAGTAGATATAATGGATTCACTCTATGCACTTGAGGAAGCAAAGAGGAAAGGTTTTGACGAAGCTCTCCTATTTAGCAGTGAGGGTTTCGTCTCAGAAACGGCATTTGCAAACATTTTCTTCTACAGAGACGGCATACTCTTTACTCCTTCCCTTAAAACGGGATGTCTGCCTGGAACCAGAAGAGAGTTTATAAAAGAGGTGTGTAGCGAAATGGGAGTTCCCGTAATTGAGGGATTTTTTGAGGTGAGGGAGCTCCTCCAAGCAGATGAGGTTTTCATAACAAGTGCAAGAGAGGATATCTGTCTTGTCAGAAAAATCGGAAGTTATTCGTTAAAAGAGGTAGAAGGAAAACCGTTTTATAGCAGATTAAAAACCGTTATAGAGGAGGTTCACAACAGTTACTAAATAGTGCATATTACAATACTTTTCAGCACAAAAGAGATACAAAAAGACAGATGATAACACTTTCCTGTAGACTGGAATTTAAAACAGGAAAAGGGAAAAAGAAAAAGGCGGTATTAAAGCTCAAAAGAGAGCTGAAGAAAATAAATTCAGATATAAAAGCTGTAAAGAAAGAGATAGAAACACTTAAAAGCTCTGAAAGTGATTCAGCTACCTGACAGCAGACCTCTGGAGGGAACAAGTCTGTGAGGGGCCTCTCGGAAGAGAGACGAAAAAGCTGGAGAGTTCTCAGAGCAGTCCTCACCTTCCCTCTTCTCGGGAAGTCTTTTGTTAGGGACTTCTCTCCCTGAGGCTGTGCAAACATTGAGCCGGCGGAAGGCGAAGTTGAAAAAGCTTGACAAGTATGAAGGAGCTCCCAGCCACTACAGAAAAGTAAAGGTAAGAGTTCAAACAAAGGAAGGATAAAGAAGTTGAAGCTATAACTTATGTGGCGTGGGAAGAGCATAAGAAAGAATGGTTAAGTCCTTCAGAAGACTACCTCAACCTCCTTTGCTTCCAAATTATTATGTAAAGAAACCTAAGAGTTATATAGGATAACCACTCTTTTACTTGTTTAGAGAGCTAAAAATTGCCTCTAACTTCTCCTTCAGCGTTTCCGCAGTGAAGGGTTTTACGATGTAGTTATTTACTCCGGCCTTTATTGCCATAAGAACGTTCTCTTTCTTGGCCTCGGCAGTAACCATAAGAACGGGAAGGTGCTTTAGCTTCTCGTCGCTCCTTATGGCCTGAACAAGCTCAATCCCGGTCATGTTGGGCATGTTCCAGTCAGTAATGACAAGACCGTACTTATCTGGATTCTGACGGAGCTTCTCAAGTGCTTGCTTTCCGTCTTCTGCTTCATCTACGTTTTTATAACCAAGCTGGGCAAGGAGCGTCTTCAGAATCTTCCTCATTGCAGCCAT
Organism: Thermovibrio ruber; assembly: GCF_055380895.1. Classification (NCBI taxonomy): domain Bacteria; kingdom Pseudomonadati; phylum Aquificota; class Aquificia; order Desulfurobacteriales; family Desulfurobacteriaceae; genus Thermovibrio; species Thermovibrio ruber. Next base: position 288,704 of record NZ_AP042397.1, on the reverse strand, counting down.
ATCGTCAACAACGAGAATGTTTATATCGGAATTGGGTAACGCCATTTAAACCTCCCTACTTTGTAATTGCATACTGGTGAACAAGCTTAATTAAGTCCGGAGCATCAAATTTTACAAGATGGGCATCTGCTCCTACGTATTTACTCTTGTCAACGTTGGCCCTGTCGCTGAGAGACGTATTAATAATAACGGGAATTTTTGAAAACTCCGGGTCTTCCTTAACCTTACGGGTAAAGGTTAAACCGTCCATACCGGGCATTTCAATATCAGAAATTATAAGCTGAACGAAGTCAGTTATGTCTTTCCCCTGAGCTTTAGCTTCCTCAAGCCAGTTGTGAAGCATATGAAGGGCTTCAATTCCGTTCTGGGCTTCGTAAACGGTATGCCCGTCTGCCTCAAGGATTCTCCTGATAATTTTCCGAGCAACCGGACTGTCATCAAGTATCAGTATCTTAAAGTGGCCTTTTTTCTCTATTCCTTCTATGTCTTTCTTTACTTCCTCTTTACCAAAGATCTTAATCATCCCAAGCTCGTCAAGTATTCCTTCAAAATCAAGCAAGAGTAGAAGCTTGTTGTCCTCTATTTCAATAACGCCAACAACTTTTCCCCCTAACTTCTCAACAATACTCTTAGGAGGTCTCTTTATATCTGCCCATTTAATCCGCCTTATTCTTCTTGCCTCGTGGACTATTACCCCTACTATTTCCCTAAGAAACTCCATCACAATAACGTAGCGGCCGGCGTTGGGGGGCTCCTTTATTTTCATCCACCTTGCAAGGTTGATTATGGGAACCATCTGCCCCCTGATCTTCGCAAGCCCCTCTGCCTCAGGGGGTAGCCCAGGAGCCTTAATAATATCCTTCGGGCGGAATATTACCTCTTTAACCTTTGCAACGTTAACGCCGAGTATCCACTCGTAAGTAGAACCGTCGTCTAAAATCTCATACATCCTAAAGTCTATTATCTCAAGCTCGTTGGCACCGGTCTCAAGTATCTTTGGAAGGAGTTCCTTCTTCTTCTTCGCCATAACTAAGCCCTTTCATCGCTTTTTTTACTTGAGAGAACTATCTTCGCTATGGCTTTTGTAAGTCTCTCAGAAATCTTATTGACAATTTCAGATATCTCGTGCTCTTTTCCTTTAATTTCCTCCACATCGTCGTTGTTCATAGCAACAAAAAGTTCTTTAAGGAGGAGTTTAACTTCAAAGAGCTCATCTTCAATCCCCTCAAAGATGTCTCTGAGGGAAGGATACTTCTGAAGGAGTTCCGCAATCTCCTTGTTCTGGAAGCTGAGGCTCCTTATTAAAGAATCAACTTCTGCAATAATTGAGATGTCGGGATTGAGGTCTTCAACAAATTTAGCCTTAATGACATCATTAACTTTTGCAGTAAAGTTACCAAGCTCTGCAAGTTTATCAAGGAGAATAGCTGCATCGCCCAACTTAAAGATGTAGAAGGTTTCCCAGATCTTGTGAAGGCTCGTATCTGTCTTCTCGGCAATCTTAATAACCTTGTTGGCCTGTTCTCTTACTGAGTGAACAACACTGTTTGCCTTATGTATGTTCTTAACTATCTCCTCTGTCTTTCCTTTCTGAACAGAGACTACACTTGACAGATCGTTAATAACTTTAAGAACCTCTTCTGAGGAACTCTTTAGCGTAGCGTAGGTCGTCTGGTTCTCTTTAAAGATGTTCATTCCATCTTCAACGGCTACAACGCTCTTGTTCGTAATCTCGGCTGTCTTAACCATCTGGTCTCTCATACTCTTGACAACTTCCCTAATCTCAGTTGCAGACTTGTTCGTCCTCTCTGCCAGTTTTCTGACTTCATCGGCAACAACGGCAAATCCCCTTCCTGCTTCTCCAGCCCTTGCAGCCTCTATGGCAGCGTTAAGGGCAAGGAGGTTGGTCTGTTCTGTAATAGAGGTAATAACTTCAACAACCCTGTCAATCTGTTCAGTTTGAAACTGGAGGGATTTAACAACTTCTTCCATCTCTTTTGTAATGTTCCTTATATACTGCATCTGGCCAATAGACTCTACCGTCTTTTGTTCAGCCTCTTCAAGCTTTGAGAGTACAAACTTGTAGTTCTCCATAAGTTTGTTGGAAACTTCAACCAACTTGTTAACGGTCTTTTCTATCTCATCGGTTGCAACTATCTGGTTCTCAGAAAGTTTAAGAACTTCTTTCAGCTCTTTTATGGCAACGGCAATTGCAACGATTGTGGAAAGGTTGTTAACAAGGGACTGTTTCGTTGCTTTAAGGTTCTGGAGGAACATCCTCCTTGACTTCTCTAACTGGTCTTCAATCTCTTTCTCAGCTGTAGCGTCTTTCCAAGTTACCATGTAATACCTTACAGAACCGTCCTTGTTGGCAATTGCATGGCGGTATGAGGCCATAACGTAAGGGCCAACGGGAATATCTGCATTTTTCTTATGCTCTCCGGGGTGGGTAGATTTAAGGAGCTCCTTAACCCTCTCAGGATCTTTGTGGAAAAGGTGGATGCTGGTTCCGATGAGCTTATCGGGATCAATTCCGAACTCGCTGATAAAGACGTCTCTCCACTTGTTGGCTATTTCAAGAGCTCTCCTGTTTGCGTAAACTAACTTATTCCCAGCTCTACCAGGCTTAAAGTCAGGAGTTGCAAGGAATATCGCCTCTTCCATAAGGGAGTCAAGTATCTGCTGATACATGTAGATGTCGTTATCCATTTGTTCAACTTTCTGTTTGTAAGTCTCAAGTTCTTTAGAAAGCTCCAAGTTCCTTTGGGAAAGTTTTTTCAGCTCATCTTGAAGGGAACTCTTCTCCCTTTCGCACTCCTCAAACTTTTTCTGAAGTTTTACATTCTCAACTTTTAACTTCTCCAACTCTCCCTTTAGCCTCTCTATTTCCTTCCTCTCGCCTGAACAAAACACCTCACTCCTCCTGATTAAATATTGATTCTACGTTTAAAAGGATAAGAAGCTCTCTATCAAGCTGAACAACACCAGATATAAACTTCACATCAATTCCGACAGTTCCTATAGGCTCCGGAAGTACGTCGCTTTCAGGAAATTTCACAGAGCCAACTATCTCATCAACTATTACCCCAACCTCCCCTTTCGGAGTTTCAAGAATTACTATCTTGTTCTTCTGGTAAATATCCTCAGGTATCTCATACGGAATCTTCAGGTGTTCCTTTAGATTTATAACGGGGACGATCTTTCCCCTTAGGTTCATAACTCCTATAACGAAAGAGGGGGCTTTCGGAACAGGGGTTAAGTCCCTGTTGTTTGTTATCTCTATTATCTGTTCTATGGGAACGCCCACAAGCTCTTCGTTAAGCCTAAAAGCTATTACCTGAACTTCCTTTTCGTGAACTTCTCCTATGAGCTCTTCAACACCTAAAACGCTAAGCTCTTTCTCCTTAGCTTCCTCGCTCATCTCTTAACTCCGATCAACCTTGTTCTGTAGTCTGAAAGCAGAGAGTTAAGATCCAAAATGAGGACAACCCTTCCGTCTCCGGCTATGGTTGCACCTGCAATTCCAGGGATATCTGAAAGGAGCTCTCCTAAAGATTTAATAACTATCTCTTCTTCCCCAAAGAGTTTCTCTATTGAAACGGCAATTAGTTTTTCTCCCACTTTAACAATAACGACGAATGCTTTGTCGTTGCTGTCGGGAACTTCTAAAAGCTCGTTAAGCGAAAAGAGGGGTAAAACCTCGTCCCTCAGCATAAAGCTCTTGAAACTTCCAACCTCTTTAACCTGATCTTCTTGGTATCTGACAATCTCAACAACGGAGTGAAGGGGAACAGCGTAAACTTGACCGTTACAGCCAAGCATTAAGGTTCTAATAATTGCAACAGTCAGAGGCAATTTCAAAAGAATCGTCGTTCCCTTGCCTAATTCACTGTCTACCTCTATAGAGCCTCTCAAAGAGTGAATGGTACTGGCAACAACGTCCATCCCGACACCACGACCGGAGACGTCGCTAACCTTATCTGCAGTTGAAAATCCAGGAAGGAAGATAAGCTCATAGGCTTCCTTATCGCTCATCTGAGCTGCCTGTTCCGGAGTTATCAACCCCTTCTCAAGGGCTTTTCTCTTAACCTTTTCAGGATCAATTCCTCTTCCGTCGTCCTGAATACCAACAACTATGTGGTCTCCCTCGTGGTAGGCAAAAAGCCTTATAGTCCCGACTTCTGGTTTTCCCTTTGCTACCCTTTCTTCCGGAGGCTCTATACCGTGGTCTAATGCGTTCCTTACAAGGTGAATGAGAGGATCTTCAAGTTTGTCAAGTATAGATCTATCAAGCTCTGTATCCTCACCTTCTATAATAAGCTGAACCTTCTTGTTTAGCTTTCTGGCAAGGTCTCTAACCAAGCGAGGAAACTTACTGAATATCTTTTTAATAGGCTGCATTCTCAGTTTCATAACTGCGACCTGAAGGTCGCTAACCGTTCTATCAAGGCTTGTTACCGCCTCTACTAGCTTCTCTACAGCTTCAGTCCGATACTCTCTCTCAACGTCTTGGGTAACCCTAAGGATTCTGTTTCTATCAAGAACGATCTCTCCAACCAGGTTCATAAGGTTTTCTACCCTTTCAACGTCAACCCTTATAGTTTCTGAGCTCTTCTTCTCAGTTTTCTTAGAGGCAGTTTTAGACTTTGAAGCTGAAAATGGTAAAGAGGTTGAAGCTACAACTTTTTGTGGCTCCTTCTGTTGCTTGCTGGTCGGTTCTTTTTTCTCATCTTCCTTTTGAGCCTCAGGCTCTTTCTGCTTTATCAGGTCTTTTACGTCCTTGCCCTCTTCTATAAGTTTCTCAATCTCCGGAATAACGTCCATAGGGCGTTTATCCGGGGGCATTAGAATAATCTCTTCAAGTATTCCGGCAAGGTCTTTATCGGGATACTGAAGTATCAACTCTTTAAGTTTGCCAGATATCTCTTCAACAAACTCCACTTCCCCTTCAGTTGAAGGAACTCCATCTCCTTTACTCTCTGATGAGCCAGAAGAAGCGGGAGACTCACCTTTTAAAACGGCATCTAAACGGGAAAGAAGCCCTTCTATCTCTTCCATGTCCGGGAGCTCTTGGCTATCTCTAAGCATTTGGAGAGCTTCTTTTAGTTTATCAATACCCTCCAAAATAACGTCCATTATCTCGGGGGTAAGGGTCATTTCGTCGTTTCTAAGCTTGTTGAAGATGTCCTCAATTCTGTGGGCAATCTCAACAATCGGAGTAAGGTTTAAGAAACCGGCTCCCCCCTTAAGGGTATGCATTCCTCTGAATATTTTGTTAAGGAGCTCCTTATCTTCAGGGTTTGATTCTAGGTCAACTAAATCTTGGTCTAAGTTTTCAAGGATCTCCTCTGCCTCTACTAAGAACTCCTCTAATATTTCTTGGAGCTCCTCGGGAATCTCTACCTTCATCGCCTTCTCTCCTAAAGGCCAAACTGCTTCATAATTTCGTCAACTTCAGATTGAGAAACCTCTTTTTTCCACTCAAGCTCCTCAAGCTTCTTCTTTATCTCCCCTTTCTCTTCTTCCTTTTCAGTCTCCTCAAGACCTGCAACAAGAACAATCCTTACTATGCTCTTTTCAAGGTCAAGTAGAAAATCTCTAACCTTTAAAAGCCTTTGAGCCATAATGTCTTGAAATTCAAGAAGTGTAAGGGAGTTCATAAGTGTGTTAAGAACCGACCGAATGAGGGATATAGCCTTTTCTCTCCCTTCTCCCTTAAGGTTTGAAACTATTTCAACAGCCTTCTGGAGCTTCTCCATTGAATCACCTATAGCTTCAATTAGCTTCTTAGTAGCCTCTTCACTTTCACTGATCGCCGTGTCTATATGTCTATTAACGGCTTTAAACCCCTCTCTTTTAGAGGAAACCTTGGAAAGTTCGTCTTTGAAGGATTCAATAAGGGAAAGGAGCTCCTTAATCTCCTTCAGTAAACCCTTCTCCATCCTACCCTCCTCCGAAGTGTGAATCACCAGTCAAAACCGACTAAAACCAAAAGAAAGGAAGCTTTCAGGCTCCCTAATACAATTACTCCTCTTTAAGCTTTTTGAGGAGCTCGGAAACATCTATATCAAGCATATCAACGCTCTCTTGAGCTTGAAAAGGCGTGCTGGTTTTTGAGCTCATCGCAATTTCAGAAAATCCTGAAATAATAGGCCTACCCTTCTCGTCAAATCCTGTTGCTATAACAGTTACTTGAATGGAACCTTCAAGTTCGTTGTCTACAGTAACTCCGAAGAAGAAGTTTGTATCGTCTCTCTTAGCCCTTTCCTTTATCAGCCCGGCAGCGGCGTAGGCCTCGTCAAGCGTTAAATCTGAGCCTCCACTGATGTTTACGAGAATCCTACTTGCCCCCTCTACCTGAACGTTCTCAAGGAGAGGGTTATCTATCGCCTTCCGTGCTGCCGTCAGAGCTCTGTCCTCCCCACTTGCCTCCCCTATACCGATGAGTGCGTAGCCTCCGCTGTGCATAACGGTCTTAACGTCGGCAAAATCAAGGTTTATAAGGCCGGGCTTCGTTATTACTTCCGTTATACCCTTTACCGCCTGGTAGAGAACGTTATCTGCAAGTTTAAAGGCGTTCAGTATGTTCATATCCTTAGGAGCAATAGTAAGGAGTTTTTGGTTAGGAATAACCATAAGCGTGTCAACAAATTCCTTTAGCCTCCTAATACCTGCCTCCGCATACTCTTGGCGGCGTCTCCCCTCAAAGTCAAAGGGCCTCGTTACAACTCCAACTGTTAAGATTCCCATATCTTTTGCTATCTTTGCAACTATCGGGGCTGCTCCAGTTCCCGTTCCGCCTCCCATCCCGGCAGTTATGAAGACCATGTCAGAGCCTTCCAACACTTCCCTTATTTTGGGCTCGTCCTCTAAAGCAGCTTGTTCACCAATTTCTGGTTTTCCGCCGGCTCCAAGGCCTTTGGTTAATTTCTCTCCTATCTGAACTTTAATAGGAACAGGCAGTTTTGAAAGAACCTGTGCATCTGTATTAACGGCAACAAAATCAATTCCCTCAATTCCCATTTCATACATTCTTGAAACGGCGTTTCCTCCGCCTCCTCCAACTCCTATTACCTTTATAACGGGCCCCTGAAAAAGGTCATCGGCTATGTCAAACACGTTAAACCTCCTAAATAATGTCTGTTATGAAACGCCAAAGAGAAGCAAAAAGACCTCCTGCCTTTTCGTAAGATTTCGTAAGGTCTTCCCTTATGTCTGATAGTTTCTTTCTATCTGTAAGAGAAATGATGTAGTCTGTAACGCCTATAATCGGAGATAGAGCAACATCTACAACTTCAGAGTGAGAAAGAGAAGGAACAGTTACAGGTGCTTTAAACATCTTTTCGGCTAAGATATTAATATCTTTCAGTTTAGAAAGACCTCCGGTAAGGTATATACCACTAAGGTTTTCAAGGTAATCGTTATTCTCTTCAGAGAGAATTAATTTAATGTCATTAAATACCTCTTTCAGTTTTAGGTGAATCAGAGCTGATATTAAAATTCTTGGAACCTTTAGAGTTCTACTACCGTAGTTAACGTGAACAACCTCTTCCTTACTAACGTTAAAGGCGTAAGCGCTACCGTATTCGTTGTAGAGCCTCTCTGCCTCTGTTCTGCTTATTTTTAGCTTCTTAATGAGAAACTCCAATATGTCCTCACTGCCAAAAGGCAGATGGCGAGAGAGAACCGGCTTATCCTCCCTGAAGTAGATAAACTCCGTGTTACCGGCTCCTATGTAGAGAAGAAGGTTGTTGTTAAAGTAGGAGTTTGGCTGTCTTATACCAAAAGAAGAAGCAAAGGATTGAAGAACTACCCCTTTCAGTTTTAGGTTGAGCTCTTTTAAAAGGTCGGCAATAGTCTTTACGTGGGAACGGGAGGCAAGAACTATGAAGGCCCTCATTGTGAGCCTTTTACCACTCCTACCTATCGGGTTCTGTATTCCGTCAACAGTATCAACTATAAACTCCTGAGGGACGACGTGTATTACATCGTAGTAGCTCTTTACTGTCTGTCCCTTTATCCTTAACAGCTCGTCTTTAGCTTTATTCTTAACAACGTTAACGTCGTTATGAGATATGGTTTTTATTCCAGGGAACTCTATGGAAGCTTCAACCTGATAACCTAAGGTGCAGCCTCCGGGGATTAGAACATAGGCCTCGTTCGGAATGGCAACCGGAGACTCTAACTTTAGACTGTTAAGGGCAGTATTAAGGGACTCTTTAGCAGAAGCTAAGTTTACAATATTTCCGTTCTTTATTCCCCTTGAAGGTGCCGTTTTTATGAAAAACTGAAACCTATCCCCCTTATGAACAGAAAGCGAAGCCCTAACAGAGCTTGTTCCCAAATCTAACGTTAGGATTTTTTGTCCGAGCATTTTTCTTGCCTCCCCTTAATTACCATCATCTGTTCAAACCAGAAGTCGTAGACCCCCGGCTTAAAAAAGCCCTTTTTTGACATCTTGTTAAACTGTTCCCACGCATCTCCCCATATTCCAAGGTAGATAAGAACTGGAGGAGACTTAAAGGCCAACTGAACTCCGCTATCAAGCAGGGATATCTCAGGTTTTTTCCTTTCCAACTCTATCTCACTAAGTTTTGAGCTTAGTAACTTTAATTCCATTTTAACAGATTTTTTTAATATCAAAAACCCGTTTACGGTAGTAAACGGAGAAGATTTACCTCTATAGAAGAAGATAGGGTATCCATTTTCTCTCCCTACTCCTTTTTTAAGAACAAATCCGTTTTCACCTATTAAGTATATTTCCTTATCAGAGATCAGAATAAACTCGGGACGGGTTTCCCATATTTTAACGGTCAGCTTCCCCCCTTTTACATCTAAGTCACACTTTTTTACCCAAGGTAGAGCCTCTACCTCTTCTTTTAGGTTTGAAAGAAAATCAGGTGTTAAATCCTGACCTACGTGAACGTAGGAAAGGAGGTATTGGCTAATATCTGCCTTCCAAGGTCCCGTTTTTTCAACAACTATAAACTCAACCTGTGAAAGCTTTGAAGGAGCCGTAACTATACCGTAGACGACAGTAGACCCTACAATGAAAAGGGCTAACAGGAGAAACCATCTCAGTTTTAGCCTTCTCCCCACTCGCCTAACATCTCCTCAATCAGCTTCTCAAAAGAGATACCACTGTAAGCTGCAGCTTTAGGTAAAAGACTCCTCTCTGTAAGTCCAGGAATTGAGTTTACTTCTAAAACGAATGGAGAACCGTAACGATTTAACCTAAAGTCAACCCTAACAGCCCCTCTACACTCAAGAACTCTATAAACTTTTTCTGCAATTGACTTTAACCTATTTTCAAGTTTGGAGTTAATAGGAGCAGGAATCAGGTATTGGGTTGCGGTATCCTTATACTTCGCAGCATAGTCGTAGAACTCCCTTCCGGGGAGTATTTCAACGGGGGTAAGGGCTTTACCGTTTAGAATGCCAACAGTAAGCTCTTTTCCCTCAAGGTATTCCTCTATTAAAACCTTTGAATCATATAGGAACGCCTCTTCAAGAGCTCCCTCAAAATCACTTTTAGACTTAACCAAACTAACCCCGACACTTGAACCAGCCCGAGCAGGCTTTACAACGCAGGGGAATTCCAGCTCATCTGGGTCTACCGTTTCACCTCTGTAAACGGTTATACCGGCCGGAACCGGAATACCGTAACTCTTTAAAACCCGTTTTGTTAAATCTTTATCAATAGAAATTGCACTGGCAGAAACTCCGGAGCCTGTATAGGGAATTCCCATAATATCAAGAAGCCCCTGAACAGTTCCGTCCTCTCCCGGTGAACCGTGGAGAACGAGGAATACTTTATCCGGCTTAATTTTAGAGAGCTCTAACGGTAACTTTTCAGAAAGCTCTATCGGGAAAACCTGATGTCCCAAGGTTTTAAGGGCAGAGATAACGCTCTCTGCACTCTTTTTTGATACCTCCGACTCTGGAGAAGGACCTCCGAATACAACGGCAACTTTCACTTTCCCAACCTCTGTTTCACTATTCTAACTGCATCTTCTAACCTGTTTCCCCTTGAACCCTTTACAAGAACTGCCTTCCCGGAGAAAGGGTATTCAGATAGAAAGTTAAGGAACTCGTCCCTATCTGTAAAGTGGTAAGCCTTTCCTTTAAAAGCCTTCACCGTTTCAGATGTCTCCTTTCCAAAAGCTATAAGCTCGTCAACTCCAAGTTTTACCATCTCCTCACCTAAGATTCTGTGTTCCTGTTTAGAGAAAGAGCCCAACTCCAACATCTCACCGGCTATAACAACTTTCGGAAGTTTAAAGAGGGAAAGAACGTTAAGAGCGTTCCTGAAAGAAGCAGGGTTTGCATTGTAAGAGTCGTCTATTAAAACACCTTTCGGTAAACGGTAGATCTCCATTCTCATCTGGGGAGGGCGAAAGTCTTCAACAGACTTAAGGAACGAAAGGGAATACCCCAAGATTTTTAGGAGAGCTCCCCCTATTAAAGAGGCGTTCACAACAGAAAGGCCGGGAACTGAGGTAAAGAGCTCCACTTTCTCTCCAAAAACGGAGATTTCAAAATTCACCCCTTCCGGAGTCTTCTCAAGACGTTTAAGGCTAACGTTTCCTTCCTCTCCAAAAGTTACAGTTTTAGGCGATTTTGAGTAGTGGGAAAACTGAACAGGAACGATAGAGAACTCCGTAAATCGGGTAAGACTAAACTTTTCATTTATTAGGTTCTCAAAGTTTCCAAAGCCCTGAAGGTGAGCTCTTTCAACCGCCGTAATAACAGCTACGTTTGGTTTGAGAAGGCGGGAGAGCTCCTCAATCTCTCCGGGAGCGTTTGTTCCAAGCTCCTGAACGTAAATAGCACTCTTTTTTAGATTTGAAAGGGTATAAGTAAGCCCTAAAAGGTTGTTGTAGCTCTTTACGTTGGAGTAAACAGAAGAACACTGGGAGAAAAGGTGGGAGAGGAGCTCCTTCGTCGTCGTTTTCCCAACGCTACCGGTTATACCGATAACAGTTCCATCAAACTCTGAACGCCTGTAGAGGGCAATTCTTCTAAACGCTTCAAATGTATCTGGAACTTTAAGGGCAAACTTTCCTTTAGGCGGTTCAAACTGTTTAGATGTTAGAAAACCTACAGCTCCTTTAGAGAGAGCTCCCTCTATAAACAGGTGGCCGTCCCTCTTCCCGGAAAGAGGAACAAAAACCTCTCCTGCTCTTATCTCCCTTGAGTCAAAGTGAAAACCTGAAACGGGAAGGTTTTCTCCGGAGAACTCCCCTCCGGTTATCTCAGAAAGTTTTTTTGCATCCATAGAACTCCTCAACAACCTCTCTATCGCTGAAATAGACAGTGTAATCCTTAAACTGCTGGTAATTTTCGTGGCCTTTTCCTGCAATCAGAACAACGTCCCCTTCTCTCTTGTCACTGAGAGCCCACTCAATAGCCTTTCGTCTATCGGGAATAACGACAACTTTTCCTCTATCAGCTACTCCCTTTAAGATGTCTGAGATTATTGCCTCAGGGTCTTCACTTCTGGGATTATCGCTTGTAAGAACGACAACGTCTGACAGGAGTGAGGCCACCTCTCCCATGGGAGCTCTCTTCTCTCTATCTCTGTCACCCCCGCAGCCGAAAACCGTTATGAGCCTTCCTTTAGTAATGGGTTTTAGAACTCTTAAAACCTTCTCAAGGGCATCGGGAGTGTGGGCGTAGTCAACGAAAACCCCCGGAGAAACCTCTTCAAGTCTACCGGGAACCTTTACGCCTTTAAAAACTCGGGTCAATTCCTCCGGCGGAAAACCCAAAAGCGTAAGGAGAGAAAAAGCGGCGGCAACGTTGTAGTAGTTAAAGAAACCTTTAAGTGAAGTCTCAACGTTATAGAGAATCCCTCTGTAACGAATGGGAACAAATCCAATAGAGTCAAAAGATTCTATTCTAAACTCCCCTTTGGTACCGTAAGAGGAAACTCTTTTAAAGAGAGGCCTTAGGGAAAAGAGGAGCTCCCCCCAAGGGTCGTCGGTATTAAAGAGGGAAACTTGTGATTTAAAAAAGAGCTTCTCCTTTGCGACAAAGTAGCTGAACATACTTTTGTGGAAGTCAAGGTGCTCGGGGGTAAGATTTGTAAAGATTCCACCATTAAACTCCAAACCGTAAACCCTGTCAAGCTCAAGACCGTGGGAAGAAACTTCACAAACAACCCACTTTACGCCTCTGTCTTTTAAGTAAGCGAGCTGTTTGAAAAACTGTGTAGGTGAAGGTGTCGTTCTCTCTGACGGGAAACGGGACTGGTAAGTTCCCCACTCAACGGTTCCTATAAGGCCGGCAGTCTCTCCCAAACGGTTAAGAGCAGAGAAGATGAGGTAGGCCGTTGTGGTTTTCCCGTTTGTTCCCGTTATGCCTATTAAGGAGAGCTCCCTCTCAGGATTTCCAAAAAAGCGGGCTGAAATCAGAGAGAGGTGTTTTCTCGGCGTTTCTGTAAAAAAGACCGGAAGTCTCCTTTTAAGCCGGAAATAGGTCTCTTTAGAATCTGTGAAGACGGTTACTGCTCCTCTCTTAAGGGCATCTTCAACGTAGAGGTTTCCGTCTGTAGAAGTTCCCTTAAAAGCAAAAAAGAGATAACCGGGCTCCACCTTTCGGGAATCCTCGGTTATCCCTCTAACTTTAAGTTTTTTTTCAACTTTGAAGCCAAAAGGTGAAACGAGAGAGGAGAGCTCCAAAGACTACTCTCCCTCCTTCTGAATGGTCTCCTCAAGCTTCTGAATTTTCGCCTCAACTTCTTCAAGGATTGACTTTTTCTCATCTTCAGACATCTCTTCCTCACCGGAAGAAAGGAGCTGCTTTATGGAGTCTGAAATCTCCTTTACAAGGTTTTTAGTCCTCTCAGGAAGATCACTCTCTTTAATCTGTTCCTGAAGCTCTTCCAACTTCTTAACGAGCTCTTCCCTCTTTGTTGTTGCAACGTAAGCTGCCCCTGCACCTACGAGAGTTCCCAAAATAAACATCAGAGAACCTTTTTTCATCGTCTCCCTCCTTAGAAGTTTTAACCAATTAAGTAATCTAATTCAAATTTCCAAAAAGTGTCAGTTGTTTTTCTTCCCTTTAAGCTTTTTAACGAAGGAAAGGGTAGATGAAACAACCTGAAGCGACTCTGTTATTGATGAAACTGTAGCCTTCAGCTCTAAAACGGCCGGTTTAAGCTGGTTGTTGACGGTATCAACGCTCTCCTCAACTTTTTTAAGGACTCTGTAAGCTATCACTAAAAGAACAACTATTCCAACGGTTATAGCTACAGAGCAGACGGCAATAACCGTAAGGTCAAAAGCTATCAGAGTTTCCATCTACTACCCCCCTATTGTGAACATTTTCCTTGAGCAGCCTAAAGACTCAAGGGCTTCTATTCCATTTACTTTCCTCTTGAGAAGAAGAGCTCCCGCTATCGTCTTCCTTAAAAGTTCTTCTGAGTATCCGGGAGAGCGGAGAATTGACTTAAGGTTAATTTCTCTATCAGACATAAGACAGAGCCTTAATTTACCGTCAGAGGTAAGTCTAACTCTGTTGCACTCAGAACAGAAGTGCTGGCTTACAGAAGGTATAAAACCTACAACTGCTTCCGTATTTCCGACCCGAAAGCTCTTTGCAGGACCCATCTTAACGGTTTTAACGGGTTTTAGTTCTCCGAACTTCTCCTCAAGGAGCTCCTTCATCCAAGAGATGGGAATAAAGTTCTCTCTGCTGAAGAACTGACCTCCTACAGGCATAAGCTCAATGAAACGAACCTCTACGCCGATATCGGCTGAGAACCTTACGAAATCTTCAACTTCTGAGTCATTGAAACCTTTTACCAAAACGGTATTTACCTTCACGGGAGTAAGGCCAACCTCTTTAGCTTTCTCTATTCCTCTTAAAACTCTGAAGAAAGCATCTTCGGAAGTTCTCGTTATGTATGAAAACTTCTCCGGATTCAGCGTGTCTAAACTTACGTTTACCCGTTTAAGACCTGAATCTTTCAAAGTTTCGGCCTTTTCCTCTAAGAAGAACCCATTCGTCGTAAGTGAAATTTCGTTTATCCCTTCTATCTCTTTCAGCTGAAGGATAAGGTTTTCAATCCCTTTTCTTACTAAGGGCTCTCCTCCCGTTAATCTGACAGAAGTTACTCCGAATTGGGAGAAAACCCTTACGATTTCCGATATCTCTTCGTATCTAAGGATTTCAGTGTAGGGTACAAACTCCTTCTTTCCTTCAGGCATACAGTAGCGACATCGAAAGTTGCACCTGTCGGTCACAGAAACTCTTAAGTAGGATATGGCCATTATTCCTTTATTCCTTCTTGGTAAGAAACTAAACAGTAACTATTTTACCACCTTACATTTAAGAAGCTCTTTCATTCTGTCAATAAGCCCCTTTATGAGGGAGTATTTTGTTTTGAGGCTTGCTCTGTTAACGACAAGGCGGGCTGTTGAGTGAAGTATCACATCAACTTCTTTTAATCCATTGACTTTAAGTGTCGTTCCTGTTTGAACTAAGTCAACTATCCTGTCTGAAAGCCCTACCAAAGGTGCAAGCTCAACAGAACCGTAGAGTGTGATTATCTCAGGATGGATTCCCTTACTTCTAAAGTAGGCATCGGTGATTTTAGGATACTTGGTCGCAACCCTTATGTAGGAGAGTCTGTCTAAGTCGTAAGGTTCAGTTATGCCTGTAGGCTCGGCAACAGAGAGCCTACAGGCTCCAAACTTCAGGTCTAAAGGTTCGTAAAGCTCATACCCCTTTTCCTCTATTACGTCCTTTCCGGCTATACCAATGTCGGCCGTTCCGTAGTAAACGTAGGTAGGAACGTCCATCGGCTTTACCAAAATAAACCTGAAGTTTTCCCAATGGAAGACCAACTTCCTCGTTTCAGAGAGGGTTTCAGAAGCGTCTATGCCGCTCTTTATCAAAAACTCAACGGCCTCTTTTAAGAGCCTACCCTTTGGAAGGGCAACAGTTACAGTTTCATAGCCCATTACCAGCTCCTTTAGTAGTTAAGTTCACTGGGAACTCTCTCTATTTCAGCCCCGAGAGCTTTCAGCTTCATCTCAAGCCTCTCGTAACCCCTATCAAGGTGGTATATTCTGTAAACCTCTGTAGTATTTTCCGCTCCAAGCCCTGCAACAACTAAAGAGGCACTTGCCCTTAAGTCGGTTGCAGTAACTTTAGCTCCTGTAAGTCTCTCAACTCCTTTAACGACGACTGTGTTTCCCTCTATTTTAAGGTCTGCTCCCATTCTCTGAAGTTCAAGGGCGTGCATAAACCTGTTCTCAAATATGGTCTCTTTGATTACAGAAACTCCTTCAGCCGTACACATCGCCGCCATAAACTGGGCTTGCATGTCAGTCGGAAACCCCGGGTAGGGCTGTGTGGTTACGTCTATTCCCTTAAGTCTCCCCTTTTTCCTGACCCTAACCTCCGTTGGTGAGAGTTCTTCTATCTCAAGCCCAGCCTCCCTAAACTTGTCAAGAACGGTCTTAAGAGTTTCTACTGGAAAATCATCAATAATAACTTCTCCACCAGCAGAAGCAACAGCAGAGAGGAACGTTCCCGCTTCTATCCTGTCGGGCATAACCGAGTAGGTAACGGGAGAGAGCTCCCTCACTCCTTCCACAACTATAACGTCTGTCCCTTCTCCCTCTATATAGGCACCTGCCCTCTTTAAAGCCCTTGCAAGGTCTACTATTTCAGGCTCTTTAGCAGCATTCCTAATAACGGTTTTACCCTCTGCAAGGGTAGCAGCCATTAGAAGGTTTTCAGTTCCTCCAACAGTTGGAAAATCGAGAGTAATATCTGCACCTTTAAGCTTTCCGTTAACTTCGGCAACAATGTAGCCATGGGATATCTCTATCTGAGCACCCATCTTTGAAAGCCCTTTCAGGTGAAGGTCAACAGGCCTTAAACCGATTGCACACCCTCCGGGAAGGGAAACCTTTGCCCTACCAAAACGGGCAAGAAGGGGACCAAGGGCAAGGATAGAAGCTCTCATTTTCTTAACAAGCTCGTAAGGAGCTTCTGGGATTACTTTACTCTCCTTTACTCTTACACG
The DNA here is from genome assembly GCF_055380895.1 of Thermovibrio ruber. Lineage (NCBI taxonomy): Bacteria > Pseudomonadati > Aquificota > Aquificia > Desulfurobacteriales > Desulfurobacteriaceae > Thermovibrio > Thermovibrio ruber. The sequence goes on along the minus strand of NZ_AP042397.1, from coordinate 272,662 downwards.
GCCTGAACCTCTTTCAACGGAAAAACCCATGTGTTCCAATAGGTCACAAGTCGTCGTAACGTCCTTAAGAGCAGGAACGTTTGAGAGGTCAAGCTCCCCTGTAAGTATAGAGGCAAAGAGTATTGGAAGAGAGGCATTTTTTGAGCCGGAGACCTTTACCCTGCCCCGGAGCTCCCTACCGCCCCTTATAACAAACTTTTCCATTAGATTTTTACCCCCGTTACAACCCTATCTATTTTAGAAAGGTCTTTTAAAACACTTACAGAACGAAAGCCAAAAGACTCAAGGAGAGAAGCAACCCTATCGGCCTGCCCTTCTCCAACTTCAAGAGCAATAAAACCTCCAGGTTTTAACTTCTCTGAAGCCTGAGCTATTAACCTCTCTATAATCTCATATCCGGTCTTCCCTCCAAAGAGGGCAACAGCCGGCTCAAACTTCAGAACTTCTTTGTCAAGACGAGGGTCCCCAATCGGAACGTAAGGGGGGTTTGAGACAAGAACGTCAACCGGAAAGTCAACAGGAGAAAGAAGGTCTCCTTTCAGGAAAGAGACACCACTGCAGCCCAACCTTTCCCTGTTTAGCTCTGCAACGGAAAGGGCCTTATTTGAAATGTCTATACCGTAGAATTGGTGCTTTCCTCCCGTTAGCTTACACAGGGTCAAGACTATACAGCCTGATCCCGTTCCTACGTCAACAACTTTTAACCCTTCTTTTCCCTTTATGTAGTCGTAAACAACCTCAACAAGGAACTCTGTCTCCGGCCTGGGAATGAGAACACCCCTTTCAACGTGAAACTCAAGACCGAAAAACTCTTTCTTTCCAGTTATATAGGCTACAGGTTCTCCCTTTGCACGCCTTATAATGAGCTGTCTGTAGTTCTCAACCTCTTCGTCGGTCAAGGGTCTCTCAAAGTTCGTGTAGAGCTCCACCCTGTTTTTAAACCCGAGGGAGTGGGTGAGGAGGAGCTCCGCGTCTAACCGTGGAGAACGAGACCCTCTTTCCCTTAGTATTTCAGTTGCCCTTTTAAGCAGCGTTCCAACAGTCCACTTCATAGCCGAGGAATTATAAAATACTAAGGTCATGAAAATTGTTGTTTTAAACACTATTGACTCAACCAACCAAGAGGCAAAGAGGATTCCCTTCTGCCACGGCCTCTGTATTGTTGCAAGGGAACAGACCGGAGGAAGAGGAAGGAGAGGAAGGAAGTGGCTTTCAGAGAAGGACAAAGGACTATACGCCTCTTTTGTTCTAAGGCCGCTCAAAGAGAACCTGACCCTATCAAGCTTGGCCTTTGGATGGGCAGTTTTTAAAACCCTTTCTAAGTTTTCAGAAGGTTTTTACTTGAAGTGGCCAAACGACGTTTTTATAAACGGGAAAAAGGTTTCCGGAGTTCTACCAGAGCTCTGCAGAGACAGGCTCATCGTTGGAGTGGGAATAAACCTATACTACACCAAAGAGGAACTCTCCCTCTTTCCCAACCCTGCAACATCTCTCAAAGCAGAAAGAATAGAGTTTGACAGGGAGTTGCTGATTAAAGAGCTCTACCAGTGGGTTCTTAAAGCCCACAACCTTGTAGAGGAGAGGAGATTCCGTGTAGAGGAATTTGAGGAGAACTGCCCCTTGATAGGAAAAAGAGTAAAGGTTGAAGAAAGCGGAGCTGTTTTTACCGGAAAGGCTCTGGGAATAGACAGAGACGGAGCTCTAATAGTTGAAACAGAATCGGGTATAAAGAGACTATTTTCCGGAGAGGTCAGCGTAAGGGAGGAGAAGTGAAGGAGATTGAGTTTCCAACCTACAGAGAACTCCTTAAAGACAGAAGAATCCTCTACTACATAAACAGAGCTGACTACTTCCTTGAGAGAATGGGATATACAGACCACGGGATAAAACATGTTAGTTGGGTTGCAGAGAAGGCAAGATGGCTACTCTTTGAAACAGTTGGAGATAAAAGACTTTCAGAGCTTGCAGGAATAGCAGGGCTTCTACACGACATAGGTCACATCGTCTCACGCCACGACCATGCCCAAAGCGGAGCTCTCCTTACCTATCAGCTTCTAAAAGGAAAAGGATACTTAGACGACGACCTAACAGAGATAACCTTTGCAATCGGAAACCACGAAGAAGGAACTGGAGAACCGGCAACTGAGGTAGCTGCGGCTTTGGTAATAGCCGACAAGTCCCACGTTCACAGAACAAGGGTTAGAAGCAGGAAAACGATAAGGGAAGACATTCACGACCGGGTCAACTACGCAGTCCTCTACAGCAATTTAGAGGTAAATAGACAGGAGAGAACGATAAAACTAGTTCTGAAAATAGACACGAATATCTCAGACCTTTTAGACTACTTTTCAATATTTCAGCCAAGAATGGAAATGTGTAGAAGAGCAAGTGAGGTTTTGGGGTTTAAGTTCCGGTTAAAAATTAACGATACAGACCTATAAGATTTTGTATCATTCAGACTCAAGTTCAGAAAAGGGAGTTCCAATGAAGAACCTAAAGTGGAAACTACTCTTTGTTATAGCGGTATTTTTAGGAGCCCTCTACCTTGACCTGACAAAGCCTATAAACCTGGGACTTGACCTAAGAGGCGGGACTCATTTGGTTCTACAGATAGATACAGAAAAAGCCCTTGAGGACGAAACATCTACGGCCCTGAGGGAGATAAAAAGAATGCTTGAAGAAGAGAACATTCCGGTTGTCTCAGCCTTAAGGAGAGGAACTGAAATAGACATAGAGCTCCTCTCCCCAGATTACACATCAAAAGCAGTCTCACTTATAAAAGAGGACTACAGCAACATGTTTGAGATAACTCCGGCCGGAAAGAAAATAGTTCTCAAAATGAAACCTTCCTACAAGACAAAAGAGATAGATAGGTTAGCAGAACAGGCCCTTGAAACTATAAGGAACAGGATTGACCAGCTTGGAGTTGCAGAGCCGGTAATAGTTAGGAACGGAAAGGACAGGATCATTGTGGAGCTCCCCGGCGTTAAAAACCCTGAGAGGGCAAAAAAAGTTATCGGAAAAGTTGCAAACCTTGAGTTTAAAGAAGTCGTAGATACGGCAAGAACTCCAGACGAGCTGATAACAAAACTCGGAGGAACGATTCCGGAAGGCACAACTGTAATTATTAAGCCGTCTCCAACAGGTCCAAAGTTCTTTTTGGTCAAAAATGGAAAAGAGGAAGAATTAAAGATTAAGAGTTTAGAAGAGCTTGTGGAGAGATTTGGCGGCCACGTTCCGGACGACCAACAAATACTCTACCAAGAGATAAAGAACAAAGAGGGAAAAGTTGTCGGCTACACGTTCTTTATTCTTAAAAGAGAGCCGATCCTTACAGGGGCTTACCTCAAAGATGCCTACCCAAGCCAAGACGAAACCGGAATGCCGGCCGTAAGTTTCGTTCTAAAAAGTGAAGGGGCAAGGATTTTCGCTAACTACACGAAAAACCACATAGGAACCAGACTTGCAATAGTTCTTGATAATAAAGTCCAATCTGCCCCGGTAATCAGAAGTGAAATAGGGGCCAGGGGACAGATAACGGGTCAGTTTACATACCAGGAGGCAAGAGACCTCTCAATCGTTTTAAGGGCAGGAGCTCTCCCTGCACCTGTAAAGATAGTTGAGGAAACAACCGTAGGCCCCTCGCTGGGTAAAGAGTCCATTGAAAAGGGCGTAAAGGCAGGAATAGCCGGAATTGTGATCGTTATGCTCTTTATGGCCGTCTACTACAAAACGGCCGGAGTTATTGCAGACCTTGCCCTCCTTATGAACGTCGTTCTTCTCTGGACAATGATGGTCGTTTTAGGAGCAACACTGACCTTACCGGGCATTGCAGGTTTCATTCTTACTGTAGGAATGGCAGTTGACGCCAACGTCATTATCTTTGAGAGGATAAGGGAGGAGCTCCGAAAAGGCAGAAACCTCTTTTCAGCCGTTGAAGCAGGATTTTCAAGAGCTTGGGGAACAATCCTTGACGCAAACATTACAACCTTAATTGCAGCAGCCGTCCTCTTTCAGTTTGGAACAGGCCCCATAAAGGGATTTGCTGTAACCCTCTCTTTAGGTATTCTCTCAAGTATGTTCACTGCTGTTTTCGTTACAAAGGTTTTCCTTGACCTCTTGGTCAAGCTCAAGCCACAAATCTTCAAGGTTTAGGAGCAAAAGATGAAAAAGCTTGATTTCATAGGAAACAGATACTGGGCCTACATCTTCTCTTTAACGCTCATTATAGGAAGCTGGGTTTACGGAGCTCTCATAAAAGGCCCTAAATTTGGAATTGACTTTACAGGCGGAGTTTTGGTTGACGTTAGGGTAGAAGACCCTCAGGTTAACACCGGAACTTTAAGGGAGCTTTTTAAAGGAAAAATTGAGGGAGTTTTAGTCCAGAACGTTGAAGGAGAGGGAAAAAACGAGTTTATGATAAAAGCCCCGGTAGATAAAGACCCTAACAAAACTGTTGAAACGATAAGAACCGTTTTGAAAAAAAAGTTTGACGGGAAACTTGAGATAAGAAAAGTAGAAATGATAGGGCCAACTGTTGGAAAGGAGCTGAGAGAAAAGGGAATAATGGCAATAATTTATGCCCTGATAGGAATTCTCATCTACGTAGCGTGGAGGTTTGAGCCGATATTCGCCTTCGGAGCCGTCTTAGCTCTAATCCACGACGCCCTTGCAACAACAGGAGTTTTTATGTCTGTAGGGCGGGAGTTCAGCCTTCCGGTAATTGCAGCCCTTCTAACGGTAATAGGTTACTCAATTAACGATACCATAGTTGTCTACGACAGAATCAGGGAGAACATGAAAGTTCTACTAAGGAGTAAACCATTTGAGGAAATAGTCAACGACAGCATCAACCAAACCCTCTCAAGAACAGTAATTACCTCACTAACAACACTCTTTGTAGTTCTCTGCCTATACCTGTTTGGCGGAGGAGTCATAAACGACTTTGCCTTCGTCCTGCTCGTGGGAATCACAGTCGGAACTTACTCCTCTATTTTTATTGCAAGTGCAATCGTCGTTGACTGGTATAAATACGTTAAGAAGGAGAAATGAAAACCCTATACAGGTATATCTCCTACGAACTTTTAAAACTCGTGTTAATATCTTTTCTCCTTTTTCTGTTCGTAATCCTTGTAGATAGGGCATCAACAATAGCAGAAACAGTTTTAGGTCAGGGAGTTTCTTTCTTTGACTTCCTTTCCGTCCTCATAAAAGGACTTCCTGCATTCTTTGGAATAGTAATCCCAATCTCTTTTGTTATATCTACGCTGATACTGTTTATACAGATGGAAAACAACAACGAGTTAGTAGCCTTAAAGTCCTGTGGAGTCAGTATAAAACAGATATCTGTTCCTGTTTTTATTATGGGTTTTCTGTTTTCTTTGATTTCGTTCTACTCATTAATGTTTTTAGCGCCAAACAGTAACGTTGCAATGAAAAAGGAGCTTCAGGAGCTCGTTAAAAGAAAAATAACCATGAGTATTTCTCCAAAAAATTTCTCATCAAACTTCCCGGGGATAACATTTTACGTTGAAAAAGTGTTCCCAGAAAAAGGTTTAATAGAGAACTTTATGGTCTCACTCCAAAAAAAAAGTCAGCTACTAACAATTTTCGGGAAAAGAGGAACCCTTAGAACTGTAGGCGATACAGTCTTTCTTGATATATACAACGGCAGTGCTCAAATGATAGACTGGAAAAAACCGAAAGAGTTTAAACTACTAAAGTTCAAAGACTACACAGTAGAACTCTACAGGTTCTCAAACAGAGAAACCTTCAGTGCAGAAAAGTATAAAACACTCTTTCAGCTCTTGAAGGAAAAAAGTATGGAAGGGAAGGTAGAGCTCCTCAAAAGACTCTGCCTCTCCCTCTCCCCACTAATCGTTGGAATACTTGCCTTTTCAGTAGCAGTATCACTCCCTAGAGGAAGTATGGGAGTAGGTATAGCTTTCGGGCTTCTACTAATTGTAGCTTACTACGTCGTCTATACAGTATCCAAAAAACTTGCCGTTAAGCTGGGAAATCCGGCCTTTGCCCTTTTTCCAGACGTTATTTTTGGAGCTCTTGCAGCAGCCGGGTATTACGGAGCCGTAAAGGAAAAAATCTCAATCAACACCGGGATGAGATGGTAAAGAGATTAGACAGGTATGTATTCTCGGAAGCCTTTAAAATACTGGTTCTGTCGCTCCTTACCTTCCTTACGCTCTTCGGAATAGTTGACCTTGTAAGCCACATTGACCTTATACTAAAAATAGGTTTTCTCAAAAGTCTCCAATTTGTTACCGGAAGGTTTCCACTCTACACAGTTAGAATCATTCCCATAGCCGTTCTCATAACGACAATGGTTACACTGTCAAGGTTCTCATCAACAAACGAGCTGATAGTGGCAAGAGTTCTGGGTATCAGCATTTACAGGTTCTCCCTTCCCCTCTTTGCTTTGGCAGTAATCTCTTCGTTTTTTTCACTCTACGTTCAAGAAAGCTTACTGCCGAAAGGATTAAAGCTTACAGAGGTAGTCGGAGGAGAGAGTGAAAAACCAAAGAACCTCAACGGTGTCTGGTTTCAGGATAAAAAAGGAGACTTCATATTTATCTGGTCGTTTGACTTAAAAACAAAAGAAGGAAAGTGGGCAAGCCTGATAAAAGTTAACCAGTTCCAGCCAACAGAAAGGTTAGACGCAGAGAAAATCCTTTACAAAGGGAAAGGCGTTTGGAAACTTGATAAAGTTCTAAAAAGGGAATTAGAGAACTTTAAGACAGTAGAGCTCCCTTCGCTAAAACTGAACTTAGGCGTAGAAGTTAAAGACCTAAAGCTTTCAGAGATGAACCCCCAACAGTCGGGACTAATAAAGCTCTACATAACAATAAAGCGCTTGAGGAAAATAGGATACAACACAAGAGAGTTAGAAGTAGAACTCTACTCAAAGCTGGCCTTGGCACTATTCCCGATAGTAGTAACGGCAATCGGAATACCCTTTGGCATCTACAACCCCAGAAACAGGAAAGGCTACACATTAGCAATAGCCAGCCTTATCGTCGTCGTTATGTGGGTCACAACCGCCCTGTTCTTAAGCCTCGGAAAGAGCGGAGTTTTACCGTCCCTTTACGCAGCTTTTGCACCTTTAATACTCTTCGGAGCTCTAGGACTATTTCTTTTGGGAAGGGTTGAATCTTGAAGTTCTCCTACAGGAAGGCAAAGAAAGCTCAAGAGATACTGAGAGAAAAACTTGAAATAAAACCCCTTGAAAGGGAAGTAAACTTAATAGGAGGTTGTGACTTAACGTTCCTTGACCCCTTCAAAAACCCTACCCTCGGTATAGGAGCCTTCGTCGTTCTAAAGTTTCCAGAACTTGAGGTTTTAGAAAGAGTATATGAAACAGAAGAAGTAAAAATTCCATACGTTCCCGGCTTCCTAGCGTTTCGAGAGCTCCCTCTCCTTCTTAAAACTTTTCGAAAGCTAAAGAACAGACCCGACGTAATCTTCGTTGATGGACACGGAATAACACACCCGAGAGGTTTGGGAATAGCAGCCCACTTTGGAGTTGTAACGGGAATTCCTACAGTTGGCTGTGCAAAAAAGCCCCTATATGGCAAGTTCAAAGCCCCCTGTAGAGACGTCGGGTGTAAAGAACCGATACTCCATCCTGAAACCAATCAGTTAATAGGATATGCAGTAAGGCTGAGGAAAAACTCAAAGCCGGTACTTGTATCCTCCGGAAACCTGATAACACCAGAAGAAGCCCTTGAGCTAACACTAAAAACGGCCAAGGGATACAAGCTGCCGGAACCTACGAGACTTGCCCACAACTACCTTCAAACTGTTAGAAAAGGTATAATACATCGCAAATTCAAGGAGCCGGAGGAAGGAAATGGCAGTTGAGAAAACGCTGGTAATAGTAAAACCAGATGCTGTTAAGAAGAACGCTGTTGGAGATATCGTAAGGATTCTTCAGGAAAACGACCTAAAACTCCTTGCAATTAAAATGGTTCACCTTACAAAAGAACAGGCTAAGAAGTTCTACATCGTTCACAAGGAAAGACCTTTCTACGATGAACTTACAGACTATATGTCTTCAGGACCCTGCGTTCCTATGGTTTTTGAGGGAGAAAACGCCATATCAAGAGTAAGAGAGATAATCGGAGCTACAGATCCTGCAAAGGCTGCAGAGGGAACGATAAGAAAGAAGTATGGAACAGATGTTGGAAGAAACGCTGTTCACGCTTCAGACTCTCCGGAATCTGCAGCCTACGAGATTCCTTTCTTCTTCAACCAGCTGGAAATTCACGACCAGTATTAATTTTAGAAGGGAGGGAGCTCCCTCCCCCTAACACTATGCAGGAGACTGTATGGACGACAGTTTCAGTTTGTTAGGTATAGACAAAGAGTTTTGTCAAGAAGCCAAAGAATCTGGAACGGAATCTTTGGTAAAACACTTCGTTTTTGAAGACCTTTTAGACACATCAGAAAAACTCATCTGTTACTCAAATGAGATAGGCGAGTTTTCCATCTACAACTACGTCCTCGTGAAAGAGAAACTTTCCCTCTTTTCCAAAAAGAAAGAACAGGACTTAGGCTGTTATTTAGGTTACAAAAACGGTTCTGTTTACACGTTTGAGGACTTTAATTTTAAAATAAACTCCTTTGAAAAGTTTACTCTCCTTACGGAAGCGGTAGAGGTAACAACAGGCAACTCGTTTTTCTTTGAGCTCTGCAACCTGTGTCAACTCCCCGAGAAACTATCCGGAGAACTTGACGTTGCCCTCAGTATATACACGCGAAACCTTAAGAACCTCTCCCCTCTCATCCACTTTGACCAGATTGCTGACGAGAACAGGGAACTCCTTAAACTGGTCTTAAAAGGAAACAACAAAGCCCGGGAAAAGTTAGAGTCTGAAATAGGTGAAACGGAAACAAAACGCCTAATAGAGGAGTTCAAGTCAAAACCGGAAGAACTGTTTGACACATGTCTCCTCTATCTTGGAAACAGCTATACAGTAATAGGGGTAGTAACTTCAGTAAAAGAAGCTCGGTTTAAAGAATATCCCTTAACTTTGGTTGAAGTGTTCTCTGAAGAGATAGAATTAACGGTTCTAACATCCCAAAAGGTTAATCTAACAGAAGGAGAAAGGATAAAACTAAATGGTAGAATGTTCGGGATAGCCATCGTTTAGGAGGAGAGGTGAAGGTAGGAAGGTTTAAACACGGAGATAGAACAATCTTTGCCCTTGTAAAGGGAAAAGAAATAGTTCCTATCAAAGAGAAGCGTATTTCAGAGCTTATGGAAAGCATAACTCCAGAAGGAGAACCACTCTCTTTTAAAGATGTAAAGTTCTTATCACCGACAAGACCAACAAAAATAGTAGCAGTTGGCCTTAACTACAAAGCCCATGCCGAAGAAATGGGCAAACCTCTACCTGAGGAACCTCTCATTTTCATGAAACCGTCAACAGCAGTTATTTCCAACAAAATGAGAATAGTAAAGCCTAAAATGTCTCAAAGGGTAGACTACGAAGGAGAATTAGCTGTTGTGATCGGTAGAAAGTGTAAAAAGATATCTCCTCAGGAAGCTCCCGACTACATATTGGGCTACAGTTGCTTTAACGACGTAACAGCACGAGACCTTCAGCAAAAAGACGTTCAATATACAAGGGCTAAATCGTTTGATACCTTTGCTCCATACGGTCCATGGGTAAATACCGAAATTGACCCGATAGGTTTAAAAATAACCACCAGAGTAAATGGCAAGATAAAGCAAGAGGGAAATACTGAAGATATGATTTTCTCCCCTTTTGAACTGGTTTCATTTATCTCTCAAATCATGACACTCTTACCTGGAGACGTAATCGCAACAGGAACACCCCCGGGCGTTGGCCCACTCCAAGCCGGAGACAGAGTAGAGGTTGAAATAGAAGGAATAGGAACTCTTATTAACTACGTAGTAGACGAAGAGTAGTTTTTAAAACCTTAGAGCGGGAGTGAATACATATCTTTAAATCCTACTTGTTTAGATAAAACCCAAGATTTAGCTTACTCTAATGGTCAAAGAGCTACTTAGAACGGCGAAGAGAAGGTCAAGTGCAGCGAGGTAAGTGTAAGTCATTTATAAAACTTTGATGCTTTTGGAGAAAGCAATTAAAGCTCAAGGTTTTAGATCTATTTTAAGCCAAAATGCCCTCGCTGCAGTGTTAGGGAATACTAATCGGTTATAACTAAGAGTTTACCGGTATCCTTTACGTAATTAACGAACCGCTTGTAAACAGGATGATTAGAGAGGGTTTTTGTGTTTCCGATTAGCACAAGTTTTCGGCGGGGGCGGGTTATTGCAACGTTGAGACGCCTTAAATCCTTTAGAAACCCTATTTCTCCTTCGTCGTTTGACCTAACAAAAGAAACGATGATTACCTCTTTCTCTCTTCCCTGAAAGCCGTCAACGGAGTTGACCTCAACCTTTAGCTCTTTTTCCAGTAAAAGCTGTTTTATCAGTTTAACTTGAGCAGCGTAAGGGGTAATTATTCCTATGTCTTTTCTGTCAAGTCCCATTCTGTGGAGCTCCAACGCAACCTCAACGGCAATCTTTGCCTCTTCATAGTTTTCGTAAGAGGTTGAGCCTTCAGGCTGGAACTCGTAGGCATTTATGTTTGAAACGTCTATGAAGCCTATAGGTAAACTTGGCTCTAAGACTTCTGTAAACTTTTTAGGAGGTTCAAGGTTAAAGTCTGCAAGGGTATGGTCTTTAACTTCTGGGGCTGCAACGAGTTTTCCGTTGTAAAATTCTCTGTTCGGGAATTCCATTATTTTCTCGTTCATCCTGTACTGAACCCGAAGCATTGAGGAGAGCTCCGGGTAAGACTCTATAAGTCTCTCAAAAAGAGTCCTTTCAAGCTCCTTTGCATCCTCACTTACGACGGTCGGAGGAAGCTGCTTGTGGTCGCCGGCTATGTAGAACCTGTCTGCCCTCATTATCGGTATTAAGGTAGACGGTTCAACCTGTTGGCTTCCTTCGTCTATAACTGCAACGTCAAAGTGGAATCCTTCAAGGAGCTCCGACTTAACCATAGAGTTTGTTGATATAACAACGTCTGCCTCTGAGATAATCTCTCTAAGGACCAGATTCTCCATCTCTTTAAGTGCCTTTATCCTTACGTCAACCTCGTAGTTCGCAAGTATCCACTCGGCCATTGAGCGCATTACCTTCTTTGGAACCCCTCTGAAGCTCTTTCCCTTCCTTCCGAAGTAGACTATCTCGTCGTCGCTCATTCCCCGGCGAAGCTGAGGAGTAGGCTTTGTGAACTGGTCTCTCCTCTCTATAAGCTCCCTTACTTTCTCCCAGCCCTCTTTTATCTTCTGGGTTTTCTCGTGCTCCTCGTAGAGGGCGTAGATGGAATATCTCTCAAGCTCTTCAAGAACTCTTGCAGGGTGGCCAATTCTGACGAGTTTCAGCTCTGGATATTTAGAGAGATTCAGAAGAATGTTGTCTGCAGCGATATTTGAGTCTGCCGTTGCGATGACTTTCTTTCCCTGTTTAACAAGCTGAACTATGAGCTCGGTTATCGTGCTGGTCTTTCCAGTCCCCGGAGGTCCGTGGAAGAGGTAGAAGTCCGGGGAGCCGAGGGCTCTCCTAACTGCCTCCAACTGGGTTTCATTGAGCCTCCTGTCTACAGGTTCAAAGTCAACGGGTTCTCCTTTTTCTGGTTCTCTCAGCCCCAAAATGGTGTTCCTCAGCTCCCTCTGGCGGCCGACGGCGTGGCGGAGCTCCTCTAAGTTCTCCTCCATCCTCTTGAAGGTTACGTCGTTAACGTAGAGGTCAATCCTAACTCCCTTCTTGTAAACCCAACGGGGAGGTCTGTTGTCAAACGCTACCGTTATCGTTTTCTCGGTGATTTTCACAACAGTTCCTAAAAGGTCGCTCTTTAGTGGATTTCCCTTGCTGACTAAAACGATGTCTCCCGTAGAGATTTCCGTTTCTATCGGTTTCTCTCTCCAGAAGCGAACCAAGTGGAGGTGAAACTTTGTCCCGGCCTTCGTCCCTTTTAGGTCTAAAATGGCTCTGCCGAGGAGCTCCCTCTCCCTTCCAGAGAGCCTTCTAATCTCAGCCTCTTGAGCCTCAATTTCTGCAAGCCTCTCAACGTCTATTAGGTATTTAAACCTTTCAACGTACCTGTGGACTGTGCATATCTCTTTAGCCTCTTCCTCAGAGGGTATAAAGTCCTCGTAAATCTGGCAAAGGGATTCATCCTTCAGGAAAATGAGAGTTTTCCCGTTGGCTATACAGGTTTCCCTAACATCGCCCTTTTTAAGTCCTAAGTGTTTTAACTCCCTCTGGAGTCTCTTTCCATCGTATATTCCCTCAAGTAGTATCGGCATACTTACCTCACAGGTTAGAATTCTGGTGTATTCTGGTGTTCTGAGAATTTAAAAGAAAAGGAGGAAGCTTGGTAGTCCACATAGTCGGAATCGGCGGAATCGGAATGTCCGGAATTGCATTAGTTCTAAAGGCAAAGGGCTATACAGTCCAGGGTTCAGACCTGAAAGAGAGCTCTATGGTTAAGAAGCTAAGAGAGGCCGGAATAAAGGTCTTCATAGGCCACAGGAAGGAAAATGTTAAGGGAGCAGACGTTTTAATCCACTCCTCGGCCGTTAAAGAGACGAACCCTGAGATAGTTGCCGCAAAGGAGCTTGGAATCCCTGTAATTCCAAGGGCAGACATCCTGTCGGACTTGATGAGGTTTAAAGAGGGAGTTGCAGTTGCGGGGACACACGGGAAGACGACAACGAGCTCTATGGTTGCAAAGGTATTTTATGAGGCCGGTTTAAAGCCGACGATTCTCGTAGGGGGAAGACTCTCTTTCTTAGGAGGATCCAACGCCGTTGAGGGAAACGGAAAGTGGTTGGTTGCAGAGGCCGACGAGAGCGACGGAACGTTTTTAAAGCTAACGCCGACCCTCTCTGTGATAACCAACATAGACGCCGACCACTTAGACTACTATGGCAGTATGGAGAAACTGATAGAGGCCTTTACAGAGTTTGCAAACAGAGCCTCTTTCTACGGAAAGGTTTTCCTGTGCACCGAGTGTGAAAGGGTAAAAGGAATTGTTCCGAAAGTTTACAAGAGGAAGGCTACATACGGGTTTAAAGACACAGACTTTACTGCAGAAAGTATCCAGCCGGCAGGGCTTGGCTCAATCTTTGAAGTGAGGTATAGGGGAAAACAGCTGGGGAGATTAAAGCTCAACGTTCCGGGAAAACACAACGTTTTAAACGCCTTAGGGGCAGTTGGAGTCTCTTTAGAGGCGGGAATCCCCTTTAGCCAAGTGGCAGAAGCGTTGGAGGAGTTTAGAAACGCAAGCAGGAGAATGGAGCTGAAAGGAACGGTTAACGGAGTTACGTTTATTGATGACTACGGTCACCACCCGACGGAAATTCAGGCTTCCTACAGAGCTCTTAAGGAGTCGTTCCCGAACAGAAGAATAGTCGTCCTTTTTCAGCCTCACAGGTTCTCAAGGACTAAAAATTTGTGGAGCGAGTTCGTAAGGGTTTTAAGGGAGATAGACAACCTTTATATCTGCGACATATATTCCGCCGGCGAGGAAGAGATTGAGGGGATAACCGCCGAGAGGCTGGCTTCTGAGTGTGGAGCTCTCTACGGAGGAAGCTTAAAAGAGGCCTGCAGTCTGATTGAGAGGGAACTTCGCCCGGGAGACGTATTCCTCTCACTTGGAGCAGGAGACGTAACAAAAGCCTTTGAACTGATTACTGGAGAAGAAGAATGAAGAGAGTTTTCCTCTTTGACGGAACGAGCCTTGCATACAGGGCTTACTACGGAATAAAGGGACTTTCAACAAGTAAAGGGTTTCCGACGAACGCCGTTTACGGCTTTATAAGAATGTTTCTAAAGATCTACAGAGACTTTAAGCCGGAATACGCAGCAGTTGTATTTGACGCAGGGAAAAAGACATTCAGAACGGAGATTGCAAAGGACTACAAGGCAAACAGAAAGCCAACTCCCGGCGATTTTAAGGTTCAGCTTCCCTACATAAAAAGGTTCTTAAAGTGTTTAGGAGTAAAAACCCTTGAGTTAGAGGGCTACGAGGCAGACGACATAATCGGAACCCTGAAGGAGAAGTTCTCAAAAGAGGGAATTGAGGTCGTAATCGTTACTCCTGATAAGGACATGAGACAGCTGATAGACGAGAACACGAAAGTTATAGCCATATCAAACAGAACGGGAAATTCTAAAACCTACGACTTGAAAAGTTTTAAAGAGGAGTACGGAATAGAGCCTGAACAAATTCCTGATGTATTTGGACTATCTGGAGACGCCGTTGACAACATACCCGGAGTTCCGGGATTTGGAGAGAAGACAGCTCTGAAGCTTATTCAGGAGTTTGGCTCCTTAGAGAAACTCTACGAAAACCTTGGCAGACTCACCCCGAAAAGGAGAGAAACATTAGAGAAGTTCAAAGAGCAGGCTTTTTTGAGCAGGAAACTTGCAAAGATAAAGAGGGACGTTCCGATAGAGATAACCCTTGAGGACTTAAAGGTTCAAGAGCCAAAGGGAGAGTGTTTGAGGGAGCTCCTTACTGAACTTGAGATGAAAAGTATTGCCCAAGAGCTAAAGAAACTCTTTCCAGACCTTGACTTTGGAAAGCCCGTTGAAAAGGGAAAAAGACTTAGTGAAGAGGAGCTAAAGGATTACCTGAGCAGAGTAGACCTCTTCACAAAGCCTGAGATTCTGGTAGTTCCCAAAGGGGCAGACTTTATAGTTGCAAACAGAGAAGGCTACGCCGTTTTAAACAGAGAACAGACAAAAAATGTTGTTAAAAGGGCAGGAAAGGTTTACACGTTTAACCTAAAAGAGCTCTACCACTCTTTGGGAGAGGAGATTAAGGGAAAGCAGGTTGAGGACATCTCTCTCCTCTACTACCTGAAGAATCCTCTTCTTAAGAGTTACTCGGAGGAAAACCTTCTTAAGGAGTTCCTTCAGTCGGTTGACCTCTCTCCGGTTGAGGCCTACGTTCAACACGGGTTTAAGCTGTTAGAAACTGTAAAAGGGGAGTTAAAGAGGCTAAACCTTGAGAGGCTCTACAGAGAGGTAGAGATACCCCTGGCATACGTTCTATACAGGATGGAGAAGAGGGGCGTTCCCTTTGATAGGGAGTATTTAGAAGGGTTCGGAAAGGAAATTGAGAGGAGTTTGGAGGAGCTCCAGGAGGAAATCTACAGAGAAGCAGGAGAGCCGTTTAACGTAAACTCTCCCAAACAGCTTGCCTACATACTCTTTGAGAAGTTAGGACTGAAACCTCTGAAAAAGACAAAGTCAGGATACTCAACAGACGTTGAGACACTTACCACTTTAGCCCTTGAAGGGAACAGAATAGCCCAGCTCCTCTTAGAGTTCAGAAAGCTCTCTAAACTCCACGGAACGTTTATAAAGGGAATTCTGAAACACATGGACGAGAAGGGAAGAGTCCACACAAAGTTCCTTCAGACGGCGACAGCAACAGGAAGGCTCTCGTCGGCAGAGCCTAACCTTCAGAACCTACCGGTTTCAGACGAATTCTCAAAGAGGATAAGACAGGCGGTACGAGCTCCGGAAGGGTATACGCTGGTTTGGGCAGACTACTCTCAAGTGGAGCTCCGGATTCTTGCACACCTGTCACAAGACGAAAAGCTGATAGAGGCCTACAGGGAGGGTAAAGACATCCACACAGAAACGGCAAAACAACTCTTTGAAACTGAAGAGGTAGACGAAACTAAAAGGAGAGTCGCTAAAACGGTTAATTTCGGGATTATCTACGGAATGAGCCCTCACGGACTATCAGAGAGACTCGGAATACCGGTTAAAAAAGCAGAAGAATACATAGAGAGATATTTCTCACAGTTCCCAAAGGTTAAAGAGTTCATAGACAGAACGCTTGAAGAAGCATACAAGAAGGGATACGTGAAAACCCTTTTTGGAAGGATTAGGCCTCTGCCGGAGCTCCGGGACAAAAACTACCACGTAAGGAGTTTCGGGGAGAGGGCAGCGATTAACGCAAGAATCCAGGGAACGGCGGCAGACATCATGAAGATGGCGATGGTGGAGCTCCACCCGAGACTTGAAAGGGTTGGAAGTTACCTGATACTTCAAGTCCACGACGAAGTTGTGGTGGAAACGCCAAAAGAGGCAGAAGAACAGGTTAAGAGAATAGTAAAGGAGACTATGGAAAACGTCGTGGAGCTCTCGGTTCCTTTAATTGTAGACTTAGAAAGTGGAGAGAGATGGAGTTAGAACAGATAGTCAACTACTTCTGCAAGGGTTTCAAAGTCCTTGCTAACTACTTCTATCCCCAGCTCCTGGTAGGCAATCTTTTTACTACACTTTGGGCAGACAATCCTCTTTACTCCCTGGGCAAGGAGAACTTGGGCAATCTCTGAATCGCTGCTTGAAACGTTTTTGTAGAGGCTTACACTAAGGTCTTCAGCCTCAGGTGATAGGATCACAAAGTAGGGAGCAAAGAAGAAAGGTCTCTGAAACGGGAGAGTCAAGCTCTCTCTCTTCAAGTATTGGAACTGCCGTCTTCAAAACTTACCTCCGGAGGCTTTTGTGTTTAAAAGGTGGGAAAACCTTAGTGAAATTTTACTCCCTGAAGTGGAAAGATTCTGTAACGTTTACAACGAAAGGGAAGAACTACTAAGGGAGATTGAGGAGTTTTCAAAGAGGGAAAAAGTTCCGATACTCCTGCCAACGTCTGCTGCCCTTTTAAGGTTAACGGTAAGCATCCTTAAACCTAAAAGGGTTTTAGAGATAGGAACAGGAGTAGGATACAGTACGCTGAACATCTACTTTGGCTACAAGGAGGCAGAGATAATAACCGTTGACTCCAACAGAAAAAGACTTGAAAAAGCCAAAGAGTTCTTTGAAAGTGCAGAAGCTCCCATTAAAACCGTTTTCTCAGACGGCTTAGATTACTTAAGGAACATCCTCTCAATAGGTGAAACTTTTGACTTTATCTTTGTTGACTCTGTAAAGTCTGAATACCCATTCTTCAACTACAAAGTTCAACCGCTGCTGAAAGAAGGAGGAGTTGCACTGTTTGATAACGTTCTCTTCAGGGGATACGTAGCAGGAAGGGAATACGATAGGAAGTATGATAGGGGAGTAAAACTGCTAACCAAGTTTTTAAAGGACGTAAAGGAATATCCGAACTTTGAGGCCACTCTCATTCCCGTTGGAGACGGTCTTCTGTTTCTAAGAAAGTTAGTATAATAAAGGTTGGGTTCCGAGTCTGGTTACCTAAGGGCAGATGCCTATGGAACCAGACCGATAGGGTTCAGCTGGAAACGGCTGAGCCTCCCGGGCTTGGAAAGGAACCCGACAGCTAAGGGGGTCAGTCCAGGCTCGGGCTGACCCCCTTTGTAGTTTATGGCCCAGGAGCCCCCTAAGCACCTCCCCTAAACTTGGGGTCTCCTTCCTGGAGGTGAGAGATGGTTCTAAAGTTTTATTTTACAACACTTGTTCTCCTACTACTCTCAACGGCCACTTACGGTAAAGAGCTTTTTATCTTCGCTGCAATGGGAACGAAAGGGCTCGTGAAAACTGTAGGGAATGAGTTTCAGAGGGAAACGGGAACAAGGCTAACCCTTAATTTTGCCTCTTCCGGCAAACTATTAAATCAGATAGTGGCAGGAGCTCCCTCCGACGTCTACATATCTGCGTCAAAGTTCTGGGCTGACTACGGAGTAAAGAGGAAAACTCTCTTAAAAGAAACAGTTAAACCATTTGCAGAAACCTCTTTAGTCCTTATAGCTCCAAAAAATGGAAAGGTAAAAGAGCTGACAGAAGCACAGAAAATAGCCGTAGGTAACAGACTTTCCCCCGTCGGCAAGTATGCGATTGAAACGCTGAAAAACTTGGAAGTTTACGGAAGAGTAAAAGAGAAGCTCGTTTACGCTCCAACCGTCCGTCAGGTAACTGTCTGGGTAATGACGGAAAACGCCGACCTCGGAATAGTCTACTATTCAGACTACCTCAAGTTCAAAGACAAGGTTAAACTGATAAAGGTCTTCCCCGATAACCTTCACAACCCCATCAGGTTCTATGTAGCCTGTGTAAAAGGAGGAAACTTAAAAGAGTGTAAGGAGTTTGAAAGAGCTCTCTCAGAAACAAAAGACTTCATCTATAAAAAGTTCGGATTTAGAAAGGTAAAAAATGGTTCTTGATAGTGAAGCCCTCTTTTCAGTTGAGCTTTCCCTTAAAGTTGCTACAGTTTCAACAGTTATCGTTTTCCTCATAGGGCTTCCTCTGTCCTACCTGCTGTCAGCTAAGGAGCTCCCCTTCAAAAACCTGATAGACACCCTTATAACTCTTCCTTTAGTCTTCCCGCCAACAGTTACAGGATACATTCTCCTCCTCCTCCTGGGAAAGAACGGACTTATAGGCCAAGTCATCTACAAACTCTTTAATACAGGCATAGTATTTACGTGGTATGGAGCCGTTGTTGCCTCTTCAGTTGCAGCGTTCCCAATTTTTGTAAAAACGGCAAGGAGCTCTTTAGAGTCCGTAAACAGAAACCTCATCTACGCCGCCTACACCCTCGGGAAGGGAGAGGTTGAAACGTTCTTTAGGGTCCTTCTTCCACTTGCAAGGAGAGGAGTAATAGCCGGGCTTGTCCTTTCATTTGCAAGGGCTCTCGGCGAGTTCGGAGCAACCCTCATGTTAGCCGGAAACATTCCTTTCAGAACAAACACAATACCGATTGAGATATACAGCGCCGTTTCAGACGGAAACTTTGAAAGGGCAAACTTGCTAACGGTCATTATCGCCGTTATCTCACTGTTAATCATCTTTACAGTAAACAAGCTAACGACTAGGAGGTTCACAACAGTTGATAAATAGTGCATATTACAATACTTTTCAGCACAAAAGAGGTATAAAAAGACAAATAATAAACTCTCCTGCAGACTGGAATTTAAAACAGGAAACAGGAGAAGAGAAAAAAGTCAGTATTAAAGCTCTAAGAAGAACTAAAGAAAATAAATTCAGATATAAAAGCTGTAAAGAAATAGAAACACTTAAAAGCTCTGAGAGTGATTCAGCTACCCGACATCAGACCTCTGGAGGGAACAAGTCTGTGAGGGGTCTCTCGGAAGAGATAAGACCAGTATTGGTTGAAGAGAAGTGGGAGATAGTGGTGAAGCGACGAGTACAGGGGCTATGGGTAGCTCAAAAAAACCGCTTAGAACTAAAAGATACCAACGCAAAGATTGTTTATCCTCTGAGAAAAAGCTCCGTAGTCTGCGGAACAGAGGAGTGCGTAAGGATATTTGAGAAGTTCGGCGTTGATGTAGAAACTCAGGTAGAGTCCAGGAGTTTCATAGAGAAAAGAGAAGTTATTTTATCGGGAAAGGGGAAGAAAGAACTCCCTCACCTTAAAAAGAGAGCTCCCGAAAAGAAGATAATCATAGAAGCCGAAACATTAGAAGAAGCCTTTGAGTGTATAGAAAAATGGGCAGACATCGTTCAGTTAGACAAGTTCCCCGTTCACCAGATAAAAGAGGTAGTTGAATTCAGGAACAGACACAACCCTCAGGTCAAGTTGGCAGCAACCGGAGGAATCAGAGAAGAAAACGTTGAGAAATTTGCAACGAGCGGCTTTGATTTCTTAGTTCTCACTTCTGTTTACTTCAGTAAACCGATAGATGTAAAAGTGGAAATTACCCCATGTTAAGGTTCCTGGCAGAAAAGAAACTAAAAAACTTCAACTATAGCGTCTCGTTTAGTTCAGATGCAGAGATAACAGCCCTTTTCGCCCCTTCCGGTTCAGGAAAAACGGTAACGCTTCAGATGATAGCCGGCCTCCAAAAGCCCGAAAGGGGAGAGATTGAGGTAAACGGAAGGACACTTTTTAGCTCAGAGAGGAAGATAAACCTTCCCCCTCAGAAGAGAAACGTAGGATACCTGTTTCAGCACTACGCCCTCTTCCCCCACATGACAGTAAAGGAGAACATCCTCTTCTCGTCAAGAGATAAGAAGCTGTTCAGAGAAGTCGTAGAGCTCCTTGAGATTGGAGACATACTCAACAAACTTCCAGACCAAATTTCGGGAGGCCAGAAACAGAGGGTAGCCTTGGCAAGGGCTATTGTGAGGAAACCTGAGATACTGCTTTTAGACGAGCCCTTTTCAGCACTCCACAGGTCTTTAAAGGAAAACCTTTACAGGGAGCTCCTTACAATAATCAACCGATTTAACCAAAGGGCCGTCTTAGTTACCCACGACTTTGAGGAAGTTCTAAAGCTGAGCAGGAAGGTAGTAGTCCTTGAAAATGGAAGAAATGTTCAGGAAGGAAGTCCTGAAGAGGTCTTCTTCTCGCCGAAAACGGTTAAAATAGCAAAGCTGTTAGGCCACAGGAACTTTCTAAAGGGAAGAGTTACCGAACTTGAAAAAGAGTTTGCAGTAGTTGAAGTTAAAGGGAGACTTAAACTGAAGCTGAAGAGGAGAGCTCCACTCAAAATCGGCCAGCAGATAACCGTCTCCATTCTCCCGATGTCTGCAACCTTTTCTCCAGCAGTAGAGTCAAACAGAGTTGAAGCTCTGATAAAGAGGATAGAGAGAATGGGGAACTTTCTCTTCCTTCAGGCAGAGATAGAGGGAGAGGAGGTAGAACTCCAGCTGCCTTTGAGCCTCACTCCTAACTATATCTTGGAGGAAGGTAAAAGGACAACACTTCACCTTTCCGCCGACCAGATATGCACTATTAAGGAGGAAGAATGAAAAGGAAAGTTAAAGTTGAAGACGCCGTTGGAATGGTTTTAGTCCACGATATAACCGAAGTTGACCCTGAAAGGGGATTTAAGGGAAGAGCTTTCAAGAAGGGGCACGTAATCAGGCCTGAAGACGTTGAGAAGCTTAAGAGACTGGGAAAGGAGTATATCTACGTTCTGGAGCTTTCTGAGGATGAAATCCACGAAGATGACGCTGCAAAGATACTGGCCGATGCCCTTATGGGAGAAAACCTCTACAGGGATGAGGAGCCGAAAGAGGGAAAGATAAACATCTATTCTCAGGTTTTCGGGCTATTAAAGATAGACGTTGAGAAACTTTTTCAGTTCAACATGGTCGGGGAACCGTCGTGCCCTACAATCCACACAAATATGTATGTAAAGCCTGGGGAAAAGGTTGCAGCAGTAAGGATAATCTCTTTAGTTGCACCAAAGAGAGAAGTTGAAGAGGCTGTAAGAATTGCAGGAAAGGGAATAATGAGGGTTATCCCTTTTACAGAGAAAAAGGCCGGGATGATAATAACTGGAAACGAGGTCTACTCAGGAAGAATCAAGGATAAGTTCTACGACAGGCTAAAGCCAAAACTTGAGTTCTTCAAGTGCTCTGTTGAAGAAAAGGTAATACTCCCAGATGATAAAGAGAAAATAAGACAAAAGATTGAGGAATTTGCAGACAAATACGACATCGTTATTCTAACCGGCGGAACATCTGTTGATCCCGACGACGTTACCTACAGAGCGATAAAGGAGGCAGGTGCAGAGAACTTCATAAGGGGAAACCCAATCCAGCCGGGAAACATGCTGACGATGGGCTGGGTTAGGGGAAAGCCTGTTGTTGCAGTTCCAGCTGCGGCTCTCTTTTATAAGGCGACATCCTTTGACATCTGGCTTCCGAGACTTTTAGTGGGAGACGTAATCACAAAAGAAGAAGTTGCAATGAAGGGACACGGAGGACTATGCCACAGCTGTCCCGTCTGCGTATTTCCAATATGTCCATTCGGGAGACCGTAATGAAAGTAAAGTGGGAAGAGGCAAAAAGGATCATTGCAGAGAACACAGAACCTGTTAAAGAAACGGAACTGTTAGCGTTAGAGGAGTTAAAGGGAAGGGTTTTAGCAGAAGACGTCCTTTCTCCGATAGACTTTCCAGACGTAAACAAGTCGGCAATAGATGGGTTCGCCTTTAAAAGTTCCTCACTAAAAAAACTCCCCGCAGAGCTGAAAATCGTTGGAGAAACTGCAGCCGGGGATACAGAGAGAAAACAGGTTAAAGAGGGAGAGGCCGTTTTCGTAATGACTGGAGGGGAAATTCCGGAAGGGGCAGATGCAGCCGTTAGAGTTGAAGACGTAGAAGTTGAGGGGGAAAAAATTATCGTTGACTTTCCAGTTGAACCAGGGACTCTCGTAAACTTTAAAGGAAGTGAGATAAGGAAAGGAGAGGTTCTGATTGGGAAGGGGGAACTCCTAAACCCCTTAAAAGTCTCACTCCTTGCCTACGTTGGAGTTTACGATGTTAAGGTTTTCAGAAGACCGAAAGTCGGAATCCTAACGACGGGAAACGAAATCCTTGAGCCATGGGAAAATTTTAGAAAGGGATGTGCCTACAACTCAAACTACTACTTCCTGAAAAGTCTTGTAGAAAAGGCTGGAGGAGAAGTTATAAGGCTTGGAAAGGCTAAAGACGAGCCTGAAGCCTTATTAAGGACAGTAGAAAACGGACTAAGCTTCGTTGACATACTTGTAACAACCGGCGGAGTTTCAAAGGGTAAGTATGACTTCGTTAAGGAAGTTGTTCACAGAGCAGGAGTGGATGTGTTTTTCAAACAGACAAACATAAGACCCGGAAGGCCTCTTGTTTTCGGCAGAAAAGGGAAAAAGCTCTTCTTCGGTTTACCCGGGTATCCGGCTGCTACGGCTGTAAACGCCTTTGAGTTTTTAATACCTGCAGTAAGGAAAATAGCAGGAATCAGGAACTGGGAGAATAGATACGCCGAAGCAACTACAGAAGAAAAGCTCAAGTCAAGGCCTCACAGAGTTGACTTTATAAGGGTTAAAGTGAGGGAAGAGAACGGCTGCCTTAAGGTAAAAAGCTCCGGCAGTCAGCAAACCTCTGTTTTTAAAAGCCTCGTGGAGTCAGACGGACTTGCAGTTGTCCCGGAAGGTCAAGGCTCCCTTGAAGAGGGAGAGAGAGTAAAGGTTCTGTTGTTCAACCAGTTTTTGTAAAATTTCGAGGGGTTTTGGTTAGAGTTAAGATAAAAATTTGCGAATGTTCTATAAAACTTGACAGGAAATTGAAAGGTTTTGTAATATTCTGCAATACAGCTCCAGCAGAGAGGGATAAACGTGGGGATAGAGAGGTTAACAATAGCGGTAGGGCTGGGGATAGGCCTACTGACCGCACAGTCTCTCGCAGCTGTCACCGTTCCCGGGTTTGAGGGAGAACTTAAAACCCAGATAGAGTTCAGACAGGATGTTTACGATAGAGACTCTTTTCCCTTTGACAACTACCTAAAATTGGACTTACGAGACCTTAAAGGGAACTCGGAGCTCCACTTCTACGGAAAGCTCTGGAAGGATTTAGGATACGGAACCGACTGGAACTTAGACCTATACCAGCTTTACGTTGACGTTCCCCTTAACAAAAAGAGAACTTCAGTCCTCTCTGTTGGTAGGCAGTTTATATCTGAAGGGTTTGAAACCTACGTTGCAGACGCAGTTAAGCTTGACACAAGCCTTAAAAACGGAGTGAGGTATACAGTTTACTTTGGAAAGCCCCGTTTTTTCGAGCCCAACACCCACTCCGGAGATGATTTACTCTTTGGATTCAAAATTGACTACAAGGGCTACTACTTAGGTTTTGAACACTTAAGGGACGACGGAAAGGTAAAGAAGAGTTCCTTTGTTTTTGGGAACTATAAATACTTAACCGAAGACCTTGCCCAGTATAGCCGTTTAGAGATTGACGCAGCCCACGGAGAACTAACCAACGCAAGTTTTGGCTTTAACTACTTCCCAACAAAGAGACTGAGGTTTAACACGGAACTTGAATACTACGACGGTTCTTACACATACGACGACCACACAGTTAGAGAGGACAGGATCTTCTCACTCTTCTCACCTAACGGAAGGGAGCTTCGCTTTACACAAAGCGCCTACTACGACGTCACGAAACACTGGCAGCTCTTTGGAAACATCACGCTAACAGACGTCCAGAGGAACGGGAAGGACAACGGCTACCTGACAAAGATAGGTGCAGTAAGGGACACTTGGTTTGAAAACGGTTTAAGGGCTTACGGAGCTCTCCTCTACCAGAACAGCTGGCTAGGAATAATGAGAGGATTTGAACTGGGATTCACTAAATACATCTGCGAAAAGCTAACTCTTAACGGAACTGCCGACATAGCCCGCTACGACAAAATAACCTACGGAAGACAGTGGGCAACTGCGTACTACTTAAGGGGGACATATCAAACGTCAGAGTTCTCAAACTTAGAGCTTGGAGTTGACTACAGGAACAACGAAGACTTTGACCACGACCTCAGGTTAATCCTTAGGTACAACCTACTCTTCTGGGGTGGAACGGGAGAAAAAAAGGCAGAGGATAGGAAATGAGAAAAGGGTTAAAACTCCTTACTCTTTTAGCAGTATTAGCTGTAGTAAGCTCCTGCGGAAATGGGAAGGTTAACTACAGCGAGGAGCTCGGAGCAACTGCCAAGTTTCACCACAGAGAACACAAAGAGTTTATAGATAAACACGGCTGTATACCGTGCCACAAAATGAACGTTGAGATGTCGTGGGCAGACATAGAAGCTGCTGAGAGGAGCTCAAAGAAAATCTTAATGCCATCTAAGGTTACCTGTCACTACTGCCACAACAACCCGGGTAAGTCTCCTACTCCCAACGCTCCAACACAGTGTTACATCTGTCACTTTAACATGAAAGAGATAGAGCCGGCAGACCACAAAACGGCCAACTGGATGAAAACCCACAGGTTCGCATACCAAGCACAGCCTAAGAAGTGCTCAGAGTGTCACAGGCAAAGGTTTTGTATAGAGTGTCACGAGAGGAGAGACACAATTCAGCACAAAGTTCACCCCAGAAACTACGAGTATACACACAGCATAGAGGCTGCGGCAGACCCTGCAAAGTGTAGCAGGTGCCACAGAGTCGGCTTCTGTATGGAATGCCATACAAAGGGGAACTGGACAAGATGAGGAAGGGACTGATAGGTCTAGCGGTTATATGTGTGTTATTTGGGGGAAATGCCCTTTCTACTGAGTGTGGCGGAAAGGGATACATAGGAAGTGATGTTAAGTTCTGTCTTAAGTGCCACACAGAAGGCTGCCCAGTGCTACACCCAATTGACGTTCAGATAAGGGATACAGAGTGTATAAAAGTTCCAAACTCTTTCCCGAGAACGTGGGACAACAGGCTCACCTGCACCACCTGTCACGATATGACAAGCTCAAACGAAAAGTTTTTAAGGACAAATAGACCGATAAAACACAGGTATGACTTCTGCTTCCAGTGTCACAATCCCGAGTGTTACAAGAAGTTTAACCCCCACAAAACGATAGTCTCAAACCTTCCCTGGAGTGAAAAGAAAAAGGCTTGTATCTACTGCCACGGTTTTGGAGCAAAACTTGAGGCCTACAAGGCTTGTGTTGGATGCCATACGAAGACGCCGCACGCTGGAGCTCTAGAACACCTAACAGCAAAGTCTGAAAAGGTTATGAAGCTGGTAAAGGGAAAAGCTGAAGTTGTTGATATCTCTTCAATGGCACAGCTAAAGCCGAAGTTGGACGAGAAAATATTAAAAAGCAGAAAACCGAAAGTAATCTTAGTAAATAAACGGATTGAGTGTATAACCTGCCACAACCCACACCCGCAGATAGCCATACCTGCACCACTGGAAAACAAAGAGTGGGCTAAGGTTGAAAGGGCAGATTTAGACTACAAACTTAAAAAACTCAACCTTGAGCTTAACAGGTTTGAACTTAACACGAAAGGCGTAAAACTCATGAGTAAAGACCTCAAAAACGGCAAGCTCTGCCAGGTTTGCCATTCCATCAACTCGCTTAAGTAGGGGGTAGAGAGTGAAAGCCTTCATATTAGGATTAACAGGGGCAATCGCTATTACGGGAACAGGCCTCGGTATGGGAACGTCTGACGACGGATGTTTGGTCTGTCACAGACTGAAAGGGCTTTCCATCGTTAATAAAGAGAACAAAGTAGAGGACTGTAGTATTTCAGATGCTCTATTTGCCCACTCCGTCCACAGAAACGTTGGGTGCACAGAGTGCCACACGAAAATTGAACAGTATCCCCACAAACCGGGCAGCGGGAAAGTAAACTGTGCAACCCAGTGTCACGTTATTGATCCGTCAACTAAGAAACCGTTCTCACATAAAGAAGTTTACGAAACCTGGAAAGAGAGTGTTCATGGAAAGAACTACGAGAAAGCCCCAGACATCTACCCCTACTGTACATACTGTCATACGAACGATTTACTCGTTGAGGTTACTAAGCTTGAGTCAATGAAAATGAGCTTTGACAGGTGTTCAATCTGCCACCAGAACAAAAACTGGATAAAGGACAGGCTCTCTCACGTTGCAAGTAGGGAACCGATTCCTATCATCAGGAACGGGTTTACTCACCGGTTTATAAAGACAAGGCGCGACGGCTGGGAGATTGTGGAGCTCTGCGCTTCCTGTCATGAAGATGAAAAGAAGATGGAAAAAGCTCTTGATATAGAAGGAATTCACGACAAATTTGAAAGAGAACACGTTTTAACGGCAGTTGAGTCTTACAAAGTAACAATGCACGCTAAAATGCTCTACTTAGACAGGAACGATACAAGAGCTGCAGACTGTTTAGACTGCCACACCAACAAGGACGGAAACTTCCACGACATATTCCATAAAAACGATCCAAGATCTTCAATAAACGCTAAGAACATTGAGCTAACCTGTGGCCGCTCAACAGAATGCCACCCACTGGCACCAAAGTACCACATGGCCAACTTTGCCACAACTAAGTGGGTTCACATGCATCCAATTCCAGACTCTTTAGGACAAAAGATAGTTAAGATAGTTGAAGAGTTTATGTTCTGGTTAACAACTGGAACGCTCCTCTTTGCAGTTACGATTGTCGGACTTGACCTTCTTAAAAACCTGAGGAGGAAGCACTAATGGGACTCTGGGAAGCCTTTAAGAAAAGGTTTAGAGTAAGAGCTGAACAGGATAAGCTTCTCATCGTTGACGGTGAGAAGATAATGATACAGAAGTTTACCCTCTTTCAGAGGCTACTCCACGTTGGAATATTTTCAACGTTTATCTGGCAGATAATTACAGGATACCCTCTCAAGTTTTACGACACTGCCTGGGCAAAACCGATTATAGACCTATTAGGTGGAATATCCGGAGAGATGACCATCCACAGAATTTCCGGTTTTATAATGTTCTCAGACTTCCTCCTCACCGTCCTCTACTTGATTTTAATCCTGATAGCCAACTGGGACTTAGCTAAAAAGGACTTCTTCGGTTACTTTAAAATTGTTCCCGGACCTACAGACGTAACCTTTGTCCACTACATTAAATACCTGTTAGGCTTTAGGAAAGTTCCACCAGATTGGGATGAATACATCTGGGTTGACAAGTTTGACTTCTGGGCAGTCGGTTGGGGTATGCTCGCAATCGGAATTACCGGTTGGATGCTCTGGCTACCGGAAGTGTTTACAGGTTTCCTTCATTTACCACCAGAAACCGTTCAGATAGCTTATTTAATGCACTCAGACGAAGCAGTCTTGGCGTTAGGATGGATTTCTTTAGTTCACATGTATATAGTTCACTACGGCCCCAACAAGTTTCCTATGGACTGGATCTGGTTAACCGGAACGGCGTCTGAAGTTGAATGGATTGAGGAAAGGCCAAGGAGTTACAGGAGAATTATTAAAGCCGTTGCTGAAAACGAGCCTCATTTACTTGAGAAGTACCCGTTTTTGAAAGAGCGCTACAGGTTTGTTCTTGAAGTTGAAAAATTGCCTGAAGAAGAGATGATTGAGAGAATGCACGAGTATGCTCACCACCTTCTTGAAAAGGAAGTAGAAGGGAGGAACGGATAATGAGGAAGTTACTAATAACAGCTCTATTAATTCCGGCTGCAGCACTGGCAGCTGAAAACCCGCTTCTGTCTGCTCCTGCAAACAACGTAGGGGAATGGAAGCAGAAGCTGAAGGAATTTGAAAGGCCAGAGCTTTCAAACCTGAAAGAGTATCCTAAGCCGTTCCACTCACCTAACTACTACAGGTATAGTATGAACGACGTCTGTAGCGCCTGCCACACATTTGCAGCCCACAAGAAAGACAGGAAATTCTCTCCGTTCTACAACGCCCACGGAACGTTTATGAGCTGTAACGTTTGCCACTTTTTAAAGCCAGGAACTACTTACAGCTGGGCTGAGATAAAAGAAGGGAAAGTTACCCTTTTGAAAAAGGGAAATTTTTACGGCCTAAAATACATAAAGGTTGGAAACAGAGTAATACTTTCCGGAGAAGAGAGTAACGCCAAGATTGTTCCTGTCTATAACGGTCAGCCGGTAGAGATTCCTCTAAAGGGAGAAGATCTTCTGAAAGATACAACAGCCGTTGCAAAGATGCACAATGCTCTAACAGACAAGCCTCTTAAGTGTGATGACTGCCACAAAGTAAACGGAAAACTGGACTTTAGAGCTTTAGGTTTTAGTGAAGAAAGGGTGAAAGACCTTGAACACAACGAGATAGTTAAAGGGCTCAAGGAATACGAAACTATCCATTTCCCCAAATTTATCTGGTAAGGGGTGAACGTAATGAGGAATCTTATGCTAATTCTGGCAGTTTTAGTAGCTACGGTGACAGGGTCTCTCTCTGCAGAGATCAGAGGAAACTGGAAGTTCCCATCAGATATAGCAGTATCTAACGGGAAACTCTTCGTTATAGATGGCCTTAACAACAGAATAGCAGTATACGACCTCTACGGAAACCACCTTACGGACATAAATGTAGATTCACCCTTTGGAATAGCTATAAAAGACGGTCTTCTATACGTAACCAGCCAAAAGGGAAAACTCTACGTAATGGACGAAACGGGAAATGTAGAAGAAACGTTTAACCTGAAGGGAAGGCCGATAGACGTTACAAAAATAAAGGACAGGCTCTTTGTTACAAACGGGAAAACAGAGTCTGTAGACATCTATGACTTAAACGGCAAGTTTTTAAAGAGCATAGGCGGAAAAGGAAGTGCTCCTGGGAACTTTGTTGGAATATTTATGATAGACAGCTCTCCAAAACTCATCTTCGTAGTTGACTCAGTAAACGCCAGAATTCAGGAGTTTGACAAAAACGGAAATTATGTAAATAGCTTTGGAATATTCGGTATAGAAGAAGGAGACCTCTTTAGACCAAAAAGCGTTGCTTACTGTGGTAACGGAACGGTTGCAGTATCAGATGCAATTACAGGTGCCGTTCAGCTATTTGACGTTTACGGCGGTTTAGAGAAGGTTTTAGCAAAGGGACTCTACTACCCAACAGCTGTAGCCTGCTACAAAGGGGAGGTTTTCGTTCTAGAACCTCTTAAAAAGAGAGTCCTTACATTTAAGGTTCAAGGGGTCAAGTAATGAGAAAATCACTTCTTGTCCTTTTAACTGTTTTAGTCGTCCCAGGAGTTTCAGAGGCGAAGCTTAAGAAAAGTATGAAAAAGGAGTGTTTAGTCTGCCACGAAAACTGGCTCCTTGAAGCAAAGGTTAAGTCTCCTACACTTTTAACATCAAAGTCCTTCACAGCTGCAAATAAACTCATGTGCCTTTCCTGTCACGACGGCTCAATGGCAGACGATAGGCTAACGTTTTTAGGTTTCAAACACTTCTCCCACCCGGTAGACGAAAAAGTTCCAAAAGACTTTAAAATGCCTAAAGGTTTCCCTCTTCTTGACGGGAAGCTCTACTGTGGAACCTGCCACACTCCCCATACAAAAACCGGAAGTGAGAAGAAGCTTGACTACACGTTTATGAGAGAACCTAACGTTAACTCTACCCTCTGTATAAAGTGTCACAAGCAGAATGCAGAACACGGCCTCAACCATCCAATCTTAAAGGATACAGAGAACAAGCTAAAGGTTAAATACGCCGTTGAAATTGAAAAGTTAGGGGGTAAAGTAACTAAAAACCAGGAAGTTCAGTGTGAATCCTGCCACTCTGCCCACAGGGGTAGAGCTCCCAAAACTCTAATTGAACCGGCAAAGAACTCTCAGCTCTGTGCAGTTTGCCACATAGAGAACGTAAACTCCAAAGAACACCCTAACTTCAGAAACCACCCTATCCACAAGAAGTTCCCCAAAGGTGCAGATGTTGCTTTCTTCAAAGAACAGAAGGCAGTTACTTCTTCTGTTGAGTGTATGACCTGCCACAAAGTCCACAAAGAGGAAAACAAACACCTGTTAGTTGCCCAAGAAAAGAAAATCTGTACTCTGTGTCACGTTCAGGAAAAGGCCGTTCTTAAAACCAAGCACAACATAGACGGAAACTCGTGTAAAACTTGCCACGTTGCTCACAAGGCAAAAGGAAGGAAACTTTGGAGTAGACCTATACCTGAAGACGCCTTTGACTATGCAGCTCTTATAGACGCAAAAGGAAAAACCGATATCCTCTGCCTCTCCTGTCACTACCCTCAACACGTAATTGACGGAAAAGAGGTAGAAACCGTTGGAACGCTCACCCACCCAACTGGAGTTAAACTGAAAGAGAAGATTGCACTTAAACTTCCTCTTCCCCAAAACAGGTTAGCCTGCACAACGTGTCACGATCCTCACCACTCTTTTGACAACAGTCCAAAAGGGAAGTTTTTGAGAGCTCCACGGCTCAAACTGTGCTACACCTGTCACAGGAAAGAGGCAGACGTTAAGAACGGCCCACACGCAGAGATAGATAAGAAGTGGAAGAAAGGAGACTGTGCAGCTTGCCACAACGTCCATAAGGCAAAAGGTGGATACCTCTCAAGGGTCGTTTACGGCGAAATTTCACCGATGGAGCCGCCTGTTGACGGCTTTTGTCTGGCCTGCCACGACCCTGAAGGAATGGCAAAACACAAGGTTAAGCAGAGTGTATTCAACGAACACCCCGTCGGAGTTAAGAACCCGACAGACAAGCTACCTGGTAAGGAAGTCTCCTGTGCAACGTGCCATGACCCACATACTCACAAGGAAGTCTTACTGAGGATTCCTGTAAGAGGTAACTCGGAACTCTGTCTAACCTGCCACGTAGACGAAAACTTGAAAGGAACTCCACACGACCTACTCAACAACCCTGACGTGAAACTGACAGAGAAGGAGAGAGAAGAACTCCTCAAAAACGGAGTATGCTCTGCATGCCATACTCCACACAATCCTAAGTTTAAAGTTCTCTGGAACAGGAAAACCGGAAAAGGTGAAACAATAGGTGAAAAGCTCTGTTCCTCTTGCCACGCCAAGGGAGAAATTGCCGAAGACAAAACCGTAGGTAAATTTACCCACCCGATAGGTCGTGAAGTTACTGAGAAGAACCTTTCTATGATAGAAAACTCAAGGCTACCACTCATTAACCAGATGACCGGACACCCTGCAAAGAAGGGTGAAACCGGAATTATGGACTGTGCAACCTGCCACGATCCACACAACGGAGCAGACAAAGAAAGGTTAACAAGGTATACTGTTGCAGCAGACAGCTCTCTCTGCACCGCTTGCCACACTAAAGAGGCAGCGGTTATCGGGACCGACCACGACATGAGAATAGTTAAGAAGAACTTTAAGAACGCCCTTGGAAAAGAAGTTCTAAAAGACGGAGTATGCTCTGCATGCCACGTTCCCCACAGAGCAAAAGACAAACTCCTTTGGGCTACAGACGTTAAGGAGATAACGGACAATAGAATGTCAAACTACTGCCTCACGTGTCACAGAAAAGGCGGTGTAGGAAGTAAAAAGGTTGTGAAATACTACTACCACCCCCACAAGGACGTGGTTGTAAGGAACTTTGACAGGCCTGGAAGGGAAGGAGACTGGCCGCTCTTTACAAGAGACGGAAAAGAGGTTCACGTAGGCGGTGACATCGCCTGTGAAACCTGCCACGACCCACACGTTTGGAGTAAGTGGACAAGGTCAGTTCCCGGTAAACCGGTTGAGGGTAATGCCCTTAACAGCTTCTTAAGGAATAAAGACCTGAAAGGAAGCATCTGTGTAGACTGCCACGGTTTAGATGCCCTCTATAGGTATAAGTTGTTCCACTCAAGTAAAGTTCACCATAAGAACCCTTCCTACAAATAGGAGGTTAGAAAATGGCAAGAGAGGTTAGCTCAAGGGATATAGAAAAAGAGGCTTGGATAGTTCTAATAGCCACCCTGTCTGTTCTTTTACTCCCGATTCTTGGAGTTTGGTTCGTTAAGTTCGTTCACTGGTATTCCCAATCAATATTTATGTGGCTATAAGGGGGAGAGTATGGCAAGCAGAGCTCTCAAAACGGTATTCGGCTTTAGGAAGTGGATAGCCTCTGTTGAGATAATCCTCTACATCTTCATGTTCATAACCCTGATTATGACTGCCTATCACCACATCTTTGGAGGCCACTAATTGCCTCGTCCTTCTTGGGATGAATACTTTATGTCTATCGCTCAAATGGTCTCAACCAGGTCTACCTGTTTAAGGAGGAAGGTTGGGGCCGTTTTGGTTAAGGATAAAAGAATAATATCTACCGGCTACAACGGTCCACCCAGCGGCCTTAAACATCCAGAAGAAGTTGGTTGTTTAAGGGAAAAACTTGGAGTTCCTAGCGGGGAGAGGCACGAGCTCTGTAGGGGGCTCCACGCAGAACAGAATGCAATAATTCAGGCAGCCCTTCACGGTGTACCCACTAAGGGTTCTACCCTCTACTGCACCCACTGTCCCTGTTCGCTGTGCGTTAAAATGCTCATAAATGCAGGAATAACAAAAGTAATATACAGGGAAGGTTACCCAGACTGGCTGGCAAAGGAGATAGCAAAAGAGGCCAACCTTCCTCTCATTCAGTTCGGCAAACAGGACTAGGATTTATAATTAATCTCCACTATTTCAAAGGAGGTCTCCGGTTGAAAGTTTTCCTCATCTCTTACAACTACCCAGAACTTTCAAATACTGAGGAGCTCCTTCGCCACTTAACCTTTACTTTTCTGGTTGACGGAATATCAAGGGCCTGTTCCCACCAGCTTGTAAGACACAGACCGGCCTCTTACAGCCAGCAGTCCCAAAGATACGTAAGTATGAAGGACTTTCCCTACGTTGAGCCCGAAAGCCTTAAAGGACTAAAAGTTGAAGTAGACAAAAAAAAATACTCCTTTAAGGAGCTTATGTCCTTTTTAGGGAAAGCCTACGAAGGGTTTGTTGAGGAGGGAGCTCCCAAAGAGGACGCCCGATTTGTCCTTCCCAACGCCTGTTCAACGAGAATCGTCTTTACTATGAACGGAGAGGAAATGGTCCACTTCTTAAGACTTAGAACCTGCACAAGGGCACAGTGGGAAATCAGGAAAATGGCAGTTGAAATGTTAAAAATCCTCAGAAAGGAGTTTCCGGAGCTCTTTAAAGGTGTAGGTCCAAACTGCTATTACTTAGGCTACTGCACAGAGGGTAAGAAGAGCTGCGGTAAACCAGAAGAGGTAAGGGAATACTTCAGAAACCTGGAGGTAACTGATGTTTAAGATAGTTGAGAGGACGGCAAACTACTTGAAGAAATTGGGAGTTGAAAACTATGACATCTACGCCGTTGAAGGGGAAGGAACAGGAGTAGAGGTTAAAGGAGGAGAAGTTGACAGGATCAAAACTTCCCAGATGAAGGGAGTAGCAATAAGGGTAGTAGTTGAAGGAAGATTGGGATTTGCCTATACAAACGACGTTTCAGACGACGGGATAAGAATTGCAATTGAGTGTGCCAGAGAAAACGCAAAATGTTCAGAACCAGACGACTACAGCTTCTCTATGCCGGAAAATTCCACCCTTCACTTTAAACTGAACGACGACTATGACACAGTACCGATTGAGAGAAAAGTAGAACTGGCAAAAGAGCTTGAATCTCTATCTCTCCAGTTTGACAGCAGGGTAAAGAAGGTGAGAAAGGCCTCTTACGGAGACGGGAAGACGACCGTCTACTACTACAATTCAAACGACCACAACTTTAGCTATACGACTACAAACTACACTTTAAGCATTCTTCTTGCCGCCGAGGAGTCTGGAGATTCTCAGATAGGGTGGGACTACCAGTCTACAAGGTTCTTCCATCAGCTTAACCCTAAGCTCGTAGCAGTTAACGCTGCAAGGAACGCAACGGAGCTCCTTGGAGCAAAACCCATAAAGACGAAGAGACTTCCGGTAATATTTAAAAACTGCGTATTTGCAGAGCTTATAGAAACCCTTTCTGCAGCCTTTTTAGGAAACAACGTTCTTAGGAGAAAATCCCTATTTGCCGATAAACTGAGCCACGAGATAGCAAACCACACCCTTACCATATACGACGACCCCCACCACCCAGACGGCACCGGAAGCTGTCCCTACGACGACGAAGGAGTCGTTACGAAGAAAAAGGCAGTTGTAGAGAGGGGAGTCCTTAAGAACTTTTTACTTGATATGTATTCTGCCAAGAAGTTGGAGCTTAAACCTACCGGAAACGGCATCAGACACTCAATCTCGTCACTACCCACGTCAGGAATTACAAACTTGATAGTTGAAAGGGGAGTTTTAAACTTGGAGGAGATGGTGAAAACTCCTGAAGAGGTTATAGTTGTAACAGACGCAATGGGAATTCACACGGTTAACCCGATATCTGGAGAGCTTTCAATAGGTATAAGCGGAGTATACTACGTAGACGGCAAAAAAGTTATGCCTGTTACGGGAATGACCGTTGCAGGAAACATGAAGGAGCTCCTTAAGAACATAACAGAGGTAGGAGCCGACCAGAAGTGGCTCGGAAACGTGTGCAGCCCGTCGGTCTTAGTAAAAGAACTTACAGTTAGTGGAGAGTAAATGAAAAGTTACAGACGAGAAAGGTTAAAATCTCAGCTTTTAAGGGAAATTTCAGATATAGTCAGAAGGGAAATAGACTTGCCTGAGAACATATTTATAACCGTTAAACGGCTAGAGCTCTCCAAGGACGGCTCAAAAGCAAACGTCTTTATATCGGGGCTTAAAAAGGAGGACGTAGTTTTAGCCGTAGAAAGACTCAACAGAGCTGCAGGATACATTCAGCACCTTTTGGGAAAGAGGTTAAAGCTCAGAACAGTTCCCCGTCCCCAATTTCTCATTGACTTAGAGGTAGAGCTATGAAACTGAACAGACATGAAACGGCGGAGCTCCTAAAGAGCGTTGAAGGAAAAATCTTGATAACTACACACAAAAACCCCGACGGAGACGCGATAGGGAGCTCCTTAGGCTGGTTCAACTTCCTTAAAAAGTTGGGAAAGAACGTCAGGGTAATCTACAGGGATAGGATCCCCTTCTTCTTTGACTTCCTTCCGGGAGTTGATAAGGTAGAGGTTAAAGAGGAGATAGACGAGGAGTTTGACTGGGTTGTCATCACAGACGTTTCAGACCCTAAGAGGACAGGATTTGAGTCAATCCCTGCCAAGAAGTCTTTAGTAATTGACCACCACATAACGGCAGAGCCCTTTACAGACTATGCAATCGTTGAACCTGAAATCTCAAGCACCTGTGAGCTTTCATACCACATAATGAAACTGATAGACGAAAACCTCATAGACCTCTCGGTTGCACTACCGATCTACACGGGAATCCTTACAGACACAGGAGGGTTCAACTACTCAAACACCTCTCCGGAAACCCACTCTATCGCAGCGGAGCTCCTCAAAAAAGGAGTCAACCCCTACCAAGTCTATACGAACATCTTTGAGAGAAACAGAATAAACAAACTAAGGCTATTGGAGTTAGTCTTAAGGACACTCTCCTTTGAGCTTAACCAGAAAGTTGCCCATATAACTCTTTTTAAGAAGTTCTTAGAGGAAACAGGAGCTTACCCGGAAGAGTCTGAAGGCTTCATCAACTACCCCAGGTCTATTGCCGGAGTTGAAGTTGCCCTTTTCTTTAAGGAGATAGAGGAGGGATTCTGGAAAGTCTCAATGAGGTCTAAAGGGAAGGTAAACGTGGCCGAGGTTGCAAAATCCTTCGGCGGAGGCGGCCACAAAATGGCGGCAGGATTTGAGTTTGAAGGCAACTTAGAGGAACTTAAAAAGGAGCTCCTCAAAAGGCTTGAAGTCGCTTTAGAGAAGGCCTACTACGACAGTATCGGTTAAAACGGGAAACCGAAAGAGATGTGAAATCTGCCTCTTCCCTGACCAGGAACGGACTTTAGCTTATAGCCGTAGTCTACTCTAAGTGGGCCAACGGGAGTTAAGTAGCGAAGACCAATACCTACCGAGGAATACCAGTCTGAGAGGGAAAAGCTTGAGGGTTCCCTGAAGACTTTTCCAGAGTCGTAGAAGAGAGCTCCTTCCAGCTGACCATAGAGCTTGTGGCGGAGCTCCACGCTGAAAAGCCCGTATGCCTTTCCACCTACGTAGTTACCTTTATCGTCAGTCGGAGAGATAGTTCCATACTTGTAACCCCTTACGCTTTCAGCACCTCCTAAGAAGAACCTATCCTGAATGGGAACCGAAGAACCTTTTAGAGATGAGATAAAACCGGTTCCAAGTCTTAGGGCAGCAGTTAAACCACCGAAACTCTTTAAGAAAAGGAACTTCTCCTCAAGAAGCGTGTAGTCAGCATCTCCTCCTAAAAGAAGACCAGCAAAGGAGATTTTTGTGGAAGAGAGGTAACCCTTTTTCGGGTTTGAGATACTGTCTCTCCTGTCGTAGGTCTGAAGGTAGATAAAACGCCTTTCAAGGCTAAAACGCTTTGCAGCAATGGAAGTATCACGTAAGGTTTCCCTTGAAACTTCAAACTCAAAAGCTTGAGAGAATGATTTTGCCTTTTTCCTCTCCAAAGAAAACCTGTAGAGAACCTTGTCTGACTTAAAGCTCTCGTATATCTGCTCCTTCTTTACGATAGAGTAGCCAAGGTTCCAGTTTTTAAAAGGAAAGGCCGGCTTTAAAACCTTAAAAACGGCATCATACCCCTCTTTCTGGCGGTAGCGACCGAAAAGGAAGAACTTAAGCCCCATCCCAAAGGGAGAGGTCATTGAGAGAAACCCGTTTGTTACAGCTCCGTAATCGGTTCCATAACCGATAAAACCTTTTGCATCTAGAAAACTACCCTCTCTAAGATCAATAACCTCAGAAATGGCCGAGTCGGAACGAACCTCAGTTATGTTAACTGAGGAGAAAAGCCTGCTGTCAAGGAGCTTTGAGTACTGCTTAACAACTTTCTTCCTTGAGTAGAGCTCCCCTGGAGAAATAATTATCAGGTTTCTTATGGCCGAAACTCTTGTTCTCCTGAGCCCTTTTAAAACGACATAACCGAAACGATACTGTTTACCAGTTTTTACCTTAACCCTCAGCTCTAAATCAACCTCTGCAGGAGCTTCAGATAGCGTATATACCTCTACTCCTACCTTAACGTCGGGATATCCCTTTGAAGCGTAGCAGTCTGAAATTCTGCCGGTTATCTTTTCAACCTGTGAATC
The DNA here is from genome assembly GCF_055380895.1 of Thermovibrio ruber. Taxonomy (NCBI): domain Bacteria; kingdom Pseudomonadati; phylum Aquificota; class Aquificia; order Desulfurobacteriales; family Desulfurobacteriaceae; genus Thermovibrio; species Thermovibrio ruber. The sequence goes on along the minus strand of NZ_AP042397.1, from coordinate 235,247 downwards.
TGTATAAGGGAAAGGAGTTTCTACCCCTTTAAAACAGCCCAGCTTATCCCCAAAAACCTTAACGGAAACCACTTTAAAAACGGGACCTTTCCTAAATCGGAATAGGAGAGTGTCGGGGAACTCCACCCTGTAATCTGCAACTGCCTCTCTAAATCCCTTCTCTTTTAGTTTTAAAAGGATTCGCTGAACCAGAGAGTTAACCGCGTCTTCAGAGAAAGGCTTACCCAAGAGGGATTTATACTCTTTTTCTTTAAGCTTTAATCCTTCCACTTTTATCTTCTTAACGAGAACGTAAGAACCTTCGTCAATCTCAAACTTAACAAGGACTTCCTTTCCTTTATCAAGGACTGAAGTTTGAACCTTAACAAAGGGAAATCCGTGGTTTCTGTAAAACTTCTCAATCTGTCTTTTTGAGTTATCAATCTCAAACTCGTCAACCGAACGGGCAGAAGAGAAGGTAAGGAGCTCCTTCAACCTATCAGCAGAGAAGTGGCGGTTGCCGGAAAAGAGAATCCTGTAAAGTTTTCCAGGTTTAAGCTTCACGTAAAGGTAAACTCCACCCCCAGCAAGAACGGTCTTAAAAGTTATGTTACAGTTGTAGTAACCCTTCTCTACGAGAATTTCTTCAAGTTTATCCTTAAGGTCAGAAAGCTTCTGGTAGTTTAATGGCTTCCCTAAAAGTGTCCCAATCAGGTTAAAGACCTCTTCTTTAAAAGGAGGGGGAGAATCTACGGAGATAGACTTAACTATGAGGGGAGCTCCCTTCTCAACAGAAACTATAGCTTCATAACCGCAGCCAACCCTTTTGAAGGAGATGGAGACCTTAGAACGGGAAAAACCCAAAGCCTTCAGCTTTAACAGTATGAGCTGCTTAATACTCTCTATACCGGACTGAGGAACAGGCTTTCCTAGTAAAAGAAACTTTACGACCTTTTCAATATCTTTAAGGTCGGAAAGCCCCTTAAACTCAACTGACTCAACAACTCTGTAGTCCTTAATGAGAAGAGTATCTCCCTTTACCTCAACGCTGTAGCCTAAACTATTAAGGAGCTCCGCAGCTACTGACTTACAGTCAGAGAAAAAGCAAACCCTTTCGGATTCCCTCTCTATCTGGTTAAGAAGGTTTCTGTCAAAACAGACCCCTTTAACCGTCTTAGTGGTAAGGGCAGACGCTCGGTTTAAAAAGAGAAATAGAAAAAGAAGGGCTAAACAGAAATACCTTTTACGTATGGCTCCCCTCCGTATAAGACCTCCTTAACCTTTCCCTCTCTCTTTAAGTCTTCAACGGCCCTTTCAACCTCTTCGGTCAGAACGCCTAAAGCGTCTGCAATCTCCTCAACGGGACACGGCCTCCTTACTACTATTCCGTAAACCTCATCTTTTAGCTGAGGGAAGGGAAATTTTCTCTTCCTTGCCTTTGAAGGGGCAACTATCTCCGTAGCCGGGTATCCAACTTTCTCGGCTATCCGACGGAGCTCCTCAAAAGAAAGCCCCTCAACTCCGTAAGCCGGAGGCCTTGCAACTGTATTGAGCTGCCACTTGTGGGGAGAGAGTCTGTGAATTACCTCTCCCAACTTCTCTACTTCTTCTTCGGAGTCATTAATTCCCTTAACAAAAAGGGTTTCAACCCAAACTTTACACTCAGTCTCCTTTAAAAGCCTCTCTATTCCCTTAACGATACTCTCAACCTTAAGTCCCGGAACAGGTCTGTTTAGTTTCTCAAAAACCGGCTGTGAAACGGCGTCAAGTGAAGGGAGAACAACGTCTATACCCTTAACCTCGTTGAGGACATCGTTCCTCTCAAGGAGAGAGGAATTTGTAAGAAGAGCAAGTTTATAGTTTGAGTAGTTCTCCTTGAGCCAGTTTACAAGCTCCCCCAATTTTGAAAAGAGAGTAGGTTCACCGTAGCCTGAGAAGGTTATGTAGTCAACCTCAGGAGAGGAGGAGAGGAATTGGGAAAGCTCCCTCTTAACACCGTCAAGTGGAACGTATTCAGCCCTCTCTAAAGTCTTCTCAGTTGTAGCTCCAACCTCACAGTAGAGACAGTCCATACTGCAAACCTTGTAGGGAACGAGGTCAACACCTAACGAAAAACCCAACCTCCGGGAGAAGACAGGACCAAAGATGTATTTCATCAGCAACAGCCTCCGTATTTTAAAATTACCGAACACTCAATTTATACAAAATTGGGGGAAAAGATGAGCCAAATTAGGGAACACTGGAGCTCCAGGTTAGGCCTCATACTGGCTATGGCAGGAAACGCAGTAGGGCTTGGGAACTTCCTTCGCTTTCCGACTCAGGCTGCCGAAAACGGCGGCGGTGCCTTTATGATTCCCTACATGATAGCCATGCTGATAATAGCAGTACCCCTTATGTGGACGGAGTGGGCAATAGGTAGGTATGGAGGCTCTAAAGGACACGGAACAACGCCCGCTATCTTTAAACTCCTCTGGAGAAACCCGATATCAAAATACATCGGAGCTCTGGGTCTGTTCGTTCCTTTCATCGTCCTCTGCTACTACATCTACATTGAATCCTGGACTTTAGGGTACTCCTTCTTCTCAATAGCCGGCCTTCTTCCACACCCTGACCCAAACCTCCCTCAAAGTGAATACCTTAAGCCTTTTGCGGAGTTCCTTCAGCACTATACAGCTCCTTCAGTTGCAGCATACGTTTTCTTCTTAATTACCGTTGCCTTTAACGCCTACATTCTCTACAGGGGAGTAACCGGAGGAATTGAGAAGTTCGCAAAAGTTGCAATGCCTACCCTCTTCTTTTTAGCTCTAATTCTAATGGTCAGGGTAATTCTCATAGAAACTCCAAACGGAACGGCAGTTCAGGGACTTGACTTCCTCTGGTACCCGGACTTTTCACAGCTTACAAACCCGAAGGTCTGGCTTGCCGCAGCCGGACAGGTCTTCTTCACGCTAAGCTTAGGGTTTGGAGCAATTATCACTTACGCCTCTTACATCAGAAAAGACGACGACATTGTAGCTTCAGGCCTTTCTGCTGCATCTCTAAACGAGCTTGCCGAAGTAATTTTAGGAGGATCTATAGCAATACCGGCAGCTGTTGCCTTTTTTGGAGTTATGAACGCCCAAGCCGTTGCAAACAGCGGGGCATTTAACCTTGCTTTTGTTACTCTTCCCGCTCTCTTTTCCCACTTAACAGGGGGAGACTTTATAGGGTTCATTTGGTTCTTCCTCCTCTTCTTTGCTGGGGCAACTTCGTCCGTTGCAATAACGATGCCAGTAGTTGCCTTCCTGGAGGACGAGTTTGGCTTCTCAAGGAAGGTTGCCGTTACCGTAACTATTATTTTCGCCTTTTTAGTGGCCCAAATTCCGATATTCATGCCTAAAGCTTTAGACGAAATGGACTTCTGGGCGGGAACGTTCTTCGTTGTTCTATTTGCACTCCTTGAGGTAATCATCTTCTTCTGGTTCTTCGGGAGCTCCAAGGCCTGGGAGGAGATAAACAGGGGAGCTCTCTTCAAAGTCCCGAGAATCTACTACTACATCCTGAAATACGTTACCCCCGTTGCACTCTTTCTGATACTTGCAACCTGGACGGTTGGTCAGCTTCCTCAAAAGCTTGCTTCATCAGACTTTCAGGTTTGGGTTGCCCGTTTTGTTATGGTCTTTATACTGGCAGTTCAGCTCTTCATGGTCTACCTTGCAGACAGGAAAAGGAGGATAAGTGATGAAGGGTAGCTCTCTACTGTTTATGGTCTTCTCCTGGATGACTGTCTTCGGCTTTGTCGTCTTCTGTTTCACCGTTATATTAAGAGAAGGTGAAAAGAGAGTTAAAAGGAAAACGGAAGAAGACCTACTTGAGGAGAGAGAGGAGATTACATGATAAAACTCAGAAGATTAAAACTTGAGAACTTCCTTTCCCATAAAGACACAGAAGTGGAGTTTGGAGATGAAACCTACGTAATTTTGGGAGACAACGCCTCAGGTAAAACATCTATTCTTAGGGGTATTTTCTTTGCGCTTTTCGGTAAAGACTTGAAAGAGAAAACCACCAAAGACCAGCTAATAAACAGAAGGGCAAACGCTTCAACCGTTGAAATTGAGTTTATACACAGGGGAAACAGGTATCGGATTATCAGAGAACTCTCCCGCAAACGGAACAGCGCCGTTATTGAGAAAGACGGAAAGCTCCTTGCAAGGGGAATAAGGGAGGTAGAAGGGGCCGTATCCCATAGTTTAGGGCTTACTCCAGACATGTTCAGAAATACCGTCTTTGTTCCTCAAGGGGAGATAGTAGACCTTCTTAAAGGCAGACCCCAGGAGAGGAGACAAATACTCAACAGGCTTTTAGGACTTGAAGAGTTCGGAAAGAAACACGAGGAGTTAAAAGAGGAGATAAAGAAGCTGAAAAGTATTGAGAAAGTTTTAGAAAATCAGCTCCTACTCCTTAAGGGAACGGAGAAAGAAATAGAGGAGGAGAGGGAGAGAATTGAGAAGCTAAAACGGGAACTCCACTCCCTTGAATTAGAGGTAGAAGGCCTTACGGAAAGCCTTGAGAGGGAAAGAAAGGATTTTGAGGAGCTCCGCCGGGCAAAAGAGGAGTTTGAGAGGTTAAAGGGTGAACTTGAAAGGCTCAAGAAGGAAAGAGAAAGGGATGAAAGAAGAGTAGAGGAGCTCTCAGAAAAGCTAAAAGAGATTGAGGAGAGAAAGGAGCAGATTTCACAGCTTCGCTCTGAAGTTCAGCTTTTAAAGTTCTGTGAGGAGTTAAAAGGCGTTGTACAGGAGCTAATTTTAGTTGCAACTGAAAAGAAAAGGAGTAATGAGAAGATAAAAAGGGTGAGAGAAGAAGTTCAAATTAGGAAAGAGCTGGAAAAAGAGCTCCCTAAACTTGAAAGTGAACAGGAGAAGAGAAGAGAGAAACTTGCATCGCTGAAAGACGAGAAAACTAAACTGACGGAAGAAGTTGAAACCTTAAAAGAGAGGGAAAAGCAGTTTAGGGAGACAAAACTAAAAAGAAAATCGTTAGAGGAACAGATAGAGAGGCTGAAGAAAGGCATTCCGGAAGTAACAACAGAAGAATTAGAGGAGTTAGAAAACAGGCTTAAAACGTTAGAGAGAGAGATTCAGGAGTTAAGGGTTAAAAAGGAGAAGACGGCAGCAAGGATAACCGAGCTTGAGGAGAAGCTGAAGCTCCTTCAGAGGGAAACGTCTGAGTGTCCCGTCTGCGGAGGGGAACTCCCCCAAGAGAAGAGGGAAACGCTGAAACTTGAAGCCCAAAAAGAGCTGAAAAACAGGGAAGAAGAGCTTAAATCACTTAAACTGAGGCTGGAAGAGGCAGAAAAGGAGTTTCAGGAAGAGAGGAGAAAGTGGGAAAAGCTCAAAGGGGAGCTCCAAGAGAGAAAGAGAAGAGAGGAAGAAATTTCAAATTTAGAGAAGGAACTGCAGGAAATTGCACCGGTTGAGTTTAAAGAAGAGGAGTTAAAGGAAAAGTTAGAGCTCCTTGAGAATGTGAAGGAAGAGTTCTCAAAACTTGAGAAGGAAATTGCGCTGACAGAGGCAAGGGTAAAAGAGGTAAAGAGACAGCTCTCAAGACTACCTGAAGAGAAGGAGCTTAGAGAGTTAGAAGAGGAACTCAAAGAGATTGAAAGGAGAGAGATAGCTCTAAAGGAAAAGGCCTCTGAGATAAAGGAGCGGTTTGGAATTAACGTAAGCTCAACGAAGCAGCTAAATGAGCTGATAGAAAACCTCAAAAAGAAGCAGGAACTCCTCAACAAAATAGAAGGAGAAATAAAGAGCGAAAGGGAATTTAGGGAGCTCCTCAAGCAGCTCCAAGAGGAATTAAAAGAAAAGAGCGAGAAAGAGAGGGAGCTCTCTTCACAGTTAGAGAGACTAAACTTTAAAGAGAGCCTCTATTTGGCGTCTGAAAGGGCCGTAAAGTCTACAGAGAATGCACTGAAGGAGAAAAGGGAAAAACTCAACAGGCTGATAGGAGAGCTTAAGAGCAGGGAGGAAAACCTTAAACGGCTTGAAGAAAAGAGGGCAGAGCTCCAGAAGGTTAAGGAGAACGTTCAAAAGGTTAGGAACAGTCTCTACATTCTCCAAAGAGTTCAGGAGAGCATCCACCCGGAAAGGGGATTCTTAAGGAGAGTCAGAACAACACTCCTGCCCCAAATTGCAAACTTCTGCAAAGAGTTCTTCTCATCATTTGACTTTGAGTTTGGAGACCTCTTTATCTCAGAAGACTTGTCCATTGAGTTTGGAATGCCCGGCCAGGGAACGATGCTCTTGGAAGACCTCTCAGGAGGGCAACAGGTAGCCTTTGCCTTGGCCCTCAGGTTCGCAATGGCAAGGAACTTCTCCCAGTCTATGGAACTTTTAGTTTTAGACGAACCGACCGTCCACTTAGACGCCCAGAGGAGAATGGGACTGACGGAACTTCTCCTAAAACTCAAAGGCAGAATTCCTCAAATGCTTATAGTAACCCACGATCCGGAGCTTGAAGTGGCAGGAGACAAGGTAATAAGAGTTAAAAACCAAGGAGGCTACTCCTACGTTGAAGTTGGATCCTAACCTTTACATCCCATTTTCTCTCTTTGCCTTGACAGCGGTAATCACACTTGTGACTGAGCTCTTCCTAAAGAAGAGCCTCAGAAAAAGGGTAGAAGAAACAATAGCAGACGTTATTTTTCTCACCGTAGCCTCTCTAATCCTATTCGCCATCGGTTGGTTACTGTCAAACCAACTGCCCTACTGGAACTACAGAGAGCTCTTGAGAAACCTCTCAATTCTAACTTCTGCTATCTACATAACGAGAGCTGCACACCTCTTAACAAACCGGAAGGAGCTCTGGTTTATCCCATACATCTGTTTCATACTGGCCTTTGTCACGTCAACACTCTTCCTCTTTCTACCGTTTAAAAGCCCAAAAATATTAAAAATTTTAATAGTGCTGAAAAAGTTTTTCATATTTTTAGGTTTCCTTCTGATAGTCTGGGAACTTAGTTCTGCAGTTAACAGGAAAATAATTGAGAAAACAGTAAAAGTAACAGGAACTATCCTCCTAACAGTTCTCTTCCTTCTATGGGAGCTTGACTACCTAAACTTTAACTTTAAAACGCTCCTGGGAATGGCTCTTATAGTCTTCCTTACTGCCCTCTTAACCGTTATAAACTCTAAACTCCTTCCCTTCCTAAAGGAAAAGCTACAGAGGGAGCTTCCCCAAAAAGACCTTGAATCTCTTGAACAGAACCTTAAAGTTTTGGTATCTACAATCTACATTCTTGTTTTAATACTCATTCTAAAGGGATTTTCAAACTTCGGAGTTCTAATAGACAAACTGCACTCCCTTTACTTAATTAATACGGAACTGATAAAGATATCGGTAGAAAACCTTATTAACTCGGTTTTCTGGGGAATAATCCTCTTTTCACTCCTCAATACGGGCAAAAAACTCGTAAAGCTTTCATTTCCAAAGGAGAGAAGAGAAGTAGAGGGAGGTTCGGCAGAAGCATTAATATTTAATATAGGAGTTCTTTTTAACCTTATCGTTCTCCTTTCCAGCTTGGGAATCACCTGGAAGGTTCTACTTCCCATAGCTGGAACTTTGGGCGTAGGTATAGGTTTTGGTCTCCAAACGATAATGAACAACTACGTAAGCGGTTTTATACTTCTGTTCAGCAAGAAACTAAAGGTCGGAGACATTTTGGAGCTCCCCTCAATTTCAGTAACCACGTTGGGAACAACATCTCCCAGCGTCTTTGGAAAGGTGGAGGACATAGGAATCCTGTCAACGATAATCCGGACAAACGATGGGGTTGAGATATCCATCCCAAACTCCTCGTTCATAAGTTCTCCAATAGTGAACTTTTCGTACAAAGACCCTTACGTAAGACTGAAAATACCTGTAGGCGTTGCCTACTCGTCAGATCCGCTGAAGGTAAAGGAGATCCTACTCTCGGTTATTGAGGAGCTCCCCTACACGGTAAAGTTCCTTCCCAAAACTATTAGGTTTGAGGAGTTTGGAGACAGTGCCCTTATCTTTAGAACCATATTCTGGATAGACGTAAGGAAAAACCTTTTGGTAAGGAGTATCGTAAGCGACTTCTACTACAAGGCGTGGTATAGACTAAAAGAGGCCGGTATTGAAATACCATTTCCTCAAAACGACGTTTGGTTCAGAAACAGCTTAAAGGTTGAAATAGAGAAACCCAAAGGAGGAGGTTTTATTGATAAAGGTAATCCTGGAGCTTGAGCCGGAAGACTTCTACACAATCGTTGGCCACCACGAGGAAAATTTAAGGAAGCTTGCTCAAATACTCGGAGTAAAGATGGGCTCTCGGGGAAACGAGATAATGATAAACGGGAGCTCCGAAAGTGAAGAGAAGGCAAAACAGTTCCTTAAAGACCTTGAAGGATTGGTTAAATCGGGACATAAACTCACAAAGGCAGATGTTGACATGTATCTAACCCAGCTTTCAGCAAGGAAAGAGTCAAAAGTTAAAGAGTCAACGGGAGACGTTATAGTCACAACATACAGGGGAAAAAAGATAATTGCAAAAACCCCAACTCAGAAAAAGTATTACGAGGCAATAAAGAAGAACGACATTGTATTCGGCGTAGGGCCGGCAGGAACGGGGAAAACTTACTTGGCCGTCGCTGCAGCTGTCTCCTACTTCAAAAGGGGGCTTGTAAACAGACTTATCCTAACAAGGCCGGCAGTTGAGGCAGGGGAGAAGCTGGGCTTTCTACCAGGAACACTTCAGGAGAAGATAGACCCCTACCTCAAACCTCTATACGACGCCCTTTTTGAGATGATTGAACCCGAAAAAGTTAACTCTTACTTAGAGAGAAACATATTTGAGATTGCACCTTTGGCCTACATGAGAGGAAGAACCCTAAACGACGCTTTCATTATCTTAGATGAAGCTCAGAACACGACAAGAGAGCAGATGAAAATGTTTCTCACGAGGCTCGGTTTCGGCTCAAAGGTTGTCATAACGGGAGATGTAACACAGATTGACCTACCCTCAAGTAAAGTTTCTGGGCTTGTTGAAGCTACGAAGATACTGAAGGGCATAGATGGAATTGAAATAGTAGAGTTTTCAAGAGAAGACGTTGTAAGGCATAGATTAGTTCAGGAGATAATCAAGGCCTATGAAGAGTATGAGAGAACAAAGGAGAGTTAATTTAATCATCTACTCTCTCGTTGTTATTTCGGGAATAGTAGTAACGCTTTTTCTACTTCCCATAAACCTCGTCAATATTCCAACTCTAAAACCAGGGGAAGTAAGCCCATTAGACGTAAGGTCTCCTGTATCAATCAAGGTAATAAACAAGGAGAAAACAGAAGAGCTTAAAGAGAGAGCCCGAAAACAGGTTCTTCCCCTCTACCAGTCCAACCCGGAAGCCGTCAGGAAAACCATCAGAGAGGTTGAAAACTTCAACTACCTCACAGACAAAGAGAAGGAAACTGTAAAGTGGCTCCTCCGGTCTTACTACAGCCGGGGAATCATATCTCAAGTTCCCAAAGGTTATTCAAAGGTAAAGCTTCTTTCAGAAGGAAAGGAGAAAATCGTTCCGACGAATGCTTTCCTGACGCAAGAGAAAGCCCAAGAGGAGCTGAAAAAAGACCTTCAAAAACTAATAAAAAACAGAGAAACCTCAGAGAAAGTTTACGAGAACTTGCAGTTAGAACCCAACATAGTCTTTAAGGAGAAAGAGACAAAACGCTTATGGAAACAGGCTGAGTCAAAAGTAAAACCTGTTTACATTAGCCTTAAAAAGGGAGAATTAGTAGTCAAAAAGGGAGAACGGGTTACCTCAGAAGAGACTGAAAAGCTTAAAGCTCTCAAGGAAAACTACTCAAAGGGAAAAACCTTTAACAAATACCTGTCTCTCTTTCTCCTGTCTATAGCCCTCTACTTCTCCGTAGTAAGGCTCTACAAAGTCCTCAGCCCTTCGGCATATCAGCTGAAAAACCTTCTCTTCTCATTTACCGTAATAACACTTGACATCTTCTTTATTAAGTTCTTCACATTCCTTTCAAAGTTAACCTTAGAGACACTCAACCTGCCAATAAACGAAAACCTCATATACGTCCCCGTTGCAACATCTGTCGTTTTCGCCTCAATGTTTGTAAATAAGAAAGTAGCAGTTATCCACATACTCCCGGTAACCCTCCTATCGGGCTTCATCCTCTCAAGACCGGAGTTCTTGATAGTTCCAATGACCGTAGGAGCAATCTTTTCTGCCTTTGATTCAAGGAAGCTAAAGAGCCGAGAAATAATCTACAAAAGCGCGTTTAGAGGCAGTATCCTAACTGCTCTATCACAGTTAGTTCTACTTATCTACTACTATGGGTTTAAACTTAACTCCCTTTTCTACGTTGAGCCTGTTCTTACCCTTGCTGGAGGAGTTATAACAGCCGTTGCCGTAAACGGTTTAAGCCCCCTAATAACAAATCTTTTTAATTTCACAACTGACATAGTTTACATGGAGCTGATAAACCTCAATCACCCCCTTCTAAGGAAACTGGTTCTAAAAGCTCCCGGAACTTACAGCCATTCGGTTATGGTTGCTACGCTGGCAGAAGCTGCAGCTGAAGCCATAGGGGCAAACGCTCTCCTTGCCAAGGCAGGAGGGCTGTTTCACGACATAGGTAAGTTGAAAAACCCTCAGGCCTTCATAGAGAACCAACTGGACGGAATAAACATCCACGATAAACTGCCGCCAGAAAAGAGCGCAGCAATACTCAGATCTCACGTGGAGTATGGTGAAGAGCTGGGAAGGAAGTATAAACTCCCTGAAAAGGTAATAGACATAATAAAACAGCACCACGGAACAAAACTTATGAAATACTTCTATCACAAGGCAAAAGAGATCTACGGAGATAAAGTTGACGAGAAGGTTTTCAGATACTCGGGACCGAAACCACAGTTCAAGGAATCGGGACTTCTGATGCTTGCAGATACTGTTGAAGCAGCAACAAGGTCTATGAAAGACAAGCAGTTTGACCTTGACTCGTTCATTCACAGGTTAATCTGGGAAACTGTTGAAGAAGGCCAGCTCAACCAGAGTGGACTATCTTTGAAAGAGATAGAGACCGTAGAAAAGGTTTTCAAAAAAGTTCTATCGGGCATATACCATAACAGGATAGAGTATCCCGATGACAAAGACATTAAAGGGAGTTCTAAAGGGTCTGATGTTCGCTCTTGAGGGGTACGTAGGAGCCTTCAGAGAGGATACCCACTTCCGAATAAACTTGATCCTCAGCCTCTTGGGAACTTTCCTCTCCCTGATTCTCCTTGACGGCTGTTTAAGAATAGTTGTTGCCCTTGTTAACTACCTCGTTTTAGCCTTTGAACTCTTAAATACGGCACTTGAAAGAGCCGTTGACACGGCAACATCTGAGTTTAAACCGACTGCAAAGCTCTCAAAGGATGCAGCATCCGCAGCCGTTTTAACAGTTGGAGTTTTTGCACTGATCTGTGACTTCCTGTTTTTACTTCCACAGATTCTTAGGAGGCTCTGATGTTTGATGAAGTCGGTAAAATCCTCGTATACTTCGGAGTAGTCCTCATAATCTTCGGTCTTTTAATAATACTCCTGTCAAAGGTGGGGAACTCCCTTCCCATAGGAAAACTTCCCGGTGACATCTACATAAAGCGGGATAACTTTGTTTTCTACTTCCCTCTCGGAACCAGCATACTGATAAGCCTTCTACTTACAGGCCTCTCCTTTTTAATAATGGTTTTAACGAGAAAACAATGAGAAAAATACTTGCTGCACTCCTAATTTCACTAATAACCGTAGGTGAATCCTTCGGAGCTCCCGTCAAAGAGATAAAAGTTGAGGGACTAAAGTGGACTAAAAAGCGGTTCGTTTTAAGGGAGCTCCTCTTAAAATCGGGAGATGAGTTCTCAGAGAAAAAGCTGAAGGAGTCTATAAGAAACCTGCTCAACACCCACCTGTTCTACAGGGTTGAACCGGTAGTCTTAAAGAAGGAAGAAGGCGTAGTCGTTGTCCTAAAGGTGAAGGAGAAATTTCCAATAGTTCCTCTTCCCAAACTTAGACTGAAGAGTAACGGCAGCTACCGAGCCGGCTTAGAGGTAAGAGACTATAACCTTTTAGGCATGGGACACAGACTCTACATAGGCTACGTAAAATGGTTCAAAACAGACAGCGAAAGCTACAGCTACTACACTTACTTTAACCTCTACCGGATAGTAAAAAACTCCATTAACATTTACGGTGGGGCAAGTTACTCGTCAAACAGAGAAGATTATATAGTAAACGGCACAAAAAAGGGAGAGTATAGAGTAAAGAGGAAGGAACTCCTATTAGGGACTCACCTCTACTTAGACAACAGGAAGATAAACCGTTTAAGCGTCGGAGTAAGGCCTATATTTACAGACTACTCATCCTTCCTCAAAGACAGGAAGATATACTACGGAGAGCTCTCCTACACAAAAGACTCCTCAACTGACATGGTCTACTACCAAGTGGGAAGCCGATTAACAGTCTCCCTTTCCCAGTCGCTTCCTCAGTTTTCAGACCTGACGACGGGAAACCTTAACGTCACCTACAAGAACTCTGTAAAGTTTGGAGACCAGAGAACGAGGATATACTCAGTCGGGTTCGGAACAAAACTTGGCTACTCAGGAGGGGGGTATCAGCTGACAGCCCCCATACCTGGATACAGCGCCGAGAGAATAACGGGAAAAAGGTTCTTCTTCGGAAGTTTCAGCCTGAGAAGGCCGGTAGTAGACAAGTCTGTTTACGTAAAGCCTACAATCATCTTAGGAGATGCTTTTAGGTGGTGGAAGCCGGACGACCTGCTGGTTTCAACGGGCATTGAGGTAACGGCGTTCTGGGTCAGGTTAGCTGATGGTATCATAAGGTTTAAACTTTTTAGAGGTATTGGACGGGGAGCAGATACGCAGAGCTCCCTTAAACTCACCTTCAGGTGGTAGAAATGAAAGTAGCTGTCGTCCAGTTCAAGTCCGTTTTGGGAGACTTTGAGAAAAACCTACAGAAAACTCTTGAGTTCTCACAGGAAGCAAAAAGTAAAGGTGCAGCGGTCTGCGTCTTTCCGGAGTTAAACCTTACAGGCTACAACGTATGGGACATAACCTTTGAGGTAGCACTCCCGTTAGACAGCCCCAAACTCTCACCTCTCCTTGAGATGAGCAGAGAGATTGACCTAATAGTAGGTTTAGTTGAGGAGAGTTCCCAGCACATCTTCTACAACAGCGCCCTCTACATCAGTCAGGGAAAAGTAAAACACGTCCACAGGAAGGTCTACCTTCCCACATACGGAATGTTTGACGAGGGAAGGTTCTTCGGCTATGGGAACCGTGTAGAAACCTTTGAGTCGGCTTTAGGAAGGAGCTCCATCCTTATCTGCGAAGACCTGTGGCACATGTCAACGGTCTACCTCTCTTTCGTTCAGGGAGCAAAATACCTATTTGCCCTCTCATCAAGCCCCGGAAGGGGATACAGGGAGAGGGGAATGTTTGGAAACGCCGAAGTCTGGATGAACATGGGGGAGTTCTACGCCAGAATGACCGGAAGTTACTTTATCTATGCCAACAGGGTAGGCTGTGAGGACGGATTTGTCTTCTCAGGAAAATCCTTAGTTGTAAACCCTTACGGTGAAATCATTGCAGAAGCCTCACCTTTTGAGGAGGAGTTCTTAGTAGTAGAGATAAAAGAGGAGCTCGTTAGGTCTGCAAGGGCGAACCTGCCCCTTTTAAGGGACGAAAGGCCTGAATTGGTAATTAAAAACCTCAGGAGAGTTTTAGATGAGGAGTAGGCTTGAGAGGGAGCTCCACATAAAAGACAAGGGTTTCATAGAAGAAACCCTAACCTACTTCATAAGGGAAGAAGTCCAAAAAGCCGGGTTTCAGAAAGTTGTCGTCGGTATTTCAGGAGGAGTAGACTCGGCACTTACAGCCTTTTTGGCGGTTAAAGCTTTAGGTAGAGAAAACGTAATAGGGATTTCAATGCCCTACAAAACCTCGTCAAGGAGATCCGTAGAAGACGCAAGATTAGTTGCAGAGAAGCTTCAGATAGAGTTTCACGAGATAGACATAACCCCCCAGATAGACGCCTACTTTCAACTGTTTCCCGACGCCGACAACGTCCGGCGGGGGAACAAAATGGCAAGGGAAAGGATGAGCATACTCTACGACTTTGCCCACTGGAAAAGAGCTTTAGTCATAGGAACGAGCAACAAAAGTGAGCTCCTCATCGGTTACTCAACCCGCTGGGGAGACAGCGCCCACGACATCAACCCGATAGGCGACCTCTACAAAACTCAAGTTTGGGAAATGGCTCAGTTTGTTGGAGTTCCTGAGAGAATAGTAAAGAAAAAACCCTCTGCCGACCTCTGGCCTGGTCAGACAGACGAGGGAGAGATAGGCCTCTCCTACCAAACACTTGACCAGATACTGATAGGATACGTTGACCTAAGGCTGAGAAGGGAAGAACTGATAGAGTGGGGATTTGAACCACAAGTTGTTGATAGAGTTTTAGCGCTCGTTAGAAACTCACAGTATAAGAGGAAACTGCCGATTGTGTGTAAAATTGCCCAGCGCACAGTTGATAAAGACTTCCTCTACCTGAGAGATTGGGGGCTGTAAATGGTTCAGGACTTTAAAGAGTTGGGAATTTTCGGAGCAATAGAGTTAAAAAAGAGAGGTGCAGACTTTGGAGACCTTTTCTTTGAGAGGCGGCTTACCTTTAGTGCCAAGTGTGAGGACAACAGAGTGGAAAACCTCAACTGCGGAATAGAAGTAGGAGTCGGAATCCGGTTTATAAAGAACTTTAAAACATTCTACGGGTTTACAAACAAGCTTACCGAAGCTTCTATCAGAGAGGTAATTGAAAGGCTTGCAGCAGCCTCAAAAAAAGAATACGAAGTGGTTTTAGACTTCACAGAGAAGGAGCTCCGCTACAGGGACATAGTAGAAGGAGAAGAGTTAAACACCTCCGTTAAGGAGAAGGTAGAGCTCCTTAAAAGGGCAAACGAAAAGGCAAGAAGCTACGGAGACAGGATAAAGCAGGTAACTGTAGTTCTAAGAGACCAGCTTCAAGAAATCTGCATAGTAAACACAGACGAAAAAATAGTTGAAGACGTAAGGCCGAGAGTTGTTTTCTACACCCTTGTAGTAGCCTCAGATGGGGTGGAGCTCCAAACCGGATACGAACCGGTAGGCCACCTCGGTAACTACTCCCTCTTTGAGAGAGTAACTCCTGAGGAGATAGCCTCTAAAGCGGCAGAAAGAGCCCTAAAGATGCTGAAGGCAAAACCGGCTCCTGCCGGAACCTTTACGGTTGTGATAAGCTCAGAAGCAGGCGGAACGATGATTCACGAGGCCGTTGGCCACGGACTTGAAGCTGACCTTGCAAACCAAGGGCTATCGGTTTACTCTGGAAAAATCGGAGAGAAGGTAGCCTCAGAGCTCATAACAGTTGTTGACAACGGCTATATGAAGGGGATGTATGGAAGCTCCGGCTACGACGACGAAGGAACCCCTACGGGAAAAAACGTTCTAATAGAAAAGGGAGTTCTAAAGGGCTACATGTATGACCTTACAGAGGCAATGAAAACCGGCAAAGGCCTTCCTACCGGAAACGGAAGGAGGCAGTCCTACAAGCACGTTCCCATTCCAAGAATGACAAACACCTACATAGCCCCCGGAGAAACCGACCCTAAGGAGATAATTGCAGATACGAAAGAGGGCATCCTAGTAGTAAAGATGGGAGGAGGACAGGTAAACACCGTTAACGGAGACTTCATATTTGAAGTCTCTGAAGGTTATCTGATTGAAAACGGAGAGGTTACAGAGCCCATAAGAGGAGTCTCCCTCATAGGAAACGGTCCCAAAGTTCTACAGGAGATAGACGCCGTCGGAAACGACCTGGGCTTCTCAATAGGAACTTGCGGAAAAGACGGTCAAGGCGTTCCCGTCTCAGACGGGCTACCTACCATAAGAATCCCCAAAATAACCGTAGGGGGAACAAGTTGAAACTAATAGCCCTGAAAAACGTTGATATAGAAGACCTCGGAACGTTTAGAGAGGCATTCAAAAGAAGAGGATTAGAGGTAGAGGAGCTGAAAGCTTACGAGGGAGAAATCCCTGAAACCGACAGGTTTGACATATTAGTGATTTTAGGCGGACCGATGGGAGTTTACGAAGAGGATAAGTATCCTTTTTTAAAAGAGGAAAAAGAGCTCATAAGGAAGTCTCTCTCCGAAGGGAAAAAAGTCTTAGGAATCTGTCTTGGAGCCCAGCTCATAGCAGATGTCTTAGGAGGAAAAGTTTACAGGGAAGAGTGGGGGAAAGAGATTGGCTGGAAACCGGTATACCCACAAGATCACTTAGAGATGATCTACAGAGACGAAATAAACGTATTCCACTGGCACGGGGACACTTTTGAACTTCCAGAGGGCGCCGTAAGAATGGCCTCGTCTGCAATGTATAAAAACCAAGCTTTTAGGGTTGGGAACCAAGCCGTTGGACTTCAGTTCCACCTTGAAGTTGAACCGGAAGGGATAGAAAGGTGGATTGACGCTTACAGGGAAGAGCTCTCTTCAGAAAACATATCCCCCGACGAGATAAGGTCAAAACCGGAAAACTGGAAGAAGCTGAAGATATACGGTGACGTCTTTGCTGAATACTTCCTGAAGTTATAATAGACAGGTTGACATCATACTAAATTCTAATAAGATAATGAAAGTCAAAATTTAAGGAGAGGTTTACTATGGCAAAAAGGGCTGCATTAGCTCTAACGCTTTTACTCCTTACAGCATCCTGCGGAACAGAAGAAAAAGCAGAGCCTGTGAAAGTTAAAACAGTAGAAGGAGTTAAAGTTGAACCTGCCCAAGTTATTTCGTTTATTAAAAGTGACACCTTCTCTGGAACTGTAATTCCAGACAAAGAAATCTTTCTATCTCCCAAAGTTGTCGGTTACCTGATAAAGGTCAACGTTGACGCCGGCGAAAGGGTCAAAAAAGGACAAGTCTTAGGGTTAATTGACAGCTCAGACATAAAACCGGACGTTGAAAAGGCGAAAGCCGGCCTTAAAGAGATAGCAGCCGCTCTTAAAGAACTTGATAGAGCTCTCTCAGAGGTTGAAGCGAGAAAACAGGCAGCAGAGGCCAACTACCGGTTAGCCGAGAAAACTTACATAAGGTTTAAAAACCTACTAAAGGCAGACGCCGTATCAAAACAGAAGTTTGACGAAGTTGAAGCCCAGTATAAAGCTGCAAAAGCAAACCTTGAGGCCGTAAAGGCAAAAGAAGAGCAAATCCTTGCGAAGAAAAAGGTTCTTCTGGCGAGGAAACAGCAGGTAGAGGCATCACTTAAAAAAGCAGAAGCTTTCCTGTCATACACTGAACTTCGCTCTCCGGTAGACGGAGTAGTTCTCCAGAAGCTGGTAGATAAAGGAAACCTCGTCTCTCCACAAACTCCCGTATTTAAGTTGGGCTCTTTCCCCCTCAAAGTAAGGGCGTTTATTGACGACACATACGCCGAAAAAGTAGAGAGAGGAACTACCGTTAAAGTAAAAGTTCAGGGAAGGGAATACACGGGAAAAGTTGTTGAGGTTGATAGGAGCTCTGACCCCGTAACCCACAAGTTTGGAGTTAAAGTTTTAGTAAAAGGACTAAACGCAATTCCCGGAACTTACGCCGTTGTTGAAATACCTTCGTTAAAAGGGGAATCCGTTGCCGTTCCCAAATCGGCCATTTACAGGGTCGGAGCAGTTGAATATGTTTTCGTCGTAAAGGACGGCACTGCACATCTAAGAATCGTTAAAACCGGAGAAGAGGTAGGAAACATGGTAATAGTCCTCTCCGGCCTTCATCCGGGAGAGAAGGTTGCAGTAACAAAAGTTGAAGACCTTGTAGACGGAGCAAGAGTAGAGGGGTAATGATGAAGAATGTCAACCTTGGAATAGCTGGGAACATAGCAAAGAGGTTTATCACCTCAAAGATAACGCCTCTTCTCCTCTTGGCCTCGATCCTTATAGGTGTTGCAGCTGCAATTCTCACCCCAAAAGAAGAAGACCCCCAGATAGTCGTTCCTATGGTTGACATATTCATTCCTTATCCGGGAGCTCCTGCAAAAGAGGTAGAGAGAAAAGTAACAACCCGCTTTGAGAAGCTCATCTGGGAAATAAAAGGGATAGACTACGTCTACTCCGTTACAAAACCGGGAATGTCCCTCATAATCGCCCGCTTTAAAGTGGGCGAAGACATGGAAGACTCCCTCGTTAAACTCTACAACAAACTCATGTCAAACATGGACAAACTTCCGCCGGGAGCTCTCCAGCCTTTAGTTAAACCGAAAGACATAAACGACGTTCCAATAGTTACCTTAACGGTATGGAGCGAAGACAAGACCCCCTATGAGCTGAGGGAAATTGCAAAGGAGCTTTGCCTCCAGCTAAAACAGATAGATAACGTCTCAAAAACCTGGATAATAGGAGGAGATACAAGACGATTTAAAGTAATCGTTGACAGAGACAAACTGAAAAACTACCACCTTTCTCTACTTCAAATAGCCCAAGCGATAAAATCTGCAAACGTCAAACTCAACGCTGGAACAATAACGGAAAACAACACAGAGTTCCCGGTTGAGGCTGGAGAGTTCATAAAAACGATAGACGACCTTAAAAACATAGTTGTAGGCGTTTATAGAGGAAAACCTATATACCTTAAAAACGTAGCAGAAGTAACAGACGCTCCTATAGACCCTGAAAACTACGTCTACATAGGCTTTGGTTCCTATTCAGAAGAGAAAGGAGTAAGTAAAGAGTTTATAAAAGAGCACGGGAACCAGTTCCCTGCCGTAACAGTAGCCGTAGCTAAGAAAAAAGGAACAAACGCAGTAACTGTAGCCCAAGAAATCCTTAAAAAGCTTAACGAGATAAAACCCCACATACTCCCTAAAGATGTCCATGTAACTGTAACGAGAAACTACGGAAAAACTGCAGAAGACAAGTTTGACGAGCTTATGTTCCACCTCGGAGTTGCCATCTTCGCAGTCGTTATTTTCATAGGCCTAACGTTAGGCGTAAAGGAAGCATTAGTAGTCTCTCTGGCAATCCCAACAACCCTTGCCCTTACCCTATTTATAGACCTCCTTACCGGTTACACACTTAACAGAGTTACCCTCTTTGCTCTTATTTTCACTTTAGGTTTACTTGTTGACGACGCCATCGTTGTTGTTGAAAACATCCACAGACACTTGAAGTTAAAAGAGATGCCTCCACTTCAGGCTGCCATTTACGCCGTTGCTGAAGTAGGTAACCCGACGATCCTGGCAACCTTTACCGTTATAGCTGCCCTCCTCCCCATGGCATTCGTTAGGGGTCTCATGGGTCCATACATGAGACCTATACCTGTTAACTCTTCTGTAGCCATGTTCTTCTCCCTCTTAGTAGCGTTTATCATCTCCCCTTGGGCAGCCTACTATCTACTGAGAAAAGAAGCTGAAAAGGAAGAGAAGAAGGTTGTTTTAGAGGAAACGAGAACTTACAAAATCTACAACAAACTCATCAGATCTCTACTTGACTCTGCACTTAAAAGGTGGGCATTCTTAGGAGTTATCCTCTTTTTGATGGTAGGCTCTGTCGCTCTATTCTTCACAAAAACTGTTGTCGTAAAGCTTTTACCTTTTGACAACAAAAGCGAATTCCAAGTTGTTGTAGATATGCCAGAAGGAACCTCTTTAGAGGAAACAGCAAGAGTAGTTAAGGCAATAACTAACTACATTCAGACAATACCGGAAGTAACAGACTACGAAGCCTACATAGGAACGGCTTCTCCTTTTGACTTTAACGGTCTTGTAAGACACTACTACTTAAGAAGGGGCGGAAACGTAGCAGACATAAGGATAAACCTAATAGACAAACATAAGAGAAAGAGACAGTCCCACGACATAGCAAAAGAGGAAAGGCCTAAAATAGAGGCTGTGGCAAGAGCCGTAAATCCAAACGCGAACGTTAAAATTGTAGAAGTTCCTCCAGGCCCTCCTGTTCTTGATACCTTAGTTGCAGAAATATACGGTAAAGACAACAGCGTAAGAAGGAGAATAGCCAAAGAGGTTGAAGAGGTATTCAAGAAAACCCCCGGTGTAGTTGACGTAGATACACTTGTAGATGCAGACCACTACAAGTATGAGGTTGTAGTAAATAGGAAGAAAGCGAGGGAATCGGGAGTTACCGAAGCTCAGATAGCACAAACTGTTAGGATTGCTCTTCAGGGAGCGACAGTATCCGTTGCCCATACCCTTCACGATTCCGATCCGGTTTCTATCTTTGTAAGACTTCCGAGAACCCAGAGGGACGATATCAACAAGATTTTAGACCTGACTGTAATGAACAATCAGGGTAAACTCGTTCCACTGAGAGAGTTGGTTGAAGTTAAAAAAGTCCTTGCAGATAAAACTATTTACCACAAAAACCTACATCCTGTTTCTTACGTGATTGGAGATGTGGCTGGAAAATACGAGGCCCCAATTTACCCAATTTTAGCGATAAACGACTACCTGAAAAAACATCCGCTACCGGACGGTTACAAGATTAAGTATAGCTTCATTCCTCCTTCAATACCGAAAACAGACTTTAAGCCGATGATGAAGTGGGACGGAGAGTGGCAGATAACCTACGAAACATTCAGGGATATGGGAGCAGCGTTTATAGTTGCACTAATCCTCATTTACCTACTCATCGTAGGTCAGTTCCAGTCGTTCGTTATACCGATGATAATCATGGCACCTATTCCTCTCACAATGATAGGAATAATCCCAGGACACTGGGTAATGAGCCAGATAATTGGAAAAACCGCTTACTTTACTGCTACATCTATGATTGGATTCATTGCCCTTGCAGGTATTGTAGTTAGGAACTCAATCATTCTGGTTGACTTTATTCTGATGAGGAAGAGGGAGGGAGCTCCCCTCAAAGACTCCATAATAGAGGCAGGAGCCGTAAGGTTTAGACCTATCGTTCTAACGGCAGCTGCAGCAATGGTTGGTTCTGCCGTTATCCTATTAGACCCAATATTCCAAGGTCTGGCAATATCCATACTCTTTGGCGTTTTTGCATCAACAACGCTAACCCTCGGAGTTATTCCTGTGCTATATTATATGATAGAGAAACGAAACTGGAAGAAAGAGTAGTTTAATAAAACTTTAATCAGCAAAAGAGTATAATAGCTTAAAATCAGGCTTAGGGAGGCATGAGATGAAAAATAAACTACTACTGCTAACTGCAGTGGGGGTGTTAACCTACGGCGGGATAGCCTCTGCTGACGTGTGTAAGGTTAAGCCGGAAGCTGAATCTGTAAAAAACCCTCTTCCTGTTAAATATCAAAAGCTCAAAAAGGAAAACGCGGAATTGAAGGCAAAACTACAGGAGTGCTGTTCTTCAAAAGCTCAGATTAAAGAAGAGATAGAAAACCTCAACGCTCAAATATCACAGCTTGAAACAGAAAAAGTCCAGCTCCAGAATAAGCTTAATCTCCTGCCCAGCAAGGAGAGTTTAGAAGCCCAAATTCAAGAGCTGGAAAATAGAGTAGGGAGGTAGGAAATGAGAAAATTAATAGCAGCTTTTTCAATAGCTCTCCTTGGAGGAATAGGCATAGCTCAAGCCTGTCCTACACCAACAGAGAAGTATGTTCTCTACTCTCCGGACTTTGCCTTCTATCCAGAATCCTTAATAAAGGCCTACAAAGAGGCTAAGAAGGAAAACCAAGAGTTAAAGGCAAAGCTTGAAGCGTGCCAGAAAGAGCTTACCCTGTTAAAGGCAAAAGAGAGTGAGTTGAAGGCTCGTTATGGGGAGCTCTCCCAAGAAGTCCAAAGATTAAAGGATCAGATAGCCGAAATAGAAGCCCTACAGAAAAGGCTTGAAGAGCTTAAAGCACAAGCAGAAGGAAAACTTTCTAAGTGTGAAGAGATGCTAAAAAGGTGGGAATCCCTTCCCAAGAGCTATACGGTTAAGAAGGGAGATACTCTTTGGGGCATCTCTTCAAAAGACTACATCTACGGAGATCCATGGCAGTGGCCACTTATCTACAAAGCCAACAGAGATAAGATTAAGAACCCTCACCTCATTTACCCTAAAGAAGTTCTCAAAATCCCAAGGGATATTAACTGTAAAGATATAATAGAGGCAAGGAAGAAGGCCCTTAAAACTCCACCACCTACAGGCGTTAAGCCTAAAAAGGTTGGTCCTGTTAAAGCTGAAGAAATTCCAAAGACAGCTACAGACTACTTCCTCTGCACACAGTGTTCAAAATAGCTTTTTCAGGGGGCTATCAGCCCCTTTCTTCTATTTATTTCTAAAATTCCAAAATGTTTTTAGCATTTCTATTTGGAGGGAGAGATGAGAGTAAAAGAGAGTCATGAACTGAGAATTCAAAAGGTTGTAACAAAAACAGGAGTTGAGCTTTGGAGAATTGTTGTTGCTCCCAACCACTTCTTCCTTGAACAGAACCCAAACAAATCCAGCAAGTATGGGGTTGCCTACAGACAGATAAAAGAAAAATACCCCGACTTTTACATGTTCTGGGAGATAAAAAACAACAAATATACAGGTAGACTCCTAACGGGAACATTCCTCGACAGGGATGACATTGATAAATTCATAGACTCCATACTCCAAAATGAGGAGTATAAGACCTACGAAGACGTTAGAGATGAGATAGTAAAGTAACAACATAGGGGACTCTTGCTTTTTTTAATCTAAAACATCTCTATTCTTCCCTGAATTCTTTGCTCTATAGAGTCTTTCGTCTGCAATCCTTATCAATTCATCTAATTCACCAGGAACAGAGATATCAGTAGGAAAGTCTGCTAAACCTGAGCTAAAAGTTACAGGTCTTCCTATTCCAAAATCTTCTCTAATTAACTTTTCCCTCATCCGCCTAATAGCCTTTACAGCTTCATTCTTTGTTGAAGATGGAAAAATTATAAGAATTTCTTCGCCGCCAAACCTTATAGGAATATCACTTCCTCTAACAGAACTCTTAACTATCTGACCAAATTTACGGAGAATCTCATCTCCTTTTTGATGACCATAAACATCGTTAATTGACTTAAAGTTATCAATGTCTAAAAGAGCTACAGTCAAAGGGAACTCCTGCCTTTTCCACAGAGGAATGTAGTTCTTCTCAACAACAAGGTTTAAATAGTTCCTGTTGTACAGGCCGGTAAGTGGATCGGTTATTGCAAGCTTTTTTATATATTCATTAAGGTGAGAAACCTCTTGAGTTAGCTTTACAATAAGCTCAGCTACACCTTTAAACTCCTTAACCTTAAAGCCCTGTAACTTTTTATCATGAGAAACAAAAATTCTATTAGGATCTTTTAGCTCATCAATAAAACTTTTAAGTTTATTAAAATCAACACTTATATCTATCCAAATTGAGGTTATAACAACAGCTGCAATAACAATGAAGAAAATAGCAATGAGAATAGATTCTAAAGTCCAGTAGTTCCTTACTTGATCAATGTAGCTTTTATCAAAAATGGCTAAAAAATAGCCTTTCTTTCTCCTCTCAAGGAATACAGATGCATACTCTTCATATATGGGAAAACAGACGATAATCTCTTTTTCAGTGTATAGAATTTCACTGTTAGAACAGCTATATTTTACTTGTAACTCTTCTGGATAGCAGTATTTTTTTTGTCCTAAAGAGAGACACATACCATTAAGTGAAGGAATATCTTCAACTGCCCTTCTCATACTCTCTTCAATCAGGTATCTATCGGGATAAATTTCAGTAATTAGCTTCAGATTTTCTGATAAAATAGAAGAAATTTGCTTTACATACATATTTTCAAACTCAAATGAAAGCTTGGCCGAGAAAAAGCTAGAAAGAGCAACGAAAAGTATCATGCTTAAAATTAAGAACAAATAGTTTAAAAAAAGAACTCTTTTAAAACTTTTCATCTTTCTCTACATGGACAGGGAAGTATTTTCTCCTTTGGTCTTTCCTCTTCTACTAAAAGAACTATATTCTGGGCCAGTTTATTAAAATCAATTTCATCTACATAGTCAAGGTTAAACTTAGAAAGGTCAGAAAGACCAGAAAAAACAAGTATTTTATTGTCTCTACAGAAGTTAATAAGTGTTACTAAGTTAATAAGCTTTAATAATTTTGGGTCTGGGAATACATAAACATACTTATACTGGAGGAGTTTACTAAATACCTCTAAAGGAGAGTTTTTAAAGGGAATTGGAACGAAGTGAGGTCCTTTAAGGTAGATACGAGCAATAGGGAGCATTTCATAACTAATAGGAACTGCAACTTTCCTTCTTTTTAAACAAAGACTCTTTAAGAACCTTTCATAAGTTCTCTCCGGCAGAGGGAAAATTCTTATTCCGTAGAAGTTCTCTTTCTTCTTGAGACTTAACTCTTCTGGAAAAAGGACAAAGGTGTAAACCCGCTTACACTCGTCGTTACTGCTTAATTCTTTAACAACTGCAGGAGTTCCTATTAGAACTTTTACACTACAGCTAGATTTTACAATTCTGTAGTGATGTTCTTTAAGGAGCTCCCTCACTTTTGACTCCACCATTTTTGCAGGCGGAATAGGATAGCTGTTAACTATACACACATCTGCAGCATGAACAGATATTTCCAATACAAAGACTAATAGGAATACCGCCACTCTAACCATAAGGTTCTCTCTACTCCCGGAACGCGACTTTCGTAGTATATCTTTTTATTCAGAAGGTTATTAACGGAAAGAGAAACTCTCTGACGTCTATCTATACTCCAAGAAAGGTTAAGGTTAAGCTCCCCGTATCTGGGTATATTTGAAGAAGCTTTTGAGTAAGCAACCAAAGAAATGTTTCCTGAAAGGGAATTTCCCATGTATGAAAGATCGGCTGTCAGCTTCTTCTTAGGAAAGTTAAAATACTCTCCAGAAATCCCTTCAACTCCAAAAACCCTTGCTCCTGAGAGCTCTAACTCACATTTATCGAAAAGGAGTTTTTTTAGGGTTAAAACTACTCCTCTAATCCTTACAGTTGAATCTGCATTGCTCCACTTATAAGTGGAAGGGGATACAGATTTTTTGTAGATAAAGTCTTTAAACCAGTAGACATATCCCATTCCAGAAATTGAGAACTTATCCCCTTTATACTCAAAAGAGGGCATAACAGAATCTGCTTTCTCCCCTTTTAGATTAGGGTTTCCCTCAAGAATGGGGTTATTCTTTACATACATCTCCTCAAAAGAGGGGATCCTTACAGCCCTACCTACATTTAACTTGAAGTTCCATCTGTCTATTTTCTTTAAAAGGGAAATAGAATAACTCCAGTAGTTCCCAACGTCGTTGTTCTTGTTCCACCTGCTGTTTAAAAGAACCGTATACGTATTAAGCTTTAGTAAATACTGAAAGTAAGGAGAGAAAGTAGTCCTTAAGTGGGGAGTTAAAATCTCCTCACTTTCAGGCAGTTTCCTCCCTTTTTTGTAGACTACAATTTTAGACGGGTCTTTCAAGTTAAAAGATGAAGGAAGGAAAGTTGAGTAGAGTTCCGTTCTGTAAAGGTCTGCCTCGTTATACTCTGCACCTAAAAAGAACTCCCCATAAGAGCCTAAATTTCCAGAGACTAAGATTCCAACTCCTGGGTTTTTGACGTAGCGTTTCTCAACAGCTTTAGGTTCAATACCCTTTAAAGGAGGAAGGTTCCTACAGATACTGTGGTTGAAGGGACAGAGGTTGTATCCCCTCTCTAAGAAGAAGTAGTTGTAGTTTGCAAAGAGGTCAACCCTATAGTTGCCGAAACGCTCTTTAAAACCGATCCTGTTTACAAAGCCTCTTCTGTCTGCATACGTATTTCCATCTGTTATCAGGTAGGTAAGCGTAAGGGGGAAGTGATGATCCCTGTCGACTCCGTAGCTTTTAAAGTAAAAACCTGAAGAGTGTTTAAGGTTAAGGTAGTAAACGGAGCTCTTTCTAAACGAGGAATAAGGAGCAGATTCTCCTAGAAAGTCTGTATATCCACGGTGGGGAGACCTCTCCTCAGAGTAGTTTAGAGAAAACAGACCGGAAAAACCATTTTTCTTAAAGCTTTTAAGGAAAGAAATGTATGAGTCATGGCCTGTGCTAATTGATGATTCAACGCTCAAAGACTTTTCACCTGGGGAGTAGGTAACAAGGTTAATAACGGCCAAAGAGGCGTTAAAGCCGTAAAGTGAAGTCATGGGGCCGTAAATAATCTCTACCTGCTTAACGTTTGAGAGGGAGAAAATATCGTCAACGCTAAAAGAGGAGCCGTTAGAAGGGTCTGAAACGGGCATACCGTCTACAAGGACTTGAACTTTTTCGGAAAAGTAGCTTTGTCGGAGTCCTAAAGCTCCAACGGCGTTTAGACCAAAGTAGCTCCTCCAGTAGTAGAACTCTGGAAGCCTATCAAGGAGCTCAAAAAGGTTCCTAACACCCCAGCGGTCTATCTGATCTCTCGTTATTACCCTCGTGTAACGGGGAACTTCTGAAAGGGGCAATCTCTCCTTCGTTGCAGAGAGAACCTGAAGCTCACGGCTGAGTAGGTAGTAGGAGTAGAGCTCCTGAGACGACGCTGCTATAGGAACCAAAAGAAATATCAAGAAGAACAGTAAAACCATTACCTCTCCAGCTTTAGGATATGACCGGCAACTTCGGGAATCTCACTTTCAAAAACTGTAAACATGTCTAAAAGGTAATTCCCGTCTTTTATCCTTCCAACCACCGGAGGGTAGAAACCCCTCATCTTCCTATCAATTTCTGAAGCTGAAAGCCCCTCTACTTTTACCTCCACACAGTAGGTCGGTAAAGTTTGAAGGGGGAGAGCTCCTCCTCCAACTTCACTCCTATCTTCTACTATTTTAGTACTTCCCTTAAAACCTTCCTTCTTAAGAATTCTAACGAGCTCCTTCGCCTTAAACTTAACCTGTTCCGGTTTCTGTGATAGAAGCTTCCAAACGGGGATCTCTTTGAAAGTCAAAGACTCGTCTAAGTAGTAAGCAAGAGTCGCCTCAAGAACAGCCAATGTCATTTTGTCTATACGGAGAGCCCTGTTAAGGGGATGCCTCTTTATCCTCTGAAGGAGTTCCTTCTTTCCCAAAATTATTCCCGCCTGGGCGCCTCCAAGGAGCTTATCTCCGCTAAAAGAGACAACGTCAACGCCGCTCCTCAGAACGTCCTGAACCGTAGGTTCGTAGGAAAGGCCAAGCTTCGTTACATCTATAAAACTGCCGCTTCCAAGGTCTTCGTAAACGTGAATTCCATACCTCCTGCCGATTTCAACGAGATCTTTCGTTGATACAGATTCGGTAAACCCCAAAACCTTGTAGTTGCTTGTGTGAACCTTCATAAGGAGAGCCGTATTCTCGTTTATGGCGTTCTCGTAGTCCCACAGGTGGGTCTTATTCGTCGTTCCAACTTCCCTGAGAATAGCTCCACTCTGCTCCATAACGTCGGGAATTCTGAAAGAACCTCCTATCTCTATGAGCTCTCCCCTTGAAACGACAACCTCTTTCCCTTTGGCAAGGGCAGAGAGAACTAGAAGAACAGCACCTGCATTGTTGTTAACAACGCAAACGTCTTCAGCACCTGTTAGCTCCTTCAAAACCCACTCAAGGTTTCTGTAACGAAGCCCCCTTCTACCCTCTTCAAGGTCGTATTCAAGGTTTGAGTATCCAGTAATTACCTCCTTTAAGTGATCTGCAACGGCAGGGGAGATGGGAGCTCTCCCCAAGTTCGTGTGAAGAACAACCCCTGTTGCATTTATGACCCTATGAAGCCTTGGCTTTAACAGAACCTGGAGTTCCTCTTTTACCTGTTCCTTTAACTCATCGTAGGAGAAGTCCTCTACTTTCCCCTGAGAGATGTCTCTCCTCAACCGGCCTAAAACTGAATCAACAGCCCTTTTGAGGAAGAAAAGGGGCTTCCCATCAAGGATCTCAAGGAGTTCTTTATCTTGAAGGAACCTGTCAACTTTTGGGATTTTACGGTAGAGCTCCCTCAAATTATCCCCCTGAGGAAAGAGCCGAGGGCAAAGATGGAGGCTTGAGAGATAAGCTCAGGGAACAGGCCGAAGATTATTAGGAAAAGAACGGTAACTGCAACCGCTCCAAACTCAAAGGGCTCAACCGGAGGAAGGACAGCTTCACCCTCTTTCATGAAGGCGTAAACAACAGGCCTTAGGTAGAAGTACAAGGAGATTACGCTGGCAATAAGAACTGCAACGGCAATTCCTACCTTACCAGCCTTAATTAGAGCAAAGAGGACGTAAAACTTAGCCCAGAAGCCAAAGAGAGGCGGAATTCCAGCTAAAGACATGAAAATAACGACCAGTGAAAGGGCAAGGAACGGAGACTTTCCGTAGAGGTTCCTCCAATCTGAAAGGTTCTCCCCTCTAAAGCCCTTTTCTGTTAGAAGGGATATAAAACCGAAAGCTGCAACCGTCATAAAGGCGTAGGCAAATAGGTAAAAGAGGACGGAGAAAACAGCAACGGCAGGAACGGAAACAAGAGCCGTTAGGACTACTCCAGTGTGGGAAATTGCAGAGTAGGCAAGCATTCTCTTAACGTTATCCTGACGGAGAGCTATAAGAGATCCCACAAACGCAGAAACAACGCCTACAACGGCAAAAACCTCTCCCCAATCCTGTGTAAAGGGTAGGAAAACCGGGTAAAAGAGCTTTAGGAGTGCAACAAAGGCGGCAACCTTAACGACGGCTCCCATAAAGAGAGTTGCAGGAGTGGGAGCTCCGTGGTAAACGTCAGGCGTCCAGCCGTGGAACGGAACGGCTCCGAGTTTAAACAGGAAACCCGAAATAACCAGCGCAAGGGAGAGGAGAACCGGAAAAGAAAGGTCGGAAATTGCTTTAGCCACCTCACCGTAAACTGTAGAACCTGAAAGGCCGTAGAGAACTGCAAAGCCGTAAACGATAACGGCAGCCCCTACAGAACCCATTATGAAGTATTTAAGGGCGGCCTCTTTCCCTCTGTAATCTTTCCTAAACAGTGCAGACATGATGTAGAGAGAGATAGACGTAACCTCTAACGATACAAAGAGAGTAGCAAGCTCGTTCGCAGAGACCATCAGCATTGCACCGAAAACGGCAAAGAGAAGGGTGTAGTAAAACTCAGCGATGTAATCAGTATCAAACTTTTTAAGGAAGCCGTAGCTAACAAAAACTGCAATGAGGGAAGAGAACAGAATTAAAATTTGAGAGAAACCCGTTAACAAATCTTTCTTTATAAAACCGTTAAAAGCTGTTTCCGGAACAAACGGAGAGGAGAAGACAACCAAGAAGACTGAAACAAATAAAACTAAAACAGAAAAGGTTGCGAAGAATCCGTTTTTTATCCGTTTGGGAAGAAGAAGGTCAACAAGTATCCCCAAAATAGCCGCAGAGAGTATAAAGAGTTCAGGAAAGAGTAGCTTTAAGTTTAGCTCCATTTAAACTCCCCCAAGAAGTGAAGCTGTATAGCCGTGAACAAACTTCAGTATAAACTCCGGGTTAAATCCCCACCATATAACGAGAACTGCCAAGAATCCAAGGGCTAAGAACTCTCTCAATTCAAGATCTTTAAATGAAAGAACTTTCGTCTCAAGGAAGAAGACGTTTCTATACATGTAGAGCATGTATGCTGCTCCGAAGATAACCCCGAGGGCCATCAGGTAGCCTACCCAGTGGGCTGCCCTGTATCCTCCTAAAACCGTTAGGAACTCCCCTATAAACGAGCTGGTTCCCGGAAGGCCTACAGACGCCATAGTAAAGAGCATTGCAAGTGTTGCAAGCTTCGGAGCAAAAGAGGCCAAACCTCCCATTCTTTCAACGCTCCTGGTGTGAAGCCTTTCGTAGATAGCCCCTACGATGAAGAAGAGGGCGGCAGAGACGAGGCCGTGGTTGAGCATCTGGAAAATCGCACCCTCAATTCCCTGAACGTTGAGGGAGAAAAGGCCAATCATGACGAAGCCCATGTGGGAAACGGAACTGTATGCAACTATCTTTTTAACGTCCTCCTGAACGAGAGCAACGAGGGCTGTATAGATAATGGCAACAACCCCAAGAACGAAAACGATTGGGGCGTAGAGCTTGTATGCGTCGGGGAAAAATGGAAGTGAAAACCTTAAGAATCCGTAAGTTCCCATTTTAAGGAGAACTCCGGCAAGAATAACACTGCCGGGAGTAGGAGCTTCAACGTGAGCATCTGGAAGCCAAGTGTGGAAAGGAAATACGGGAACTTTAACGGCAAAGGCAATGAAAAAAGCCCAGAAGAGCCATTTCTGGAGCTCCAGTGGTAGCTTTAACTGGGATAGTTCCCCAATGTCAAAGGTAAAGTGACCGGTAACAGAGCCGTAAACGATTACTAAAACAATCATTCCGACTAAGAGGAAGATGCTTCCAGCAAAAGTATAGATAAAGAACTTTAAGGCCGAGTAGATTCTCCTCTCACCTCCCCAAACACCGATTATGAGGCTCATAGGGATAAGCATCGCTTCCCAGAAGATGTAGAAGAGGAGAAGGTCTAAAGAGACGAAAACTCCTATCATTGCAGTTTCAAGAAGAAGCAGAAGGCCGTAGAAAAGCTTTTTCCTCCTGTCTATATACTTCCAGGCAGAAGGAACAGATATGAATGAGATGAGAGTCGTCATTATGAGCATTATGAGGCTGAGGCCGTCAACTCCGACCTTATACCTTATGGAAAAGCTTGGAAGCCACGAACCGTAGTCTATGAACTGGAAACCGCCCTTTGAGATGTTGTAGTTAAGGAGAATGTACAGTGATAGAAGAAAGGTTAAGCCGGTTGTGAAAAGGGCTATCCACTTTACCCTCTCCTCGCTCCTACAGAAGGCCACAAGGAGAGCTCCCAACAGCGGCAGAAGCAGTATAACGCTAACCATCTACACACCCCTAAAAGAGCAGTAAAAGTAAGATAACTGTAACAATACCTATACCGAAATAGGCAACGTAGTTGTTGACAACTCCCGTTTGAGTAAGCCTCAAAACCTCTCCACACCAAGAGGTAAGGTAGGCTACGCCGTTGACTACCCCGTCTATTACGAACCTGTCAAAGAAGGCGTAAACCTTTCCAAGGCCAAAGCCAAGACCTTTCACAAAGAGGAAGTTGTAAATCTCGTCAAAGTAGTACTTGTTGTAGAGAAGAAGGTAAACAGGCCTGATAACGGGATTTTTTGTAAAAACTTCTGGAGAAATTTTTCTCCAGTAGTAAACCAGTGCAGAGATGAAAAGACCCAGAAATGCAAGTGAAACGGTAATGGTTATGAGTAAGAGCTCTGTTGAATGTGGGAACTCTCTCACGTGGTTGGGAACAGAAGTCTTCAGAAACTCCTCAAACCAACCTCCGAAGAAACCTGCAAAAATGGAAGGAACTGCAAGGAAAATAAGAGGAACCGTCATAACGGCCGGAGATTCGTGAAGGTGCTTCATTTCACGGACGTCAAACCTCTCCTCGCCAAAGAAGACCATAAAGACCAACCTTCCCATGTAGAGGGCTGTAAGGAGAGCTCCGGCAACCAAGAAGAACCAGAAAAAGAGATGGCCGTTTGAAAAAGCAGAAGAGATGATTTTATCCTTGCTGAAAAACCCCGCAAAGGGTGGAATACCGACAAGTGCAAGTGTTCCTATGATAAAGCAAGTAGCCGTTATCTTCATGTACTTGTAAAGCCCACCCATCTTCCTTATGTCCTGCTCACCATTCATGGCGTGGATAACGTTTCCAGAACCCAAAAAGAGGAGAGCTTTAAAGAAAGCGTGGGTGAAAAGGTGAAACATTGCGTAAACGTAAGCTCCGACACCTAAGGCTGCAAACATATAGCCAAGCTGAGAGAGGGTTGAGTAGGCAAGAATTCTTTTAATGTCAAACTGGGTTAAGCCAACAGTTGCAGCTCCAAATGCGGTTATAACCCCTATAGCACCAACTAAGGGAAGGATATATCCACCGTCAAAGATGGGAGAACACCTTGCAACCATAAACACACCGGCAGCAACCATCGTGGCTGCGTGAATTAGTGCAGATATGGGCGTCGGACCTTCCATAGCGTCAGGAAGCCAGGTATGGAGAGGAAACTGGGCAGACTTACCAACTGCACCTCCTAAGAGGAGAAAGCTGATTAAAGAGAGGGTTGCAGCGCTTACCGTTCCAACCTGAGAGAAGACCTTGTGAAAGTCAAGGCTTCCAAAAACCCAGAAGACAGCAACGACGCCTAAAATAAACAGGAAATCGCCTATTCTGTTCATTATGAAGGCCTTTATTGCGGCGTCTGCAGCTCTCTTCCTCTTAAACCAGAAGCCGATTAATAGGTATGAAGAGAGACCAACGGCTTCCCAGCCGAAAAAAAGCTGAAGGAAGTTGGGAGAGAGGACTAAAACCAACATTGAGAAGGTAAAAAGGCCAAGGTAGGAGAAGAACCTGTCGTATCCCGGGTCGTCGTGCATGTAACCTATTGAGTACATGTGAACAAAGAAAGAGACAAAACAGACAACAACGATCATTATCGCCGTTAAAGAGTCTATGTAAGCCCCGAAGGTGGCAGAAAGAGCTCCGGATATTACCCAGTTAAACCAAGTTTCACTTATAACCGCCCCTTTCATCACCTTAAAGAGAACGTAGAAGGAAAGAAGAAGAGAAGTTCCGACGGTTACAAGGCCGAAGTAGTGGGAACGGCGTTTAAATGAACTCCAACCAAAGAGGACCCCAAAACCGGCAAGGAGAAAAGAGACTAAAGGCAGAACGGCTATTAAAAATCCCACTCCCATACTACCACCTCAAGACGGAGAAATCTTCAGTATTAACGCTCTTTCTATACCTGTAGAGGGCAACAACTATGGCAAGGCCAACGGCAGCCTCAGCCGCAGCAACGGCTAAAACGAAGAAGACAAAAACCTCTCCAAACAGGTTCCCGTGGAGTTTAGAAAAGCCAACGAGGAGAACGTTTGCACTGTTTAAGAGGAGCTCCAAAGAGAAGAAGAGGGATATCACGTTCTTCCTTACCACTACTCCGAAAAGCCCAACGGCAAATAAAAGCCCGCTTAAAACGAAAAAGTCAAAAGGTGTCATTCCTCCCTCCTTCCAACTGCAACTGCTCCGACGGTTGCCACGAGGAGAAGAACGGAGACAACCTCAAAGGGTAGAAGGAACCTGTAAAAGAGCGGTAGAGCTATCTCCTTAGCCCCCGAAATCTTTGCCGGAAGTGAGCCACCGTAAAACTTGTAACCTGCGTAGAGAACGGAAATAAAGAGGGCAAGAGAAACTGCTCCTCCGACGGTTAAAGAGAGAGCTCTAATAGGTTCTTTTCCGAAGCTCTTTAAGTCCATAGTCATAAGGGCAAACAGGTAAAGAACGACAATTGCCCCGCCGTAAACTATAACCTGAACTATACCTATAAACTCAGCTCCTGCTGTAAAGTAAACGGCACCGAGGGCTACAAAGGACGCAAGGAGAGAAACTCCTCCCTTAATAACGTTCCTATGGGTAACTGAAACAACGGCAAAGGCAACAGAAAGAGTTGCAAACAGGTAGAAGAAAACCTCCCTCATCTCCTCTTCCTCTCCCACTCCTGATAGTAGCGCCCCAACTCCATCAAGTCTTCCTTGTGAAGGATAAGTTTATCAACAGCATACTGTGAAAACTCGTAAACGTCGGTCATAACTATTGCATCCCTGGGGCAGGCCTCAACACACAAGCCGCAGAAGAGACATCTGGTCAAGTCTACGGTAAAGTCCACAAGCTCCTTCTTCCCGTCTTTACCCTCAGTCATCTCCATGTCTATAACATTACTCGGACACATCTCGGCACAGAGGTAGCAGGCTTCACACCTGTAAGTTCCGTCTGGGTTGAGCTTAAGGGCGTGAATTCCCCTAAATCGCTCTCTGGGAGGAACTTTCTCAAACGGGTAGTGTACTGTAACGGTGGGCTTAAACATTGTCTTCAGGGTTATTGACATACCTTTAAGCAGGTCAACCAAAGCAACTTTCTTCAAAACACCCATTCTTTACCCCACAAGTAGAGCTTCTGCCGCAGCAAGGAACAGGTTGAGTATGGATACGGGAAGAAGAACTTTCCACATAATAGAGAGCATCTGGTCAAACCTGTAACGGGGGAACGTAGCCCTTAACCAGAACGTCAGGAAGATAAAGAACGCAGCCTTACCCAAGTGATAAATGACGCCCAAAACCGGGTATTTGTCGGCAAAAGGACCTCTCCAGCCGCCAAGGAACAGAAGGGAAACCACTAAAGATAGGATAATAATATTGATGTATTCGCCGAAGAAGAAAGCAGCAAACCTCATCCCGGAATACTCCGTGTGGAAACCGCCGACGAGCTCACTCTCACCC
Source organism: Thermovibrio ruber (assembly GCF_055380895.1). Classification (NCBI taxonomy): domain Bacteria; kingdom Pseudomonadati; phylum Aquificota; class Aquificia; order Desulfurobacteriales; family Desulfurobacteriaceae; genus Thermovibrio; species Thermovibrio ruber. Next base: position 200,904 of record NZ_AP042397.1, on the reverse strand, counting down.
TCTGGAAGGTCAAAAGGCGGTCTTCCTACCTCTGCAACCATAACGAAGAGGAATAGGAGAAAGGCTACAGGCTGGTAGAGGATTCCCCACCCATGTTGGGACTGCCACTTAACTATCTCGTTAAAGTCAAAACTTCCATACAGAATAACGGCAGCCATCAAGGCAAAACCCATAGGAAGTTCGTAGCCAAGGACTTGTGCTGCTGCCCTCATTCCGGCTAAGAAGGAATACTTGTCGTTTGACGAGTAACCTGCAAGTATCAGGGCGTAGATGGAGATTGCACTCATCGCCATAACAAAGAGAAGTCCAGACTTTATTGGAACTGCCTGAATAAATCCTATGGGAACGACCGAAGCTGCAAGAAGAGCAGCAAAGACGCTAAAAGACGGAGCAAACATAAAGATGAGCTTGTCTGCGCCTTTGGGAATAATATCTTCCTTGAAGATGAGTTTTACCGCGTCTGCCAAAGGCTGGAGGATACCGTGGAAGCCAACAACCATAGGTCCTGGTCTTTGCTGCATATGACCAAGAACTTTCCTCTCTAAGTAGGTAATCGGCGGAACAGCAACCAACATAAGGCCTACTATAAAAGCCATACTGAGAAGGTTAGCTATCACTTCTTAGGTCCTCCCCAGATGAAACAGGTTGTATCAACGAACTTCTTATTCATCTCTTTGAGCCTTTCAGCTATCACCTTAGCCATCTCCTCAAGGAGCTTTACGGCCAGCTTCGGGTCTTCTTCCTTTAGCTTCTCGTAGCCTTCACGGGTAAGAATGAGGGCATGGGTCTCTTTCTGGGCAACTCCTTTAGAGGAGTGGAACCGGTTGCTGAAGAATGAGAGCTCTCCCAGCGGCGTTCCTTCTTCACTAACTGCAACCTTAACGGGGTTTCCAAAGGGGTCTGGTCTGTAAAGGCCTACCCTTCCCTTAACTATGAAAAATATCTTGTCTCCCGGGTCTCCTTCCTCAAACAGAACTTCACCTTTAGGGTAGACTTTATAGTCAAGGTATTGGGATATCTCCTGAAGCTCTTTTTCAGTAAAACTCTCAAAGAGTGGAAACTGTTTTGCAAGTTCAACTTTTACCATCTAGGCCTCCGCTATCTGACATCTTATTCCTGTAAGGTTTGGAAACTGCCCTTTAAGGAGTTCCGAAACGTCCCTCGTAAACCTCTCAACCCTTAAAAGAACATGCCCCTTAGGAACTTTTTCGTCCTTTCTACAGGAGACGAGGAATTCCCTCTCTCCAACTTTCAGTTTCACCAATTCGGCTTTGGGAAAGTCTTCAGGGTTTAGAAGGAGAACCCTTTCTCCTGCAACTCTCATAACGTTTTCAGAATAGTAGCTCACAGAGTTCCAGCCCGTTCTGTTTAAGAGGACGGTTAAGAGGAGCTCTCCTTTACCCTTCTCAATGAGCCTCTGCCCTGGCTCGTTAACCCTTTCAACCTTTAGTTCCTTATTTACCGCAGGAGTAGTTCTAACAGGAAGTTGAGAGAGAGTATCGGTAAGTGAAAACTCTTTCTCTAAAACTGTTTTAACCTCAAGGGTTCCGTCTATACCGTCAACCGTTCCGTTCTTCTCAAGCCACACCTCTGTAGGGATAACAAGGTCTGCAAGGGAAATGTCTGGAGTGTAGAACGAAGTAAAGAGAACGGTAAACTCTGCCTTTGGGAGCTCCACTCCAGGAAAGTCCCTCTCAAGCTCTCCGTTGACGATAACGTTTACATCTCCGTCAAGCTCACTGGGATGCTTCAGTTTAAAGAGTTTTGTAACCCTTAACGAGTTTGCCTTTGGCGGAACTGCAACGACTTTACCACCGACGACCCTTTCTGAAAGGTAAGCTACAGTTTTCCCTATCTCTTCAGCCTCTGGAGAGAAGAAGGGAAGGCCTGCGACAACAAAGGTAACTTTTTTACCCCTTAGAGACTTTATAAAGGAGTCAACGTTTCTACTACCTGATGAATAGGAGGTATCAATCGTTCCGAGGATTACGTGTTTGAGGGTATCTATCACCTCTGTTTGGTCTACTAAAAGAGTTGAGAACGATACAGAATCAAGTTTTTTAGAGGGGAATACTCCAACCCTTAAAAGTCTTTTTCCTTTCTGAATTACTGAAAGCCTTAAAAGGTTTGAAACGACAGGGTTTATCTCCTCAATAAAGTCCCCAATAACAAAAACAACGTCTGCCTCGTAAATTGAAGAGAACTTGTCTGTTTCAGCTGTTCCTTTAACCTTCTCAAAGCCCTTCAGAAAACTGTAAAAACCTAAAGAGTCTGAGGTTACATTGCCTGTTCCGAAAACGGCTGCGACTTTTTCTAACTCTTCGTTTGTAAGGGAGCTCTCCACGAAGAGGTTTACCCTTTTACCTTCAGTCTTTTCTTTGAGAACCTGAACGGCCTCGTCAAGGGAAACTCTACGGAGCTCCCCGTTTACCCTTAAAAGGGGTTCTCTTAACCTTCTGTCCGAGTAGATAACGTCCCAGCCCCACTTACCCCTAATGCAGAGGTATCCCCTGTTGTGGCCGTCGTTTATTCCGATCCTTCCGACAGCCCTCTTTACCTTCCCGTGGTAGGAGTCTATCTCAACCTTACAGCCGGAGCCACAGAACAGGCAGGTAGTCCAAGTTTTATCCATCCTCCAAGGGCGGTCTTTATACTTAAATGCCCTGTCTAAGAGAGAACCTACAGGGCAAACGTCAACGCAGCTTCCGCAGTGCTCACAGCCACTCTCCACAAAGTCGCCGTTGAAGGGGGAGATGTAGGCCTTATAGCCTCTGTTTAGAATTCCCAAAACTCTGTTTCCCATGTTCTCGCCGCACATCCTTATACAGCGGCGGCACAAGATACACCTATCGTTGTCTATCTCAATGAGAGGCCCTTGAACGACGATGTCCTTCTCCCTTCTCGGCTCCCTGTAACGGGACTTCTTTGGGCCGTGGCGGAAGCCAGTCATCTGAAGTTCACACTCACCAGACTTGTCGCAGATAGGACACTCAAGTGTGTGGTTGTTGAGGATAAGCTCAATAACTCCGGCCCTTGCCCGCCTTACTCTTTCTGTATCTGTCTTTACAACCATGTCAGGCATGGCCTTAAGCGTGCAGGCGGTAACCAGGCGGGGAGCTCCCTCAACCTCAACCAAGCATACCCTACACGCCCCTTCGGGGCGGAGCTCTTTATGGTAGCAGAAAACGGGAATCGTTATTCCGTTCCTCTCTGCAACCTCTAAAACGGTCTCTCCCGGGTATGCTTCACACTCCTTTCCATCTATGACAATCTTGAAACTCTCCATCTACCCTCTCCTGTAAGGGCATCTTCCAAGCTTAATGTGGGTAAGGAACTCCTCTCTAAACTTCCTTACAGACGATGCAACCGGGTTGTGAGCCGCCATTCCAAGTCCGCAGAAAGAGTTCTCCATCGTCTCAGAAATAGAGAGGATTACGTCTAAGTCCTCTTCGCTCCCTTCCCCTTCCTCAATCCTCCTTACAATTCTCACCAGCCAGTCGGTCCCCTCCCTACAGGGGGTGCACTTACCGCAGGACTCGTGTCTAAAGAACTCTATAAGCCTTAAAGCAGCCTTAACTATACAGTCTGTTTCGTCTAAAACCATAACGGCTCCGGAACCAAGCATCGTTCCTGCCTTTGCAAGTGACGGAAAGTCCATAGGAACGTCCACTTCGTCAGCAGTTAGAACGGAGCTTGAAGCTCCACCTGGAAATACAGCTTTTAGCTTCCTGTCCTGAACTATCCCACCTGCATGCTCATAGATTATCTCCGAAAGAGGGGTACCCATTGGAAGCTCGTAAACTCCGGGTCTTTTCACTTTGCCGCTAACGGGGTAGAGTTTGGGACCGGGGCAGTCTGGAGAACCTATACCCGAATACCACTTTCCTCCCCTCTCAATTATGAGGGGAACGTTTGCAAGTGTCTCAACGTTATTAACTACTGTGGGCTTCCACAGGTAACCGGCATTTACCGGGAAGGGCGGCTTAATTCTGGGCTCTCCCCTCTTCCCTTCTAAGGATTCAATAAGAGCAGTCTCCTCACCGCAAATGTAGGCACCTGCACCGCTATGGACGTAGAGGTCAAAGGAGAAGTCCGTTCCGAGGATGTTTTCCCCTAAGAAACCCTTCTCGTAGGCCTCAGCTATTGCCCTCTCTAAAATTCTCTTTCCTATCGGGTATTCACCCCTTAAGTAGATATATCCGTAACGGCAACCAGTTGCATAGGCTCCAATTAACATCCCTTCAATGAGGGCATGGGGGTCTTTCTCTATGATTACTCTATCTTTAAAGGTACAGGGTTCACCTTCGTCGGCGTTGCAGACGAAGAACTTGGGCTCCTTAAGGTCTGCAGCCGCAAACTCCCACTTCATTCCCGTTGGAAAACCTGCACCACCGCGCCCCCTGAGGCCGCTGAGCTTAACCTCCTCTATAACATCCTCAGGGGACATCTCCTTTAAGACTTTCTTAAAGGCCTGATAACCGCCTCCCTTCAGGTAAACCTCTATCGTGTGGGAGTTCTCTTTATCAACGTTCCTAAGAAGCAGTTTCTCCATTCTAACCCTTCCAGCCGTATTTCTTGAGGATTTGGGGAATCTCTTCTAATGAAACGTTTGTATACCTGTCCTCGTTTACGGTTACGGCGGGAGCTCCGTCACAGAGCCCCATACACTCATACTCCTCTACTGTAAAGAGGCCGTCGGGAGTGGTTTCCCCTGGCTTTACCCCAAGGAGCCTACAGATTTCAGAGAGAACTTCCTCTCCACCCCTTAACATACACGAAAGGTTCGTGCAGACCCTTATGACGAACTTTCCCTTCTTCTCCGTGTGGAACATTGCATAAAACCTTGCAACCTCCTCAACCTCTACTAAAGGAACGGATAACTCTTGAGCAATAACTCTCATAATATCGTGGGTTATTGCCGGAAAGTTCTTCTCGGCTATCCAGAGGGCAGGAAGCAGGTAAGACTTCAACTCAGGGTATTTTCCACTCTCTTTTAGTCTCCTCAACTCTTCTCTGAACTCTTCAAGGGTCATCTATCAACCTCTCCCATGAGGGGATCTAAACTACCGATGATAGAGATAACGTCGGCAACGTAGTGGCCTTTGAGGAGCTCCGGTAGAATCGCAATGTTTATAAGTGAAGGTGGCCTAATCCTGAGTCTGTAGGGCTTGTTTGAACCGTCGCTAACTATGTAGTAACCCAACTCTCCCCTCGGCCCCTCAACAGCAGCGTAGACCTCACCCGAAGGGGGAGTTAAGCCGTGGATTACAAGCTCAAAGTGCTGAATTAGACCGACCATCGTATTGTAAACCTCTTCCTTGGGAGGAAGAATAACGGTAGTGTCCTCTATCTGAACAGGGCCTTCAGGCATCATCTCAAGGCACTGTTTTATTATCCTTACAGACTCCCTCATCTCGTCCATTCTAACCCTGTAACGGGCGTAGACGTCCCCTTCCTCGTAGACGGGCACATTGAAGTCTATTCGGTCGTAAACGCAGTAGGGGTAGTATTTCCTGACGTCGTAATCACAGCCTGCAGCCCTCAAGGTTGGCCCTGTAATTCCCCAGTTTATGGCAGTTTCTTTATCTATAACTCCTACTCCTTTAGTTCTTGAGATCCAGATTCTGTTTTCCGTTAAGAGGTCCTCATACTCGTTGAGCTTTTCGGGAAAAACCTCTAAGAATTCGTTGAGCTCGTCTAAAAACCTTTCAGTCGTATCGTAGGCGACTCCCCCGATTCTCATGTAGCCCGTGTGGAGCCTTCCTCCGGCAATTTCCTCAAACAGATCTAAAACCTTCTCCCTCTCCCTGAAGGCGTAGAGGAAGACGCTCATTGCTCCGAGCTCAAGGGCGTGAGTTCCGAGCCAGATAAGGTGGGAGGAGATACGGGTCAGCTCTGCCATTATGACCCTGAGGAACTGAGCCCTTTCGGGTATTTTGTCCTCTATTCCGAGGAGTTTCTCAACGGCAAGGACAAACCCCAGCTCATTTGTGTTGGCAGAAACGTAGTCAACCCTATCAAAGACGGGTAGTATCTGCATGTACTTCCTTGTCTCGGCTAACTTCTCAACTCCCCTGTGAACGTAACCGATTATGGCGTCTGAACCGACTATTTTCTCCCCTTTAAGCTCTAAAACGAGCCTCAAAACGCCGTGTGTAGACGGGTGCTGAGGTCCCATGTTTAGTATTAAGTCAACCTTTTCCCTCTCCATCAACTACTCCCAGTCCCAAACTTCACAGGGCTCTTCATAACCTTCAAGGGGAAAGTCTTTGCGCAAAGGGTAATACGGATACTTCTGAGGGAGGAGAAGTTTTCGGAGCTCCCTGCCAGAAAACTTTATACCGAACATCTCGTAAACTTCCCTCTCCGTCCACTCTGCAGTCTTCCACAGATCTAAAACTGTAGGAACTTCATCGTTTTCAGCCCAGCACTTTACCCTAAGGTTGTGTTTTAGTGGAATTGACCTTAAGTGGTAGACAACCTGAAAACGGGGATTGTGTTCAGGATAGTCAACGGCGGTAACGTCAACCAACATATCCATCTGAAACCGGTCATCGTATTTTAAAAACCCCATAAGCTCCTTTAGGGCAGATTTCTTAACAACTACTGTAACTTCACATCTAAAAACTCCTATCTCCTCTATCTTACCTCTAAAGTGCTCTTTTAAGAGTTTTATCAGACTTTCATCAATATACTTCATCACTCCTCACCCACTATTATGGGTCTGTCCCTTTTTATCTTCTCCTGGAGCATTATGAGTGCCTCGTAAAACGCCTCAGGCTTTGGAGCACAGCCGGGAACGTAAACGTCTACCGGAACTATACAGTCAAGTCCCCTTAGGGTTGAATAGGTCTGAAAGATGTTTCCGCTGATAGCACAGCTACCTATTGCTATTGCCCACTTGGGATCCGGCATCTGGTCCCAAAGCCTCTTTATAATGGGAGCCATCTTCCGGCTTATCGTTCCACACATAATCAAGAGGTCACACTGCCTCGGAGTGTTCCTAAAGATTACGCCAAACCTGTCAAAGTCGTAGCGGGAAGCAGCAGCTGCCATCATCTCTATCCCACAACAAGCAGTAGCAAAGGCTAAAGGCCATAGAGCTCCTTTCCTTCCCCAGTTTATTAAGTCCTGAAGTTTTGTAAGAAAAACGCCGTTCTTTACTCCCATTTGAGAGCTCCTTTAAAGATGGCGTAGACGAACCCGACTAAAAGAATTCCCACAAAGAGAAAAGCCTCAACTATGCCTAAAACTCCAAGCTCTCTAAAGGCAACAGCCCAAGGAAAGAGGAACACGGTTTCAAGGTCAAAAAGGAGAAAAACGAGGGCAACGATGTAGAAGAAGGCAAAGTAGTGGCCTGTTAAGGGTTTAATCTTAGGAATTCCACATTCGTAGGGCTCATACTTTTCTGGGTTGTTCCTGTCAATTTTTAAAAACCTGTTTGTTATAAGGTTAACATTTGGAACTAAAAGTGCCACGGCAAGAGCGACAAGAAAGAAGAGGAAGAGGACAACGTAGAGCTCCAATCGGCTACTCCTTATAGAGAAATTTTTAATATTTGCAAAACAGCAGAGCTATTGTAACAAATTTTTAACATTTGTAGAGCTCAGGGTCGTTAATCTCCATATACTGGCACCTACCCATTCTGTAGAGGTCGTTTCCGTGAACATCATTTACAACAAAGGCAGGAAAATCCTCAACTACAAGTCTTCTTACGGCCTCGGGTCCCAAATCCTCGTAGGCTATTACTTTTGCTTCCTTCACACACCTTGCAAGGTAAGCAGCTGCTCCACCAACAGCTCCAAAGTAAACTCCCTTATACTTAACTATTGCGTCAATTACCTCTTTACTCCTGGTTCCCTTCCCTATCATTCCCTTAAGGCCAACCTCTAAAAGCTTAGGAGCATAAGGATCCATCCTGTAGCTGGTCGTCGGTCCAACTGAACCTATAGGCCTTCCCGGTTTAGCAGGAGCAGGACCTGCGTAGTAGATTATCTGACCCTTTAGGTCAAAAGGCGGTTCCTCTCCCCTTTCAAGGGCTTCTACGATTCTCTTGTGGGCTGCGTCCCTTGCGGTATAGATAACTCCTGAAATAAGGACAAGGTCTCCTGCTTTTAAGTCCTCCCATACGGAGTCATCGGTTATTGGAGCAGTAATCCTTATTGCAGACATGCAAAACCTCCAATCCCTTATTTAGGCAAAGTATAACAAACGGAATAAATTTGCAGCGGGAAAAATTAGGAGGCACTAATGGTAAAGAGCGTAAGAAGGCTATCAGTTCTATTTATAGCTCTATTTATAGCTTTCTTATGTGGAGTGATTACAAATACGCTGTTTAAGATAGAGAAGCCTGCGGAAAGCTTTACTTCACCTTCACTCTACGAAGCTCCTTTTATAAAGCTTATAAGGTATCCTAGCCACATTAGTTTAAAGGGACTGCCCGTTGAGGAAAGGAAACAGAAGTTTATAGAGCTCCTAGTCCCCCTAATAAGAGAGGCAAACAGAGAAGTCCTTTCAGAGAGAAAATTTATACTGAAAGTAAAGAATAAGAAAGCGCTAACCGACAGCGAAAAGGCAGAACTTCAACACCTTATGAAAAAGTATAGGGCAAAAAGTATAGAGGAGCTCCTTTTAAAGGTTAACACAGTTCCAGCAAGCCTAATCTTAGCGCAGGGAGCCATTGAGAGCGGTTGGGGGACTTCAAGGTTTTTCACAGAGGCTAACAACATCTTCGGTATCTACTCGTTTAAAGGAACAAAGTGTCTAAAAGCGAAAAGATCAAAAGCTTGCCTTAAGGTTTATGACAACCTTTACAGCTCGGTAAAGGATTACATCTACAACCTCAACGTAGGATGGGCTTACAGGAAGTTTAGGGAGCTCCGGGCTAAAGGAGCAGATATCTATACACTTTTAGAGAGTTTAGAGCTATACTCAACGAAGAAAAAAGAATACGTGGGGCTTGTGAAAAATGTGGTTAAGAAGAATAATCTTGAGCGTTTTGACGAGCCTGAGCTTGCTTCAAACATCTGTAGCACAGGACAGTAACGGCTACGCCACAGTTTTTATCTTCCACAGGTTTGGAGATAACCGCTATCCCACCACCTCAGTAAGCATGGAAGACTTTAGAAGGGAGATGTTCTACCTGAAGAAAAATAGATATAACGTAATAAGCCTAAAAAAACTCTACCAGTTAATTGAAAAGAAAAAGCCCATTCCTCCTAAAACTGTTGTGATCACGATAGACGACGGCTATAAAACAACAATGAAAGCATACAGAATTCTCAAAGAGATGAACTTCCCCTTTACCGTTTTCCTCTACATGGAGGCCGTTGACAGCTATCCGGACTTCTTAACTAAAGAGCAAATAAAAGAACTGGAATCATCTGGCTTTGTCGACTTTGAGAACCACCTTTACAGCCATCCCAACTTAGCAAAGTGGAGACTTAAACTTACAAAAAAGGAATACATAGAGAAATTAACCAAGGAAAAGGAGTTATCAGAGAGAAAATTTGAGAAACTGTTTGGAAGAAAACCGGAATTTTTAGCCTTCCCATATGGAAACTACGACAAGATAAGCGTAAAGTTCTTTAAAGATAGTGGATACAAACTCCTTATGACACAGGACAGAGGAAACTACAACGGAAAAGGAATTTTAGTCCCCCGAATGGCCGTCGTCGGCAGTCAGTCAAGCTTTAGGAAGTTCGTTTCAGATCTAAACATTGAGCCGCTACCGGTAGTTAAACATGAGCCAGACTACGGAGTTTACTTGAAAGATACCGTCAAACCTGTTTTCTATATAGAAAACCCTGAGAAGTATAAAAACTGCTGGATATATACCACTAAAAACGGTTGGGTTAAAGGAATAAAGAAGGGAAACAGGGTAGAGAGCTCCAGTCAATTTAGGATTAAGAACTCAGCAACAAGAATTGGAATAAAGTGTTGGAACACAGAAACCAAACGGAAAGCGGAGTTCTTCTTCCTCCTCCTCCATTAGAATCATTAAAGAGATTTGAAAGATTAAGAAAATAAGGGGGCATAAAGCCCCCTGTTTAAGAAAGGATTTCGTCTATTGTAATAACCTCGCCAACCCTTCCTGTAATGTCAGGACCCGGTTTGAGGGTCTTCTTGCCAGGTCTCCAGTTTGCAGGGCAGGCTTCGTCTGGATGCTCGTAAACGTACTTCCAAGCGTCAAGCTGACGGAGTAGCTCGTTAACGTTCCTTCCAACAGGCGGGTTAAGAACTTCCTCTGCTACTATAACCCCGTCTGGATTGATGATGAACCTTCCCCTTCTGGCAATTCCTGCTTCCTCAATGTAGACGCCGTAAGTCCTTGAAACAGCTCCTGTTGGGTCTGCTCCAAGTAGGAACTTTACATCCTTCATCAGAGGCTCTACTTCACAGAAAATCTGGTGGCTGAAGACGGTATCCGTTGAGATAGCAAGAACTTCTGCTCCCCTTGCTTTTATCTCGTCATACTTAGCTGCGACCGCAGCTAACTCCGTTGGTCAGACGTAGGTAAAGTCTGCCGGGTAGAAGCAGAGAACTAAGAACTTACCCTCGTTGTTTGGAACGTAATCTGAAAGCTGAACATCCACATAAGCTTTCTTTACAGGGTCGTAAGCTTGCACCTTAAAATCGGGTGCTTTCTGACCTACAAGTGCCATCTCTTCCCTCCTTCAAATTGTTTTCACTAACTTCATTACTATATTAAAGTCTAAGTGTTTTAAGGGTCAACTATACTTTAAATTGAGGTTATCTATGTTAAAATTCTGGAAAATAGATGTAACAAAAGAGTGTCAGTTGATAAGTGCCGTAGCTTCTGTTACAGAGTCAAAAAAGAAAGCTAAAAGGCTTATAGACGAAGGTCTCGTCTCTGTCTCAGGAGTAAAAGAGCTCCGCTACAGACAGACTGTTAAAAGGGGAAAAAGCGTTGAGTTCTGTATAAATCCACTTCTCTTTAAGCCGAAAAAACCGGAGCTCCTTTACAGAAAAGACGGCATTTTAGTGGTCAACAAGCCTCCATTTATCAACAGCAACGTAGATAAGCCCAACCTTGAAGAGCTCCTCTGGAAAACTTACGGAAAAGGGGTTAAAGTTGTTCACAGACTTGATAAACAGACATCCGGGGCAATTGTAGCAGTTGAAACAAAAGAGTTGTTTGAAAAGTTTAAGGAGCTCTTTAGGAGAAAGCAAATTAAGAAGGAGTATTTACTTATAGTTCCATCAACTCCTAAATGGGATAGAAAGAAGATTGAGTTCAGACTTGACGGAAAAGAGGCAATAACCGAAGTTACCGTTCTAAAGCGGTTTAGGAAGGGAGCTCTCCTCCTTGCAGAAATTCCCACTGGAAGGAAACACCAGATAAGGAGACATCTGTCTAAAATAGGCATTCCTGTAGCTGGAGAGTTTCTATACTACAAAGGCCCCTACTCTTTCCCTTTTAACTTCTCTCCAAGGATACTCCTCCACAGCTACAGTCTGGAGTTTAAACACCCGGTTTCTGGGGAAATGTTAAAAGTAAAAGCCCCCCTTCCGGGGGACTTTAAGGAGTTTTTAGAATCTTTAGAGGAAATCCATTTTGACGTTAAAGAGCTAACGCTCTAAGAATATTGACAGGTCAATATCAAGACCGGAATTTCTCAGCTTCCTCAAGGCTTTAGACTCTATCTGCCTAATTCTCTCCCTCGTAACTTTTAACTCTTTACCTACCTGTTCCAATGTGTGTTCAGGGTAACCGTCTAAACCGAAGCGGAGCTTTATAACAAGAGCTTCCCTCTCGCTGAGCTGAGAGAGAAGCTGAGCAACTTTTTCCTGAAGGTCTTTCTTGATTACTTCGTACTCCGGAATGGGACTCTTTGTATCCTCTATAAAGTCCCTTAAAGTGCTGTCCTCATCGTCTCCTACTGGAGTTTCAAGGGAAACGGGCTCTTGAGCCAGCTGAAGGATAGAGCGGACTTTGCTTGACGGCATCTTTAAACGCTCTGCTATCTCTTCAGGTCTAGGCTCCCTACCCATTTCAAGAAACATCTGACGGGAGACTTTAATAACCTTGTTTATCGTCTCTATCATGTGAACAGGTATTCTTATCGTTCTGGCCTGATCTGCTATCGCCCTCGTTATGGCTTGCCTTATCCACCAAGTTGCGTAGGTGCTGAACTTATAACCTCTTCTATACTCAAACTTATCAACGGCCTTCATGAGGCCGATGTTTCCCTCCTGAATAAGGTCTAAGAAGTGGAGCCCCCTGTTTATATACTTTTTTGCTATACTGACAACAAGCCTAAGGTTTGAGCGAACCAAAATCTGCTTTGCTTCCTGAGAGTCCTTCTTGTAGAAGTGAATCTTCTCTGCCAACTTGTAAAAGGCATTTCTGGGCATCTTTATGGAATCAAGGGTCTGCTTGTAGGTCTGTTTCGTGTCCAAATACTTCTTAACCATCTTCCTTATTTCTCTGGTAGTGTAAGGGGAAGCGTCTATCTTTTCCCTTATCTCGTCATCGTCAAGGCGGCTACAGATCTCGTCAATGGGGATTCCAAGGAAAGAGAGCTTACCGCTCAGCTTCTGAATACTCTTCTCGCTTCGCTTTAAAACCGAGTATTTCCTGTAAATGTCCTCTGCAAGCCTTTCGTAAATAGAGTAAGAAAGGGGAAGCTGCCTCAGAAGACCGTTAATTTTTGCCCAAGTCTTTAAAAACTCCCTCTTAACCTCTTTATCCTTTTTGTTCCTCTGATACTGCTTCTGAAGCTTCTCAAGCGTGGGAAGGAGCTCCCTCAGCTCATCTACTATTGCAAAGAACTTTTTCCTCCTCTGACTCTCTCCTCCCTCGGCAAACTCATCCGGAGAACGCATAATGTCCCTTACTTTTAAATTACCGCTCTTAATCTTCTCCTCAACTTCCAAAACGTAGTCAAGAATAGCTCTGGTTTTAAGAAGGTACCTAACGAGGGCTTTTCTCCCGAGCTCAACTCTCTTTGCAAGGGCTATCTCCTCGTGACGTTTAAGGAGCGAAATATCGCTCATTTCCCTCAAGTAGAGCCTAATGGGGTCGTCGGAACGGGGAAGAGTATCGGGGGCTATAGTTATCTGGAGTTTAGAGAGGTCTACATGTGCCTCTCCCTCTTTTGGTATAATTTGGATGTCATACTCATCTAACTGGGTTATGAGCTCTTCTATCAGTTCTGGTGTGAGCACCTCCTCGTCAAGGTGCTCCATCAGTTCGTCAAAGGTGATGTAGCCCTTGTCCTTTCCCAAGGCTATGATCTCATCAAAGTTCAGCCGCTCCAAGGCCGCCTCCTTCTAATTTATGGTTTGGAGTTGCTCAACTATCTCAAAGTTTCCTTTTTTCAGCTCAAATATCAGCTTTTTCATCCCAACCCTTTCGTGGAAGTTCTCAGCTCTTTTTATCCTTCTCTCAAGCTCTTTCACAATAACTCTACAGACGTAACGGCGGAGCTCCTGCTCAGAAATCTCCATGAATAGAACGTCTGATATAAGGGAGGAGAGCTCCGGGTAGAGAGACTGTAGAGCTGTAACATCCCTCTCTCCGGTTTGGGAAATTAAGAAGTATAGCTTTGCCACTTTTTGAGAAACGAAAATGTTAGGGGAGATGTCTATCGGGAGTTCCATTCCTTCAAAGAGAGCTCTAAGGAAAGCCTTCTCGTAAATCGGAATTGGGTCTTCAGAGAGAAAAGTTTCCTCTCTCCTGCGGAACTTGGGAATCTGAGACCTTAACCAGGATTCATCTACTCCAAACTCGGCAGAGAGCCTTGAGAAATATTCCTTAAAGAGAAAAGGATTTTTTTCTCGGAGGTTGGCGACGGCAAGGGCAACCTGTTTGAGGAGCTCCGGCTGGTCAACGGAAGGGACAGACTTCACCGTTTTAACAGCCCACTCAATAAAGGGAACGGGAGATAAAAGGAGCTCCCTCAAAACTTCCGTAGAGTTCCTTACCATAGAGTCCGGGTCTTCACCTTCCGGCAGCTGAACGACAAGCGGTTCACATCCAAACTTATAGAGAAGCCCCGCAGCCCTTATTGTCGCCTTCCTACCTGCTGAATCACCGTCAAAAATGAGAATGGGAGACTGGGTATAACGTCTTAGGAACTTTACGTGGTTTTCCGTCAGGGAAGTTCCCATAGGAGCAACAGCTCCGTAGATACCTACCTTATAGAGGGAAATAACGTCAAAGTAACCCTCAACGATAATTGCCCTTCTCTCTTTGAGGATAAATTCCTTTGACTGGTAGAAACCGTAAAGGGTTGAATTCTTCTTAAAAAACGAACTTTCAGGGCTGTTGATATATTTAGGCTCCTGTCCCTCTTTAAGAGCTCTTCCTGCGAAGGCAACAACCTTACCAGACTGGTTAAATATGGGAATTATCAGTCTCTCCCTGAAAAACTCTTTGCCCTTTGAGCTCTTTAAACCTAACTGAACGAGTGCTTCACCTTTAACCTTAAGGTCTTTCAAGTAACCGGCAGGAGCATACCCCAAGAGGAATTTCTCTGCCGTTTTCCCGTCAACTCCCCTCTCAGTCAGGTAATCCTCAATCTCTTTTAAACAGCTGTGGAAATATTTGGCAGCCTTAAGGCCTGCTTCCTCTACCTCTAAAGCTGAACTGTCTTCTTCAAAGGCATCTTGAGGGAGCTCCACCCCTGCAATCTCTGCAACCCTCTTTACAGCCTCAAAGAAAGAGAGGTTTTCATACTGCTGAACGAAAGTTATTACGTTTCCACCTACACCGCAGCCGAAACACTTAAATATCTGCTTTTCAGGGCTTACAACGAAGGAAGGAGTCTTTTCAGGGTGGAAGGGGCACAGGGCGACGAAGTTCCTTCCGGACTGTTTAAGAGTTATGTAGTGTGATATGATATCTACGATGTCTACCTGTGACAGTAGCTCCTGAACGAAAGAGCGGGAGACCCTGGAGCTCCCCAATTATATCACCTCATTTTCTCTTTATATGGCCTTTCTAAAATTATTCGGGTAAAAAACAAAGTCAACTTTTTCTGTAGGAAACCAGAAGCAGAAGTGTTCCTATAAAAACCCCTACATCTGCAACGTTAAACGTGGGGTAGTGGTAGCTCCTAAAGTGAAAATCTATAAAGTCAATTACCCTTCCGTTAAAAATTCTCTCGTAGAGGTTACCTAAAGCACCTCCGGCTATAAGTCCTAAAGAGAGTGAAAGCTTGTAGTTCAAATCTTTTTTTCTGAAGACGTAGTAGAAAATGAAAACAACTACAGCTGCAGGAATAAACAGGAGAAACAGCTTTCTCACAACCTCATTTCCGCCGGAAAAGAGGCTAAAGGCTGCCCCTCTGTTCTCTGCGAGTCTCAGTGAAAAGAAACCGGGAATAACTGAAATCGGGTGGTGGAGCTCCTTAACAGCCCATACCTTCGTAACCCTGTCTAATAGGAAAGTTAAAAACAGTGTTAAAAGGAAAGTCCACCTCATTAAACCCTCGCAAACAGGAATGTTAAATCTGAAAGAAAGTGGAAGATAATGGAAGCTCCGATAGAGCCGCTCTTCTCATAAAGAAACCCCATAACCAAAGAGGGAAAGAAGACGATAAACCGTGAAGGGTCGTAGTAGACAAGGGCGTGTGCAATCCCAAAGAGGACGCTTGAGATAAGGTTGTTCTTAGTAAGAGGGCCGACGAGCTTCTCATTCTCAAAAACGGAGTAGAAAAACCCCCTAAAAAACGTCTCCTCTCCCACTGCAACATCAAGGTAAAAAGGAACTGCAGAAACTAACCTATCAAAGTCAAAGGGGAGCTTGTTGGGAGCTCCCAAGTAGTAAACGGGAAGGATAATCAGAGAAGCTCCCAATCCCCAAAGAATACCCCTTAAAAAGTTCCTGTATCCCAGGTCAAAAGGAGTTCTTCCAAACAGAAACATAGGGACTCCAACAAGGACAAGAGGAAGGAAAAGGCCTGTTAAGTTCGGGAAAAAACTAACGGAGACGGCAGTAAAGATGACAACTCCAAAGTATGCCCTGAAAAAAGAGCAAGATTTACAGTTAAGCATACTACTCCCTATCGTCTATAATTCAACTGTTACAAAATTATGCCAGGAGAGAGAAATGGCGACCTACTTCGTAAAAGTGTTTATAACTTACAGGAAAGGCGTTTTAGACCCTCAGGGAGTAGCCGTTGAAAAAGCTGCCCACCAGTTAGGGTTCACAAAGGTTAAGAACGTAAGAGTGGGTAAATACATAACGATGGAAATTGATGCAGAAACTCCCGACGAGGTAAAGAGGGAAATTGAAGAAATGGCTAAGAAGTTCTTAGTCAATCCGGTAATTGAGGAGTATACCTACGAAATTGAAGAGGTTGAAAGATGAAGTTCGGAATACCCGTTTACCCCGGAAGCAACTGCGATAGAGACGTAGGATGGGTGGTTGAAAAGGTTTTAGGCCACGAGGCCGTTTACCTGTGGCACGCCGAAAAAGACCTAAAGGGAGTTGACTGCGTTATAGTTCCCGGAGGTTTCTCCTACGGAGACTACCTAAGGGCTGGAGCAATGGCGAAGCTCTCCCCCGTTACAGAGGCCATCTGTGAGTTTGCAGAGAGAGGCGGCCTTGTTATGGGAATCTGTAACGGTTTTCAGATACTCCTTGAGGCAGGGCTACTTCCGGGAGCTATGCTTCCCAACAAAACCCTCTCGTTTATCTGTAAGTTTGTCCACCTAAGGGTAGAGAATAACCAAACGCCCTTTACTCACCTGTATAAAAAGGGAGAAGTCGTAAGAATCCCCATAGCCCACGCAGAGGGGAACTACACCTGCCCGTCGGAAACTTTAAAGGAGATAGAGGATAATGGGCAGGTTGTTGTCAGGTATTCCTCTCCGGAAGGGGAAGTTTCTGAAGAGTTTAACCCAAACGGTTCACTGAACAACATAGCAGGAATCTGTAACAAGAGAGGTAACGTCTTCGGCCTTATGCCCCACCCTGAGAGGGCTTCAGAGGTGATTTTAGGCTCCGTAGATGGCCTCAGAATGTTTCAGTCAATAGTTGAAAGCGTTGTAAGGGCTTAAAATGGAAGACCTTATAGTTGTAATCCCTGCAAGGATGGGCTCAACCCGACTTCCCGGGAAACCTCTTAGGGAGCTCTCCGGAAAACCCCTAATAGCGTGGGTTGTTGAAGCAGTTAAAAAGGTCGTTCCCAACGTTGCCGTTGCAACAGACAGTGAAGAGGTTGTAGAGGTCTCTGAGAGGGCAGGAGCAAAAGGGATTCTTACGCCATCGGAACTCCCCAGCGGAACCGACAGGGTCTACCACGCAGCAAAAAATTTACCCTTTAAATACATCATAAACGTTCAGGGAGACGAGCCTTTTATAAAGAGAGAACACATAGTCCCTGTATACGAAGGTTTAAAAAGAGGATATAAGTTTACAACCGTCGCAACTCCTTTTAAAAAGGCAAAAGAGGTAAAAGACCCGTCAAAGGTAAAGGTTGTTTTGGATAAAGAGGGGAGAGCTCTCTACTTCTCCCGCAGCCTCATCCCCTTTACGAGGGACGGAGAGATTAAGCCGGAAAACTATCTTAAACACATAGGAATATACGGTTTTACGAAAGAGTCTTTAAAAGAGTTTGTCAGCTGGGAAACGGGAAAACTGGAGAAACTTGAGAAATTGGAACAGCTGAGGATTTTGGAAAACGGCGGTGAGATTTTCGTCTCGGTTGTTGAACACGACAGCTTCGGAGTTGACACAGAAGAAGACCTTAAACTTGCCGAGAAATTGGTTAAGGGAGAGGTGTAGATGGCTTCAAAACTGATATTTGTAACCGGCGGAGTCCTTTCATCAATCGGAAAAGGCATAACGGCATCTTCAATCGGAACGCTCCTTGAGAGTAGAGGTTTAAAAGTAACAATCCAGAAGCTTGACCCTTACCTAAACGTTGATGCAGGAACGATGAACCCATACCAGCACGGAGAGGTCTACGTAACGGAGGACGGAGCTGAGACAGACCTTGACCTCGGCCACTACGAAAGGTTCACCTCTGCCACTATGAAGAGGATTAACAACGTCACCTCAGGGCAGATATACCAAGAGATAATCCAGAAGGAGAGGAAGGGAGAGTTCTTAGGAGGAACTGTTCAGGTTATCCCCCACGTTACGAACCTCATAAAGGAAAAGATAAGACAACTTATGTCTTCAGACGTTGACGTTGTTATAGTTGAAGTCGGAGGAACGGTCGGAGACATTGAGGGCTTACCCTTTTTAGAGGCCATAAGACAGCTTGGAACGGAAGTCGGAAAGAGCAACGCCATTTACATCCACGTAACTTACGTTCCATACGTTAAGGCTGCAGGGGAGCTGAAAACAAAACCTACACAGCACTCTGTTAAGGAGCTCCGGGCAATCGGTATCCAGCCCGACATAATTGTTTGCAGGGCTGAACGCTCAATCCCTTCATCAGTTAAGAGGAAAATCGCCCTCTTTGCAAACTTAAAAGAGCACGAAATAATAACGGCAAAAGACCTTCCAACCATCTATGAAGTTCCTTTAGTTCTCCGGAAGGAGAGAATTGACGATCTGATAATAGAGAAACTCCAACTCCCTGTAACCAGTGAACCAGACCTCTCTGACTGGAAGGAGGTCGTAAACAGAATTAAGAAACCTTCTCAGGGAAGCGTAAACGTTGCAGTTGTCGGGAAATACGTAGAGCTCCCCGATGCCTACAAAAGCATAATTGAGTCTTTTGTTCATTCTGGAGCGGCAAACGACGTCAAAGTTGAAATAAAGTGGGTAAACGCCGAGGAGTTAGAAAACAGAGAGAGAACTCCGGAGGAGCTCCTATCAGACGTTCACGGCATTTTAGTTCCCGGAGGGTTTGGAGAGAGGGGAGTTGAGGGAAAGATAAAGGCCATACAGTTTGCAAGGGAAAACAGAATTCCTTTCTTCGGCATCTGTTTAGGAATGCAGTGTGCTGTAATAGAGTTTGCTCGGAACGTTGCAGGCCTTGAAGGAGCCCACAGTGCAGAGTTTAGCTCAACAACTCCCTATCCCGTAATAGACTTGATGGAAGAACAAAAAGGGATAGAGGAGAAAGGGGGAACTATGAGGTTGGGGGCATACCCGTGTATTCTTAAAGAGGGGACTTTCAGCTACGAGGCTTACGGAAAACGAGAAATCTCAGAAAGGCACAGACACCGTTACGAGTTCAACAACAGGTTTAGAGAAACTTTAAAGAAGGCAGGGCTTGTAATAGCCGGGACCTCTCCAGACGGCAAGTTAGTTGAAATCGTAGAAATAAAGAACCATCCCTGGTTTGTTGCCGTTCAGTTTCACCCGGAGTTTAAGTCAAGGCCAAAAAGCCCCCACCCTCTCTTTGTAAACTTTGTGAAGGCGGCAAAAGAGTTAAAGGAAGAAGTTGAAGGTTAGGATACTTACACCTGAAGAGCTGACGACTATCGGAATAGGAGTTCCCCGGAAGGTCTACTTCCCCGAAAATTTAGGGGAGCTCCGCTCGCTCCTCAGAGAGAACTTTCCCATATTAGGAGGGGGATCAAACACAGTTCTCTCAGACAGCAAAACGCCTCTCATATCAACAGCCTTCCTAAACGAAATAAAGCTTGAAAACGGAAAAATAACGTTAGGGGCGGGGGTAAAACTCTCTCAAGTCCTAAAGCTTCAGCAAAGGAAAAAGTTTTCACTCTTTGAATTTTTAGCCGGAGTGCCGAGGGCTACCGTAGGAGGGTTGATTGCACAGAACGCAGGAGCTTTCGGCAGTGAAGTAAAGGATTTCCTTGAATCTGTTAGATACTTGGATAGAGAGACCGGAGAAGTTATAGAACTGACAGAAAAAGAGATAAAAAAACTGTTTAAATACAGAGAAACACCATTTCCGAAAATAGGAGCGGTTCTCTTTGCAACTTTCAGAATTAAACGCTGTGAAAATGTAAAAACGAGAATAGAGAAGTTTGTTAAACTAAGGCTCTCCAAACAGCCACATTTCTTTACAAAAACAGCAGGTTCAACGTTTAAAAACCCACCAAAAGACTCTGCCGGAAGGCTTTTAGATTTAGCAGGACTTAAAGGTTTCTCTGTAGGTAGAGTTTACTTTTCGGAGCTCCATGCAAACTTCACAGTAAACAGAGGAGGAGCAGAGTTCTCAGAGTTCTTAGAGTTAATAACCGTTGCAAGAGACAAGGTTAAAAGTCTATTTCAGGTTAAACTTGAACTTGAAGTTAGGATTCTTTAATATTAATATTTAGGTATGAATACTGTAATCATCAGTTCAAAAGACCCTATACTCAGGTTTGCAGTAGAGGAACTGAAAAAGCAAGCTCCTAAAGGTTTTGACTTTGCCCTTTTCTCTATTTCTCCCAACTACCCCTATCAGGACGTTCCTGCAACGATAGAGAAGGAGTTCGGAAGCCTAAACTACGTAGCTTTCACTTCATCTTCAGCTTTTGAGAACATAAGAGTAATAAACGACGGGATTGTAGGCTGCTTTTTTAAGTTCAGCAGTGCTAAAACGAAAGTTTGCACATTCGTAAAGAAGAACATCTCTAAAGAGAACAGGGAACAAACAGTAGAAGAGGTAAAGAAATACCTATCTCAGAAAAGCGACAATCTAAACATAATCATCGGAGACTTTATAGACGGAGAATTTCTCCTTCTCATTGAGGAGCTTGGGAAAGAACTCCTCAGAAACAGGCTGGGAGCTCCCCTTATGGGAGGTATCTTAGCAACGCCTTTAAAGGGAAATAAGAGGGAGAAGGGATACCTGTTCCACAAAGGCGCCGTAGTAGAAAATGGGTTCATAATAATAAGCTTTTCAAACTTAGACTTTCAGTATCAACTATCCTCTGGAGTTTTTAAAAAGGGACCTGTCTACACCGTTACAAAAACAGACGCTTTCAGGATATACGAACTCAACGGGAAATCAGCAGGATACCTTCCTAAAAGGCTACTTAAAGACATTAACCACTCAGATGAGAATCAGTTTCTACTCTGGTATACACCTTTTGGAATAGTTAACGAGGAAAACGAAATAGAAGCGCTGAGGTTAATAAGGGGCTTTTCGGACGACTACATAGAACTCTGGGGACCTGTAAAGGAGGGAGATAAGCTAAAACTCTCTATCGTTTTAAGCACAGAGTTAATAAGAGATGCTGAAGAGACGGTAAGAAAACTAAAGGAATCCTTCGGAATGGCCGACTTCTGCTTCAACTTTTCCTGCTTAGCCCGGAGGAAGATTTTAGAGCAGTTTGAAGGTGAAGAAAGAAAACTTTACGGAAGGCTCCTCAACGCTCCCCTCTTCGGTTTTTTTACCCACGGAGAGATAGCTGCGAAAAATGGAAGATTGAGAACACACAACCTGACATCTGTAACCGTAACTGTAAGGGAAAGGGATGGACTTTAAAGACAAAAAACTAAAACTCTTTCTCAACTACATAGAGGAGCTTAGAGACCAGTATGAGGAGCTCCTTGCTCAGAAAAGAAAGCTCCTTGTAGAGCTTGAGAAGAAAGCACTTTACGACCCATTAACAGGACTTTTCAACAGACACGCCCTTATAGGGTTCATCGCAAAAGAGATAGAGAGAATAAAGAGGGAAAAGGAAGAGAAGTTATTCATCATTTTCTTAGATTTAGACAACTTTAAGCAGGTTAACGACCTTTACGGCCACAAAAAGGGCGATATAGTTCTTAAACAGGTCGCTCAACTACTGAAAAAACACTTTAGAAAGTATGACATCGTTGCCAGATTTGGCGGAGACGAGTTTATGGTTGTCGTCAGGAACAGAGAAAAAGGAGAGGTAGAGAATATCCTTAGGAAACTGCAGGAGAGGATAGAGAAAATTTTTAAAAACTTTAAAATCTCTGTAAGCTACGGGATAACAGTTACTCCAGATGATGGAACAGATTTAGACAAACTAATAACATTAGCTGATAAAAGAATGTATAAGATGAAAGAGAAGAAAAAAAACACAGAAACTTGACAAATAATTACCCATGTCTATATTATTCAGCGTCTCAAGTGGGCCCGTAGCTCAGCTGGTAGAGCAACGGACTTTTAATCCGTAGGTCGGAGGTTCGAATCCTCCCGGGCTCACCATTAGCGTCCCCGTCGTCTAGCCAGGCCTAGGACACCGGCCTTTCACGCCGGCGACGCGGGTTCGAATCCCGCCGGGGACGCCAAACTGGGGCCGTAGCTCAGCTGGGAGAGCGTCAGGCTGGCAGTCTGAAGGTCGCGGGTTCGAATCCCGCCGGCTCCACCAATAGGGGCCCGTAGCTCAGTTGGTTAGAGCATCCGGCTCATAACCGGACGGTCGGTGGTTCGAGTCCACCCGGGCCCACCACTAATCCCTCCTTTCTCAATTCCAAACCGGAGAATAAAATGGCCGTGGAGCTCCTAAAAAAACTGATCTCCATCCCCTCTGTTTACGGAAACGAAAAAGAGATTGCCGACTTCTGTGAAGACCTCCTCTTAAAAGAAAAATATCTAGTTAAAAGAAACAGCAATACGCTGTTAGCCTATAAGGGTATAAACACCTCAAAACCTACCGTGGCGTTAGTAGGCCACTTAGATACAGTTCCCGGTGAAAACGACTACACAGGAAAACTGATTGACGGAAGGCTCTACGGCCTCGGTGCAAGCGATATGAAAGCTGGAGACGCGGTTATACTGAAGTTAGCACAGGATTTCTCAAAAGAAGAAAGCAGGTTTAACCCGATTTACATACTCTACGAAAAAGAGGAAGGGCCTTACGAAGAAAACGGCCTAAAACCTCTGTTTGAAAAACGGGAATTTAGAGAAATTTTAGAAAAAGTTAACTTCGCATTTGTTTTAGAGCCTACAGACAACGTCGTTCAGGTAGGCTGTTTAGGAGTTATCCACGCTTGGTTTAGGTTTACCGGAAAACGTGCCCACTCTGCAAGGCCTTGGGAAGGAGAAAACGCAATACACAAAGGGTGGAAGCTTTTAAGGGAGCTCTCTAAGCTGAAACCGAAACCCTACACAGTTAACGGCCTTACATACTACGAAGTTATGAACGCAACAATGACAGACTTTAAAGGTGGAAGGAACATAATTCCTGAGGAGTTCAGAGTTAACGTTAACTACAGGTTTTCCCCGACAAAATCGGTAGAGGAAGCAAAGAGCGACTTAGAAAAGCTAAAAAAACTGGTTGAAGCCGACAGACTTGAGTTTACAGACATCTCTCCCGCTGCAAGACCCTGTTTAGACAACCCGATTCTCTCTGAATTCGTTAACAGATTCAACGTAAAAGTTGAGACGAAACAGGCGTGGACGGACGTTGCTCAGCTATCGGCAAACGGGATAGACGCAGTAAATTTCGGTCCCGGTCAACCCTACCAAGCCCACCAGAAAAACGAATACGTAGAGGTTGACAAAGTAGAAGAGTGCTACAGAATGCTTAAAAACTTTCTCTCATATTAACCTTTCAAGGTCTGTAATTGTAAACTCACTGTGCTTTCTAAACTCTGCCCTCTCGTAGGGAAAGTCTGAACGGAAGTGTCCTCCTCTACTCTCTTCCCGCCTCATGGCGCTTACGGCTATGGCAAGGCCTAAGAGAGCTCCATTCCTCACTTCCCAAGGTGAAGAAGAAGAGGCAATCTCCGAAAGCTTATCTATGACCTTCGTCAATGACTGAGCACTCCTAACAATTCCTACGTTTTCCCACATAACACTTTTTATATCGTGGAGGGAGTAACTCTTCTCCACCTTCGGAGGAAAGGCCTCTTTTTTGATTCTGATTTCCTGAAAATCTAGGCGAAGATATCGCCAATCCCTGTACATTCCGTATGCCACACGGTTTCCAAAAACCAGACACTCTAAAAGCGAGTTGCTGGCGAGCCTATTAGCACCGTGAACTCCCGTGCAGGAAGCTTCCCCTACGGCAAATAATCCTTCTATAGATGTCCTGCCGAAAGTATCTACCTTAATTCCCCCTATGTAGTAGTGGGCAACGGGAGTTATAGGTATTAGGTCCTTCTTCGGGTCAAGTCCCTTCTCTTTCAGCTTCTTAACTATTGTGGGGAACCTCTCTTCAATGTCTATTCCCTTCTCCTCAATAGGCCTGAAGTCAAGGTAAACTTCACCGCCGGTTATCCTCTTCTGGCTCTCTATGGCTCTCGTAACAACGTCCCTCGGCGCCAACTCCCACAGGTGGTGGTAGTCTCCCATAAACCGGCGGCCAAACCTGTCTATGAGGAGAGCTCCTTCTCCTCTAACAGCCTCTGAGATGAGGAAACACTCTGAGTCGTCGCAAAAGGCAGTAGGGTGGAACTGAACGAACTCAAGGTCTTGAAGCGTTGCCCCGTACCTTAGGGCTATACCTATTCCGTCTCCCGTTGAGGTTGGAGGGTTTGTGTTCTTCAGGTATAGTCCGGCTGCCCCACCTGTAGCAATGGCCACTACCGGAGCGTAGAAAACTTTCAGTTTACCATCAACATTGGCCAGAACCCCGTAACATCTGTTGTTTTCTACGAGGAGCTCCCTCACCTGAGCCTTCTCAACAATAACTCCTCTGTAGTTCTCAAGAAGGGTTCTCTCAACCTCTTCACCAGTTTTATCCTTGTAGTAGACTATCCTCGCAACTGAGTGGGCTGCCTCCTTTGTAAACTTAAGGAGCCCCCTTCCATTGGTCTCAAAGCGGGCTCCCATCTTTATTAGATCTATAACCCTCTTAACTCCTTCCTCAACCAAAATCCTCGCCGTCTTAGGTTTAACAAGTCCTGCTCCAGCTCTCAAGGTGTCGTTAAAGTGGAGGTCCGGAGAGTCTTCCTTCGGAAGGGCTACGGCTATTCCCCCTTGGGCAAGGTTTGTGGAGCTCTCTTCAGGAGTTCCCTTGGTGAGGAGGCAGACGTTCAGACCTATCTCCTGGAGGGCTATTCCACAGGTCAAACCGGCTGCACCGCTGCCGACGACAACGGCATCGTAGGTTTCGGAAGGGAGCTCCAGAACGTCAAAATCGGTAAGGCTTTTCAAGTCAACCTCCCAAGCGAATAATGAAAGAGCCTTTTAACCCCATTCTTCTCAATTTCTCCCTGTAAAGAAGAGCTTTACTGTAAGTTCCAACAGGCCCTACAAGGACTCGGTAGTAGCCCTTCAAGTTTACAACTTTTGCCCTTAAGTTCAATCTCCTTGAAAGATTCCACCTATACCTGTAAGCGTTAAGTTTGTTTTTGAAAGCTCCCACCTGAACGTAAAAGTCTCCTGTAGCGGTGTTAACAGGCAAATAAGTGTGGTCAATCCTTTTTCCAAGGGCAATTATCTTTACCTTTGCCGTCCCCTTCTTTAACATTCCCAACTTTTTAGCAGCTGCGTAAGAGAGGTCTATTATCCTTCCGGGGACAAAAGGCCCCCTGTCGTTTACCTTCACAACAACGCTTCTGCCGTTCTCAAGGTTTATCACCTTAACGTAAGTCCCTAAAGGAAGGGTTTTATGGGCGGCGGTGAGCTTATACATGTTGTAGATCTCGCCGCTGGCAGTTCTACTTCCGTGAAATCCGGGACCATACCAGGAAGCTATTCCGACTTGAACAAAACCCTTTGAGCTCTTTCTTACACAGTAAGTCTTTCCGTCTACCCTGTAAGTATATTTACACTTTTTCTTGTAAACCTTTCCGGTATAAGCAGGGTAAACGACCAGAGGCCTTGAACCCCCGCAGCTAAAGAGAAAAAACACTGTGAATAAAAGACCTAACCATCTCATGGCAGTTAGATTTTAACCTAAGGAAACTATAAAATTGAAAAAACAAATCCGAAACGGAGGGAAAGAATGAGAGAACTCTCCTACCAGCAGGTCCTTGATGCCGTTAAAGATGCTGTGGAGATTGAACAGGATAGAGTAACGGTTAAAGACGAAGCCAAAGTTAAACAGGTTATTGACGACCTCATCTACACGGCCGTATTCGGCGAAGATAGGGCAAAAGAGCTCTCAAGGTGGCTCATAAGGGCAATCGCTTTAGATCTTGGAATCTTTCCTTCTTCAATCCACGACCTCTACACAAAAGGAATGGCAAACGAGGAAATTCCCTTCTGGTTTACAGTTCCTGCAATGAACATAAGGGGAATGACCTACGACGTTATGAGGCAGATATTTCAGGTTGCAGTTGAAAACAACGTAGGAGCCTTCATACTTGAGATTGCAAAGTCTGAAATTGGCTACACAGACCAAAGGCCTGCTGAGTATACGGCATGTGCCTTAGCAGCAGCAATAAAGGAGGGATTCAGAGGTCCCGTCTTTATTCAGGGAGACCACTTCCAGTTCAACGCAAAGAGCTACGCAGAAGACCCGGAAGCCGAGCTTGAGAAGATCAAAGCCCTTACAAAAGAGGCTATTGAAGCAGACTTCTACAACATAGACATAGACCCTTCAACGCTCGTTGACTACAGCAAACCGACACTTAAAGAACAGCAGTTCCACAACTACGTTAACACGGCAAAGATGACCGCCTACATAAGGGAGATTGAACCTGAAGGAGTTACCGTTTCCGTAGGGGGAGAGATAGGTCACATCGGCGGAAAGAACTCAACTCCGGAGGAGTTTGAGGCATTTATGGAAGGTTACTTGGAGGAGCTCCGTAAATACGGAGAAAACATTCCCCACATCAGCAAGATCTCCGTCCAGACAGGAACGGAGCACGGAGGCATTCCACTTCCCGACGGTAGAGTGGCAAAAGTTAAACTTGACTTCTCCGTCCTTGAGAAGATTGGAGATGTTGCCAGAAAGAAATACTCAATGGCAGGGGCCGTTCAACACGGTGCTTCAACCCTTCCAGACGAGCTGTTCCACAAGTTCCCCGAAGTTAAAACTGCAGAGATTCACCTTGCAACAGGGTTTCAGAACATCATATACGATCACCTACCAGAAGACTTTAAAAACAAAATCTACCAGTGGCTCAAAACAGAGCTGAAGAACGAGTGGAAAGAAGGCTGGACGGAACAGCAGTTTATCTACAAAACGAGGAAAAAAGCCTTCGGGAAGTTTAAAAAGGAGTTCTGGGATTTACCTGAAGAAGTTAAATCTCCAATGATGAAAGCTCTTAAAGAGAAGTTTCACTTCCTCTTTGACCAGCTTAAGGTTTTCAACACAAAGGAGATAGTAGAGAAATACGTTAAACCTGTGAAGATTTACAAGCCCAAACCGGAATAAATCCTTCAGCCCCCTCCATCGTGGAGGGGGATATTTCTGATTAAACAATTCTATGGAAACTCTCTTGAAAAAGAACCAGCCTTGTCAAGTTTAGTCCCGCAGACGTAGATAACACCTTCTTTACCTACTTTAGCCCAGTGTCTCGTTCCTGCCGGAACTCTCATCACGTCTCCCGGCTTTAGCGTTACAACTCCGCCTTCTGTCCCTATGTTTATCTCCCCCTCAAGAACCCACCTGACCTCATCGTAAGGGTGGGTATGCCAGTCGTAGAACGCTCCCGGAACATCTCTCCAGACGTAGAGGTTACCGTAGCCCATTTTACGGAGCTCTCTCAAAACTTCATCTCTGTCGGTAATTCCCCTCCTCTCTACCAAGACAGGCCTCCTTTCCAAAAATCTGAAACACTATAATAAGCAACAAACCAAGAAACGGGAGACCTTAATGCCGGAAGGATTGGTTGTAGAGAGGTCGGGACAGAAGATAACAGTTTACGTTCCAGAGGAAAGAAAGAACTACAGGGGTATACCCTTAGGAAAGGTAAAGAAGAAAGACAGGATTTACGCCGGAGACAGGGTTAAGGGAAAGGTTGTTGACAGCCAGACCTTTGCAATTGAGGAGATAGAGGAGAGGAAAAACTTACTAATTAGACCGCCGATATCAAACGTTGACAAGGCTGTAGTGGTTTCAACGATAAAGAACCCTCCTTTTCAGAACTTCCTCCTTGACAACCTGTTGGTCGTTTACGACCACCTTGGAGTTGAGCCGGTAGTTGTATTCAACAAGGTTGACCTGTTAAACGAGGAGGAGAGAAGGGAGCTTGAAAAGTGGAAGAGGATTTATGAAAACGCAGGTTATAGGGTTATAGAGACGAGCTCTGAAACGGGAGAGGGTCTTGATGAGTTAGGTAGGGAGCTCTCAGGAGTGGTTTCCATATTTGCAGGGCCTTCGGGAGTCGGTAAGAGCTCCCTCATATCCCGGCTGACAGGGGTAGAGCTCCAAACAGGAGAGGTGAGCAGGAAAACAGAAAGGGGAAGGAACACAACGAGGGAAGTAAGGCTAATTCCCTTCAAGGGAGGGTTTATAGGAGATGCCCCGGGGTTTTCAAGGGTTGAGGCCTTGAACTTTATGGATAGAGAGGAAGTTAGACTCCACTTCCCCGAGTTTCGAAAGTTCAGCTGTAAGTTCTCAAATTGTATGCACCTTGAAGAGACTGGCTGTGAAGTCAGAGAGGCCGTTCTTAGGGGAGAAATTCCCTGTGAAAGGTTTAAAAGCTACTTGAAGATGATTAAGGCCTTCGTCCCCTGGTTAAAAGAGACCTGCAGAGAGGGAGATTGATGAAAAAGGTAACTACGGCAACGTTTTTAGAAAAGAAGCAGAAGGGAGAGAAGATAACCGTTCTGACTGCCTACGACTACCTTACTGCAAAAATCGTAGACAGTGCCGGAGTTGACGCCATTTTAGTGGGAGATTCACTTGGAATGGTTGTTTTAGGATACCCTTCAACGGTTCCCGTAACTATGGAGGAGATGATCCACCACACGAAAGCGGTAGTCCGGGGAAGAGAGAGGGCAATGGTAATCTTTGACATGCCCTTCCTTTCCTACCAAACTGGAATAAGAGACGCAATTCTGAACGCCGGGAGAGCCCTAAAGGAAACCGGCTGCGACGCCGTAAAAATTGAGGGGGGGATAGAGCAGTCTGAAACGATAAGAGCCCTCGTTAACGCCGGAATTCCTGTAATGGGACACATAGGGCTTCAGCCACAGAGCGTTAACGTTTACGGCGGCTACAAACTGAGAGGAAAGAGCGAAGAGGAGAGGGAAAGACTGCTGAAAGACGCAAAGGCGGTTGAAGAGGCAGGAGCTTTTGCCGTCGTCCTTGAGAAAATCCCCTCAGAACTTGCAAAAAAGATAACGGAGAGCCTCTCAATACCGACGATAGGGATAGGGGCAGGTAGGTTCTGTGACGGTCAGGTTCTTGTTTTCCACGACATGGTAGGTCTTTTTGAAGACTTTAAGCCAAAGTTTGTAAAGCGGTATGCAGAGCTTGGAAAGGAGGCTAAGAGAGCCGTTAAGGAGTTTATAGAAGAGGTTAAAAAAGGAGAGTTCCCATCTGATGAGCACTCCTACTGAAATAATAAGAACAGAACAGGTCAGTAAACTCTACCCCGTTGAGAGAGGAACTTTCGGAAGGGTCAAAAGGTGGTTTAGGGCTCTAAACCGGGTAAGTGTAAAGCTCTTTCAGGGAGAGACATTAGGGCTAATTGGAGAGAGTGGAAGCGGAAAGACAACACTGGGGAAAATCATACTTGACATTGAGAAACCGTCGGAAGGTAAAGCCCTCTACAGAGGAAAGGATTTAAGAGAACTTAAAGGAGAAGCGTACAGACAATACAGGGTAAACGTTCAGACCGTTTTTCAAAACCCTCAGAGCTCCCTCAACCCCCGCTGGCGGATCTGGAAAATAGTAACGGAGGGGCTGAGGATAAACAACATCCTTAAGAGTAAAGAGGAACTGATAGAGAGAGGAAGGGAGCTCCTCTCTTTAGTCCACTTATCTGAAGAAACCCTGTTTAAGTATCCTCACCAGCTCTCGGGAGGTCAGAAACAGAGGGTAGCAATCGCCAGAGCTATTGCACTGAAACCGGAAGTAATAGTCGCAGACGAGCCTACGTCTGCCTTGGACGTCTCTGTTCAGGCTCAGATTGTAAACCTATTTTTGGAGCTCCAAAAGAAATTCTCAATCTCATACCTCTTCATCTCCCACTCAATCCCCGTTGTTGAGGCAGTAAGCGATAAGGTAGCTGTTATGTATAAGGGATACATCGTTGAAGAGGGGAAAACTGAAGAGGTTTTGGGAAAACCTGTACACCCTTACACGGAGCTCCTTCTTAACTCCCTTCCAGGAAAGAGGATTGAAGGGAAAGCTGCCGAACTTGTTGAAGCGTCAGAGTTTGCCGAGACAGGCTGCCCTTTCTACCCGAGATGCCCGAAGAGAAAGAAGGAGTGTCTGAACTTTAATGTAGAGCTGAGAAAAATAACGGAAACACACAGGGCTGCCTGTATTTTAATCTGACTTAATTAAAAAGAGGAGTGTAGCAGATAGTATAGACGTAAACTCTGTTAGCTCCGTAGCGCTTTAAAAGTCCGGCTACCTCGTTGACCGTCGCTCCGGTTGTAAAGACGTCGTCAAAAACGAGAACAGTTTTTCCGAAAATCTCTTTTCTAAACTCCGGTTTAACCTGAAAAACGCCTCGGACGTTCTCAGAGCGTTTTTTGAAAGAGAGGGTAAACTGTTTCTCAGGAGTGTAGGGTTTTTCAAGAAAGGGTGTATAGTGAACTTGTGCTCCTTTGAGTATTTCTTCGGTCTGGTTAAAGCCCCTCTCACGAAGGATTTCCCTTGAGACAGGAACGGGAACAACTAAGTCAACTTCAAGTTCTTTCAGAACTCCCAAAAGATGGTTAGAGATAGTCTTTCCTATGACCTCGGCAACAGGTTTTAGCCTACTGAACTTAAGCTCCCTTATGGCAAACTCAGGTAAGCCTCGGTAGAGAGTAAAGTAGAAAACGGAGTCAAAGTTAAAACGCCTCTGTTTCTCTAAACAGCGCTTGCAGATGCCAGGAGCTCCTGGTAAAAACTCCAAAGGGTGGCCGCAAACTGAACACCTCTCCTTGGTATAGGGAGTAAAGCCCTCCTCCCAACACTCCTTACAGGCTACAAAGTAGTGTTCTTTAAAGAGAAAACTTCCACAGACGCCGCAGAAGTTGGGGTAGAGAACGTCTAAGACAGCATTAACCAAGTTCTTCAGAGAACCTCTTAAACTCCTCAAAGAATTCTCCAAGCTCTCCCTTTAAGAAATTCTCAACCAGATGGGGAACCTCTTCAGAGCTCCCCTTTACAACCTCACTTCCTAAAAGAACCGCTTTCTTTGGAAGTTTCTGTTCTTTGGCGTAATCTTTAAAAATCTCTACGTAATCTTTTACTTCAATAGAGGCATCACCATCTCCTTTCAAACCTCTGTGTTCGTAAACCCTCAAGTAGAGAGAACTCTTTTCCAGTTGAGAGAGAATTTCAGAGAAAGCCGTAACTTCCAAGTTTGAGTATGAGTAATCAATGAGAACCACCGGCGGGAGGGAAGAGTCCTTGACCTTTTCAAGGAGCTCTTTCAAACTCTCAGGGGCCTTTTCCTCATCTGTTTCTAAAACGAAAAACGGTCTTAATCCTTCAAGCTCAACCCTTTCAAGCTCTTTAGTTTCAGTATCAAAGATGTTAAAGCCCCGTCTTCCTACCTTTGCCTCTCTCTTAGAGTGAAACTCGGTAGCCCCGGGGTAGGAGAAGACTCCCCCCTTTACATTTGAAACGTGATAGGTGTGAATGTGGCCACCGGCGTAGTAGGTGAAGTTTTCGGGGAGCTCCGAAACCGTAATCTCGTAGGCCATCTCGTAGGGTAAATACTGGTCTAAAGCCTGATGGAACATAAATACTGAAACTCCAGCCCTTTCAGCCTCCCGTGAAAACTCCTCAAAGAACTCCTTTTTCACTGCGGGAATGAGACTCTTGGGAAAATACCTGAAACCGGCAATAAACAGGTCTTTGTAGTATGTAGAACCAGCAGGATCTATAAACTCTATAAGCTCAAGGTCTGAAAGAACTTTCTGTGGAGAGAGAAACCCCTTTCTTAAAACCCTGTCGTGGTTTCCGGCTATTGCAACAACTTTTACCCCTCTTTTCTTTATCTCTGTAAAGAGCTTTATGGCCTGAGAAAGGGTTGCCATGTCTGGGTGGTAGCTCTCAAACAGGTCTCCCGTATGAATGATTAGCTCAGCTCCCCTTTCAGTAGCCTCATCAACGGCCTTTTTAAAGGCACGGAAAAAGTCCTCTCTTCTCCGAACTAACCTGTACTGGTTATACCCAAGGTGGCTGTCTGAAATGTGGGCAACCCTCAAGATTCCCTCCTACTGATACTCTACTATAACGACTCCTCCAAAAGCTCCAACCCTTACAATGTGGCCGTTTTCGTCCTTAAAGGTAACAACTCCAGTATGGCGCTTGTTCTGGCTCCTCTCAAACCAAACGTATCCATCTCCCCTATACTGGGCTACCAGCTTCCCACCGTTGTAAACTTTAACAACAAACTTTCCACCTTTAACCTTTAGAACCTGCTTTTCCATCTTCGTCTGAAATTTACAAGAACACCCTAAACCGGAAAGCAGAAAGGGAAGGAATGAAAGCAGAATTAACTTTCTCATAACTCCTCGTCCTTCAGCTCTTCAAGAACTTCTTTTAATTTGTTTATGAAAAATACGTTCTCCCTCATCGTTCCAACGGTAACCCTGATGTGGTCGGGAAAACCGTATCCGTCCATAGCTCTAACGATAACTCCTTTCCTCAAGAGCCTGTTGAACACTTCACGGCTCGGGTATCCCACCTTGACGAGGATAAAGTTTGCGTAAGTAGGGACGTATTCAAGTCCTAACTTCTCAAACTCGTTGTATAGGTATTTCTTCCCCTCTTCGTTTACGACCTGAGAGTGTTTTATGAACATCTTATCGTCTAAAGCAGCAGTTCCACCGACTTGGGCAGGCCTTGTAACGTTAAAGGGCTGCCTGATTCTGTTCATGTCCTGAATTATCTCCTCTCTGGCAACGGCGTAGCCTAAACGAAGTCCTGCAAGACCGTAAATCTTTGAGAAAGTTCGGGTTACGACAATGCTCTTCTCGTATATGTACTCAACGCCGTTCTCTATGTCAAATCCCGCCCCTACGGCATACTCGTAGTAGGCCTCATCTAAGACCAATAGAACATCGTCAGGAAAGTCCTTCAAGAAGGATTCAAACTCGGCTCTCGTAAAGGCCGTTCCGGTGGGGTTGTTGGGGTTTGCAAGGAAAACAACGGCAGTGTTCTCGTCTATTGCGTCAAGGTGGGCTTTTAAGTCCATGTAGTAGTTATCCTTAGCCTTAACGACCTTGTGGTCTGCTCCTGCAAGCTGAACAACTATCGGATAAACTGCAAAGGACTTCTCGCTGTAAACGGCGTTTAACCCCGGTCTTAAGTAAGCCCTTGAAACTATATCTAAAGCTTCGTTTGAACCAAGGCCGACAAAGAGGTTTTCAGGCTTTACTCCAAGGTGTTCTGAGAGCTTCTTCTTCAGGTAGTAAGAATTTCCGTCGGGATAGCGGTTGAGGTTTTTCAAGTCTTCAATTATTGCCCTAACGGCAGAAGGGCAGGGGCCTAAGGGGTTCTCGTTTGAGGCAAGTTTAACAATCTCCTTTAAGCCTAACTCTCTCTTTAACTCCTCTTCAGGTTTTCCCGGCTCGTAGACGTGGACTTTCTTTATGTGTTCTGGAAGTGAGAACATTAAGAACCTCCGGCTCTCTTTTTAGTGTGATTATAATTTTTTTTTAGGAGGGAAAAATGAGGGTTGAGTTTCAGTTAAAAGAGCTTATGCTGAAAAAGGGTTTAAAGCTTGCTACTGCAGAGAGCTGCACGGGGGGAATGGTTGCCGCAAGGATTGTGAACGTTCCTGGGAGCTCTGAGTACTTCATGGGCGGAGTTGTTGCCTACGATAACTCTGTAAAGATGAAGGTTTTAAGCGTTAGGGCTGAAACGCTCCTAAAGTATGGAGCTGTAAGCGAAGAGACTGCCAAAGAGATGGTTTTGGGGGTTAAGGAGCTCCTTGGAACGGAGTGCGGAATATCAACAACTGGGATAGCTGGGCCAACAGGGGGAACTCCTGAGAAACCAGAAGGTTTAACTTACATTGGAGTTTCAGTTGGAAACAGGGTTGAGGTCTTCAGGTTTATTTTTGAGGATGGGAACCCAGATCCCGTAAGGAGAAGGAACAACAGGCGCAGGAAGGCAGCAAAGAAGGCAATTCAGATCCTTGTAAAGATGTTAGAGGGTAAGATTTGAGAGCTCTTCTCATCTTAGGAAGCAACCTCGGAAACAGGCTTGAGAACCTAAAGAGGGCAGAAGAGCTGATTGAGAAGTTCTGTGGGAAGGTTTTAAAGAGGAGCTCCATAGTTGAAACGGCTCCATTTGGAGTCCTGAACCAGCCCTACTTTTTAAACTACGGGCTACTGGTGGAAACTCCCCACCCTCCGTTGGAGCTCCTTAAACTCCTAAAGTGGATTGAACAGAGGGTTGGAAGGTTTCCAACATTCAGATGGGGGCCGAGGGTAGTTGACGTTGACGTAGTTCTTTACGGAGAGGTGAAGATAGAAACCCCTGCCCTTACTGTTCCACACAGGGGGCTGAAGGACAGGGACTTCTTTAAAGATATAGCAAAGGAGCTCTTAGACGAGAGCTCCCTCCCTTTCCTTAACAGGTTTTAAGTCATCTAACCAGCCGGCCTTGGGCGTTAACAACCTCTTAAAGAGCTTACCTACCTTCTTCGGGTCTTTACACTGGTGGTACTTGAGGTAAATCTCGTTCTCTATTATTCCAACTATCTCAATCTTTCCGGTTTTATGGGACATTATAAACCTGAACCTCTTAGCGTGGCCGTCAAGCTTCTGCTTTGCCCTTTCAACTATCCAGTAGGCTTCTTTTAGGGGAACTTGGAAGTGGGATTTAACCCTCTTAACAGGCCTACACTGAAAAACGTAGTAGGGAATAACTCCGGCAGAGGTAATCTCTTTCATAAGCGTTGCAAGTGTTTCGGGGGCGTCATTAATACCCCTTAAAAGAACGGCCTGATTGCTTACAGGAACGCCGCTCCTTATAAGGGAGTCTACTGCCTTCCTTGCCTCTTCGGTAACCTCCTTAGGGTGGTTAAAGTGTGTGACTAAGTAAATCCTCCTTTCAGGGGTTGAATACTTTGAGAAAACCGCTAGGAGTTTCTTATCCTCGTAAATTCTCATAGGGTAGAAAACGGGAACTCTGCTTCCGAACCTTATGAACTTGAGGTGGGGGATTTTGGAGAGCTCCGAAAGGAAATACTCAATAACGTCTGTAGGTAGAACTAACGGGTCACCCCCTGAAATGAGGACGTTTGTAATCTCCGGGTGCTCCTTTATGTACTCTACTGCCTGGTCAAAGAGCTTTAGAGTCTCGTTTGTGGGAATTCCGACCAACCTCTTCCTGAAACAGTAGCGGCAGTAGCCTGCGCACCTGTTCGTAACCAGAAGCAGAGCAGTCTCCCTATACTTGTGCTGAAGCCCCGTTAAAACGGTGTTTTCCTTCTCACCGCTGGTATCGTAAGAGCCAGAAACATCAAGCTCAGCTACGCTCGGGAAGATTATCTTTTTAATGGGATCGTTTGGATCTTCCCAGTTGATTAGCTGGGCGTAGTATTCAGGAATAAACATAGGGTGTCTTTTAATCACCTTTTTGAGCTTTTCCTTCTCTTCTTTTGGAATGGAAACGTTAAAGGCCTTTTCTACCTCCTCAAGTGTAGAAAAGCCAGGAATTTGCATAGTAAATCTCCCCTATTTGGTTAAACTGAGTTTTGTTAGAAGTTAGAAAAGAAATTTCAGCTAACCTAAATCTAAAGCAGTTCAAGAGTTCCGTCAACTTTAAAGCGAACCGACTGAAACAACGTAAACGGGGAGTTCCTCTACCTTCAAATCAAGGAAGCGCTGAAGGTCAAAGTCGTAAAAAGCACCTATACCGCAAGCCCCAAGCCCTAAAGACTCGGCAGAGAGGTAGAGATTTTCGCCGAGAGCTCCTGCTTCTAAAACGGCTCCTCTGTATCGGCGGCAGGAGGAGTCTCTAAAGTCGTAGGTAAAGATTACGTTAACGTTTGCCCTTGAAACGAAATCCTGCCCTAAACAGAGGTAGGCCATTTCACCACTATAGTCTCCACTGTAAACAACAGTCAACTGGCTGTCTATAACCGTATAAATCCCGTCTGACATACCCTCCACGTTCTTTACTTGAATGTAGAAAGAGGTAAGCGGGAAACTCCAGTCTCCAGGGAAACAGAGGAGGGAAGACTCAACTAAGAATCTAAACTGGTCAAAAGTGATGCTCTTTCCAGTAAACTCCCTTCTTGAACGCCTCTTTAAGAGAACTTTACTGAGGGGAAGGGAGGAAACTTCAGGGAAGTAGTCTGGAGACTCAGGCAAGTTTCTGTAGAACTCACAAGTTCCAAGGTTCCCAAGAGCGTGAACCTCTTCAATCTCCTCGTAAGTAATCGGTTTTCTAACAACAGGAAGGCTCTCCGGGAAATTTTCAGGAGGGTTAAATTCCTCTCCCCAGAAGAGAGCAGGCCTTTGGGGAACAACGGCACAGAGGGAGAACTCACTCTTTCCGTCTAAACCTAAAAGAGCGTTGAGAAGAATGTCTTTAAATAGTGAAACGGCTGTAACCTCAAGGCCAACGCTCCTAAGGTACGCAACCCCGTTTCCCACCATGTGGCCAGCGTCTAAAAGGCAGTAACGGTAAGCCCTTGTTCTATACTTCCAGGCGCTCCTTGAGTAGATAGCCGTAACAACTGCAACGACGTTTGTCTCTAAAGACGAGCAAAGGGCGGTCTGTAGGCTTTTAAAGTAGTCACCCTCTGAAAGGAGCTCCAAAGAGTGGTCGTAGGGCTGATAGTGGTAGATGCCGTTTGGGAGCTCCGGGATGTCCCTAATAAAGAAGTAAAGCTCAAAGGGGTAGAGAGCTCCTGCAGAAGGGGTAGCCCTAAACCCAAACTTCTCCCCGTGGAAGTTCTCAACCTTTGTAATTCCGTTCATAGAAAAGGCAAGGTTTGAGAGCTCCTGAATGTCTAAGTTCTCGGGAGCTCCCTCAGAACAGAGCCTGTAGAGGGTGTCAACGGTTTCCTGAGTTAAAGCCTTAAAGGGTAAGAGCCTAAACCTTCTAACCCCTGTGTAAAACTTGTAAGGGTTTGGGTAGTTTGACCAGTCAAGGTAGTGGGGCCTCCTTACGCTCTCAAAGGTATGGGCTGTAGCCCTATGGTATTCAAGGCAGTTTTCCATCTTTTACCTCCGATTCAATTCTAACACAGGAGATAAATTAAAATTCTCTTTTAGAAAACTTGACACTAACTTTTACAAAACATAAATTGAAATTTAGTGAAATTAGAAATCGCGGAGGAGTGGAGATGAATTTACTTGAGTTAAGGGAAATTCAGGCTTTAAATACTCTGGTATTTGAAACCTTAGGACAGCCTGAGAAAGAGAGAGAGTTCAAGTTTAAGTCCCTCAAGAGGTGGGGTTTAGACCTCATTTTAGGAAAAAAGGGAGGAGAGGAGACTTATTTTGTCGCCGAATACGGGAAGAGGCAGAAGGGAGATGTCTACGAAGAGGGAGGAATTCAGTACGAGGTTAGCGAGGTTCTTGAGGAGCTCCCAAAGAACAAAAAGCTCTTTGCCCACATAGAGATGGAGAACGGTAGGGCTTACTTGGTAGGGGAGCTCCGAGAGGGAGACCACAACATAGAGATACTCAGGCTTCCTGCTGCATCACTTCTGCTTGCCTACTTCAAGAAACACAGGTTACACCACCTAATTGAGGCCTTAAGGAACGTCGGAACTGCAACGGAGCTTGTAAAACAGAGGGGACAGGAGGGAAAACCTTATCCTTTTGAGAAACTCCCCAACGTTGCAAGGCGTTTTCTCAGGGAAGCTAAAAAAGTTGAAAAAGAAGCAGGTTTCGGAAGGGTTGCCCTTGCCTACTTCGGGGAAAACAAAGACGGAGATGCCAGGTTTAGAGTCTCTTGGCTGCTGCCGACCATAGCGTTGTTTGAAATAGACATAGCAGAAAAAGCAGACAAGATACTGGCAGCCTTTAAATAGGAGGGAGAGAAATGGAGCTCTTAACCTGGTCGCCCGTTATCTTCTCAAGGAACGGCTTTCCCCGGGACGGTGAGGGTAAGCCCTTCCTCCCCGGAAACGCCGTAAGGGAAGCGATAACGAGTGCCGTTATCTACTACTACTTAAAAAAAGACAGAGAAGTTGAGAACCGGGTAAAGAATTACTTACTGAAGAGGGGATTAAAGGCAGATGAAGTTGTAGACAGGGTTAAGGAAATAATTCTTGATAAGTATCCCGTTCTTAACAGGCTTGAAGTCCCTGAAAGGCTTTACCTAACAAATGGAGAGCTTTACGAAACCAAAGCTGAAGTCTTTGACCTTAAAAAGTGGAAAGGAGTTGAAGAGTTCAGAGTTGAAGTTTTTAAGGGGATAGTAGAGCTCCCCATTTCTTCACCTCAAATAGACAAGATAAAGGCTGCAGGCCATTCCTTCTGTGAAGCTTTGGCAAAGATGGAAATGAAGATGTTAGGCGACCACCCGTTGGCCGAGAACTTCTACAAACCCTTACTGAACGAGATGAAAAGGTGGGAAATTCCCCTGCGGGTCGGTATGTGGACTGAGGTTAGGTTCAAGGGGCACTTACTCTTCTTCTGGAGGATAAAAGAGGTAAGGGACAAGCTCTTTGAGGAACTAAAGACAGACATAAGGCCTAAAAGAGTCATCTACCTACCCAGGGAAAAGTCCACGACAGGATGGTGTGAACTGAAGATATAAAACCCTAATTAAAGGAGGTGTCCATGGCTGTGAAGAGAGATGAAAAGAGGATGACAGACCTTACAAGGCAGCTCAGGAGCATCATCGCCCAGATTGAAGCCCTGAGGGTAGAGATTGCCCAGCTTGACGTTCTTGTAGGGGAGTACAGGCAGACAATCACAACCTTAAGGAACCTGAAAGACCTTGGGGCAGGTAAGGAGGTTCTCCTTCCGGTAGGAAGGATTGCTCAAGTGGGAGCAAAGCTTGAAGAGGTTGACAAGATCGTCATCAACATCGGAAGTGGAATTGCCGTAGAGCTCCCCTTTGACGAAGCCATCAAGCAGATTGAGAAGGAAATTGTTGCTGCATTAGCTCTGAGGGAAGCCCTTGAAAGAGCAATGGTAGAGCTCTACGAGAAGGTTGAGGAACTCTCCCAGAAAATAAGAGAACACGGCCACGCAGAGGCCGGGGAGGGAGAGAATGAAGGAGAAAAGGGAAAGAACAAATAAGGAACTGATTGAGTTCTTAGAGCGCCTTCCCGAAGGGAGGCGCATCTATCTTAATTTAGGTTCAGTTATGGTAGAGGTATCTAAGGAAGAGGCGTTAGAGTTTCTGAAAGAGAAAGAAGAAAGCGGGGAATAGACTGGGAGAGGGATAGGGGGTAAACCTATAAATCACAAAGGAGGGAAGAGATGAAAAGACCGGCAAGTATTCTCATTTTAATTTCCATCGTAGCCCTGATTCTCGGCTGGGGAATTGGAAGTTTCTTTACAGAGAGAACAGTTGCAAAACTTGTATCATCAATTCCAGCCTCTCCAATAATTGTTGATGCCCACTACAACACAGAAAAACACTCCATCACCTACTCAATTCTGAATCCGGGAGGAACTCCTATTACAATAGTTGACGAATCTTTCGTATTCACTCCCGGAAAGAACAGTCAAGAGAAAGCTTACATCGTTTCACACGTTCCCATTCATCAGGTTCTACCGCCCGGAGTTGTTACAAAAGTTGAGCTTAAGCTCAAGGCCGGAACTGAAAAGCTTCAGATTGGAGACGCAGTTTTAGCCACATTTACCTACATACACCCGCTCTCTTCAGACCTATACACAGTTGCCCATTCGTTTAAACAGGGAGTGGGTGGAAAAAACGTAGCTCAGAAGCAGAAGAAAAACGAAAAGGGAGGTAAGTAATGCAGCGGTTTCTGTGGTGGATAGCCTTCGGAATTTTTATAGCCGTAATCGTTTTAGGAATTTTCCTGTTTAGCCTCGTAATCGCAGCACATCCGGAGGCAGCAGCCTTTGTTATAGGATTCCTCGGATCTTGGCTCTTTGCAAACAGGCTGATATTTGGTTACGGTGGAATAGCAAACAGTGCTAAAGCCTTTTTAGACGGAGAAGTTCCAGACAAGTCTGAGATTGCACAGAAAGTAGCCAAAAGCCAAGAGGCCGTACAGCTCCAAAAGCTTGAGGATTTAAGCGTTGCAGCACTACTCTCTATGTGGTTAAGCTCTTTAGAACCGTTTAAGTATGCCTACTACATTGGGTTTTTCTTGGTGTTCCTCATCTCTATTCTATTTAAGCTTAACATTCTCTCCTCGCTGGTTGTTGGTCCAGTAGCCGAGGCAGTAACACTTGGGGCAGCAATTCCGACACTCTTGGTTTGGGGACTGGAGCTCCTTGCCAGCTACTACGTAGGTCAAGCTCTTGCAAAGGCCGTTAAAGAGGCTGAGGAAAAGACTTCAAAGTCAGGTTCAGAAAACGATCAAGAGTCTCAATAACTCTGAAACTTTTAAACTCTTGGGGAAGGACTAGTAGCCTTTCCCCTTTTCTTTTTGTGGTTAAATTTTCTGTGAAAACGTTAAAAGGGAGGAGAGATGGAGGACTTTATCAGCAGAAACTACAGGTACGACTTTTCAATGTGCAACGAGCCTGTAGAGTTGGTAGCAGACGACTACGACATGGCAGAGTTCTTTGAGAGGCTAATTGGACTTTTAGAGCCTGTAGCAGATGATGGGGAAAGAGTTGAGTGTCCCTACTGCGGAGCTCCCCTAATGGTCATTTACCCAGATAGGATAGAGGAGACGGAACAGGAAGTCTACTTGGGAGAGGAGGAAGAGCCCCTCGTAGACCTGATTGAAATGGTTGAGGAGCTCGTGAAGGAAAGGAAGTTTAGAACAGTTATTGACGCAAGGGAGCTCTACGGAGAGTGCAGAAAGTGCGGAAATACCTACGCAGCTTTAAGGTTTTTAGTTCCAACTACAAAAAACTTTGAGTCTGTTGATGAGCTCAGAGAGTTTTTATCAAGGGCAAAGAAAGAAGGAGATAAGGAGTACTACTTTAGGGAACTCCCAGACGTTGCATTCATAGGGGTAAGGTACCTTTACGACGGAGAAGAAGTTTGGGAAGTGGAAACGTTACCCTTTGCCTTTGACGAAAACATTGAATTCACCTGCGTATTCCAGAAACTCTACGACATGGTAATGGCGGAGGAGGTATGAAGAGGCTCCCCGTCGTTGCAATAGTTGGAAGGCCAAACGTTGGAAAATCATCGCTCTTTAACAGGCTCCTTGGAAAGAAGGTCGCAATAATTGACGACACTGCAGGAGTTACGAGAGACAGGATAGTCCAGGAGGCGGACTTAGACGACCATACAGTTCTCTTAGTTGATACAGGAGGAGTAGACACAACAGGAAGAGTTCACGAGTTTGCAAAGGAAACGACTGAACAGGCAAAGAGAGCTATGGAGGAAGCCGACGTCATAGTCTTCGTCGTTGACGGAAAGGAGGGGGTTACTCCTTTAGACGAAGAGGTTGCAAGGATACTAAGGAAGTGGGATAAGCCCGTAATCGTTGCAGTAAACAAGGTTGACGAACCGTTTATGGAAGACCTTATCTACGACTTCTACCGCTTGGGCTTTGATGAGGTCATTCCAATTTCTGCCATCCACAAGATTGGAATTCCGTCGCTTAAGGAAAAAATCATTGAGAAGCTCCCAGAGGAGTTAAAAGAGGCTGCAAGGAGAGAGCATGAGAAAAAGGAGAGGAGGGAAAAGGCTGAGAGGCTAATCTCAGGAGAGGAGGGGGAGGAGCTCCAAAAGCTCTCAGAAGACCTTGCAGCAGGGAAGGAGTACGAGATAGAGGAAGAGGAGAAGGAACCTATAAAGGTTGCCATAGTCGGAAGGCCGAACATGGGTAAGTCTACCCTCCTAAACGCCTTAGTAGGGGAGGAGAGGGCAATCGTAAGCGACGTTCCCGGAACGACGAGGGACGCGATAGACACATACGTGAAGATTGGAGACGACGAGTTTATCTTCATAGACACTGCAGGTATTAGGAGAAGGGGAAAGATAAAGGACATTGAGTACTACTCCTACCTAAGGGCTTTAGACGCAATAGACAGGGCAGACGTCGTCGTTCTCTTGGTTGACGCAGAGGAGGGGCCAACAGACAGGGACGCAAAGATTGCAGGAATAGCCCTTGAGAAGTTTAAGCCGATAATCATCACAGTTAACAAGATAGACAAGCTTAAGAGCGAAAAGGACTGGGAGAGGATTCACAGGGAACTTGATTTAACTTTTGACTTTATCCCTTACGCTCCAAGGGTTTTCATATCCGCAAAGGAGAGGAAGGGATTAAAGGAGCTCCTCAAGCAGATAAAGGACGTCTACAGACAGTACACGAAGAAAGTAAGGACTGGAGAGTTCAACAGAGTTCTCCAGAAACTTATGGAAATTCACCAACCACCGGTCTATAAGAATAAGATAGTGAAAATCTACTACGGAACACAGGTTAAGACCAAGCCGCCGACGTTCCTACTCTTCTCAAACTACCCAGAGGGAATACCGAAGTCCTTTAGGAGGTTCTTGGAGAACAGGCTAAGGGAGGCATTCGGATTTAACAAGATTCCAATTAGAATTGTCTTTAAGAAGAGGCAGTAGGAGGGAAGATGAAGGTATTGGGGATAAACGGCTCACACAGGAAAGGCTCTACTCTGATTCTCCTTGAGGAGACCTTTAAGGAGCTTGAAGAGTTTGATACTGAAATAATTTCCCTCTCAGACTATGTTTTAGAGTACTGTAAGGTCTGCAACGCCTGTAAGAGGAACGGGGGAATCTGTATCGTTAAGGACGGCTACGAGGAGATTGCCCAGAAGATGAAAGAGGCAGACGCAATAGTTGTTGGCTCTCCGGTCTACTTTGGCTCAATTACAGGAATGCTAAAGACCCTCTTTGACAGGTCAAGGACGCTAAGGGTTAACTGGGAGCTTAAGGACAAGGTATGTGCAGCCATTGTAGTTGGAGCTACAAAGCACGGCGGACAGGAACACACCCTCCAAACAATCCACGCTTGGGCGTTAATTCACGGGATGATTTTAGTTGCAGACTCAGACCCAACGGCACACTTCGGATGTGCGGCAGTTTCAAAACAGGTAGACGACCAGTTTGAAATTGACGAGTGGGGACTGAAAACTGCAAGAAGCGTAGGGAAGAGGGTAAGGGAAGTTTTAAACCTTATTAAAGGAAACCGTTGATAGTTTTGGGAACCAGCGGTTTTTTCTACAGGGAGTGGAAAGGGGTTTTCTACCCTGAAGGGCTGCCTATGGGCAGCTGGCTCTCTTTCTACGCCCGCCACTTCAACGGTTTGGAGGTAAACTCAACCTTTTACAGGCTTCCTGTTAAGTCTTCCATCAGGAACTACCGGAAAGTTTCCCTTAACTATGTTTTTAAACTTTACAGGGGAATAACCCACTACAGGGAGCTGACTGAGGAGAACGTTAAACCGTTTTTGATGGCTAAAGAAATCTTAGGGGAAAACCTCATTTGCCTCTTGGGACAGTTTCCGAAGAGCTTCCACTACAGCGAGGAAAACCTTGAGTTTCTAAACTCTTCTGTTGAAACCTTCAGAAAGGAGGGAATTAAATTAGCTGTTGAGCTGAGAAGTCCAACTTGGAAGGAAAACCTCAGCAGAGTTGAAACAACGGTTGTCTGCTCAGACTTCCCAAAAAGTTTAGGTTGGCTCAAAGAGTGTAAGGAAACTAAGGAACTCTCTTATTATAGGCTCCACGGGATGGAAAAACTCTACAGGAGCAGCTACACAGAAGAGGAGTTAGAGGAAGTTGCAAAGAGGGTAATAGGGAGCTTTGCAAGGGTAAAGTGCGTCTTTTTCAACAACACTGCCGGCGGAGCAGCAGTTGAGAACGCCCTTAAACTGATGGAACTATTGGGACTTAAGGGAGGAAAATAAGAATATTAAGAAGGAAATTAGAGTGATGGTAGCTCCAGAAGGGGCGTCTAACGTAAATGAAGCAATCATCCCAAAGAGGCCTGAAAGGACTCCAAAGACCACAGAGAGAAAGAAATACTGGGTGTAGCTCTTTGAGAGTTTAAACGCAGAGGCGGCAGGGACTACGAGGAGTGAGAAGACGAGGAGAGCTCCGACAGACTTTAGAGAGAAGGTAACGACAGAGGCAATGAGGAGGTTCATAAGAAACGTTATCAGCTCAACCCTGTACCCTGAGGCCTTTGCAATCTCAGAGCTAAAAGAAATTAAGTAGATTTCCCTCCAGAAGAAGGCAAGGAAGAGAGAGACAATCACGGAAAGGACAAACAAGGTTAATAGGTCTTTATCATCAACGGCAAGAGGGCTACCGAAAAGGTAAGAGAGAACAGAAGCTCCGTATGTGTTTGAAAGGCTCAAAAAAAGGACTGCCAGTGCCATACTGGTTGCAAAGAGAACTCCCATTCCAACGTCAAAGTGGAGCCCCTTTTGGCTCAAGAACCAGATGATAGAGGCGGCAATTAGTGTAAAGAGAAGCGCAGAGAGAAGAGGTGAAATTCCAACCAAGAAGCCAAAGGCAACTCCTGCAAAAGCAACGTGTGAAAGCCCAGCCCCTGCAAAGCTCATCTTCCTGAGAACCACGTAAGAGCCGACAGCAGAGCAGAC
Source organism: Thermovibrio ruber (assembly GCF_055380895.1). Lineage (NCBI taxonomy): Bacteria > Pseudomonadati > Aquificota > Aquificia > Desulfurobacteriales > Desulfurobacteriaceae > Thermovibrio > Thermovibrio ruber. The sequence goes on along the minus strand of NZ_AP042397.1, from coordinate 156,380 downwards.
AAATCCGCTTAAAAGAGAAGCAAGGAGGGCTCTAACTCCGAAATCGTAGCCCAAAAAGATGAGGGGATTTGAGAGCATCACTCCCCTTTCTCTTCTTTCTCTTTCAACTTCTTAAGGTATTCCTGGGCCTTCTTGTGCTTAACAACGTCTCCGGTTTTATAGTAGATTGCGTATTCTGCAATGTTCGTTGCGTGGTCTCCTACCCTCTCTAAGGATTTAACAACGAGAATCAATCTCACTGCTACGGCGCCGTTTTCCGGGTTCTTCTGAGAGATTTCTACAAGCTCTTCAAATAGTCTCTCGTAGAAGCTGTCAACTATGTCGTCCCTGTCTATAACCTCTTTTGCAAGTTCAACGTCTCCACGGAGTAGAGACATTACGGAATCCTTCAGCATCTCCGAAACGATTTTCAGCATTCTCGGGAGGTCAACGTAAGGTTTAATGGGAGGAACTTCAGCAAGCCTTATTGCCGTTTCACAGATATCTCTTGCAAGGTCTCCAACCCTTTCAAGGTCAACGATGCTCTTCAGGATTGATACAACGAACCTCAGGTCTGCAGCCTCTGGAGAGTAGAGGGCAAGGATACGAACGCACCTCTCCTCAATCTCAAGCTCTTTTAGGTCTATAAGCCTGTCAAACTGGTAAGTTGCCTTTGCTTTCTCAACGTCCCTCTCCATGAGGGATTCCATTGCGTCGTTGATTATTTTCTTGGCCATGTCGGCCATCTCAATAAAGCTCTTCTTAAGCTCATCAAGGTCTGCTATATAGCGCTCTATCATCTACCCCTCCGTTTGCCCATAAAGTGCAGAGATTAAAACATCTAAGGCCAATTCTACCCTTTCCTCCCTTAACACTTTCTTAAAAGTTGAGAGCTCTTTCAGAACCTCGTCGGCTAAAAGGAGGAGCTCCTCTAAACCCTCTGGCTCGTTTGCCCTGTAGTAAACGAGCCTTTTAAGAAAAGGAATCAGGTAGTTTTCAGCTACATAGAAGAAAACTTCCCTTTTCTCCTCTGGAACCGGCCTGTCAAGTAAGTTTTCAAGGTAGGCAAGTTTCCCCTCTTCAGGGTAACCGAGGAGTGAGTTTTTAACGGATGAAACGAACTCCTTTAGCTCTTCCTTCTTCGTCTTAACAGAAAATTCCCTGTTTAACTTCCACTGGGGAAGAATTCCCTCTATAAACTTTTCAGCCTCTTCCTGAAAGGGAAAAAGATCATCCTCTCTACCGAAGTTGCAGCAGCCCATTAAAGACTCTCCTCTTTTACCGGCCTTTTAAGGAGCTCCTCCATAACCTCCTTTGGCCTTTTGTCCCCGTAGATAATCTTATAGACAGCTTCAGAGATTGGCATATCTAAGGAGAGCTCCCTTGCTATCTGAACAACCGCTTTTACCGTGTAAACTCCCTCAACAACCTCTCTTCCTGCAAGCCTCTCACCTTTCGCAAGAGAAAGGCCAAACCGCCTGTTCCTTGAAAGGTCTCCAGTGCAGGTTAAAACAAGGTCTCCGAGCCCCGAAAGGCCGTAAAAGGTCTCCTCCTTAGCTCCAAGAACTCTCCCCAACCTCTTTATCTCGTGGAGCCCCCTCGTAATCAGGGCAGCCCTTGCGTTGTTCCCAAGTCCCATTCCGTCTGAGATGCCGGCGGCTATTGCTATGACGTTCTTTAGAGCTCCACCAAGCTCAACTCCTAAAACGTCTGAAGAGGCGTAAAGTCTGAAGGAAGAAGTGTTTAAAAGTTTTACCATTCTTAGAGCTCTCTCCGAACTCCCGTTTGCAACAACGGCAGCGGTAGGAAGACCTTTTGCAACCTCTTTTGCGAAAGTAGGGCCGGACAGGACGTAGTAGTTTTTGTCATCTCCAAATATCTCGCGGTAGCGCTGTGAGAGTGTTTTAAGGGACTCAACCTCTATTCCCTTACTTGCACAGATTAAGGGCTTACCTGAAAGGAGCTCCCTGTTTCCCTCCCAGAAGGAAGGAGTGAACTGAACGGGAATTACAGAGAAGATTAAATTTGCCGAGGAGAGAGCTCCCTCAACGCTGGTCGTTGCAGAAACAGAATTGGGATATTTAAATCCTTTAAGATAAACGGGATTTTCCCTATTCTCGTTTATTGAGGCTGCAACATCTTCCTCTCTGCACCACTGAACAACCTCAAAACCGCTTCTTCCAAAGTGGATAGAGAGAGCAGAACCCCAGCTGCCTGAACCTAAAACAGCTATTCTCACCTCTTCACCTCAACGAACCTGTCTCCTTCCCTCTTAAAGACTCCAGAAACCAAAACGCCCTTCTCTTTTAGGTAGGTTAGAAGTTCCTCTAAATCCTCTTCTCTAACTAAAACTCCAACTCCGCACCCCTCAAATATCTCGTCAGGAATGGGAACAGAAACGGCCTTAAACCCTTTCAAGTGCTTTTCAGCCTTCAGCCCCTCAGGAATTGAGGGGAAAGATATGCAGTATTCATACCTTCTAAACAGGCCGGTAGCCCTTAGAAAAAACTCCTTTGCGTGAAGTCTTACCCCCGTTGCAATAAAAAAGAGCTTCTCGCCTAAACTTTTAGCCTCAGCCATTCCTTTCCTCTTTAAGCTTTTTAAGGGCCAAAATTCCCTCGTAAAAAATCCAGAGGGCTAAAACTACCTGAATTATGGCAGCTATCCCTATAACAGTGAACTTCCACTTAACAAATAGCATAATTAGAGCCCAAACGGTAATAATGGCCATAAAGAATGAAGGAATTCCCGGAATAAACCAGTACTTCCCTTTTCCCGTCTTTATAAGCCAAACCATAACGACAAAGAGAGAAAGTGCAGCAATTAACTGGTTCGTTGCACCAAAGACAGGCCACAGGGCTTTCCAGACCGGTAGGACCTTCCCCGTTGCAGGGTCTTTATACTTCATGAAAACCAGAACCGCAGGGATGATAAGTGAAACTCCGGTAGCAACAAAACGGTTTGTTATACCTGTAAGCTCGGTAAAAACGTACCTTGCAAGCCTTGTTCCCGTATCTGTGCTCGTTAAAACGAACGACGAGAGGGCAAGCATTCCGAAGGCAACGCCTACGCTCTCGGGAATTCCTAAAACGGACATAAACCTGCCGACTCCCGTTCCGTAGATTGCAGCAACGTTCTTTTTGAGAACCTGAAACTCGGGAACGGTCAGAATCAGAACGAAGATAATTGACATAACCGCAACCAAACCTTCAAGGAGCATTGCACCGTAACCGACCGTAAGGGCATCCGTCTCTTTGTCAAGCTGTTTAGAGGTAGTTCCAGAGCCTACGAGTGAGTGGAATCCAGAAATTGAACCGCAGGCAATAACTACAAAAAGGAGTGGAATAAGTGGACCTATGTCGCTATTAAATCCCAAGAAAGCAGGAATGTGGGGCTGAAACTTACCAAAGGAGAGGAGTATTCCAAGGCCTGCTCCAAGAACTGCACCGTACAGGAGGAAGCTTGAGAGGTAGTCCCTTGGCTGGAGGAGTATCCAAACTGGGGTCACTGAAGCAACGGCAACGTAGATGAGGAGAATAGCGTTCCAAACGTTTGGCGGTAGGTTTATGGGGAAGAGCTGCCCAACGTAAACGGCAATGTAGACTAAAACTACGAATAATAGAGTTGCCCACTTTAACGGAAGGTTAAACCTATAAACGGAAATTCCAAAGAGAATTGCCAAAACTATGTAAATGACTGCAGATGTTGCAACTCCACCACCGATAGGAAGGAAAGAGACAACTTTTCCACCTTCAACTAAAGGAACCTTGGCGTTGAAGGTTATCTGAGCAACGTTTATGAAGACTGCAACGACGTAGAGGAGTGCTAACCAGATAAAGAGCTTAAAGAGGAAACCTGCCCTCTTTGAAAGGTATCTACCTCCTATTTCGGCAATTGACTTTGCCATGTTCCGAACAGAGGCTACGATTGAGCTCATGTCGTGAACGCCGCCTATGAAGACGTTCCCGATAAGAACCCAGAGGTAGGCAGGAAGCCATCCCCAGGAGGAAGCAGCGGTAATTGGACCAACGATAGGTCCTGCACCTGCAATTGAAGAGAAGTGATGCCCCAAGAGAACTGGAGCAGGGGCTGGAACGTAGTCAACACCGTCGTTTAACTCGTGGGCTGGAGTTTTGGCGTCCCTTTTCAGGCCAAAAACTTTATCCCTTAAGAACTTACCGTATGTGAAATAGGCAACCAGCAGAACGAGTGCAGCAAAAACAAAGAGGAGAGTAATCATTACTTCCCTCCGCCTTAATCCGCCTAAAGTTGAGTTAATTATCCTACAAAACGGCAGGAGTTTGAGAAGGGCTATTGGAGGGGAGCTCCCCTCCAATCAGTAAATCAGCAGTTTACGGGAACAATGTTTCTGTGAAGTCCCAACTTCTTCGGCTCAATACCAAGGGCTAAACCAACAAGCTGAGGAACGTGAAGAACAGGAATCTGGAAGTTTTCCCCGACCTCCTTCAGAGCTCTTCCCTGGTTTGCGTCAAGATTCATATGGCAGAGGGGACAAGGAGTTGTAATACAGTCTGCTCCGCGAGTTTTAGCGTCTAACAGGTTAAGCCCCGTCAACCTCATGCTCATCTTAGAGTTGGGCCAGAATGCGTGGAAACCGCAACACTCAAGTCTCCTCTCACCTTCAACCGGCTCCGCTCCAAGGGCCCTTATGATTTTCTCTAAAGACTGGGGGTTCTCTGATGGCTCAAAACCTAAAACATTTTCCGGCCTTACTGTGTGGCACCCGTAATATGGATAAACCTTTAACCCTGAAAGGGGTTTAACAACCTTTCCCTTTAGCCCTTCCTCTCCAAACTCTTCCAGCAAAACCCAGTGGAAGTGTTTAACGTCAACAGTTCCCCTATACTCAAGGCCCGCTTCTCTAAGGATTTCGTTTACCTCTTCCCTTAAATCGTCGTCATTGTCTAACAGGTACTTGGTCTTCCTTAGAACCAAAAGGCATGTGCTACAGACCGTTACTATGTCTAAACCTTCCCTCTCTGCGTAGGCCAGGTTCCTTGCGTTTACTGCAAGGTCAACCGCTTCCTTTACTTCCTCTAAAACACCTGCACCGCAACAGCTAAACTGGGGGAGCTCTATAAGCTCTATTCCAAGCTTCTCAGAAACTGCAACTGTTGACTCGTAGAGCTCCTTAGAAGCCCCCTTAGCGGCACAACCTGGATAAAAGGCGTATCTACCCATCATTCCACCTCCATAGCTGCCTTCATCACCTTAATTAGTGTTTCGTGCTCTGCAATCGGCTTCATAACCGGCGAGTGGGCTTTACCTTTAAGGATCATCTTAACTCCAACTGGAAGGTTCTCAAGAATCCCCTTAATTCCCTTCGTTCTCAACGGTAGAAGGACCTCATTAAGCATTCCAGACTCAAGCAAGGACTTGTAGAAGGCCATAACGTGTCTTGCTCCCGGGTTGTCCTTCAGGCCAACCTCTATTGAAAGTCCCCTGAGCTTCATAATCCCGTCAACAGGAGAAATGTGTTTGGGACAGACATCTGCACACTTGTTACATCTAACGCAAAACCACATGTCAAAAGCGTAGCCAACCTTAGACCTCTCTACCTTTAAGGCGTCCCTCGGGTCAACGGCAAACCTGTAAACCCTTGCAAGCTGGAAGGGACCACCGTAGTTCTCGTCAAGTTGAGTAGCAGTGCAGGAAGAGAAACATGAAGTGCACAGGATACAGTCTGTAAAGGAGTCAAACTTCTTAAGCTCCCTGGGATAGACTCTACTCTCCTCGTCTAAAGCCTCAGGAACAACCTCCGGATCTGGAATGAGCCAGGTCTTCATCTCTTTTAAAGGATCTAAAGGTCTATCCCAATCAACTATCAGGTCTCTGATAACTTCCATGTTATCTAAAGGCTCAAGGATCAGAGTGTCTGTCCCGAACTTATCAAGTTCATCAAAGACCTGAGTTTTACAGGCAAGCTTTGGAAAACTGTTGACTTTAACAGCACAGGAACCGCAGATAGCACTCCTACAGAAAGCTCTAAAGGAAAGGGTTGGGTCAAGGTTGTCCTTTATCTGCTGAAGGGCTTCAAGAATCGTCATTCCCTTTGAAACGGTTATTTTGAAGTCCTGGTAGTAGGGTTTTTCGTCCTTTTTTGGGTTAAAACGCTTTATCCTAAAAATTACCTCTCTCTTCTCCATTCTATCCCCCTTAGTACTTCCTCTCTTCAGGCTGGTACTTGGTTATCACTACTGGCTTCCAGGAGAGGCGGAGCTCCCCGTCCTCTCCCATCTCAACGATGGAGTGTTTGAGAAAGTTATCATCATCCCTCTTCGGGTAATCAGTCCTGTAGTGGGCTCCCCTACTCTCCTTCCTCTCTATCGCCGGTAGAACAATCGTTTCGGCAATGTCAACGAGGTTTAGGAACTCTAAGGTCTGCTGAAGGTTTGTGTTAAACGTTCTCTCAGTGTCGTAAACCTTGACGTGTTTAGCCCTCTCTTTAATCTCCCTAACCTTCTCAAGGGCCTCCTTCATCTTACTCTCTTCCCTAAAGATTCCGGCCCCGTAACTCATTACGTTACTGAGCTCGTTTCGGAGCTCTACCAGTTTCTCCTTACCGTCGTTTTTGAAGAGTGAGTTAATTCTTTCCTCTTCCCTTTTAACTTCAGACTCTTCAAACTGGGAAAAGCTCACCTCAGAAGCGTAGTTAACGGCATCTTCGCCGGCCAACTTCCCAAAAACAACTATGTCAAGTAGGGAATTACCGCCTAACCTGTTTGCCCCGTGGACGGAGATACATGCACACTCACCTGCAGCGTATAATCCCTTAATTGAAGTTCTTCCAAACTTATCGGCATCTATTCCACCCATCGAGTAGTGGGCTGTCGGCCTTACAGGAATAGGCTCCTCAATAGGGTCAACTCCTTCAAAGTCAATTGCAAGCTCCCTAATCTGAGGAAGCCTCTCAAGGATCTTTTTCCTTCCCAAGTGCCTTAAGTCCAAGTAGACGAACTCGTTACCCTCTTCGTCCTTAAACCCTCTTCCCTCCAATATCTCAGTCTCTATAGCCCTTGATACCATATCCCTCGGGGCAAGCTCCATCTTCTCGGGAGCATACCTCTTCATAAAACGCTCACCTTTATTGTTTATGAGGTACCCCCCTTCTCCTCTTGCACCTTCAGTAACTAAGATTCCAGTTCTCCTTAAGCCCGTTGGGTGAAACTGAACAAACTCCATGTCCTTCAGCGGAAGCCCTGCCCTCAGTGCTGCAGCAGTTCCGTCTCCGGTATTTCCGAGGGCATTAGAAGTTCTATTCCAGTAGACCCTTGCGTGCCCACCTGTTGCAAGGATTACTGCTTTAGCTTTAATTCCGTGAACCTCGCCGTTCCTTAAGTCCATCGCAACAACGCCGCTTACCCTCTCTCCGTTGTGGATTATTGAGAGGAGGAACCACTCGTTCAAGAACGTAACGTTGTTCCTCAAACACTGCTCGTAGAGGGTTTGAAGCATAACGTGGCCGGTTTTGTCTGCAGCGTAGCAGGTTCTTGGAAAAGAAGCTCCACCAAAAGGCCTCTGAGCTATCCTTCCATCCTCAAGTCTTGAAAACGGAAGCCCCATGTGCTCCATTTCCCTGATAATCTTCGGGGCCATACTACACATAAGCTCTACTGCATCTTGATCGGCTAAAAAGTCACTTCCTTTAACCGTATCGTAAGCGTGTTTCTCCGGGCTATCGGGAGCAACGTTTCCAAGGGCGGCATTAACACCTCCCTGAGCAGCTCCTGTGTGAGAACGGGTAGGAAAGACCTTTGAAAGGACAGCAACAGACAAGCCTTTTCTCTTACTGGTCTCAAGGGCAGCGTAAAGACCTGCACCTCCAGCCCCAACTATTAAAATGTCAAACTGAAGCATAGACCCTCCTGAAAGCTGAAGTTTCATTAATTTTTCTTTGAAACTTGATTAATTATAGAAAAGCCTTAAAAACAAAGTAGCAGAACTGTTAAGCAGCTCAATTTTAAAGTTTTGTAAAAATTTTGTAAAATTTTACTTAACCCGATTCTTTATAAAATGCGCATAATTTTATTCTTTGGAGGTCGTATTAATGGTTGAGCTTGACTACGACATAGTTATTGTAGGAGGCGGCGGAGCAGGGCTTTATGCAGCCCTCTGGGCAGCAGAAAACACTATTTTGAAAGTTGCCGTCATGACAAAAGTTTACCCTACCCGCTCCCATACTGGAGCAGCAGAAGGGGGAATAAACGCCGTTCTAACCCACTCAGTTGGAGACAGCCCAGAAGCCCATGCCTACGATACGGTGAAAGGTAGCGACTTCTTGGCCGACCAGGACGCAGTTGACATAATGTGCAAGATGGGAGCCGCAGTTATATACGACATAGCCCACAGAGGAGTTCCATTCTCAAGGAGGCCCGACGGAAGAATAGCCCAGAGGCCTTTTGGAGGAGCTTCTTTTCCAAGGACCTGCTATGCTGCAGATAAAACCGGCTTCTACATACTTCAGACCCTCTATGAACAGTGTCTGAAGAACAACGTTACGTTCCTGAACGAGTGGTTCCTCCTCTCAATAATCCATAACGGAGAGAGGGTTGAGGGAATAACCGCCTGGGACATAAAAAACGGAGGGGTTCACCTGATTAAAACGAAGGCTGTAATCCTTGCAACCGGAGGACACGCAAGGGTCTACTGGAATAGAACTTCTAATGCCCTTGGAAATACTGGAGACGGAACTGCTGCAGCACTGAGGGCAGGGCTACCCCTAAAGGACATGGAGTTTATTCAGTTCCACCCAACAGGCCTTGCAAAAACTGGAATTTTAGTTACTGAAGGTGCAAGAGGAGAAGGGGGTTACTTGAGAAATAAGGATGGAGAAAGGTTTATGAAACGGTATGCCCCCGAGAAGATGGAGCTTGCCCCGAGGGACATAGTGGCAAGGGCAATTCAGACAGAGATAGACGAAGGGAGAGGCTGCGGCCCTAACGGGGACTACATATGCTTAGACCTTACTCACCTTGGAGGAGAGAAGATAAACGAGAGACTTCCACAGACGAGGGAGCACGCAATACTCTACGAGGGAGTTGATCCTGTAAAGGAACCTATTCCAATTGCCCCAACTGCCCACTATTCAATGGGTGGGATTGACACTGACAGATTCGGAAGAACTCCTATAAAAGGACTTTACGCCGCAGGAGAGTGTGCCTGCATCTCCGTCCACGGAGCAAACAGGCTTGGAGGAAACTCACTGCTTGACGTTCTGGTCTACGGAAGGCTGACTGCTTTAGAGGCGGTTAAGTATGCAGATGAAGCTCCCGAAACGAACCCGTCTATGGCAAAGGCCAAAGATGACGAGAAGAGGATTTTAGAGCTTATGGAGGCTGACGGAAAGGAGAAGCTTGCCGACCTAAGAAGGAAGCTCGGAAACGTAATGATGAAACACTTCGGAGTCTTTAGGGAAGAGAAGAGTATGAAAGAAGGCCTTGAAAAATTGATGGAGATTAAGGAGAGGGCTAAACACGTTAAGGTTTACGATACGAGCAAGAAGTACAACACAGATCTCATTACGGCGTTAGAGTTTTTAAACCTTGTTGACTTGGCACCGGCAATAGCCGTTCCGGCAATAGAGAGGAAGGAAAGTAGGGGAGCTCACGCAAGGAAGGACTACCCGCAGAGGGACGACAAGAACTTCTTAAAACACTCGGTTGTTAAACTCAAAGAGGACGGAACGTACGAGCTCTCCTGGAAGCCAGTAGTAATAACCAAGTTCCCGCCAGAGGAAAGGAAGTATTAAGGAGGAGATGATGGAAACCGCTGTTTTACAGGTTTTTAGATACGACCCTGAAAAAGACCAGGCACCTTACTACAAAGAGTACGAGGTTCCCGTTGAAGGGACCCTTTTAAACGCTCTCCTCTACATAAAGGATAACATTGACCCAACGCTCGCCTTTAGGGCTTTCTGCAGAAGCGAAGTCTGCGGTTCATGTTCAATGAAGGTAAACGGAAAAACAAAACTTGCCTGTAAAACTCCAATGAAAGAGCTGGTAGAAACTTGGAAGGGAAAACCTCTAAGGATAGAACCCCTAAATCACATGAAGGTAATAAAGGACTTGGTTGTTGACATAGATAAACCGATAGAGAAGATGAAAACTCTCATCCCTTGGCTCGTTCCAGACCCGAGGGTCGTCCCAACAGACCCTATGCACGAGAGCATCATCTACCCAGAAGAAATGGAAGCTTACAAGGATCAGATCCACTGTATGCTTTGCTTCTCCTGTTACTCCGCCTGTGAAGCTGTAGCTGATAACGAGAGGTATAGAGGACCCTTTGCTTTTTCTAAAGCTTACAGGTTTCAGGTTGATAGAAGGGACATTGAGACGGCAAAAGAGAAAAGGATAAGGTATGCAATCTCAGGAGGGCTCTGGAGCTGCGTTCAGTGTCAGAAGTGTCTCTACGTCTGCCCTAAAGGTGTAAAACCTGCTGAGGATATACAGAACTTGAGAGGACAGGCGGTTAAGAAAGGGTTTACAGATAAGCCAGGAGCCAAAAAGCTCAAGCACTTTGTTGACTGGATTTACGCTACAGGTCAAATCAACAGGCTCTACCTTCCTGAAGAAGTCTACGGAAATAAAGAGGCAAGGGAGAAGCTCACGAAGGCTTACACAGAGATGGGCGTTGAGGTTTGGGAAGTTCCAAAGCCTACAAAGGGCCTAATGAAGTTCAGGGACATTTACCTTGAGATACTCTCTAAGGAAGATAAGGCCTTAGACCTTGATTTCTCACACGTAAGGAAGATCGACAGGATGGTCAGCGAAATATTTAAAGCCGATATCTGCACTATAGTTGATAAGGCTCACGAGGAAGGGAGGAGCTCCAAGGGGTTAATCTCCAAACTTAAAGGGCTCTTAGGAGGTAATAATGGTTAAAGTTGGTTTTTACCAGGGCTGTTGTTTTCAGGGGCAAGATGCCCACATGTTTGAGACGATGAAAGAAATGTTTAAGAAAATAGACGTTGACGTTGTCCTTTTAGAGGAAACTACCTGCTGCGGTGGGAACACGATTGACGAGGAGAACAGAAAGCTCTCTTACGCCATAAACGCAAGGAACATTGCCCTTGCGGAGAGAGAGGGTTTGGATATCCTTGTTTCCTGTAACACCTGCTACATGGTAATAGCAAAGGCCAAAAGGGCCTTGGATACGAACAAGAAGCTGAAGGAAGAGATTAACTCCCTCCTGAAGGAAGAGGGCTTAGAGTACAGGGGAACAAGTAGGGTTTTCCACCTACTTGATTTCTTCAGGGACGTTGTCGGCTACGAGAAGATAAGAAAGGCTGTAAAGAGGCCTTTAAAGGGCTGGAAGGTTGCCGCCTACTACGGCTGCCACGTACTCTACCCTAAAGAAATTGCCATTGACAATAGCGATAACCCATCTTCACTTCAGGAGATACTGAAGGCTTTAGGAGCAGAGGTTATTGACGACTACGAGGGGAAAGACGCCTGCTGCGGTTACCACTCCTTCTTTACAGATAAGTATATGACTCTAAAGAAGCTCAACAGAATTTTGGGAGGAGTTAAGAAGGTAGGTGCAGACATCGTTGCAACTCCTTGTCCACTATGTTTTAAATCCTTTGATATCTATCAGACAAACATGGAAAATCCACCAAATGTTCCCTCTTCTTTTCTCCCTGAGATTATGGCCTACGCTTTCGGTATAGATAAGGAAAAATCTGGACTTGCTCACCACCTCATTAAGGTTGAGAAGGAGTAGGAGGGAGTTCCTGCTCCCTTTACTCTGCCTTTTTGTTCTCCCTGTAATACCTGCAGAGGTCCTTCAGTGGGCATTTATCACACTCAGGATTTTTAGCTTTACAGATCTTTCTTCCGAGCCTTATGAAGTTGTAGTGGAGCTCCCTGTTAAACTCACCGTCAAAGTGTTCCTCCATAAACCGAGAGATTTCATCTAAACTCCAGCTCTCTGGGAAAACTCCCAACCTTTTTAAGACTCTCCTGCAGTGGGTGTCTATTGGAAAGGTGTTCTTACCAAAACCGAAGGTGAGGATAACCCTTGCAGTTTTTGAGCCGATGTAAGGAAACGACATTAGGTAGCTGATGGCCTCTTTTTCTGGGAGCTCCCTCAGTTTTTCCTCAACTTTTTCCCACATTGAAATCAAAGTTTTCAGAGCCTTTAACTTTTGGTTGAACATTCCACAGGGCTTGATTGCCAAAAGGAGCTCCTCACCACCTAACTTAGGAATTTTCAGAAGATTATTTCCGGTTAATTCTTTCAGGTTCTCAAGACACCTCTCTGCGTTTCTGTCGGTTGTGTTCTGGCTGAGGACTGTAAAGACAGCCTGTTCTAAACGAGTTCTGTTAGGTTTGTAGGGAGTTGGGAAGAGCTCCTTTAACCTTCTATAAATCTCTTCTATTAATTTAACCCTTTCCATCAGGTAAGACCGGCAATCCTCAGCGCGTTCTCAAGATCTTTTTGAAACTCTGGTTCTCCCCTTCTATTTCTGAGAAGATAGGCAGGGTGGAAGGTTGGAATGACGACTACCTCCCTACCTCCTATTTGAACCTTTTGCTCTTTCCCCCTAATTTTTGAAATTGGAGTCTTCTCCGGAAGGTTCAAAACTGTTCTTGCAGCAAAGGCTCCCAAGCAGAGAATAACCTCTGGAGAGATGAGCTCAATCTGTCTCTCTAAGAACGGATAGCAGGCGGCTATCTCGTCAGGAGCCGGATTTCTGTTTCCCGGAGGTCTGCACTTCACAACGTTGGTTATGTAAACCTTGTCCCTTGAGACTCCGTAGAGGTTTAGGAACCTCGTTAAAAGCTGACCAGCCCTCCCTACAAAAGGCCTTCCCTGAAGATCTTCCTGCTCTCCCGGAGCCTCCCCTACAAACATTAGGTTCGTACTTGGGTCACCTTCACCAAAAACGACATTGGTTCTGGTTTTACACAGCCTACACTTGCAGCACTTTTTCGCTTCCTCTTCAAGTTTTTTCAGTTCCTCTAAAGGGTTAACCTCAGCCATCTCAAGAACCTCTTTGGTTTTAGGAACTCTTACCTCTTCATAGCCTAAAAGGTTTAAAAACTCAACGAACTTTTTAAGCTCGTCCACTTAAAACCTCTTCCCTCAGTTCTCCGTCGTAAACCCAAGTAGTAGGTCCTTCAAGGTAGACATTTTTAAACTTCTCGTCAAAGTAGACCTTCAACCTTTCGCCAGTTGAAACCTCAACTTCAACGGGAGACTTTAAGCCGAAAACCTTAGCAGAAATTAGAGCAGAAGCTGTCGCCCCGGTTCCGCAGGCAAGAGTCTCTCCCTCAACCCCTCTTTCGTAAGTTCTTACGAGAACTTTGTTAAGCTGAACTTCAACGAAGTTTACGTTTGCTCCCCTTGGGACAAAGAGCTCCGAAAAGCGAATCTTCCTACCAACCTCGTTAACGTTAACGTCTTTCAACCTATCAACAAAGACTACAACATGAGGAACTCCGGTATCTATAAAGTGAACCGTTAAGCCGTTAAGTTTCAGGTTTAACTGAAGGTCTTTGGGAGGAGTAAGCTTTACTCTTACGTCCCTTCCTTTTACTTCAGCTTCAACAACTCCGGCCTCAGTCTCAACGGCCATCCTTTCGGGGGCAAGTCCCTCTTCGTAGGCAAAACGGGCAACGCACCTCATTCCGTTTCCACACATTTCTGCAGTTGAGCCATCGGAGTTGAAGAACCTCCACTTGAAGTTGGCAACGGAGGAATCCTCTATAAGGATAAGCCCGTCTGCGCCGACTCCAGTTCTCCTTGAACAGAGAATTCTTACAACCTGCTCCTGAGGAATACTGCCACAGAATTTGTCAAAACATCCGGAAAGGTTGTTGATTACGATAAAGTCGTTTCCCGTCCCCTGAATTTTTGAAAACTTTAACTTCACCTCGCTCTCCAAAACTATTCAATCTCTTCCCAAAGGCTTGGAAGAAGGAATCTTCTCAGCTTACCTATTCTCGTTCGAGGGAGCTCCCTGTCAACTATCTTAAACTCCTTAACCTTCTTGTAGGGCTGAAATCCCTTCATGAGCCTGTTCATCTCTTTCTTTATGAAGCTCCTAACGTCTTCAACTCCCTCTTCAACTAAGAGTTCAAAGTCCGGCCTAACAATGGCCTTTAACTTCCCCTCGTGGAAGAAGACTCCCACCTCTAAAATGTAGGGACTTTTAAGGAGCTCTATCTCAATGTCTTCTGGGTAAACGTTTTTTCCACTCTCAAGAACTATAACCTCTTTTGCTCTTCCAGTAATGTGGATAAAGCCTTCCTCGTCAAGGAAACCCAAATCTCCGGTGTGGAACCAGCCGTCCTTTATTACTTTTCCAGTCTCTTCCGGTTTATTGTAATACCCTTTCATAACGTTATCACCCTTTACAACTATCTCTCCCGAATCAATAACCCTTACTTCAACGCCGTCAACAGGAATCCCCGCAGTGCCTATCTTTTTCTTATCAGGTCTGTTTACGGAGATAAGGGGAGAGGTCTCTGTAAGGCCGTAACCTTCCAAAATGTTAAACCCCATTGCCTCCATATCTCTCCAAACCTCTTCACTGAGCTTTGCTCCACCGCTTATCATAAACCTCAAGTGTTGTCCGACTTTCCTGTGAACCTCAGAGAAGAACTTCTTCTTGACGGAACGGGGAACTCCCTTTCTGAAAGCCTTTAGAGCTCCCTCAACAAGTTTCCTCTTTAAAGTTGGAAGCTTCTTAATCTCAGCCATTATGTTATGGTGAATAACGTGATAGAGCTTTGGGACTCCAACCATTATGGTTACTCTCTGTTCGTTAACCGTTGAGAGGATATCTGTCGGAGTGAGCTTCTCTATAAAAACAAGAGGAAGCCTTAAGGTGATCGGAAGAACTGCCGTAGCCATTAGAGGATAGGTGTGGTGGAAGGGTAGTATGGCAACAAACCTGTCGTTTTCGTTTAAAAACCCTAAGTTCTCAACGGCTTTTATGTTGTGGTTAAGGTTCTTGAGGGTAAGCATTACCCCTTTTGGGTTTCCAGTTGTTCCGGATGTGTAGAGGATGAGGATAACGTCTTCCAAATCCCTCTTTTTAAAGGTTATCTTCCCTTCGCCTTTTAGGTCCTGGGAATCAACGTTTAAAATCTTAACGTGATAACCAAGTTTTGATACAGCCCTTTCCGCAACCTCTCTGTTCTTGCTATCGGTAACGAGAAATCTTGGCTGGGAGTCTTTCAGTATGTTAAAGAGCTCTTCCTCTGTTAGAAGGTAATCTACAGGAACCGCTATTCCGCCTAAGAAGAGAACTGCAAAGAGGGAGCTTATCCACTCAGGCCTGTTTTCCATAAAAATTACAACCCTATCTTCAAGAGAGAGCTCCCTCATTAAGTCCTGAATTTGGGAAATCTGACTTCCAAAATCTCTGTAAGTAAGAGGAATATACCTCCCTTCTTTCTTGTTTATCATTATCTCTCTGTCGGGAAGCTCCTGAACATTTTCAAAAACCCTCTCTAAGAACGTCTCCATTTTCTTTCCCTCAGATAAGGTCTATTATGTCTCTAATGTCCTTCTTACTGTCCTCAAGGATAAGACAGAGTTCTCTTGCATCCTTCTTTGAAACGTTTTTGGCAGTAGGAACCTTCAGAACTTTTACCTTTAGGAAACGGGTCAGCGTGTCAACCTCAATAACGTCCCCTTCCTTTACCTCTCTTGAAGGCTTAACAGATTGGCCGTTAACCTTAACAGCTCCCGAATCGCAGAGCTCCTTAGCTACGCTCCTCCTCTTTACCACCCTTGCTAACTTCAGGAACTGGTCTATTCTCAACTTTCTTCTCCTTCTTAAACTTTGAGGGTAAAGAGAATATCTGAAGAATAAGGGAAATAAAACCGGCAGCAAGAAAACCTGCAAAGAAAGAGAAAACTATAACGACAAACAGTTTCGTCTTAAACTCCCCTACAAAAGGAATAGTAACGACAACATCCTGAAAGTTCTGAAGTGCAAACAGGGTTACTCCAATTACGATTACTGCCACCAAAGTGGCATAGAAATTCTGCTTCAGAGTCATTTTAAACCTCTAAAAGGTTAAATAAAGAGAGGTTATTCCTACAACCATAAGACCCAAAACGACTGTTATTCCGTTTAACGCCATAGAAACCGCATGAAGTTTTAAAAATTTATCGTAGTAAGAACGGTCATTACTTCTGTAAAACTCGGCTTTTAAAATTCCCGCTTTTGGAACAATAACGAGGCCGTTTATAAAGTTAAAGATGTTCATACCGAGAAGCAGAAAGAGGTTTACCGAAGAGATAAGGGTCATACTATTTTTTGTAAGCAGGTAAAAGGAGATAAGAGAAAGAAGGCCAAATATGTAGCCTAAACCAAAATACTTGGGAAACACCGCTCCTGTATATTTACCCGCCTCTTCTTTACTCAAAACCTTAAAGGCAAGGGGAGCTCCGACGGCTGTGAAGAAAAAGAGAGCTCCCACCCAGAGTGAAACAGAATACAGGTAGAGAGACTTCAGTATTAAAAGCATTTCGTCTCCTCCGCTGAACTGGATAAGGATTTTATCCGAAAGGTTACAGGTCTGTCCACTTGAGGGTTATAACGTCAACGGGACAGTTCTCAACGCAGATTCCACACCCGTTACAGAGTTCAGGATACATAACAACGGCCTTATCCCCGCTCATTACAAAAACACCATTAGGACAGACGTCTAAACAGATACCACAACCGATACACTTTTCCTGGTCAATGTAGGGAATGACTTTCAAACACCCATCCTCATCTTAAAAGCTTTCACCGTGTTGTAGAGAAGCATCGTTATAGTCATAGGTCCAACCCCTCCGGGAACGGGGGTTATGGCTGACGCCTTCTCCTTTACAGCATCAAAGTCCACATCTCCAACTATCTTACCATTTACTCTGCTAATTCCGATGTCTATAACTACAGCCCCTTCCTTAACCATATCTGCCTTTATAAGGTGGGGAACTCCAGTTGCAACGCAAAGGATGTCGGCATGGCGGGTGTAGTGGGGGAGGTCTTGCGTATAGACGTGGCAGACAGAAACAGTAGCGTTTGCGTTAAGTAGCATGTTAGCAAGGGGTTTCCCTACAATGTTACTGTGGCCTACCATTACAGCGTTTTTTCCCTCTAAAGGAATGTTGTAGGCCTCAAAGAACTTCATAACCCCAGCCGGCGTGCAGGGCATCAAACCCTCATCGTAAAGCCCCAGTATACACTTTCCTACGTTTATCGGGTGAAACCCGTCAACATCTTTCTCTGGAGAGATGTAGTTGATAACCTCTCTACAGGAGAGGTGCTCTGGAAGGGGAAGCTGGACGATTATCCCGTCTACCTCAGTGTCTGCGTTGAGCTCTTTAACCACCTTGTTGAGCTCTTCTTGGGTTATGTTTGAGGGAAATCGTCTGTCTACAGAGTTTATCCCTACCTTCTCACAGGCCTTTATCTTGTTCCTAACGTATATCTCACTGGCAGGGTTATCACCTACAAGGACAACTGCCAAGGTGGGAACTCTCCCAAACCTCTCCTTTAGAACTTTAACTTCTTCTTTTAGCTCTCCCCTTATCCTCTCAGAGAGAGCTCTCCCGTCTAATATAACTGCCATCTTCCCCTCTCTCGTAAAAGTCGTAAATTCTCCTAAAACTTTTAACCTTCAGGTCATCTCCAATTTCAAAGAGAACGCCGCAGAACTGAATAAGTTCAGCCTTCTCAGGAACCTTAAACCTTACCGGCAGTTGCTTCACAAAACGGTCTATACCCTCCTTCGGCTCCATACCTATAACTGTGTTTGTTGCTCCAGCCATTCCGGCATCCGTGATGTAGAGAGTCCCTTTGGGAAGCAGCCTTAAATCGGCAGTTTGAACGTGTGTATGGGTTCCAAAGACTGCAGTTGCCCTGCCGTCAGCGTAGAAACCGAAAGCCTGCTTTTCAGAAGAGGCTTCACCGTGAAAGTCAACAACTACAACATCTGCTTCGTTTTCTGACAGCACAGAGTCAAAAACTCTAAAGGGGTTGTCTAAACACTCCATAAAAACACGACCCATTAGGTTAACAACTAAAACCTTTACCCCTTTTACCTCAAGTGTTATGAATCCCCTTCCGGGAGCTCCGGGTGGGTAGTTTGCAGGCCTTAAAATCGGGTACTTATCTATGAACTGGTATATCTCCTTCTTGTCAAAAGTGTGATTTCCTCCAGTTATAACGTCAACTCCGTAAGAGAGAAGCTTGTTGACTATCTTCTCCGTAAGGCCAAATCCCCCTGCTGCGTTCTCACCGTTCACTATACAGAGGTCAAACTCTCCCCTGTTCTCCTCAAGGAAGAGGTGGAGAGCTCTCCTACCCGGCCTTCCTACAACATCTCCAACAAACAGAACCTTCAGCACCCTGCTAACTCCTCGGCCAAGAGTTCAGACTGCTCCTTCAGGTTAAGGAGTGTATCTGTATTACAGATTAAGTAGTCTGCGTATTTTAACTTTTCCCTGTAGGAAAGTTGAAGGGAATCCCTTTTTAAAGCCCCTTTTAGACCGAACCGTTTGGCAGCCCTTAAAAGCCTCTGTCCCCTGTAGGCAAAAACGAGGATCAAAGCGTCAAAGTTTCTATGCCAGCCATACTCAACGGCCACTGCCGCTTCAACAAAAGCCACAGAGTCAGAATGTTTCAACTTTAAAGACTCTATTCTCTCAAGAATAAGGGGATGGAGTACTCCAGTAAGTTTTGAGAGTAAGTTGGGATTTGAGAAAACGATAGAAGCGAGCTTTTTTGTATCTATAAAGCCTGAACCTGTAAGGAGCTCTTTCCCGAAAACCTTAATCACTTCCTCTTTTGCCTCAGTTTGGAGGAGCTCCTTCCCTATCTCGTCGGCGTTATAAACAGGGAAACCTTTAAGTTTTAAGAACTTTGATAGTGTAGATTTCCCAGAACCTATGTTACCCGTTATCCCTAGTACCAACCCTACTACCCCTCTTTTTCCCGAGAAAGCTCTCAAATATCGGAATCAGTATAACCGCAAGGGGAACTGCAACGATAATCCCTAAAAACCCTCCCAAATACCCGCCTAAAAAGATAAACAGGAGAATAAGAATAGGGTTTACTCCTGTAGTCCTGCTCATAACAAGGGGATAAATGAGGTTTTCAAGTCCCACTTCCGTTAAAAAAACCGTTAGAACCCCTAAAACAGCCTCAACAGAACCGTTGTCAAAAACCGCAAGAAGAAGAGAAGGGAGAAGTCCGGAGAAAAATCCCACGTATGGAATCATATTTAAAACGCCAGAGATAAACCCGATAAGAAGTGAATACCTTATGCCCACAAAGTAGAGGCCAACGGCTATGTAGGTTCCAACAAATGTTGCCACTGCTATTTGACCCACAAGGTAGCTTGATAGGGAAGAGTGAACTTTATGAAGGAGTCGTTTAAGCTCGTCCTGGATGGATTCAGGTGAAAGGGAAATGTAGATGTCTAATATTTTTTTTGAATCTAAGAGAAAATAGTAAGTAAGAAAGGGAACAACAATCACATTGATTGCAACTGAGATAACGGAAAATACTCCTGAAAACAGTTTAGAAATTATGCTGCCAATAGGAAGCGTTCCCAATTTAGAGTAGATTTCTTGAAGAAATTCGGCTAAATTCTTTATTCTAAGTGGGTGGAAAATCGGCCAATGCTTACCAAAGTGGGAGTAAAAGAACGAATCTAATCTGTGGGCTAAAGTAGGAAGATAGTTAATAAAACTCTGAACCTGTTCAATTATCGTAGGTAAAACAACAAAAAGACCCACTAAGAAAATTAGAAACAGCGTTAAAATGGTAAGGATAGCAGAAATTCTTCTTTTCCTAGTTATTTGAAGGAAAAAGTCAAAGATAGGAAGAGATACATAGGCAAGAACAGAAGCAATAAAAAATGGAAGAAGCGCCGGTTTTAGTAGAAATAGTAAAAGCAACAGTATAAAAACCGTTGAAAACAGGTAAACTTCCGCCAGATACTTACTCACCGTTTAACTCTCTTATTCCTCTATAAGTGTAGTAAATAGCAGAAGCAACCGTAAAGGCCGCCGTCAGGTAGAAGAGAAGATAAAGATCCCCCAAACCAATAATACCGTAGTTTATCCTCACCAGAACAGCCAAAATAGTCAAGAACTGCAAAAACGCAGTAAACTTTCCAAGGAGGTTAGGCCTTATCCTGTCTAACTTCCCAAAGATGGAGAGGAGCCACCCGCCAAAAATAATTAGAAGGTCTCTACTCAAGACTATAACAGAAAGCCAAACCGGAATAAATTTTTGTGAAAACGAGAAGAGAATGTATCCCGAGTCTATCAGTGACTTGTCAGCAATCGGGTCAAGTATAACACCCAAAGTAGTTACCTGTTTCAGCCTTCTTGCGAGGAAACCGTCTAAAGCATCACTTAAAGAGGCAATGAGAAATATAAAAAGAGCTGCCTTGAATCTACCGTAAAAAACGGCCATAATGAAGACCGGAACCAAGAAAACCCGAAAGACAGTTATTATGTTAGGAACGTTTACCACGCCACCTCCGGAGGAGAGATGAATCCACTCTATTTAGAGAAACTAATTGTAAACTTTCTCAACGAGGATTTAGGAATAGCAGGGGACATTACAAGCAGAGCTCTCCCAAAAGTAAAGGGAAAGGCAAAGCTCATTACAAGGGAGAAGGGAGTTCTCTGCGGAGTAGAACCCTTTACCTTAACGTTTAAAACTGTTAACTCAGAAATCAAAGTAAATTGGCTAAAAAGGGAAGGTGAAGAGTTTGGTGAGAACGAGGTAGTCTGTCTGATTGAGGGGGAGCTCCCATCAATCCTCACAGCCGAAAGGACTGCCCTTAACCTGATTCAGCGGCTAAGCGGAATTGCAACAACAACGAGAAGGTTCGTTGAGGAGCTAAAAGGCTCCCACGTAAAACTTCTTGACACGAGGAAAACAACTCCGGGACTGAGAATGCTTGAGAAACACGCAACGAAGGTGGGGGGAGCTCTCAACCACCGGTTAGGACTTTACGACGCAGTAATGGTAAAGGATAACCACATCAGAGCCTTCGGCGGAGTTAAATCGGCAGTTGTATCAGTTTCAAAAGAGGTGCCCGTTACAACAAAGATTGAAGTTGAGGTAGAGAACTGGGAACAACTTGAGAGAGCTCTTGAAGTAATTGATTTAATTGACATAGTAATGCTGGATAACTGGCCGTTAGAGGAAGTAAAAGAAGCAGCCTTAACGCTTAAAAGAGCAAAATCAAGTGTAAAAGTTGAACTCTCTGGCGGTATAACCCTTGAGAAGCTGAAAAACATCAGGGAACTGCCTGTGGACTTCGTATCTACAAGTAAAATAGTAACCGCGGCAAGCTGGATAGACTTTAGTTTGGAGGTGGAGTGAACCTTACAACTTTAAACGTTTTAGACGGTCTGATAATCATCATAGTAGGCTGGAACTTAATAAGAGGCTTTAACAAGGGTTTCGTTGAGGAGGTACTCTCCATCATAGGCATTATCTTTAGTATTTACGCTGCATACATATTTGCCCCACAGGTTACGAAACTACTGATCAAAAGGCCAGACCAAACAACCGTAATACTTTCAGGAATTTCCATATTTGCCATCCTTTTCGTAGTATCAAAGTATGTAGCATTCCACATAAACAGAAAGATAAACAAAACACCATTAGGAATTTTCAACAACATACTGGGATTTTTCTTTGGAATCATAAGGGGTTGGCTTATTGCCTCCGTTGCCGTCTTCTTGGTGGCTGTGTTAACGCCAGACGGCTACTTAATAAAGAAGAGTTCCCTTGGCGGGATAGCAGTTCCGGTTGTAGACAGGTTGATTAAATTTGCTCCTGTGAGGGAGGATGACCCCCTTGTAAAAAGGTGGAGGAAGGCAGAAACTTACCTTAGAAAGAACTTTACTCTAAACAAGTATTTCAGGCTTTGAAAAGTAGTAGCCCTGACCAAAGTCAACGTCTAAGAACATGAGCTCGTCAACCAGCTTCTCGTTCTCTACGAACTCAGCTATCGTTTTAAGGTTTAAAGCGTGGGCCATACTGTTAATAGCCTTAACAACGCTCTTGGCCTTTGGGGATTCAGAGATCTTCTTAACGTAGCTTCCGTCAATCTTTAAACTGTCAACAGGTATTGCATCAACAAAATCTATGAGCTTAGAGAAGGAGGAGTAACCGGTTCCAAAGTCGTCTATTGAGACCGGCACGTCAACCTCGCTAACGAAATCAATTAGGGTTTCAAAGTTCCCAACTGCTGCCTGCTCGGTTATCTCAATTCCTATCTTCAACCCTTTACTCTTTACCTCAGAGATAGACTCAACAATTTTCCCTTTAGCTCCAGGGTTCTTAACAGTAAGAAGAGAGAGGTTAACGTAGATTGGCTTTCCAAGTGAGAGGAAGGCTTCTACATTTTCCGCTATCTTTCCAAAGACCAGAGTATCAAGGATGTGTATTAACCTGAACTCGTAGAAAAGGTCTATTACCTGGTAGGCAGGAATTATTCTATCTTGGTCTACAAAACGGGAAAGGACCTCGTAGTGATGAACCTCTCCAGACCTAAGGTCGCGGATTCCTTGAACTGCCAACTTCACGTAGCCGTTTTTTGTAATATCTTTAATAAAGTTAATCAACTTTGAAAAAGACCTAACTCTTCCCTGAAGTGAGAAGTCACTGAAATCAAAAACCTTAAATCTTCCTTCTATTTTAACGCTCCTCAGGACGAACTTTATGAGGGTTAGTAAGTCATCTTTCTTCATGGGAAAGCCCTTATCGACCTTAAGGACAAAACCGTTGAGCTTAATAGGAACAGGCAGGGTTGAAAACCTTAAGGAGAGAGCTGAATTAAGGAAATCAAAGGCTTTCTTAAACCTATCAACAATCTCCTCATCTGAACTTTCTCCCTTCCTGAAGAAAGCTGCTACTACTCCAAAGGGACATTTAAAGACTGCAAAGTCCTTTCCACTTTCTCTTTTAAACTTCCCCTCCAGGTAGTCAAGTAAAAACTCAAAAATCTCATCGCCCACAGAGTAACCTAAAGTCTTGTTTATAAACGAGATATCCTTCGGGTCCAGAATGAAGAGGTAGAAAGGCTCCTTAACCTCATCAACTAAGAACTCTACGACCTCATCAAGAGTTATACTCTTCCTGTGCTCATCAACAGATTTAACTACATTAAAGAACCTGAAAAGGAGAACGTAGATGTCTAAGAGGACGAGGTAGGCTGGAAGGTATCTCCTGGCCATCAGGTAGGAGGTATACGAAATGAGGTCTGAGTGTATCTTCCTGTGGAGCTCTTCTGAGAGGGAACAGAGGTTGAGCTTTTTACAGGATAGCCTGTAAGCATTGCTTTGTAAAACTTTGTTTAGAGGGCAAATTCCCTCGTCAAGGTTCTTTAGGTCTGGGAACTTACCGTTGAAGGAGCTCTCCAAAACCTCAAAAGTCCAGTTTACACCCTTTAAATAATCCTCCTTTGGAAACTTCAGGTAGAAGAACTCCTTCTTTACCTTTATAGACTCCTTTATGTATCCCCTTGAAAGGAGGTTGGGAAAGTCGTAGAAGAAGTTAAGAACCTCTGAGTCAAATGAAGGAGGGAACTTCTCAGAGTGAAAGTAGAGGAGAATCTTGGAAGTCAGGGAAGAGAGGGCATCTATGATGAAGGAGATTTCAATACCCCGTCTATAGAAGAATACCCCAAGCTTTTCCACTCTTCTTTCAAACTCTTTCCTATTCTCCCTGTAGCTTTTAACCAGTGCCTCAAACTCTCCAACCAACGAATCACAGAACTCTTCAAGGCTCTCCTTTACCCCAATCAGTTTTTGGATGTGCTTTGGAAGACTTTCAACGTAGGAGTTACAGAAGAGTTTAAACAGGTTATTAAAGTCTACAACCATAAAACTCTCCTACAAAAAAAGGGGGCCCCCCCATTCAAAAATTCTAATCTAATCAACTTTTACTATAACTAAATTCCAACGTTAGACATGTACTTAATCAGGTCTGCAAGCCTGTTTGAGTAACCCCACTCGTTGTCGTACCAGGCAATTACTTTAACCAAGTTACCGTTTATAACGTCTGTGCTTAAACCGTCAACAATAGATGAATGTGGATTACCGAGGTAGTCTATAGAAACGAGAGGTTCCTCTGAGTAATTAAGGATACCTTTAAGCTCTCCCTCTGCTGCCTCTTTGAGAGCTCTATTTACCTCATCTACTGTAACCTCTTTCTCTACAACACACACAAAGTCAATGAGTGATACGTCTGGGGTAGGAACCCTTATAGAGATACCGTTGAACTTACCTTTAAGCTCAGGAATAACAAGGCCAACAGCCTTTGCAGCACCAGTAGTTGTTGGAACCATTGAAACTGCAGCAGCCCTTGCCCTTCTCAGATCTTTGTGTGGAGCATCTAAGAGTCTCTGATCCATAGTGTAGGAGTGAACAGTTGTTAAGAACCCGGAAACGATGCCGAAATTTTCAAGGAGAACCTTTGCAACCGGAGCCAAACAGTTAGTTGTACAGGAAGCGTTTGAAACGATTCTGTGGTTTTCGGGGTCGTAGTCTTCGTGGTTTACACCCATAACTATTGTTATGTCCGGCTCCTTGGCAGGTGCAGAGATAACAACCCTTTTCGCTCCTGCCTTAAGGTGTTTAGAAGCCCCTTCTCTATCCCTGAAACGGCCTGTTGCCTCAAGGACAATGTCAACTTCTAAATCTTTCCAAGGGAGCTCCTCCGGATTCGGGTCGGCATAAACCTTTATCCTCTTACCGTCAACGACCAACTCGTCGCCGTCGGCGTAAACCTCAGCGCCAAACTTACCGTGGACAGAATCATACTTAAGCAGATGGGCAAGGGTCTTCGCATCTGTAAGGTCGTTGATAGCAACAACCTCAACGTCTGGGTCTGAGTGAACAATCCGGTAAAAACTCCTTCCAATCCTGCCAAAACCGTTAATGGCTACCTTTACAGACATAACTCCTCCCTGAAGGTCTTTTTTACTTTCCTAATGATAAACTATTAAACCAGACCTCTCAAAGGGAGCTGAACTTGAACCGGCTACTTATAGGTTTAACTGTATTCCTCTTTTTATTCCTGCTTGTCTTTGCATCATTTGCCCTAAACGAGAGGAGAAAGAGGATAAAACTCCTCAAAAGGCTTAGAGAAAAAGGAAGAACCGAAAAAAAGCAGCCACCAATTGATAGATCAAAACTACTTGCCAGAGCTCTCAGCCTCATAAAAGAGGGAATCGTAATAATGGATCCTTATGGAAGAATTATATTTACCAACCGGTTTGCCAGAGAGCTCCTCGGAATAGACGAAAAAGACATAGGGAAGTTCTTCTACCAGGCAATCAAAGATTTTGACGTAGTCTCAATGATAAACGAAGCATTTAACGACAGCTACAGAATCTGGCAGGAGAAGAAGATAAAGGACAAGTTTGTTCAGGTAATATTCGGCTCAGACATGGACGAGAAAGTCCTACTCCTTATAGACCAGACCCCGATGAAAAAGTATGAAACACTAAAAAAGGATTTTATAGCCAACGCCTCCCACGAGCTTAAAACTCCCTTAGCGGCAATGAAAATATCACTTGAAACACTTGAGGAAACCTGCAAAGAAAACCCCAAAGCCCTGAAATACATATCTAAAGCTCAAGAACGGGTTAACTACATGGAGCAGCTCATAGAAGATCTGATAACCCTATCACTGTTAGAAAGCACCAACCTAACGTTAAAGTTGAAAAAAGTAAAGTTGTTGCCCCTCGTAAAAGAGATAATTAACAACGTATCAGAAGTCCTTTCCCAGAAAAGAATTCAGCTCACAATAAGAATTCCAGAGAATGCAGAAACGTGTGCAGACGAAAAGCTCCTTCACGCCATATTAAAGAACTTGATAGATAACGCAATAAAGTACAACAGAGAAGGAGGAAGGATAGAGCTCTCCTTCCGCCAGCTGAAAAACGAGGACGAAATAAAGGTGTGTGATACAGGATACGGGATACCAAAATCACACCTTCCCTTCATATTTGAAAGATTCTACAGAGTAGAACGATCAAGATCAAGGAGGTCAGGAGGAACGGGCTTGGGTCTTTCAATTGTCAAACTGGCAACCGAGAAATTGGGAGGGAAAGTAGAGGTTGAAAGCTGTGAAGGTGAAGGAACATGCTTTTCTATATACTTACCAAACAGGTGTGATATTATTACCTCCGACCTTTGAGATTGGGGGAAAAATGAGAAGTATTCTAATTGCCTTACTGCTGCTCCTCTCTCTATTCCAGTTCTCTTACGGCGCTCAGGAAAAGGTTGAAAAGGTAGTTGTAATAGGTAACGAAAGTATCCCAACAAGTACAATCCTCTACTACATATCAGAAAAACCGGGGAAGCCTTTCTCCCCAAAATTGGTGGCTCAGGACATCAAGCGGCTGTTCAAATTAGGATACTTTGAAAACATATCAGTTGACGTAAAAGAGGGAAAAAATGGCGTCATTCTAAGGTATTTCGTCAAGGAAAAACCGATAATAACAGACGTAGTTTTTAAGGGAAACTCCAAAATTTCCTCTAAGAAGCTTAAAGAGGAGTTAGGATTAGTAACTGAAGAAGGAGAAGAGACAAAGCTAAAAAAACCACTTGATTATAAGTATTTAGATACCCTTACCAAGAAAATTGAGGAGGTTTACGCTAAAAAAGGATACCCTGGAACAAGAGCCTACTACACAATAGATAGAGTATCTCCTACAAAGGCAGTCGTTACATTTGTAATAAATGAAGGGAAAAAGGCAGAAGTGTGTAACATTGAAGTTAAGGGAAATAAGGCCATAAGCTCCGGAGACATAGAAGATGTCTTAGTTACAAAACCAAAATCAATCCTCCACCTCAGGTTTAGCGCTCCCCTCTCTCAGGAAAACCTTCAGGAAGACATAAAGAGAATCGAAGAACTTTATAAAGAAAAAGGTTACTTAGACGTTGTAGTAGGTCAGCCGAAAGTTGAATTAGAGAAAGACTCCTGCTATAAAGTAGTTTACAGAATTATCAAAGAGGGAAAGCCCTATAAGTTCGGCAAAATAGAGTTTATAGGCAACAAACTCTTCAGCTCAAAGGACTTCTTAAAACTTGAGAAGAAAATAAGGCTAGGTAAGAGGTTCAACCAGAAGTTAGTTAACGAACTAACAAGGAAAATTATCAGAAAGTACGGAGAGTTAGGTTTTATCTTTGCAAACGCAATTCCTGAAGTGAAAGTCCACCCTGAAACTCACACTGCAGACGTCATCTTTCACATCTACGAAGGAGAGAGAGCCTACGTCCGCTGGATAAGGATAAACGGAAACATATCAACCCGGGACAGAACAATAAGGAGGGAGTTAGACCTATACGAAACTGGAATATTTAACACTTTAAGGCTTGAAAGGTCTATAAGGAGGCTTTTTAATACAGGATACTTTGAAAACGTTGATGTTAAACCGAAAATTGTTGAAGGAACGAACAAAGTAGATGTAAACGTTAACGTTAAAGAGAGGTTAACAGGTGTATTCTCTGTAGGTGCCGGCTACAGTTCCGTTTCAAAGCTTGTGGGAATGGTAAGTGTTTCTAAAGGTAACCTGTTTGGAACCGGAGACTCAGGTTCAGTAAACCTTCAGTTCGGTTCAAGAGTTCTTGACTTCTACATCAACTACAACCACAAGTGGTGGCTGGACAAACCACAAACCCTCTCTCTCAGCCTATTTAACAACAGGTATGAATACTTCACCTACACAAGTAAGAAAACCGGTTTTTCAACGATGGTTTCAAGACGACTCTGGGAAGACTGGAAAGTTGGAGCCGGTTACCTCATTGAGAGGGATAAGATTACAGATATAGATGAGGATGCTCCAGATATCCTCAAAGAGGAAGAAGGAACAGAAACGATAGGGATGGCAACGGCGTTTATCTCAAGAGATTTAAGGGATAACAGGTTCTTGCCTCACAAAGGAGACTTCTTCAAAGTAACAACTCAGTTGGCCGGAAACTTCTTAGGTGGAGATAAAGAGTTCTACAAAGTTATCGGAGAGTACGCTTACTACTTCAATTTCAACGAACTACCGATAGATATTGAACTACCGTTTATAGCATCTGTCCACGCAAAAGTTGGATACGCAGACGCCTTTGGAAGCACAAGTAGACTACCGATAGACTACAGGTTCTACGTAGGAGGAGATACAACCGTTAGAGGATTCCGCTGGGGTGAAGCAGGACCAAAGGACAAGAACGGAGACCCCGAAGGTGCAAACAGGGAGCTCATCTTCAACTTTGAGTTGGGATACGATGTTACCAAGATGCTGAGGCTCATTGGATTTGTTGACGTTGGTGGAGGCTGGTGGGACGAATACAAGTTGGGAGATATGAGGAAGTCTGCAGGTATTGGACTAAGAGTTCTAACTCCGATGGGACCAATTAGGTTAGACCTTGGCTGGAAACTTGACAGGAAGAGCGGAGAGAGCTCTTCTGAGTGGCACTTTGGAATGGGAAGCTACTTCTAAACAAACGGAGGTTTTAGATGAGAAAAGCGTTTATCGGAGCAGTTATTTCGGCAGCCTTGATAACGGGTATTTCAACGCCCTCTCTATCTGCTGAGAAGAAAAACCAACAGGTGTTTACTGTTTACTACGTTGACATGCAAAAGATAATTAACGAGTCTGTCAAAGGGAAACAGGCAAAAACCCTCATAGAGAACAGAATCTCCCAGGCGAAAAAGAAAATTAAACAGATACAAAATGAGATTGATCAGATAAAACAGAAACTACAGAGTCCAGTTATAAGCAAAGAAGAGAAATCCAAACTTGAAGATCAGCTCCAGCAGAAGATAAGGGACCTTCAACGTTACCAGCAGGATGCCCAAATTGAGATAATGAACCTTGAAAAGAAGTATACGATGGAGCTCATTCAGGAAGTTGTAAAGCTTATTCAGAACTACCAGAAAGAGAAAAACATTCCGATGATCGTTGACGCAAGAGAAGCTGGAATTATTGCTGCTTCTCCTAAGTATGACTTAACGGATACGATAATAAAACTCTACAACCAGCAGGCCGGGAAATGAAGTTAGGCGAAATAGCTGAACTTATCGGCTGCAAAGTCGTTGGTGATGAAAACGTAGAGATAACTGGAGTTTCAGAAATTCACAGAGCAGAAGAAGGAGAAATTACGTTCCTAACGAATCCAAAATACAGGAAGTTCTTAAAGGAAACAAAAGCTTCTGCAATTTTGACGGGAGTTCCCCTTAAAGATCTCAAAACTCCTCAGCTTATATGTGACGAGCCCTACGTCGCCTTTGCAAAACTCCTTGAGATATTCTACCCGGAGGAGCTCCCCGAACCGGGCATCTGTCTAAACGCAAAAATTGAGGAAGGGGTTGAGATAGGAGAGAACTGCTATGTCGGAAACGGCGTCCACATATCAAGGGGAACAAAGGTAGGAAACAACGTTTACATATTCCCAGGAACTTTTATAGGAAGGAACTGCGAAATAGGCGACAACACAGTTATTTTCTCCAACGTCTCAATCTACGACAGAGTAAAAATCGGTAGGTTTGTAAGGATCCATTCAGGGGCAGTAATAGGTTCTGACGGGTTTGGATACGCCTTCAGCAAAAGGGAGATGAAAATACACAAAATCCCTCAGGTAGGTAGAGTTGTAATAGAAGACTTTGTTGAGATAGGGGCAAACACAACCGTAGACAGGGGAACCCTCGGAGATACAGTAATTGGGGAGGGAACAAAGATAGACAACTTGGTTCAGATAGGACACAACGTAAAGATTGGAAAATACTGCTTTATCGTCTCTCAGGTAGGAATCTCAGGAAGCACGAAAATTGGAGATTTCGTCACCTTAGCCGGAAAGGTGGGAGTTGCCGGCCACATTGAGATAGGAAATAACATAACCGTTGCTGCAAAGTCTGGTATTACAAAGAGTTTAAAAGAACCAGGAACATACGCAGGATTTCCAGCAAGGCCTTATAGAGAGTGGAGAAAAGTTCAAGCGTTGGTCGATAGGCTCCCGGAAATCTACGAGAAGATTAAGGGTCTTATCTTAAAAGGAGGATAGAATGGAATACCACGTTAAAGATTTATCACTTGCAGACCTTGGAAAGAACAGGATTGAGTGGGCAGAAATGGACATGCCCGTTTTGAGAAGAGAGATAAGGAAAAGGTTTATAGAGGAGAAACCTTTAAAGGGAATAAGAATAGGAGCCTGCCTTCACGTTACGACAGAAACTGCAAACCTGATGAGGACGTTAAAAGAAGGAGGAGCTGAGGTTTACCTCTGTGCTTCTAACCCCCTCTCAACACAAGACGACGTTGCAGCAGCCTTAGTTAAGCACTACGACATTCCTGTCTTTGCAATAAAGGGAGAGGATGAAGAAACCTACTACATGCACATTGAGGAAGTTTTAAAGAGAAAGCCCCACATAACCATGGACGACGGAGCAGACCTAATCTCAACCCTTCACATGAAGCATCAGGAGTTAATTGAGAACGTAATTGGAGGAACTGAGGAGACAACGACAGGAGTTATAAGGCTGAGAGCTATGGCAAAAGAGGGAGCTCTCCGCTACCCCGTAATAGCCGTAAACGAAGCAATGACGAAGCACCTTTTTGACAACCGCTACGGAACCGGACAGTCAACAATAGATGGAATCTTAAGGGCAACAAACAGGCTCATTGCAGGTTCGGTCTTCGTGGTTGCAGGTTACGGCTGGTGCGGAAAGGGCGTTGCAATGAGAGCAAAGGGAATGGGAGCAGAGGTAATAGTTACAGAGGTTGACCCGATAAAGGCCATTGAGGCCAGAATGGACGGTTACAGGGTAATGCCTATGGAGAAGGCTGCGGAGATAGGAGACATATTCTGCACCGTAACTGGAAATATCCACGTAATAAGGAAAGAACACTTTGAGAAAATGAAAGACGGGGCAATAGTCTGTAATTCCGGCCACTTCAACGTTGAAATAGACATACCGGCCTTAGAGGAGATGGCCGTTGAGAAGAGAAGGGTAAGGCCTTTCGTTGACGAGTATAAATTGGCAGATGGTAGGAAAATCTACCTTTTGGCTGAAGGGAGACTTGTAAACCTTGCTGCAGCAGAGGGACACCCAGCTTCCGTTATGGACATGAGCTTTGCAAACCAAGCACTCTCAGCCGAATACCTTGTAAAGGAAGGTAAAAACTTAAAGCCCAACGTTTACGTAGTTCCTGAACATCTTGACAGGAAGGTTGCAGAGCTAAAACTCAAGGCTATGGGAATAGAGATAGACGAGTTAACACCTGAACAGGTAGAGTACCTCAACTCTTGGGAAATGGGAACTTAGGGGGAGCCCTCCCCCTTTACCTTTTCTAAAACCTCTTTGAGGGTCTGAAGAACTACTGGAGTTTTTATCTTCTCGTATATGTCCTTAGCCCTCTTCTCATCGTAAACGTGAACAAGCTCGTTCCTAAGAGTTATCAACCTTGCCAACGTAGGTTCGTAATCCTCCTTTAAAACCCCCTCTTTAATCAGCTCCCTAAAACAGCTCCTTGGAGAGTTACACTCACAAAAACTCCTTCACGCACTTCCACATAGATTCATAGGTGTACTCAAACCTCTTCGTCGTTATCTCAACAATAAACTCCTCTCTAAAGAAGTCTAAAAGGGAAGGGTTCTCAACTACCTCTGTGAACTTTTTAAGAGCTCTCTCAAACCTCTCACAAGCTCTTCTAAACTTTTCCAAAAAAGCCCCTCCTCAAGAACCTTTTTAAGGAACTTCCTATCCCTAACCCTCTCAAGGTTAACTATATCAACTTCCCTTAAGATGGGAAGTTCCTCAACGGCGTCGTAGAGTTTTAGAAAGTCCAAATCTGAAAGGCCGGGAGAGTAGACTGCAACGTCTATGTCTGAGGTTCTTGAGAACCTGTCTGACAGGATAGAGCCGAAGAAGATAATTAGAGAGTTTTCAGGGAGAACCCTCTCAAGGGCCCTCCCCACCATTTCCATATACTCCTGCTTTGAATACTTTTTAAGCTTCAAGTTTTATCCTTTCTTAGTTTTTGCCGGGCGGACTTCTCCAGTTTTAGGGTCGTATTCAATCCTTGGGAAGAGAATTCCCCCTTTCTCAACCTCTCTTCCAGGCTCTGTTCCTCCCCACTTCTCAAACTCAGAGGAGCAGAGCTCCTCAACTCTTTTGTCAAGCTTTAAGAGGTCTGCCATCTTTTGGGCAGATTCTGGCATGTATGGGTAAACAAAAGCAGTTATGAACCTTAAAGACTCAACCATGTTGTAGAGAACTCTGTCAAGCTCCTCTTTTCCCTCTTTGTTGAGCTGCCAGGGAGATCTTCTGTCTATGTAGTAATTGACAAAACTTACAAACTGCCAGATTTCGTCCAACGCCCTGGTAAGTTCAGCCCTTGGGATGAGCTCCTTCAGCGTTTCAAGGGTTGTAAGGGCTTTGTTCTTCAGCTTAACGTCAAGCTCTTCCTCAACCCCCTTAGGCTCAGGAACGACGCTCTTCCTGTACTTTTTAAGCATTGAGAGCGTCCTGTTAAACAGGTTACCAAGATCGTTTGCAAGCTCGCCGTTTATCCTGGCAACGAGCTTCTCGTATGAAAAGTCCCCGTCTAAACCAAAAGAGACTTCCCTAAACAGGAAGAATCTAACTTGGTCTACACCAAACTTTTCAACAAGCTGGAACGGGTCAACAACGTTCCCCTTAGACTTACTCATCTTCTCGCCTTCAACTGTCCACCAGCCGTGGGCGAATACCCTTTTTGGAACAGGCAGTCCGGCAGACATAAGAAAAGCAGGCCAATAGACGGCGTGGAACCTGAGAATGTCCTTTCCAACAAGGTGCAGATCTGCAGGCCAGTAACGGTTTAACCGCTCGGTGTCGTCTGGGTAGCCAACTGCCGAGAGGTAGTTTGTAAGGGCATCAAACCAGACGTAGATAACGTGTTTTTCGTTTATGGGAACGGGAATCCCCCAAGTAAAGCTCGTCCTTGAGATTGAGAGGTCTTTAAGACCTTGCTTAACGAAGTTTATTACTTCGTTTCTCCTAAACTCTGGAACTATGAAGTCTGGGTTTTTCTCGTAGAGCTCTAAAAGCTTGTCCTGATACTTACTGAGCCTGAAGAAGTAGCTCTCCTCCTTAACCCGAACAACTTCCCTCTTACAAACGGGACAGAGTTTCCCCTCTAAGAGGTCTTTCTCAGTGTAGTAGGCTTCACAGGGAATACAGTACCAACCCTCGTACTCGCCTAAGTAGATGTCTCCCTTCTTGTAACACTCCATAAAGATATGTTGAACGGCCTTTACGTGGTAAGGGTCTGTCGTCCTTATAAAGTGGTCGTAGGAAATGTTGAGTTTCTTCCAGAGCTCCTTAAACACAGGAACAAGAGAGTCAACGAACTCCTTCGGGGACATTCCCCTCTTTTCTGCTGCTTGCTGTATCTTCTGTCCGTGCTCGTCGGTTCCCGTTAAGAAGAAAACGTCTTTCCCGAGGAACCTGTTAAAACGGGCAACGATGTCTGCAGCAGTTGTCGTGTAGGCGTGCCCCAAGTGGGGTTTATCGTTAACGTAGTAGATTGGCGTTGTTACGTAGAATTTATTACTCAAGGCTTCCTCCCTTTAGACTGGGACGTTAAACTCCCTTAGAACTTCGTTAAGTGACGTTTTCTTATCGGTTGACTCTTTCCTCTTTCCAATTATCAGTGCACAGGGAATGTGATACTCTCCGGCAGGGAACTTCTTAACCCTCGTTCCCGGTATAACGACGCTTCTTGCAGGGACTCTTCCTCTATACTCAACAGGCTCGTCTCCGGTAACGTCAATAATCCTTGTTGAGGCAGTTATAACAACTCCTGCTCCGAGAACTGCCTCCTCCTCAATAATGGCTCCTTCAACGATGATGCACCTTGAACCGATAAAACAGTTGTCCTCAATAATTACAGGAGTTGCATTTGGTGGCTCTAAAACCCCACCGATTCCGACTCCACCTGAAAGGTGGACGTTCCTACCAATCTGGGCACAGGAGCCAACAGTTGCCCACGTGTCAACCATCGTCCCTGAGCCTACGTAAGCTCCGATGTTTACGTAAGAGGGCATAAGGATTGCACCGCTCTCTATAAAAGAACCGTAACGGGCAGTTGCAGGGGGAACAACGCGAACTCCAAGCTTCTCCCAACCTTTTTTCAAAGGAATCTTGTCGTAGTACTCAAAAGGTCCAACTTCCATAACCTTCATCTCAGAAATGGGGAAAAAGAGGAGAATAGCCTTCTTAACCCAATCGTTAACTTTCCAGTTTCCTACGCTAATCCTCTCGGCAACCCTTACCTTTCCCTTGTCAAGAAGGTCAATTACCTCTCTCACGGCCTCTTTGTACCTGTTATTCTTGAGGAGCTCCCTATTCTCCCACGCCTCCTCAATCATCCTTTTAAGCTGCTCCATTCCATAACCTCCCTGCAGTTTGTGAAGATTATCTTACAAAATTCAAAACTTGAAAAAACTTACCGATAATAGAAACTGGTAACCCGATTCTGGAGGAAGCTTTGATAGGAAAAATAGGGAATTCTCTTCCCTACTTGGATTTTGCCAACTACTCTCCAAGCGTTAACAGCCAGAGGAAGGAGTTACTCTCCCTTATCAGTAAAATGCCGGAGGAGATGAGAAAGAAAGCTTTAACTGAAATTAAGGCACTCTTTGCCCTCTCAAAAGCCCAAGAGGTTACTTACCAAACTATAATGACGCTGCTGAACTCTCTTAACCAGAACGCGGAGGGGAGCTCTATCAGCATATACGCTTAAAGGTTAAACTCAGCATATACAGGAGCGTGGTCTGAAGGGAGAAGACTTCCCTTCTTCTTTCTCGCCTCATAGTCTATATCACAGCTAATGCAGACGTCTAAAAGGGGTTTCGTTACAAAGATGTAGTCTATCCTTAATCCTCTGTGTCTTGAAAACGCTCCAGTCTCTATGTCAAACCAACTAAACTTCTGAACCTGCGGTTTTTTCTCCCTGAAAAGGTCGTATAGTCCAAAGGAAAGTAAATCCTCCAAGGCTTCTCGCTCGTCTTCCATAAAACCAGGCCTTCCCCTCCAAACGGTCGGGTCGTAAACGTCAATTTCTGAGCGGGCAACGTTAAAATCCCCCAAAACTATCAGAGGCTTTGAAGGAGAAAAGTTCTCGTTGAGGAAAACCTTCAGCTTAGTAAGGAAGTAGATTTTGTAGGCGTGTCTCTCTGTCCCTTTCTCTCCGCCCCTTGGAATGTAAATGTTTACAAGCGAAAAGTTTTCATAGTAAGCAGTTATCAACCTCTTTTCGTCGTCCTCTCCGTCAGGCCAGCCCTTAACTACCTTTTTAGGCTCCTCTTTTGAACAGACGGCAACTCCGTTGTAGGCCTTCTGGCCGTAAACGCTACAGTTATAACCTGCCTCTTTAAAGGCAGAAAACGGGTAGAGCTCCTCCTCGGTTTTTATCTCCTGCATCCCAAGGTAATCTACCAAATTTCCTTTAAGCCAATTAAGGACAAGGGGATAGCGAACTCTTATTGAATTGACGTTCCAGGTGGCAACTCTCATTACTTGAGACCTTTAAAGTTGTTTGCGAGGAGAACCCCGGCAGCCTCAATCTCAACCGCTATCCTGTCAAGTTTTTTATTAAAGATGTTATACATAACCACAGCAGGAATGGCCACCACTAAACCTAAGATCGTTGTAAGGAGAGCTTCAGCTACTCCTGCCGAGAGCTGCTGAGGGCTTCCTATTGCTCCCCCACCGGTTAAAACTCCAAATATTTTCACCATTCCAAGAACAGTTCCCAAAAGACCTAAAAGGGGCGAAATCGCCGCAGTTGTTGCAAGAAAGGGCATTCCCCTTTCAAGGTCTGAGAAACGCCTCCTTGCACTTACCTCAAAGGCGTGAAGAAAGTTCTCCCTCGTCGGCTCTCCAAGATTTTTAATAGTATCAAGGATTATCAGGGATAAGAAGCTCTTTCTCCTCTTACAGAGCTCCACAGCATCTCCCAAGTTCCCCTGCCTGAGGAAGTCAAGGAGAAGTTTTAAGTCATCCTTAGGGATTAAACGGTTCATCCTCAGAGTAATCAGCTTCTCTATAATTACCGCCAGAGCAACAACCGAAACGGCAAAAATCAGATAACCGACAACTCCTGCCTTCTGGAGAATTTCAAATCCCTCCATTACTCAAAAGCCTCTTGTGGTATTTTTCTTGCAAAAATCAGATAGGCCGTGTGTGCCGGCATCCTGTCTTCAGGTCTGAACCTGTCTGGAACGGTTTTATACTTTCTCAGTAGAATCTCTAAGACTTCTAAATCTATAAAGGGCATCTCCTCAATTTTCTTTAAAGTTTGTATTACCTGGTTAGCTGTAGGAACTAAAATACCCAAAAACCTTCCCGTTTTCAAAGCCCCGTAAGCCTTATCAAGGTAAAGCCAAGGTTCCCTTACGTCTAAAAAGAGAGCATCAGCTACTTCTCTCTCTTCAAATCCTTCAGAAATATCCCTATGTTTAACCTCAACCCTTGATTCAAGCCCGACCTTTCTCAGGTTTGAAAGGGCATTCTTTATAAACTCCTCCCTCTTCTCGTAGCTGATAACTTTACCTTTATCTCCAACAGCCTGAGCAAACACAGCGGTGAGAGCTCCACTTCCTATACCGCTCTCAATCACAGTATCTCCTGGTTTAACGTCAAGCTTTAAGAGTATGTAAGCTGCATCCTTTGGGTAAACAATCTGGGTTAATCTGTTGAGTTTAAACATAATAAACTCGTAAAGGGTACAGGGAAGAAGAAGGTAAGGATGCCCTTTATGGGTTTTAATAAGTGAACCGTAAGGCTTTCCTACAAGCTCTAAAAGCTCTATCTCGCCCTTTTCCGTGTTAAACTTACCTTTAGTTAGCGAAAGGTTCAGAAAATACCTCTTATTCTTCTCCAAATCCAGCAAAATAACCGTATCTGTCTCTTTAACTATCTCCATTTTTCCTCTTTTCCGAGAGCTTAACGATGAGTAACGTTTGACCTTTAAAAGCTACGTTGTATCTCAATCTATTTACCCGTTTTATCAGCTCAGGAGGTACTCCAAAACGGCGCGCTATTGTTGACAGCTTTTCCTTCTTTTTAGGAACGTAGACGTACATGTTTGAACTTTTCACATACTTCAGAACGGCGTAGTTTCCAATTAACGAAGCTGGCAGGTATACAGAATATCCCCTAGGAATGATTCCTCTCCTAAACTGTCTGTTAAAAGGTTTTAAGACTGAATAAGGAACCTTTAAAGCTCTTGCAATCCTGTAAAGTCTTGTTCTTGAAGCAACTTTTACGGTTACAAGCCTGTTCTCCGGCGCCTTTTTAAGAATACTGGAAGACTTAACAACAGAGAGGACTGCGTAGAATTTTGGAACGTATTCAAGAGTCTCATTCGGAAGTTTTGTTAAATCCCAAAACTGGTCAGCTCCGAGCTTCTCAAGTCGCTTTTTTATCGTTCCAGGACCTGCGTTGTAGGCGGCTATAGCAAGATCCCATCGGTGGAAGATGGAGTGGAGCTCCTTTAAATACTTAGCAGCAGCAACTGTAGACTTAACAACGTCAAACCTCTCATCTATAAACCAGTTCACCTTAAGTCCAAGCCTTCTGGCAGTTCCAGGCATCAGCTGCCAAAGGCCAGCAGCTCCAGCTTTTGAGACGGCTGAAGGATTACCGTTACTCTCAACGATTGCAAGGAGGGAGAGCTCTTCAGGAAGCCCTTCCCTCCTAAATATCTCTCTAACGGTTGGGTAAAAGAGCTTAAACGAGTTTACCTGAGAGAGAAGCTTAACCCTGTTCCACCTGTTCTTGTAGTAAGAGAGCCAAAACTGGAAAGAAGGTTTATCCCAAGGTATATCAAGAAGAGTATTACAGGAAGTATAAGAAAAGGAGCAGGAAGAGAGAAGTGAAGACTCCCTTTCAACAACACTCTTTAGATCTCCCCCGTAGGCCGGAAAGGTAAAGAGCAGGAAGAGGGAGAGGAACTTACGCATTATTCATAACCTCTTCCGGCATGTCAAAGTTAGAGTAAACTTCCTGAACGTCGTCAAGGTCTTCAAGAGCCTCAAGGAGTTTAAGAACTTTCAGGGCTGTTTCTCCCTCAACCTTAGTGGTTGTTGTCGGAATGAGGTCAAGCTTTGCCTCTTCAACCTCTACTCCTGCATCTATTAGGCCTTTACGAACAGTCTCAAGGTCTGAGGGCTGAGTATAAACAACGAACTTACCGTCCTCAGTAACGATATCTTCAGCTCCAGCATCAAGTGCTGCAAGCATTACAGTCTCTTCGTCATAACTATCTGCAGGAATAACAATAACTCCTTTTCTCTCAAACATCCAAGAAACACATCCAGAAGTTCCAAGGTTTCCGCCGTGTTTTGAGAAGGCGTGTCTCACTTCTGCAGCTGTTCTGTTCCTGTTGTCGGTTAAACACTTAACGATTATTGCAACTCCGCCGGGACCGTAACCTTCGTAAGTAACCTCTTCAAACGACTCTCCAGCTATCTCTCCAGTTCCCCTCTTTATAGCCCTCTCTATGTTCTCCTTCGGCATGTTGAACTTACGGGCTTTCTCTATTGCCGCTCTAAGCCTCGGGTTGGTTTCAGGGTCGCCTCCCCCCTCTCTTGCTGCAACTGTTATCTCCCTTGCAAGTTTCGTAAAGATTTTTCCCCTTTTGGCGTCTTGAGCTGCCTTTTTATGACGAATGTTTGCCCATTTGGAATGACCGGCCATTGTTCAACCTCCCTAATCAGATTACTGGCGGAGAATATAGACTCTTTCCCTTACGGTTCAACGCCGGTAAAGACAAGCTTTGCGTGTTTTACACCTTTAAGGGACGTTATCCGGTCTGCAAGCTCCTTAATCTCCTTTACCTTTCCCTTAACGGCAACTATCTCTAAACAGTGGTGGTGGTCTATGTGAATGTGCATCGTTGAAATTATGTTATCAAGGTAGCTGTGCTCTGTTTCCGTAATCTTCTCGGCAAGCTCTTTCTGGTGGTGGTCGTAAACGATCGTTAAAGTCCCAAATGCAAAACTCTCGGGCTTTAAATCCTTCTCTATAAGGGCTGAACGTATTAGGTCTCTAACGGCTTCGGAGCGGTTAACGTAACCTTTCTCCTCTATGAAGGAATCAAACTTCTCAAGAAGCTTCTCATCTATTGAAACTGTAAAACGAACTATCCTTCCCAAGGCTTAAACCTCTTAAACGATCTTATTTTAAAGTTTACACCAAGCCTCTCGGCAAACTCCTCAAAGGATTTTCTGTTAAATCCCGGGTAGTCTACGGCAGTAATTACAACGTTGAATCCCTTCTCTTTGGCATTTTTGATAAACGAGAGGAGCTCCTCCCAGCTTCCCTCTCCAAATTTCGGACGAACTACCCTGTAATATTCTTCCGGAGTTGAAGCGTTAACACTTATGCTGAAGGTATCCACCAAACCTTTCAGTTCGTCTAAAACGTTCTTGTTTCCCGTTATCAGATAGGCAAGCCCACAGGTATCTACTCTTATGGGAACCTCCTTAGAAAACTTTTTTATCCACTGGGCAACTTTTTTCAGAACCTCATACCTCTCAAAAGGCTCACCGTAACCGCAGAAAACGATTTCACTGTAAACCCTCGGATTCTTTATCCTATACATGTATTCCTCAGCTATCGGCTCCCTGCTGAGGTTGAGGTGGTAGCCCAGTATGTAGTTCTCAGTTCCTCTAAAACAGAACTTACAGTTACAGGGACACTTGGTTGTAAGGTTTATGTAGAGCTTATTACCTACCTGATATGCAAGCCTCTCTTTCCTCTCCTCTTGAGTCAGAGGAAGGCTAAAGAGCCTTTTTGCGTTAACGGTTGTTATCCTGTCTACATCTTTAAAAGAAAGCCCTAAAACTCTGGCAACGGTCATTGCCACGTAGGCCACGTATGGGGGCTTATTCCTTTTACCGCGAACCGGTTGAGGAGCAAGATAAGGGGAATCCGTTTCTATCAACAACCTTGAAGATGGAACGTATTTAAGAGTTTCCCTAAGCCCTTCGTTTTTAGGGTATGTAACGGGGCCTGCGTAAGAGATAAAAAGGCCTGCATCTAAAGCAGCCTCTAAAAGTTCCTTCTCTCCACTGAAACAGTGAATAACTCCCTTGACGCCTTCAAAGTGTTTCTTTATAAACTCCGCCATCTCCTTAGCAGCACTCCGAGTGTGAATTATTACAGGTAAGTTTAACTCCTTAGCTGCTTCTACCTGCATCAGGAAGATTTCATACTGCTTCTCTTTCGGAGAGAGGTTCCTGTAGAAGTCAAGCCCCATCTCTCCAAGGGCTACAACTTTGGGGCTTTTGGCAAGTTCAATTAGTCTGTCGTAATCCTTTTCTGAGTACTCTTTCGCCTCGTGGGGGTGAATACCGACAGAAGCGTAGATATTTTTTCCCTGTTGAGCAACGAATATCGCCCTTTTACTGTCTTCAAGGTCACACCCAACGGTAATAACGGCGTCTAACTTTTCCTCACACTCTTTTACAACCTGGTTCCTGTCCTCATCAAACTGCGGAAAGTGAAGGTGGGCATGGGTATCTATCAATTCTTCCTCCACTTAAGAACCGAGTCAAAACCGGCTGAGCGGAGCTCCTTCTGGATAACCCTCGCCTGATGAAGGGAATCAAAGTAGCCTACGATAACCTTTACGTATCTACTCTCAAAGATTGTTTTAGACTGGAACCCTTTCTCGTTAAGTTCCTTGGCCAACTTAATGGCATTTGCCTTATTCTTAAAGACACCAACCTGAAGGTAGTACTTCTTTGTATTGGAGGTTTTCTCCTTTACCTGAGACATTTTCTTAGCAACTTCCTGCGTTTTTAATTTACTCTCCTTCACAATTTTCTCAGTAGCTAAAACGGTTTCAGTCTTTTTTTCCTGTTTGTTTTCAACCGTCTCAGCAGACTTCTCCTGAGGCTTTACTTCTTCTTTTTTAGGAACTTCCTGCTGGGTAGCTTTCTGCTCTACTGTTTCAGTTCCCTTTTCAGAGGAAGCTTCCTTTTGAGAAGTCTCAGGTTGACCTACAACCTTCTCCTCAACAGGCTCAGGCCTTGAAACGGGAGTTATCCTTGAAAGGGTCTTTATGAGCTGCCTCTTCTGAATCTCACAGACCTTTTTCTCCTCTTCAATACCTGACCCCTTCCCCACGTAGTATCCAACTCCATAGGCAAAAGCAAGAAGAACTGCAGTAATAACGGCAATAATGACTTGAACCCTCCTCTCTCCTTCCATTACATCCTCCTTGGAGCTTTAACGTTTAATATACCAAGACCGACCTCAAGGGTTTTCCTCACCCCCTCAACCAGGTAGAGACGGGCTGAGGAGAGCTCCCTGTTCCCCTCATCAACTACCCTGTGCTTGTTGTAGAAACGGTGAAGGGCAGAGGCCAACTCTATGAGATAGTAGGTTAACCTGTGGGGCTCTCTCTTTAGGGCAGCCTGCTGAAGCTCATACTTGAGGCTGTAGCACCTAAGTATAAGCTCTCTCTCCTCTTCTGTGTTTAATAGGTTTAAGTGTTCGGCCGAAGGCTTAAAGCCTCTCTCTTCGGCTTTATCCAAAACGCTGCAGAGCCTTGCGTGGGCATACTGAACGTAGTATACGGGGTTTTCACTCTTCGTTGAGATTGCAAGGTCTAAGTCAAAGTCTAAAGGGGTAT
Source organism: Thermovibrio ruber (assembly GCF_055380895.1). Lineage (NCBI taxonomy): Bacteria > Pseudomonadati > Aquificota > Aquificia > Desulfurobacteriales > Desulfurobacteriaceae > Thermovibrio > Thermovibrio ruber. The sequence goes on along the minus strand of NZ_AP042397.1, from coordinate 114,711 downwards.
CGTGGCGCTTTAAAAAGAAGAAGAAACGGACGGCATCAACCCCAACCTGATCTATGAGCCACTTAAGAGGAATAAAGTTCCCCTTCCTCTTTGACATCTTTATCTCTTCACCGTTCCTGAACAGTTTTACAAGCTGTATCAGGATAATCTCCAACCAGTCCGGGTCTTTACCGAGGGCGGCAATGGCGGCCTTAACCCTCTGGATGTAGCCGTGGTGGTCTGCTCCCCAGATGTCTATACCCCTATCGTAACCCCTTTCTATCTTGTTGTAGTGGTAGGCTATGTCTGAAGCAAAGTAGGTGTACTCACCGTTTGACCTGAGCACAACTCTATCTTTGTCGTCTCCGAAAAGGGTGGTTTTGAGCCAAAGAGCTCCCTCCTTCTCGTAGATATAACCCTTTTCTCCCAAGATTTTAAGAACTTTTTCAACCTCTCCTTTTTCGTAGAGCTCCCTCTCACTAAACCAGTTGTCAAACTCTACCCGGAGCTCCTTCAAGTCCTCCTGAATCCACTTTAAAAGCTCCTCTTTTCCGAACTCTGCAGCTATCTCAACTGCCTTGTCCTCTGGGAGCCCTAGAAGGTCTGGCTTCAGCTCAAGGAGTTTCTCGGCAAGTTCCTTTATGTAGTTCCTGCCCCATATCTCAACTTCGCCGGAGTAGGCATCTTCAGGAAGGGTAACCTTCTCTCCCTTAAGCTCTTTTGCCCGAAGGTAAATGGAAAGGCCTAAGAGCTTTATCTGCCTTCCGGCATCGTTAATGTAGAACTCCCTCTCAGGTCTATACCCGGTCAGCTTCATAACCCTGTAAAGGACGTCACCGACAACAGCTCCCCTTCCGTGACCAACGTGTAAAGGCCCCGTAGGGTTTGCAGAAACGTATTCAAGGAGAACTTTTTTCCCTTTTCCGATATCTGAAACGTAGAAATTGGTCTCAACAACGGACTTCAATACTTCAGCGTAAAAAGACTGGGAAAGCTTAAAGTTTATAAACCCTCCACCGGCAACCTCTACGCTCTCAAAGTCTTCTATTCCTTTCAAAACCCTTACTATCTCTTCAGCCACAGACCTTGGAGACTGCCCCACTGATTTTGCAAGAAGGAAAGCAACGTTTGTTGCAATATCACCAAACTCTTTCCTCTTAGGCTTTTCAAAAGATGCCCTTTCAACGTTGGCTACAACATCATCTCCGTAAACCTTTCTTACCGCCTCTGTCACTCTCTCTTTAACAAACTCTTTCATCCCTACCGCCTTTTCTTCTAAAAAGTTTCGGCCTGAATTATATTTCAACTCTGATAAAATAGAGCCACTTTTAAGAGGAGGAATCCTATGGGCAGTAAAGACTACAAAGAGACACTCAACCTTCCAAAGACAGAATTCCCTATGAGGGGAAACTTACCCAAGAAAGAACCTGAACTACTCGAGAAGTGGATTAAGATCGAACTATACAGAAAGTTAATAGAAGAACATAAGTGTGACGAGCAGTTCATTCTCCACGACGGACCACCTTACGCCAACGGCCACATCCACATAGGCCACGCTCTAAACAAAATACTGAAGGACATAGTTGTTAAGTCAAAAGCTATGCAGGGCTACCAGACACCTTTCGTTCCCGGGTGGGACTGCCACGGTTTACCTATTGAGAGAGCAGTCTTTAAGAAGATAAAGAAGAGGAAAGACGAAGTTGACCCGTTAGAAGTGAGAAAACTCTGCAGAGAATATGCCCAGCAGTGGGTAAATACTCAAAGGGAAGAGTTTATAAGGTTAGGGGTTTTAGGTGACTGGGAGAACCCTTATATAACTATGGATCCAAAGTACCAGGCAGACATCGTTAGGGAGCTGGGGAAGTTCTACGAGAAAGGCTTAGTTTACAGAGCAAAGAAGCCGGTTTACTGGTGTCCAAGCTGCGTTACTGCTCTGGCAGAGGCCGAAATTGAGTATGGAGACGAAACCTCTCCCTCTATCTACGTTGCATTTCAGGTAAAAGACGGCAGAGGCATCCTCCCTGAGAACTCCTACCTCGTTATCTGGACTACTACCCCCTGGACGCTTCCTGCAAACGTTGCTGTTGCCGTGAACCCGGAGCTCTCCTACTCAGTTTTAAGGTCAGAGGACAAGAACTACTTGGTTGCAACGGAGCTTCTTGAAGATTTTAAGGAGAAAACGAAAGTTGAAGGAGAAATCGTTAAAGAGGTTAAGGGTACAGAACTTGAGGGAATAACCTATTCTCACCCCTTCGTTGAGAGGGAGGGTCAGGTAGTCCTTGCAGACTACGTAGCCTCGGATACGGGAACGGGACTCGTCCACATAGCTCCTGGCCACGGTGAAGAGGATTACCAAGTTGGCCTAAAGTATCAGCTTCCGGTAATCGTTCCAGTTGACGACTACGGAAGGTTTACAGACGAAGCCCCGGAATGGCTCAGGGGAATGAAGATCTGGGACGCAAACGGCGTCATTATTGAAAAGTTGAAAGAGCTGGGGAACCTTCTCTACGCCGGCAAGATTACCCACTCCTACCCCCACTGCTGGAGGTGTAAGGGTAAAGTTATTTTCAGGGCAACTCCACAGTGGTTCATAGCAATGGACAAGGGAAACCCGACACTGAGACAGGTTGCCCTCTCCGAGATTGACAAAGTCCAGTGGATTCCAGAGTGGGGAAGGGTAAGGATAAGGAACATGGTTGAACAGCGCCCCGACTGGTGTATTTCAAGGCAGAGAATTTGGGGAGTTCCCATCGTAGCTTTCTACTGTAAAAACTGTAGTGAAGTTGTTTACTCTAAGGAGATTGCTGACAGGGTAGCCGGCATCTTTGAAAAGGAATCTGCAGACGCTTGGTATGAAAAGAACTCTGAAGAACTCCTTCCTGAAGGTTTTACCTGTCCCAAGTGTGGAGGAAAGGAGTTTGATAAGGAGATGGACATCTTAGACGTCTGGTTTGACTCCGGCTCATCCCATGCTGCCGTCCTTGAGAGGAGGCCGGAGCTCTCCTGGCCTGCTGATCTCTACTTAGAAGGCTCAGACCAGCACAGGGGTTGGTTCCAAGCAAGCCTTTTAGAGTCCTGCGGAACAAGAGGGAGAGCTCCCTACCGTTCAGTCCTTACTCACGGCTTTACGCTGGACGAGAAAGGCTACAAGATGAGCAAGTCTTTGGGGAACGTAATCTCCCCGTTAGACGTCGTTAAGAGATACGGGGCAGACATATTAAGGCTCTGGGTTGCAAGTGAGAACTTTACGGAAGACGTAAGGATTTCAGACAACATCCTGAAGAAAGTCAGCGATGTCTATAAGAAAATAAGGAACACGATCAGGTTTATGCTGGGGAACCTTTCAGACTTCACGCCTAATAGAGCCCTCCCCTACGAGGAGCTCTCAGAGATTGACAAGTGGGCTATAAACAGGTTCCAACAGTTTGCAAACGAAGTTATTAACGACTACAACAACTACAGATTTAACAGAATATTCAGGCGTGTTTACGAATACTGCTCCGTTGAGCTCAGTTCAATTTATTTAGACATAAGCAAGGATACCCTTTACTGCGAGCACCCAGAGTCCAAAAAGAGAAGGAGCACCCAAACGGCCATATACAGGATACTTTACGGTCTCATAATCCTTATTGCTCCTATCCTCTCCTTTACAGCCGAAGAAGCCTACAGCCACATACCCGGATCTGAAAAAGAGTCGGTCTTCTTAGAGGAATTTCCGCCTGTGTGTGATGATTTAGACGAGGAGATTCTCAAAAAGTGGAACAGGCTCATTGAGATAAAGGGAGTTGTAAACAAAGCACTTGAAACAGCAAGGAAAGAAGGAGTTATCAGCCATTCTTTAGAGGCTGCAGTTAAAGTCTACGCAGATGGAGAAGACTACAAACTTTTAAAGGAATACGAGAAGGAGCTCCCCTTCATATTCATCACATCTCAGACAGAGGTTCTACCCTACGAGGGAGCTCCGGAAACGGCAGTGGAGCTTGAGGAGGTTAAAGGAGTAAAAGCCGTTGCGGAAAGGGCAAAAGGTGAGAAGTGTCAGAGGTGCTGGATATACAGTGAGACGGTAGGAAAGGACAAAGAATATCCGGACGTCTGTGAGAGGTGTGCAAGGGTCTTAAGGGAGTTAGAAGGGTAATGAGGTATAGGTTAAAGGAGCTCCCCCCTTCCGACAGGCCGAGGGAGAAGATGTTAGAGCTTGGAGTAGAAAACCTCACAGATTCCGAGCTCATAGCGATTCTCCTTAGGACTGGAACCAGCGGCAAAAACGCCGTTGATCTGGCGAGGGAGCTCCTTAAATACTTTGGCGGAGTAGACAACCTCTCAAAGGCATCAGTTGAGGAACTCAGCTCCTTTAAAGGCCTTGGAAAGGCAAAGGCGATAACCCTAAAGGCGGCCTTTGAGCTCTCAAAACGGGTAAGGGTAACAAAGAGGGAGAGGATAACCTCTCCCCAGGAAGCATACGAGGTTTTAAAACCGTTCAGCTTCAAAGAGAAGGAGCACTTTGGAGTTTTAACTCTCAACAGGAAAGGCTTTCTTATAAACGTTCACGTTATCTCTGTAGGAGGAACTGGAAAAGTATCGGCAACTCCAAAGGAGGTCTTCAACCCTGCCGTTCGGGATCTGGCTGAGGCCGTTATCCTCTTCCACAACCACCCGTCAGGAGACCCAACTCCCAGCAGCGAGGATATTAAAGTCACACGAAAGCTCATAGAGGCCGGAGAGTTAATAGGTATAGAGGTTTTAGACCACATAGTTCTCGGAAAAGAGAGTTTTGTAAGCCTTAAAGGAGAAAACTTTGTTTAGGAGAGAGATACTCCAAAGGTTTAAAGGAAAGAAGATACTCGTAATCGGCGACTACATGGTAGATGAATATATAAAGGGAACAGTTGAAAGGATATCTCCGGAAGCTCCCGTTCCCGTTGTTGAAGCAAAAGGAGTAACCCTGAAACCGGGAGGAGCTGCAAATGTAGTTGCGAACGTTATAGCCCTTGGCGGCTACGCCGTTCCTCTGGGAGTTGTGGGAAACGATGGAGCAGGAGAGAGGTTGAGGGAGCTCCTAAAGAAAATCGGCGTTGAAACGGATACCCTCATAACAGACACCTCACGGCCTACGACACGGAAGACTCGAATAGTTGCAGGTTCCCAGCAGCTACTGAGGGTTGACTGGGAGAGCCGAGACTACCTTCCTGAAGAGATTGAAAAACAAGTGATATCCTTCCTTAATACAAACTACAAGGAGTTTGACGCTATTATCATCTCAGACTACGGCAAGGGGGTGGTAACAAGAGAGCTCTTCAAATTCACGGGAAAGATAAAGGAAAAAATCCCCATTTTCTTAGACCCTAAGGAGAAGAACTTTCCCATCTACACAGACGTTACGGCAATGACCCCCAACATAAAAGAGACAGCACAGGCCGTTGGAGTAACCCCAACCACCAAAGAGGAAACGGAGAGGGCAGGGAAGCTACTGATAGAGAGGTATAAGCTTAACTACGCAGTTATTACGAGAAGCGAAAAAGGACTCTCAATAGTCACAAAAAAGGAAACGAAACACATACCGACACGGGCAAAGCAGGTTTTTGACGTAACCGGTGCAGGAGACACGGTAATAAGCGCCTTTGCCCTGTCGGTTGCTGCCGGAGCTCGTCCCTTTGAAGCCGGAGAGATAGCAAACCTTGCAGCAGGAGTAGTTGTAGGAAAACTCGGAACTGCAACTGTAACGGTTGAGGAGATAGAAGAGGCGGCAAAGTTCTTAGGGTTAATAGATTAGAGGAGAGGTATGCTCTGCAAAATATGTAAATCAAAGGGTAAGAGGAACAAAGCCGTTATTTACCTTAAACACCACAGGCTTGCCCTCTGTAAAGAGCACTTCGTTGAATGGTTTGAAAAGCAGGTTCAGAAAACGGTAAAACAGTTCAAAATGTTCTCACGTAAAGAAAAAGTAGCCGTTGCAGTATCCGGAGGTAAAGACAGTCTTTCCCTATGGCTTGCACTCCACAGGTTGGGATACGAGACCTACGGCTTTCACATAAACTTAGGAATAGAAGGATGGAACTACTCAGAAAAGTCGGCCGAAATCTGCAGGAAATTCTCTGAAAGAATAGGAAGGCCGCTAATAGTGTTTAACCTTAAGGAAGAGTTCGGCTACACGATAGAAGAGATAGCTAAAGGAACAGGAAGAAAAGACGTCTGCTCCGTCTGTGGAACTTTCAAAAGGTATTTAATGAACAAAATCTCAAAAGAGCACGGTTTTACCGTAGTTGCCACGGGACACAACTTAGACGACGAGTCGGCACTCTTACTCTCAAACACAATGCGGTGGGAGATAGGCTACCTCGGAAGGCAGTATCCCGTCCTTCCTGAAGAAGGAGGCTTTGTAAGGAAAGTAAAGCCTTTCTGCTTCCTTACAGAGAAGGAAACAGTTAGCTACGCAATAGTGAATAAAATAGAGTTTATGGAAACGGGCTGCCCAAATGCAAAAGAGGCAACCTCAAAGCTCTACAAACAGGCCTTAGCCTTCTTGGAACACGAAATGCCCGGAACTAAGCTCCGCTTCTACAAGGAGTTTCTTAAGAAAGCAAAACCATTATTTGAGAAGGAACTTAAAGAAAAACTTGAGCTGAACGAGTGTAATGTGTGTGGGATGCCAACAACAGCTCCCGTATGTTCAGTTTGCAGGACTCTTGAGAGGTTGAGAAAAGAATGTTAAAGGTTGGAAAGATTGAATACTTAAACACGGTTCCCGTCTACTACGGATTTCTAAAGGGAGTTGTTGACAGCAGCGGCATTGAGTTTGTTGAAGACGTTCCCTCTGAGTTAAACAGGCTCTTAAACGAAGGCTTCTTAGACGTGTCGGTAGTTTCGTCTTACGAATACATCCAGAACAGTAAAAAATACTTGTTACTTCCAGACCTTTCAATATCGGCAGAAAGGAGAGTCGTAAGCGTCCTCTTCCTCTCAACAGTCCCGATCCACCAGCTCCACAGGAAAGACGTATGGATAACCAGAAGTTCTATGACCTCAAAGGAGCTCCTCAAATACCTTCTCCGGGAAGTCTACGGAGTTGAACCAAACTTCTACTACTACTCAATGAAGGAGAACTCACTCCCCAAAAATCCAAGGGCTGTTCTATCAATAGGAGACGACGCTCTGAAACTGATGAGAATGAAGAAATTTCCTTTTATATATGACTTGGCGGAGGAGTGGTTTAACCTAACAGGATTTCCCTTCGTTTTTGCCCTCTGGGCAGTAAGAAAAGACAGCTACACTAAGAAACGGGAAGAAGTTCAAGAGTTTTACAGGAAACTCATAAAGTCAAGGGATTACGGAAAAAAACACTACAGTGATATATGTAGGGAATACGCTCCTAGGTTGAATCTCTCAGAGAAGATGTGCAAAAACTACTTGAACTGCCTCAGATTCCACCTATCTGAATTAGAGCTGAAATCCTTAAAACTGTTCTCTGAGAAAATAAACAAACCTTTTAGCCCCCAGTTTATAGAAACATAAGCCTGTGGTAGAGCTCCTCCCTTTCCTTTTCATCCTCTAAGCGAGAAACGATAAGCTCAACAAGTTCCTTGTAGTCTCCGCTTTTCCACTCCTCAAGGGCATCTTCCAAAACCGGAAGTGCCATTATTCCAAAGTAGTCAGAGAGTATTTCAAGAGCCTTCTCTCTCTTCTCTTCTGTAAACTCCTCTAATTCTTCCTCTTCTCTCTTTTCAGGAGAAGACTCAGAAAGGAAGAGAGAGGAAAGAAGCGGAGAAAGCTGTTCCCTAAGCGTTTCTTTTGTATTATCCGGCAGCCCTTCAAGAAGGTTGTCAAGGAAGCTTTCAACCCCTGACGAGTTTAAAAGAGCTTCATCTATAACAAGAGAAGATGCAACGCCGAAGTAAGGATTGAGGATTTTAAGGAGCTCCTCTCTAACAGCATCGGGGATTGAGAGAACACCTCTCTGCAGAGAAACCTTCCTTTTAACACCGCTCTTTAAACGCTCTACAACGTACCTGTGGAACTGGGCAACAGCTGAATCAATATCTGTACCTTCCTCAACATCTCTTTCCAATCTCTTTATGGAAAGGCCATCTTTAAAAATGTTAGAAACAACTTTCCCACTCTTCTTGTAGTATTCAGTCTGAACGTGGAAAATAGAACCGCCTAGCCTGATATTCTCGTTGTAAGAAACGGCCATTCCCTCTTCTCCCAATTAGGCGATATGTGGTAGGATTATTCTACCACCAAAGTAATATTGGGAGACATTATGGAACTAAGGGGTGATTTCTCCTCTTACTCAGAGATCCTTGACCTACTTCAGATAGTAAGTATAGGTAAAAAAACAGGGGAGGTTCTCCTTAACAGCAACGAAGAAAGTATAAGTCTACAGCTAAAATACGGAAAAGTTATAAACTTCAAAACAAATGTTCCTTTTTTAGAGGATCTAAGAGAGAGAATAGAGAAGGGTGAACTATCCCTAGCGGAAGCTATTAAGTTCATTCTCCACTATGTTTCAATGTGGGATAAGGGAAGGTTTTCCTTCTTAGAAAAAGAAGTTAAAACAGAGCCGATTGGAGAAATAGACACAATTGCTGTCATGATGGACTTTACAAAAGAACAGGACGAACTGGGAGAGAAACTCAAGGAATTTTTCAAAAAAGATTTGGTATTTGAACTCTCTGAGAGTTTATCAGAGCCGATAACCATAGATCCGGAGAGCTGGAAGCTTTTATCGCTCCTGTCTAAGAGAAATAGCCTTGTTAAGGCTATCTTCCGGAGGGCAAACTCGTTTAAAAGTGGCTTAGAAAAGGTATATGCACTAAAGGAGAAAGGGCTCATTAGAGAAACTGAAGAAATTTCCAAGCCAACTATAAAAGAAAAAACTAGCTTTGTTAATCCAGAAGTTTTTAAAAGAATAGGAGAACTCTTAGTAGAAGCAATGGGACCAATGGGTGAATTCCTGGTTGAGGAAACATTAGAAGATATGGATATAACAAGACTTCCTGTAAACAGGATAGACACTTTCGTTGATAACTTGATAGAGAAAATTCCTGATACTTGTTTAATAGAAGGAGAAAGCTGTAGAGAAAGGCTTAAGGATGAAATTACACTTCTTTTAAGAGGAGGAAATGATGAAGGTTAAAAACGTAAGTATCTCTCAAAAAGTTCTCCTCGTTTTTGCAATAGTTGTCACACTTGCAACGGTTTCCTTTCTCCACCTCCTTGATAAGAACTACCAACAACAGCTGGTAAAAGAAGGAAGGTTAATTGCACAACAGGTTATTATCTTCAGGCGCTGGGTTGCTGGTTTTGGAACAGTTTGGACGAAGGACAAATACAATCCGGATACGGGATACCTGGTTGCCCTTGACGCTCAAAACGGGGTTTTAAAAAGTTACAGAACAGATGAAGTCCTCCAAAACGTTGAAGAAGTCCACTTCTACGCCCATAACCCCGCTCTGGCAACGAGGGAACTCTCCAAGCTAACAAACATAGAATACGGCTGGGGTTTTAAAGCAGTTTCCGACAGATACCTTTCACCAACGGACAAACCGGACAAGTGGGAAGAGAAAGCTATAGAGAAAATCAAAGAAGCTTTCAAAAAGGGAAATACTGGTGGAGAGTTTTGGGGTTGGGATGGCAATAAGTTCCGCTTTGCAAAAGCTTTAAAAGTTGAAAAGGGATGTCTTAAGTGCCACGGAGCTCCAGACCAAGTTGATCCTGTTTTTAAAAAGGCAATCATCGCAAAGTATGGAGAAGAAGCCTTTAAGAGGGCCTCTGGTTACAAAGAGGGAGAGCTCCGGGGTATCATCAGCGTAACAATAGTTCCTCCTAGCCTCTTAGGAACAGCAATTGATCTGATAGATATCTGGAACTTCCTTGCACTCCTCATAGCATTTGTAATCTTCTGGTACTTTGCTAAGAACGAGATTATTAAACCAATTGAAAAACTTACTCAAGCAGCCCACGATATCAGCGTCGGAAAGTTGGACGTAGACTTAGGAGTTAGAGGACTTAAAGAGGAAGACATTAAAGACGAGATAACAAAACTTGCAATCGCAATAGACAGGCTGAGGGCAAGTATACAGATAGCAATGGAGAGGCTTAGAAAGAGGAAGAAATAACTGAAACTAAAAACGTTAACATAAGGCCGCCTTCGGGCGGCCTTTTCATTTGGAGGATGTATGGTTCCCTTCTTAAGAGAGAGGAGAGAGCTCATAAAAGTGGGAAGGATAGCTTTTGAAGCCGGGCTTACTGATACCCACGGCGGAAACATCAGTATGAGGGTGGGTGACTATATCCTAATAAAGCGCTCAGGAAAGATGTTGGGATACCTAAAAGAGGAAGATTTTGTTCTAACGACGTTAACGGAAAACCCTGAGCTTGACAAATTTGCCTCTATGGAACTGGTTGTTCACAGAGAAGTTTACAGAGCGAACGAAAAGGTTAAGGTAATACTTCACACGCACTCTCCGTTTACAGTCGCCTGTTCACTAAAGGTCGACAAGATAGTTCCTGCAGATTCGGAAGGGAAACTCCTACTGGGAAAAGTTCCAGTTGTGAAGGCTAAAAAAGTGGTTTCATCCCCTGAAGTCGCCCAAAAACTCTCAAAAATCCTCAAAGAACACCCTGTTGCCGTTGTCTACAGCCACGGTCCATTTGCAGCTGCTAAAACCCCGGAAGAAGCCCTGATGTTCATCTCTGCCCTTGAAAACTCCTGTAAAATTCTTGCTACACTAAAAAACCTTTAAGGAGAGCTCCTTGGAGTGGAACTTTCAGGAAATCTGCATAATTGGTTTAGGATTAATAGGAGGCTCCTTTGCCTTAAACCTTAAGCTTAAAGGATTCCCCGGAAAGATAACAGCAGTTGACATAAACCCTGAAGCAATTGAAAAAGGGCTTGAACTTGAGTTTATAGATAGCGGAAGCATTAAACACTCTATAGTTTCAAGCGCCGACCTCGTAGTAATAGCAACACCGGTAGGCGTTTACGAAAAAGTAATAGAACAGATTAAACCCTACATAAAAAGGGGAACAATAGTAACAGACCTTGGAAGCGTTAAAGGAGAATTGGTTATAAAGTGTGAAGAACTCCTTGAGGGAACTGCTCCCTTTGTTGGTGGACATCCTATAGCCGGAACGGAAAAATCGGGAGTTGAAAACGCTGTAGAAAACCTGTTTGTAAACGCCAAATTCATAGTTACTCCCACAGAGAGAACAGACCCGAAAGCTCTTGAAAAGATAAAGAAACTCTGGAAGAACTTAGGATCTAAAGTTATTGAGATGGATCCCTTTTACCATGACAAGGTATTTGCCGCAGTTAGTCACCTACCCCACGTAGTTGCCTACTCAATAGTTGCAGCCATAGACCGACTTTCCGAAGAAGTTAAGCTTAACCTGTTTGACTACACAGGGGGAGGCTTTAAAGACTTTACGAGAATAGCAATGAGCGACCCGATAATGTGGAGGGACATCTGTATAGCAAACAGAAAAAACCTGCTAAAGTCACTTAAAACGTTTAAATCTGCACTTGAAGAGGTTGAAAAGCTCATAGAGTCTGAAAACAGAGAGGGACTAAGGGAGTTTTTCCAAAGAGCAAAGGAGAAAAGGAGTATTGTTAAATGAGAGAGATATACCCAAAGTTAGGATACAGGAACAGAAAGCTCTACTTTGAGGAAATTCCCCTTAGAGAAGTTGCAGAGTCTATCGGAACTCCCGTCTATGTTTACAGCAGAGGAGCACTAGAACACTGGTTCAGAGAGTTTGACTCTGCTTTCTCAGGAATTCCTCACACAACTTGTTTCGCCGTTAAATCAAACTCCAACGTTCACGTTCTAAAGGTCTTAAAGGAGCTTGGAGCAGGAGCAGACACAGTTTCCGTAGGCGAGATCTTCAGAGCTCTAACAGCTGGAATAGACCCGAAAAAGATCGTCTTTGCAGGGGTTGGGAAGAGGGAAGATGAGCTCCTTTTTGTCATTGAGAGGGAGATTCTAATGGTTAACGTTGAGTCTGAAGGGGAGCTCTACACCCTTGAACGGGTAGCAGAGAGGCTGGGAAAGAGAGCTCCCTTCGCTATAAGGGTAAACCCAAACGTTAACCCAAAAACCCACCCCTACATCTCAACGGGGCTCAAAGAGGCTAAGTTTGGCGTAACCTTTGAAAAAGCCCTTGACCTCTACAGGTATGCAAAGGAAAGTAGATGGCTTAACCCAGTAGGAGTTCACTTCCACATAGGCTCTCAGATAACGGACGTCTCAGTTTTTGGAGAAGCTGCAAGAAAAGTTGCAGATTTCGTTAAGGAACTCCACTCTTTAGGTCTTGAAATAGAATACTTTGATGCCGGCGGAGGTCTTGGAATAAACTACAGACCTGACGAAGAGCCTATCCCCTCAAGAAGATTGGCAGACGAAGTAACTCCAGTAATTAAGTCCCTCGGATGCCACCTTATCTTAGAGCCGGGAAGGAGGATAAGCGGAAATGCCGGTGTTCTCATAACAAAAGTTCTCTACGTAAAGAGGAGAGGGAACAAAACCTTCTACATTGTAGACGCCGGAATGAACGACATTGCAAGGCCTGCACTTTACGGAGCTTACCACCACATTGTTCCAATTGAAGAAAAAGGAGGGGAAACGGTAGTTGCAGATGTTGTAGGTCCTATATGTGAAACAGGAGATATCATTGCAAAGGAGAGGGAACTTCCACTCCTAAAAGAAGGAGACTACATAGCAGTTTTAAGTGCAGGAGCCTACGGGTTTACGATGGCCTCAAACTACAACTCAAGGCCAAGGCCTGCCGAAGTTCTTGTTGAAGGAGAAAACTTTAGGACTATAAGGCAAAGGGAAACCCTTTCAGACCTTATAGCGAGGGAGTTTTAAACTTTTCTGCCAATAGAGAGAAAAACAGGATACTCCCTTCCGCTTTTCTTGATTGAGAAGATTACCTTAAACTCCAGAGGTTCTATTCCAGCTGACCTCATATACCTTTCAAGCTCCTCCCTTTCAAAACCGAAGTGGTAGACGCCAGTGTTATCTGAGTGGAAAGAGCCGTCCTCCTTAACAAGGTCGGCAACGGCAACAAAACCTTCCGGGTTTAAAACCGAAGAGAACCAGTTAAAGAGCTTCTGAATTTCCCTAACGTGGTGGAGAGACATACTGGAGACAATTAAATCAACAGGCTCTCCCAAGCAAACTTTATCATAGGAACCCAAAACAGGTTCCACATTTGAAGCACCAAGTTTTTCTACCTTTTCCTTTAAAACTTCAAACATACCTTTAGAGTTATCTAACGCATAGACTTTAGAAACAAACGGAGCTAAGAAAAACGTTAAAAGCCCCGTTCCCGCTCCAAAATCAAGAACAACCCAGTCTTTGGAAACTGGAGCAGAGGAGACAATAACCTCTCCAATCTTTCTTGCCGTTTCTACTCTGTGGGTTTTTGAGTCCCACTCCTTGGCTACCCTGTCAAAAATGTTCATACTTCCTCCAAAACCAAAAAGCCCCCGCATGTACGGGGGCTTAACTATTTATCAAAGCTTCTATTAAACGTCGTAGTAGAGGAGGAACTCCATTGGAGTCGGCCTGAGCCTTACAGGGTCAATCTCTTCCTTCCTCTTATACTCAATGTAGTCGGCAAGGAACTCCTCTGTCATTACGCCGCCCTTTGTAAGGAACTCGTAGTCCTTTTCAAGGGCGTTGATTGCCTCTTCAAGGGAACCAGGAACAGTTGGAATATCTTTAAGCTCTTCAGGTGGAAGGTCGTAGAGGTTCTTATCCACAGGCTCACCCGGGTGGATCTTGTTCTCAATTCCGTCAAGTCCGGCCATAAGAAGAGCTGCAAATGTGAGGTATGGAGCTCCTGAAGAGTCTGGGAACCTAACCTCAATCCTCTTAGCCTTAGGAGATGTAACAACGGGAACCCTTATTGCAGCAGACCTGTTCCTTGCAGAGTAGCAGAGGTTAACAGGAGCTTCGTATCCGGGGACAAGTCTCTTGTAGGAGTTAACTGTAGCGTTTGTAAATGCACAGATAGCCTTTGCATGCTTGATGATTCCACCGATAAAGTAGAGAGCAAGCTCAGAAAGTCCTGCGTAACTATCGCCTACAAAGAGGTTCTCTCCGTTCTTCCAGAGTGAAACGTGGGTGTGCATACCAGAACCGTTGTCTCCAAAGAGAGGCTTAGGCATAAAGGTTGCTGTCTTTCCAAACATCTTTGCAACGTTCTTAACGATATACTTTGTCCACTGAATGTTATCGGCAGACTCAATAATGGTTCCAAACCTAAAGTCAACCTCACACTGGCCGCCGGTAGCAACTTCGTGGTGGAGACACTCAACAACTAATCCAACTTCCTCCATCTTAAGAGCAATCATCTTCCTAATGTGGTCAAGCTGGTCGTTTGGAGGAACCGGGAAGTAACCTCCCTTAGGTTTTATCTTGTGACCAAGGTTCGGGTTCTCGTCTGCTCCCGTTCTCCACCATCCCTCTACAGAGTCAACCTCGTAAAATCCGTAGTTCATTCCAACGTCAAACTTAACATCGTCAAAGATGAAGAACTCAGGCTCAGGACCACAGTAGAACGTATCAGCAATTCCTGTTGACCTTAAGTATTCAACAGCTTTCTTTGCGATGTTTCTTGGGTCTTTGTGGTAAGGCTCTTTAGTAACAGGGTCAACGATATCTGCAATAACTACAAGGGTAGGAACTTCAGAAAGCGGATCTATAGTTGCAGTTGTCGGATCAAGTTTAAACATCATGTCGCTGGCGTTAATCGGCTGCCACTGCCTAATTGATGAACCGTCAAAGAAAAGACCCTGCTCAAAGCTCTCCTCTGTAATCTCGTGGGCAGGGAAGGTTACGTGGTGCCAGGTTCCAAACATATCTGTAAACCTGAGGTCGACAAACTTAACACCTTCGCGCTGCATAAGCTCTACAACTTCTTTGGCGTTTTTTGGCTTCATGAAACCCTCCTTCCTTTATGTTTAAATTGCGTTTTCTCCTCTCTCTCCAGTCCTAATACGAACGGCATCCTCAACGGGTATAACAAAAACTTTTCCGTCTCCAATTCTACCTGTTCTTGCGGCGTTAACAATCGTCTCAATGACTTTCTCTGCAAGTGAATCGGGGACGACAACCTCAATCTTTACTTTAGGAATGAAGTCAACGACGTATTCTGCTCCCCTGTAGAGCTCCGTATGCCCTTTTTGCCTTCCAAACCCCTTAACTTCAGAGACTGTAAGGCCGTGAACTCCAATCTCCGTAAGCGCATCTTTAACTTCTTCAAGTTTGAAAGGTTTGATGATAGCTTCTATCTTTTTCATTCTTTCCTCCAACCCCTCTTACTGTCTGCTATTTTACCACTAAAACTTATAGATTCAAGCTTGTTTAATAAGCAAGAATATTGCCAATTCCTTACACCTAAATTTGCTACTTAGTGCATAAATAGTGTTCAAAACCTACTCTTTTATGCCTAATTTTTGTGCACACTTAGAGCAAAGACCATAGAACTTATACTCAATATCCTCAACAACGTAACCTTTCTGTTCAACTTTTTTACACGTATACCTGCAGAGGGGAGTTTTTACATCCTCTATCTTACCGCACGACTTACAGATAAAGTGGTGGTGAAAATCTGTCCTTCCTTCAAAGTGAGACTGCTTGTTAACGATTATCTCTTTTATCTTACCTTCCTGAGAGAGCTCTTTCAGAATCCTATAGACAGTTCCGAGGCTTATGTTGGAGAGCTCCTTCCTTGCTCTCTCGTAAACCTTCTCGGCTGTAGGGTGATCGTTTGAGTCAAGAACAACTTGGTAGACAACAGCTTTCTGTCTCGTGTTCCTCTTCCTCTTCGTTTTTTCAGCCTTAAGCTTATCCAAAACTTTCCTCCTGCTTAATTTTGACTAATTTAAATAATAACTGTTCTTCTTAAAAAAGAGAAGCCCCCTCAAATAGGGGGCAAAGGGGGATGGAAGTGAAGGAGAAGCCCTTATACTTTTATCCTGTCCTCAGGGTAAGCAGTAATGTGGTGTATAGAGATGTCTGCTCCCTCAAACTCTTCCTCTTCAGAGAGCCTAAGTCCCATAGTAGCCTTTAGGGCTCCGTAGAGGATAAAACCTGCAATGAGGGCGTAGCAGAGGGTTAGGAGAGCCCCAAAAAGCTGAGCCATAAAAGAGACGCCTCCTAATCCCCAGAGCACTTTCTTTCCAAATATTCCGGCAGCAATTCCTCCCCACAGACCGTTAAGACCGTGAAGGGGAACGACTCCCAAAACGTCGTCTATTTTCAGAACTTCCTGTTCGTAGATAAAGGCTTTAACGAAGATAAAGGCCGCTACAAAACCGATGATGAAAGCTCCCAAAGGATTGACAACATCTGAGCCTGCACAGATAGCCACAAGGCCGGCCAGAGCTCCGTTGTGGATAAATCCAGGGTCGTTCTTACCAAAAACAAGACCGCCTATAAGGCCTCCTGCAGTTGCCAAGAGGGAGTTAACTGCAACCAAACCGGAGATATCCTCAAGCTTCTGAGAGCTCATAACGTTAAAACCGAACCAACCGATGATAAGTATCCAGCTTCCCAGTGCAAGGTATGGAATGTTGCTGATGGGAATGGGTTTTGATTTGCCCTTAACGTAACGCCCCATGCGGGGACCTAAGAGGAGAATGGCAGGTAGGGCTATCCAGCCTCCAAGACCGTGAACCACCATAGAACCGGCAAAGTCATGAATAGGTGCACCAAATATGTGCTCTACCCAACCCTGAAAGGCAGAAGACCACCTTTCACCCCAGATGAGGGCTTCAAAAATTGGGTAGATAACACCGGCAAGGAAAAAGCCCGCAGTAATGTAGGGCTTGAACTTCATCCTTTCAGCAACGCCTCCGGAAACTATGGCTGAGATACAGGCGGCAAACATGAGGAGGAAGAAGAAGCGAACCAACTCCAACCCTTGGTCAGACATAAGCTGAGATGCCGGTTTTACAAAGCAAACCTTGTGGGCTAACGGATAACCTATCAAATAATAGGCCATCGTAGCCAATGCAACGTCAACGATTATCTTTACAAGGGCGTTTACCTGATTTTTCTTCCTTACAGTCCCAGCCTCAAGGAAGGCAAAACCTACGTGCATAGAGAGAATCATAACGGCGCCGGCAAGAAGATAGAAGATGTTTAGAGACTGAATAAGATGCTGAATTCCCAATTTCATCGGTTCAATACCTCTTAATGGTTTTTGTCTCCGTTAATATAGCAAGTCCCGTGCCTAATTAATTTTGGTATGATTGGCAAAACTGAAATGGGGTGATAAATATGAAAAAAGGTTTCCTCCTGCTTTCACTTCTCTTTGTTACCTCTTGCGGGCTGAGTAGCCTTAACCCGTTCAGCAAAAAAGAAGTTAAGTATCAACCCTACGTTCCCAAATCAGAAGTAGAAGCCCACCCAAAACTGAAAGGTGTTGATAACGTTGTCTACTTCATGAAGAGGTATTTCTCACCAGTTACGGCTGAAATCGTTCTCAACAGTTACGACGGTTTCATAATAGATGCAGGAAAGGATAAGGGAATTTCTGTAGGAGATAGGTTCGTATCGGAAAGTGGAGCTGTTCTAAAGGTAAGGGAGGTTAAGGAAAACTACTCAATAGCTCTACCTACGCTGGGAAACCCTACAGTAGGAGAAACCGTTCAGAAGTTAACGTTCAACAGAGTTGCCTTTATAAACTTTGTAGGAGAGAAAGGAAAAGAGCTCTACAAGAAACTCTCAGAGGAAGTTAAGAACTTAAACCTTGCCCCCTACAGCGATGGAGAGAAGCTGAAGAGGGAGTTTCACCTGAAATACCCCAGTGACTTTAAGAGGAAAGTTCCACTTGACAAATTAACGGGATACGACGCCTACATAGTTGTTTCAAGGGAAGGGGTTGCCCTTTACGATACAACAAAACGCCTAATTAGGTTTTTCCCGTGGGAGGGAGTTCCCCAGAGCTCCGTTTCCGTGGCGATGGAGACCAACTACAAAGAGGTTTACGACTTTAAAGGACATGCAACGAGCCTTTTCGTGGCAAACCTTCTCAAGAACCCCGGAGATGAGATACTTATAAATGAGGAGAACGGAATAGACCTCTTCAAACCAACGGTTTACGGTGTTAAGCTCGTTAAAAAGTTTAAAAATCCATTCAGGGGTTCTTACCTGTTCCATATCTGTCCAATTGACCTAAATAGAGATGGAAAGACAGAAGTGGTTATTGACGGCTTCTACCAAGACACAAAGAGCGTCTTATCGGGAATTTTCAGCTTTGAAAACGGAAAACTGAAAAAGGTCGCAACTTCAAACCTAATACTCTCCTGCTTTGACACAGACGGAGACGGCGTAAACGATACCATCTTTGGCCAAACTGTAAGCGGTGAAAACGATAAGTTCTTCGGTAAAAACGTTTACAGAATGGAACTTAAAGGAAACAGAATCGTTAAAGGAAACAAGGTAGCAGTTCCAGAAGGCTTTCAGGTAACGAGTGCCCAGATGTTTAAAAGCAACGGAAAGGAATACTTTGCCTACTACGACCTTGACTACTACTTCAACGTTTCAGACGGAAAAAAGGTTCTGTGGCGCTCACCGATACAGATAGGAGCTTCTCCTAATGCAATCTACTGGTATAACGAGGGCATGCTTGTCAGCTACTACATAACTCCAAAACCCAAACCGGTAGACGTTGACGGAGACGGGAATCAGGAAGTCCTCTTCTCTCAAAACAAAAACGCCGTTCCAGGAATACTGAGGAACATCTATACCTTTGACGGTGGAAGGGTTCTACTCCTCTACAGAAGTGGAGACGGTTTTGACTGGGAAGAGGCAACATCCTCTATCTACAACTTGGGAGGAGTTGAGGAATTTGACTACCTGCCGGAACAAGACCTGTTCGTAGCGATATTTACAAAAGTGAACATACTTACCAATCCTAAGTCTAAACTTCTGTTTATAAAGCCAAAAATTTAGAGGTTAACGTGAAAGAGGCCATTGAAAGGATAAAAGAGCTTACAGGAGAAGAGAGGTTTGATGTTGCGGTAGTAGGGGGTTCAGGAATTGACGTAGAAGGATCTGAGGTTGAAATTTCCTACTCTCAAATCCCGGGTATGCCTCAGACAGCAGTTCCCGGCCACAGGGGAGTTCTAAAAGTAATTAGGGTGGGAGATAAGAGGGTTCTCTTCTTTGAGGGAAGGTTTCACTACTACGAGGGAAGGGATGACTGGGAGATAAGGTTTATACCGGAGCTCTCTTCCAAATTGGGAGTAAAGGTATTCATTCCTACCTGTGCCTCTGGAGCCGTTTCAAGGAGGGCTGTTGAATCTGAAATAGGGGTTATCTACGACCACATAAACCTTACGGGAAAGAATCCACTTGTTGGACTTATAAAGGAACAGGGAAGCAGAGTTTTCGTAAACGGTAAAAAGTTCTACGACAGACAGCTCGTAGAAACGTTTTTAAAAGCTGGCCTTTCACAGGGCATAAAGGTTATACCAGCAGTCCTTGCCGCTACACTGGGCCCAAACTACGAGACTTTCTCTGAAGTGAGAATGCTGGAGACTTTAGGAGCAGACTGCGTAAGTATGTCAACAGTTCCGGATGTCATAGCTGCTAACTTTTACGGGATGAGAGTTGTTGCTCTCACCCTCTTTACAAACGACACTCTACAGCCAGAAGCCGACCACGAAGAAGTTTTAAGATTATCTCAAAAAAGAGGAAAAAAACTAAAACAAGTTTTAGAAAAAGGTTTGCTTTACCACTTCTTTAACGAGGTCTGATACGGAAAAAGTCTCAACAAACGTTAAAGGACTTTCTGGGATATCCGAGAGTATAAGCAAGATCTTTAAACTTCTCGGTGAAGCAAAAGAGAAAGTAGCCAAGAGCTTAGCTACCTACTTTTCAAGTTAAACCTAATTCCTTCATAGAGAGGAGCAGTTTTTCTCTACAGCTGGGGCAGAAGTCTTCGCCTTTGTAGTCTGTATCAGCAAGTGAGTTTGAAAAGTGCATAACGCACCTCGGATTTGGGCAGTGAGAAAGGCCGAAGACGTGCCCCATCTCATGGGTAACCTCTTTCCTAACCCTTGAGAAAAAGAGTTCTGAGTCGTCTGAAAGGAGCCTTGCGTATGAAACGATACACCCCTTAAAGGGGTAGGCTACGCCGAAAACGAAGTTTAGGTTATCTGAGTAAAGATCGTAGGGAGTGAGGGCGAGGGCAAAGAGTGAATCTTCAGGCTTTCGGAAAAGGACATTTTCAAGCTGGAGCTCTGCAAGAAGCTGGGAGTGGCGTGAACCTTTAGCGTCTGGGGGAATTACCCCTTCAAAACGGGGAAGGAGACCGAACTTATTCCTTAAAACTCTTTCAGCCTCTTCTTCTACCTCCGGAAGAGAAACGCCTACAGAGAAAAGGGAACAGACTGCCATCAGTTATCTCCTATCTCTTTTTCTTGGATAACCTCTTCTATCTCTTCAGGGGTAAAGAAATACTCCTTTCCGCAGAAGTTACACTTTATAGAAACTCCTCCCTCTTCTTTGAGCTTCTTGAGTTCCTTAACCGGCATGGCAACAAGGCCGCCCTTTGCCACTTCCTTTGAGCAGCGACACCTGAAGGAGAGCTCCTTCAGCGCAAGGAGTTCAGTAGTAAAGCCTTTAAAGAGGAGCTCTGCAATCTCCTCCGGCCTCTTACCCTCCTTTATGAGTGAGCTAACGGGGGGAAGGGACTTAACATTTTCCTCAAGTTTTGAGATGGCCTCCTCTGATGCCCCCGGCAGGGGCTGAGCGATAAATCCCCCTGCTGCTTCAACTTTTCCGTTTTCACCGACTAAAACTCCGATCGCAACGGCTGAGGGTATCTGTTCCGACTTTAACAGGTAGTAGGCAATGTCTTGAGCTATCTCTCCCGAAACAAGGGGAACGGAGCTCTCGTATGGAGTTCCGAAACCGAGGTCTTTAACAACAGTTAAAGTTCCTTTACCTACAGCCTTTGCGATGTCAAACTTTTTTCTTCCGTTTTCTTCCCTAACGAAGAGAGGAACGTTTGGGTTCTGAACGAAACCTCTAACTTCCCCTTTAGCGTTTGCCTCTGCAACTACCAAACCAACTGGGCCGTCTCCTTCAATCCTGAGAAGGACTCTCTGGTCTGTTCCGTGCTTTAGAAGTGAGGTTAGCAGGAGAGCTCCGGTAAGAGCCCTTCCCAAAACGGCAGTCGCCATAGGAGAGAGTTTGTGTCTGAGCCTTGCTATCTCACACAAGTTCGTAGTTTTCACGACAAAAGCCCTAAGTGCATCTTCCCTGGTAACGGCAATTACGCCATAGTCTCTATCCTGAAAATAGTTTTTTAGGTCGTCTTTAACCTGAGGAGTAAGCTCCTTTACGAGCTGCTCTCTGCTTGGTAGCCGTTTAAACTCTTTTCTCTCCTTCTTCTCCATCTCTTCCCTCCAGTAAGTTTACTACCAGCTTTGGAACTTCATCCCTATTTTCTAAGTTCAGCTGAAAAATTTTAAATTTACGTCTAATTTCAGAAACGAGGGGGTGAACATTCTTTTCCGGAATCGTAACAAGACAGTCAACGTTTTCCTCTACGAGCTTCTTTACTGTAGACTGGAACGCTTTAGAGAGGAGCTCCATCTTACCAACTTCATCTACAACAACAATTTTTCCTTCTTTAAGTGCTTCAAGGAGAAAAGGGACGGCAAATGACTCAAACCTGTCTACTAAAACTCTGTATTTACCTACCCTAAAATGGGAAGCGACCTCTACAGAGGCGAGGAGCTCCTCCTTTCCGTCAGTCCTAACAACCTTAAAGCCCCATCGTTTTCCATTCTTCCTTATCTCCTCAGTCCAGAAATCCTTTGCCCTACCTTTAAGCTGAGAGACGACCTTTTTAACAGCCGTCGTTTTGCCTATTCCAGGTCTTCCGGTAAGGGCAACCTTCATCTCTGTCTCACAACCGATAGGTTTTCAAGGTCAAGAATCATATTGTCGTAGGCCGCAATTACTTTAACTCCCGTTTCCTTGGAAAGGGATAGGGCAACTTCCCAGGGCTTTGCCTTTAACATAGTCCTTCCAAAGTGGGTAAGAAGTGCTAATTTTGGCCTTATTTCCCCAACAATTACTTTGGCATCTTCAACGGAAAGGTGGTCAATTTTCGGGTTTGGTTTAAGTAAAGTGGTGTTGAGGATTAACAGGTCTGAACCTCTGTAGGCAGGAATCAAGCCGTCAAAGAACTTGGTGTCTGAAAGGTAGCTGTAGGTGGTTCCGTTCCAGCTGAAAACTGCTCCGTAGGTTTCAACTCCGTGAACGTGCTTTACGGGAAATGAGACAGTAACGTTTGGGGAGAGTTCTACTCTCTTTCCCTCCTCTACTACCTCAACCTTTTCAATATTTTTCCTCGTATACTCAAGAACTACAGGGTCTTGGTAGAGGCAGTCTGACGGGCACAGTAAAAGCCCTTTTTTGTTTTTTCCCCCTAAGGTCATAGCTTCCAATATGTGGTTAACGTCGGCACAGTGGTCCAAGTGACGATGGGAGAGGATAACGACGTCCGTCCAGAAGGGCTCTATTCCCTTTCTGTGGGAGTGAACAAAGGCTCCAGGTCCTGGGTCAACGTGAACGTTAACGTCAGGAAAGCCGAAGTAAAGACCTCCAGCTTGCCTCTCAAAACCAAAAGCAACGTAACGGGCTCCAGCAGTCCCTAAAAAGACTAACTTTCCCTTTAAGATCTCTCTGTTGAGCTTCAAGCCGGGCAAATACCCCTCTTACTCTTCCTTACAAAATCAACTAACTCAAGAACTTCTGGAACGTTCTGAAACTCCTCTTCAACCTTACCCAAAGAAACCAAAAGTGGCTCGTCTGTCTTAAAGAGCATTTCAAAGGCTGTGGTCAGTGCTCTAATGGTCTCCTTCCTAAAACCCCGCCTCTTTAAACCTACGATGTTTATACCTTCTAACCTTGCCCTATTACCCTGTGCCATAACAAAGGGCGGAACGTCTCTGTGGACTGCAGAGGCACCTCCCACCATTGCATGTTTACCGATCCTTACAAACTGGTGAATCCCCGTCAGTCCACCGATAACTGCATACTCCCCTATTTCAACGTGCCCTGCAATCTGGACAGAGTTGGCAACTATAACGTTGTTCTCTATCTTAACGTCGTGAGCAACGTGAACGTAGGCCATAAGGAGAACGTTGTCTCCTACAGAGGTTACGCCACCTCCCCCTTCTGTTCCTTTGTGAATGGTTACGTATTCCCTTACCTTTACGTTATTTCCAATAACAACTTCTGTATCCTCACCTTTAAACTTTAAATCCTGAGGGACAACCCCAATGTGAGAAGAAAAAATCTCGCAGTTTTCACCAATTGTTGTTCTTCCCTCAATAACTGCTCCCTTTCTGATTACAGTCCCTTTACCTACTCTAACTCTACTGCCAACGTAGGCAAAGGGCTCAACTACTACGCCGTCGTCTAACTCTGCCCCTTTCTCAACTACGGCAAGTGGATGAACGTTTACCATCACTTCCTCGTTATCATGGCCATTATTTCAGCATCGCAGACCAAGTCCTCTCCGACAAAGGCCTCTCCCTTCATCTTTGACATTCTGGTCTTTATCACTTTAGGCTCAAGAACGAACTTAACGGTATTTCCCGGCCTTACAGGTTTTCTAAAACGGGCTTTGTCAATTCCCATAAAGTAGACGACATACTCTTCCGGGGAGATGTCAAAGGACTTGAACATGAGGATACAGCCTACCTGAGCCATTGCCTCTATGAGGAGAGCTCCCGGGAATATGGGATGCCCCGGAAAGTGCCCTTGAAAGAAGGGTTCGTTCATCGTTACGTTCTTTATCCCTACTATCCTCTTCTTGGGCTCAAATTCAACTATTCTGTCTACAAGAAGAAAGGGATACCTGTGGGGAATAATCTTCATTATCTCTACAATGTCCATCACCAAAAGTACCTCCTAAAGCTGTTTTAAAAGGACAACAGCGTAGGCAGAGATACCCTCTTCCCTGCCCTCAAAACCCAGCCTTTCGGTTGTTGTAGCCTTTACGGAAACTTGAGAGGGAAGTATAGCAAGAACAGAAGAGATGTTCTCTTTCATCTTTTCAATGTAGGGTGACAGTTTCGGCCTCTGAGCCACCACAACGGAGTCAAGGTTAACGACAGTGTAACCTTTCTCTTTAACGAGTTTAGAAACGTGGGAGAGAAGTTTCAGACTTGAAATCCCCTTAAACTGAGGGTCTGTATCGGGAAAGTGTTTACCGATGTCACCTAAGGAGAGAGCTCCCAAAATGGCATCACAGATGGCGTGAACAAGAACGTCTGCGTCAGAGTGGCCTTTAAGACCTTTATCATGGGGAATTTTAACGCCGCCAATAGTAAGCTCATAACCGGGTTCTAAGGCGTGAACGTCATAGCCTATTCCTACTCTGAACATTCAGGCAAGGCGGCTCCTTATCAGTTTCTCAACCTCTTCCCTAATAACCTTCTCAGCTATTTCAGGAACAACTTCCCAAGCAATCTCCCTTATTATCTCCTCTACCTTCTCCTCAGGAACAGTAATCCCTGATACCTCTTCGGCTTTACGCTTAACCTCCTGTTTTGCCTCGCTGACGACAGGTTCAGTCTGAGGAATTTCTCCTTTAACCGTCTCTTCTAATTTCTCAACAGGCTCCTGTGGAAGCAATTGTTCCTCTTTTTCCTCCTCAATCTCAACAGGAATAACAGGAACGTTTTCTTCAAGCTCCTCCTTAACAGGGAGAACTGGAACTTCCGGCTCTAACGACTCTGGAACCGAAATTTCAGATGTCTCCGGCTCAAGGTTAACAACTCCAAACTCGCCACTTTCAGGAACGGTAAGCTCTAACTGTTCCTCAAGTTGAGGGACTTCTTTTTTAACCTGTCTTAACAGGTCTAAGAGTTCCTCAACAGTAAAGGGTTTCTCAAGTGTAGAGTAAGCACCTAAAGAGATAGCCTTTTCTCTATCAAATCCTTCAGCCTTGTGGCCTATGAGGATAACGGGAATACCCAACTTAACAAGGTCTGGAATAACATCATAACCTGTCCCGTTGGAAAGGGAAACGTCAACAACAGCCAAATTGGGCTTCTCTGAGCTAGCAACGTTAAGTGCCTCTTTAGGGGTGTAGGCATGAAGGACATCTATTCCTCTGAGTGAGAGAACTATTTCAAAAAGCCTGTGCCAAGTTTTCTTATCATCTACGTAGAGAAGCTTCATCTCTCACCTCTTCCAGTTTTTTCTTTACGTCCTCAAGGAGAAGAACCAACTCCTTAGAGTTAAGAGCTTGGTCGTCAAGTTCTTTAACCAATGAAGTTAACTCCTCGTTCTTAAAAGAGCTTGCCATAGCAGTAAGCTCTCCCTTTACAAGGAGGGTGTTAAGCCTTTTTGAGAGAGAAAGTGCAGAGTCAAGAGAGGTTATAATGGAATCTACTACAGACAGGTCAACAGCAGAAGAAGTTGGTTTAGTGCTCTTTTTGGTCTTTGAGAGGAGAGTTTCTACGTCGTTTCTCAGAATAAGAAGGCTGTCTTTCACCTGTGTAAGCAGTGACTCATCAATTTTAGGAAGGTTAAACTCTATTTCCTTTAAGAGTTTTTCCGCCCTTTCTAAAGCCGATATTGAACCTTCAGTTAGGTTTAACCTGTAGAGGGAGCTCTTCAATCTGTCAATTTCAGATAGAAGGCCGTCAACGTTTCTCTTTAACTCCTCAACCCTTTCAGACTGAGCTTTTTTTATCTTCTCCTTAATCCCGTCAACTAAAACGGCTATTCTGTCTGAAAGTCCCTCTATCCTCTCCTTTATTCCGGTTAAGTCCGGTTGAGGAGGTTCTCTACCCGACAGGAACTTTGATATCAAAATACCGACAACAATACCTATGGCAGAGAAGGTTACAGCAACAATTAGAGTAGCAGCCCCTACGCCCATCTCCTTAATCCTCATTCTTTTAGTTCTAAGCTAAGTATATCGTAAATTTTACCTATAGGAAGTCCCATAACGTTGAAAAAATCCCCCTCTATTCTCTCTATAAAGAGAGCTCCCTTCCCCTGGACTCCATAAGCTCCAGCTTTGTCTAAAGGCTCACCGGTAGAGATATACCAGTCAATCTCCTCTCTCGTAAGTCTTTTGAACTTTACCTTACTCTCTTCGTAAGAAGAAACAAGACGGCCGTTAACAAGGAGTGAGAATCCTGTAATGACTGTATGCCAGAATCCGGAGAGTTTTTTCAAGAACTCAACTGCCTCTTCCCTTGACGAGGGTTTTCCTAAAACCCTGTCTCCCAAAACAACTATGGTATCTGCAGCAAGTCCTATCTCGTCCGGCAGAATCCGGTCTTTTGCCGCAAGTAACTTTGATTGGGCGTTATTAACGGCAGTTTCGTAAGGTGAAAGATACTCCTTTTCTGCAGCGTTAACCTTTACAACCCTAAACTTAAAGCCTACCATTTCCAGTATTTCCTTCCTCCTGGGGGAGGAAGAGATAAGGGCTATTTTAATTTGGCTTGGAGTTATCACCGATTACCCCCAAGGCTTTCAGCATCTCCTTTGCCGCTTCTTGCTCGGCAGCCTTTTTTGAGCGACCAGTCCCAGTAGTCTTTAACTCTTTAATCCTACACTCAACTGTAAATGTCTTCTCATGTTCCGGCCCCTCGGAACTAACGACATTGTAAACCGGAATCTCTTTAAACTCTCTCTGGGTTATCTCCTGAAGGTAACTCTTGAAATCCTTGTAGGTAACGGCGTTATTTAAAATTTCCCAGAGTTTCTTTAAGAACTTTTCCTTAAATACCTGTTTTGCCTTTTCAAATCCGGCGTCCAAGTAGAGAGCTCCGAAAACCGCCTCAAAGACGTCACAGAGGAGGGAGCTCTTCTTACTCCCTCCGCTTCTCTTCTCTCCTTTACCAAGGTAGAGGAACTTTCCGAGGTCTACGGTCTTTGCAAGCTCAGAGAGGGAAGGTTCACTAACTAAGAAAGCCCTAATCTGGGAGAGCTCCCCTTCGCTTTTATCGGGAAACCTCTTAATCAGCTCCTCACTGACTATCAGGCCGATTACGGCGTCTCCCAAGAACTCCAAAACCTCGTAGTTCTCCCCTGTCTCCTTCTCAAAGGCAAAGGAGCGGTGGATGAGAGCTCTCCTCAAAAGACCTTTATCTTTAAAGGAATAACCGAGCTTCCTCTCAAGCTCTACCAGCTTATCACTCCCTATCAATCCTCATACCTCTTTAAAACCAAGCAGGCGTTTGTTCCGCCAAACCCGAAGGAGTTTTTGAGAACATACCTAACGTCTACCTTAACAGCCTCGTTTGGAGTGTAGTTAAGGTCACACTCAGGATCGGGCTCTTCGTAGTTGATAGTTGGAGGAATTACTCCGGTCTGAAGAGTCATAACAGAGGAAACGACCTCAACGCCTCCTGCTGCACCAAGGAGATGACCTATCATGGACTTTATACTGCTTATTTTCACCTTGTAGGCATGGTCTCCAAAGACCTTCTTTATGGCCATAGTCTCAAAGAGGTCGTTGAACTTGGTTGAAGTTCCGTGGGCGTTTATGTAGTCAATATCCTCAGGTTTAATTCCGGCATTCTTTAGGGCATTAGCCATAGCCCTTGCTGCCCCTTCTCCTTCAGGAGCCGGAGCCGTCATGTGGTAGGCATCTCCGCTCGTTCCGTAGCCTACAACTTCTGCCAAGATTTTAGCCCCCCTTCTCTTGGCATGTTCAAGCTCCTCAAGAACGACAATTCCAGCTCCCTCTCCCATTACAAAACCGTCTCTGTTCTTCTCAAAAGGTCTGCTGGCCTTCTCAGGCTCATCGTTCCGGGTTGAGAGGGCTTTTGCAGCAGCAAAACCGGCAACAGCAAGTGGAGTAATACAGCTTTCAGCTCCTCCAGCAACCATAACGTCTGCATCGCCGTACTGGATCGTCCTGTAGGCTTCACCTATTGTGTGGGTTCCTGTAGCACAGGCGGTAACAACTGAAATGTTTGGCCCTTTGTAGCCAAACCTTATAGAAACAAGACCTGAAGCCATGTTTATTATCTCCATCGGAACGCAGAAAGGAGAAACACGCCTGGGTCCTTTCTCCCAGAGAATTTTTAGCTGTTGCTCAATCGTTGAAAGTCCACCAATTCCGGAACCGATTAGAACGCCGACCCTCGTTTTATCTACGTCAGACTCTTCTAAACCGGACTGTTCAACGGCCTGAACTGCAGCTCCAACTGCAAACTGGATAAACGGGTCTGTTCTCCTTACCTCTTTCCTGTCAAAGTACTGGAGAGGGTCAAAGTCTTTCACTTCGCCGGCTATCTGAACAGGGAAGCCTTCAGGGTCAAACTTTGTAATCCTTCCTATTCCAGATTTACCAGCAGTTAAGTTCTCCCAGAACTTCTCAAGGGAGCTCCCTGCAGGAGAAACAACGCCTAACCCTGTAATAACAACTCTCCTTCCCATTTTCTACTCCTGAGTTAGAACTTTATCAGTGAAAATACGGGATATCCTCTCTCCTCTATCTTCTTCCTTCCATCTAAGAAGGTAAGCTCAAGGAGGAAGTCAACGCTGATAATGTTTCCACCTAACTTCTCAACTAAGTCTATTGCTGCGCTCATCGTTCCACCAGTTGCTAAAACATCGTCTATGAGAACAACTTTCATTCCTTCCCGAATGGCGTCTTCGTGGACTTCTATCTTGTCCTCGCCGTATTCAAGAGTGTAAGTTGCACTTATCGTTTTGTAGGGAAGTTTCCCAGGTTTCCTGATTATTGCAAGCCCTGCCCCTATCTTATAGGCAAGGGCTGCGGCAAGGATGAATCCCCTTGACTCTATTCCGGCAACGATTTCAACTCCTGCTCCGATGTATCTGTTCCCTATGTAGTCAATAACCTTTTGAAAAGCCCAAGGCTTGTGTAGAAGGGGAGTGATGTCCTTAAAGACTATCCCAGGTTTTGGAAAGTCCGGAACGTCCCTGATTAGGGACTTAAGCTCCTCTATCTCTTTGTGAATGTTTAAATCGGTTTCGTTGACGCTCATTTTTCCTCCACGTTGAGCAGTTTTTTGACAATTTTAACAGCTTCTTGGGCGTCTTCCCCGTAAATACCCCCTATAGACTCGGCATACTCAGGAGTAACGACCGCCCCACCAACGATTACGGGGATGTCCAAACCTGCCTCCCGTATAGCTTTAATCGTCTCCTCCATTGCAGGAAGTGTGGTCGTCATCAGGGCACTTAGCCCAACGATATCGGCCTTCTCCTTTTTTGCAGCTTCAACGACCTTTTGGGGTGGAACGTTCGTCCCAAGGTCTACAACCTCAAACCCGCTGTTTTCAAGCATCGTTATAACTATGTTCTTCCCGATTTCGTGGACGTCTCCGTGGACTGTAGCCATAACAATCTTACCACCGAGTTTTATGTCTCCTCCTTTCTTCTTCATCTCCCTTTTCAGTATCTCAAAGGCCGACTGGACGGCTTGGGCGGAGCGAAGCATCTGAGGAAGGAATATATCTCCCTTCTCAAACCGCTTTCCAACAACGTCTAAGGCAGGTATTAGAGCTCTATCGCTTATCTCTATAGGCTCATACTCTTTGAGAGCTCTCTCGGTAGGTTCAACTATCCCTTCTCTATCACCTTCAAGGACTTTTTTAAAGATCTCTCCTAAGACTCCCGGGGGAGCTCCCTCTTCCTCCTTTGACTCCCCCTTCTCCTCTTTCTTCTCCTCCTTCGGTTCAAACTCAAGGGAAACTTTCTCTCCACCGACAAAGGAACAGGTGAGTTGGCAGATTTTCTTAAGGAGCTCCCTACACTCCTTATCTTCGCCTTTAGGTTTATAGTTCTGAAACCTTTCAACGAACCTCTGGGCTCCCTTGTCCTTACCGACTAAAACATCTGAGGCGTATATGGTCTCAACCATCCTTGAGTCGCCTGTGTTGACAATTCCGGAGTCTAACCCCGAGTAAATGGCCATAGAGATAAAGGCAGAGTTAATCAGTGACCTTGCAGGAAGGCCAAAGGAGACGTTGCTTACCCCAAGAGTTGTGGCTATTCCGAACCTCTCCTTTACAAGCCTTATGGCCTTCAATGTTTCAACCGTTGCCTCGGGCATTGCACTAACTGCAAGGTTGAGAACGTCTACAACTGTGGAGTCCTTACTTATTCCTAACTTCTCGCACTCCTTTAAAAGCCTTTCAACTACAGTAACCCTATCCTCCGCCTTTTCTTTTAATCCTTCATCGTCTATCGCAAGGAGGAGAACGTTTGCCCCGTATTTCTTAACTAAGGGCAGTATGTTCTTGATGTCCTTCTCCTCTCCGGAGCAAGAGTTAACGATAGGCCTTCCGTCACACATCTTCAGGGCTTCTTCAACGGCTTTCGGGTCTTTACTGTCAATAACCAAAGGAAGGTCTGTCGTCTCCATAATAACCTTTACCGCCTCTTTCATAGCAGAGGGCTCGTCTATTCCAGGAACTCCAACGTTAACGTCTAAAAGGTCTGCCCCTTCTTCTGACTGCCTTTTAGCCTCCTCCTTTACAAGGGAAAGGTCTCCTTTCTTAAGAGCCTCCTGAAGTCTCTTTTTCCCAGTAGGGTTTATCCTCTCACCTATCATCCTCGTTGGGTGGCCCGTTCCAAGGAAGACTAACTTCGTTCTGCTTGCAACCTTTACTCCCCTAATCGGATTCCTCTTTACAGGCTTTAAGTCTTTAACGGCTTCTTTGATTGCCTTTATGTGGTCTGGAGTCGTTCCGCAGCAGCCTCCTATGATGTTTGCTCCGGCTTTAACGAACTCAACTGCATACTTACCAAAGGTTTCAGGAGGCTCAGGGTATATCGTCTTTCCGTTCTTTAAAACGGGAAGACCAGCGTTGGCATAAACGATAATCGGAGTTTCCGTAACTGCAGCCATCCTCTTAACGAGGCCAGCAAAGCTCTCAGGTCCCAAGGAGCAGTTTGCTCCAACTGCTGCAACTCCAAAACCTTCAAAGATTGCAGCAGAAACCTCAGGAGGGGTTCCCAGTAGAGTTCTGCCGTCCTCCTGGTAGGTCATACTAACCATTACTGGAAGGTCGCAAGTCTCTTGGGCTGCAACAACTGCAGCCTTTGCCTCCTTCGTGTCAGACATGGTCTCTATGAGGACAAGGTCTGCACCAGCCTCGGCTCCCGCCTTTATCTGCTCTTTAAAGACGTCAACTATCTCGTCAAATGTATAGTCCCCAACAGGCTCTACGAAAACTCCAGTTGGACCAACAGAGAGGGCAACCAAAGCCCTTCCATCTGCAACTTCCTTTGCAAGTCTTACTCCAGCTGCAGTAAGCTCCTTTACCCTGTCTTCAAGTCCGTAGTGGGAAAGCTTTATCCTGTTGCTACCAAAGGTATTGGTCTCAATTATGTCTGCTCCGGCCTCTATGTACTCCGAATGAATCTCCTTTAAAACCTCTGGCCTTTCTACGTTGAGAAACTCCGGCGCAAAGTTAACGTCAACCCCCTTCTTCATAAGCATCGTCCCCATCCCGCCGTCTAATACCCATATCCGTTCAGACTCTAAGAATGGGTTTTTAGACAAGTCAGCCTCCTTGAAAGTTTTTAAACTGAAAGGAATTATAGCAGTGAAGGGGAGTTAGCCTTTAAAGTGGGAAATTACCCTTTTGGCTTCCTCAAGAATTTGACCTATAACCCAATCAGTCTTAGGCTTCCCTTTAGGGCAGTAACGTTCCTTTTCAGAGTAGAGGCAGCCGCAGTACTGCTGACGGTAAAGACCTTCGGCCTTTGAAATCTCTATCCCTTCTTTCCACCCCTCCCTGAAGTCAACGTCTAAAAACTTAACACCGAACTTCTTAGCAGCGTTTTCTGCAAGGGGAACCATTAACTCCCTCTTCTGGTATTTTGAGTAGAAGAGAGTTGAGGTGAAGGCGTCAAACTTCCCCTTTTTTGCAACGGCGGCAGCCATCTCAAGGCGCATAGAGTAGCAGACTTGACACCTGACGGGCTTTTCCTCCCTGAAGGCAACAGCCCTAAACCACCTTTCGGGCTCGTAGGTATCAAAGTAGATAACCTTGATACCCTCAATTTCCTCTAACTTTTTAACGGTTTCCATTCTTTTGACAAACTCTGTGCAGGGGTGAATGTTTGGGTTATACCAGAGGCCGACTATTTCGTAGTTCCTCTCCTTCAGCCACTTAATAGGGTAACAGGCACAGGGAGCACAGCAGATGTGGAGAAGAACTCTCACTCCTCAAGCTCCACGTCAAGGTCTGTCTTTACTTGGTTCTTTCCAGAACGCTTTGCAAGGTAAAGAGCTTTATCTGCCCTCTCAACAATTGCCGTCTCGTCAAGGCCGTCTCTCATCATGGCAAGACCGAGGCTTATCGTCACAGGTATCTGAACATCTTTATACTTGAAAAGTTGTTTCTCTACAGAACGCCTGAGCCTTTCGGCAACCCTTAAGGCTTGACTGAACGTAACGCCGGGTAAGAGAATTGCAAACTCCTCTCCACCGTAACGGGCTATAACGTCTCTGGCTCTGAGCTGACTCTTTAAAACCCTGGCAAGCTCCTGAAGAACATAGTCTCCTGCTTGATGGCCGTAGGTATCGTTTATCTTCTTAAAGTTGTCTATGTCAATCATTATCAGCGCAAAGGGGTAGTTTCTGCGGTAGAAGTCATTAACCATGTCGGAGAGAGCTCTGTCAAAGCTTGCTCTGTTTGCGACTTGAGTGAGGAAGTCAACAGTTGCCTCTTTCTCCTTTTTCTCAAGCTCCTCAGTTAACTTTTTTATCTGACTGTTGGCTTCCTCTAAACGTTTCTTAAGCTCCTCGTTCTGCTTTCTTATCTCCTTAACCTCTACAAGGACTTGACCTACCATGTCTTTAACAGAACGGTCTTCAACACTTTCCTTTATCTCTTTAAAGGACTCTTCCTTTTCTGATAGATTCCGGTTGTGTTTCTCAAGGCTTTCTATTACGCTGTCAATTTCCGAAACTATCTCTGAGGCTACCTTCTTAATAAATTCCTTCTCCTCCGGCTCCACTTCTACAAGAACGCTCTCAACTTCAGCCGTCGTCGGATATTTCTCCTTGAAAAGTCCCATTATTTCAAGGTCTGAAAGCTTTAAATCGTTCTCAATTATGTAGCAAAATATCTCAAACCAGAGGACGTAGTTCTCGGGAATCAGAGGTATGTTGTTTCTGGCAAGGAAGCGGAGCTCCTCCTTCGCAATCTCCGTTATCTTCTGAAGCTCTGAAGGAGTAAGCTTCTTCTTCTCCCTTACCTGCTTCAGCAGTTTACATTCTATTTTTCTCTTTTCCATAGCAGCTCAACCCCCGCTCCCTTAAAGCTGTTCTGAAAGGGCACACTAAGTTTAACAGATTTTATTCTAACAAAATCGGAATTCCATTTCTCAAGAATAGTTTTTAATAATTCATCTTGAAATTCTTCGATGTAAGTAAAGGTCTTCTTAGAAACATCCAAAACTGCCCTGTAGAGCTCCTGGTAGTCGACAAACTCTTTAGAGGTTACCTCAACAGTTAGCTCAATTTCCACTCCCAACTTCCTCTCTTCAGGGTAAAGACCACACTTTAAATAGAGCTTTAACCCTTCAATGAAGACCGTTCTCTCAAGTTTTCCTCTCGGTTGCAATTCTTTCCGCCTCCTCTACTAACCTTTCTAAAGCATCTTCCTGAGAGAGCTTATCTATCACCTTTCCTTTAACAAAGAGGATAAAGTAGCTACCAGCACCGGCTATTCCAACGTCGGCAAATGAAGCCTCTCCAGGGCCGTTTACGGCACACCCCATCACGGCAACTTTCAAGGGAACTTCTATGTGCTCAAGCCTCTTCTCAACCTCCTCTGCCAGCGTTTCAACGTCAACAAGGCACCTTCCGCAAGTTGGACAAGAAATAACCTCTACTCCTCTCTTCCTTAGTTCCAAAGCAGAGAGGATTTTATAGGCAATCTTTACCTCTTCCTTGGGATGGGTTGACAGGGAAATCCTCACGGTATCACCAATTCCTTCGTAGAGGAGTATTCCCACTCCCACTGCAGACTTAACTGCCCCCGAGATAAAGGTTCCGGCCTCTGTTATACCGATGTGAATAGGGTAGTCGGTCTTTTCGGCAAAGAGCTTATTGGCAATTACAGTAGTTCTCACCTCTGAACCCTTGAGGGAGAACTTGAGGTTTGTAAAGCCTATGTCTTCAAATCTCTTCGCGTAATAAAGGGCTGTCTCGACAAGGGCTTCAGATGTGGGAGCTCCATACTTGTTCAAAACGTCTTTAGGAATAGAACCTGAGTTTACTCCGACCCTTATAGAAACTCCCCTCTCTGCTGCAAGCTTTGCAATCTCTACAACCTTCCACCACTGACCTATATTTCCCGGATTTATTCTGATGCAGTCTGCTCCGTTCTCAATTGAGAGGAGAGCGAGCTTGTGGTCAAAGTGAATGTCGGCTATTAGGGGTATTGATATTTTTTTCTTTATCTCCGGTAGAGCTTCTGCGGCCTTTACAGAGGGGACGGCAACCCTTACGATTTCACAGCCGACTCTCTCAAGCTCCTTTATCTGGGCAACGGTCGTGTCAACGTCTTCTGTAAAAGTGTTTGTCATTGACTGGACTACTACAGGGTGGGAGCTCCCAATGGGAACCTTCCCTACCCAAACAGTTCTCGTCTTTCTCCTCTCTATCCAGCTCAAGGGCTTCTCCTTCTCAGAATTGGCTATATTTTAACCGGTATGAAAGATAAGGTTAAGGAAAACTTTTCAAAAGCTGCCAAAAATTACGACCGTTTTTCAGAGTTTCAGGACAGGGCTGGAAGGGAGCTCCTGAAAATCTACGCTCTTGCAGGAAGCCCTAAACCAGTTCTTGACATAGGAGCAGGAACGGGAAAACTGATTTTCGGAAAGGACGTTTTCAGTTTAGACATATCACTGAAGATGGCACAGCTCTGTAAAAAAAGAGAAAACTTTTCGGTGTGCGGCGACGGGGAGCTCCTGCCCTTTAAAGACGAGTCATTTAAAGCAGTGTTCTCAAACTTCTCACTTCAGTGGACAGACATTAAAAGGGTTTTAAACGAAACTTGTAGGATTTTAAAGGACGGTGGTAAACTCTTCTTGTCCGTTCCTGTAAGGGGAAGCCTTAAAACGGTATTCAGAGCTTGGGAAAGGGCATCAGGCTCAGTTCCGCTGTTTCAGTTTCCAGATGAAAAAGAGGTTTTTAACGCTGCAAGAGAAAGGTTTGAAATTGTTATGTTTGAAAGACTTCTGTTAGAGAAAAAGTTTAAGTCGGCAAGGGAAGCTCTAAAACGGATTACAGGTGTAGGAGCTAAAAACCCGTTTGGGAGAGCTCCCTTTAGAGAGGCAAAAAGGTTCAGGAAAATCTTAGAGGAGAACCCGAAAGTTGAATACAGGGTTCTCCTTTTAATGGCAAGGAAGCGTTAAATTTCAGCTTCCTTGTGTCTTGAAGCGTGGCACTGAATGTTTACAGCAACTGGGAGCGAAGCGATGTGGCAGGGATACCACTCAATCTTTACGTCTAACGCAGTAACCTTTCCTCCAAAACCTGAAGGGCCTATTCCAAGTTTATTTATCTCTTCCAAAAGCTCTTCTTCCAACTCTGCATAGCGAGGATCAGGGTTTCTGTGGCCTACAGGCCTTAAGATGGCTTTCTTCGCCAAGTAGGCAACTTTCTCAAAAGTTCCACCAATTCCAACTCCCACTATAATAGGTGGGCAGGGGTTTGGACCGGCATCACTAACAGATTTGAGGACAAACTTCTTAACTCCCTCTAAGCCGTCTGCAGGCTTAAGCATTGCAAGCCTGCTCATGTTCTCACTTCCACCACCCTTAGCAGCAACGGTTATTTTTACCTTATCTCCGGGAACAATTGAGTAGTGGATAACTGCAGGGGTGTTGTTCCCCGTGTTTTTCCTATCAAAGAGAGGGTCTGAAACAATAGATTTCCTCAAATACCCTTCGGTATAACCCTCAGCAACCCCCTGATTTATTGCATCCTCAAGGCTGCCACCAACAAATCTAACGTCTTGACCAACTTCAACAAATACAACGGCAAATCCCGTATCCTGACAGTAGGGGATCTCTTCTGTTGCAGCTATTTTTGCGTTTTCCTGAAGTATGTCAAACACGTTTCTCCCAACCGGGGATACTTCTCTCTTCTTTCCTTCTCTAAAAGCACTCAAAACGTCTTGAGGTAAAAAGTAGTTAGCCTCCATACACAAACGTTTAACCGTCTCTCTAACTTTATCAACGTGAATTTCCCTCATTCTTCCTCTCCTTAAAGGGGCAGTTTTTCAACGAGTTTCCTTACAGAATCTACAGATTTCCTCCAAGCCTGCCATTCCTCATCTGTTAAATCAAGTTTAATGATACCCTCAACTCCTTCTTTTCCAAGGACTATCGGCACTCCAACACAGAGACCTGAAGCCCCGTAGTATTCCCCAATCTCACCGTCTAAGTAAACGCTTGCAGAGAGGATCTTCCTCTTGTTCCAAAGAATTGCAAGAACCATTTCAAGGATTGAGGCGGCAGGGGCGTAGAAGGCACTACCGGTTTTTAAGAGCTGAACTATCTCCCCTCCGCCGAACCTGGTTCTCTCTATTACCTCCTGGAGTTCTTCATCAGAAAGGAACTTCCTAACGGGAATACCCGAGATAGTTGTATACTCTGGAAGGGGAACCATATCGTCTCCGTGGCCGCCAATTACAAAGGCCTTTATGTTCTCAACGGAAATCCCGGTTTTCTCTGAGATAAAGTAGGCAAAACGGGCAGAGTCAAGAACTCCAGCCATTCCCATAACTTTTTCTTTCGGAAACCCGGTAACCTTAAGGGCAGTATAAGTCATTGCGTCTAAAGGATTAGTAACAACTATCACGAATGCCTCTGGAGAGTACTTCTTAATCTGCTCGGAAACAGACTTAACAACTTCAAAGTTTTTAAAGAGAAGGTCATCCCTGCTCATTCCCGGCTTTCTGGGGAAACCGGCAGTTATAACCACAACGTCTGAACCTGCAGTATCCTCGTAGTTCCCGGTTCCTACAACGTGGGCATTAAAACCGAGAATCGGAGAGGCCTCCATTATGTCAAGGGCCTTACCTTTTGCAACTCCTTCGTTGATATCTATGAGAGTAATGTCTGCCGTCTCCCGCCTTGCAAGTAAGAGAGCAAGGGTTGCTCCGATGTTTCCAGCTCCAACAATTGTTATTTTTTTGCGGTCCAACGTTTCCTCCCTTAATCCTTTAGTTAGGATATTTTAACACGAATTTAACACACTCAAATTTTAAGTTGATAATGGTCAAAGCAAAGCAGAGTTCATTAAGTTTAATATTAAGGTAGAATCACTTTTAGGAGACATTATGGAAAAGTTTTTAAAAGCCCTTAAAGACTTACTAATTATGGAAAATACTCT
The DNA here is from genome assembly GCF_055380895.1 of Thermovibrio ruber. Classification (NCBI taxonomy): domain Bacteria; kingdom Pseudomonadati; phylum Aquificota; class Aquificia; order Desulfurobacteriales; family Desulfurobacteriaceae; genus Thermovibrio; species Thermovibrio ruber. The sequence goes on along the minus strand of NZ_AP042397.1, from coordinate 77,328 downwards.
ACTAAAGAAGATGGTAAAGGAAGAGTTTATCCCAATAGACGATCTAAAGGAATTAAAGGACATACAGAAGAAAAAGAAGCCTTTTCTAAAAGAACTCTTCTCAATGGGAAAGCCACAGCTGGTAGATAGCTGGAAAGAAATAGAGGAACTTTCAATCCTCAATACAGAAAACAAAGAGCTCCTCATCAAGCTAATAGAGATATATAGATACTATTGATTGTTTGTTCTCTTTACTTTCTTTACAGCTTCCTCCTTTAAAAGGCTTTTTTATTCTCATCAGCACTCTTCTCAAGTGTATCCCAGTCTGGACAAGCCCTTACACACTCTCCGCAGTAAATACAGAGATATAGATTGTAGTGAAACTTCTTACTGCCGCCTTCTCTGTATGTAAACTGGATAGCCCCTGGAGGACAGACCATTTTAAATTTTGTGCAGAAGATACAGAGTTCTTCCTTGTAAACAATTAAACCTCTGTAGTTAGGGGGCGGAGGCAGAAACAGTAGCTATCGGGTATGCAGGGATTCTAATAAGAACAGTCTTCTTCCTTACCTCCTAATACCTTGGGTCTGGATTCTCCTTACGGAATCTAATATGGAAATTCCGTGGAGGTCACAGGAGTGAACTCCAAAAATAATGAGGTAGGACTGTCCTCGTGTAGTCAAGGGTAAGAAGAGCGCCTTACTCCCTCTCTTAACCGGAGCAATCAGCGTAGAGAGTTTCCTTAGCCCCTCAAGGAACTCCCACAGGTTTGACTTAGGTAGAACTTTAGCTCTCTCTATGTGGAAATCCTATAGTCTCCTCCTTTGAGAAAGGCTTACGTAAAAAACCTAAAATTACAGCTTAAGGAGGTAGGCAATGATAAAAAGGGCGATTTACCCGGGAACTTTTGACCCAGTAACTTTAGGACATTTAGACATTGTAAAGAGAGGGGTAGAGCTCTTCCCGGAGCTCATCGTAGGAATCGCCGAAAACCCGAAGAAAAAGCCACTCTTCTCTATTGAAGAGAGGAGAGAGATGTTCATAGAGAGCCTCAAAGAGGTTGGACTAAAAGGAAAGGTTGAAGTAAAGACCTTCAACTCACTCCTTGTTGAGTTTGCAAAGAGAGAGGGAGCAGTGGCAATACTGAGGGGAATCAGGATAGTCTCCGATATGGACCACGAGTTTACGATGGCCTCCCTCAACAGGAAGCTCTACCCAGAGATTGAAACGGTCTTCCTGATGCCTTCAGACGAATACGCCTATCTCTCCTCTTCTGCCGTAAGGGAGATTGCGTTCTACGGCGGAGACGTCTCACAGTTCGTTACCCCATTCGTAGAGAAGAAACTAAGAGAAAAGTTTGGAAGAGGATAGCGTAAATAAGTTAGAAAAAGTAGAGGAGTTCCCCTCTTTTTGAAGAGTTCTTCAATAGGAAAGGAATACAGGTTAGGGTTTTCCTTTTCAGCTCAAGGGCAAGGGTAACAAACACTCCTTACTCAAAAGGTTGACATCGTTGAACTAAGAAAACTCCCACGAAGACAGAAACTTAACGGTTTACACATACAGGGAAGAGGTGGCCGAGGAGCTCTTTTGGAAACTCTCCGGCTACCTAAGTCTCAGAGAAGTTAAAGGAGATTACAGGTTAGTGTCAAAACAGATAGTCTTTATCTCCGTCATCTCCTCAATCGCAAACTTAGGACCTTCCCTTCCGATGCCGCTCTCCTTAACTCCTCCGTAGGGCATCTGGTCAACCCTAAAGGTCGGAATCTCGTTAACCATTATGCCACCACACTCAACTTCCTCTGAAAACTTAAAGGCTGCCTTTAAGTTGCTTGTAAATATCCCGGCCTGGAGGCCGTAAGGCGAGTCGTTAACAGCCCCTATCCCCTCCTCTAAAGAGTTTACCCTGTTAACAGCTATAACGGGTCCGAAAACCTCTCCCCTAAAGAGCTTTACATCTCTAGGAACGTTAATAACAACTGTCGGCTCTATTAAGGTGTCTGAAAGCCTCTTCCCTCCGCACACAACTTCTGCTCCTTTTGAAACTGCCTCATCTATCCACTCCATAATCCTGTCGGCAGCTCCCTTATCTATAACAGGGCCGACGTCTGTCTCCTCAAGCCGAGGGTCTCCGACCTTTAATTTCTTTGTAAACTCAACCATTTCGCTGACGAAATCGTCAAACAGAGAGGAGTGAACGAAAACCCTCTGAACGGAGATGCAGACCTGACCGGCTAAGGCAAATCCTCCCCTTGCAACCTTCTCAGCTACAAGAGGGAGCTTCTCCTTCTGGTCTTTGTCTATGTAAACTCCAGCGTTTGAGCCGAGTTCCATAGCGTATTTCTTCAGCCCTCCGCGGCTCATTATTATCTTACCGGTCTGGACGCTTCCGGTAAACGTAATCATCCGAACGTTCGGGTGGCGAACGAGGGCATCTCCGGCTTCCTCTCCGTATCCCGTAACCACGCTAACGGCCTCAGGCGGGAAACCGGCTTCTATAAAGAGCTCCCCAAGCTTTATAACCGTCAGAGAGGTGTTCTCTGAGGGCTTAACTACTACAGAATTTCCAGCTGCAAGGGCAGGGGCAACCTTATGGCAGGTAAGGTTTAGCGGAAAGTTGAAAGGCGTAATACAGCCTATAACCCCTAGTGGAACTCTCCTAAAGAATCCAACCTTTCCCTTAACTCCAGGGGCAGCATCAAACCTAACCTCTTCTCCTAAAACCCTTTTAGCCTCTTCAGCAGAGAGGGTAATAGTGTTAATAGCCCTACCTACCTCTCCCATTGCCTCCTTTATAGTTTTTCCAACCTCCATAACCAAAAGCTCTGCAAACTCCCTACTCCTCTTAGAAAGGAGCCTTGCAGCCCTTTCCAAAATCCTGAACCTCTCGTAGGCAGTGAGCTCCTTCATCTTCTCAAAGCCCAACCTTGCAGACTCAACTGCAACCTCAACGTCCCTTTTATCTCCTCTTGGAATAGTTCCAACTAAGGAACCGTCGTAGGGAAAGCAAATTTCAATTTCTTCTTTCTTAAAGACCCTCTTGCCTGCAATCAACATGTATCCCTTCATCTCATACCCCTAAAATGAGTCTTGCAGCCAAGTAATCTGGAAGACCAGCCTTTAGAATACTCTTAGCTGCCACCTTCGTATCATATTCTACCCGATAGAGAGAAAACCTCTTCTCCTTCAGATTAAATACCCCAAAAGACGCCCTCGGGTCGTTGTCCCTGGGCTGTCCAACACTTCCCGGGTTTATCAGGTATCTTCCGACGTCAAAGGAGAGTGAGTAGACGCTCAATCTGTCAACGGTAGAACTAAGTAGTCTGTAGGCAGCAGGAATATGGGTATGGCCGAAGAAACAAACGTCCTTCTGCTGGGAGAGAAGAGCTCCGTAAGCATCTTTCTTACTCAGTATGTATTCCATACTTCCCGGTGACTTCGGCGTATCGTGAACGAGCTGACAACAGGGAGTTAGCTGTTGCACCCCCAGTTTCCTCAAAAACTCCCAGTTCTCGTCAGTTATCACCTCTTTAGTCCATTCAATAGCAGCCCTTGCATAGTCGTTCAGAAGGTAAACGTCAACAAAGCCTAAAAGGGCAAGCTCGTGATTTCCGAGAAGAGCAATAGAACAGTTCTCCCTAACCCAGCTAACGCACTCGTTGGGAAAGACTCCATAGCCGACGGTATCTCCCAAACACCAGACCTCATCAACTTTGAAATCCTCTATCCTCTTCTCAACAGCCTTTAAGGCATGTATATTCCCGTGAATATCAGCGATAATGGCTACCTTCATAAAACTCTCCAGAGAGGGTTAAATGTTAGAGATTTTAAAACTTCGAAACACGATAGTTAATAGAATTAGACAAACTTTCAACAAAATGGGCTACTTAGAGGTTGAAACCCCCGTTATAGTCCCCTATAGGAACCCAGACCCAAACGTTGAAAACGTTAAGGCTACCTTCCACGACTTTCAAGGAAAAGAGCACAGCTGGTTCCTCCACACGTCTCCCGAGTTCTTCATGAAAAGACTTATCTGGCACGGAGCAGAAAGGATATTCCAGATAACTAAAGTCTTCAGAGACAGAGAGATAACCCCTCTCCACAACGTAGAGTTCACAATGGTTGAGTGGTATAGAACAGGTGCTGACTACAGGACTGGAATGGAGGAAACCCTTCGTTTAGTTACTTCATGCGCAAAAACCCTCGGGTTAAAAGAAGTAGAGTTTAAGGGAAAAAGGATTAAAGTTGAAAGTCCAGAGTTTTTAACCGTTGAGGAAGCATTCAGAAAGCTTGTAGGAGTTTCACCTTTTGACAAGGAAGCAGTTAAAAGCCTTGCTAGAGAAACGGACTACGAGATGGCTTTCCTTAAACTCCTGGTAGAGAAAGTAGAACCCAAACTGGCTGAAGTTCCTCACCCGGTTGTTCTCTATGACTACCCTTCAAAGTTTGGAGCCTTTTCAAAGAGAAGAGGAAAAGTTGCTGAAAGGTTTGAACTCTACATAGGAGGCGTTGAAATAGCAAACGGCTACACGGAAATGACGGAATATGAGGAGTATAAGAGAGAGATGGAAAAGAAAGAGAGAAGTTTAGACTTAGGTTTTTTAAACCTTTTAAAGGAAAAGCCTCTACCTCACTGCGAGGGAGTTGCTTTAGGGCTTGACAGGTTAATAATGGTTCTAACTGGCAAGGAAAAGATTTTGGAGGTGATCCCCTTTACAGTTGAGGAGCTCCTTAAAGAGACCATCCTCTAACTAAGCCTAAACTTTTGCCCAAAACGTGGGTTAGAGCTCTCTCAACCACAAAGTCAACCAGCTCCTCAACACTTTTTGGCTTTCCGTAGAAGGCAGGGGAAGCTGGAAGAACTGTAGCTCCAGCATCTATTGCCTTAAGGATGTTCTCTGTGTGAATCCTATTCAATGGAGTCTCCCTGAAAACTAAAACAACCGGTCTTTTCTCTTTAAGGTTTACATCTACAGCCCTGTGAATCAGGTTTTCCGTAGCTCCGGAAACAATGTGCCCCAAAGTTCCCGCCGAACAGGGAACAACAACCATCCCTTTAACCGGGTAACTACCGCTTGAAATGGGAGCAAAAAGGTCGTCCGGCGAGTAAATTCTAACCAAGTCTTCAGGCAGAGAGGAGAGGAACTTTTCAAAGGGGAGCTCCAACTCATACTCAAAAACTCTCCTTCCCACTTCAGAAACGACCAAATCAACGGCAAAACCTTTGGAGACGAGAACCTCTAAGCATCTTTTACCATAGATGGAACCACTGGCTCCCGTTATTCCAACAACAACTCTCTCCAATCAGACCTCCACTCTAAAAGTTGAGTTATTATAAAGTTTATAAGTTAAAACGGAGGAGGAAGAGTTGAAAAAACTGATAGAGAAAGTAACAACCCTCCTTGAAGCCCTTCCCTACATCAGGGAGTTCTACGGAAAGACAGTCGTCATAAAGTACGGCGGAAACGCAATGGTTAACGAAGAACTTAAAAGGGCATTTGCCGAAGATATAGTCCTCCTTAAGTATGTCGGGATAAATCCTGTAATCGTCCATGGGGGAGGGCCTCAGATAGGGGAGCTCCTCAAAAAACTCAACATTCCCACAAAGTTTGTAGGTGGAATGAGGGTTACAGACAGGGAAACGATGAACGTTGTTGAGATGGTTCTGGTAGGGCAGGTAAACAAGGAGATAGTTAAGCTCATCAACTCCCACGGAGGAAATGCAGTAGGCCTTTCAGGAAAAGACGGAAACCTCATAATTGCAGAGAAGATTGACTCAAAGGAGTACCTCTCTCAGGTGAGAGCACCAGAAATCATTGACCTAGGTTTCGTAGGAAAGGTCAAAAAGGTTAATCCTGAAATTGTCAACAAACTCCTTGAGTCTAAATTTATTCCTGTAATAGCGCCTGTCGGAATAGGGGAAGACTATGAGGCCTACAACATAAACGCCGACTTGGTAGCTGGAGAAATGGCGGCGGCTCTAAAGGCAGAGAAACTAATAATGCTTACAGACGTTGAAGGGCTGAAGGATAAAACGGGGCAGCTAATACGCTCACTTTATCGCTCTCAGATATCCGACTTAATAGAAAAAGGGACTGTTTCAGGGGGAATGATTCCAAAAGTTAAAGCCTGCGAAATAGCTCTAACTGGCGGGGTTAAAAAAGCACATATAATTGATGGAAGGCTTAAGCACTCTATACTTTTAGAACTTTTCACACAAGAAGGTATTGGAACTGAGATTATATAAGTAAGTTCGAATATAAGCACAGGTTTAGTGTTAATCGGATTTTGATATAATTAGGTTTTGGAGTTAAAAATAGAATAAGACCTACAAATCTTTTTGGGAGGTGCCGCGATGGACTTCGTACTACTGGTATCGCGACTGCAGTTCGCGATGACAGCCTTCTTCCACTTTGTCTTCGTCCCTCTTACTTTAGGGCTGTCAACGCTATCTGCAATCATGCTTACGCTTCACTACACCACCGGTAAAGAGATTTACCGGGACATGGCAAAGTTCTGGTCAAAACTCTTTGCCATCAACTTCGCCCTTGGAGTAGCTACAGGACTTGTTCACGAGTTTGAGTTCGGTATGAACTGGTCTGTCTACTCAAGGTTCGTTGGTGACATCTTCGGAGCTCCCCTTGCAGTTGAAGGACTACTGGCGTTCTTCATGGAGTCAACCTTCATGGGAGTCTTCCTTTTTGGATGGGACAAGGTCCCGAAGGCCGTTCACCTCTTAGCAGCTTGGCTCTCATCTATCGGTTCAAACCTTTCTGCCCTATGGATTCTCGTTGCAAACGGCTGGATGCAGCACCCAGCTGGAGCTACTGTTTCCCACTTTGTAGCAGGAAAGAGGGCAGAGCTTTCAGACTGGTGGGCAGTAGTCTTTAACTCCGTTGCAGACGTTAAGTTCTGGCACACGGCAACCGCTGGAATGATTCTATCTGCAGTATTTGTCCTCTCAGTAAGTGCTTACCACCTTCTTAAGAAACAGCACGTAGAGTTCTTCAAAAAGTCTGCTTACATTGCCCTCATCTTTGGACTTATTGCTTCAATCGGTGAAATAATCATTGGAGACATTCATGCTCACGAAGTAGCAAAAACTCAACCAACAAAACTTGCAGCTATGGAAGCTCTCTGGGATACAACGAGCCATGCTAACATTCAGCTTGCAGTATGGGCTGATCAGAAAGCACAGAAAAACGTAGTTGAAATACCTCTTCCAATTCCTGGACTTTTAAGCTTCCTTGCAACCCACGACTTTAACGGAAAACTATTAGGTGCAAAAGACCTTCAGAAAATGTTTGAAGCTAAGTTTGGCCCTGGAAACTACATTCCACCTGTTAACTTCGTATTCTGGGCATTCCACATAATGGTTTACCTCGGATTCTTCTTTGTTCTCCTCTTCATCTGGGGACTTGCTAAGTATAAAAACCTTGAAAACGCTACAGGATTCCTCAAAGTTGCACTCTACTCACTGCCACTACCATACATTGCCTGCTGGTTAGGTTGGGTAACAGCTGAAGTTGGAAGGCAGCCGTGGATTGTTTACCCGCTCACAGACGACTACGGAAAGATACTCCTTCCAGAAATCGGTCTTAAGACTGCTCAGGCCGTTTCTCCACTTACAAATGTTGAAGTTGTAATAACTTACATAATCTTCCTCGCAACGTTTACAGGACTTGCCATTGCAGACTTTTACCTTCTTGCCAAGTTTGCATCCAAAGGCCCAGAAAAAGAAGCAGAACTTTACTAATGGAGGAGGTGGGCAATGCACTTTGATCTACCGACTATATGGGCGATCTTGGTTACTATCTTGATCGCCGGTTATATAGTTACAGACGGTTTTGACCTCGGAGTTGGAATACTCCACGGTTTAGTTGCAAAAACAGACATTGAGAAGAGAGTTACTATCAACGCTATCGGTCCGGTATGGGACGGAAACGAAGTTTGGTTCATCACTGCCGGTGGTGCAGCCTTTGCTGCGTTTCCTGAGCTCTACGCAGCACTCTTTAGCTCCCTCTACATCGCACTCTTCGTAGTTCTCCTTGCCCTTATCTACAGGGCTGTTTCATTTGAGTTTAGGAGTAAAGAGGAAAGCGAAGGTTGGAGGAAGTTCTGGGATCAGAGCATTTTCTGGTCTTCACTTTTAGTCGCTCTTTTAATTGGAGTTGCCGTTGGTAACATCTTAGCCGGAATTCCTATCAAGAACTCTGCAATTGAAGGCGACATGCTCCACGGATTCGTTTACGCCGAGAAGTTCCCCATCAGCTTCATCAACCTTGTTAATCCTCTTACATTCCATGGCCTCTTTGGACTTTTAGTAGGCGTAACAACTGTTCTCTTCATCATCATGCACGGCGTATCTTGGCTCATTTGGAAGACTGAAGGTTCTATCGCCGAAAGAGCAAGAAACATAGGATTGAAAGTCTGGCTTCCTTTCGTAATCATGTACGTAATCTGCACGGGTGTTGCCTACACAATTTCGTTCAAAATCGGAGACCCTTCAAAGCTTAAGTTCCTCAACCTCCCACAGGACATGATTCAACAGGTTGCCTCTATGCTTCAAGGCAACGTTCTCCCACACGCGCTCTTCAGGTTCCCAGTTATTGAGTTCATTCTCATCGTTCTTGCTGCCCTCTGTGCAGTAGGCTGGTTAATGGCCGTTAAGAACATGAAGGGTGGACAGGCGTTTTTATTCACAACCCTCACATTCCTCTTTGCAGGATTTGCCGTAATGTTTGGAGCCTACCCGTTGACAGTTCCTTCAAGCCTCGGAATTGAACATTCAATGACCATTTACAACTCATGCTCAAGTCAACTTACACTTACAGTTATGTTGATAGCAGCTATCATCTTTACACCTATTGTTATTGCCTACCAAGCATGGGTTTACAAGATGTTCCTCTACAAGATCTCTCCAGAAACTCTTAAGAAAGAGCTTGAAGAAGCTGGAGAACAATACTAAGGGAGGATGTTGCTATGTGGTTAATAATTGCTTTTATTTGGTGGATAGGAATAGCTTGGCTAACATACACACTTGCTAAGTCAAAGCTTGAAGGAGAGGGAGCTTAGGCTCCCTCTTTTTAGGGGAGAACTCCATGGCAGCAATTATCGGTCTTAAAGAAAGGTTCTTTAAAGAGAGGAAGGATTTAGTAGAAAAAGCCTTCCAGCTTAAAAGAGAAGGGAAAACGTGGGAAGAGATTGAGGAGTTTTTAAAAGAGGAGTTTAAGGAAGACTTAAGCTTCTTTAAACCCAACCTATTTACCTACTTTCTTATAGTTGGGGGAACCCTCCTTCTCCCGTTCTTATACCTCTGGAAGGTAGCCTTTGAGCCGGGAACTACAGCACACTTTCTCTCAAGGCTTATATTTATACTTGCTGCCATGTTCTCCCTTAAAGGAATAGTTGGGCATTACGTTGTAGTGTTTTTAAACAGAGACCGGTTTGAAGAGGAGCTTAAAGCCCTCAAAGCAACTATTGAAGGAGGAAAGGATGGGAACCGTAGAAAACAGCCCAATTAAGACACTTCTCCTCTACGGAGTGTTTGGAATATACATTCTCATCGTTCTCATTACATCTTTCGTTATCGTTACAAGCCAGTAAACCATTAGCCCCCTTCTCGGGGGCTTCTCCCCTCTATCAGCTTTTCAAAAACACTTGGGCTTATAGGAACTGTTTTCTCCCCCGAGTAAATCACAAACCCTTTCGGGGTTTTAGGAGGCTTTTTTAGGTTTTTTACCTTCGTGTAGTCAACAAAAACTTTTCCAGATTCCCTACCTTTACTAAAGTAAGCAGCTGCAGAAGCAGATAGGATAATGTCCTCTTCCGTTGGTTCTTCCCCTTTCTGAAGCCGTAGAATAACGTGTGAACCTGGAACTTCTTTAGCGTGGAACCATAAATCCCACGGATTTGCAAGCCTTAAAGAGAGAAATTCATTCTCATAAGCGTTTCTACCAACAATAATTTTCCTTTTAGACGGCAGAGTAAAAGTTAAAAATTTTGGAACTGCTATTTCCTTATTTCCTTTTTGTAGAAAAACTTCTAAGTCTTCAAGTTTTTCCTTAGACGCTATTGCATCTTTAAGGAGTTTTACCTTCTCAAGTTCATCTTTTAGCTCTTGAAGTCTATTTTTTGAAAACTCCAACCTTTTTAAAGCTTTACGGTATTTCCTAAAGATTTGGTTAAGGTTTTCTTTAGGAGAGAGTGAAGGGTCTAATGGAACTGCCTCCTCTTTTCCCGTTGAGAAGTCTAAAACTTTAACTTCTCTCTGGCCGGGTTTTACAAGGTGAAGGTTATACTTGAGGAGCTCCCCCCACCTTTTCCACTTCTCTGCTTCCTCTTTCTGCTTTTCAAGGTTGGAAAGCTCCCTCAATTCAGACTCAAAAGCTTCTATCTTCTTCTCAAGCCTTGAAACTATCTTCTTTTTTAAATAGGATAGCCTCTTCTTTTCAATAAGCTCTACGTAGAGCTCCCTCCAAGCCGAAGAGTAGGGAAGGGATCCTTTAAACTCTTTAAACTCCAGATAGGAAAGTGAACTGTAAGAGAACGTTGTAAGAAACTTCGGTTTACCGTTCTGGTAGTAGAGGTAAGCACTTTTTGAGTTCCTGTGGAGGTCTAAAAACCTTCTATAGGCTTCCTCTAAACTACCCAACTCTCTCATTAAGTAGGCAATCTCTTTTGCGTTAAGTGGAGAAATACCGGAAACAAACTTGTAGAGGCTCTTTTCAACGCCTTCAGGTGTGACTTTTCCAAACCGGAGCTCCTCAAAAGGCCTTTTGTCTGACGGTGGAAAAACGTAAGGGTCTCCAACTGAAAGAGGCCTTACGGAACTCTCTACGCTCCTTAAAAGGAAGGTTATCTCCCTGTTCTCGTTAAGAAGGAAAAGGTTGGCGTTTTTACCGGTAAGCTCAAAAGTAAGGAAAAGACGGGTAAACCTGTTCCCGGCCAACGGTTTTATCAGTTCAAACTCAAGAACTCTGTCAACAACGGGAAGGTAAACAGACTTAACAAAAGCTCCTTTTAATTTTGTAAGGGGCAAAAACTCGGACTTTGCAACAGGCTCGCTACTCAAAAAGAGGGCGTTTGGGTTTCCCCAGTAAAAGTTAAGGTAGAAACGGCCAATTTTAAAGGAGAGCTCCTTCTCACCCTTTAGAACCTCACCGATTCTTTCCTTTCTGAGAGTAGATTGGAGTTCCTGAGAGAGCTTCTCTATGTAGAAGTAGTCCATTAAACGGCCTCGTAGGCAGTAGTAAGGAAGGGCTGGAGCTTTGTCCTGTTACTGTAGAGGGCCCTAGCCGCCGTCCCTACAAATTTCTCCTTTAACTTAACAAACGGCTTAACAGAGGAGAAAGCCCTCCTAAAGGCGAGTTCACTAACCTTTAAAGAGGAAAGCAGGTCGTTAAACTCTTTCTCAGCTGCCCTTTTGGCCTCAAAAAGCTTCATCTGAACTCTACTCTTAACGTTAACCTCACTGTCTCCAGAGGTCTCAACGGAGATAAAAATACTCTCAGGGTAGTCTGAGAGAACCTTTGCCTGAGCTCCATCACTCTGGGTAGAGGGCATACAGCCAAAAGGCTTAACCGAAAGAACCATATGGGCCTTTTTGTAAACGACGTTGTAAACGTGTTTACCAACTTCCAAATGTCCCTCTCCACCAACGACAAAGTGGTCAAAGTAAGGTTTAGCAAGCTCTGCAAGCTCCCTCTGAGGTGGAAGGGCTTTAGGTCTAAAGGAGAAGACAGAACGGTAGATGTTATAAAGCCCCCTAAAAATTATTGCCATAGACTTAACTGCCAAAAGCCTCTTTAATCTATCTAAAGAAAAGCCCTTAACCTTCAGGTCTCTTTCTATCCTCTCTTTCTCTATAAAGAGCTGATAGTCAATCCAGCCTGCAATCGGCTCAGGCCTCACTTCTGCTCCCTCTTCCTCAAGCCACCTGTGGATGTAGTAGTTGCCGGAGCTTTCTGTAGTGTGGGCCCAGAACTCTCCGATCACGCTTACAACGGGCTTAACCCGAGTATAGTCAAACTTGAGATTTTCAAGCTCTTTTCGGAGCTCCCTCAGGAGTAGAACAGTCTCCTTAACAGAAGCTCCCTCTTTCAGAGCCCCGTAAATCCTTTTAGAAGCCAAATCTATCCAGTCGTCAACACCGCCCTTTTCAACCTCATAAGGTCTCAACTGATAGCCCAAATCCCTTATAACATCTGCAAGCAACACAGCTTTAACCAAGGCCCATATAAGCGACGGAGTAAGCTGAAAGTCTCCTTCAGAAGAGAGTTTACTCTGGTTTAAGATAGAAACCTTAAAGTTCTTAAATCCAGCCTCTTTGAGGGCGTGCCTGTATTCGGTCTCATACATTCCGAAACGGCAAGGGCCACAGGCTCCAACGGTAACAAAGAAGTATTTTTCCTCTACGTCAATTCCCTTTTTGGACTCCTCAATCAGGAACTTTAGTAAGTTTCCCACAGTGTAGTAAGTAGGGTTACACATTCCTCTGTTGCAGAACTCTCTACCAACGGCAAGAGAAGTATTATCAGGATTAGGTAAAAACTGTGCACTGTAACCTAAACTCTCAACAGCTCCCTTTATAAAAAGCTCGTGGAGAGGAGTAAGGCCACCAAAAAGTAGAGTTTTATCCATTACCGTTCTCTCCTTTCTCCTCCTTCTGCTCTGAAAAAATGTTCCTCACAGGCCTTGAAGGAACAATGGTTGCAACTGAGTGCTTGTAAATCAGCTGCTGGGTTCCTCCGTTCTCAAGGAGAATCGTAAACTGGTCAAAAAAGGTAATAACCCCCTGAAGCCTCGTTCCCTTAGCAAGGAAAACGCTAACCGGTATTCTCTCCTTCCTCAACCTGTTGAGGTAAGCATCTTGTAAGTTCATGGTTCCTCCCCTATTCAATTTATTTTACTTTTATAAATTTAGTCCTGTTCTAACTTTTTTAAGTCCTCTTTGACGATAGAAATTACCTCTTCTTCCGAAACCTCAGAGAGGTTTAACCACTTAAAGCCCTCCTCTTTTCTAAACCAGGTAAACTGACGCTTTGCAAACTCCTTTGTCCTTCTTTTTAGAGTCCTAATCGCCTCTTCAAGACTCTTTTTTCCCTTTAGGTAGTCTACCATCTCCTTATAACCAAGGGCTTGATAAGCTGTAGTATCCTCTCCGAACTGTAAGAGGTATCTGGTTTCTTCCAAAAGCCCCTTTTCAATCTGAGAGTCAACCCTTTCCTCAATTCTCCTGTATAGCTCCGGCCTATCTCTGTAGAGAAAATAGCCAAGGAAAGGGTATCTTGGCTCCTCAGACCAGACTTTGAAAGATGAAAGGGGTTTACCTGTCAACCTGTAGACCTCTAAAGCCCTAATTATCCTCTTCCTGTCCTTCTCCCCGATTATTTTGGCATAATCTGGGTCAACTGAGAGGAGCTCCCTGTAGAGAGTTTCCGTTGGAAGTTTGGAGAGTTCTTTCCTCACCTCCTCACTTGCCGGCGAGGTTTTCGGAAGACCGTAGAGGAGAGACTTTATGTAAAACCCGGTCCCTCCAACGACAATTGGGTATTTCCCTTTCTTTCTAATTTCTTCTATGGCTTTATCTGCAAGCTTTACAAAGTCTGCAACTGAGAACTTCTTAGAAGGCTCAACAACGTCAATGAGGTAGTGAGGTATCTCCTCCCTAACCTCTTTTGAGACCTTATCGGTTCCAATATCCAAACCCTTATAAACCTGCATAGAGTCGGCAGAGATTACCTCTCCGCCTATCTCCTTTGCAAGCTTTATAGAGAAGTCCGTCTTCCCGGTCGCAGTAGGCCCCGTAATAACGATTAAAGGCTTTTGAACCATTTAATATTCTCCGAGCTTCTAATTACCTATTAGTAAAATAAGAGCAATTGAATCTTTTCTAAAACCTCTTTCAAAGTATCTTCAGAAATTTTCGTTATAAAAGATGCCCTTCTAACATTCCAATTTAAACTTCTAATTTGATCTGCAAGAATGACGCCTTTTACAGGACAGTTAGCTGGCAGGAAAACTTCAAAAGGATAACCTTTCTGTTTAGATGTTATCGGACAGAACAGACCTAAGTTCGTCCTTTCATTATAAAGCTTAGGAGACAAACATAAAGCGGGTCTTTTTCCTGCTTGTTCATGTCCGGCCTGAGGCAAAAAGTGCAACCACAGAATATCTCCTCTTTCGGGAATATACTTACCACTCTTCTTTTCCAACCTTTTTACCCCAGTCAACTTCACTGTGCACATTTTTAGGCGTTATCTGCTCCAATAGTTTTTCTAACTGTCTTTTTTTGTTAGGAATAATTACCAACTTGTTATTTTCAAGCTTTAACTCCACTTCCATATTGGGAGAAAGACCAATTTCTTTAGCAAAAGCTGAAGGAATCCTTACAGCTAGACTGTTTCCCCATTTTTGAACCTTAGTAAGCATCTCATTTCTCCATCCCGATTTAGGTATAAATTATGTAGATACTTTACGGAAAACAAGAAAACAACAGCTTATTTACACGCTCCTTAAGTTTACCTGTTGGAGCAGAGGCAAAGACAATTACAGTGTTGACGTCGGCCTCCTTAAAGCTCCTGATTGCGGATTACCTCTGCTATTCCCAAAAATCTCTCCTAACGCTTATTAAAGTTTCTTAATTTAAATCTAAGTTTCTTTAAGCTGCTTCAATGAATTCTCAAGCCTCTTTAAGACTCTCTCCTTTCCAAGGAGCTCTGACAGAATCGGGAGCTCCGGGCCGCTCATCTTACCGGTTAGGCCTATCCTTATCGGCATAAAAAGGTTCTTCCCCTTAACTCCTACCTCTTTCCCGACCTCTTTAACCAACTTCTTAAAGGCTTCCTGGGAGAGCTCCCCTTCAAAATTCTCAAGTCTTGACTTAAAAACCTTAATTACCTCCAACCTCTTTTCATCCTCTGAGATAAACTCCTTTGCCTCAGGCTGAACCTCAAACTCGTCCTTCAGGAACGTTTCCATGTAGACCGGAGCATCTGAGAGGACTGTGAAGTACTCCCTCGTTACCTCAACGACCCTCTCAAGCCATCCTCTACTAAAGCCCGATAGGTCAAAACCGGCCTTCTCAAGGTAGGAAATGACTAAATCTGCTAACTTGTCAATCGGATAGCTCCTTATGTAAACCTGGTTTAACCAGTTGAGCTTTGTAGTGTCAAAGACTGCAGGAGCACTGTTAACGTCCCTTATATCAAACCTCTCTATGAGCTCCTCCATTGAGAGGACTTCTTTTCCGTCCTTTGGATACCACCCAAGGAGAGCGAGGAAGTTTGTAAAAGCCTCCGGAAGGTAACCCTTCTCCCTAAACTCCCTTACAGAGGTTGAGCCGTGGCGTTTAGAGAGTTTAGACCTGTCCTCTCCCAAAATCATCGGAAGGTGGGCAAACTGGGGAACATCAAAACCTAAAGCTCTGTAAATGAGTATCTGCTTTGGAGTGTTTGAGATGTGGTCTTCCCCTCTAATAACGTGGGTAATCTTCATCAGAGCATCGTCTATAACAACGACGAAGTTGTAAACGGGCATTCCGTTTGACCTGACAATTACAAAGTCTCCGCCGAGTTGACGGGAGTTTATCTCAATCCTTCCCTTAACAAGGTCATCAAAGGCTATAACCTCGTTTTCCGGAACTTTAAACCTTAAAACAGGCTTCCTCCCTTCTGCCCTTAGCCGCTCTTTTTCTTCTTCCGTTAAGTGTCTACACTTCCCAGTATATCTCGGGGGTTCTCCCCTCTCAAGCTGCTCTTTCCGCATTGCGTCAAGCTCTTCAGGGGTACAGAAACACTCGTAAACGAGCCCTTTCTCTTTAAGCTTTTCAATGAACTCCCTGTATATGTCAAGCCTCTCAGACTGTCTGTAGGGTCCGTAAGGTCCTCCAACGTCTGGTCCCTCGTCCCACTCTATCCCCATCCACTTAAGGGCATCATATATAACGTTAACGGCCTCTTCGTTGTGCCTCTCAATATCTGTATCCTCAACCCTTAGAACGAAAGTCCCTCTGTTGTGGCGGGCAAAAAGGTAGTTAAAGAGTGCCGTTCTTGCGTTTCCAACGTGCATAAATCCTGTAGGGCTTGGGGCAAACCTGACTCTTACGCTCATTAGAACTCCTCCTGAGTTTGTAGCAGTTGAAATTTTATAATCAATAATATGGAGGAGAAAGTTAAAAAGGCTGCTGCTTTAAAGTATGAAAGAGGGAAGGACAGAGCTCCCCGCCTCGTTGCAAAGGGAACTGGACCAATTGCCGAGAGAATTGTTGAGATTGCAAGGGAAAGCGGCGTTAAGATTTTAGAGGATAAAGAATTAGTTGAGTTTTTGGTGGCCTTAGACATAGGGCAGGAGATACCGCCGGAGCTCTACAAAGCAGTTGCAGAAGTTTTAGCCTACGTCTACAGAATTATTCACCTAAGAACTCCTTAATAATGGCCTCAGAGATTCTGTGAGGGTTAACTTCGTATTTCCCCGCTTTTATTGCCCTCTTAATCTCCTCAACCTTCTCTTTAGAAACCTTTTCAGGCTCAAGTAAGGAAATCTCCTCTGTTATCTCAACGGAAATTCCCTCAAGCCCGTGAACGTTCTTTAGCGGAACTTGTTTCTTCCCTTGAGTCTCTTTAAGCTCTCCAGAGAGGAGTTTTAGGAGCTCCGACGAAAGGCCGTTTATCTTCAACTTTAACCCTCCTGACTGTTCCAGTTAAATTATCGGAAGTTCCGGCGGTAAATTTATACCTGCGGGAGTTCTTTTAAAACCACTTCAACAATCCCCCTCAGTGTAAACTCCTCTGGAATAGTATAGCAGGAAAAACCAGCTTTCTCTATTGCCCTTTTTGTTGTCGTCCCTATCGGTATGAGCTTTACCCCTTTTAAGAGCTCCTTTGGAACTTGAGAAAGAAAAGACTTAAAGTTTGAGGGACTTGTGAAGGCAGCAAAGTCTACACCAGACTTAAAAAACTTAAGGAGCTCCTCTCTTTTACTTTCATCAGGGACAGTTTCGTAAACGATAAGCTCTTCTACTACAGCTCCTTTCTCCCTTAAAAACTTGGGGAAAACTCTACGGGCAACTTTCGGTCTGACTGTCAGAAAACGGTGTCCTGAGAGCTCTTCTCCCTTAAAGAGGTCAACTAAACCCTCTCCACTGAACTCTGAAGGAGTTAGAGGAGAAAATCCGAGCTCTTTCAACTTGTCAGCGGTTGAAGAACCTACTGCAACAACCTCACAGTTTACCCAACTTTTGGGAACTCTCTCAAAGAACCACTTTACGCCGTTCTTACTTGAGAAAACGACAAAGTCGGGGGAAAAGACCTTCACAATTAGGGGGTTAAAGTCAACGGGAACTGTCTTTATAAGGGGAAAAGAGAGGAGCTCTATCCCTCTCTCTAACAACTTTTTCTTTAACTCCTCGGGAAGTTTAGAGGAGATAAAAACCCTTACTGGCACTTGAGGAGCTCCTCTAAAATTTCCTTACCTCCTGCAGAGAGAAGCCTTTCTGCCACGGAAACGCCAATTCTGTCGGCATCGTCTAAAGAGGAGAACTTAAAAACGCCCTCTTCCTTGTGGAAAAATTTACCGTTGAGGTCTGAAATGAAAGCCCTTACGTGAACTCTATCCTCGTTGACAACTGCGTAGCAGCCTAAGGGAACCTGACATCCTCCCTCAACGGTTCTCAGGAAAGCCCTCTCAGCTGTTGCCGCAACTTCAGACTCGTAGGAGTTAACGGCCTCCCTTACTATCCTCTCAACTTCCTCGTCTCCCTCTCTTCCCTCAATTCCTAAAATTCCTTGGGAAACTGAGGGAATCATCTTATCGGGAGAGAGTATCTCATCTATCTCGTCTTCCCAGCCGAGTCTCTTAACGCCTGCAGCTGCAAGGATTATTGCGTCGTATTGTCCCTCTTTCAGCTTTCTAATCCTCGTGTCAACGTTTCCCCTTAAGTCCCTTATCTCAAGGTCTGGCCTAAGAATCCTGAGTTGAGCTTTCCTCCTTAAAGAGCTCGTTCCAACAACGGCTTTTTCCGGAAGAGTGTCCAGCGTGTATTTCCCGTTTGAGAGGAGAGCATCCCTCGGATCTTCCCTGTCTGAGAAAGCTATGAGCTTAAGTCCTTCTGGGAGTTTACTTGGAACGTCCTTAAGGCTGTGAACCGCTATATCTACCTCTCTACGGAGCATTGCTTCTTCAATCTCTTTTGTAAAGAGACCTTTGTCTCCAATTTTTGCCAGAGGAACGTCTAAAATTTTGTCTCCCTTCGTTGTTATCTTTACAAGCTCAACCTCTACATCTGGAAACTTCTTCTCTATTTGAGCCTTTACCCACTCAGACTGCCATAGGGCGAGCTTACTTTTTCTGGTTCCTATCCTTATTTTCATCTAATTACTCCTTCCCAAGCCCAAATATTTCCCTGAATATCTGAACAACCTGACTTCTGGTCTCCTCCTCTACGGCCTTTCTCTTAACGTTTGTTATCGGCTGGTGGAGAAGCTTGTTGATTATTATTCTTGTGATGTTGTCAACCTCCTGCTCCTGTTCAGGGGTTAAGCCGAGCTTTGGAAGACGCTTTGAAAGGACTTCCTTCCTTATTGACTCAGCCTTATCTTTTAACTCTGCAATAAGGGGAGCCACCTCAAGCTCCCTTAACCACTTCATAAACCTCTCTACGTAACCCTCGATTATCTTTTTGGCTACCTCTGCTTCCCTGAGCCTTTCCCTTATGTTTGCCTCAACAACCTGCTGAAGGTCGTCTATGTCGTAAACGTAAATCCCCTCATGTTCGTTTAGCGAAGGGTCTATATCCCTTGGAACGGCTATGTCTATGAGGAACATGGGACGATGTTTCCTATCCTTTATAGCAGGGAGAACGTTTTTAGGAGTTAGGACGTAGCCGGGAGCTCCGGTAGAACTGATTACTATGTCAACTATCTTTAAAACAGTTTCAAGATCCGTCAGTGGAAAAGCTTTTCCTCCGAACTCTTCTGCCAACTTCTGGGCTCTCTCAAGAGTTCTATTGACGACGAAAACCTCTGAGGCTCCGTTGGTTATGAGGTGCTTAACGGCAAGCTCTGCCATCTCTCCGGCACCGATTATTGCAACCCGCTTGCCGTGGAGCTCTCCGAATATCTTCTTGGCAAGCTCAACGGCGGCGAAGCTTATTGAAACTGCGTTCTTTGAAATTCCTGTCTCTGTTCTTACTCTTTTAGAAACCTTTAAGGCTGTCTCACAGAATCTACAGAGAACAGTCCCGACTGTCCCAAGCTCCTTTGCCAATGAGAAGGCGTCTTTAAACTGGCCGACTATCTGAGGTTCTCCGACGACCATTGAGTCAAGACTTGAGGCAACGTAGAACCCGTGACGAACGGCATCTTTATCAATTTTCCTGTAGAAGCTCTTGTTTATCAGGTCTAAGTCGGCTCTCTTCTCCTCAAGGAGAAAGTTCATCACCTCCTTAAAGGGAGTTTCAGTCCTGGTAGTAAAGTAGATTTCAACCCTGTTACAGGTTGAGAGGATTAAACTCTCCTCTACAGAGGAAAGGGAATTGAGTTTTAAGAGGGCTCTCTCTATCTCTTCACCTTTAAAAGAGAAGCGCTCCCTTACAGAGACTGGAGCCGTTTTGTGGCTTACCCCCAAACAACACAGCTTTAACTCTCCCATCACTACCCCTTGAAAGAGTGAACATCTTTACTTGATAATAAATTTACTCCTAAAAAGTTTAACACTATTACGAATAAACCTAAAAGGTTCAGGTAGCAGAACTTTTTACCCCTCCACTCTCCGTAGAGGTAGAGGTGAATTACCCCTGCGTAAACAAACCAGGAAATAAGGGTTGCAACCTGTTTAGGATGCCAGCTCCAGTAAGTTCCGAAAAGTTTTTCTGACCAAACAGCTCCGGCAAACATTGAAACCGTTATGAAGAAAAACCCTACTGCAACGGCGTGATAGATAACAGACTCAACGAGAGAGAGTGACGGAAGCTTCTGAAAGAATACAGAGAACTTCTTCTTCTTCAGGTGGTTCTCAAATATCAGGTAAAGAACGGAAAGGAGAGAAGCAAATATAAAAGCGCTGTAGCCCAAGAAGGCCGAAACAATGTGAACCATTCCGACAATACCTACTGAAAAGGCCGCTTTGGGCACTCCGGAAACCTGAGAGGCAATAAAGGAGAAAAGGGTAGCCCAAGGCATCAAAAAGGCACCGGAAAGTGAAAGCTTGTGCCTTGTTGAAAAGTAGAGGTAAACAGAAACAACGCTCATTGAAAAGAGAAGAAATGCCCCTTTAGGAGTGAAGAGACTCTCTGAACCGTTTTTAACGATAAGGAGAACAACCGACAGAAGGTTCGTTAAAAAACCGAAACGGGCAGAGTAAAGACCGACTGTTGAGAGCTTCTCCTTCTTAAAAATCAGGTAGAGAAGGTAGTGGAGCGTTGAGATGCCGTAGAGGACAACTGTAGAGTAGATGAACGCTTCCAGATTCATGGTTAAGGATTATATCAATTCAAAAAACTCCTCAGAGAAGAATTTCTCCCTCTTTCTCCTATAGAACGGGTAGAGGTTGGAAAGGAGCTTTATCAGTCTTTCAGCCTCTATCTGCCCAGGAGCTACGGGTTTTCCGAAGAATGTATAAGTAAGGAGTGAGCCAAAGGAGAATCCTACAACCCTTGTAAAGGAGCCTACCTCTCCCATTACCATGAAGATTTTAGGGTGGTTAAACTGTGAAAGGAGGCAACAGACCCTTGCGGCGTCTTCTTGACTTTTACCCATAAAGGCAACTTTAACAATGTCCGCCCCCAACTCTTTACAGCGTTGCAGTATCTCTTCTATCTCACTGTTTGGCGGTGTCTTTTCAAAGTCATGGTAGGAAACTATTAACTTTTTCCTTTCTTCCCTAACCATAGAAGCAACCTCAGGAAGGATGGAGCTCCTCAACTCAACGTCAACGGCTCCCGTCGTAGGGTGCTTCACTACCTCCTCAAAGAGCTTAAGCCTTTCAGACTCTTTCCCTTTATAGTTTCCCCCTTCCCAGCTTGGCCTTAAAGTAGAAACCGTATAGAAGCCATAGTCTCCAACAACGTCCAAAAACCTCTTTATTTCTCCAGAGTTAATCTTAGGAAGGAGGTCAAGCCTTGCCTCTACAAGGTCTATCTTGAGCCTTCTGGCCTTCTCAAGGTTCTCCTCTAAGTTCTGACCGTTCAGGGCGATAATAACCGCAGGCTCTTTTCCAAGCTCAACAGTTCCTATCTGCATCACATCTCCCTGTGTCGGTAAGTTACAACCTCAACGTCCTCAAGAACTACAAGTCCCTCCTCAAGGACTTCGTCTAAAACTTTGAGAAATTCCCTTATTTTCTCTTCCTTATCTATTATTTCAACAACGACCGGTAAGTTCTGTGAGAGACGCCAGACGGAGAAGGTGCGGAGCTCCGAGTGTGCTCCTATTCCGGCAGCGGCTTTAAAAACCGTTGCCCCTGCAAGGCCGTTCTCCTTTACAAGTTTCAGAATATACTCCCAAAGAGGCTTTCCTTGGAACTTATCGTCAAGATCAATAAATACCCTCAGGAGCTTCCTCTTACCGACTATCCCCTTCATCAGTAGCTCCTCGTAACCCTTAGAACTTCTTCAGGAGTCGTAACGCCCTTTGCTATCTTTATCCTTCCTATTTCCCTTAAGGTTCTCATTCCATACTTCTTTGCAATTTTCCTTATCTCGTCGGCGTTCTTTCCTTTAACTATTGCATCCCTGATTTCAGGAACAACTTCCATAACTTCGTATAGGGCTACCCTTCCTTTGTAACCTGTGTAATCGCACTTTTCACAGCCTTTTCCTTTATAAGTCTGAATCCTTTCTATTTCTTCATCTGTAAACCCAACTTCTTTTAAAACTTCTACTGGATACTTATAAGGCTCTTTACAGTAAGGACAGATTCTCCTTGCAAGCCTCTGGGCAATAACAAGTATAACCGAGGACGAGACCAGAAACGGTTCTATTCCCATGTCTACAAGCCTTGTCACAGTGCTTGGAGCATCGTTTGTGTGAAGAGTTGAGAGGACGAGGTGACCAGTTAAGGCTGCCTCAATTCCAATTTCTGCAGTTTCTGTATCCCTTATCTCACCGACCATTATGATATCTGGGTCTTGACGAAGGAAAGCCCTCAAAGCCCTTGCAAAGGTTAAACCGATTTCTGGGTTAACTTGCACCTGGTTAATTCCGTAGAGGTTATACTCAACGGGGTCTTCAACGGTCATTATGTTAACTTCCGGCTTGTTAACCGTAAGGAGTGAAGAGTAAAGAGTCGTGGTTTTACCGGAACCTGTAGGGCCTGTAACCAAAACCATTCCGTAAGGAGAGTGAATGGCTTTAAGGAGAAGGTTGTACTCCCTTTCTTCAAGTCCCAACTCTGAGAGGTCTAACTTAAGAGCTCCCTTATCAAGAATCCTAAGAACAACCTTTTCGCCGTAAACAGTCGGAACCGTTGAAACCCTAAAGTCTATCTGTCTTCCTTTAAAGGATGCCTTCATACGACCGTCTTGGGGGAGCCTTTTTTCTGCAATGTCCAAACTGCTGAGAACTTTTATACGAGCTACAACAGCGTCTTTTATTTCAGGATTGTACTTGGCAACAACCCTGAGAACTCCGTCTATACGATAGCGGATACGGAGCTCCTTCTCAAAGGGCTCTATGTGAATATCACTTGCACCTTTTTGAATAGCTTCAAGAATTATGGCGTTTACAAGCTTTACAATGGGAGCCTGAGAGGCAAGACTCTTAAGGTCGTCAAGGGTAATAACTTGAGAAGAAACTGAAACGGTTTCTAAACCTTCCGACTCTGCAGGTACTTCCTCCTTTTCAAGCTCAGATTTTAAACGGGAAAAGAACTCCTCCTCAGCTTTTCCATAAACTTCTACAAGCTTTTCTCTTATCCTGAAAGGGAGAGCAACGTAGGGCTGAACTTTGAAACCGGTAGTAAACCTTATTCTTTCCCTTATCTGAATGTCTGAAGGATCTGCCATTGCAAGCTTTAAGACGGGGCCTTTTTTATCAAAGGGAAGAACTAAAAACTTCTCGGCAGTTACCCTTGGAACTATCTTAACGATATCGGGAGGGATCTCTACTTTTCTCAAGTCTACTGCCGGAAAGTTGTAAAACTCTGAGAGGAGGGAAAGGAGCTTATCTTCCGTAACAAATTTTTTTTCTATTAACGTTTTTTCCCAATCAGGACCTTTAAGGAGCTGGGGAGGAACCCCCAGCCTCTCAGAGATAAACTCCTTTAACTTCGTCTCATCAACTTTCTGCATTACTCTCTTTATCCTCCTTTAACAGCAGCTGCCAGCTTGTGGAGGAGGTCTGCCGGGCTTTTAATGGGAAATTCTACCTTATCAAGGAGCTCCTCAGCTGAAACATCTTTAACCTTGATTCCCTTAAGCCTCTCCTTGAGCTCTTCCTTCTTAGACTCGTCAACGGGAAAGTCCATCCCCTTAATAGCTTTGAGAACGTAGACAGGCCATACAAGACCGATATCAGGACAGGTTGCAGCCGGTTGACCAGATTCAGCAGCTTCCATAGGCTTCCTGATGTACTCCTCACACAGGTAGGCAACGAAGGAGACGTAGTCGTTACCCTTCTTAACCTCCTCGTAAGCCTTCTTGGCAAGGCCTCCTGCAGTGTGAACCTTTACCTCTCCACTTTCAAACTCACCTTTAAGCTTTGCCATTACGAGCTCAGGATCTGCAGAGAGCATGTTCCTCACAGTCTGCTTCGTAAGTCCCAAAAACTCTGCAATCTCGTCGTCTGTTTTCATTGCTTCATACTTTAGAACAACAGCGTAAGAGGCCTCCATAAGACTCGGAACCCACGTTAGGTTGCGATACTCAAAGAGAGCTCTCGGTCCACCTATTAGCTCAATAGCCTTCAAGAAAACCCTTAAAGCCAGAGCATCGTAATCCACTTCTTTCGGTTTAACCTCCACTACCATCACTCCCTCCTTAAAAAGTTTTTTCACATTTTTTAAATTATATCTTTTGTAAGTGAAATTGTTAGAATTGGACAAACTAAAAGGAGTTACTATGAATAGGAGAGCCCTCCTCAAAACACTTCTAATAGGGAGTGTTCTCAGTTTTCTAACTGAAGAAGCAGAAGCCAAAAGACATCCAGTAGTTTTAAGGGTTCGCTATTCCTCAACCCAAGAGCGAACGAGGATCGTTTTAGACTGCACGTCAAAGGTTTTAAGGAAAAACATCAAAGAAAGCTTCAGGAAAAACACTCTCTGGTTAGACCTTCAGGGAGTTGGAGCTGTTAGGAAAATCAAAAGGAAACTTAAAAGCCCCCTTGTAAAAGAGGTTGAGGTAATTCCAATAAGCCATAGAAGAACTAAAGTTAAAGTAGTTTTCAAGGAACCCCACAGGTTCAAAATATTCGGTTTAAAGAGCTGTGGCAAAAGACCTTTCAGGATAGTTATTGATGTTTTCCCAGAGTTTGTTACAACAGAGTGCAAGGTCAGAAAAACCCCTCAAAGGGTAGTAGTTATAGACCCAGGACACGGTGGAAAAGATCCAGGAGCCGTTTGGCCACCCTACTCAAGGCACCCAAAGATTAAGGAGAAGTGGATAACCCTACCTATAGCTCTGAAAGTCCGTAAATACCTTAAAAGAAACCCTCACATAAAAGTTGTAATGACAAGAACAAGAGATGTTTACGTTCCTCTTTTAAAAAGGGCAGAAATTGCAGCAAAGTCCTGTGCCGATGCTTTTGTAAGCATCCACGCAGACTCAATGCCAAACTACCCTCAGTGGAGTGGAGTTACGGTCTTTAAAGCTTCTCCCAAGCTCTTTGCAAAGGCTGAAAATACTGCAAAGGCTGTGGCAAAGAACGTAAAGCTCTGTAGCGACGTTATGTGCTGGAGCATAAGCCCACTTCTCATAAATCTTGCAACTACCGTAACGTTCGCAGAGAGTTCAAAACTTGCAGAGGCTATCATTCAGAGTTTGAAGGCCCACGTTAACGATGAGCTCCTTAACGGAATAAAAGATATGTATAGAAACATCTTAGTCCTCAAAACTCCTGGAAGACCGGCAGTTCTCATAGAGAGCGGATTTATGACGAATCACTTAGACAGACAAAGGCTTGTTAAAGGTTGGTATCAGGAAGAGATAGCAAAAGGAATAGCACAGGGCATTGAGCGTTACATAGAGTCTCTCAATACAGTTGCAATGGTAGAGGAGTAAAATGGCAATTTTACACTTCAAGGGAAAGTCTTTAAAAGGAGAGCTCCGAACCCCCAGCGACAAGTCAATCTCCCACAGGGCAGTAATGCTCTCAAGTATAAACAGAGGAGAGGTAGTTGTTAGGGAGTTTTTAAGGTCTGAAGACTGTTTAAACACGCTTAAAGCTTTTTTAGAACTTGGAGCTCCCATTGAAGATAGAAAAAGAGAGATAGTAATTAGAGGAAAGGGTAAACGCTCCTTAAAAGAACCTTTTAACGTTTTAGACCTTGGAAACTCCGGAACCTCAATAAGGCTCATAAGCGGAATTCTCTCAGGGCAGTCCTTTTACTCAGTTCTAACCGGCGACCAGTACTTAAGGCGAAGGCCTATGGACAGAATTGCAGTTCCCTTGAGGCAGATGGGAGCTCAAATATTTGGAAGGGAAAAGGGGAAATACCCGCCCTTAACGGTAATAGGTAAGGAGAGGTTGAAGGGAATAGACTACAAGAGCCCTAAGGCCTCCGCACAGGTAAAGTCGGCCGTTCTCCTTGCTGGACTTTTTACAGACGACCCCGTTTCAGTAACTGAACCTGCAAAGAGCAGAGACCACACGGAGAGAATGCTAAAAGCCTTCGGCGTTGACGTTGAAGTTGAAGGTTTAACGGTAAGACTCGGGAAGAACAGGGAACTTGAAGGAAACCTTGAGATAACCGTTCCTGCCGACATCTCTTCTGCTGCATTCTTTATGGTTGGAGCGGCAGTAACTCCCGGCTCAGAGGTTGTTCTGAAAGAGGTAATCCTCAACCCGACAAGAACGGGAATCTTGAAAGTCTTTGACAGAATGGGAGTTAGGTACGAAATACTTAGCAAAAGGGAAACTTCAGGTGAAGAGATTGGAGACGTTGCTGTTTACTACTCGCCAGACCTCAGAGCTACAGAAATAAAAGGTGAGGAAATACCAACTCTCATAGACGAACTTCCGGTAATAGCCCTGCTTGCAACTCAGGCAGAAGGAAAAACAGTTATAAGGGACGCAGCGGAGCTCCGCGTAAAGGAGAGCGACAGGATTAGGTCAACAGTTGAGAACCTAAAGTCTATCGGAGGAGATGCAGAGGAGCTCCCAGACGGAATGGTTATAAAGGGAAAGACGAAACTTAAAGGAGGAAAGGTCAGGTCTTTTGGTGACCACAGGATAGCAATGACTTTCTCAATAGCCTCACTGATAACAGAGGGGCCTGTAGAGATAGACGACACAGAGTGCATCTCTACTTCATACCCCGGCTTTTTTGAAGATTTAAAAAAACTCCTATCCTAAAATGAAAGTTGACAGAAACGTCATTCTTTTGGGGCTTGCCAGCTTTATAAACGACGTTGCGAGTGAGCTCATCTCTGCTGTTCTCCCCCTCTTTTTAGCCCAGCTCGGTGGGGGAGGAGTTGCCGTCGGGCTTTTAAGCGGACTAAGGGAACTCCTTTCAAACGGCCTAAAGCCGATATCTGGCTACCTATCGGACAGGTTTAGAAGTAAAAAACTGCTTATCTTTGCGGGCTACCTTACTTCAGCCCTCTTTAAACTCTTAATAGGTTTTTCAAAACACGTTGAGCAGGTAGTTCTAAGCTCAACACTTGAGAGAATCGGAAAAGGACTGAGAACCGCCCCGAGGGACGCCCTCATATCACTCTCAAAGGGCAAAAGCGGAAAGAAATTCGGAATTCACAGGAGTATGGATACGGCTGGAGCTCTCCTCGGAGTTCTCCTTGCAACGATGCTGATCTACGCAGGAGCCGAAAACAGACTTGTTATCCTGATAGGGGGAGCTCTCTCCTTCTTTAGTCTTATTCCATTAATTTTCGTAAAAGAACCAAAAGTAAAAGAGACTAAACGGGAAACCCAAAGTGAGAAAACTCTGAGTAAAGAGTTTCTAAAAGCCCTCTCTGTAATTACCCTCTACTCTGTTGGATCTCTCAGCTTCATGTTCCTGATTTTCGTTGCAGGGAAGGAGACATCGGAAAAGAAAGCCCTTCTCCTCTACCTTCTCCTAAACGTCGCTTATCTTCTGACTTCACTTCCGGCAGGGAACCTCTCGGACAGGCTCGGAAAGGGAACTGTCCTCTCCGTCGGCTACGGATTTTCGGCACTATCACTTCTCGTTCTATCATTTCACGGTGGTTTAGGAACACTAACCCTCTCATTTCTCCTCTACGGAGTGGGGCTCGGAGTTACAGATACTGTCCAGAGAGCTCTAATCGGAGAGATTACTGGAAAGTCAAAGAGGGGGACAGCCTACGGGATTTTCCACGGAGCAGTTGGAGTTGGAGCTCTCGCTGGAAACCTATTAGCCGGCTATTTTTATAACCTTTCCGGTAATATCGCATTTCTACCTTTCTCAGCTCTGTGCCTTTTATCTTCAGTCCTTACAAAGAAAATTAGCCATTAGCGCCCAAGCTTTTCCCGACCTCGGGATTGACTACGTAATCGTTGAAGAGAAACCCTACTTGGGAGGCTTCGCAGCCTCAGTTCCGTTCCTGTGGCAGTCTGAAAGCTACCCAGCGGCCTGCACGAGCCAGTGGGTAATTCCTGTAGTAGGAAGGGAAACCTTTTAAGGAATAGGGCTAACTCAACGGTAATTGGCGTTGAAAAGGGAACGTTTAATGTGAAGATAAAGCAGAGAGTTCCAAAAGTTGACCCAACAAAGTGCGTAGCCTGTGGAGAGTGTGAAAACTGCCACCACGCTTGGGGCAACTACATGCAGGAAAGAAGAATTGAAATGCTTAACGAAAGCCTTCAGCTACTTGGAGTAAACGACAAGTTGGTTAAGTGGGAGTACATAGGCGTCCCCCACTGGAAAAAGCTTGCCAACTCAATAAGGCAGATGAACCAGAAACTGAAGGAGATTAAGGAGGGATGCTATGCAGAAGCTTAATATGGCCTACTACTTAGAGGGAGGTTGCCGGCTACGACACTTCCCTCCTTGATACTGCACGGATTTGGACTGAGGGTTGTTAGGGAACTCCCTCCTCCACTTAAACAGCTGCCGGTTCTTTTACCTCTTTCCTTCTGAGTATTGTATTTTCAGGAACGTTAACTTTCCTGTTAAACTTGATTAGCGCCTGCTGGTTCGGGTTCGCAACCTCTGAGGAAACAAACCTTCCTTTTTTTAAAACCTCTATTCCTTCAACTTTTAACCTTAAAACTTCTGCAGACGGAGTGAAGAGCTCCACATCGTCTCCAAGACTTAGCCTGTTCCTCACCTGCCAGAGGTTTCTCTTATAAATTCCTAAGAACTTGTAGTTCCTTATGTAGGAGCTTGTTTCGTAGTGCTGAAGGTTCCCTTCTCCACCTTTTAAGAAACCAAGGGTATAAGGTCTGTGGCTCACCTTCTCAAGCTCTGCCATCAATTTGGGAATCTCTCTTTTAAACGCTTCCCTGTCGGTCAAAATGAGGTCAACTGCCCTTCTGTAAACGCTCGTCGTCACCGCAACGTAGTAGGCTGACTTTACTCTTCCCTCAATCTTTAAAGAGTCAACTCCGGCGTCAACAAGTTCATCAAGGACAGGCAGGGCGCAGAGGTCTTTTGAGTTAAATATGTAAGTTCCGCTCTCGTCTTCCTCTACCTGGTAGAGCTCCCCAGGCCTTGTCTCCTCAACTACGTAGTACTTCCAGCGGCAGCTCTGTGAACAGGCTCCCTTGTTACTCTCCCTGTAAGAGAGATAGTTAGAGAGAAGACACCTGCCGGAGTAGGCCATACACATAGCACCGTGGACGAAGACCTCTAACTCCATATCTGGAACTCTATCTTTAATCTCCTTTATCTCGTCTATGGAGAGCTCCCTTGCAAGGACGACCCTGCTTGCACCTAAACTCTTATAAACCTCAACAGCCCTGTAGTTTGTAGTGTTTGCCTGAGTGCTTATGTGAACCTCTATTTCCGGAGCTCTCTCCTTGATGGTTTTCAAAACTCCAAGGTCTGAAACGATGAAGGCATCGGGAGAGAGCTCCTTAACCTCGTCAATAAACTCTTCAATAGAGTGAAAATCTCTGTTCCTTGCAAATGCGTTGAGCGTTATGTAAACCTTAATTCCTCTGCTGTGGGCGTAGTCTATCCCTTCTGCCATCTCATCTAAAGTGAAGTTTCCAGCCTTTGCCCTTAGGTTAAAGAGCTTTCCTCCCAAGTAAACGGCATCTGCTCCAAAGTCAACGGCAAACTTAAGTTTCTCCAAATTCCCAGCAGGAGCAAGGACTTCAGGTTTCTTCATAACTTTCCCCTTAACAAAAGTTCACGCTAAAATTTAGGTTTGAAAGGCCTTATTGAGAACCTCTTTTAAAAAGGAAGATTTAAGTACTTAGGTTTTATAAAGAAACTCTAAAAACTTAGAAAGGCTTCCATAGGAGTTATAACTCTACTGAAAGGGAATTTTTATTCGTCTCTAATTTTAAAAAGGAAAAGGGGGAGTAAAACCCTCCCCCTTCAAAACGGACTAATCTTCAAGTGTAGATAGGTCTCCAGGATCTATACCTAACTCTTTAGCCTTGAGAACCCTTCTCATAATCTTTCCGCTTCTTGTCTTTGGAAGCTTGTCAACGAACTCAATCTCAGAAGGAACGGCAAGAGCTCCAAGCTCCATCCTTACGTGGTATTTAAGGTCATCAACAAGCTTCTCAGAAGCCGCTACACCCTCTTTGAGGATAACGAAGGCCTTTATAGTCTCTCCCTTAACCGGATCTGGCTTACCGATAACTGCAGCTTCGGCGACTGCCGGGTGGGAAACCAGTGCAGACTCAACCTCCATCGTTCCAATCCTATGGCCGGAAACGTTGATAACGTCGTCTGCCCTACCTAAAATCATTATGTAGCCGTCTTTATCTTTAACCGCAACGTCTCCGGCTGTGTAGCAGTTGGGAATCGTGTTCCAGTACTGTTCATACCTCTCTGGGTTCTTCCAGATAGTCCTCATCATGGAAGGCCATGGATACTTAACGACTAAGAACCCTCCCTTGTCTACTTCAACTGGATTGCCTTCCTTGTCAACAACATCCGCAATAACTCCGGGAACAGGCTTTCCAGCCTTTCCAGGTTTCATTGGGAGACCGTCTATAGTTGTAATCATCACTGATCCAGTCTCTGTCTGCCACCAGGTATCAACGATCGGGCACCTTTCCTTACCTATCACTTTGTAATACCAGAGCCAGGCTTCCGGGTTGATAGGCTCTCCAACAGACCCGAGGAGCCTCAGGGAAGATAGGTCGTACTTATTTGGCCACTCATCTCCTGCCCTCATGAACATCCTTATCGCAGTTGGAGCGGTGTAGAAGATGTTTACTCCATATTTCTCAACAATCCTCCACCAACGGCCGTAGTCTGGATAGTTGGGAGCTCCCTCTGCAATAACCTGAGTAGCTCCAGCAACGAGGGGACCGTAAACGATGTAACTGTGACCGGTAATCCATCCCGGGTCTGCCGTACACCAGTAAACGTCGTCGTCTTTCAGGTCAAAAACTGTCTTCATTGAGTAGTAAGTCCCGACCATGTAACCGCCTGTTGTGTGAAGAACCCCCTTAGGCTTGCCTGTTGAACCTGAGGTGTAGAGGATAAAGAGAGGGTCTTCTGCATCCATAACTTCCGGTTCGCAGTAGTCTAAGTGACCGTCCATAAACTCGTAGAAGTCAACCTCTTTCTCTCCAATGAGATCAACCTTTGGCTCAAGCCTCCTTAAGACAACAACTTGCTCAACGAAAGGAAGATCCATAATCGCTTCGTCAACTATCCTCTTTAGAGGAATAGCCCTTCCCCTTCTGATTGTTACGTCAGCTGTAATTACGAACTTTGCCTCTGCGTCCTCAATCCTGTGCCTTAAGGCTGGAACGCTAAAACCTGCGTAAACTACTGAGTGGATTGCCCCAATACGGGCACAGGCAAGCATTGCAACAACCTGTTCAATAACGAGAGGCATGTAGATAACAACCCTGTCTCCCTTTTTAACTCCCGCAGCCTTTAGGGCGTTTGCAAACTTGTTTACAAGCCTATAGAGCTCTCCGTATGTAAACACCCTCTCGTTGCCGAGTTCGTCTTCCCAGAAAAAGGCAACCTTGTTCCTCTTTCCGTTTTTTACGTGCCTATCTAAAGCGTTAACAGTTATGTTTGTTTTACCTCCAACAAACCACTTGGCGTATGGGTAGTTCCACTCAAGGACTTTCTCCCACTTCTCGTACCAGAAGAGCTCCTCGGCAACACCTGCCCAGAACTTTTCTGGGTCTTCAAGGAACCTTTTGTACTCCGCCTCGTAGTCCTTAACGTTTGCTCTCTCTACAAACTCTTTCGGCGGTTCAATTACGAGCTCCTTCTTCAACAGGTGGTCAAGCTTTTCCTCTGCCATTTTTACCTCCTCTATTTAGTTATGCTGTTTTTGACTCAGCTAAAACAGTTTTGAATCCTACGTACATTGCCAGAGCCCCACACAGTATTCCTTCCCATCCAGCAAAGTGTTTAATTGTGGAGCTCCCTGTAAACTCCCCAAATGCCAAGAGGAAGAAGAGAATCCAGAGAGTTATGAACACGACCTGAATGTCCCAGCCGTGCTTCGTTACGTAGAGAACTACCCAGAGAAGGAATGTGAAAATTCCCCAGATTGTCAAGTAGGCAACCAACGCTCCCTTATCCGGTCCCGGCCACCAGTTCCACTTTGACATCAAGAGAAGGAACACGAGTGTCTCCCAGAAGAGCCCATAAGATGAAAACGCAAGAGCACCAAAGGTATTTCCCTTTTTAAACTCAAATATTCCGGCAATGATCTGGGCAAGGCCTCCGTAGAAGATGCCCATTGATAAAATCATCGTTCCGAGGCCAAATAGGCCTGCATTGTGAAGGTTTAGAAGAACAGTTGTCATACCAAAGGCAAAGAGTCCTAAAGGTGCTGGGTTCGCTATTTTTCCCTCCATAACGTCTCCTCCTTACTATTTTATTACCA
Source organism: Thermovibrio ruber (assembly GCF_055380895.1). Taxonomy (NCBI): domain Bacteria; kingdom Pseudomonadati; phylum Aquificota; class Aquificia; order Desulfurobacteriales; family Desulfurobacteriaceae; genus Thermovibrio; species Thermovibrio ruber. The sequence continues at coordinate 45,198 of NZ_AP042397.1, read as the reverse complement.
GTTGTAGATAGCAGACATCATGAACCTTTCTCCGTGCTCAACATCCCCCTTGTAGAGGGTCTCTTGGTGGTCCCACTCAGCTCCAAGTGAAACGTTGGGAGCAAGGCTGTAAATCACGTTTCCAAATGCCCTCCAGTTCTTCTCATACGTCCCGACCTTGTCAGCATCGTCGTTGTCTGGGTTGTCCATTCCAGCTCCAAGGTTGACCGTAAACCTTTGATAGGGCTTCACTGTCAGCTGGACAAATCCTCCCCAAGTCTGAAGCTCGTCTACGCTGTTTCCATCTTTATAGTGGGGAGTTGTGAAGACTAAGAAGTCCCTCGTCGTTAACCCTTGGCCAACGTATGCCTCTCCCTTTATTCCCATCGGAACAATCAGGTTAAACGGAACGTTCCACTCAACTGCTGCCAAATAGTCAGATACGTCGTCCTTTACTCCACCTACCTCGTCACTTCCGTGTCTGTAGGCTCCTCCAAGGGCTAAGTAGAGAGGCTTTCCTGTTCCAAAGAGGTCTCCCTTGTAGAAGATTTTTGCTCCTACCCAGGGCATCCTCATCCCTACGTGGTCAGTCGTTGCGGAGCTCTTCCAGGCCGTCCCAAGTATTCCGAATCCGTTGTCAAAGGTCTGTGTTATCGTTATCTGAGGCGTCCTGTCCCACAGGTTACCAGAACCTCCCATACTCAAGAAGTCAAGGGTTGACGCCATCTGTGAAGCTATTGGGATATAGTCTTGTCCTATCCTGATGTTTGTTCCCTCGCCGTTGTTCAAGTTGATGTATGAGAGCCTTATCCTGAAACCTCCGTTGTCCTTTCCGCTTGCACCGAGGCCGTAGAAGTCTCCCTCTATCCTTCCAGTTATCTTCCAGCCGTCTGTTTCAGGACCGTTTATTATGAGGCCTATGCGGGTGTCTTTCACGTTGAAAGTTGACCTATCCTGTCTATCGTCTTTTGGAAGTTTTGTTATGAAAGCGTCTGTTCCCATGTTGTGTGTATCGTAGATTGCGTCCATCTTGATGCGGCCGTAGAGTTTAACGCCACTCTTTAGACCCGTTACTGCCCTTGCTCCAACACCTCTTTGAGCTTCAAGTTCGGTAAGTTTCGCCTGGAGCTTTACCATCTGCTCCTGAAGCTTTTGAATCTGTGCTTTCAGCTGCGAAATTTCATCCTGGCTGTAAGCAGGATGAATAAGGAAAAGTGCCGCCGTTACGGCTAAGAGCTCTTTCCTCATCCTCCATCCTCCTTCTACTTTTTAAGCTGTGTTGCAGTAATTGTAGCAAAATTTTAATATTTCCTTATACAATATATTTAGCATCATCTCTTAATTCTTTGTAAATTTCTTGTTAAAAGGATGTAAAAATGCGGGTTCTCCTAATAGAGGACGACAAAAGCCTTGCAAAAGAGATTGCCGATACCTTTGACCTTCAAGGAATAGATGTTGAAATAGGAACTAGCAGAGACGACATATTTAACAGAAACAATTATTCATTTCTTATCTTTGATTTGACTTTAATAGGAAGTAAAGGGCTGGAAATATGCAAAGAAATCAAAGAGAGAAAAGGCATTCCCATAATTGTTCTAAGTTCTGTGTGTGACGTTAATACAAAGGTTAAGTGGTTTGAAATGGGGGCAGACGACTTTGTGGTTAAACCGTTCAGTACGAGGGAGCTCCTTGCAAGGTGCCTCGCAATAATCAGGCGCTACAGGGAAAAACTCAAGAACGTTTTGGAGTTTGAGGGAATTATTCTGAAGAAGAAAGAGGGAAGGTTAATAGTTGGTGAGAGGAGCGTAAACCTAACGAAAATTGAACTTGAAATCTTAGAGCTCCTCATCAAATACTCAGAAGAAGTCCTACCGAAGGAGTTTCTATTAGAGAAAGTTTGGAAAGGAAAAGGAAACACGAGAACACTTGACGTTTACATCTACCGGCTGAGGAAGAAGTTAGGAGAGAAGGGTAAGCACTTAAAAACCCTAACAAACGTTGGATACATCTTAACCAGGAATATCTAAGCCGGAATCAAAAGTTTTCGGAGCTCCTTTATTTTGTCCCTCAGCTCTGCAGCCCTCTCAAACTCCCAATTCTTTGCAGCCTCTTTCATCTCCCTCTCAAGCCTTGCTATTTCCTCTAAGAGCTCCTCTTCACTCCTCGGAAATCTCTCAATGCCTTTCTTCTTTAACCTCTGGAAGGCCGTTAAACCTGCGTCCTCTAATATAGAGGAGTCAAGCTCCCTCTTTACAGTCTTCGGAGTTATTCCGTGCTTCCTGTTGTATTCCTCCTGAATTCTTCTCCTCCTCTCCGTCTCCTCTATGGCCTTCTTCATTGAGGGGGTAACTCTGTCTGCAAAGAGGATAACTTTTCCGTTAACGTTCCTTGCCGCCCTTCCCATAGTCTGAATAAGGGAAGTGGTAGACCTGAGGAAACCTTCCTTGTCGGCGTCAAGGATTGCAACGAGTGAAACCTCAGGAAGGTCTAAGCCCTCTCTCAACAGGTTAACTCCGACCAGAACGTCAAACTCGCCGCTCCTTAAACCCCTTATGATTTCAACCCTCTCTACCGAATCAACCTCTGAGTGGAGATACTTGGCTTTAATTCCCCTCTCAATCAGGTATTCCGCAAGCTCCTCGGCGCTCCTCTTTGTAAGGGTTGTTATGAGAGCTCTCTCGTTCCTTGAGATAACCTTCCTAATCTCAGAGATGAGGTAGTCAATCTGACCCTCCGTCTGCCTTACCTCAACAACTGGGTCTAAAAGTCCAGTAGGCCTTATTATCTGCTCAACTACCCTCTCTGAAACCGAGAGCTCAAACTCTCCGGGAGTTGCAGAGACGAAGATGGCCTGAGGAACCCTCTCTAAAAACTCCTCAAAGTTTAACGGCCTGTTGTCGTAGGCTGAAGGAAGCCTGAAGCCGTGTTCAATTAGGTTAAACTTCCTCGCCCTGTCTCCTCTCCACATTGCCTTAATCTGGGGAATGGTTACGTGGGACTCGTCAATGATTACCAAGAAGTCATCGGGGAAGTAGTCAAGGAGCGTATATGGAGGTTCTCCTGGCTTCCTTCCGTCTAAGTGGCGGGAGTAGTTCTCTATTCCCTTACAGTGGCCGATTTCAAGGAGGAGCTCCATGTCGTAGCGAGTTCTCTGCTCAAGCCTCCTCGCCTCAAGCTCTTTACCTTCCCTCAAAAAGTAGGCAACCCTCTCCTCAAGCTCCCTCTCTATAGACTCAACGGCCTTTAGAATCTTTGAGTAGGGAGTTGCGTAGTGAGAAGCCGGATAAACGGTGTAGGAATCAAAGCTCTTTAAAACTTTCTGGTTGAAGTAGTCAAGCATAACTATTGAATCAACCTCATCTCCGAAAAGCTCCACCCGAATAAAATGGTCTTCCTGGTCTGCCGGGTAGATGTCAATAACGTCTCCCCGAACCTTAAAGATTCCAGGCTTAACGTCGTATTCGCTCCTTTCGTAGCCTAAGGTTACAAGTTTCCTTATAATCTCGTCCCTCTCAATCTCCTCTCCAACCTCAAACCTCAAAGAGAGTTCCCTGTAGTGTTCCGGAGAACCTAAACCGTAAATACAAGAAACTGAGGCAACGACAATAGTGTCAGGGCGGGTTAAAAGCGAAACCGTTGCAGAGTGGCGCATTCTGTCTATTACAGGGTTGATTGAGCAGTCCTTTTCTATGTAGAGGTCTCTGCTGGGTATGTAGGCTTCCGGCTGGTAGTAGTCGTAGTAGCTTATGAAGTATTCAACGGCGTTGTTCGGGAAAAAGTTCTTTAGCTCGTGGTAGAGCTGGGCAGCAAGAAGCTTGTTGTGGGAAATTACTAAAGTAGGTTTTTGGACTTGCTCTATGACCTTGGCAATCGTGTAAGTCTTACCGCTTCCGGTAATCCCCAGCAGAGTTTGATACTTAAGGCCTCTCTTTATACCATTTGAGAGTTCCCTTATAGCCTTCGGCTGGTCTCCCCGGGGCTGAAACTCTGAAACTACTTTAAACTTTCTCAAGACGCTTACCTCTAAACTTTGTTTGGCAAAGTTATAAGATTAAACTCTGCAGAAAACCCATCAAGGGGAGAGAAATGATAAAGAGAACGCTATTTGCACTCCTTCTAACGGGATCTACAGCCTTAGCGTCAGACATATCCCTCGGAGTTAAGCTCTACAGAGACGGGCTTTACTCCTTGGCTGCCAAAACGTTTAAAGAGAACCTAAACAGTCTAAAAGGTAAAAACTTTAAAAAAGTTTATAGAATTGCATACCTTTCCTTCCTAAAAGCCAAAGACTACAAAGGATTAGAGGAGCTCGTTAATTTCTGGGAGAAGAACTACCTTCAGTTCCACGGGGGAGAGCTCTTAGCCCTCCAAACTCTACTGGCTTTGAAAAAGGGAATTCCCATAGACAAAGCCTTTCCTATACAGGAGCTTAAAGCACTTCCTATAGGTGAGAAAATCGGCTTCTTCTACGCCCTTTCGAAGGGGGAGCTCTCTCCCGAAGACACCTACTACGTGATAAAAACAGCGGCTAAGGACCTTGAGCTGAAAGGGGCGATAAAGGACAGTGGTTTTTTAAAAACGGCACTTGAAAAGGCAACGGAGAAAAACAACTACCAGCTGATAGACCTGATATTTGACACCTACGGCCGCTGGTTCAAAACCCCAGACGAGACCGTTCAGTTCATAAGATACCTTGAGAGGAAAAAGCAGTTTCAGGACGCCGTTGTTGAAGCAGAGAAACTCTACAAAAAACACCCCAACTCAAAGACCAAACTGGAGCTTGCAAAGGCCTACTACTTAGCAGGGCAGTATAAGAAGGCAGCAAAACTCTTAAAAAACCCTCAATCAACAGAGGAGAAATACCTCTTAGCTTGGACTCTCTACAAGTTAGGAAAGCCCCGTGAGATTCCCAAAGTCATCGGTCTTAACGTTTCCAGACCGGAGGAACCGGAAAATCTTAGAGTCTTAGAGGACTTCTACAACGGCAAATTTGACTTTGAAGAGCTTAAGAAACTATACCCAGAGCTCTACGTCAAAGCACTGCTGTTTTCGTTCTCAAGCCAAATTCCGGAAGGTGAAATCGGCTCACCTCACGATCTCGGATACCTCTACTACGAAAGGGGACTATACAACAAGGCTCAGGGTGAGCTTGAGAAGGCCATACAGAACCCGACGGAGAAACTCACAACCGCAAGAACCCTCTACCTGCTGGGAAAGTTGGGAACGCTGAACCTTCAGGTAGGAAACGTCGTTTATAACCAGCTTATGGGTAACTACCAAGACACTCCCTATTACAGGGAATCCCTCATAAACGCCGCAAAGGTCTACCTCTACTCCGGGAACCCTTCACTGGCTCTGAAACTCTTAAAGTTTGCCTACAATCAGGGAAAGAGGACAGAGGAAACGGTAAAACTTATGGGAATTGCCCTCTTTAACATGGAAGACTATAGAAATGCCTCAGAAGTTCTAAAAAAAGTAAACGACGGAGAGGTAAAAACCTTTTTGGCTTTCAGCCTCTACCAGATGGGAGAGAAGAGTAAAAGCTTCAAAGTCCTAAAAAAAGAGCTTAAAGAGGATGGGCTGTTTCCGGAGGTTAACGGAGGAAGAGCCGTCTTCCTTGCAAAAGAGATAGGAAAAACGGAAGAAATCTCTAAGCTTCCACTGAACTCTCCAACAGTTGAAACTATGGCCGCGGTAGTCTCAAAAAACCCGAAATTGGCACATAGAGTTTTCAGCAGAGCTCCCCAGAGGGAAAAGATTGTCCTATCCCTCTTTCTATCACAGTTCTATGAAAATAAAAACCCTCAGAAGGCGATGTTTTACCTTACGGAGCTCTTTAATCTCTCACCAGACGAGGAAACTTCAAAGTTTGCAAAACAGTATATAAACTACTTGGCCTACAAAAGCGGGAAATTTGAGCCTCTGCTCTTTAACGACCCTTACTTCATAGCCTACAACCCGGAAAACACTACTACAGATACCTCAACATTAGTGGCAAAAGCCGAAGACTATCTCTCTCAAGGAGAATTAGGAAAGGCTTACGGCCTCTTAAAGTTAGCCCTCCAGAGGACTACGAACCCGGAGCTTAAAGACAAGGTAGCAGAGAGGTTGGTTGATATTGACCTGAAACTGAAGACCTACTCAAGAGTTCTGAAAGATTCACAGCTTGCAAGTAACGACAGCCTTAAAAACTTCCTCCTCTTTAAAACCTACCTCTCAATGGGAAGGCTGGTTGACGCCTACACAGCAGCCCAGAACGTTAAGGACATAAACAGAATTCCACAGGAAGAGAGAGGATACTTCCTTGCAAAACTTGCCCACTACTACAAGCTGACGGGAGAGAAAGAGAAGGCCTTAGAGCTGACTCAGGAGATAGTTAAAGCCGGGGAGCTCCCCTCGGCAAACTACGACGACCTCGTAAGTTTGGGAATACTGGCTCAGGAGCAGGGGAAACTTGACCTTGCCCAGAAGCTCATAAACGAAGCGATGAAAAAGGCAGAAACAAAGGAACAGAAGGCAGAATCCCTCTTCTGGAAGGCTGCAATAGAGGCACAGAAGGGAGATACAGACAGCGCAATAATAGACTACCTGAAGATTCCCTACGAGCTAAATGTTGAGCCCTGGAGTTCCACGGCCCTATACAGAGCCGCCCAGCTCTTTGAGGAGAAGGGAAACCTGGAACAGGCACTGAAACTCTACAGGAAAGTTGTGAAGCTTAAGAGGGGAACGAAAGAGGGAGAAGTAGCGGCAGAAAAGGTAAAATCTCTCCTGCAAAGATTGAACAGGGAGGAATGATGGCAAAAAAACACCGCTTCCTTAAGCTTCTCGCAGACAGGATTGCAAACAACCTCTTAGAAAATGAGCTCGTGATAGCTGATAACCCAGAGGAGTTCAGAGAAAAGGTTTACCAGATACTAAACGAAGACTACAAGACCGAAAAAGAGCTTGAGGAAGAGGCCGAGAGGATAATTCAGGAAAACAGTGAAGAAGTTCTCTACAGAGGCGTATCTCTACACAAGGCGAGAAAGCTCATAAAGGAAAAGCTTGCCAAAGAGAGAGGAATACCTGTTATAGGGAGTCCCCTTTCAAGGGATAAGGCAAGCTACCTTGCAGGAAAGATCCTAAAACTTATCCTTACAGATGAAAGCTTAGACTATACGGAAGAGAGAGGAGTAATAAGGGGGGCGATAGTTAAATCTTTTGAAGAGATTGCAAAGTTAAGAAGGGAGATTGACGAGAGCATAAGGGAGAAAATCGCTTCCCACTCAAGGCCGATATACGAAGGAACTCCGGAGTGGTATGCTCTTTACAGACGCTACTACAACGAAGAGCTTATAGAGAGAGGACTGGTTGAGCCGGAAGAGGAATCTGAGCTGTAGGCTTTGGCCTCTCCTACTCCTATGGGCTGTCATTATCCCCTGGTTTCTCCACAGCTACTTTGTAGGTGAAAACTCTGTAAGGGAGCTCCAAAAGCTCAAGGACACCGAAAGGAGGCTAAAGAGAGAGGTAAACTACTGGCAGCTTCAGAACGAAGTTCTAAAAGAGAAGCTAACAGCCCTAAAAGAGAACAGCAGCTTTTACTACGAAAAGTTAGGACGCGAGATGCTCGTAAAGGGAAAGAACGGAGAAGAGGTTATCCTGTTTGTTGAGTAAAAAGTTGAAAGAGTTTTTCACCGAAAACGGCGTTTGGCAGGAACCTTTTAAAGACTACCTATTCTTCGGAAAAGTTACAGTAAAAACTGTCCATGAAATCCTCTTCTTAAAGGACTACGAAATTGTCTCAAACTTTTACGTCTTTGGGAAAAAAGTAAAAAATCAGATGGACGCCGAAAGTTCCTTTAAAAAGTTCCTAAAAGACTCTGAAGAGTTCGCAGAAGTTCCATCAGACCACTATCTTTCATCTGTAGCGTTAATTTTAAGTTCAGAAGAGGAGGTAGACGTCTCAAACTTCTTTAAAAAACAGTTTTTGTGGTTTGGAATAAAGGGAAAAGTGGTAAAGTTCGGATGTAACTTGTTAAAGAATGGAGTAAAGTTTCCGGGAAAAGCCCGGAAAGAGATTCCAGAGTTTGTAGAGTTCCTTAAATCTATTCTTAATAGTTAATCTTAAAGCCTCCAGAGAATCAGGTCTTTAAACTTCTCCCTGTCGTAAATTCCCTTAACGTCTAAAACTATCGGTTTTGTTCTGCAGATTGATGAGAAAAACTTTGGCGGGAGCTCCCTAAAACCGTCGTGCTTTACGGCGACGATTACGGCGTCGTAAGGCTTTTCAGATTCAGGGCTTTCAAGGAGCTCTATACCATACTCCCTTTTCACGTCTTCACCGTCTGCAACCGGATCGTAAACGAAAGGCTTTATCCCGAAGGAGGAGAGCTCCTCGTACATGTCAACGACTTTTGAGTTTCTAACGTCCGGAATGTTCTCCTTAAAGGTTATCCCCATAATGAGGACTTTTGAACCGAGTATCTGTTTACCCTCCTTAATCATCAGCTTAACGCAGCTCTCGGCTACAAACTTCCCCATTGAGTCGTTTATCCTTCGGCCGGCAAGTATCACCTCCGGGTGGTAGCCGATTTCTTGGGCTTTAAAGGTTAAATAGTAAGGGTCAACACCTATACAGTGGCCACCGACAAGGCCGGGCTCAAACTTCAGGAAGTTCCACTTTGTTCCAGCTGCTTCAAGAACGTCCCTCGTGTCTATTCCAAGCTTGTGGAATATAAGGGCAAGCTCGTTCATAAGAGCGATGTTTAAGTCCCTCTGGGTATTCTCAATAACTTTTGCGGCCTCGGCTGTCTTTATGTTCGGAGCAACGTGAACCCCGGCAGTTATTACAGAGCCATAGATATTTTTAAGGAGCTCCGCAACCTCAGGCGTATCTCCAGAAACGACCTTTACTATCCTGTCAATGGTGTGCTCTCTGTCTCCGGGATTAACCCTCTCAGGAGAATATCCGACGTAGAAACCCTCTTTCCACTTTAACCCACTCTCAGCCTCAAGGATTGGAACACATATCTCCTCAGTTACCCCGGGGTAGACAGTAGATTCGTAAACGACAACGCTACCTTCCGACAGGTTCCTTCCAACCGTTCGGGTTGCAGCCTTTAAAGGTCTAAGGTCTGGGATTTTGTGTCTGTCTATGGGAGTCGGAACTGTAACGATTAAGAGGCGGCACTCCTTTAACTTTTTCTCGTCGGTTGTGAACTCAACGGTTGTTTTAAGGAGCTCCTCACTCTCCACCTCGTTCGTCCTGTCAATTCCGTTACGGAGCTCCTCAATTCTCCTTTCGTTTATGTCAAAACCGATAACGGAGAACTTCTTCCCCAGTAAAACGGCAAGAGGAAGCCCAACGTATCCCAAACCGACAACTCCTATCCTCTCCTTTCCCGAAACAAAACTTTCAAAAGACGGAACCTTAGCCATTTAGAATCTCCTCGTAGAGTTTTAAAGTCTCCTCTGTTACCCGTTTTATATCAAACTCCTCTGCCGTTTTCCGGGCTTCTCTCTTCATACCGGTATTTTCCAAGTTTTTAACGGCTAAAAACATTCCTTCTAACAAAGAGTCAATACTGTTAGGCTTAACTGCTATTCCGTTCTCCATGTGCCTTAGATAACTCCTGATTCCTCCAACGGAAGAGGCCACAACAACCTTCTCCATTGCCATAGCCTGAAGGAGAGAGCCGGCAATTCCCTCGTTGAGTGAGGGAAAGACGAAAACGTCTGAAGCCTTTAAAATCTGAGGAACATCTCTTCTAAAACCTAAAGGGATAACTCTTTCCTTCAGCCCGTATTTTTCTATAAGAGACTCAGCCTCTTTGGATTCTGTGTCCCTTCCAACCAACAGTAGGTAAACATCTCTCTTTCCAAAACTTTCAAGGAACCTTTTAAAAGCAGGAAGTAAAACATAGTGTCCCTTAACTTCTGAGAAGTTTCCTACGTTTGTAAAGAGGAGAGCTCCTTCCGAAATCCCTAACTCTTTACGAACAGAGCTCTCAACTTCTGGAGAGAACCTATCAAGTTCCACTCCAGACGGTATGTAACGAACCTTCCGACCTACAACGGGAACCTTAGAGAGCTCTTCGTAGATCTTCGGCGAAACTGCAACGATAGAGTCTGTAAAGAAGTTATACTTAGTAAGGAGCGAGACTTTAGAAACCGGATAAGGAACCCTCCGTGTATAGACCAACTTCGGTCTTTTTTTTGCGAAAAAAAGGGAAAACCAGACAAACCAGTGAGCCCTTGAGATGTGAGTATTCACAACATCGTAATCTGAAACGATAGACGAGAGCTCTTTGGCTTCAGCGATATTAAACTTAGATGTGTTAGGAAAATAGCGCACCCCTATACCTAAACTTTTAGCCTTTTTCTCAAGCTCAGTTCCTTTAAAACAGAGAATATCAGTCTTAACTCCGAATTTATTCATATACTTTGCAAGTAAAAGGCACTGCTCCGTTCCACCGCTCCAGCCTTTGGCAGTCGTTACCTGAAGGACTTTCATTTATTTAACCTTAACAATGTAGTTTTTATATGAGATGGCCGCCATTTTATCATTCATAGCTAAATCCTCTCTACTGTAGTAAAGCTCATCAGGAGTTCGGTATCCAAGTGACTGATGCAACCTCTCACTGTTGTAATACTTAGCCCAGTCTCTGCTAATTTTTAGGAGAATTGATAGAAGCTCACACTGATACAGTCTCTAAAGTAAAATTATAGAAATTTCCCGGGAGACAGAGTTGAAAATCCTTGTTATCCAGATTAGACAGCTGGGAGATGTTCTGCTGTCGTCTCCAATGGCTAAAGCTCTAAAGGAACACCTGAAAGGGCCTGAAGTCCACTTCCTCACTTCCTCCGTAGGAAGTGAAATACTCAGAGGAAATCCGTTTATAGATAAAACGCTAACAATTAAAGAGGAAGTAGCTCAAGAGCTCAGAATAACTCTATCGGTTAGAAAAGAACTGTATGACGCAGTTATTGACGTTCAGAGGACAGGTAGGTCTCAGAGGATTACATTCTTCTCGGGAGCTCCCCTCAGAGTGGCCTTTAAAAAGAGCAGAAGAAATTTCTTCTACAACCGGTTAGTTGAATGGGAAAACAGAGGCTACACCACTTGGGAGAGGATTAAACTCTTAGAAGGTATAGGAGTAAAAGCAGAGAACTACAAGGACTATGTTCCTGAATTTTTCAACTATATGGAAGTAAAAAGCTTAAAACTTCCTGAAAGTTACTTTACAGTTGTTCCAACGGCCAGAAAATCGGAGAAAATGTGGCCGGCAGAGAAGTTTTCAGAGCTAATTGGTAAACTCTACAGAAAGCTTAAAATTCCAGCAGTCGTTCTCTACGGACCCGGAGAGAAAGAAGTTGCATTAAAAGTGGCAGAAAATACCAATGGAGAAGTTCTCATCCCAGAAAATCCTCTACCGATAGGAGAGTCTGCAACTGTCATAAAGGGAGCTCTCTTCTTCATCGGCCTAAACTCTTTTGCCTCTCACTTATCTATAGCCTCAGGGACGAAAACAGTCGTTATTGATAAAAAGCACTCAGGCTGGTTCCCACCGTTAAAGACGGTTAAAGAGGTTTATGGAAAAAACAGTTTCCCCGAAGTGGAAGACGTTCTAAAGGCCGTTTTATCACTCACCAACTGAGAACTGAAGGTCAACGAGGCGACGGTAGTCTGGGAGTTTCTCGTAGAGCTCCCCGTGGCTCCCCCTTCCAACCAACTTACCGTCTTTCATAAATAGAATCTCGTCACTGTTCAAAACTGTTGAGAGCCTATGGGCAACAGTTATCAAAATTCTATCTCTAAACCTTTCGTCAATTGCCCTCTGAATGGCCTTTTCCGTTTCAGAATCAAGGGCACTGGTTGCCTCGTCAAGGATTAGAACGTCCGGGTTCTTCAAAACAGCCCTTGCTATGGCTATCCTCTGCCTCTGGCCGCCGGAGAGCTGAACCCCCCCTTCACCTAAAAGAGTATCGTAGCCGTTAGGCAGAGAAACGATGTCGTCGTGAATACAGGCAATCTTCGCAGCCTCAATAATTTCATCCATGGTAGAGTCCGGTTTACCTATGGCGATGTTCTCCCTTAAAGTTCCCCTAAAAAGGATTATTTCTTGAGATACAACCCCTAACCTTTTCCTGTAAGGAAGGAGCTTCAACTCTCTGTAGTCAATACCGTTTACGAAGATGGTTCCACCAGTCGGATCGTAAAACCTCGGAATTAAGTTAACAAACGTCGTTTTACCACTGCCGGACTTCCCAACTACAGCATATTTTCTTCCCCGAACGAACGAACAGCTAATAGAATCAAGGACTTTTTTGTTGGAGCCGAGATAGGAAAAGGAGAGGTTCTCTACCTGGAGCTCCTTTATAGGCTCTTTCAGTTCCAAAGAGCCGTCCTTAATGGAATACTCGTCCGGAAGGTCTAAAATTTTTTTAACCCGCTCTGCAACTGTTATGGACTGCTGAATTCTGTTGTAGTTCTGCCCAAGCTTCCTTATCGGCTCGTAGGCCATTATGAGGGCAATAATGAAAGAAAAGAAAGATCCCGGCGTCGTTTCACCACTTAAAACCCTGCTACCGCCGTAGAAGATGAGAAAGCCTACGAGGAGAGCTCCCGTAATTTCAACAATCGGCGGATATATTCCCTCAACCTTTTTAATCTTCATAAACTCCTTTAAATACCTTAAGTTATCCTCGGCAAAGACCTTTGAAAACCTCTCCTCAAGTCCAAAGAGCTTTATCTCACGAATGTTCTTAACGGCGTCAAAGAGGTGACCTGTGATAACTGCAAGTCTGTCCTGCATTCGGTCCGTGTAGCGCTTAATCCTCTTTCCAATTCTTGAAATAACGTAACCTACGAGAGGAAGCCCCAAAAAGCCGATAAGTGCGAGCCTAAAATCCTGGTAGAAGACGACTCCAATTAAACCTGCTGCCGTTAAAATGTTCCTAACAAACGTTGCAATTTGACGGCTTGTAAAGTCCTGCAGAAGTGAAGTATCGTTAATAACCCTTGAGACAAAAGTTCCCGGCGGCTCTTTCAGAAAGTTCTCCAAAGGAAGAGAGATTATCTTCGTGTAGAGCTCCTCCCTCAAAGAAGCTATAACCCTCTGACCTATGTAAGCCATTGAGTAGTAGTTGATAAAGAACACTATCCCCTTAAAGAGGACTAACAGAACGAGGATAACTGGAACGAGTTTTACCATGTGGGCGTCTTTCTCAACGAAAACCGAGTTAACAACCACCTTAACGAAGTAGGCAAGGTAGGAAGTGAGAGCAGCGTTGAGAATGAGGGTAACAACGGCAACAAAAACTAAGAGCTTTAAAGGTTTTAAATACCTAAAGAGCCAAGAGGGAAAGTTTCTCACGGCCTCTCCTAAAGGGAGTAAAGAAGCGTTCGGGTTTTAAACCAGAACATACTCTTTTTCTCGCTAACTGCAAGCCTCTTAATGCGGCAGGAATCTCCCCTATTCCAGCCTCTTTCTGTAGTAAAGCAGAACTTGTAGCCCACTCTTTTTGCAATTTCTATGAGTTCTTCGTCGTAAATTCCCCAAGGCCAGGCAACTGCGTTGACCTCTTTTCCGAGTTTTTCCTCCAAAATTGATTTAGAGAGGGAGAGCTCCCTCTCGGCCTCTCTCTTATCTGCAAGCAAGATACTGGTTAGCTCAGTTCCCGGACTTACTCTCTCCCTTAAATCAGAGGGTAAAGAGTAAACTCTCCAGTCGTTCGGTGGCCTGTAGGGTTTCCCCTTCCCGACGGCCGCCCTATGGGTTAATGCGTGGGACTGGACAGAAACGAGCCCTTCAGACGAGATTTTGCGGAGCTCTCCCCAAGAGAGAAACGCCGAGTTATCTCCCTCTAAAAAAGATCTATTGAAGGCCTCAGTTGTTGAAACGTTTGAAAACTCCGGAGAAACTCTAACCTTATCGCTCTCTAAAACCCTTTCAGGAGAGACAAAAATAACAGCCGGAACCCCATACTTTTTAAGAACCGGATACGCATAAACGAAGAAATCGTAAAAACCATCGTCAAACGTAAGAAGAGAAGTCAACCTTCCGAATCTATTTAAATCTTTAACAGAAATAGGCCTAAGCTTTTTTACTAAAAACTCTATATGTTTTCCAAATTCTTCAGGATGAACGCCATATTTCGGATGAACTCTATGGTAGAGAAGAACAACTCCCATTAGAAAACCTCTAAAACGTCAAAAATAATTCTTTTAACTACGTTCTGCCAGCGAAATTCTTCAGCTTTCTTTCTCATAAACTCTGTCTTTTTATTTGTAGAATCTAAATCTGAAACTGTAGTTTTCAAAACCTTTTTAAAACTCTCTATACTCTGAGGAACAAAATAGTTAAAGTAATCCTCCGCAACAACCTTAACAGACGGTAAATCGGAAGAGAGAACAGGTCTCCCAAGAGCCATATACTCGTAAACCTTAAGAGGAATCGTCTTCTGCTCTAAAGTAAACGAAGAGACCATAATGTCAACTTCTTTGAGAACTTTAGGAATCTTCTTTTGGGGAACAAACCCTGTAAACTTAACTCTATTAAGAATTCCAACCTTTCCAGCCAGGCGCTTCACCTCTGAAACCTGTCTTTTGTTTCCACCAACGACTAAGAGGTCAAACTCAGGGAGCTCCCTAAGAGCCCTCAAAAGAAACCCCACCCCCTTTTCAGGAAGCATACTTCCCAAGTATCCCAAGAGGTAACGCTCCTTTCTCTCCAACCTCTTAACTGGCTGAAAGAGGTAATCTCCGACAGGATAGTGGTAGTTCCACAGCTTAACGTGGTCAAGTTTTTCCGAGAGCTCCTCGTAAACTTCTGGACAGACAACGTAGTTAAGGTCTGAACTCTCAGCTGCATCAAAAAAAGGTTTCGTTTGATGGTTCTCAAAAACAATTTTCACGTTTGCAAACTTTCTCAGCCATTTAAGCTGTAAAACGTGAGAAGCCTTTGAGAGAAAAATAATGTTAAACGAACTTCTATTTTTTAGAACATCACTCAACAACCTTGAAAAGTTAACAGCACTTGAAATCCCTTTGTGTTTAACCGTCGTAAAAACCCTTAGATTTTCAGAAAAATTTACCCCTAAAAACTCTTCCAGCTCCTTCAAACTCCTCTTAGGCTCAAAGCTCCTCAGATAGATGTAGGAATCAATTCCAAAACAGGCAAGGTAGTTTGACAGTAAAATCTGACTAACAGAGTGGGCGCTCTTATCAAAAGCGGCAATAGGTCCCAGCCTATAGAGCTTGATTCGTCTTAAATCCAAACTTAAATTCTCCCACTATGAAAAAGATAGCACTATTCTACAAAAGTTTTAGTCTATTCGGCGGCCAAGAGAAGTTTGTCTATAACTTTGCCCATTTCCTATCAGAGAGAGGATGGAAAGTTAAGGTAATAACCTCAAAAGTTAAAGAAAAACCCAAAAATAAAAACATAGAAATCCTAAAAGTCCCCATACCGAACCTTGGAAGAGGGCTAAGAAATCTCCTCTTTGCCATAGCATGTGGAAAGATAGGCAGAGAGCTAAAAAGAGAAGGTTATACTCTCTTTGGATTTGGGAAAACTTATTACCAAGACATATACCGTTCAGGAGGTGGAGTTCACAAGTTCTACGTAAACAGAGCCCAGTATAAGTTTGAAAGTAAGCTATTTAGGAAATTTTACACACTGAAGAAAAAAGTTTCAATCTCTTACAACATAACAAACTTTATTGAAAAGCTAACGTTTGAAAGCAGCAATCTCCAAGTGATAGTAGCTCCAACAGAGTTTGTAAAAAAACAGATAGCAGAAAACTTTAATCCAAAGGCCGAGATAAAAGTTGTAAGAAACGGCGTCAATTTGAAGCGGTTCAACCTGGAAAAAAGGAAAAAATCACAAGAGATGTTTAGAAAACAATTAGGAATAGATAAAAACGAACTTGTTATAGGCTACGTCTCCTCAAACTTCCGGCTTAAAGGGTTTCAATATCTGTTAAAAGCCCTCTCTAAATTAAAAGAGGAAGGTTTTTCCTTTAAGCTCCTTGCTGCCGGAGAGGATTCAGAAAAATGGGAAAAGGAAGTAGAACGGCTAAACCTGAAAGAGAACGTCCTTATAATAGGAAGAATAAGGGAAGTTGAGAGAGTCTATTTCTCGTCAGACCTATTTGTATATCCAACCCTTTACGACGCCTCTGCCAACGTTGTTCTTGAAGCTATGGCATCGGGATTACCCGTCCTTGCAAGCAAGTTTTCCGGAACGGGAGAGCTCCTCTCTCCCCAATACGTAATAGAAAAACCTGAAGACCCTAAGAACATATACAATCAGATTAAAACCAAAATACTAAAACACAAGAAGGATTTAGAAGAAGAAGGCTACAGAAATTACAAAACTGTCAGTAACTATCCCCAGGAGGAAGTCTTTAAGAAGTATGAAAGATTACTTAAAGAGATTTCCTGAAATAGTTGTTTATCTATTTCTCTTTTTAATTCCAATTACTCATCCAGCAGTAAGATTATTAGCCAAAATAATTTTCCTAATTTTCATTCTATCTCTTCTACAAAAAAGGGTAAAGTTCCTTAAAGAAGATGCAATTGCTCTCTCATTTCCTATATATCAGCTTCTTCAAAGCTTACTTAAAGGAAAACTTTTAACGTTCTTAGAAATTCCGCAGGGAATAACTCCCGTTTTCTCCTACTCCATTAGATTTCTAAACTTCTCAGAGGAAAAAGGGCTAAAAATTCTACTTTACGGAATATCTATTTCCTCTTTAGGCGTTATCCTACAGAGCCTCTTAGGTGTAAACGACTACAGAGAGTTCCTACAGATAGACAAACTCCACTTAAAGATAATAAGGCCTTGGTACACGTTTTTAGGACATCCCCTTACTGCAGGAGCCTTTACATCTGTCGGCTTTTTTCTATCTGTATTTCTGTACATACTTAAACGGGAAAACAGATACCTCCTGATTGGACTAATAACTCTAAACGGAACTATTTTAACATTTGACAGGAGCTATTGGGTGGGAGTTGTTACAACATCCCTCATTTCAGGTTTACTATACGCAAATGTTAAAAAGGTTCCCCTTAAACGAACACTTCTCTTTGGAATTCCAGTCGTTTTGTTATTTACAGCGACAATAACCGTTCCACAGATTAGGGAGAGGATCATCTCAATAACAGACGTAAAAACTAACGGCAGCAACAGGTATAGGTTAGCAATGTGGAAAGGAGGACTTGAGTTTTACAGGAAAGCTCCTCTTAAAGAAAAACTTTTCGGAACAACGAAGTTTAACTATAAAGAAAGAGTAGGAAAGTTTATTGAAAGGGAAGAAATCGCTTTCAAATTGCCTCCACACATATTTTCTCACCTTCACAACAACTACATAACAGTTTTAGTGTGGTACGGAGCCGTAGGTCTTGCAATTTTTCTCCCATTTTTCCTCTATTTCCTCTACAAAAATTACTTTTTATTTAGAACAACAGGAAGCGAAATCTACCTCGCGTTCTTTTCAGCTTATTTAGTTCTACTGATAGGAGGATTTTTTGAGTATAACTTTGAGGATGAATCCGTTAAATACTTAATTTACAGTTTACTTGCTCTTAATGTTAAGTTCATGAGCAGGAAGAATCAATAATTTTTCTCAACCCTTTCGCGTTTTCATAAGGGTCTCCAGTTTCAAAAACCGCCCTTACTACAGCAATTCCGGAAGGTTTGCAGGAACAGACCTCTTTTATATTTTCAGCAAATATTCCACCTATTGCAACCACCGGGAGCTCCGAAACCTCAACAGCCCTGCAGAGGTTCTCAACACCAGTTACAGGGTCCGGATTTTCCTTTGTAGTTGTAGGGAAAACGGGGCCAAAACCGATGTAGTTGGCAAGTTTTTCTCTGCTTGCCTCTTTAACCTGCTCTAAGTTGTGAGTTGAGAGGCCAACTATGAACTCTTCTCCAACTATCTGGCGAATGGCATCAACAGGAAGGTCTTCCTGACCGACGTGGACGCCATCTGCTCCAACGGCAAGTGCAAGGTCTAAACGGTCGTTAACAATAAAGGGAACTTGATGGAGTTTTGCTGCTTCCCTTACAAGGAGAGCTTCTTCATACATCTCCCGTGAGGTTTTCTTTTTCGCCCTATACTGAACTACTGTAGCTCCCCCTAAAATAGCCCTCTCAACGGCATCAAAAATGTTGAAAACGTTTAGGAACCGTTCATCGGTTATTACGTAGAGGGAAAGGTCTAATGAGGGATTATTCATTATTTCCTCAGAGGAGTTAATGGTAGGGCCGAGGGGTTTCGAACCCCTGACCTCCACCGCGTCAAGGTGGCGCTCTCCCACTGAGCTACGGCCCTACGGGGTATTCAATAATATAGCCTTACTGCTGTGCTACGGCAAGTTCTTTCTCAAGCTGGGCTACAGCCTTTGAAATCCTTGACTGGCGCCTTGCAGCTTCGTTTTTGTGGATTGCGCCCCTTGCAGCAGCCCTCTCAATCCACTTCATTGCAACCTTAAGCTGCTCCTTTGCAAGCTCTAAGTTCTTCTCCTCAACAGCCTGAAGAACTTTTTTAGCCTCTGTCTTCATCCTACGAACGTAATACCTGTTACGCTCCCTTCTCTTTATGTTCTGACGAAGCCTCTTCTTAGCAGACTTTATATTCGGCATTTCGCTTCCTCCGCCTGTGGTTAATTTGCGCTGGTCAAGTTTATAGCAATTGGCTTTAGAAGGCAAGAGAGTAGCTATAATTTACGAAACTCTCTGGAGGATTAAGATGTATGTTGAAGTCGGAAAAGAGGCACCAGATTTCTGCCTGTTAGATGAAAATAGACAAAAGGTCTGTTTAAGCGATTTCAAAGGTAAGTGGGTCGTTCTATATTTCTACCCGAAGGATAATACCCCCGGGTGCACAAAAGAGACGGAGGATTTCTCGGAGCTCCTTCCCAAGTTTGAAAAGCTAGGAGCAGTTGTTTTAGGAGTAAGCCCAGACTCCGTTGAAAGCCACAAGAAGTTTAAGGAGAAGAAGGGACTTAAAGTTAAACTCTTAAGCAACGAGAGTAAAGAAGTGCTTAAAGCTTACGGAGTTTGGCAAAAGAAGAAAATGTATGGAAGGGAATACTATGGCGTCGTCAGGACAACTTACCTTATAGACCCCAAAGGGAAAGTTGCTCACCTTTGGAAAAGGGTTAAGGTAAAAGGCCACGCTGAAGCAGTCTTAAATAAGCTCAAAGAATTGATGGGGGAGAAATGAGAAAAGCGCTACTTGCAGCAGCCCTGTTCCTTATCTCAAGTTCCGGTGCAAACGCCATAACGATTTCGGCAGGGGGAGGTGCCTGGAGGGAAAATCCAGAAGGCTGGATTGAATACAAAAGCGACAAAGTTCACGGAACAGGAGTTAGCACTAAAACCCACGTTGACGTTGATGACGACCTCAACCTTGACACCGAAACGAAAGGCGAAGGTTGGTTCAAGATAGAAGGGATTCCAATTCTTCCTGACATTAAAGTTCAGTACACAGGAATGAAATTCACAGGGAACGGCATCGTTAACACGTCTTTTACGTTCGGTGACATCACAGTTCCAACAAAGTCTTATGTTGACTCAAAACTTAGAGCCAACCAAGTTGACGTTACTCTAACCTACGGAGTCCCATTTTTGGAAACTACCAGTGCTGGAAAATTCAAAGCTAACTGGGGACTTAACTTAAAGGTAATTGACGGTTACGCCAGGGTTAAGTATTACAATCCTGCGACAGGAACTCGTGGAGAGGACAGTAAATCTACAACGATCCCCGTTCCTATGGCTCACCTTGACTTTGAGATAAGACCTGTTGAACTGTTAGGGCTTGAAGCCTCTGGAAACTTTATCGGGTACGGAGGAAGCAAGTTCTACGAATATACGCTTGAGGGTAAGGTTCACCCTATAAAACACCTGTTCGTAGGGGTTGGATACAGGTATCAGAGGCTTAAAATTGACGACATCAGCGATGTTTCATCAGACCTTAAGGTTAAGGGTCTGTTCGGAGAGGCAGGCTTTAGGTTTTAGAGGTAAAAATGAACAGGAAAGTTAGAGAGTTAAAGGCCTACCCTATGGATAGACTCAACAAGGCAAAGGAGGAGCTCCGTAAGAAGGGAGTAAAGATCTACGACTTTGGAACCGGAGACCCGAAAGAGCCGACAGATGAGAGAATAAGGAGAGCTCTCATAGAGGCCGTTCCGAAAGTAAGCCAGTATCCGACGGTTAAGGGGCGGCCGGAGCTCCGTCGGGCAGTAGCAAGCTGGTTTGAGAAAAGGTTCGGAGTTCCTTTAGACCCTGAAAAAGAGGTAATCCCAACTGCAGGCTCAAAAGAGGCAATATTCCACTTCCCTTTAGTGTTTATTGATACCGATTCAGACAAGAGGAAGGTTATTTTCGGAACCCCTGCATACCCGGTCTACGAAAGGGGAACTCTCTTTGCAGGGGGGGAGACGTACCCAGTAGAGCTTAAATACGAAGACAAGTTCCTCTTAAGGCTTGACAGGGTTCCAAAGTCTGTTTTAGAGGAGACTGCAATCGTCTGGATAAACTACCCCCACAACCCGACGGGAGCCGTTGCCCCGCTCTCATACCTTGAAGAGGTTTACGGTATCTGCCGCGAGAACGGAATTATTCTCTGTTCAGACGAATGCTACACGGAAATTTACTTCAATGAACCTCCCCACTCTGCATTAGAGGTTGGGAAAGAGGGAGTTGTTGTCTTCCACTCCCTCTCAAAGAGAAGCGGAATGACAGGTTACAGGTCAGGGTTCGTTGCCGGAGACGAGAAGATAGTTCAAGAATATCTGAAATACCGCTCCTCCTTTGGAGTTGCATCTCAGGACTTCGTCCAGAGAGCTGCAGAGGTTGCCTGGAGTGACGAGAAACACGTTGAGAAGAGGAGAGGGATATTCAAAAAGAAGGCTGAAATATTTGACAGGTTCTTCAGGGAAGTCGGGCTTGAGTTCCTGCCCGTTGAGGCAACTTTCTACTTTTGGGTAAAGCTTCCGGAAGGGGTAAGCGGTGAGGAATATGCCCTTTACCTCTTAAACTACGGAATAGTCATCTCTCCCGGTGAGTTCTTCGGAAAGGGGGGAGAGGGCTTCTTTAGAATTGCCTTAGTTCCAACTCAAGAGGAATGCAGTGAAGCAGTAGAGGTTTGGAGAAAAGCCCACAGAGAATTTATGGAGAAGTTGAGTTGAAAATAAGGGAGAACAAAAAGGGACTGATAGCTGATATAAACCTATCTCCGATTTTAGACCTTTCCTTAATGCTCGTTATCTTCCTTGCAGTTACAACTGAGTTTATATCCGGAGGGGAGATAAAAGTTCAAGTTCCGAAAGGGGGAGCTCCAACAACCCAGTCTGTAGAGCCAGTAAAGATAATCGTAGACAAGTGGGGAAGAATCTACTACAGGGGAAAAATCTACAAAGATCCCCTAAAGCTTTCACAGGAAATTCCAAAAAACGGAAAGGTTTTTATAAAGGCAGACAAGGAGACCCCCTACAAGTTCGTCTTTACACTCCTTGATACCCTCAGACAGCAGGGAATTACAAAAGTCTCTTTAGTGGGGCAGAGGGTTGAGTGATTGTCAGTTCCTCTCAAAAAGCGAGGAAGAGACCAAGAATTTAGGAAAGTTGATAGCAAGGTCTGTCTCTCCCGGAACGCTAATTATTCTGAAAGGAAATTTAGGCTGCGGTAAAACAGCTCTAACGAGGGGAATAGCAAAGGGGCTTGGAATCCCTGAGGATGAGATATCCTCTCCCTCTTTTAACGTCGTTCACGAGTACGAAAACTTTGTCCACGCCGACCTTTACAGGATTAACTCACTTGAGGATTTGGAGGACTTAGGGCTATACGAAGCCTTGGAAGACGACAGGATAAAGGTGGTTGAGTGGGGAGAGGAACTCCTTTCAGAGTTTCCAAATGCCGTAGTCGTTGAGTGTAGAGAGGAGGAAGGAGGCAGATTCTTTAAGATTTACGATCCGACAGGTAAAATCTGCGAAAAACTTAACCAGATATCGGAGGAGTGATGTCAAGAATAGTTGACGTAAGGGCAAGGGAAATACTTGACTCAAGGGGAAACCCGACGGTTGAGGTAGAGGTAACTCTTGAGAGCGGAGTCTCTGCAAGGGCTGCAGTTCCAAGCGGAGCTTCAACGGGAGAGAAAGAGGCATTGGAGCTCCGTGATAAAGACCCAAAACGCTACATGGGAAAGGGAGTTTTAAAGGCGGTAAAGAACGTCAACGAGGTAATTGCACCGGCTCTCATCGGAGTTGAGTCAACAGACCAGGTAAACGTTGACAGGCTTATGATTGAGCTTGACGGAACTCCAAACAAAGGAAACCTCGGGGCTAACGCAATTTTGGGAGTTTCAATGGCAGTCTGCAGGGCTTCAGCAGAGGAGCTCGGACTTCCACTCTTTAGGTATATCGGTGGAACAAACGCAAAAGAGCTCCCCGTTCCAATGATGAACATCCTCAACGGAGGAGTCCACGCAGACAACAACGTTGACCTTCAGGAGTTTATGATAATGCCCGTAGGGGGTGAAACATACTCAGAAGCCCTAAGGATTGGAGTTGAGGTTTACCACACACTCAAGAAAGTTTTAAAGAGGATGGGACACTCAACAAACGTCGGAGACGAAGGAGGATTTGCTCCAAACCTCTCCTCAAACGAGGAGGCAATTCAGGTAATAATGAACGCAATTGAGGAAGCAGGATATACTCCGGGAGAGGATGTAGTCTTGGCCTTAGATGCAGCATCAAGCGAGTTCTACAAAGGAGACGGAGTTTACGAGCTTGCCGGAGAGGGTAAGAGTCTTAACAGGGAAGAGCTCGTTGACTTCTACAGGAAGCTGGTTGAGAAGTACCCGATAATCTCAATTGAGGATGGAATGGCAGAGGACGACTACGAGGGATGGAAGCTCCTTACTGCAGCCCTTGGAGACAAGGTTCAGTTAGTAGGAGACGACGTCTTCTGCACAAACACGGAGCTCCTCAGAATCGGAATTAAGGAAGGATTTGCAAACTCAATTCTAATTAAGCTCAACCAGATTGGAACGGTAACTGAAACTTTAGAGACAATTGAAATGGCAAAGAGAGCAAGCTACACGACCGTTATCTCCCACAGGTCTGGAGAGACTGAGGACCCCTTCATTGCAGACCTTGCAGTTGCAGTAAACAGCGGTCAGATAAAGACCGGAGCTCCCGCAAGGAGCGAGAGGAACGCAAAGTATAACCAGCTCTTAAGGATTGAGGAGCTCCTTAACGGCGCTGCCGTCTTTAAAGGAATGGACGTCTTCTACAACTTAGAGTTTTAACCTTTGGGGGCTTTGCCCCCTTTTCTCTTCTCTCCTAAATTTCCCCCTCAAACTTTTAAGGAGGTTCTGTTTTGGAGTTTCAGAAAATTGCCGAAAACTTGGAGCTTATTAGAGACATTTTTGGAGAGGTTGAACTGCAGCCCTTTTCAGTTGAAGAAATAGAGAAGCTGGCATACAGATATTACTGGGACTACAACTGTGAATACGGCGTTATAACGGCTTTTAACGAAGGAGCTCTCTACCCTATAACCTACCAAGAAATTAAAAAAATGGCGAAGGAGCTCCCTCACAGGTGGAACGCCGTTTGCGGAGCAGTAACGGGAGCTCTCTACGTCCTCTCAACAACTCTTCCATTTGAGAGAGCTCTTGAGGGAGCGAAGAGACTGGTTGAGTTCCACAACACACAAAAATTGCCGGTCTTTAAAGGAAAAATCCCCAGCCTTCCAAAGGCTGCAGTAGGCTCAATTCTGTGTAGAGACTCAATCGTCAACTGGTGCAAAGCAACGGGCATCCACCCAAGGAGTGTGGAAAGGGCAGAAAGGTGCGCCTGCATAACGGCAGACATAGCAGGAGAGTGCGGAAGGTTAGTTGTAGAGCTCTCTGAGGAGCTGGTCAGGGATTAGATGAACTTTACGGAGCTCTACTTTGTAATCGTTTTTGCCATAGCCTTTGGCTACGTTTTAGCCGCCGTTTTGGTTGAAACAAAGTTAGTTAACTGGCTGGGGCTTAAAACTCTTAAACTCTCAAAGTTTGGACTTCATCCCCTTTTAACGAACGTTCCCGTAATTTACTTAGTTTCCCCAAGGGCTGCCCACATAACGGCCTCTCAGCTACTAAAGGAAGGAAAGATTGAGCCTGTAGACCTCTACCTCTCAATCCTTGCCTCAAACTTCCCGATGAGGCTAATGTTCCTCTACAGGTATTACCTCCCAGTCCTTCTGCCCTTAATTGGGATAATTGCCATCTACTACGCACTCCTAAGGCTTGCTTTTGACGTTGTTTTACTTGGGGCTGTTTCAATAGTCGGGAAGTTCAGATATAGAAACGTTAAAGTGGAGCTCCCGCCACCAGAGGAGGTAAAACCAGAGCTAAATCTAAATGTTATAAAGGAAGGAGTTTTAAGAGGGGGAAAAGAAGCAGTCTCTTTTATCCTAAAGTTTACTCCCCTTTTTCTCTTTATAGTCTACCTGATAAAAGCAGGAACAATGGAGTGGTTAACGATTAAGTTAAAACCGATTTTCGGAAACTTAGGGTTTAACTCCCTTGAAATAACCTACATAACAACTGCAGCAATAAGCCCACCTGTGGCCTACGGCTTAATAAAGGTAATGGTAAAAGAGGGAATTCCCGTTGCCCACATCCTTGGAACCATGGCAGTCGGGAACGGAATGTTCTCACTATTGAGGAGCTGGTGGGCATACCTCCTACCCTACTACTTAGGGCTTTACCCACTAAGGATAACGGTCACTCTACTGCTCCTACAGGCAGGCCTACCCATTATTTACAATTTTACGGTAGGAATAGCTCTAATAAAGTGGTTCTGAAATGGAAAGCTTGAAACGGTTTATAGTGGAGCTTCGGAAGTTCTCGTATACCCATCCAAACTGGGCAATCGTAGTTGAGGGGAAGAGGGACAAGCAGGTTCTTGAAAAGCTAGGGGTTGAGAATGTTGTAGACTTAAAGGGGAGGAAGTTCCACGACGTTGCGGAGTACCTTTCCGAAAATTACGAAGGGGTAGTTCTACTAACAGACTTAGACCCTGAAGGGGAGGATATTTTCAAAAAACTTGGAAGAATTTTAGAGAGTTACGGGTTAAAACTTGACGGAAGCTTCAGGGAACAGCTTAGGGAGTCGGGAACAAAATTTGTAGAAAAGATAATTTCAGACCTTAGGAGGAGAGATGGAGTCTGACTTTACGAAGGAGTTTGAACAGGAGAAGAAGTTAGAAGAGGGAATCTTTGAAGCGCTGAGAAGGTTTAACAAGCCCTTAAGGGCAAGGGAAATTGCTAAGTATTTGAAAATACCGCCGGAGGAGAGGGGAGCTCTCAGGGAAAAACTGAAGGAGCTCACAAAAAGGGGAAAGTTGGTAAAGCTTAGAGGAGCGAAGTTTGCCCTTCCCGAGAAGCTGAACCTTGTAGTAGGGAAGCTTTGCGTTTACAGGGAAGGTTTCGGCTTCGTTGATCCTCTTGAAGGAGGAAAGGGAGTCTTCGTTCCCGGCAGGAACATGGCCGGAGCGATGAACGGAGACATCGTTGCAGTTGAAATAGTTAAGGAGGGAAAAGAGGGAAGAAGAGAGGGGAAAATCGTCTCCGTCATAGAGAGGGCAGTTAAGAAGGTCGTCGGAAGGGTTGAGAAGAGTAAAAAATCCTGCTTCGTCGTTCCTGAAGATAAGAGAATAAGGTATGACGTAATCCTCACCCACGAGGACTGTAAAAAGGTTGAGAACGGCGACTACGTAGTAGTTGAAATTATCTCTTACCCTTCAGAGACGAGAGGTCCCGTAGGAAGGGTAGTTGAGAACTTAGGAAAAACCGGTCCGAAGCTCGACATTGAGCTGATAATCAGAAAGTACGACCTTCCGACAGAGTTCCCACCTGAAGTTTTAGAGGAGGCAGAGAAGGTACCATCTGAGGTAAAGGAGGAAGACCTAAAAGGAAGAGTTGACCTGAGGGAACAGCTCTGCTTTACGATAGACGGGGAGAACGCAAGGGACTTTGACGACGCAGTAGCTATAGAAAAACTCCCAAACGGAAACTACAAGCTCTACGTCCACATAGCGGACGTTTCCCACTACGTAAAGCCGGGAAGCGCCTTAGACAGAGAAGCCTACAGGAGGGGAACCAGCGTCTATTTCCCGGATAGGTGCATCCCTATGCTTCCTGAGAAACTCTCAAACGGTATCTGTTCACTAAACCCCAACGTAGACAGGCTTACCTTCACCTGCGAGATGGAGATAAACAAACGGGGAATGGTAGTTGACTACAAGATTTACAAGAGCGTAATTCACAGCAAGGCAAGGCTTACATACACGATTGCCCAGAAGATAATAGACGGAGATAAGGAGGCAATAGAGAAGTTCCCCCACGTTGTTGACTCCCTCAAGAAGATGTATGAGCTTGCCCAAATACTCTACAAGAAACGCTACAAGAGGGGTTCTTTAGACTTTGACCTTCCTGAACCGGTTGTCGTTCTAAACGCTGAAGGTGAACCTATTGACATATACAAGGCAGAGAGGCTTTGGAGCCACAGGATAATTGAGGAGTTCATGATTGCAGCAAACGAGACAGTTGCAGAGTATATGTTCTGGACAGACTACCCCAGCGTCTACAGGGTCCACGAGTCTCCAGACAGGGAAAAGCTCCAGGAGTTTCTCAACTTCGTCCGCTCACTTGGAATAAGGGTTCCAGTAGTCCAGAACGACGTTCAGCCAAAGCTTCTCCAGAGGATACTTGAGCAGGTAGAGGGAAAACCAGAGGAGAAGCTCATTAACTACCTGATGTTGAGGACTATGGCAAGGGCTAAGTACTCCCCAGATAACATAGGCCACTTTGGACTTGCCTCTACCTACTACACCCACTTTACCTCCCCGATAAGAAGGTACGCAGACCTCCAGCTCCACAGGCTAGTAAAGATGGCACTGAAAGGGATGTTTACTCTGGAGAGTATCCCAGCCTGGGAGGAGAAGTTAGAGGTTGTCTGCAAACACGTAACCGAGCGCTCAATAACGGCAGATGAGGCAGAAAGGGACGTTATAGAGCTTAAAAAACTCCAGTTTGCCCAGAACCACGTTGGGGAGGTTTTTGAGGCAATTATTACAGGAGTTTCTGAACAGGGACTTTACATAGAGACGATAGAACAGGTAATTCCCGGGTTTATCCACGTCTCAAACCTTAAGAACGACTACTACATCTGCGTTCCGAAGCAGTACTGTTTAGTCGGAGAGAAGACAGGAACGGTTTTTAGAATCGGAGACAGAGTCCTTGCAAGGCTTTTAAGTGTTGACGTTGAGAACAGAAGGGCGGAGTTTGAAATAGTGAGGAAGCTAAGTTGAGAACGGCAGCTATCTACGACGACATATTCCTTAAGCACGACCTTCCGACACACCCAGAGAACGCATTAAGACTTAAGTATTTCATGGAGCCAGTTTACAGGCTCAACCTTCCCATCATTAAGCCTAAACAGGTCTCCTACGAGCTCCTGAAAGCAGTCCACTCTGAAAACTACATAGAGGATGTTATCACCTCCTGCCGGGAGAACGCTCCCGGTTTCTTTGACCCAGATACATACTACAACCAGTTTACTTGCGATGCAGCCTTGATGGCAGCAGGTGCAAACGAGTTGGGAGTGGAACTCCTACTGTCAGGAGACTACGAGGCAGTTTACTGTGCAGTAAGGCCACCTGGTCACCACGCAGAGAGAAACAGGGCAATGGGATTCTGCATCTTCAATAACGTTGCAGTTGCTGCTCTAAAGGCCCTCTTTGAGGGAGTAGAGAGAGTATTCATAGTTGACTTTGACGCCCACCACGGAAACGGAACCCAGCACACCTTTTACAACGAGCCAAGGGTCTTCTACTTCTCAACCCACCAGTATCCCTTCTACCCTGGAACTGGAAGTGAGAGGGAGAACAACGAACACATCCTAAATGTTCCAATGGTAGAGGGAAGCGGAGACAGAGAGTTCACAGAGGTTTACTCCACAGTTTTTAGAGAAACAGTAAGGGAGTTTAACCCTCAGATAATCTTAGTATCTGCCGGATACGACCTCCATAGAGACGACCCTTTAACGGGACTGGAAGTTTCAGATGAAGGAGTTGAGTTCATAATCAGAGAAATCGTTGATGCAGGAAGGGAGCTCTCCGCCCCCATCCTTTTCACCTTAGAGGGAGGCTACAACCTCAACGCCTTAAAACGCTGTTCAGAAAGAACTTTCAAGGTCTTGCTGGAATCTTAAGAGGGTATTTCGGGAGAGGGTTTACCAAAGTAGAACCCTTGGCCGTAGTCTATCCCTAAATCCTTCACTTTGTCTAAAATCTCTTTGCTGGTAACAAACTCAGCAATTGTTTTAATCTCAAGGTCTTTTGCAAGCTGGACTATGTGGGCAACAAGCTTCTCTATATCACGGGAAGTAACAACCTTTGTTATAAGGCTTCCATCAATTTTTATGTAGTCAGGCTTCACCGTAGCAAGGTATTCGTAGTTTGAGTATCCACTTCCAAAGTCGTCTATGGCTAAAGAACTCCCCAAATCCTTTATCTTAAAGTAGAAACTTTCAAGTTTCCTTATATCGCTAAAAGCCTCCGTTTCAACAACTTCAAAACAGATCCTATTAGCAATACCGTAGTGTTTAATGGCTGCAACTATCCAGTCAACCATTTTAGAACTGGCAATGTCCTCTGCAGAGAGGTTAACAGATATATCTACTCCCTTCTCAGCGGCAATTTTAAAGGACTTTTCAATAACAGTCTTGGAGAGTTTCCTGTAAATAGAGATTTTCTTAGCAACAGGTAGAAATTCTCCAGGATTTAAAAGAGTTCCATCTCTTTCCACTATTCTGATTAATGATTCATACTTAACAGGCTTAAGAGAAGAGAGTTCTACAATAGGCTGGAAGTAGGGAACTACCCTATCTTCCTCTAAAGCCTTTTTGATTTCGGTTGCTATTATTACGTTTTTCTCTAAGTTCTTAAATTTTTCCTTTAGCTCTTCGTCAAAAACGTAAAGGTCAATTCCCCTTTTTTTTGCCTCTTCCTCTGCTACCTCAGACTCTATCAGAAACTCATCTGGATTCTTAGAGATACCGGCATCGACGTCTAACCGAAAGTTTATGCCTCTTACGACAAAATCTTTTAACTCAAGGTTCCTAATTACCCTCTGAATAAGGTCTATAAAGCCCGCATCGTTAAAGTCACACCCCAAAACACCGAACTTGTCTCCCCTTACCCGGTAAACAGAGCAGCGGCTGTTTTTTCTCTTAACTACACGGCGGAGTTCCCTTCCAAACTCCTTCAGTATGGCGTTACCTTCCTCATACCCGAATAGCTCGTTTAAGTCTTTAAAGTTCCTTATGTTAACGAGGGCAAAGTGAAGGTTTCTGACGGCCTTAAGGGAATTAACGTCATCCAAAAGCTTCTTCTTGTTGGAAAGACCGGTAATATCATCCTTAAAAGCAGTAAGTTTAAGCCTTCTACTGAGGCCCCGGAGCTCCTGTTCTCTTTTTCTCAAAAAAGAAATCGTCTTCACAAGGTCTCTGTTTGTCTTATAAAGTCCTAAACTGGCAGTGATAACTATAAGGGAAACTAAGAGAGAGCTGATCCCAAGGGCAGCATTAACCTTTGTAAGGAACTGTTTTTTTAAGTAGTAAACGGTTTGAAGAAGCTCTTTTCCGGTAACGTATGAACCTATTATCCAGTTCCAGTCGGGGAAGTATCTAACGTAGTAAATCCTATTCTGATACTCTACAAGAAGACCATTTTTAAGGTCATCTAACCTTAATCCTTTAAGGAAGTTAAACTGAGAAATTCTGTTTGAATCCAAATCAACAATAAAAACGTTAAAAGGCATTAGCGTTTTAAGAACGTGTTCTTTTACTTTTTCCTTTACGTAAGATTGGTATAAACCGGCACCTATAATCCAGTTAAAGGGCTTAAAGTACTTTACGAATGAATTTTTTAAATCTATCTGTTTAGTTCCAGGAAGATACCAGTAGTAGGAGACATAACCTTCACCTTTCGGTGAGTAAAGGGCTATTTCTTCAAACTTCCTGTGAACGTAAGTGCCCCTAAGGTCCCTCCAGTTCCACATACTTTTACCCTCAATCTGAGGGTAAGCCGGGTTCAGAACAACGGCTCCCTTGACAGAGTCTATGAAGATGTAACCTTCACCGTCAAAAAAGCGAACTTTGGAGAGAGCTCTCTTTATAAGAAGAGCCGTTTCCCTTTTACTGCAGCCCCTACTTTTACAGAACAGATAGATAGAATTGGCAACAAGCCACGCGTTCTCAACTTCGTTTTTTACCTCACTCCTTGCCATATCTATAAAGAGCTTCTCTTCAACTTTTGCCATATCAACGGCAGAGTTAACCGTTGAGCTGAGCTTTTTTTTAGACTCAGCTACAGTTGTTGTGTATATTGCGTCCTGAATCTCTCTTTCAAAGAAGTAGTAGTTGAAACCTGTAAAGAGAAGAACGCAGACGATAAAAACCCAGAGAACAGCAGTATAGAACTTAGCGCTGCTGAACATAAGCCTTCCTCAGCTGGTAAAATTGGAGCAAACCAACCGGAGGGTTGAGAGGTGAAAAAACCGCCTTACAGGGTCTACAAGAAGAAGGAAGAGGATTCACCGAAGGTTCCAATACCCGAGAAGATTGACACACCCCAAGCCGAACAGCTAATCTCAGACCTCTACTCACTCCTCCACTTCCTTGAAAGACACAAAAAGAAGATAGTTTTATTAATTTTAACACTCCTCATTATCGGCGGAACCTATGGCGGATATTCTTGGTATCTCTCATCTGTTGAGGCAAAGGCGGCAAGAATTATTGACGAAGGGCTATACTACTTAGACAAGGGAGAAAATAAAAAGGCCTTCTCTCTGTTTGAAGAAGCAGTTAAGGAATACCCTAACGCTCCTTCTTCAAAACTTGCAGAGTTTCTGTTGGGAAAACTTGACGGAAAGGAGGAATACTTAGTAAACCTCTCCAAATCCAAGAGCTCCCTCTTCTCACCGCCGTCTAAAACATCCCTCGGAGCTCTATACATAGACAGGGAAGAGTTCCCTAAGGCAGAAGGGATTTTAGAGAAGGTTAAGAGGGATAAGTGGACGCATCCAGAAGCCCTCTACGACAGGCTCCTGATTGCACTTAAAGAGAAAAGGTTAAAGGACGCTAAGAACATACTTGATACCCTAAAAGGAGACTACGAGAACCTGCCGATAACTCAACTTGCAGAGAGGTTGATGAAGTGAAGCTGAAGGTGGTTGAGGGAGCTCTAAAAGAGGAGCTCTTAAGGAAGCTGAGGGACAGGAACACTCCGACGGAGGAGTTTAGGGAGTCTTTAGAGAGGATAGGAGTTCTTCTGATTTCAGAGGCGCTAAGGGACATTGGGACCAAAGAGGTAACCGTTGAAACTCCGATTTCAACGGGAAAAGCAAAAGAGATTTCTCAAGAAGTTATCTTTATAGCCATTCTGAGGGCTGGACTCTCACTGATTCCACCGGCACTTTTGGTTTTCCCTAAGGGGAGAATAGGATTTATAGGAACTTACAGGAACGAGGCAACGTTAGAGCCAATTAACTACTACCTAAAGTTCCCAAAGGTTAACGGGGCAAAGTATCTAATCTTAGACCCGATGCTTGCAACTGGAGGAACAGCTTACCACGCCGTCAAAACCCTAATTGAGAACGGAGTTAGTGAGGAGAACATAACCTTCGTCTCTGTAGTTTCAGCCCCGGAGGGGATTGAGAGGTTAAAGGAGTTTGAAAGGGCTGAGCTAATTACTGCATCTGTTGACGAGAAGCTCAACGACAGAGGATATATCGTCCCAGGCCTTGGAGATGCAGGGGATAGGTTCTGCGGAACAGAAGATGTGGAGGTAGTTGAGAGCTATGGAGTTTAAGGCAGTAAGAGGAGTTGAGGATATCCTACCCCTTGAGAGTTTGAGGTTTGAGAGGGTAGTTGACAAATTTAAGGAAACTGTAAAGCTCTACGGATTTAAAGAGGTAATCCTTCCAATATTTGAAGAGGCAAAGCTCTTTACAAGGAGCGTAGGGGAGACAACAGACATCGTTCAGAAGGAGATGTACGTCTTTGAGGATAAGGGAGGAAGGGTAATTGCCCTAAGGCCTGAAGGGACGGCCTCGGCAGTTAGGGCATACGTTGAGCACGGAGTTTACGCAAAGGAACCCTTTACAAAGTGGTTCTATTTAGGGCCGATGTTCAGGTTTGAAAGGCCTCAGGCAGGAAGGAAGAGGCAGTTCTTCCAGGCTGGATGCGAGGTGTTTGGCTTAAAACAGCCGGGAGTAGATGCAGAAGTTATAAAGATGGCCTCTGAGGTTTTAGGAAGGCTGAAGGTAGAGGCTGAGCTTGAGATAAACTCAATCGGCTGTAAAAAGTGTAGGCCTAACTACAGGAGAGCCCTAATTGAGTTCCTAAAGGAGAAAGAGGAGGAGCTCTGTCCAACCTGCAGGGAGAGGCTTGAGAGGAACCCCTTAAGGGTTCTTGACTGTAAGGAGGAGGGCTGCCAGAGGGTTGTTGAGGGAGCTCCAAAGATAACAGACTACCTGTGTGACGAGTGTAGAAAGCACTACAAAAAAGTTAAGGAGTACCTAAACCTACTTGGAGTTGACTTTAAGGAGAACCCTCTCCTTGTAAGGGGGCTTGACTACTACACGAAGACGGTCTTTGAGTTTAAGAGTTCAAAACTTGGGGCTCAGAGCACAGTCCTCGCCGGAGGTAGGTACGACGACCTCGTAAGGGAGATCGGAGGGCCAGACACTCCAGCCCTTGGCTTTGCAATGGGAATTGACAGAGTTCTTCTTCTAATTCCCGAGGAAGAGGAGAAAAGAGAAGGAGTTTTCGTCATAACGAGAGGAGAAGAGGCCTACAGGAAAGGCCTTGAAGTTGCAGAGTTTTTAAGGAGAAAGGGAATAAAGGCTCAAATCGACCACAGACAGGGAAGTTTTAAGGCACAGATGAAGGCTGCAGACAGGGAGAGGGCAGCCTTTGCCGTAATAATCGGGGAAGAGGAAGTTAAGGAGGAGTTCTTCTCTCTAAAGGAGTTTGAGACAGGAAAGCAGGAGAGAGTTGAGAGCCTGGAGGAGCTCCTTGGAAGGCTCTAAAAGGGTTTTAATCCTCGGTTCCACCGGCTCAATCGGTGAAAACACTCTAAAGGTTGTTGAGGAGTTTCCGGAGCTCTTTAAGGTCGTCGGTTTGGTTGCAGGCTCCTCAAAGGAGAAACTCTTAGAGCAGAAAGAGAAGTTCAACGTAGATAACGTTGCCCTCTACTCACAGGTAGGCCTTGAGGGGATAAGGGAGCTAATAGAGAGAACCGATTTTGACGTTGCCGTCTGTGCAATATCAGGCTCAGCTGGGATACTTCCAACCTACTGGGCAGCAAAGAAAGGAAAGAGGTTAGCCCTTGCAAATAAAGAGTCTCTCGTCTGTGCTGGAAAGTTCATAACAGAGGCAGCAAAAGAGATTATTCCTGTTGACAGCGAACACTCTGCAATATTCCAGTGTTTAGTCGGAGAGAAAAGAGAAGCGGTAGAGGAGATAATCCTGACGGCTTCGGGAGGGGCGTTCTTAAACAGGGAAGACCTTGAGACGGTTAAGCCTGAAGAGGCTCTAAAGCACCCGAACTGGGAGATGGGAAAGAAGGTTACGGTTGATTCCTCAACACTAATGAACAAGGGTTTAGAGGTTATAGAGGCCTACTGGCTCTTCGGCTTTCCTGTGGAGAAAATAAAGGTTGTTATCCACCCCCAGAGTATCGTCCACTCCCTCGTCAGGTTCAGGGACAACTCCGTTAAAGCCCAGCTCGGGGTTCCAGACATGAGAATTCCCATAGCCTATGCCCTCTCCTACCCTGAAAAGCTTCCGCTGAAAGAAGAAGAGTACCAGCTGAACCTCTTCGGACTGAAGCTTACGTTCTTAGAGCCGAACACGGAGAAGTTTCCCTGCTTAAAGCTTGCCTACAAGAGTTTAGAGATAGGATACCCATACCCGATAGTCCTTAACTCAGCAGACGAGGTTGGAGTTGAGCTCTTCCTGAAAGGGGAGATTAAGTTTACAGAGATTCCAAAGCTCATTGAGGAAACTCTAAACAGGGCAGATTTTGAACCGCCTAAGGATATCTACGAAGTTGTGGAGATTGATAGGAAAGCAAGGGAGTTGGCACTGGAGGTCTTCAAAGGTTGGCACTGAAGAAAGGTTTTATCCACCTCTACACGGGAAACGGTAAGGGTAAGACCTCCGCAGCCTTAGGCCTCTGCCTTAGGGCAATTGGAAGAGGTTTAAGCTGCACGTTCATCCAGTTTCTAAAGGGAAAGGAGACGGGAGAGCTCCTCGCAGCAAAGTACCTTCCAAGGTTTGAGTTTATTCAGACTGGAAGGCCAGACTACGACTTTAGGCCAAACGAGGAGGACAGGAGAAGGGCAGAGGGAGCTCTAAATCTTGTAAGGGAGAGAATGGAAGGAACCGACGTTTTGGTTTTAGACGAGGTTGTCGTTGCAGTTCACCTTAAACTGATAGAGGAGGAAGAGCTCCTATCCCTAATTAGAGAAAAACCTGAAAAACTTGAGCTTGTTCTAACCGGAAGGCACGCAAGTAGAAGACTCATAGAGGTAGCAGACTACGTTACCTACTTCCAGCTGATAAAACATCCTTTCTACAGGGGAGAGGGAACCAGAAAGGGAATAGACTACTGATGGAGGATGCAGTGAGAAGGGTAATACTTCTCTCCCTAATCTCCCTGACTTCACTTACAAGTTGCGTTCCACTCCTTATCGCCGGAGGAGCAGGTGCAGCAGGGGGCTACTACGTTGGGAAGCACTACGACGTAAAGGCAAAGTCTCCTATAGAGGTTAAGAAGAAGGATGGTTAGGGTTTGCGAGATATTTGAATCGGTTCAGGGAGAAGGTCTTACAGTTGGAGCTCCCTCACTATTTATCAGAACAGGAAGGTGCTCCGTCGGGTGTAAGTTCTGCGACACAAAGTACTCCTGGAATTCCGGTAGGGAATACCAAGTTAACGAAATAACCGAAATTGTGAAACGGACCTCCCTTCCTGAGGTTGTAATCACTGGAGGAGAGCCTTTAGAGGAACCGGGAATAGAGGAGCTTTTAAGGTCTGTTTCAAACTTGAGGGAGGTAAGGAGGATAACCGTTGAAACCTGTGGTCACTATTTCAGAGAGCTCCCAACGGAGAAGCTCCACCTCGTCGTCTCTCCAAAACCGCCGACTATGGGAGTTGAGTTTCCATTTGAAACGGTTTCAGAGTTTCTAAAACGCTACAGTAACCTTGAGCTTAAGTTTACCGTCTTCTCACAGGAAGACCTTAAAAGAGTTAAAGAGTTTCTAAAGGCATATGGCAACCTGATAAACTCTCCGGTAGTTATTCAACCCCTTAACCACCCTCAAGAGGAATACCAAAAAACCTGCCGGAGAGTTGTTAAAATGGTTCTAAGGGAGAGGGAGTTCCTTTCCCGGTTTGAAGTGAGGGTAATCCCTCAAGTCCACAAGCTAATCGGAGTAAAGTAGTGTTCTGGCTCTATAACTTAGCAATTCTCCTTTCACTTCCACTCTTCCCGTTGATAAAGAGAAAAGTAAGCAAAAGGGGAGAAGTTTCCCTCACTCCGAGGCTTTCGGCAGAGTTTCAGGAGCTCCAAGGAAAACTCCTTCTCCACGCAGCCAGTATAGGGGAAGTCAACACCGTTAAACCGCTGATAAAAAAACTGAAAGGAAAGGTTGGAATAACGACCTTTACAGACTACGGACTTGAGAGGGCTAAGAAACTTTACCCAGAAGTTCCCTCAAGGCTAATTCCTTTAGACTTCTACCCTCTAATTAAGAGGTTCTTAAAGAAGAACAGGCCGAAGGGAATTCTAATCTACGAGTCAGAAGTATGGCCGTCTCTACTGAAGGCTTCTACGGAGCTATCCATACCCCTCTTCTTCGTAAGCGGGAAGGTAAGCGAGAGAGCTCTAAAAAAGCTCTTAAAGTTCAAAAGGTTCTTAGAGCCTTTAATTTCTGACAAGTTCTTCCTTGCAAGAAGTAAAGCAGACGCGGAGAGGGCAAAAGAGATCGGCTTTAAGGAAGTTGAGGTAGTAGGAGACCTAAAGCTTGACTACGAGCCGCCAAAGGAAAGAGCTCCACTGAAAATAGAGGGCAGGCGGTTCGTTTTAGTTTGGGGAAGCACCCACCCGGGAGAGGAGGAATTGGCAGCTGAAGTTCACAAAAAACTAAAGGAAGAGTTTCCCGGCCTTCTAACAGTAATCGCTCCAAGACACGTAAAGAGGGCAAAGGAGTTAAAACTCCCGGGGAAAGCGGTGTTCAGGAGCTCCTTTCAAACAGTTCCGAAAGATACAGAGTTCTACGTAGTTGACACTGTTGGGGAGCTCCCGTCACTTTACTCCTACTCAACTGTTTCAGTTGTTGGAGGGAGCTTCGTCCCGGGAGTCGGAGGCCACAATCCAGTTGAACCGGTTGCAGCCGGCGTTCCGACCCTGATGGGGAGCTACGGAACGGAGTTCCTTGAGGTTGCAGAGAGGCTTGACGTTCCTGTAGTTCTACCTTCAGAACTAACTGGTGTCTTACAGAAACTCCTCAGAAGTCCTAAATTAAGGCGTGAAACGGCAGAGAAGAGCTACCTAAACTGGAAGATGGAGAGAGGAGTAACGGAGAGAATCCTAAAGAGGATCGGAGAATCAGTTGAACTTTGATGAGTTAAGGAAGAAGGTTTTGAGAAGAGAGGGGAAGTATACCCTCCTCTTTCCGATTCTATACCTAACCTCAAAGCTCTACTGCTTCATAGCCTCTGTAAGAAACCGACTCTACGACTCCGGAGTGCTGACGGGAAGGAAGTTCGGATTTCCAGTAATATCTGTTGGGAACATTACAGTTGGGGGAAGCGGTAAAACGCCCCTAACTGAAACGGTTTACCAGATCTTGGAAGAGGCCGGTTTTTCACCGGTAATAGTCTGTAAAGGCTACAGGGGAAAGGAGAGAGGACCAGCATTTGCAGAGCCAGACCCCAAAAAGTTCGGGGACGAGTGCGCAGTCTTCTCTCTTAAGAAGTTTAGAACGGTAGTTTCAAAGGTTAAGGTTGAGGGAGTTGAGTTCGCCTTTAAAAACGGAGCAACGGCCGTAGTTTTAGACGACGGGTTCCAACACAGGAAAGTTATTCCAACCCTTTCAATTGTAGTAATTGACCCCTTCAACCCCTTTGGAGACGGCTACTGTTTACCCCTCGGGACCTTGAGGGAGCCGATATCCGGACTTGAAAGAGCTGATGCCTTTGTAATCTCAAGGAGCAACCTTGTTTCAGATGAAAGGTTAAACTCTATAGAGCTCTACCTTAAAACGTTCAAAAAACCAATCTTCAGGGCTGAACAGACGTTTAGCTATTGGGTTGACGGTAACTTCAACAGGACAGAGCCACCACAAGGGGAGGAGATTGACCTATTTTGCGGAATAGGAAACCCGGGACAGCTTGTTGAGATGCTAATAAAGATGGGATACAGAATCAGAAACCTTTACGTTTTCAACGACCACCACAGCTACACAGAGGAAGAGATTAGCAGGTTAAAAAAACTGAAGAACCCCGTAACAACCGAGAAAGACTTAATTAAGCTTAGGGGAAGAATTCCCCACGCAAAAGCTCCAGTTCTAAGGGTTGACGCCTACGGACTGAAAGAGTTTATCCTTGCAAACGTAGAGAACGCTGAAAAGGCTGAAGAGGAGTCAGTTGAAGGGGAGTTCTCACCTTCTGGAGTATCTACTTTTAAAGCTACTAATTAAGGGAATCCAGAAACTTCCGAGGGAAAAGGCTTTCTCTATTGCCGAAGGCTTGGGGAACATCGCCTACAACTACCCGAGACTCAAGAAGGTTACAGAGGAAAACCTTGAGTTTACGGGATTTCCAAAGGAGATAGGTAAGGAGAGCTTTAAGAACTTTCTAAAATGCTCGGCAGACTTCTTTAGGCTTCCAAACTATACCCAGGAAGAGCTTAAGAGCCTCTTCTACCCTGTTGACCCTTCCGTAGTTCCAGAGGAAGGAGGGTTTCTCTTAACGGCCCACATAGGGAACTGGGAGGCGATGGGAGCTCTCTTTTCACTTTTAAGCGGAGGGAAGCTTGCCGTAGTTGCAAAGCCCATGAAGAACAGGAGAGTTGATGCCCTTATAAACAGAATAAGGGAGCACTGGGGAGTTAGGGTAATCCCAATAGGGAAGGGAACGGCAGTTTTAAGGGAACTAAAGAGGGAAAACTACGTCGGCATTCTCCTTGACCAAAGACCAAAGGTAAAAGAGGGCGTTCTAACGAGGTTTTTAGGGAGGAAGACCTACACAAACAAAGGCCTTGCACTACTATCTTTAAAGACGGGAAAGCCCGTAATCCCTGCGTTCTGCTTTTTAGAAGGGGAAAAATACAGAATTGCAGTTTACGAACCCATCTACCCGGAAGGGAAGAGCGTTGAAGAACTGACACAGGAGTATACATCTGCCATAGAGAGGGCAGTTTTAGAACACCCAGAACAGTGGTTCTGGTTCCACAGAAGGTGGAAGAACTCACCGGAGTTTAAGGAGTGGAAGAGTGAAAGGTTGGCTGAGAGCAGTTAAGCTCTTTTTCAAGGGAGCAGTTTCAGACTCCGCAACGGACAAACTTGAATACAGGGCTGCCGTTTTAGACGATACGCTGTTAACGGTTATTCTCAGCGAAAGGCTTGGAATTCCGAACCCTATGGCCTACTACACTGTGGAACTCCTTCCCTACCTCGGAAACGAAATTCCAAACTGGGAGAGGAGAATGGCAGACAGGGAGAGCGTCCTCTCAAGGGTTATGGGAGAGGTTGGAGAGCCTTGAGGCTGGAAGAGTTTGAAACCGTATTCCTGTCGGGTAAAGGAGGAGTTGGAAAGAGCACCGTCTCCTCTGCAATGGGGGTTTTCTTTTCAGAGAAGGGATTTAGAACGTTAGTCATCTCCTTAGACCCTGCCCACTCGCTCTCACTAACCTTCAAGAAGGAAATAGGAGAAAAGCCTAAAAAACTCTCAGAGAACCTCTACGCCGTTGAGGTAGACCTGGAAAGAGAGGCCAGAAGGTATTTAGAGAGAGTAAAGAGGGAGGCAAGGGAGCTCCTCTCACCTGTGGTAATCGGGGAGATAGAGAAGCAGATAGAGCTCTCCTACTACTCGCCGGGAGCCCTTGACCTCGCGACAACGGACGTTATCTACAGGCTTGCAGTTTCAGAGAGAGAGTTTGAGAGGGTCGTCTTTGACACAGCACCTTCTGGCTACACCGTAAGGATGCTCACATCCCCTGAGCTAACCGAGGAGTGGTTTAAGAGGCTAATAAAGTTAAGGAAAGAGGCCCTAAAGTACAGAAAGATGGTAGGAGAAAAACTAACTGAGAAAGACCCCGTTCTTAGAATTTTAGAGAGGAGGCTGAAGGAGGTAAGGGAGCTCCGGGAGCTCCTACTCTCTCCTAAAACTCTAATCGGGGTTGTCGTAAACCCTCAGAGCCTCCCGATTGAAATTGGTAGGAGGACAGTTGAGGAGCTCTCCTCAGCAGGAATAGAGGTAAAGCTAATTGTCGGAAATAAAATTTTAAAAGAGGACGAGAGGAATTTAATTAAAAAGACCTTCCCTAAAATCTCCAAAGTTTTTACTCCAAAACTCAACAGAGAGCCCAAAGGTATTGAAACGTTAAGAGAGTTAACAAAATTTTTCAAATTAGAATCAGGTAAAGGAGAAAAACGTGTCAGCCCAAAAGGTTCAGTCTTTAAAAGAAATATTAGAACTGATAAAGAACAGACAGGGAGAACTTAAGTCTTTGGGAGTTACTTCTCTCAGCGTGTTCGGTTCTTTTGAAAACGACGAAGACATAAATAATTGGGGAAGCTGCAAAAAGAATCCTGAAGTCTTTCAGAGACAAATACTCTGAAATTCCTTGGAAAGAGATGGTAGGAATGAAGAATGGCATTATTCACGACTACGGAAACTTTGACTACATAATACTTTGGAACGTTATCCGTTTTGAAATTCCAAAGCTCAATGGATAGATAGAAACCCTCATTAAGAACCTTTAAGTCAATCTCAATCCTATATTTAATGAGAACCGTTTTCAACAAGGAGAGGATTTGAAAAGGGTAGCCTTCTACACTCTCGGATGTAAGATGAACATCCACGAAACGGCCTACATGGAGGAACAGTTTAAAAAGGCAGGCTATGAGGTTGTTCCCTTCGACGAAGAAGCAGACGTTTACGTTGTAAACACCTGCACGGTTACACACACGGCAGACGCTAAAAGCAGAAAAGCTCTGAGAAAGGCAAAACAGAGAAACCCTAAGGCTTTAGTTGTCTCAACAGGCTGCTACTCTGAGGTCTACCCTGAAGAGGTTGAGGAGATAAAAGAGGTTGACCTCATAACGGGAAATGTAGAGAAGTTCAACATTGTTGACCTGGTTGAAAAGAGAATAAAAGGGGAGCTCCCCCGAACTATAGTTAAAGGCGTTTGGAATGAAAAACGGTTCTACCCCTTAACCCTCAGGCAGTTTGAGGGTAAAACCAGAGCGTTTTTAAAAGTCCAGCAGGGGTGCCAGCTCTTCTGTTCCTACTGCATCATTCCAAAGGCAAGGGGAGTAATGGTAAGCATGAAGCCGGAGGAAGTTCTGAAACAGGCAGAAGAGCTGGTCAGTGCAGGTTACAAGGAGATAGTCCTGACGGGGACTCACCTCGGGGCTTACGGAGTTGACCTTGAGGGAAACTGGAACTTGGCAAGGTTGATTGAGAAACTGATTGAGATACCCAACCTCTACAGACTGAGGCTCAGCTCCATTGAGCCAATGGAGTTTACGGAGGAGCTCCTTGAAGTAATAACGTCTGAGAAGGTTGCCCCCCACTTCCACGTTCCCCTTCAGAGCGGAAGTAGAACAGTCCTTGAGAGAATGAGGAGAAGGTACATGCCGGAGGAGTATAGGAGAGTAGTTGAGGAAATCCTTAAGAGGAGGCCTGAGAGCTGTATAGGAACGGACGTAATGGTTGGTTTTCCGGGGGAAACTGAGGAAGAGTTTAAAGAGACGAAAAGGTTAATAGATGAACTCCCCTTGGGCTACCTTCACGTTTTCCCCTACTCTCCGAGGGAAGGAACGGTAGCAGCAAGGCTGAAAGATTCCGTTTTTCCTCAGGTTAAGAAGGAGAGGGCAAAGATTTTGAGGGAAATCGGAAAGGAGAAGAGTCTAAACTTTAGAAGACGGTTCTTAGGAAAGGAACTTGAAGGTTTAGTTCTATCAGAAGTTGACGGAAAGAGTGTAGCTCTAACTGGAAACTACATAAGGGCAATTTTGGACAGGAAACTTTCGCCGGGAGAGGTCGTTCGTTTTAGGCTTAAAGAGGTTAAGGAAAAGAGAGAGGAAAACTATGGAGAGGTTGTTGGTTGAGCCCTTCTACGTAATGGCAGTTTTAGAGAGGGCTAAAGAGATTGAGAGG
This sequence comes from Thermovibrio ruber, assembly GCF_055380895.1. Classification (NCBI taxonomy): domain Bacteria; kingdom Pseudomonadati; phylum Aquificota; class Aquificia; order Desulfurobacteriales; family Desulfurobacteriaceae; genus Thermovibrio; species Thermovibrio ruber. The sequence goes on along the minus strand of NZ_AP042397.1, from coordinate 3,720 downwards.
AACGGCGAGAAGGTAATCCACCTTGAAGTGGGAGAGCCTGACCTACCGGTTCCGGAGAAGGTAAAGGAAGAGGCAAAAAGGGTAATTGATAAAACGGAGCTCCGATACACAGAGAGTACTGGAATATACCCGTTAAGGGAGGCTATTGCTGAGTTTTACGAGAAAGAATACGGGGTTAAGGTAAAGGCTGAGCAGGTTATCGTTACTCCGGGGAGCTCCCCGGGCCTTCTATCCCTCATTAAAGTCGTTGGAGAAACGTTAGGGGAAATCTCCTATACAGACCCTGGATATCCCTGCTACAAGAACATGCTTAAGTTCTTGGGGCTAAAAGGAAGGGCAGTTGAAGTCTACCCCGAAGATAGTTTCAAGGTTAAGCCGGAAAACGTTAAAACTCCAGCTCTAATAGTCAACTCCCCTTCAAACCCAACAGGAACGGTTTACACGAAAGATGAACTGAGAGAGCTCTCCAAAAGGGCATTCTTAATATCCGACGAGATCTACCACGGCTTAACTTACGGAAGGAGGGCCCCCTCTGTTTTAGAAGTAACTCAGAACGCTGCAGTTGTTAACGGGTTCTCTAAGTTCTTCCTGATGACAGGCTGGAGGTTGGGTTGGCTCGTAGTCCCGGAGGAGTTAGTTCAAAACCTTACTGCAATCCTTCAGAACATAGTAATTTCACCGCCGACGGTTTCTCAGATTGCAGCTATAAAGTGTTTTGACGAGAATGTTTTAGGGGAGCTCCGCAAAAACGTTAAAGTGTTCAGAAAGAGGAGAGATACTCTTTTAGAAGGCTTAAAAGAGATAGGATTTAAAATCCCGGCAGAACCGGAGGGGGCATTCTACATCTACGCCGATGCCTCAAACTTTACGGAAGACAGCTTCCGGTTTGCCTTTGAGGTTTTAGAGAGGACAAAAGTTGCAATAACCCCCGGTAGGGATTTTGGATATAATAGAACTGAAAAGTTTGTAAGGTTCTCTTTCTGCACAGATCTAAAAAAGATAGAAGAGGGGCTTGAAAGGCTCTACAGGTACTTGAGGTAGCGTTGAGAAAAAACTTAGAGAAGAGGCTTCCCAAGAAATTCAGCCAAGAAAGAGTCCTTGAAATCTTAATGAAGTTCAGAGCTCCCCTCATTGTTGGCCTTGTAGCCATAATGGTCTCAACCATCGGTTATATGGTCATTTCGGGAGTTAACCTATTAAAAGCCTTCTACATGACAATCCTCACCGTTACGACCATCGGCTACGGCGAAATGTGGGACATGACGGTCAAGGATAGGCTATTCAACTTGCTCGTTATGACCGTTGGTGTTGGAGCCGTAATGGGCTACTCTTTAGCAGTTCTGATAAATCTCGTAACCAGCGGAGAGCTAAAATCAATTCTGAGGTTTAGGAAAATGGTAAACGACACCGCCTCTTTAAAGGGACACTACCTAATTTTCGGGTTTAACGACTACGTTGTTGAGCTTATAAAGGAGCTCCGCTATAACAGAATTCCGGTAGTGGTTATCTCAGAAGACCCAGAGCTTGAGGAGTTTGCAAAGGAACACGAAGTCAGGTTCTACCTGAACCTAAACCCTACAGACGAAAATACCCTCCTCCTTGCAAACGTAGAGTCTGCCGTAGGAGCAATAGTTGCAACAAAAGATGACTATAAGAACCTTGCAATTACTCTAACAGTAAAAACCGTCGTATCAAAAAACAACATCTACCCGTTCTTCATAATCGGTTTGGTAAAAAACCCAGAGTTTAAAGAGAAACTTAAACTGGTAGGAGCAGACTACGTAGAGACGATACCCTCAATAATTTCAAAGAGAGTGGCAGTTCTTGCAAGGAAGCCCCCAATATTCGGAGAACGCTCACTCCTTGAGGAAATTCTCTTCGGAGAGCGCACATTCATTGACATTGAGGAGTTGATCGTTCAGCCGGACTCTCCCATTGTGAACAAAACCTTGAAAGACTTAGACCTAAGAAGACGGTTTGGAATAACGGTAATAGCAATAAAGAAAACCGACGGTAGGGTAATCTTTACCCCCGGAGGAGACACAATTATAGAACCTTTAGACATTCTCGTAGTTGTAGCTCCAAAGGAAAAACTGAAAGAGGCGGTAAAAGTTCTGTTTAAAGGGAAGATAACTTCAAGGAGTGCAATGCTGAAGAAAAAACTGAAGGATAGACTCGGAGGATAAAATGGACTGGGGAAAGGTTGGAACAGCGTTCTTCATAATGATGTCACTAACCACAACTGTAGGATTTGTTTATGATGGAGACCCCTACGAGCTAATTGCATCGGTTACGTTTAACCTTATAGCAACCCTTCTTAAAATAGGAAGCAAGAAGACACTAAGCGCAGAGCTCCTTGCAACAAGCCTCGCGGCAGACCTCCATCTGATACCGGCTCTCATCTTCTACGAGATGGGAACGAGAATGACCTTAGTTGAAGCCTTAGCCTGGGGAGCTTTAGTTGCAAACATCTTCTCTGTAATTCTTCTTATTACAGAAACCGTTTTAGAGGCAAAAGAGGAGGATTGGTGGAGTTAAAGGCTATATTTGAAGACTGACAAAGGATAGGGAGAAAGCCATGCTGACAGGAAAGTTTCCCCAGCTTCGCTTGAGAAGGCTGAGAAAGAACGAAAACATAAGAAGAATGGTCAGGGAAACCGTTCTAACTCCAAATGACTTCATATACCCGATTTTCGTAGTTGAGGGAGAGAACGTTAAGGAAGAGATACCATCAATGCCTGGACAGTTCAGGTACTCTATAGATAGGCTCCCGGAGATTGGAGAGACCGTTTTAAAACTTGGAATACCGGCGGTTATCCTCTTTGGAATTCCAGAGCACAAAGACGAGTTAGGTTCAGATTCTTACTCAGAGAAGGGAATCATCCAGAGGGCTGTAAGGAAGCTTAAAGGGGAGCTCCCGGAGCTCTACGTAATAACGGACGTCTGCTTCTGTGAGTACACTTCCCACGGACACTGCGGATATTTGGCCTGTTCTGGAGAGGTGTGCGACGTTGACAACGACAAAACGTTGGAGCTCCTAAAGAAACAGGTTGTCTCCCACGCATCAGCAGGGGCCGACATGGTAGCTCCCTCTGGAATGATGGACGGAATGATAAAAGCTATAAGGGAAGCTTTAGACGGTGCAGGTTTTACAGATATTCCGATAATGTCATACGCAGCAAAATACGCTTCTGCATACTACGGACCATTTAGGGATGCAGCAGAATCTGCACCGGCCTTTGGAGACAGGAGAACCTACCAGATGGATCCTGCGAACTTTAACGAGGCTTTAAGGGAAGTGGCATTAGACATTCAGGAGGGAGCAGACATCGTTATGGTTAAACCAGCCCTTGCATACATGGACGTAATTAGAGCTGTTAAAGAAACCTTTAAGTATCCAACCGCCGCCTACAACGTTAGCGGGGAGTACTCAATGGTAAAGGCAGCGGTGATGAAGGGCTGGATAGATGAGAGGAGAATCGTCCTTGAAACTCTAACGGCAATGAAGAGGGCAGGGGCTGACCTTATTCTCACTTATCACGCCTTAGACGCTGCAAAGTGGCTTAAGGAGGGGAACTAACTGTCCCTCTTTTTACTTTAAGATGAAAAATTTCTGGGGCTTTATGATAGTAACAGCTAACGAACTAAAGAGAAGAGGTATCTCGAATCTCGAAAAGTTTGAAAACGTTTTGATTTTAAAGGTAGAGGAAAAGGAAAATT